>NZ_CP147838.1:0-1314107 GCF_037338445.1 Salinibaculum sp. SYNS191
GGCCATGCCCGAAGTGGGTCGGACGCCCGACGAGACGCTGCTCGTGACGGGTATCGGCTGTTCGGGCAAGCTCAACAGCTACTTCGACTGTTACGGCTACCACTCGATTCACGGCCGCTCGCTCCCCATCGCGCGGGCAGCGAAGTTGGCTAATCCGGGACTGGAAGTCATCGCCGCCGGCGGTGACGGCGACGGGTACGGCATCGGTGGCAACCACTTCATGCACACCGCCCGCGAGAACCACGACATCACCTACATCGTCTTCAACAACGAGATCTTCGGGCTGACGAAGGGCCAGACCTCACCCACCAGCCCGAAGGGCCACAAGTCGAAGACGCAACCCCACGGCAGCGCCAAGGACCCGGTGCGACCGCTCGCTGGCGTCGGGGTCGTCGTACGTCGCGCGGACCGCCGCGGTCAATCCGCGGCAGGCGAAGGAGATTCTGCAGGAAGCGATCGAACACGACGGGTTCGCACACGTCGACTTCCTCACCCAGTGTCCCACCTGGAACAAGGACGCCAAGGAGTACGTCCCCTACACCGACATCCAGGACGACGACGAGTTCGACTTCGACACCGGCGACCGGATGGAAGCCGCGGAGATGATGTACGAGGCCGAGTCGCGACTCTGGGAGGGCGAGGTGCTGACCGGCCGCTTCTACCACGACGCCGACCGGCCGTCCTACGGCGCGGAGAAGCGCAGCGTCGGCGAGATGCCCGAGGACCCGCTCGCGGAGCGGTACTTCGACGACGACGCCCAGTGGGAACGGACCGCGGACGAACTCATCGACCGGCACACGTAGGCCGAACGACCCCCGTCGCCGGTAAGCCGACACTACACGGGTGTCGTCGGCCGGTTCCGGTGCGACGGCGGGAGTTTTTCGGTTCGGAAGATATTTTTTCTCCGGAGCAAAACATAGCCCTATGAGCGCCGAGTCCACGGAGCAGCGGATTCTGTCGGTCCTGGAGGACGACGCCCAGGCGTCGTACGCCGAGATCGCAGAACGCGCAGGAGTGTCGAAACCGACGGTCAGAAAGTACATCCAGCGCCTCGAAGAGGAGGGCGTCATCGTCGGTTACTCTGCGGACGTGGACCCGAAGAAACTGTCCGGGCAGTCCATCGCCATCGTGGGGGTCGACGTCGAGAGCGAACGCTACGTCGAGGTGACGCGGGCGCTGAAGGACCTCGAATCCATCGAGGCGCTGTACACCTCCAGCGGCGACCACATGCTGATGGCCGAAATCCGCGCCAGTGACGGGGACGCACTCGGCGACGTCATCAACGAACACATCGCGTCGCTGGACGGCGTCAGCGCCGCGCACCCGTCCTTCCTCCAGGAACGACTCAAGTGACAGCGGGACCCCTCCCGGACCGGCGAAGCCTGACCTTTTTAGACGGTACGTCACGGAGGAACCAACATGACTGACCGGCTGGTCCTGGGGAACGGGTCGCTGGGCTCGCGGCTCGTCAGGTCGCTGCTGGACCGGCCCGGCCGACTCCTGCTCGTCACGCCCGACGAGAACCGGGCGGACGTCTACGACGAGGACGTCACCGTCCACGTCGGTGACCCGACCGACAGGGAGACCCTGCAGGACCTGGCCCCCGTGGACGTCGTCATCGTCGCCGACGAGGACCCGACGGTGAACGTCGCCGCCGCCCGCGCCGCCCGCGAGGCGTTCCCCGACGCGCACCTCCTCGCCTACACCGGGTTCGACGCGACGCCGCAGAAAGCGACGCTCGAAACAGTCGCGGACACTATCGTCGACCCCGCGGCGACGCTCACCGACCACCTGCTCTCGCGGGTCAGCGACAGCGGACTCAAGGTCCGCCAGCTCGCCCGCGTCCTCCGCAGCATCGACCGCCTGGCCATCGTCACCCACGACAACCCCGACCCGGACGCCATCGCCAGCGCCGTCGCACTCGGCCGTATCGCCGAGCAGACCGACTGCACCGTCGACCTCTGCTACTACGGCGACATCACCCACCAGGAGAACCGGGCGTTCGTGAACCTGCTCGAGTTCGACCTCCGGAACCTGGAGCCGGACTCGCTTCTGGAGGCCTACGACGGGTTCGCGCTGGTCGACCACTCACGGCCGGGCGTCAACGACGGGCTGCCGGAAGACCTGCCCATCGACGTCGTCATCGACCACCATCCGCCGCGTGCGCCCGTCGAGGCGCGGTTCGTCGACCTCCGGAGCGGGGTGGGCGCGACGAGCACGCTGCTCGTGGACTACCTGGAGCGACTCGGGATACAGATGTCCGAGGACGTGGCGACGGGGCTGCTGTTCGGCATCCGGGTCGACACGCGGGAGTTCACCCGCGAGGTGTCCGCAGCCGACTTCGAGGCGGCGGCGCGGCTGTTGCCGGCAGCGGACCTCGGACTGCTGGAGCGCATCGAGTCGCCGAGCATCAGCGCCGAGACGTTCGACACCATCGGGAGCGCAATCCGGAACCGTCGCCAGGAGGGGCCGGTACTGCTGAGTTGCGTCGGCCGTATGCGCGACCGGGACTCGCTGGCCCAGGCCGCCGACCGCCTGCTCATGATGGAGGGCGTCTCGGCGACGCTCGTGTACGGCATCCAGGAGGGGACGATATACGTCTCGGGGCGCGCCCAGGGGATGGACGTGGACCTGGGCGAGGTGCTGCGCGACGCCTTTGGCCGCATCGGGAGCGCGGGCGGCCACGCCGACATGGCGGGGGCCCAGATAACCATGGGCGTCCTGGAGTCGGTCGAGGACCGCGACGAATCGCTCAGGGAGATCGTGGAGGCGGTCATCGCGGACCGGTTCCTCGAAGCCCTGGACGCCCAGACGGGCCAGACTGTCGCGCCGGTGTACGTGCCGGACGAGAGCGCCGACGAGTACCTCGTCGCCGAGGAGGAGCTGCCGGGTCGCGAGCCGGACGAGGCCGCAGCGGCCGACGAACCGTAGCCGGGAGGCTTTTGTCGCCGTCGCCCGTTCGCTAGGGACGATGGCAGACGAGGGGAAGCCGACCGTTCAGGACTACATGACCCGCGACGTCGCGACCGTGTCGCCGGACGACACAGTGGCGGAAGTGAGTCAGCGCATCGCCGAGAGCGACGAACACAGCGGTTTTCCGGTCTGTGACGGCCGCCACGTGGAGGGGTTCATCAGCGCGCGCGACCTCCTGCTGAGAGAGGACAGCGAACCGATATTCAAGGTGATGACGACGGACCTGCTGGTCGCGCACCCGGAGATGGCGCTGACAGACGCCGCGCGCGTCATCCTCCGGTCGGGCATCAGACGCCTGCCGGTTGTCGACGACGCCGGCAATCTCGTCGGCATCATCTCCAACGCCGATGTCATCCGCAGCCAGATAGAGCGCGCGACCCCCAGCAAGGTCGACAAGCTGATGCGGACGCTGGAGAACATCCACGGCGTCGAGGCCCGCGAGGAACGCCGCGACGTCAAACTGGCGGAACTGACGCCGACACAGGGGAAGGTCTACGCCGACGAACTGGAGGGCCGGCGGTACGAACTCGAACGCGGCCTTGCAGAGCCGCTGGTCGTCATCGACAGCGAGGAGGCCTTCCTGCTGGCCGACGGCCACCACCGCGTGAAGGCCGCCAGCAAACTCGATATCGAGGAGATGGACGCCTACGTCATCGTCATCGACGAACCGGTCGACCTCGGGATGGCGAAGACCGCGGAGAAGGAGAACCTCGAAACGATAGCCGACATCGAGGCGGTCGACTACGCCCACCACCCGCTCGTCGAGACGACGAAGCGACTGCAGGAAGGGTGACCCGGGACTGGGCCACCCCGCCACGACCACCGCTCGTCTCCCGGCGATGAGGTCGCTCGTCTCCCGGCGAGTGTCAACGCCCTGTCCCATGAGAATGTCCCACGGCGTGGGGACGCGGCCCGGAGACTGAGAAAACCCGAGCGTTTTTGTCCCGCGTGTATGAGAATCTATTATGCAGAAACCCCTCGTAGTAACAGAGTTTCTGGACCGGGCACGGAAGTACTACGGCGACCAGGAGGCAGTGGTCGCGACGACCGGTGAACGGTACTCCTACGACGAACTGGCCGAGCGCGCGGACCGCTTCTCTGCCGCCCTGCAGGAGAAGGGCATCGGCAAGGGCGACCGCGTGGCGGTGCTGGACCCCAACACGCACTACCACCTCGAAGCCGCCTACGGCGCGATGCAGATCGGTGCCGTCCACACGCCGCTGAACTACCGGCTCATCCCCGAGGACTACGAGTACATCCTCAGCGACGCCGGCGTGGACGTCATCGTCGCCGACTACGACTTCGCGGAGAAGGTGGAGGCAATCCGCGACGAGGTGCCCACGGAGACGTTCATCACGAACGACGCCGACGCCGTCGATGGCGACTGGGAGTCCTTCGACGATCTGCTGGCCGAGGCTGGGACCGACTACGAGCGCCCCGAGATGGCCGAGGACGAGATAATCACCATCAACTACACCTCCGGCACGACGGGCGACCCGAAGGGCGTCTGTCGCACCCACCGCACCGAGACGCTGCACGCCTACCTCGTGACGATGTACCACGAGATTACCGACGACGACGTGTACCTCTGGACGCTCCCGATGTTCCACGTCAACGGCTGGGGACACATCTACGCCGTCACGGGGGCCGGCGCGAAGCACATCTGTACGCGTGGCATCGACGCCGGCGAAATCGTCGACACCATCACCAGCGAAGACGTCTCCTTCCTCTGTGCGGCCCCGACGGTCCTGAACCAGCTCATCGACTACTACAACGAGAACGACGAACCGCCGATGACCGGCGACAACGACGTGCGCGTGACGACGGCGGGCAGCGCCCCGCCCGAGGCCACCATCCGCGACGTCGAGGACGACTTCGGCTGGTACCTCAAGCACCTCTACGGCGCGACCGAAACCGGCCCGCTCATCACCATCTCCGACGCCAAGCGCCGCATCAACGAGGAGACCCGCTTCGACATCAAGAAACGGCAGGGGATGGGCGTCCACGGCACCGACGTCCGCGTGGTCGACGAGGACGGCAACGACGTCCCGCGGGACGACCAGACAATCGGCGAAATCGTCGTCCGCGGCAACCAGGTGATGGACCGCTACTGGAACAAGCCCGAGGAGACCGAGGCGGCGTTCAACGACCGCGTCGAGGGCTACTACCACATGGGCGACCTCGCCACCGTCGACGAGAACGGGATGGTAGCCATCCAGGACCGCAAGAAGGACATCATCATCTCCGGCGGGGAGAACATCTCCAGCCTCGAACTGGAGGACACGCTCTTCGACCACCCCGACGTCTCCGACGTCGCCATCATTCCCTCGCCCAGTGACGAGTGGGGCGAGACACCGAAGGCCTTCGTCGTGCCGGAGACCGGCGACCCCGAGAACCCCGGTGTGACCGAGGAGGAACTCCAGGAGTTCACCTCGGAACGGCTCGCCCGCTACAAGATCGTCCGCCGGTTCGAGTTCGTCGCGGAACTCCCGACGACGGCCACCGGCAAGGTCCAGAAGTACGAACTCCGCGAGCAGGAGTGGGACGACGAGGACCGGATGGTCGGCCAGGGATAACGGAGCGACTCGACAACTCGACCGGAATCGGTGCTACTCTCCTGCGGTGTCGTACTCGCTGGCGACGTACCGGACCGCCAGCAGCAGGACACCGAGAATCGTCCCGACCGTCACCATCCCGTAGAGGGCCATCCCGAACGGCGTCGGCGGCATCTCGACGAGCATGAACAGCTTCGGGTCGATGTCGGCCGGGCGGATGAGCCCGATGACGTAGCCGAAGACGCCGGTCAACAGGACCAGCAGACTGTAGAGCACGACGACGAACTGCGGGCCCTCCCACTTCTCTGTGGCGTGCATCGGACTCCAATTAGACCCGGAGACGAATAGGCTTTACACGTCCCGGCCGTTGCTTGGGTATGGCCGAGAAAGACCTGCTCATGCTCGTGCTGGGCGGCATCGCCCTGATGATGTTTCTGACGGGTATCGTGCTCGTCGTGAACGCCGCGTAAAATACGGACTGTCCGTCAGTTATCCTGTGCGTCCTCGTCCGCCGCAGCGGCCGCGTCCTCCGCGACCGGTTCGCCGCCGTCGGTGGCGACTTCGTCCTCTTCGCCGCCGTCGGTGAGGGCCGTCGAAATCTTGTCGCCGTACCAGTCGAACTCCTTGGTCTTCTGGCCGGTCTCCGCGAGGTCCCACGGGTCGCTCTCGTTGACCTCGGGGCCTTCGAGCCAGGACTGCACGAAGTTCCAGACGAAGATGATCTGCCCGATGAGCAGGATGATCGCGCCCACGGAGGCCGCCTGGTGCATCAGCGTCACGAGGTCCAGCGACGCGATGGCGGCGTCGAACTGGTAGGTCGCGTACCGCCGCGGCATGCCCAGGTAGCCCAGCGCCAGCATGGCGAAGAAGGTCACGTTGGTGCCGACCATCGACAGCCAGAAGTGTGCCTTCCCGAGTTTCTTCTGGTACATCTTCCCGGTGAAGATGGGGAACCAGTAGTACAGGCCGGCGAAGGCGGCGAAGCCGATAGCCCCCATGACGATGTAGTGGAAGTGACCGACCACGTAGTAGGTGTCGTGGAGGATGAGGTCGACGGGGACGGTGGCGAGGAAGACGCCGGTGATGCCGCCGATGATGAAGTTCGAGACGAAGCCGATACAGAACAGCATCGGCGTCGTCAGCCGCAGGCGCCCGTTCCACATCGTCGTAATCCAGTTGAACGTCTTGACGGCACTGGGCACTGCGATTGCCAGCGAGACCGCCATGAAACTCGCCTGGAGGCGCGGGTCCATCCCGGTCGAGAACATGTGGTGGGCCCAGACGCCGAAGGAGAGGACGCCGATGGCGAGCGTCGAGTAGACGACGAACTTGAAGCCGAACAGCTTCCGGCCGGCGAACTTGGGGAGCACGAGACTCACGATACCCATCGGGGGTAACACGAGGATGTACACCTCGGGGTGGCCGAAGAACCAGAACAGGTGTTGCCACAGTATCGGGCCGCCGCCCTCCACCGCGAAGAACAGCGTGCCGAGGTTCCGGTCCATCAGCAGCATGACGAGCGCGCTGCCCAGCAGCGGGAACGCGAATAGGATGAGGCCGGACTGGGTGAGGATGGTCCACGAGAAGATGTCCAGATTGGCCCAGGAGACGTCGTCACCGCGCTCGGTGAAGATGGTCGCGATGAAGTTGATCGCACCCATCGTCGCTGAGACGCCTGTCAGGTGTAACCCGAGCAGCATCAGGTCGACGCCGGGGTTGACCTGCTCGACCGAAAGCGGCGTGTACATCGTCCAGGAGGTCTGTGCCGCCTCTATCGCGCCGGCCGTCACCGGTTCGAGGAAGAAGCCGCCCCAGATGAGTAGTGCACCGGGTGGCAGCAGCCAGAAGGCGATGGCGTTGATGCGGGGGAAGGCCATGTCGTCCGCGCCGATGAGCAGCGGGACGAAGTAGTTCGCGAAGGCGGCGATGATGGGCGTTCCGAAGAGAAACAGCATCGTGATGCCGTGACTCGTCAGAATCGCGTTGTAGAAGTTGTTGCCGAAGACGGCCCCTTCGGGCGTGATGAGCTGGAGGCGGATGCCGACCGCCATCAGGCCGCCGACGACGAAGGCGATGATGGCGTACAGCCCGTAGAGCATGCCGATGTCCTTGTGGTCGACAGTCGTGAACCACCGAATCAGTCCCGACGGCTTCTCCTCGTGTGCGACTCCGGTCTCGCCGCCGTAGACGCCACCGCCGGCGAGTGGCGTGTACGACCGCCAGTCCTCGATGCGTGTCAGTAGGACGACGACGCCTATCAGCAGAATCCCCATAAGCGCCGTCAGTAGAAGCTGTTCTCCTGCCATGGATTCCCTTCAGGACTACAGGGTTATCAAAGCTTAGGTTCCGCCCGTACCGGAAGGCCGCGGCGGCTTCGAGACCGCCGCTCGCCGGGGTGTCAGCCCCTGAGAAGGGATGTGTCGAGAACCTTCCGTGAAACCGTCGGCGGTGACCGTCGACTACTCTTCGGCGGCCGCTTCCTCGGCCTTCTCTGCCTTCGAGACGGCCCGGCCCGAGTAGTAGGTCAGGACCATCAGGCCGATGCCGGAGAGGGCGATGATGGCGAGCTGGATGCTGGAGATGACGCTGTCGAATCCAAAGGGTGTGAACACGATGAACGCCACGAAAAAGAACGCCAGGATGATGAACGGGATGACGTTGACCGTGAGGTCGAGCAGTGTTTCACGGTCGAACACTTTCTCTGACATGGATGCCCTTTCGGCCGACCGCGTAAATAGCGTGTTGGTTTCAGGCCAGGTCCTCGCCCAGCAGCCACAGCGTCGCGGCGACGCCCAGCATGACTACCGAGGCGGCGAGAATCGACGTGCCCCGGTAGACGAACGGCCGGGCGGGGTCAAGCAACGCTTCCACCGAGAGTGCGGAGGGTTCGATGTTCAGCCCGACGGCGAGTCCCCCCAGGACGGCGAGTATCGCGGCGATGACACCGAGGGAGAGCCAGGTCCGGGAGACGTACGCCGACTCCTTCAGGATGCCGGCGACCGTGCCCCCGAACAGCAGGAGCCCGCCGACAGTTATCGGGAAGATGCCGAGGACGACGCCGATCTCCGAGATGACGAAGCCGAACGCGACCAGCATCGGCCACGGGCTCGCCTTCCGGTACTGCTCGCTGAGGCCGGGACTCACCTCGCCGACGTCGTCGCCCACCTCGTCACTCATGGACGCACATAGGGAATCGAGAAGCAAGTGTCCATCGCTCCGGCCGCGGAGCCCCACAAAGTATTAGTCACGCATCGGCATGTTCCAAGTTAATGAGCACACGCGTGGTCGAGCGAGTCGACGACTGGGACGAGCAGTCGTTCAGTGGCGGTTACAGTGGGTTGCACGACCTCGCAGATCGGGAGTTCTCCGGCGTGGTCCGCGCCGGCGGTGCGGAGCTTTTCGTGACGAAAGGGGTCGTCATCGGTATCCGCCGGGGCACCATCGAGTCCTTCGAAGACGCCTCGGGGTCGGTCTACACTGCCCCGACGCCGGCACTCCCCTGCTGGCCATCATGCAGGAGCGAAGCGAGGAGGTCAGGGCACAGTACTACACCGAGGAGACGCCGGTGTCCGAAGTCGACCGGACGCTCGAAGACGGCGGTTTCACCGGCTTCGTCGAACTTTCGGAGAACGTTCTCAGCGGCGACTACTACCTGGTCTACCACCGCGGACGCTCGATGAGCGTCGCCTTCGTGGGCAACTCGAAGCGGCTCATCGAGGGTGACGAGGCCTTCGAACAGGCCGACGACGAGGTCGGCATCTACGAGGTGAAGCCGGTCAGCATCGACGCCATCGAGATTCCGGAGGTCGAGGAACCGGCAGCGGACCCGTCCGGGGGCGCGATTGCCGAGGCTGAACCAGATGACGGCGAGGAGAGTGCCGCCGACGCGGAGACCACCGTCGAGACGGAACCGGTCGCCGCCGACGAACCGCCCGAGACTGACGACGGGGACGAACCGGCTGCGACCGACAGTCCAGATGACGCGCCAGCGGCCGATGCGGACGCGCCCCCCACGTCGGAGTCGTCCGAGGGGCCCGTGAGTGACCGGAGTCCGGAGCCGTCCGAGCCCGCGGACCCCGCGAATGCGCAGAGTGACCCGAACGGCGACGAGGTGCCGGCGTCCGGCGAGGGAGTGGACAGGGACGACCGGAAGCCGGAACCGGCGACCGGGGAGCCATCGTCGCCGCCGGAGAGCAGGGACACAGACGTAGCGACGGAGCCACCGGGCGAGCCGTCGAGACAGGGGACGACTCCGGAGCCCCGGAGCAGTTCGGAAACGGGACCGGTCGGGACCGACCCCGACACCTCGAATCGGCAAGCGTCGACGGGTCAGCAGCCGACGCCGGGCGGGGAGCCGAGTCCCCAGCCGTCGACGGCTGGACGGTCCCCCGGGAGGGAGTCCGGGCAGGCAGCGGACCAGGTTGGGGCACCGACAGACGCACGTCCCGCTCCGGGGTCGCCGGACGACCTGGAGATGAAGGCGATTCCGTCGCTGGACCCGGAGCGAAGCGAGACGGTCCGCGGGTCCCAGGCCGGGAGCGAAGCCGGCCAGCGCGGCGACGCGCCCGGGCGCGGCCGCGAGGAGTCGCGCGACCGCGCGCCCGAACAGTCGCGTGACAGCGGGCGGGCCGATGATACCGCCACGCGTGAGGAGCCACAGCAGCCGCAGCGTCAGTCGCGCCAGCACCAGTCGACGCCCGGGGACGCCCCGTCGACGGACTCGCCCGGGTCCGACGGGGAGACGGCCGAGCAGTCCACAGCGGAGTCGAGCGCGGAGCCGACGCAGGAGGACAGCGAGGAGGTGGAGACCCTCCGGTCGGAGCTGGCCGAGCGCCGCGCGGAAATCGAGCGCCTGGAGAGCGACCTGCAGGCGGCGACGGACGCGCGAGACGAGGCGCGCGCGAACCTGGCGACGGTCCAGGAGGAGCGCGACGAACTGGAGCGGGAGGTCGAGCGTCTGGAGAGCGAACTCCGGCGGCTGGAGGAGGAACTCGGAGCGAAGACCGACGCCGAGCGCCGCATCACGCCCCAGGAGGCACTGCAGGGGACGGACCTGTTCGTGCGCTACCGCTCGAAGGGCGAGAGCACGCTCCAGAAGGCCCACGATTCGGGACAGCGCCGGGAGGACGTCACCGACAACCTCCGCCTGGAGAAACACACCCAGTTCGACGCCGCGGCGGCGTCGGTCGGGGGCCAGGCCTACGACCAGTTCCTCGAAGAGACCGTCGAGTACAGTTTCGTGAAGTGGGTCGTGGAGGACCTGCTGTTCGAGATACAGAGCACGGGCCACACGGAGACGCTGCAGGACCTCTACGACGCGCTCCCGGAGATAAACCGCATCGAACTCAACGGGGTCGTCACCACGACGGACGCGGAGGAGAACGAGCGCCAGGAGACGTTCGACCTGGTCTTCCGCGCGCGGATGGGCGACCCACTGCTGGTGGCGAACATCAACGACTCCAGACAGGGGGCGAGCGAGGCGATGATGGAATCACTCATCACGGCCGCCGAGCGGGTCGGCCGGACCAGCGACGCCTTCGCCGCCGCGTTCCTCGTCACCCAGAGCTTCTTCGAACCGGAGGCCCTGGAGACGGTGGCCGACGCGACGCGCGGGGGGCTGCTCAGTCGTGACAAGCGCAAGAGTTTCGTGAACCTCTCCCGCAAGCGCGGGTACCACCTCTGTCTCGTCGAGGCGAGAAACGAGAACTTCCACCTGAAGTGCCGGAACTCTGCCTTCGATTTCCGCCACACCCTCGATTTTCATGCCCTCGAGCTTCTCGATGATGTGGTCGATTTTTCCGTCTAGGTCCTCGACGAACTCCTCTGTCTCCTCCGTCGTGATTGCACCCTGACTGGACGGCTCGATGAGGGACTCCTCTTCGAGGACGCGGAGCGAGTAGCGCACCTTGTGATGCGGGTATCCCGTCTCGTTAGACATCTTCACGATGCCGATCGGTTCGTTCTCGATGACCATCCGCAGCACCTGCAGATGGCGTTCCAGCATGTCGACTTCCTTCTCAAGTCTGTCTATCATGGCAATTGTTAACTTGTATTGGCCGGATTTAAAAGTTGCTTTCGTGGCAGCCGTTTCGTGTGCGACACAGTCCCAGGGTTGGGTCTCGACGGTAATGAATGGTGGGGTTTGGTCCCAGTTGCCGAGGAATGACGCCACATCCGTCGCAGAGTTCCTACCATGGTGACTGCTAACAGATTGGGGCTTCTCAGAGCGGATACTTAAATACAACTGTTCACATACAGCGGCGGGGCTGGACCGTAATCTGTTTACCGGGACGGGCGGAACGTCGCCGTGATGACCGTTACAATCGTGGGCGCACAGCTCGGAGACGAAGGGAAGGGCGGCATCGTCGACCTGTTCGGCGACGCGGCGGACGTCGTCGCGCGCTACCAGGGCGGCGACAACGCCGGCCACACCGTCGTCCACCAGGGCGAGGAGTACAAGCTCTCGCTCGTCCCGAGCGGCGCCATCCGCGGCAAGGTCGGCGTACTCGGCAACGGGTGCGTCGTCAACCCGCGAACGCTGTTCGACGAACTCGACACGCTGCGCGACCGCGGCCTCGACCCCGACGTGCGGGTCGCCGAGCGTGCGCACGTCATCCTCCCGTACCACCGCGTCCTCGACGGCATCGAGGAAGAGGTCAAAAGCGAGACCGACGACGAGGTCGGCACGACGGGCCGCGGCATCGGCCCGACCTACGAGGACAAGGCCGGCCGCCGCGGCGTCCGCGTCGGCGACCTGCTCGACTCGGACGTGCTCCGCGACCGCCTCGAATACGTTGTCCCCCAGAAGCGTGCGCTCGTCGAGGACGTCTACGGCCTCGACGTGGCCGACCTAGACGACCCCGATGCGTTCGACGTGGACGCGCTCTTCGAGGAGTTCCGCGAGTTTGGCCGCCGCTTCGAGGACGACGACATGACCGTCGTCGCCGGCGAGTTCCTCACGGCCGCCAGTGAGGAGGGCCAGAACGTCATGCTCGAAGGCGCACAGGGGACGCTCATCGACATCGACCATGGGAACTACCCCTACGTCACCTCCTCGAACCCGACGGCCGGCGGCGCGGCGGTCGGCACCGGACTCAGCCCCGGCCTCGTCGGCGGCGGCGAGATAATCGGTATCGTGAAGGGGTACCTGACCCGCGTCGGGAGCGGCCCGCTGCCGACCGAACTCGGCGGCGTCGTCGGCGACACGCCGGGCTACGAGGAGCAGGGCGAGGGCGACGACGAGGAACTGGCCACCTACATCCGCGAGGAGGGCGGCGAGTACGGCACCGTCACCGGTCGCCCGCGCCGCGTCGGCTGGCTCGACATGCCGATGCTGCGCCACGCCACGCGCGTCTCCGGCTTTACCGGCCTCGCCATCAACCACCTCGACGTCCTCGCCGGCCTCGACGAGGTGAAGGTCGGCCACACATACACGCTCGACGGCGAGGAGATGCACACGATTCCATCGACGACGGAGCAGTGGCAGGCCTGCGAGGCCACCTTCCGCACCTTCGACGGCTGGGACGACGGCGACTGGGCCGCCATCGCCGAGGAGGGCTACGAGGCACTCCCCGAGAACGCACAGGCATACGTCGAGTACATCGAGGACGAACTCGACACGCCCGCCTACGCCATCGGCGTCGGCCCGAACCGCGACGAGGCCATCGTCCGCCAGCGCCCCTTCTAACGCGACCCGGCCGGCCCGTCCCGCGCCAGACAGCACGTTTTTAGGGCGTCCGGGCCGAGGGCGTATGAAAGAGGAACTGATGGAGATTCTCTGCTGTCCGGTGGACAAACACGACCTCGAACTCGACGTGGGCGAACGCGACGGCGAGGAGATTCTGACGGGCGAACTCGTCTGCACGGAGTGTGGCGAGTCCTACCCCATCGAGGACGGCATCCCGAACCTCCTGCCGCCGGACATGCGCGACGAAGCCCCAGCCTGAAGTTTTTCTTCGGTGCCCACGGAGTCGCACCCGTGCCCGACGAGCTCGCCGTCCACGTCAGCCGTCACGACCTCCACGCCATCGAGATTCCGGACGCGTTCGAGACCGACGGCTCCTTCGACGTGGTGCTCGTCAACCACGGCCCCTCGCTGCACGTCCACCTCCACCTCGACGATTCGCTCTCGGACGTGGCTCGCCTCGACGCAAACAACCACTACGTCGAGGGCGACGCGAGCCGGGCCGTCCGCATCACCGTAGACACCGACAGCCTGCCCGACGACGGGGTCTTCGGGAAGCTGAAAGTCGTCTCCGCGTACGGTTCCGAGACCCGCTGGGTCGACGTCCAGCTCTCGTCACCGACGCCCGCCGGGACGCCGGTCGAAGTCGACGAGTCGCTGTCGAAGCCACCGGATTCTGACCGGACGGAGTCGAGAACGCCGACCTTCGAGGGCCCGGAACTCCCGGTGCTCGCGCTGGGCGGTCTCGCGCTCGCCGTTGCCCTACTCGCTGCCGTCCTCGTCCAGGATACGCTGGTGACCGTCGGGGCGGCGGCCGTCTTCGGGGGCGTCCTCGTCGCGCTCTACGTCCTCGTCAGCGGGTAGCTTCAGACGGGACTCCGACACCGCCAGACGCCGCGTCCAGCCTCCCTGGCGTCGACCTCCGCGTCGTAGAACGCCGTGCGGAGCGCGAACTGCGAGTCGTAGACGCGGGCGTGGCCGGAGCCCACGAGCGCGTAGTTCAGGTTCCGGCCGTCGTGGGAGACGTACGCCAGCAGACGGCCGTACCCGCCGCGGCGGTCCGAGACGGGGTCGACGAGCAGCGTCGCGTCCTCGCCGGAGAGGTGCCCTCGCAGGTACTCGCTCGCGTTCTGGCCGGCCTCGCGGAGACAGGCCCGTCCCGCCTCGCTGTCGGGGACGCCCTCGAACTCCGGCGGGGTCGTCTCTGTGTGGACCTCCGGTGTATCGACCCCGAGCAACCGGACCGTCTCCTCGCTCCCGTCCGGCAGCACGACGTCGACTGTATCGCCGTCGACCACGTCCGTCACGCGGACCGGAATCCGTTCCGCCGGCTCGAAGGCCGGCGACGTCGTTGCGTCCCCAGCGCCGACCCCGGACGACGCCGTCCCCGTCGCTGTCGGGCCGGTCTCGGTCACGTTCACGCTACAGCCGGCGAGGACGACCAGCATCACGAGAAAGAAGCGTCGGGTCGTCTGCGTCATGTGAGTAGCCGGGGTCGAACCTGGTGTCGTTTCGAAGCGGCGCTGTGTCGGCCTTCCTTACTCGCCGCCCAGTTCGCCGACGTTCCCGCCTCCGCACTCGGGACATTCCTCGTGGTCGGTGTACAGCAGCGTCTCGCAGTCGGGGCAGCCGTGGGTCGCCTCCGCTTCCGTGGCGGCGGTCGCCTCCTGTTTCAGTTTCTCGGCCTTCCTGCCGAGGTCGTTGAAGAATCCCATTGCATCGGGTTGGGGCCGCGCTCACAAAACGGTGATGGCAGACTGGCCCGGCGAGCGTGCGTCAGCAGCGACAGGTGAGCGACAGGTCCGAGAGCCTGCCGTTCATCCTTCGCCGAAGCCGGTCGAATCGACGGTTGCCGTCCCGTCAGCGGGGATTTTCCCCATCTCGGAGTTGCCTGTGTCGGGATGTCCACCGGGCGGCTGTCGCCCCACGACTGTGAGAAGACGCTGGAACGCGTGCGCATCGGGCTCGACGGGCCGGTCACTCGGCGTGTCGACAACCGCCCGGACGTTTCGCTCCGCCAGTCGGGACCAGTTTCGCGAGGGGGTTTCCCGCCGCGCCTCTATTGAAAAATTCTTCATTGGCAAGCAAATATGTTTAAATGGATTCGAAATATAATGGGTATCGTGGGTGCAGAAGTTCCCACAGCCTCTGACAGCGTTCCGAAAGTCATCACCGGGATTTCTTTCGGGACATTTTCCGGCGCTGCACAGCGACCGTGGTGTTGAGCACGATAGCTGCAGACGAGTGTGTCGTCTGGGATTTCTCCGAGGGCCCACTCACTCTGACCGTCCCTGCAGTATGAGAGACGGCTATTTCCGACTCTCTATCGTGGAGTCCCGCACCAAGCTGTTGCTCCTGACTGTGTAGAGCCACGTGAAAAGCGGAATGGACTGCCAAGCGCTCGCATAGCTCACTCTCGTGGTCCTGTGGTCGCTTCGTGAAAAGTGGGACAGCCGAGGTACGCGAGTCGTCTTTGACGGCCTGAATCTGTAGAAGGGAACGCATCCGGCGAACGTGGTGAGCCGGTTCGCCGTGAGCGGTCTCCCGACCGCGAGCGGCTTTTTCCCACGTTTTTGCGAGGAGTGGTGCACCACGAGCCGAAGGCTCGTATGTGACACCCGACGTAGCAAAAAGTGGTGTATGGGACCGCCGAGATTCGAACTCAGGTCCGACGCACCCCATGCGCCGAGGATACCGCTACCCCACGGTCCCGCATATTGGTGGACACCCGTGCCGGGATTAAGCCCTTCGATTCGCCGGCCACGTCTCGGGTGGGCTACGCCGCGGTCAGCTTGTAGAGATACCCGGACTCCTCGAGGGTCTCCTCGCCGTCGAGGACCGCCCGCTCCGTGACGTAGATGTCGCCGTCGTGGACGGCCGGGGCGGAGGTGACGCGGCCGTGGGGTCGTTCGAACCGCCAGCGCTCGTCGCCGCCGCGGGCGTCGACCGCGAACAGCGTCGCGTCGTAACTGCCCACGAGCGCGGTGTCGCCGGCGAGCGTGACGCTCCCGATGACCCAGCCCTCGCAGTCGAAGGACCACTCCCGCTCGCCCGTGGCAGTGCCCAGACCCAGGAGTTCGCCGCCGTGGTTGCCGATGACCAGCGTCCCGGAGTCGGGATGGACGGCCGCACCCGACATGATTTTGTACCCGGTCTCGTAGCGCCAGACCTCGGCGAGAGAGGTCGTGTCGACGGCGTAGACGTTTCCGTCCCAGGACCCGAAGATGGCCGTCCCGCCGTACATGCAGACGGGCCCCTTTATCGGCGCGGCAGTCTCGAAGGTCCCCCGGAAGTCGCGGGTGTCGAGGTCCCAGACGTACAGCGACCCGTCGTTGCAGCCCGCGGCGAACACGCCGGAGGACACGTCGATGCCGGTGATGGAGTGGGCGTGGTTGGTCATCCGGTTGTCCTCCCAGATGAGCCCGCCCGTCGCCGGGTCGAGGGCCACCATGCCGCCGCTTGGCGTGTAGAACTCGGTTGCGCAGTAAACGACGCCGTCGTAGTAGACCGGACTGGAGCCGATGGCGTCGGCGACCTGCGTCCGCCAGATTCGGTCCCCGGTCACGGCGTCGAAGGCGTAGACGGCACCGTCGTAGCCGGCGGTGAAGACGTAGTCGTCGACGACGGCCGGCGTCGAGTGGGTTCCACGGGTGGACGGGACCAGCGACGCTTCCCAGTTCTGCTCGCCTTCGGGTGTGAAGGAGTGGACAGTCCCGGTGTCACCGGGCACGATGACGTTCCCCTCGTAGTACAGCGGCGAGGACTTCGCCGCCGTGTGGCTGCCGGTGTTGATGCCGGGCTCCGACCAGGCCAGTTCCACCGCGTCGGGCACAGACTGGTCGGGCCAGTGGCCCGTGCGCTCGACGTCTCCCATGAAGATGGTGTCCGGCCGCGTCGGGAGGGCGCGGCTCTCGGCGGTCGGTTCGTCGAGTTCCCTCGGCGGGGCCGTCGGGGCGAATCGCGCACAGCCAGCGGTGGCACCGACGGTCACCGCCGTCCCGAGTTTGAGAAACTCCCGACGGGACGAGTGACCGCCGTCGTCGCCGGGCTCTCCACCGGAGTGGGACGTCGCCGTCCGGTCGTCGTCGGCTGTCATTGCCCGTGATTGCGCCAATGGCCCGATAACAGTTGCGTCATCCGCCGAGCACGCCGCGTCTCAGACCAGCACGCGTTCGAGTTCCACGACCGTCCCGCGCTCGGCTTCGGGGTCGCCGACGAGCGTCCCGAGACAGACCGCCGCCTCGTCGGGGGTGACACAGCAGACCAGCTCGCCGTCCTCGGGTGTCGCGCCGTCTACTGGAGCGGCGGCCGTTCCCAGGACTCCCGGCGCGTACACCGGCGCCCCCTCCGCGACTTCACGCGCCGCACTCGGCGCGATTGTGACGCGGGGCAGCGTCTCCAGGGCGCGCTCGGCGGGGGCGACGACGTCCCGGAGCGGGTCGGTGTCGTCGTCTGCCGCCCAAAAGGCCAGCGCGTCGGCCAGGTCCTCCATCGTGACCAGCGAGCGGTCGTCGAAGGTTCCGGTCGCGGTCCGCCGGAGGTCGCCCATGTGCGCGCCCGTCCCCAGCGCCAGTCCGAGGTCGTGACAGAGTTTCCGGACGTACGTGCCGGATTCACAGCGCACCCGCAGCAGGCCACGCTGGCCGTCCAGTTCCAGCAGTTCCAGGTCGTGTATCTCCCGGACGCGTCGCTGCCGGCGGACCGCGCTCTTCCGTGGCGGCTTCTGGTACAGCGGCGCTTCGAACTCGGTGAGGACGGATTCGAGGTCTGCGGGCGCCGGGCCGTGAAGTTCCAGGACCGCGACGTACTCCTTCACGCTGTCGTCGAAGACCCGGGCACAGCGGGCAGCGTCGCCCAGCAGAATCGGCAGGCAGCCGGTGACCTTCGGGTCCAGCGTCCCGCCGTGTGCTACCCGGTCGATTGGCTCGTGGCCCGCCTCTGCCAGTCTGTCCCCGACCATATCGCGGACCCACCCGGCGACCTGGTGGGCCGACGGGCCCGGCGGCTTGTCGAGGTTGACGACGCCAAATTGCAACAGGGCCGCCGGCGAGCGGTCGGCGGGTGGGCCACGCAGTGCCATCAGTCGAAGTCGTAGTCGACCCCGGTGACCGGCGTCTTCCCCTCGTCGGTTTCGGGGGCGTACTGCTCGGCAGCAAGCGTCACCAGCGCGAGCACGCCCTCCGGGCCCCAGCGGGCCGTGTTCACGACGAGGTCGTAGATGCCCAGGTCGTCGATGTCGATGCCATAGTACTCACGGTAGCGGAGCGCTTCGCTCTCGGCGCGGGCCGTGGTCTCCTCGCGGGCCATCTCGGCGGACTTCTCCTCGCGGTCGGCGATGCGAGCGGCTCGGACCGAAAGCGGCGCGTCCAGCCAGACGCGGAGGTCGGCGTAGTCGCCGGCCATCCACCCGGCGAGTCTGGATTCGAGCACGAGGTCCTCGCGGTCGCGGGCGGTCGAGCGCAGTCGCCGGTCCAGGTCGCGGTCTATCTGGTCGTCCTCCTCGGCGTGCCTGTTGAGTTCCAGCGGTGTCAGGCCCCGTTCGTCTGCAATCTCTCGGAAGATGTCCCCGCCCGAGACGTGGTCGTACCCCAGGTGGGCGGCGAGGTTCGCGGCGAGCGTACTCTTGCCGCTGCCTCCCGGTCCGGAGACGGTAATCAACATACCCTACGTGCGTCGGTCGGGCTAAAAGAGGTTGCGAGTCGTCGCCGTCAGTTCATTCCGGTCTGGACGTTCAGCGCCTTCCGGATGATCTGGTTGAACCCCATCGAGCAGACGAAGTACCAGAGCAGCCATATCTGGATGGGCCCCAGCACTGCCGTCTGCCAGGTGGCGACCTCACCGAAGATTGGGAGTACCATCACCGGTTCGCTGGCCGAGATGCCCACGTCGAGCACCATCCAGTACAGCCAGAGGAACACGGGGATGGTCAGCAGCATGATCCAGACCATCGGGCGGAACTGCGCCTTGAACATGCCCGTGTTCTCCGAGAGCATCTCCATCTGCTCCTCGCGAATCTCCTCCAGGGCCTCGTCGTCGCCGCGCTCCTTGGCGCGCTTGCGCTTCTCCTGGAGTGCCTTGTTCTTCTCCTGATAGCCCTCCATCACGCTCGAATCCATCAGCTTGTCCTGGAGGATGGTCGTGTACGCGCCGGTCAGCATGGCGAGAATCATCACGACCAGGTAGAAGGGGAGATTCGCCTCCAGCGGCCCCATGAAGATGTCGATGACGGAGGCAATCTGGGCGCGAACCGAGGAGATGGAGTAGCCCAGGAACAGGGCGACCACGCCCAGCGCGGCAACTTTGTCGTACGTCGACCAGCTCAGGTCATCGTCGTCGTCGCTGCTCTTGGCCGGGTCCGCCTCGCCGAGGGCGTCCCGCACACCGTCGGGGTCGTCGACGACGAACCCCTCGCCGCCGGCGTCGATGAGCAGCCCCTTCTCGATGAGGCGGCCCCACTGGCCGCTGGTGAGGTCGTCGCTCACGTCGCTCCACGTGACCGTGCCCTTCTCGTCGGCCACGTTGAGGACGGTGGTGAGGGCGTCGGTCATCGCCTCCCCCTCCTCGGCGAGTTCGTCTACTTTCTGTGCTGTCCGCGGCATTAGTATCCTATAGGGCGACGCGCGTTAATCAATCTTTTACTCCTGTGCGTCGATGGCGTCCTCGATGTCCGCCCAGACGTCATCGGGGGCTTGCTCCCCGTCGATCGACACGAATCCGTCGTGGTCGCTGTAGTGGTCGATGACTGGCTGGGTGTTCTCCTCGAAGACGTCCAGGCGGTTCTCGACGGACTCCCGGTTGTCGTCGTCGCGCTGGATGAGTTCGCCGCCGCACTCGTCGCAGACGCCCTCCTCCTCCGGCTGGTCGAACTCGACGTGGAAGTTCGTGCCACACTCCGAGCAGACCCGCCGACCGGTGAGGCGGTCGATGAGTTCCTCGCGGCTCACGTCCAGCGAGAGGACGATATCGAGGTCAGTCATGTCCTCCAGTTCCTCGGCCTGGTCGAGGTTCCGCGGGTAGCCGTCGAGTACGAAGCCGTCCGCCTGTGAGAGTGCCTCCTCGACGATGGCGTTGACGACGGCGTCCGGGACGAGGTCGCCGGCCTCCATGTACTCACGCGGCGTGTCGTACTCCGTGTCCATGTCGGAGATGTCCATGTCCTTGTTGGCACGGAGCGCGTCGCCGGTCGTGATGTGTTCGACGCCGTAGGTGTCGGCGATGCGGCCGCTCTGTGTGCCCTTACCTGCGCCGGGCGGTCCGAGGATGAGTACTCGCGGTGCGCTCATAGTCCGCGTTTCCCCGGCCGGGGTTAAATCATTGTCCAAACCCGAGCGCCCCACGGAGTGGGACTCACTCACTCCATAAGCGGCAGGGCGATGCCGAAGACGAACGGGGAGAGCAACCCGATGAGAATCCCGAGCACCTCGGCGTCGAACAACAGTGCTCGCTCCCAGCCCGGAACCCCTCCGAAGACCGAGTGGACGAGAATCTCCCCGAGCGCGCCGAACGCGAAGAGCCCGACCCCGAGGAGAAAACCCTGCTTCGCGCGCTTGCCGTAGTCCATCGAACTCGTGTGCGCCATATCGACGCCTCCGCCAAGGTGACACGTAAACGTTTCTGACCGGGCGTGGCAGCAACCGGCACCGCCGACCAATCGGGGACAGACGGACCGACCGTAACGCATATTCCGCCGTGTGGGCTGGACTCCCCCATGCGAGAAGTACTGGTGGAGTTCGTCTCCGAAACCGTCGTCTTCGCTCTCGAAATCGTCCTGGCTGGCATCCTGACCACCGTCGGTATCCTCAGTGAGCAGACCGGCGTGGCGAGCGTGACCAGCGGCGAAACGCTGGGACTCTGGTACGTCTACGTCGGTGCCCTCGCCCTGTATGGCGGCCTGTACCTGCTGGGCTACCGGCGCGTGCTTCCCGGACTGCGGGACAGACTCGCCGGCGCCTGACGGACAGACATCCGAAACCCTTAGCCTCCGACCCGCCAACGGTCGGGCAATGGACCACCTGCTCGTGCGTGCTGCCCGCGGAGAGCGGACGGAGCGCCCGCCGGTGTGGCTGATGCGTCAGGCCGGGCGGCACATCCCCGAGTACCGCGAGATTCGCGAGGACTACTCCTTCCTGGAGGCCATCAAGACGCCCGAGGTCGCCGAGGAAATAACTCTGCTGCCCTGGGAGTACTACGAGCCCGACGGCCTCGTCATGTTCTCGGACATCCTGACCGTCCTCGAACCGCTCGGCTTCTCCTACCACATCGAGAGCGGCGTCGGGCCCGTCGTCGAGAACCCCGTCTCCGGCCCCGACGACGTTGACCGTTCCCACGGCGACGTGGCCCGCGAACTGGACTACGTCGGCGAACTGCTCGTTCGCCTGAACAACCGCGTCGGCGACGAGACGGCCATCATCGGCTTCGCTGGCGGCCCGTTCACGCTCGCCTCCTACGCCGTCGCCGGCGGTCCCTCGCGGACGAACATGCCGCTGCGGAAACTCCGCGCGCAGCATCCCGACGCCTTCCGGACGCTGCTGTCTGCGTTCGCCGACGTCGTGAAGGACTACCTGGCGTTCCAGATTGGCAACGGCGCGGACGTGGTGCAACTGTTCGACACCTACGCCGGGACGCTGACGCCCGAGGACTACCGCGAGTTCGTGCTGCCGCTGCACCGGGAGATTCTGTCTGACCTGAACGCGCCGACCATCGTCTTCGTCCGGCGGATGAACGGCCGGCTGGACCTGCTGGCCGACAGCGGCGCGGACGCCGTGGCGCTGGACTGGACCGTGGACATGGCCGAGGCGCGGGAGCAGTTGGGAGAGATGCCGGTGCAGGGGAATCTGGACCCGTCGTATCTGTTCGGCGAGCCGGAGTTCGTTCGGGAGAAGACGCGTGAGGTCATCGAGGCTGCGGGGCCCGAAGGGCACATCCTGAATCTCGGACACGGTGTGAACAAGGACACGCCGGTGGAGTCGGTGCGGGCGTTCGTAGAGACGGCGAAGTCGATAGAGCGCGAGGTCTGAGTCAGGCCCGGCCGCTCGACGCGCCGCAGTCCTCGGGGTGAGTCTCGCTGGGCGAGTTGACCGGCTCGTCCCCATTCTCCGATTCTGCCGTCACTGACGGCGAGTCGCCGTCTCTCGGTGGACGCGTGCCGGAGCCAGCACTGGGCGGGAGCGTAAATTCACCCGCCGGCCCGCGGGTGGGCGGGCGATACTCGTAGAGGTAGCCGTCGTGAACGACGTAGTACGTCTGTTCCTGCGGGTCCTCGATGACGCGATTGTCGGTGTCGATGGCGAAGTCCACGAGGGCCGCCAGGGAGGTTGTCGTCGCCCGCGGCAGGGCCAGCGCCTCCTCCGGCAACTGGACCCTCGATATCCAGTCGTCGTACTCGCGTTTGTCTTCCTCGTACGTCAGACGGCGCCTTTCTGCCCGGGAGAGTCCCAGCCGGTCAGTGTATCTCACGAAGCCAAGCCCGACGAGGCCGGAGAGCGAGACCAGGAGCAGACCCGGTGCGCCGACGCTCCGTGCCGGTCCGTACTCCTTCTCGACGGTGACCGTTCTGGTGGTCTCCTCGCTGTCCGTCATCGGTCCAGGCTGACCGATGCGGTAGGTGCTACCCCCGAGGTCTATCGGCAGGGTGTGCGGCGTCGTTCTGTCGACCGGCTCGGCGTTGACCGTCCCTTGGAGGGTAGTCCGTGCGCGGACCCGCACCTGGGATTGCCCGGGTGGGTCCCCGAGTTGCTCCTCGATAGCTGCCAGCCGCTGTCCGGTCCGGTTCACGTCCACCGAGAACGGAACGGTGAGCGTGTCGCCTGGCCCGAGCGACTTGCTTACGGTTCCCCGGAGCGTTCGCGTCGTCTCCCAGACGACTCTGTCGCCCACCTCGCCGTCCTCGACACCGCGATACACGAGGTCGAGCGCGACCGTCGCGTTCAGCTGACCGCTCTCGCTCGCCTGGTAGGTGAACGAGTATGACCCGTTCAGCGAGGGCGTGATACTGGAGAAGTAGACCTGCCGGTCGGCGAGTGTCGTCCCGACGGGGTAGACCGAGTTGTTCTCGGTAACCGTCGCCGAGTGATTGAACCACGCTCTCGTCTCCGACGACGGCCCCGGCCGCTGTTCGGTCGTGGTCGCTGGCGCAGCGTAGGTAGTGTAGGTGAGCCAGCCACCGAGGAGAGCGAGGAGAACGAGAGCACCCACGATAATCGAGATGGAATTATCGATGACGTGCCGAGTGCGTAACTTCCAGTCAGCCATTGTAGCCGACAAGACACGTATGAGCGTTTGTTATGCACCGTCTGAACAGGGATAATAACCGCCTACCGACGAATACCTGCGAGGTGGTCTATCGACGGCTGGTCTCCACAGGGAGAACGGACCCGTGTTCGCGGCCCGACCCACGGACTCACTCGCGGCCCCTGAGCGCTCGCTTGAGCGACGCGAGCCGCGAGAGTCCCCGGTCGCGAGTCCGCTCACGTATCCGGCCGGAGCCGAGCAGTTTGCGCCCGGCGACGTAGAACGGGACCCCGAGCAGGAGGTCGATGGCGACGATGGGGAGCCACGGGTGGACCTGGTAGAGCGAGCGGATTACCGAGACCGGAAGCACCGCGAAGTAGCGGCGCTCGACGATGTACCTGCTGTATCCCCCGGTCTCTGGCGGCGCGGTGAACGTCGCCGTCACGTTCGCCTCGCCCCGCGCCGGGACGTACACCTCCCTGGGGTGGACGTCCGCCATATCGCCAGGTTCGTAGAAGACGACCACCGGGAGGAACCCGCCGTTGGTAACGCCGAGCGTGTTGTTCTTCGACTCGCCCGCCGGGACGACGTCCTGACGCTCGTCCTCGTAGGCCGCGCTGACGATGCCGTACTCGTTGGTCCCGGACGGTCCGACCATACCCATCGTCGCGGAGAAAACGAGAAAGACCGCGAGCGCGCCGACCACGAGTCTGGTGTTCAGCCCCGTCTCGCGCTCGGTCGTCCGGTCGTACTGTCGCTGTCCGCGTTCTCGCAGGACGTCGACGGCGTAGTACAGCACCAGCCCGAGTATCAGCAGGGCTGGCAGGCCCTGCGGCCCGGCGAAAATCCCGAGCCCCGTGAACGCGGCCAGCCAGTACCGGACGTCTTCGAGCCCCCCGGAGAGGCCGGTCACGACGTCCCCGAGGTGGGGAATCACGAGAACCTCGCCGTTGACTTTCAACGCTTCGGCTACGATCTGTTCGTCCGCTACGGGTGGCTCCGTACCGGCCTGGTCGGTGAACGGGTTATTGTCGCCGCCGGTCACGTATCCCTGGTTGGTCCGTCCCACCACGCGATGCGTCGTCAGCCCGCCGCCGTGGAGTTCCTGTGCTTGGAAGACGACGACGTCACCCTGTTCGACCGGACCAGCGACGGCGCTGGGGACGGCGACGAACCCGTCGCCGGGGTCCAGCGTCGGCTGCATGCTTTCCGTCTCGACGTAGCTCAGGAGAATCGGCTGGCCCAGCAGGCTCCCGAGCACCAGGGCGAGGGCTGCGAGCACGAGCGTAGCCGTGACCAGCGTCGCGAGGAGTCGTCTGATTCCCATAGCGTGTCTTGGCGAAAACTCCAGTCGTTCTCGTATTGTAAGTCACTTCATTATCGAAAAGCTGGTCAAAAAACGGGCTTGGCTGACCTACTGCGAGGTCGCCTGGTTTATTCGTGGTCCGCTGCCTTCGCCTGGACGTACGCCTTCTTGAGGATGGGCTCCTTGTCCTTCCAGTCGTCGACGTTCAGACCGCGGGTGTTGATGCAGACGCCCACAGCGCAGTAGTCTCCGGGCGAGAGCTTCAGGTAATCACCACCGCTGAGCCACTCCACACCGATCTTCTTTTTTCCGCCGGACGGTTTGGGGATGTGAATGTAGTCGTCATCACAGTCCCTCTTCTTATTGTCGTTCCCATTGTAAATCGACGTACAGAACCAGCGGACACGCTGTTTTCCGTCGTAGTGCGTGCCTCCGTTGTCCTTGCAGTACTGGCTGTACTTGTTCTTGATCCAGTACTTGTGCTTACCGTCGTTTTTCGTCAGGTTCGCTCCAAGCTTGAACAGCTTCTTGAAGTACCACTTGCTGTCCGAGTTCAGCCGCGGGATGTCAACCACAAGGTGACCGCCGTCGTAGTAGGTGTACTCGGCACTGTGGGGCCAGCTCGTCACCTTCTTCAACTTCGTGAAGGCATCCGCGTCACCTTTAGACGCTATGTAGAACTTGCGCTTCGAGCTCTGTCCCGAGAACGCGCCGGTCCCCATGGCAGTACCGGCACCGGCTGCGAGCGATCCGAGTCCGACAACGAATTTGCGTCGTTTCATTGTTTGTTGTCTCCGTTGGTGCGCACCCGTGTGGGCGACAGTCCGTCTCGGCGGTGACCGCTCCCCCTCGTCCAGGCACGCATTCCAGCAATGGGGATGTACCCACTTTGGAATGAACTGCCAGAAAATATCGGATAGAGGCTTTGCAACGGCCACATACGACCTCTGGTGAATCCGCATGCACCCCCTGTGGCGCGCACAGTCACCGTTTGTGCAACCGTAGTCTCCCTAACACTTCGGCGGCCGAGAGAACGGTCGTTCACCGGGATGTGATTGTTTGGTTACAGTACCACAGCGGCGTGTTTAGAAACAGTATAACCACGGACGAGAGCGGTTCCTCCGAATCGGGCGGCGCGTGGAGATGTTCCCTCTCGGAGACAATCAATGACCGATTGCTCCCCCCGAGGGGACTGTATACTAAAATGGTATTCTGACAACAACTCTGGTAGAATGGGGTTCGCAGAGGAACGGATGCGAAAACGGGAGGGGGTACGGCATGAGTAGCGCGAGCGCGGGCACACAGTCGTCACGGACGACCGGAAACGACTTTTCCAGGGACACCACGCTGGAGGTGCTCAGCAATCAGCGACGCCGCTTCGTCGTGCACATGCTCAAGCAGAACGGGAGCGGTCGTGTCACGGTGTCCGAACTCACGGATACCGTCGCGAGCTGGGAGAACGGCAAGCCAGTCGACGCGCTCTCTCACAAGGAGCGAAAGCGCGTCCGAAACGCCCTGCGGCAGTTCCACCTGCCGAAGATGGACGAGTGCGGCTTCATCGAGTACGACGCTCAGCGGGGTACGGTGCGACTCACCGACGCGGCATCGAACGCCAACTTCTACGTCGACTCGCTGACTGGAGCCAGCATCCCCTGGGGCGTGTACTATCTCGGGCTCTCGGCGCTGAGTGTTGTCTGTCTCGTCGGCCTCTGGGCGGGTGTGTACCCGCTCTCGGTCGTCCCACCGACGATGTACGGCGTCTTCCTCAGCACGACGCTGACCGTCTCCTCGGTCGCACACTTCTACGACAACTACTATCGAATGCGCCTCGGGGCGCGTGACAGGCCGCCGGAGGTGGGCGAGTGATGGTGACCAGCAGACAGGTCGTTCTGATCGCTATCCTCGTCCTGACGGTAACGCTCGTCAGCGGAACCAGCGGCGTGACGTCGATGACGGCGGACAGGGACCTGGAACTGGCCACCACCGGCGACCTCTCTGCGTATCTCACCTTCGAACAGTCCGCCTCGGGGACGGCAAACGGGACGACGAACCTCACGGTGGCGCTGACCAACCAGTTCCCTTCCGGCACGACACTGACGGGCCTGGAGGTCACCGTCGACGGCCAGACGACCGACATGACGGCAGACGAGACGTTCGACGCGGAGGAGACGGGGACCGCCAGGTTCGAATCCGTCGAGTGTGGTTCCACGATTACCGTGGTGGCGTCGACTGACGGACTGGCAACGACGCTCACTCGCACCGTCGATTGTCCCGATTGAGGCGGGTAGCCCCTCTCGGTTCCTCGGTATTTGCCGGCTGAGAGACGGAGAAGTGGGTCTGTGACTTGCGACCCGCTCAGGCCCCGGCCGCCAGCTCCTCGGCCAGTTCGCGCGCTTCCCGGACGCGGCTGGGAATCCCCATCCGCGCGGTGTAGTTCGTCGCGAGGTGGACGCCCGGCGGCGCCTCGAAGGCCTCCAGCGCGTACCACGACCGGTCGTACGCCGGGAACCACTTCTCGCGGGTGGCGACGTTCAGGACCTCCGCGGGCGAACCCATGACCTGTTCGAACTCCTCGGCGGCGATAGCACCGATTTCCTCGTCCGGCCGGTCGACGATGTCGGGTTCGTGCATCCCGCCGAGGAAGACGGTGTAGAGGTTCTCGCGGTCGAACATGCTGTCGTTCCACGACGCGCCGAGCGTGTGGATGTCCTCGCCGTAGGCGACCTGGTAGCCGAAGCCCTCCTGCTCGCAGTCGGCGTCGAGGTGGACCATCGCCAGCGGATTGTAGGTGAGGTTGGCGAGGCCCTCGGTCCCCGTTGCGACGCCGTCGAGGATGTCGGCGGTGACTCCCGCCGGCGTCGTCACGACGACGTGGTCGAACGTCTCCGCACCGCTGTCGGTCTCGACGACGTACTGACCGCCGCCGTCCGTCGCTGCGGCCGGTTGCCGGTCCGTCCCCGCGTCGCCTGCAGCCGGTCGAACGTCCGTGACCGCTGTCCCGAGTTCGATGCGGTCGGCGTACGCCTCCGCGAGCCCATTGGGTAACTGCTGGTTGCCGGCCTCGAAGGAGATAGGCGGGGACTGCTGGCCCTGGCCGACGCGCTTGAGGAACGCCCGGAGGAAACTGCCCGTCTCCTGTTCGCGTTTCAGCAGCCCGTCCAGCGCGAAGGTCGCCGGCATCTCGGCCGGGTCCGAGCCGTAGATGCCGCCGTACAGCGGCCCGATGAACCGCTCGTAGGCCTGGCGGCCGAACTTCCGGGTGAACAGTTCCGCGGCGGACTCCTCGCGCATCCCGTCGCGGGTCAGCGGTTCCGCGAGCAGGCGCAGTTTCCCGCGCCAGGAGAGCAGGTCGGTCCGGAGGAACGCCTCGCGGTCTAGCGGGGCCTCCCGGAGTCGGCCGTCCGCGTAGACGAACAGGTGCTCCTCCCCGGCTTCGACGACGGCGTCGGAGAGACCAACAGCTTCCACGAGGTCCTCGACGCCGGGCGTCAGTCGGAGCCGCTGCGGCCCGACCTCGACCGTGCGGCCGTCGATTGTCTCCGAGCGGATGACGCCGCCGGGCTGGTTGTCGGCCTCGTACGTGACCGAGTCGATACCCCGCTCGGCGAGGTGGTGCGTGAGCGCGAGCCCCGTGATGCCCGCGCCGACGACGGCGACGCGCATGTCAGTCGTCCGTCTCGGCTGGCGCTTCCTCGCCCTCTACGTGGGACGTGGTCTGTGGCGCGTTCAGGCACATCGTCCCCGGCTCGTCGCGGCACTGGCACTGCCGGAACTGGTAGTACTCGGGGTCGAAATCGGCCAGGAACGGCTCGACGAGGTCCGCGAACACTTCGGGGATGCGCTCGTCGTCGTGGGGGATGGGCACGCGGTAGAAGTCCAGTCCCACCTCCTCGGCCTCCTCGCGGAGTTCGACGTCGAGTTCCGACAGCGTCTCGCTTTGCTCGTGGAGGAAACTGACGGGTTCGACGACCACGCGTTCGGCGTCGATGTCCTCGATGAGGTCCTCCACGTCGGGTTCGGTCCAGGGGATGTCGCGGTTCTCGTGGTTCTGGAAGCCGATGTGGTAGTCGTCGACGCCGAGCAGCGAGGCGACGACCGAGCAGTACTCCTCGACGTAGATGTCGTAGCGGCTCCCCTCCTCCAGGTAGTGCTTGGGGGTGCCGTGGGCGGAGAAGACCAGCGCGGTGTCCTCGTCGTGGAGGTCGACGCCCTCGTCGTCGGCGAAGTCGGCGATGTTCTCCGCGCGGACGCGGTTGTACTTGGGGTGTTTGTGCCACCCGGTGATGGCCTGGAAGGGGACGTCGAAGCCCATCTCCTCCATCTCGTCTTCGAGTTCGTCCAGCGAGATGACGTTCGTCGAGGGCCACACAGCGGGAAGATCGGCAGGCCGATGACGCGGTCCACGTCGTCCGCCATCGCGTCCGCGGCGGCGTCCCCGATGAACGGCTCGATGTACTGCATCCCGAGGTAGGTCAGGACGTCGAAGTCGCGGTTCTGGAGCGTGGTCTCCAGGGCGTCGGCCTGGGCCTTGGCCTGCTCGTTGAGCGGCGACCCGCCGATGTTCTCGTACTCCTCCAGCAGTCCGGGGGCGCGGCGCTCGGCGAGTTTCCGCGAGCGCTTCCGGGCGGCCTCCCTGGAGTCGTACTCTTCGAGGTCGGCGTTGGCCATGAAGATGCGTTCGAGGTAGTCGACGACTGGCTCTCGCTCGGGTACGGACGGCTCGCCGAAGTTCAGTAGAACGACCCCTGTGGTCATGACTGAACCTTGGACGGAACGGAAGAAAACCTGTCGTTTCCCGCGGCTCAGGACCGCCAGTAGGCCCCGGTCAGCAACACGAAGACCGGGATGACCTCCAACCGGCCGACCCACATCAGGAACACCATGAACAGTTTCGACGTGTCGGGGAACGCGAGGTAGTTGTTCATCGGCCCGACGATGCCGACGCCCGGTCCGACGTTGCCGAGCGTCGCCGCGACGGCGGACATCCCCTCGAAGGCCGTCACCGACTCGGGAATCCGCGTCGCGTCCAGCAGGACCAGCCCCGAGGCGACGAAAAAGAGCACGACGTACAGCAGCGTGAACGCGTAGATGCCCCGGAGCGCACGCTCGTCGAGTGGCTTCCCGGCCAGGCGCACCGGCGAGACGGCGTCCGGGTGGACCGTCGTGAACAGTTCCCGCTTGAGCGACTTCAGGATGACCAGCGTCCGGACCATCTTGATGGCACCGCCGGTCGACCCCGCCGACCCGCCGATGAACATCCCGAACACCAGCAGGAACTGCGCGACCGGGCTCCAGGTGTTGAAGTCCATGCTCGCGTAGCCGGTGGTCGTGACGATGGAGACGACCTGAAAGGTGCTGTGGCGCAGCGCATCCTCGAACTCACCGGCAATCGGGGGCACCTCGACGGGGAGTTCGGCGAGGCCGACGCCGACACCCCCGTAGAGCAATCCGGCACCCAGCGCCGCGAAGACGGCGAGCGTCCCGGCGTAGAAGCGGAACTCGCTGTCCCGGAAAACCGAGCGCACGTCCCCGTTGAGCGCTTTCCAGAACAGCGCGAAGTTGGTCCCCGCGGCGACCATGAAGGGGATGATGACCCACTGGACGACGGACGAGAACGCCTCGATGCTGCGGGCCTCCGGCGAGAACCCGCCGGTCGGCATCGTCGTCAGCGGGTGTGCGATGGCGTTGTAAAGTCCCATGTTCGGGGCCAGTCCGGCGTGGTGCAGGCCGTACAGCAGCAGAAATTGGAGGACAGTGAACCCGAGGTAGATGAGCCACAGGACCCGCGCCGTCTCCGCGATGCGGGGCGTGAGCTTCTCGATGCCGGGCCCCGGAGCCTCCGCGTCCATCAACTGCGCGCCCCCGACCGACAGCTCCGGCAGGATGGCGACGGCGAGGACGACGATACCCATGCCGCCGAGCCACTGGGTCAACTGCCGCCAGAGCATGAGCGCGTGGGAGTGGTGGTCGAACCCGATGGAGCCCATGACCGTCGCGCCAGTCGTCGTGAACCCGCTCATGCTCTCGAAGAGAGCGTTGACCGGGTCCGCGAGCGTCGATTCGGTCCCCATGCCCGCGATGACGTAGGGGAGCATCCCGACGAGAGCCACCGCGAGCCACGTCAGCGCCACCATCAGAAAGCCCTCGCGGGCCCCGATGTCCGGGTCGGGGTCGAGGCGTTCCAGCCCCACCCCGGCGACCAGCGTCAGCGCCATGACCGGCAGGAAGGCGAGGACGCCGTTGTCGTAGACGATGGCCACCGCTGCCGGGAGAGCGAGCGGCAGGGAGAGGTACTTGAGTACGGACCCGACGAGACTCACGCTGGCTCGCCAGTCGACGCGGAGGTTCATCGGGGGCTCTCAGAGCACCGCCGTCGCCTCCTCGACGACATCCGCGTCGACGAAGAGAACGGCGGTATCGCCGGGTTCGACGACTGTGCCACCGCGCGGGATGACGAAGTCGCCGTTGCGCGTTATCGCGCCGATGACGACGCCGTCGGGGAGGTCGACGACCGACTCCTGGATGGGCTTGCCGGCCAGCACGCTGTCCTCGTCGACCTCTATCTCGATGACCTCCGCGCGGTCGTTCTCGATGAGCGCGACGTTCTCTGCGCGGCGCTCGCGGGTGAACCGGGTAATCTCCTCTGCGGTCGCCTCCCGCGGGTTGATTGCCACGTCGACGCCGACGGCCTCGAAGAGGTCGACGTACTCCATCTCGCCGACGATGGCGACGGCGCGTTCGGCACCCAGGCGCTTGGCCAGCAGCGAGGCGAGCAGGTTGCGCTCGTTGCGGTTCAGCGCCGAGACGACGGTGTCGACCTCGGAGATGTGCTCGCGCTCCAGGAAGTCCCGGTCGGTCCCGTCGCTCTCCAGGACCGTCGTGTTCGGCAGCAACTCGGCGAGTTCGCGCGCCCGGTCGTGGTCGCGCTCGACGAGGCGCGGGGTCAGCCCCTGCTCGCCGAGCAGTTTTGCGATCTGGTAGCCGATGTCCGTCCCGCCGACGATGAGGATGTCGTCCACCGTGCCGGCGTGGGGTGACACTTCGGCCGCCAGGGCCTGGACGCTCGATTCGGAGCCGATGACGACCACCTCGTCGCCGGCCTCGATTCGCGTCTGGCCGCTCGGAATCACGACGTCGTCCGGGCGGAGGATGGCCGCGAAGGTCAGCGACTCGAAGCGGTCCGCCTCCTGGACGGTCTGGCCGGCGACCGGGCTGTCCGGCGGAATCTCGAACTCGGCCATCTGCACGCGCCCGCCGGCGAAGGTGTCGACGTCGCGGGCCGACGGCAGGCCGATGACGCGGACGACGGACCGGGCGGCCAGCAGCGTCGTGCCGACCATGAAGTCCACGCCGAGTGCGCCCTCGGCCTGCTGCCAGGTGTCCAGAAACTTCGTGTCCCTGACGCGGGCGATGGTGAACGGGTCACCGAGCGTCTTCGCGGTCCCGCAGGTGATGATGTTCGTCTCGTCGTCGTCGGTGCTGGCGATGAGGATGTCCGCCTCCGCCACGTCCGTCTCCGCCAGCGTGGACAGCGTGACCCCGTCGCCCTCGATAGCGAGGACGTCGATGTTGTAGGTCACGGACTCGACCCGCTCGGGGTCGTTGTCCACGACGACGACCTCGTGTGTGTCACAGAGGCTCTTCGCGATGGAGGAGCCGACTTCGCCAGCGCCGACGATTACGATTCGCATCGTCGGCCCCCCGGATGTTCCATGGCGGGAGCATTCTGGCCCCCGCCCTAAGTCGGTTTCTATTCGGCGAATACCGGCGCCACGTCACGCGTTCCCACGACGTGACAATTAAGGTTCGTCCGAACATCCGGACTCGCATGCACGCAGCAATCGCCCAGGCTCTCCACGGACGGGAGAACGCAGAACGAACACTGCAGTACCACCACGACCATGGCTGACATCTTCGAACGGGTGCTCCTGCCCGTCGCCACCGTCGAGGACGCCGTCGCCACCTGCCGGGCGGCCCGCCAGTACCTGACCGGCAGCGTCGTCGCCGTCCACGTCATCGAGAAGGCCGGCGGCGCGCCCGACAAGGCCAGCGTCGAGCAACGCGAGGAGCGCGCCGAGGAGATATTCGCGGCCGTCCACGACGCGCTCGACGACGACCGGGACGTCGAGACGGACCTGCGGTACGGTACAGACGTCTCGGAGACCATCTTCGCGGCGGCGAGCGACCACGACGCGACCGCCATCATCATCACGCCGCGGGGCGGGCCGATGGGTCCGGCTGTTGACCGGCGACGTCGCGCTGGACCTCGTGACCGAGACGGATAGACCGGTCGTCGTCCTGCCGGACGTCCCCGAAGAACCGGAGACGGACGGCGATGCGGCGACCGAGGAGACGGCTGAGGACGGAGGTGACGCGGCGTGAGCGGTGACGACACCGAACTGGCGAAGGACCTCGGCCCGCTGGCGGCGCTGACCATCGGCGTCGGGACGATGATCGGTGCGGGTATCTTCGTCCTCCCGGGCGAGGCCATCCTCCGGGCCGGCTCGCTGGCGTCGGTCGCGTTCGTCCTCGGCGGCGTCATCGCGATTTTCACCGCGCTGTCGGCCAGCGAACTCGGGACGGCGATGCCTCGCTCCGGCGGCGCGTACTACTACGTAAACCACGCGCTCGGACCGATGTTCGGCTCCGTTGCGGGGTGGGCGAACTGGCTGGGGCTGGCCTTCGCCAGCGCGTTCTACATGGTCGGCTTCGGCCGCTACATCTCGCGCATCTTCGGCGTCAGCGGCGGCGTCGGAATCGGTCCCCTCTCCATCTCTGTCGTCACGCTGGCGGCACTCGTCGGCGGCGCGTTCTTCGTGCTCATCAACTACGTCGGGGCGAAGGAGACGGGCCGCCTGCAGAACATCATCGTCATCGTGCTGGTGGGGATTCTGTTCGTCTTCACGCTGCTCGGGACGCTGCGGGCCGACCCCGCGAACCTCCCGCGGGCGAGCACGGTCAGCGAGACGCTGGGGACGACCGGCTTCATCTTCGTCTCCTACCTGGGTTTCGTCCAGATTACGAGCGTCGCCGAGGAGATAAAGGACCCCGGCAAGAACCTCCCGCGGGCCGTCATCGGCAGCGTCGTCCTCGTGACCGTCATCTACGCGCTGGTGCTCATCGTGATGAGCGCCGCCGTCCCCCAGGGCTTCATCGCCGGACTCGTCGAGAACGTCGCCCCCGGCGAGACGCAGCCGATTGCCGTCGTCGAGGTCGGCGAACGCCTCCAGGGCGCGCTGATGGGCGGTGCGTTGCTGTTCGGTGGGCTCCTCGCGACGGCCTCCAGCGCGAACGCCTCGATTCTCGCCTCCTCGCGCATCAACTTCGCGATGGGTCGTGACCGTATCATCACCCCGTCGCTGAACGAGATTCACCCCCGCTTCGGGACGCCGTACCGCGCCATCGGCATCACCGGCGGGCTCATCCTCGTCTTCATCCTGCTCGGGGACATCAACCTGCTCTCTGGCGCAGCGTCGGGCCTGCACCTCATCATCTACGGCCTGCTCAACATCGCGCTCATCGCGATGCGCTACGTCAATCCCGAGGAGTACCAGCCGGACTTCACCGTGCCGCTGTACCCGCTGTTGCCGATTCTCGGGACGGTGTTCTCCTTCGCGCTCCTGGCCTACGTCGAACCCGACGCCCGGCTGCTCTCCTTCGGCATCGCTGCCGCCGCCATCCTCTGGTACGTCGCCTACGCCCGCAGTCGGACGGAGAAGCAGGGCATCCTCGGGGAGTACATCCTCTCTCGCTCCGACGAGATGCCGGATGCAGCTGTGTCGGCCGCCACGAGCGTCCAGCCGGACGGCGGCGACTACCGCGTGATGGTGCCGCTGGCGAATCCGAGAAGCGAGCGGGACCTCATCGAACTCGCCAGCGCAATCGCCAAACAGCGCAACGGAACGGTCGTCGCGACCCACATCATCACGGTCCCGGACCAGATGGCGCTGGAGGGGGCCGCAGAGCGGGCCGACCAAATCGACCGGACCTCTGCGGACCTCATCGCATCCGCGCGCGCCGACGCGGAGGAGTTCGACGTGCCCATCGAGACCCACACCATCCTCTCCCACCGCGGGTTCGAGGAGATATTCGACGCGGCGACGACCCACGACGCCGACCTCGTGGTGATGGGCTGGGGGCCGGACTCCCACGGCTCGCCCGGCCGCGCGGAGTCGGCGTTCGACGAAGTGGCCGGCAACATCCCCTGTGACTTCCTGGTGCTGAAAGACCGCGGGTTCGACCCCGCGGAGGTGCTCGTCCCGACCGCCGGCGGTCCGGACTCGGACCTCAGCGCCACCGTCGCGCGGTTCCTCCAGGCGGAGTACGACAGCCACGTGACGCTGTTGAACGTCGCCACCGACGGCGAGGACCAGGCCCGGGCGTTCATGGATGAGTGGGCCGAGGAACACGGTCTCGAAGACGCGGACATCCGCATCGAGACCGGGGACGTCGAGAACGCCATCGAGCGGGCCGCCGAGGACGCGTCGATGGTCATCATCGGTGCGACCGAGCAGGGCCTGCTCTCGCGGCTCGTCCGCGGGTCGCTGGTGCTGGACGTGGTCGACGAGGTGGAGTGTTCGGTGCTGCTGGCAGAGAAGCACCGCAAGCGGTCGCTGTGGCAGCGGCTGTTCGGTTCGGAGTGACGGGGACGTCCCCGCGTCTGCCGCCTGTCTGACGGTGAATTATGGTCGCGGGCGGTGACGCTTCGACCAAGAGCGTATGGCCGAGACAGAACACATCACGGTCGCCGAGGTCAGCGAGGGCGCGGCGGGAACGGAACGCCAGGGGAGGCGGTCCAGCTCCCGGTCGTCGAACTGCTGACCGGGCGCGGCTTCGTGACCGGCAAGAGCGGGTCCGGCAAGTCCAACTCGGCGAGCGTCATCGCCGAGAAACTGCTGGACAACGGCTTCGGCATCCTCATCGTCGACATCGACGGCGAGTACTACGGGCTCAAGGAGGAGTACGAAATCCTCCACGCCGGGGCCGACGAGGAGTGCGACATCCAGATTACGGCCGACCACGCCGAGAAGATGGCCTCGCTCGCCCTGGAGCAGAACGTCCCCATCATCCTCGATGTCTCCTCCTTCCTCGACGAAGCAGAGGCCGAGGAAGTCCTGACCGAGGTCTCGCGGCACCTCTTCGCCAAGGCGAAGAAGCAGAAACAGCCGTTCCTGATGCTCGTCGAGGAGGTCCACGAGTACATCCCCGAGGGCGGGGCCGTCGGCGAGTGCGGGAAGATGCTCATCAAGATCGGCAAGCGCGGGCGCAAGCACGGGTTGGGCATCGTCGGCATCAGCCAGCGGCCGGCCGACGTGAAGAAGGACTTCATCACGCAGTGTGACTGGCTGGTCTGGCACCGCCTGACCTGGAACAACGACACGAAGGTCGTCCGGCGGATTCTCGACGGCGAGTACGCGACGGCAGTCGAAGACCTGGACGACGGCGAGGGCTTCTTGATGACCGACTGGGGCGAGGACGTCCGGCGCGTGCAGTTCCAGCGCAAGCAGACCTTCGACGCGGGCGCGACCCCGGACTGGACGACTTCGAGCGGCCTGAACTGAAGTCGGTCAGCGACAACCTCGTCTCGGAACTCCAGGAGATAAGCGAGGAACAGCAGGCCCGCGACGACCGCATCGCCGAACTCCGGGACGAACTGGACAACAAGAACTCCCGCATCGCGGAACTGGAGGCGGAACTGCAGGACGCCCGCGACATGAGCCGGATGGCCGACCAGTTCGTGGACGCGCTGGTCCGCCACGTCGACGGCCCGAATCCCGGCAAGACCGAACAGGAGCGCATGCGCGAGCGCCGCCAGCGGGTCGCCGACGCCGGGGAGGAAGTGTCGAGCACCGATGGAGACGGCGCGCAAGCAACGGATACCGCCGACGCGGACGAGAGCGACGACCCGGCGGCCGGTGAGGCGACCGACGGGCCGTTCGGGGACGACGCCGGCGAGGCGTTCGCAGCAGCGATGGACGCCGCAGTGACGGAGACCGACGGCGAAGACGAGGACGACGGGACTGAAGCGGACGCCGGTGGCAGTTCGGGCGGCTTCAGCGCGAGCGAGGTGCTGGAGCGACTGAGCGCCGTCGAGAACGGGCCGAGCCCGGGGACGCGCGCCACGACCGACGGCGGCGCGGCGACGGAACCGGAGTCCAGCGGCCACGGCGCGGACGAACTCGTCGAGGCACGCGACGAACTCGGCGGTCCCGTCGAGGACGACGACGAGGACGGCATCATCGACGGTGACAACAGCGCACCGCCGGAGTTCCGCAACGGCATCACCGGCGACGGCGGCGCCAGCGAGTACGACATCATCGACGGCGAGGACGAGGACCCGTTCGGCGACGACGAACCGCTCGCGGTGCGCGAACTGAAAGCCGACATCGCCGGCATGGAGACGAAGACGCGCAAGATGCTGGCGTTCTACCGCGAGTTCGGCCCGGGGACGCCGCTGAACGCCCACTTCGCCGCGGGCGGCGACGGCGACCGGACGCAGGCCTACGCCCGCAACCGCACGCTTCGGACGCGCGGACTCATCGAACACGTCGGGCGCGGCCGCTACGACTACTGCCTGCGTGACCTGCTCGCCGACGAGTTCGACGGCCACGTCGACGAGGGGAAGATAGCGGACTTTGCGGACAACATCGAGTCCCGGGCACTCGACGGGGCCGACGTCGAGGACGCGGACGCCGAGTGAGCGCGGGACAAGGCCCTTACGACACCCGGACGCACCCACAGACCGATGAGCCGGTGGCACGGCCGTTCCCTGGAGCGTCGGACGCTCGCGCGGGTCGTTCTCGGTGCCGGGACGCTGTTCGGACTCGGCTACCTCGGCTACACGCTGGTCGCGAACCCCCGCCATCGGCATCAACTTCGACGTCTACCGGGCGGCCGCCGCGGACCTGTGGGCGGGCGAGCGCGTCTACGGTCACTCGCCGATAGGTAACTCCGACTTCACCTACCGCTACCCGCCGGTACTGCTCGTGTGGTTCTCCGCGTACCTGCTGGTGCCACCGGTCGCCGGCTATCTCGTCCACGTCCTCGGTACGCTCGCCGCCGGAGCGGCGCTCGGGTACCTGCTCGTCGGCGAGACGGAACGGCTGGGGGCCACGCTGGCGACGGCCGACCGGGCCCTCGTCGTCGGCTTCGCCACCGTCGGGTCCTACGTCGCGCCCTCGCTGCTCTACGGGAACGTCAACCACCACGTCGGACTGGCCGTGGCTGGCGGGCTCGTCCTGCTCTCGTCCTCCCGAAAGGCGCTCGCGGGTGCGACGCTTGCTCTCGCCGCGCTCCCGAAGGTGTTTCCGGCCGGCGTGGGCGCGTGGCTCCTCTGGCGGCGGGAGTGGTTGGCTACCGCGGCGGCCCTCGCGACGGGCCTCGGCGCGCTCGCGGCCGGTGCGGTCCTGTTCGGTCCGGCACGGACCTGGCGGTATTTCACGACAGAGTTGCTTCCCCGGGCCGGGAGCGGGGCCTTCGCCGGGGGCCTGCCCGCGACGAGCGAACTGGTGTCCCTCCGGCGGCCGCTCTCCGTGCTCGTCCCGGGAGCGGGCGAGACGGCATTGGCCGTCGCTGCCCTGGCCGTCGTAGCACCGGTAGTCCTGTACGTGTACAGTGGCGCGTCCGGGGAAACCGGCCGACTCGTCGCTGTCTTCGTGACCCTGGCCTGTCTGCTCGTCGTCTTGCCCTCCTACTCGCTGTACTGGGCGGTGCTGCTGTACCCGCTCGTTCCGCTGCTGTACGTCCTCGACTCGCCGGCGGGGGACCTGTTCGCGGCCGGCGCGCTCGTCACGACGCTGACGCTCAAACTCCCCGACGTCGCCGTCCTAGTGCGGTCGCTGCCGCTCCCGGAGGAGACGGCTGGCGTCCTGCTCGCGGGTGCCGAGGCTGTCTACACCGTCGGGACCCCGGTGCTGTGGGGGACCGCGGCGATGGTCGCAGCCTGCGTCTGGTGGACCGCGACCGAGTGACTGTGCCGAAGACCGGCGCAGCGTGGCGGACTCGATGCTCGACCGGCTTTTTGGTCGGGTGGCGTGAAACCGGTAGTATGGCTGTGGTGCTCCAGTTCGGCGACCTGCTCTCGGACGCGCTCGGCCGGTACAGCGCAGTGGTATCCGAGATAGTCCGGTTTCTCGGCGTGACCGTGGCCGTGTACCTGGTCGGGCGGGCGCTGGTCGTTCCGGTCGTCCTGCGCGTCGTCCGCTCGCGCAACGAGAACAACCCCACGCTGTTGACCGCCACGGAGACGTACCTCCAGGTGTTGCTCGTCGGCATCGCCGTCCTCTCCGGCCTCGTCGGTGCCGGCTACGGGACGGTGCTGGTGAACACGGACTCGGCAATCCTGCTGGCTGCGCTGACCTTCGCCTTCGGCGTCGCCGGACAGGAGGTCTTCGGCTCGCTCATCAGCGGGTTCTTCCTGGTCGCGGACCCGGACTTCAACGTCGGCGACTGGGTCTCCTGGCCCGGCGGCGAGGGTACCGTCGAGGCCGTCGACTTCCGTGTGACGCGCATCCGGACGGTGAACAACGAGACGATAACCGTCCCGAACACGGAACTGACGAACAACACGCTTCGGCGGCCGTTCGGCCGGGAGAACTACCGCATCACGGAACGGGCTTTCGTCGCCTACGGGGAGGACACCGAACGGGCGCTGCTCGAACTCCAGCAACTCGCCGCGAACGACGAGAGCGTCCTCGAAGAGCCGCCGCCGGCCTCGCGCATCGTGGAACTCGGCCCCGACAACGTCACGGTGCAGGCCGAGTTCTGGGTCGGGGAGCCCGCCCGCGAGAACGTCGCCGACATCCGCTCGGACTTCCGCCGGCGCGTCAAACGCCGCTTCGACGAGGAGGGCCTGACGCTCGGGCCGCCCGCGGGTCGGGAACTCTCTGGGTCGGTGACCGTCAGGGACGACGGCCACCGGGACTAAACAGGGTGGAACGGACAGGTCCTACAGCGGTTCGACCAGGTCAGCGAGCGCGGCCTGGGGGTCGTCCGCCTTCGCGACGCCGCTGGCGAGGAGGACGCCGTCGGCTCCGAGGTCGGCCGCCGCCACCACGTCCTCGCCCGTCGAGATGCCCGCGCCACAGTAGACGTCGACGCTGGGGTCGACAGACTCCGCGGCCTCGACGGCGTCTCGGACGATGTCGGGGTCGGCCTTGCTGACGGGCGTCCCGGTGCCGATGAGTTCCGGCGGTTCCACGGCGACTGCGTCGGGGCCCAGTGCTGCCGCCGCCGCAATCTGGTCGGGGTTGTTTGCACAGACCACCGTGTCGAAGTCGACGCGGTCCGCGGCGTCGAGGCTGGCGTCGATGTCCGCGAGTTTCAGGCGGTTCTCGGAGTGGTTCAGGAGCGTGCCGGTCGCGCCGGCGTCGCTGGCGGCCTCCGCGAGCGTGCTGCCGGTGTGGCTGCCGTGGGCGTTCGGGCTGACGTGCTGTGCCCACGTCTCGACGCCGGTGTCGGCGACGCGGTCGATGTGCGCCGCCTGCGGTGCGATTGCGACCGACGCGTCCGACGTCTCGGCGACGGCAGCGGCGGCCTCTGCCACTGCGACCGGGTCACAGGGGTACGCCTTCAGATTGACGAGTACGAACATACTGGACCCCCGGGCGGCCGCGGCAAATAGATTGCGTGTCGGTGTCGTGGCCTCCCAGCGGCACGGCTGCACCGGACCGACCCTCGCTGCTGTGCCGAATCGTTAATATACGGGCTCGAAAAAGGTAATAAAGAGACCAGTGACACCGAGGGGAGCGACGGTTCTGATAGTCGAGGACGAGCGCGAGTTGGCGGACCTCTACGCCGACTATCTGCGCGACAGCTACGACGTCGACGTGGCCTACAGCGGCGAGGAGGCCATCGAGATGGTCACGGACGCCTACGACGTGGTCCTGCTCGACCGCCGGATGCCCGTCGTCTCCGGAAACGAGGTCCTGGCGGCCATCGAGGAGCGCGACATCGACTGCCGGGTGGCGATGGTGACGGCGGTCAACCCCGACTTCGACATCATCGACCTGGGCATCGACGACTACCTCGTCAAACCGGTGACGCGCCAGGAGGTCCGCGACACGGTCGACCGACTGCTCACAATCCAGGAGTACAACGAGCGGGTGCAGGAACTCACCGCGAAGAAGCTCAAGCGCAACGTCCTAGAGGTCGAACAGCCGGCAGGTAACCTTCAAAACAGCGAGGAGTTCGCCCGACTCACCGACGAAATCGAGGTCCTCGAACGCGAGGTCGAGCACATCGCGGCGGACCTCGACGCCGAGGACCTCGACCGCTCCCTCTAATCCTTCCGTTCGACGACGTCGCCGAGCGTGTACTCGCCCGTCGAGGAGCCGCCTTCCCACTCCGTCTCGTCGGCGCTGCCGCCGGCCGAGAGGTCGATACCGAGTTTCTTCTCCAGTTTCCGCTGGACGTCGTCGCTCGGGAGCGTGTCGCCGTGTTCCAGCTTGCGGATGAGACTCGCCTTGAGGTTGAGGTCCTTCGCGAGGTCCTCCTGACTCAGGTTCGCCGACTCCCGTGCGTTCCGAATCCGGTCGTCGTAGTCCTGCGCGAGTTCCTCCATGTCGTCGAACATGTCGCTGCGCCGGCCCCCACCGGACGAACTCGACCCCGAAGACGACGAACTCGAACTGGACGAACTCGTCCCGCTGGAACTGCTCGTCGAGTACTTCGTGGACGTGCTGGAGGTGTCCTGGGTCTTCACCTCCGTCCCGAAGTCGGTACAGTCGCTACACACGTCGAGTTCCGCGCCCTCGATCTTCACGCGGTTCGGGTCGGAGACCTCTTTCCCGCACATCTCACACTGAACCATACCACCGGATTGGCCGGCCCGATGGATAAATGATACGCCCGGCCGGTCAGGACAGCGCCGCCATGGCGTGGTAGAACCGCTGGAGCGCGGTCAGGTGTCCCACGGCGGCGAAGACGACCAGCAGCCACCCGACCAGGGTCCACGGCCCGAGCGACCCGGTGACGAAGGGGGCGACGACGCCGACGCCACCGACCAGCGCGAGGCGGTCGGCCCGCCCGAGCGCCCCGCCGTAGACCCTGTCGAGGTCGACCGCCTGTGCCTGCGTCCCGAGGTAGGAGGTCATCAACACGCCGGTCACGGCGGCAGCACCGAGCAGCCAGTCGCCGATGCCGCCCGCCAGTCCGAGGATGATGACGATGTCAGCGTACCGGTCGAGGACGTGGTCGAGCAGGTCGCCCGCGCGGGATTCGACCGAGAGTCGCCGGGCAAGCGCGCCGTCGAGCAGGTCCAGCCAGCCGTTCAAGAAGACGAGGAACGCGCCCGGGAGGTACCACACCGGGTCGCCGCCGGCGACGTAGAAACACCCACCGGCCGCGACGGCCAGGGCGAACGCGAGGACGCTCACGCCGTTCGGTGTCAGTCCCACCCGAGCGGCACCGGCGACGAAGGGCGCGAGCAACCGGTCGGCCAGCGGCCGGAGCCTGTCCAGCGTCATAGGTAGTCGACGTACGATACCTCCCCGGCGCTGGGGTCCCGCTCCCCGTCGATGACCGACTGGATTGCCGCTGCCGTCTCGTCAGGCGTCAGGTCCGTCGTCTCTATCTCGTAGACTCGCTCCTCGCCGTGGCGGTCGACGGCCTCGGCCAGGATGACGTCCAGCGCCTCGCTCTCGGCGTTCTCGGCGACCGAACGCTGTGACTCCCCGCGTTCGGCCAGTCGGTCCTCGATTGTCTCGGGATGTGCCCGCAGAACCACGACCCGGTCGGCGTCGAAGTGGTGCGCGAGGTGCGACTCGAAGAGGACGTCCTCGCGGCCGTCGAGCCACTCCGCGACCGCCTCGACGTCGGTCACGAGCGTGTCCCGCTCCTCGTCGCGGCCGGTCGTCAGTTCCTCCCGCTTGATGACCTCGTTGAGATGGACGACGTCGAGCGACGTCGAGAGCCGATCGGTGGCCGTGGTCTTGCCGGTGCCCGGCGTCCCGGTGACCGCGACGCGCATCAGTCGACCACCTCGTTGAGGACACCCACGGCGCGCTCGGTGCCCTCTCGGGTGCCGCAGGTGATGCGGACGCACTCCGGCAGGCCGAAGGACGAACAGTCCCGGACGATGACGCCCTCGTCCATCGCGGCGTCGGTGACCGCCTCGCCGTCGCCGACCTCCGCGAGGACGAAATTGCCGCCGCTCTCCCAGGTCGGCGCGTCGAGGTGGTCGTGCATGTACTCCCGCGCCCAGCGGGCCGTCTCGACCGTTCGTTCGACGTGTTCCTCGTCGTCCAGCGCGGCCAGGCCGGCCCGGCAGGCCAGCGAGTTCACGGCGAAGGGCGTGTTCACGCGCTCGTAGGCGTCGGCCCACGCCTCCGGGACGAGCGCGTATCCGAGCCGGAGTCCGGCCAGTCCGTACGCTTTCGAGAACGTCCGGAGGATGGCGACGTCCTCGCGGTCGTCGACGAGTCCGTGCGCGTTCGGCGCGTCGGTGAACTCGGCGTAGGCCTCGTCGACGAGGACGAGCGTCTCATCCGCGGTCTCCGCCGCGACCGTCTCGATGTCGGAAAGCGCCATCTCGGAGCCCGTCGGGTTGTGCGGCGTGGTCACGTAGACGATGCGGTGGCCGTCGTAGCTGTCGAGGACGTTCGCGGGCGTCTGCGCGAAGTCCTCGGACTTGTGGAGGGGGTAGCTGTCGACGGTCGCGTCCCGGTAGCGGGCGCTCATCGGGTAGTAGGCGAAGCCGGGTTCGGGAACGAGGACGCTGTCGCCGGGGTCGAGGAACGCGCGGGCGAGGTAGTCGAGGACGCCGTCGCCGCCGGGGGAGAGCCAGACCTGTTCGAGGGCGACGTTCCAGTCGTCTGCGAGACGGGCCGAGAGGTCGGTATGCTCGGCTTTCGGGTAGGTGTGGACGGTCGGCGCGGCGGCCCGGATGGCCTCGACGGCGGCGGGGCTCGGGCCGAATGGGTTCTCGTTCGACGAGAGCTTGACGAGAGTGTCGGGGTCCAGCCCCCGCTCGCGGGCGACTTCTTCGACGCCGCGGCCCGCGCGGTAGGGCGTGTGGGCTGAGAGGTCCCGTGGGTCCATGCCCGGGCAAAACAGGCGGCGCGTCTTAAGCGTGCTCAAAGCGTGGGGATGGTAACCGTTTTTTCGCGGCGTGTACCATGCAGCGGTAGGGCGTGTGGCCTAGCGGACAGGGCGAGGGGTTCCTAACCCCTCGATCCCGGGTTCGAATCCCGGCACGCCCGCTTCGCTCCTTTCAGTCGCTCGCGGGCGTCCCGTAGTTCGCAAACGCTTCGTGTTTGCTCACTCCCGACACGCCCGTGCAGTGCGAGCCGCGACCGACGGAAGCGGCTCGACACGCGAGCGGGGAGTGTAACGACCCGCGAGCAGCGAGGAACGAAGTGCCGAGCGAACCGGAACCGGACCGACAGGTGACTGTGTTATGGCGCGCCGGACCGCCCCATAGCAGTAGAGCCGGCGTAACAAACCCGCAAGAAATGCTTAAATCGCGGTGTCGACTACCCGCCGTCACGCGAAAGAAATGCCTACCAGGTTCCCGGACGTGACAGCGGACCTCGACGCGGACGAAGACCCCCGGCTCGACACCGATTTCTACCGAGCGGTCCCCGGAACGGGGGACGAACACGACGCGATTCTCGTGGGAGTGGTCCACGACCACCCCGCGAGTAGCCACCGCGTGCGGAGAGTCGCCCGGGCGCTGGAGCCGGACGCACTGGCGCTGGAACTCCCGCCGCTTGCGGTGCCAGCGTTCGAGCGCGCGGCGACTGCTGAGAGCGCGCAGTTCGACTGCGACGAGATGAGCGCTGCCATCGCCGCCGCGCCCGAAAGTGCCGTCGTCGGGGTGGATTCCCTGGGCCCCCGGTTCGGCCGCCACTTCCTGCGCAACGCCGTGGACACCGGTGCGTCGGTCAGGACCCTCCGCCGTGCCGCGGGCGGGGTCGGACGCATCGCGCGCCACGCCGTCAGGTGCCGGCTCGATGCAGCCGAGACCGACGACTCGGCTGCCGAGGCAGTCACCGAGGGGATGGCAGCGAGGACACCGGCAGAGCAGGCCGCGGACGAGCGCACGCAGGTCGCGCGGAGCAGGTCGCTGCTCGGTGCCATCGAACGACCGCGCGCCGACCGTCTGCTGGACGCGACACGGGAGGATACGATGGCCGATGGCATCGCGAGACTGCGACGCGACGGGACGGTACTGGGTGTGCTGGGGCTGAGCCACCTCGACACCGTGGCCGACGCGGTTGCGAACGGCACAGAATAGAGGGAGACTGCGGCTCGAACGTCTTACAATCGGAGAACAGCGACCGGTTGACGCCTCTCACATAGCCTGACAGTGCACGCTCTCATACAGCCCGACAGTGCACGGCTGGCGGCAGCGCAGGTGGTGCACTACCACTCCGGAGGCGCCGACGGCGCGCCCGTCGGCCGGTAAGCTGGTCGTAAACCAGCCAGGTTGTGAAAGGTGGCGTCCCTGGACAAGTCCGTCAGTACGGCGGTGATTCGGCCTCGACGACGTCGGCCAGGTTGTCGAGTTCGTCGGCCAGCATGACCACGAAGTCGTCCAGTGTCACGATGCCGCTCATCGCGCCGTCGGTATCGACGACCGGCATCCGTCGCACGGAGTGTTCGAGCATCGTTTCGATGGCCGCGAAGATGCCGTCGTCCTCGTAGACCGTTGCCATCGCCGAGGTCATGATGTCGCCGGCGCTCACGTCCTCGGGTTCCGCCCGCGGTTCGAGCACCTCCAGCACCAGGTCCCTGTCTGTGACGATACCGACCGGGCGGTCGTCGTCGACGATGACGACGCTCCCGACGTTCTCCTCACGCATCACGGTCGCCAGGTTCCCGGCGGACTGGTCGCGGTGCGCGGTCATTACTCCAGTTCGAGCGACGTCTGAGACTGGCATGGGTACACCACCCGGCGATGGAGCGGCGAGTCACAATGGTATGAGCCACTTAGCCGCTGGCCGAATCGACAACACCGGCCCTACCCACTGCGCGGCGCGATATGGGCGAGCGTACCCAGAAAGAGGGAACCGGACAGCAAAGAACGGGTCACGGGTCTGCTCTATGCGGTCGGCAGTTACAGCGGGTCCAGACGTCCCTCGTCGTCCCTGATGAGGCGCTCGATGTCCTCCTCGCGCGTCGAGGCCTGGTCCTCGATGTTGTCCGCCGCGTCGACTGCCTGCTCCTGTAGCTGGTCCACGCGGGACACGTCGGTGACGTTCGAGAGAACCACGACGGCCGAGACGTGGTTCGCCGAGGCCCTGGGGTCGTCCCCGGCCAGCACCTCGATGCTGGCCGTCTGCTGTTCGACCCAGCGGCGGGCACTCTCCAGGCCCTTCCTGGAGAACTCGCCGGGGGGACCGGAGATGACGATGAGCGAGCGCTCGGCCGAGGAGACTGTCGCCGGGCAGGTCAGCCGGGACTGGACGGCCTGGCGGACGAGGCCACTAATCTTCTTCGCGGTGTCGGTCTCCTGGCCCGTCCCGTTGCCGCGGAACCGGCCGAGGAGGCCCTGGGACTGGCGCGTCTCCGATTCGAGGTCCGTCTCGGCGTACGCGACGGTGCTGATGCCGCCCGTGTCGAGCGTCCGTCGCACGTCGCTGGCGTCCATGACGTTCTCCGAGACTTCGGACTCGTCGATGTTGCCGGCTGCGAGCAGCGTTCCGATGCGGGCCGCAATCTCCTTGTTCATCCGCTCGTAGCCCGCCTCGACGGTGTCCTGGTGGCCCCGCCAGGCGTCGTTGTCGAACAGGAGGAGGTTGTTCGTCGCGTCGACGAACGACTGCAGCGAGCGGGCGGCGTTGAAGGAGGCCCTGCCGCCCTCGTCCTTGCTCGGGAGTACGCCCAGTCCGTACACTGGCTCGTCGAACATCTCGCTGATGCGGTCGGCGAGTACGGGTGCGCCGCCGCTACCGGTCCCGCCGCCCAGCCCCGCCACGAGGAGGAAGGCGTCGATGTCGTAGACGGGAACGCCGTCGAGTGCGCGCTCCAGTTCCTGGAGGTCCCGCCGTGTCACCTCCGCCCCGAGTTCCGGGTCGCTCCCGACCCCGTGCCCCTTGACCCGCTCGTCCGTCTGACCGATGAGAATCTGCTTGTCTGTGGGTATCTCGTCGAGTTTCGCCAGGTCCGACCTGGCCGAGTTTATCGCGACCACGTATCTGGAGAGGCTCCGGCCCGTCTCCTGCTCGTACCGGAAGATCTCGTCTGCTACCTTGCTTCCGGCGTTCCCGAACCCGATGAGAGCGATTTTCATCGCGGGGACGTACACGAAACCGCCGTATAGTTATACTGCGGGTTATACGCGCCGTTCTGACTAAGCGCCGCTTACAGCGTCGCCCGTCGCAGCCACCCGCTCGTCACCGGAGAGTAAGCCCTTACAACCCCGTCACGTCGTGCGCTTTCGGGGCGGCGACCGGACGGCACCGACCCCGGGCCCGCAGACTTATACCCCCGCGTGATAACAGTCGGCCAACAGCGACCCGGGGGACCACGACCGATGCCAGACAGCACCCGCGGGCAGTCGGGACTCGACCGCCTGCTCGCCTTTGTCGTCGTTGCCGTCGTCCTGGTAGCCGTACTGCCGACGGTGCTGGGCGTCGCCGGTATCGACGTCCGACAGGACGACGGTGTGGCCGCCGAGCAGCCGACGCCGACGCCCGAACCCGCGTCGCTGCAGGTGCTGAACGTCAGCGGCACGACCGGCCCCGAGAACCGGTCCGTCGAGGCGGTCCGGATCACACTCACGAAGGTCGGGTCCTCCGCCCCCGTCGACGCTGCGGCCCTCACCGCAACCTGGGCCGATCAGGGCACGTACTACCTGACGGCGGGCCAGCAGGAAGAGCGAAGCGACGGCGCGTTCGGGGTCAGCGTCACCCACGTCAGCGACGCCGACGGGCTCGTCCTCGCCGAGACAGGCGACCGGGCGACCCTGACGTTCGACGTCGGGGCTGACGACGTCGCCGACGTCCCCGCGTTCGGGAGCGCGCTCGCGGCGGGTGAGTCGGCGGACATCATTCTGGCGACGGCAGACGGGGAGACGACGACGGTGTCGGTCGAGGTGCCGGACTCGCTGGCCGGAAAACGGGTCGTCGGACTGTAGCTGCTACTTTCCGCGTCCGAACAGCCGGTAGTCGTGGTCGGGCGTGTACCGCCTGAACGCGAGACTGTTGGTCAGCACCGAGACGCTGGAGGCGGCCATCGCCGCCGCCGCGAGCACGGGCTGGAGCAGGCCGAGCGACGCCAGCGGAATCATCGCCGTGTTGTAGCCGAGCGCCCAGAAGAGGTTCTGCTTGATTTTCGCGAGCGTCCCCTCCGAGATGCGGATGGACTTCAACACGTCGGCCGGGTCGTCGCGCATCAGCGTCACGTCCGCGGCCTCGATAGCCACGTCCGTCCCGCTGCCGAGTGCCGTCCCGACGTACGCGGCGGCCAGCGCGGGCGCGTCGTTGACGCCGTCGCCGACCATCATCGCCCGGCGGCCGTCGTCCTGGATGGTCTCGACGGCGTCTGCCTTGTCCTCAGGCAGGACGCCGGCCATCACGTTGTCGGGGTCGATGCCCAGTTCTTCGGCGACGGCGCGGGCCGTCCGCTCGTTGTCGCCGGTAATCATGTGGACGTCCAGCCCGCGCTCGTGGAGGTCCGCGACGGCGGCGGCGGCCGACTCCTTCACCGTGTCGGCGTCGGCGACGACGCCGACCAGGCGGCCGTCCAGCGCGACCAGCATCGCGGTCTTGCCCTCGCGTTCGAGGCGGTCCAGCGTCTCCTCCGCGGGAGCCGTCTCGACGCCCTCGTCGGTCAGCAGTTTCCGGTTGCCGACCAGCACCTCGCCGCGACTCGTCGTCGCCCGGACGCCGTGGCCGGGAACGTTCTCGAAGGACTCCGGTTCTTCGAGGTCGACGCCGCGCTCGCGCGCGCCCTCGACGATGGCCTGGGCCAGCGGGTGCTCGCTGTTGTACTCGGCACTGGCGGCGAGTTCGAGGACGAACTCCTCGGTCACCTCGGGGAGCGCGACGCCACCGTCTGGCGCTGCGCCGCCGTCGGGTGCGGCCTCGACTGGCACCACGTCGGTCAGTTCCATCTCGCCCTCGGTCAGCGTCCCGGTCTTGTCGAAGACTACCGTGTCGACGTCGCGGACGCGTTCGAGGATGTCGCCGCCCTTGAACAGGACGCCGTTGCGCGCGCCGATGGCCGTGCCGACCATCGTCGCCGCGGGCGTCGCCAGGCCGAGCGCGCAGGGGCAGGCGATGAGCACCGCGCTGGCGAAGACGACGACGGCGAACTCGGTGATTCCGATGGCGGTCGGACCGCCGGCGGCCAGCCCCACAGCGGGAGCGCGTTCACGAACCCGGCGAGAGCGTCGGGGAACAGCACCCAGACCGTCGCCCACAGCAGTGCGTTCGCGATGACCGCGGGGACGAAATAGGCGGAGATGCGGTCGGCGACGTTCTGGATGTCGGGCTGGCGGCTCTGTGCCGCGCGGACGCGCTCGACTATCTGCTGGATGGCCGTCTCCTCGCCGACCTTCGTCGCCTCGACCTCCAGCACGCCGTTCTCGTTGATTGTCGACCCGATGACCTCGTCGCCCTCGCTCTTCTCGACGGGGACCGACTCGCCGGTGACCATCGACTCGTCGACCGCCGACTCGCCGTCGACGACGACGCCGTCGGTGGGAATCTGCTCGCCGGGGCGGACCCGCAGGCGGTCGCCGACCGCGACGTCTTCGAGGGGAATTTCCTCCTCGGTGCCGTCGTCGCGGACGACCGTTGCGGTGTCGGCCTCCATCTCCAGCAGTTCGCGGATGGCGTCGGAGGCCTGGCCCTTCGAGCGGGCTTCGAGGTAGTTGCCCAGCGTGATGAACACCAGGATGAACGCGGCCGTGTCGAAGTACAGCCCGGTGCTGGCGATGAGGCCGAGCAGCGCGACGACGGAGTAGAGATAGGCCGTCGACGACCCCAGCGCGATGAGCACGTCCATGTTGGCCGTCCGGTTCTTCACGAGCGCGGTGTAGGAGTTCTCGTAGAACTCGCGGCCGAGCAACACCTGGACGGGCGTCGCAAAGAGGAAGGCAATCCAGCCGATGTCGACGCCGAAGACGGCCTCTGGGACCTGCTCGGGTGCGAAGAGGTGGCCGACCATCATCGCGAGCAGCGGCAGGGACATGACCGCGCCGAACAGCACCAGCCGGAGCTGTCGGCGCTGCTCGGCCGACCGCGCCAGGTCGCGCCGGTCCTGGTCGCTCTCGCCCTCTGACTCCTCGTCCTCGCGGACTGGCGTGTAGCCCGCCGCCTCGATTGCGTCGTAGAGGTCCTCCAGTGAGGCGTCGGCGGGATTGTACCGGACCTGCGCCTCGTCGGTGGCGTAGTTGACCTCGGCCTCGATGACGCCCGGCGTGTCCAGCAGGCGCGTCTCGTTGGCGTCCGCGCAGTTGGCACACGACATGTCGGTGATACCGATGCTCACCGTCTCCGCGACGGCCGTGTAGCCGGAGTCGCCGATGGCGTCGTAGATGTCGGCGAGCGATACCACGTCCGGGTCGTACTCGACGGAGCCCTCGTCGGTGGCGTAGTTGGCGTCCACCGACGCGACGCCGTCGAGTTCGCCGACCCGCTCCTCGATGGTCCCTGCGCAGTTCGCGCAGCTCATCCCCTGGAGGTCGAGTCGCGCAGTGCGTGTCGTCATTGGGTGTACTTATGCACCCCTACTTGATTGCAGTTACCACTTCGAATCGAAAGCAAATGCCAGCGGAAACCTTCGGTCCGAAAGTTCCCTGGCCGGTCAGGCACCCTCACTGAGCTGTTCGTACGCGTCGACGAACTGCTCGCGGCAGTTCTCACAGCAGAAGTGATACGTGTCGCCGTCGAGCGTCACGGTCTCGCCCTCGGCCGTGACCGTGTTGCCGCACTCGGCGCAGGCCGGGGCGAGTCGCGCACCGGAGACCTGTGGCGACCAGTCGGCCTCGGTGAGCAGCGACACCTCGTAGTCGCGGACGTCGGTCACGTCGACTGCGTCGGCGACCAGTTCCCCCACCGCACCGTCCGGGGCCGTCGCGGTGACTACCACGCGGTCGTCGACCGTCCGGAAGACGTACTCGACCGACTCGACGTCTGCGAGCCCGTCTCGGACGCGCTTGCCGGCCCCCGGAACCGTTTCCAGCGTTACCAGCACGGGGACGCCCTCGTCGAGCAGCGACCGGTCGATGTCCAGTGTGAACCGACGGATGAGCCCGATGTCGCGGAGACGGTCCACGCGGTCGGAGACGGCCGGCGCGGACAGGCCCACGCTGTCGGCTATCTCGCTGTAGGGCCGGCGGGCGTCTTCGAGGAGTAACTGGAGAATCTCGCGGTCGGTGTCGTCGAGCCCGCGCATGTCGGGGATAGAGAGGGGACAGCCTCAAACCGTTTTCGGGCCGGCTCAGACCGCGCTGCTCGCGTCCTCGGTTGCGGTGGCGTCGCTGACGCGGATGGCCGACGCGACGTGGGCCGGCAGCGAGACGGTCTCGCCGTCCTCCAGGGCGACGGTGACCATCTCGATGGGTGCCACCTCCTCGACGGTGAGGGTCGTCCCGGGCGTGATGCCGGCCTCCTCCAGGTAGGCGAGTTCCTCGGGGTCCCGGTCGCGGACCCGCTGGACGACGACGCGGTCCCCTTCGGCCTGTTCCGACAGCCTCGCCCCCGCGAGTTCCGCGACGGGGTCCAGCGCCTCCGTCGGAATCGGGTCGCCGTGGGGGTCGACCTCTGGGTCACCCAGCACCTCGGCGACGCGGCGCTCGAACTCCTCGCTGATGTGGTGCTCCAGACAGTCCGCCTCGTCGTGGACCTCCGTCCAGTCGTAGCCCAGTTGCTCGGCGAGGTAGGTCTCCAGCAGGCGATGATGGCGGACGACCTCCAGGGCGACAGTCTCGCCCTCCCGCGTCAGCGTGACGCCCTTGTACTTCTCGCGCTCGACCAGTCCGCGCTCCTCCAGCGTCTCCATCATGCTCGTCGCCGTCGGTGCCGTCACGTCCAGCGTCTCCGCGATGCTGGAGGTGGACACCGGGGCCTCCCCCTGGCGCTGGAGTTCGTAGACCGCCTTGAGGTAGTCCTCCATCTTCGCGCTCAGCATACTCCTCTTTAGATACGTCTAAATCAAAAGTGTGTCGTCACCCGGACGCCCGCCGACGCGGCACCGGTCGGGTTGTGACGGGCGGCAATCACGAAGCCCACCCTCTTTTCAGGGATGGGCATGACGTACCGCCATGGCAGTGAGAGACAGCCAGGTTCCGATGATTGACACCCGACTGCTGATTACAGTCTCCGGACCGCCGGGATGCGGGGCGACGTCGCTTTGCACCCGGCTTTCGGAAGCTATCAACTGTCCGTACGTCGCCGGCGGGGACATCTTCCGGGACCTCGCCGAGGAGCGGGACATGAGCCTCACGCAACTCGGCGCGGCCGCCCAGGAGTCCGACGAGATAGACCGGGCCCTGGACCAACGCCTGCGCCAGATTGCCGAGAAGTGGGGGGCCGTGAACCGGCCGTTCATCCTCGAATCGCGCCTGGCGGGCTGGCTCGCCGGCGAGCGGGCGGACCTGCGAATCTGGCTGGACGCGCCCGAAGACGTACGGGCGGAGCGCATCAGCGACCGCGAGGAGACCGCGGCGGAGATGCGCGTCCGCGAGGTCAACGAGGCCGGCCGCTACGAGTCCTACTACGAAATCGACATCGACGAACGGGAGTTCTACGACCTGCAACTGAACACCGCCCGCTGGAGCCAGGAGGGAGTCTTCCAGATTGTGCGGGCGGCAATCGAACAGTACGACCCGGAAGTCGACGAGGGTGCCTTCGAGACCGCCCCAGTCGAGATAGACGCCTGAGAGTCTCGCCCGCAGTGCCGTCTCGTCCTGGGGACCCGGGTTGCTGTCCGCGAGCGGGGAGCCGGCGTCGGCACTTACCGTCCCAACTCGTAGAACTCCTCGTTCGGCCGCATGTCCGCGAAGTGGGCCATCCGGTTCGAGAGATTGAACAGCGCCGCGGTCGAGCCGATGTCCCATATCTCCTCCATCGAGAAGCCGTGGTCGCGCAACCGCTCGATGTCCGACTCACCGACTGCGGCAGGGTCCTCCGTCAGTTTCACCGCGACGTCGCACATCGCCCGGTGGGCGTCGCTGATATTCGCCGTCCGGTGGTTGGTCGCCAGTTGCTCGGCCAGGTGGGGGTCGTCGGCGTAGATGCGCAGCAGTGCCCCGTGAGCGACGACGCAGTAGAGGCAGTCGTTCGCGCCACTGACGGCCACGACGACCATCTCCAGTTCCTCGCGGGCCAGCGGCGACTCCTCGACGAGCGCGTCGTAGTAGTCGAAGAAGGCCCGGAACTGGCCGGGGCGGTACGCGAAGGCCGTGAACACGTTGGGCGTGAACCCCGACCGCTCCGTCTCCGCTTCGATGCGCTCCCGGACATCCGCCGGCATGTCCTCCAGGTCGGGCACGGGAAAGCGCGTCATCGGTTCCTCTGCCATGCAGGGACCGGCGGCTGCCAGCACCTTAGTCGTTCGCCGCCGCTGGTGCTTACCCCTCGCGGCGTCCCGGCAGGATGCCCCACCTGGTCAGGAGGATGAGAACCGCGTACCCGACGAGGCCGACGGCGAACAGCAGTGCCGGGACCAGAAAGGGGCCGAACGTCTCGACGAGCGCGTCGACGACCATCAATCGGCGGCGTCGAGTTCCAGTTCGAGGAGTCCGCAGACGTCGTCCTCGGCGTCGAAGCAGTCGGGACACTGGGGCGCGCGGTCGATGATGGTGTCCAGCCGGTCGGCGACCGTCTCGTCGATGACCGGTTCGAGCTGGCGGGCCTCCGCGCGGAAGTTCTCGACCTCCAGCACCTCGACGAGGAAGCGCTCGATGATGCAGTAGTTCTGGAGGGCGTCGCGGGCACGGGCGATGCCGTCGTCGGTCAGGTCGACACCCTTGTACTTCTCGTGGCTCGCCAGCCCCTTGGCTTCGAGCTTGCCTATCATCTCGTTGGCGCTGGCGGGGCTCACGTCGAGCGTGTCGGCGATGGCCCCCGTCGACGCCGGGCCGTCCTCCTGCTGCTGGATGAGGTAGATGGCCTTGACGTACTGGTCGGCAGTGTTCATGACGATTCACCCGTGACCTGGTCGTTCCCCGTCATTCCCGTTCCTCCATCAGTTCAGTGACTGCCTCGACGCCGGCCTCCTCGTCGGCGCGAATCTCCCGCAGGACCGTCAGAAGGCGGTCGCGGTCGACGCCGAACTCGGCCTCCGACTGCTCGACGGCCCCGATGAGGTCGTCGTAGAACTTGTACGCCGTCTCCTCGTTGCACAGCTGGTCGTAGAGGACGCCGTCGAAGTCCTGGTCGGCCTCGTACTGCTGTTCTACCAGCGTCTTGACGTCGTCGAAGGGGATGGTTTCGGCCTCCAGCGTCCCGACCAGCTCGTCCAGCCGCTCGCGGTGTGTCGCCGACTCCGCGGCGGCCTCCCGGAGGAACGCCCGGACGCCGTCGTCCAGGTCCGCCACGTTGGCGTGTTTCGCCGCGCGAGCCTCAACGACCTCTTCGAGGACCACGCCAATCTGGAGAAGGCGGGCGAGCTGGTGGTCCGACGCGACCGGCTGCTGGACGCTCACGGCCACCACCGTCGCTGTACCGCTGTCATGTTCGCCTCTCGGGCGGGCGGAACCTTAAAGCCGCTGTCCGGCGGCGGGAGTCTTTATCCCACTGTCAGCCGAACGTACAGTATGACCACGCACGCTCTCGTCGCGATGGACAACTCGGAGATGGCCGAACGGGCCTTGCGGTTCGCCCTCGAACACCACCCCAGCGCCGACGTCACCGCCCTCACCGTCGTCGGCGAACCGTCCTCGATGCTCGGCGGCGCGACGACGCTCGCGCTGGAAGACGACGTGGAGGAGGCCGCCGACGAACTCGCCGCCGCCACCCTCGACAGGGCACGTGCGGTCGCGGCCGAATACGACACCGACATCGAGACGGAGGTCCACGTCGGCCATCCCGCCCGCGTAATTCTCAACAACGCCGACGAGTACGACGTCGTGGTGCTGGGCAGCCATAGCGGGTCGCTGGCCGACCGGCTCTTCGTCGGCAACATCACGGAGAAAATCTTCCGACAATCGCCCGTCCCGGTCACCGTCGTCCGGTAACTCGAGGGTGCGGGACGGTTATTCCCGCAGTCTTGCTGCGATGAGGTCCTGCAGGTCCTCGCGGAGTTCGTCGACCGCGACCTCTTCGAGGACGGGCACGAAGAAGCCCTCCACGAGGAGGTTCTTCGCCACCTCGGGGTCGATGCCGCGCGAGGTCATGTAGAACAGGTCCTCCTCGTCGACCTGTCCGACCGTCGCGGAGTGGCTGGCCTCGGTGTCGTGGTTGTTGATGATGAGCTTCGGCGATGCGTCGGCTTCGCTCTCGTCGGAGAGCATCAGCGTGTTCTCGCGCTGGTAGGAACTGGTGTTCCAGGCGTCGCGGCCGACGTCCTGGACGCCCTCGTAGACCGAGCGGGCGCTGTCCCGGAGGACCCCGCGGGTGACGAGGTCCGCCGTCGTGTTCTCGGCCTCGTGCCAGACGCGGCTGCCCAGATCGAAGTGCTGGTCGTTGTGGCCGAAGAACGCGCCGACGATCTGGGACTCCGAGTCGCCGACCAGGCGCGTCTCGACTGACGTCTTCGTCAGCCGCGAGCCGATGTTCCCTTCGATCCAGTTGACGGTGCCGTAGCGACCGGCGTGGCCGCGCTTGACCGAGAAGTTGTACGTCTCCTCGCTCAGGTTCTGGAGCGCGCCGTACTGGACGTGTGCGTTCTCGCCGGCGACGGCCTCGACGACGCCGCTGTAGTAGCGGCCCTCGTCGACTGGTTTGGCGTCATCGCCGGTGGCCTGCCGTTCGAGGATGGTCACCGACGAGGACTCCTCGGCGACGACCAGCGTGTAGTTGAACAGCGACCGGGAGTTCATCGTCGTCCGAATCTTCACGTCCTCTGCGTCGACGCCCTCGGGGACGTAGACGACGGTGCCGGCGCTGAACAGCGCCGTCGACAGCGCGGTCAGATAGTTCCGCTGCGGGTCGACGACGCTGCCGAAGTGCTCCTCAATCAGGTCGCCGTGCGTGTCCAGTGCCTCGCTCCAGGAGAGGACGTCGACACCCTCGGCGTCGACGCGGTCCTTCTCCTGGGCGTGGTCGAGCGGGTCGACAAGCGTCTCGTAGTCGAGGGCGTCGAGGTTCGTCCACTCGCGACCCGGCGTCTTGATGACGTCGGGCATGTCGAGGTCTTCGAGCGCCGCGAGCGCGTCCTGCCGGGTCTCCAGCAGCCACTCCGGTTCGCCGAGTTCCTCGCTGATCTGCGCTACCTGTTCCGCTGTGAGGTTCGCGTGTACCTGCGTACTCATTGTTGAATTCGAATACTCCACGCGGAGTTATCCGAGACTACCCTCCATCTCCAGTTCGATGAGGCGGTTCAGTTCCACCGCGTACTCGATTGGCAGTTCCTCCGTGATCGGTTCGATGAAGCCGGCGACGATCATCTGCTTGGCGTCGTCGTCGTCCAGGCCGCGGCTCTGGAGGTAGAAGACGTCCTCGTCGCCGATCTTGCCGACGGTCGCCTCGTGGGCGACGTCGACCTTCTGCTCCTGAATCTCCATGTACGGCATCGTGTCCGACGTGGAGTCGTTGTCGAACATCAGGGCGTCACACTCGACGGACGTGGAGGAGTTCTCCGCACCGTCGGCGATGTGGACGAGGCCGCGGTAGTTCGTGCGGCCGCCGTCCTTGCTGATGGACTTGGACTCGATGGTCGATTTCGTGTCGGGCGCGTTGTGGTAGACCTTCGCGCCGGTGTCGATGTTCTGGCCCTCGCCCGCGAACGCGATGGTGATGTGGTTGTCCGTCGCGCCGGGGCCCTTGAGGATGGTCGCGGGGTACAGCATCGTGGCCTTCGAGCCCATGCTGCCGGAGACCCACTCCATCGTCCCGTCTGCCTCGGCGATGGCGCGCTTGGTGTTGAGGTTGTAGGTGTTCTTCGACCAGTTCTGCACCGTGGAGTACTGGACGTGAGCACCTTCGCCGACGAAGACTTCGACGCCGCCGCTGTGGAGGTTGAACGCGGAGTACTTCGGCGCGGAACAGCCCTCGATGTAGTGGACTTCGGAGTTCTCCTCGGCGATGATGAGCGTGTGCTCGAACTGCCCCATCCCCTCGGAGTTCATCCGGAAGTACGCCTGGACGGGCATCTCGACGGTGGTGTCCTCGGGCACGTAGACGAACGAGCCGCCGGACCAGACCGCGCCGTGGAGCGCCGCGAACTTGTTGTCGCTCGGGGGGACGCACTTCGTCATGAAGTGCTCCTTGACGATCTCCTCGTGCTCCTGGACGGCCTTGTCCATGTCACAGAAGATGACGCCCTTCTCCTCCCACTGCTCCTGCATGTTCTGGTAGACGATTTCGGACTCGTACTGCGCGCCGACCCCGGAGAGGGCGTTCTTCTCGGCTTCCGGGATGCCCAGTTTGTCGAAGGTGTCCTGAATCTCCTCGGGGAGGTCCTCCCAGCTGTCAGCGCCGCCGCGGGTCTCGATGTCGGGGCGGATGTACGGGACGATCTGGTCGATGTCGACCTCGGAGAGGTCGGGTGCGCCCGGCCAGCCGTCCGGCATGGGCATCTGCTGGAACTGCTTCAGTGCGCGAAGGCGGCGTTCGAGCATCCATTCGGGCTCGTCCTTGTCCTCGGAGATGACCCGGATGGTCTCCTCCGTCAGGCCCTTGCCCGTCTCGAAGGCGGACTTCTCCTCCTTCTTGAATTCGAAGCGCGCTTCGGTGTCGGTCTCTTTGAGGTGGTCTTGGTCTGAACTCATTGTTGTGTCTCCTGTTTTGTCGGGTTACGCTGCCTCGTAGGCTTCCTCGCGGACCCAGTCGTAGCCCTCGTCCTCGAGCTTCTCGGCGAGTTCCGGACCGCCGCTCTGGGCGATCTGCCCGTCCAGCATCACGTGGACGTGGTCCGGCTCGACGTAGTCGAGGATGCGCTGGTAGTGGGTGATCTGGAGGATGCCAGCGCCCTGCTCGTCGCGCAGCGCGTTGATGCCGTTCGAGACGTCCTGCAGGCGGTCGATGTCCAGCCCGGAGTCGATTTCGTCCAGCACGGCAATCGAGGGCTCCAGAATCGCGGCCTGGAGGACCTCGTTCTGTTTCTTCTCGCCGCCGGAGAAGCCGGCGTTGAGATAGCGGTTGGCGAACTTCTCGTCCATGTCCAGTTGCTCCATCTTCTCCTGGAGAATCTGCTGGAACTCGGCGACGCCGATTTCGCCCTCGTCGGCGGGGCCCTCCATCGGGGAGGTCTCGTAACCCGCGTCCTCCTCTTCGTCGTCCTCGGCCTCGGCTTCGTCCTCGTCCTCGAACAGCTCCTCGCGCTCTTCGAGCTTGGCGTTGAGCGCCGTCCGGAGGAAGTTCACCATCGTCACACCCTCGATCTCCGCGGGGTACTGGAACCCGAGGAAGATGCCGAGCGCGGCGCGCTCGTTCGGTTCGAGGTCGAGCAGGTCCCAGGTCTGCATGTCCTCGGGAATCTCCTCGTCGAACTCGTCGCCGTCGAGGTGCAGCCAGACGTCGCCGCCGGTCACCTCGTAGGCGGGATGGCCGGCGATTATCTTCGCGAGCGTCGACTTCCCGCTGCCGTTCGGTCCCATCAGCGCGTGGATCTCGTCGCTCCGTACCTCCAGGTCGACGCCACGGAGGATTGTTTCGCCGCCGTCCTCTGCGACTTCCGCGTGCAGATTGTCGATTTCGAGTGTAGCCATGGTAGTCTTAGGTCAACCGAAAACAGGGTCGACTCACCCATAATGCTTTCGCATTCTCATGTCCAAGGTTTCCGGTCTGCGAAATATATTTTCTGAGTCGAAAAAGATGGACCCCGTACGGGGGCCCTGGCGGCTCACATGTACTGCCCGAGGCCGGTCTGCTCCTGTCCGGATTTGACCTCCTCCCAGGAGATGCCCAGCGCCTCGATGATGCGCTCGATGGGACCCTTCAGCGTCTTGTCCAGCATCTTGTCCCAGTCTATCTCGAACCCGTCAGGAACCTGGTCGTCGTACTCGAAGCAGATGACGTCCGGGTTGCGCTTGAACTCGCCGTACAGCGGGTCCTCCGAGGGGTCCAGCCCCTGCTCTCTCTCCACCTGCTCGAAGAAGTCCGGATGGACCTTCTCCAGGTACAGACGCTTGGGTTTGGACCCGCGCTGGAAGTTCGTCCCCAGCAGGAGGTTGGCGTACTTCGCGCCGCGCACCTGCGCGGTGTCGGTATCGTAGTTGTCCAGTTTCTTCCCGATGCCGCCCGGGATGCCCACCTCGGACAGCGAGACGTTGCCCGCGCGGAAGTCCTCGATGACGTCGTGGAGGTACGACTTCACGTCCTCGGTGTCTTCGCCCATCACGATTTTGTCGATGACCTCCTTCTGGACCTCCTTGGTGATGGGTGCGATGTCCGAGCGCTGGTACTCGAAGCCCGTGATGTCGATGTCGTCGACGTCCTTGCCCTCCTTCCAGACGATGTGGCCTGCGTAGCGCTTCTTCTTGCCCGCCTGGAAAAAGCGCCGGTAGAGTTTCTCGAACTCGATCTCGAAGCGGTGGAACTCCGCGTTCAACTGTTCGAGCGCGAATTCGTCGTACGAGGCGTTGATGACCTCCTCCAGTTCGAATCCCTTCTGAATCGTCGCGGCGATAGTCAACAGTTCGTCGTCGCCCATCTCCGGGTGCTTCTCGCGCATCTCGTCGGTGACCTCGACGTCAGCCTCGACGTCGTCGGGGCCGATATCTCCGACTTCTAACATAACCGAGTCGGTGTTGTGGAGAACGATACCGCCAACCCCATCCACGAAGTTCTCGTTCTCTTCGACGCTCAGGTCGTAGACGTATCCGTCGTGGTCGACTTCGGTCAGGACGGGTTCGCGACCTGACCGATAGAAATCACACGTCCGGATAGTGTAGGAATCCTTCGAGTCACGGTATTTCAGCGAGTGTTTCTCATCGCGCTGGGTGAGCAGTGTCGAGAGCCCAGCGGCCAGGTCACGGCTCGTGGTTTCGAAGTCGAAGTTTCGCTCCGCGTAGTCCTCACTGTAGCGGGGAACTCCCTGGAACCGTCGCCCTCGACAAGCACATCGATAAACAGCGACTGCTGTTCATCCGAAAGGTGATAGACGAACGATGGGATTCGCTTTCTGCGTGAGGTCTGGCCTGCAAACTCACGGAAGAAAACGGCCGCGAGTTCGTTCATCATCTGCAATTTGAACGTACTGTCGTCGTACGTCACTGACGAGTGTCCGTCAGCAGTATCATACGCAATTTCACGTTCACCGCCAGCGTCACTGGCGACGATGCTGGCAGTAGTGTCCTCGAACAGCCGGTGGTAATCGTCCTGTAGTTGTTCGAGCCAGCGACGCCGCAATTCGGCGATACTCGCTCCATATCTGCTCTCGGTCGTTTCTTCCGTCGACGCGCTCCCCTCCGACACGTACGCCGCGAGCAGTCGGACGAACGACTCTCCTTCGTCGCTGGTGAGGTCGATGTGGCGTTTGACTTTGACCGTCTTGTCGAGGGCGTCGTGGTGTTCGTGACCGAACCAGACCCACTCACCGTCTGTGTGGACGCGCTTGACTTTGGTCTCGGCGTTTTCTGTGCCGACACTACGACCGTCCTCGTACGAACGCGTGTACCCCCGCAGTTGTTCGTATACGTCTATCGACTGCTTCGTCTCGACCTCCGGCAATTCTGGAACGCGCAGTGGTTCGTCCACGTCCGCTGGCGGCTTTTCGGTCAGCCCGTCCCCGTCGTCAACGACGTACGAGTGGTCTCTGGTCGTCGTCGACTCGCCGAACTTGTGCTGGAGGTTGACGACTGGCTTGTCCGTTTTGTGCCGGATTACCTGCGTTATCGGCCGCCACTCCGGACTCCCGTCTTCGTTCACCGAAAGCGCTTCCCAGCCGCTAAGTGGGCGACGGTCTTTGGGAGATGTTGACGTCGCAGTGCCACCATCGACAGCGAGTTGGGCCTCCTGTTCGGGGCCTGCTCGCGCGAACAGGTCTTCGATAGGCACGATTCGGACCGTCCCGTCTTCGTCTCGGACGACAACCGGTCTGTCACCGGTTACACTATCTCCGTAAACCACTTCGTACCCCTCCCGTTCGACGACTTCGTCGGTGTACTCGATGACCTCGCGTCCGGTGGCAGTCACGGCCGCACCCATCTCCTTGTCGTAGAGGCGGAAGCGGTCCCATCCCAACACTCCGTAAAGGCTATTCATAATCACCTTGACAGCTGCTTGCTGCCGGTCGTACTGCTCGTATTCCGGCTCTTTGGGGTCGTAATCGTTCCGTAGGGATTTCTTCTCCTCTCTTTCTGTCAGAAGCTCGTCAACCATCTCCCGGATGACGCCGTCCGGTTTCTTCCGGAAGTGCGTCCCGTTGGGCGCGCGGTAGGTCTCGCCATCGTAGGACTCGGGGTCGACCTTCGTCTCCGGCGACGCGTTGGTCGTGACCATGCACATCGGGTATAGCGACTGCCCGACCCACTGGTAGTGACCGTTGCGGCCGGCCAACACCACGTGGTTGTCTTCGGCAGTGATACAGTGAACTGTCTCATCGTGGTCTTCGACAGTCGCGTTCGTCGACTTGTTGAAGGACCCTCGCTTCCCGACCGAGACGTACCACGTTCCATCCGATTGCTTGGAGACAGTGGGCTTGTGACCGCACCTGACTGCAATGTTCAGGATGTCGTCCTTGAGACGGTCGCTCTTCGTCCAGAATTTTCCGAGACCAGATGCAGTACGGCTCCCATCGCCCCGAATCATCGTATTCAACAGGACGGTCAGTAGTTCACCGTCGAGTTTGAACACCCCCTCTGGCAGGTGTTTCTCTGCGTAGCCAGTACCGCAGTTGTCCTCCAACCATTCGACGAGATACTGATTGGAGATATTGCAGCCACGCTCGTCGGTGTTGTAATTGAGCCCCATCCGGTCAAGGAGGTCAGAGATTGCTTCCCGACCTGCTTCGTCACTCTGGTGGAGGGTGACCCGCCCGTTGGCCCAGTCGATACTTCCCTCCGTGACGAACCAACCGAGGAATTCGAGCCAATTTGCCATATCGAACGAGAGTGGGGTTTCCCTGTGCTGAGGACCGTACTTCAGGAATACCCCGTCAGCGTGCTCTCGAACGACCGCTCGGTGTTCGCGGTACAGCTCGATAGGGACGAGATACTTCCCAACAGTCTTCTGAATGCCCATCGCCGCAGACGAGCCGTGAACGAGGTCGAGTGAGTCCTGAACCGCATCCGGCATCCGATTCCGGAACCATCTCAGATCCTTCTCACAGTAAACGACTGCGTGTCCACTGTCCACCTCGTCGACGAGTTCGAACGTCTCCGGTGTTCGACCGCGCACCGACTTGTGTTGGGGGAATGCATAGCGTTCACTCTCTCTCAAATCTCGATACTCCACGAAATCGAAATCAGCCGGCGTCTGTTCGTCCCAGCCTCGCTCTTTCGAAACGAGAAAACGGTGGTTCTCGGTAACTTTGAAATCGTGGGTGTTCCCGCTAAGGTGGTGTAGCTCACCGAATTTGTTCTCGTACTCGTGCGTCTGGGCTACCGGTTTCACTTCACATTCGAACGTGTCCGGATTTAGCGTATAGACTGGGTCACCGACTTCCAAGTCAGTTATATTCTCTGGACCATCCGGTGTCAGAACGTCGGTGTCCCTGCTGAAACACTTCAGGTCCAGCACGCTGACGTTCTCGCGCACGCCCGTGATGGGGTCGAAGACAGCGCCGCCCTCGTAGTCCTCGCTCTCCTGCTGGCCCTTCGAGGGGAGCGCGTAGTTGCCGTGGAGCTTGTGCAGGACGTACATGTCGACGGCGTCGCCGGGCGTGGTGGCGTCTTCGAGTTTGCAGCCGACGAACTGGCGGACCTCGTCCCAGAAGTCGACAATGTCCTGCTCGCGGTCGAGCTGGACGCACAGTTCAACGTCGCGGAGGTTGTACTCCAGCAGGCGCTCGGGGTCCTGTTCCCAGAGGTCGCCGATGTCGCCGGTGTACCGTTCCTTGCCGACGCCGAGTTCCTGTTCGCCGACGGCGTCCAGCCGGTAGGAGTCGAGTTCGGTGAACTGCGTGCGCTGGTAGGCGTACAGGAGGTCGAAGACGACCCGGCCCTTGATATCGGGACCCTGCCAGTCGCTGCGCCAGACCTCGTTCACGCGGGAGAGGCGGTCGATGTCGAGGTCGTGGTCGGTGTCGCCGTCGAGTTCTTCCAGCCGGTCGAGCAGGTAGGGCGCGTCGAAGTCCGTGAAGTTCCAGCCCGTCAGCACGTCGGGGTCGGTGTCCTCGACGTACCCGATGAAGGCGTCGAGCATCGCCTCCTCGGTGTCGAACCGGCGCACGTCCGCCTCGAAGTCGGGACCGATCGGGTCGTACCCTTCCAGCGCCTCGGGGCCGTCGACGCCCGCCGGGGCCTCGTAGAGCCAGACGACGTACTCCTCGCGGGTGGAGTCGTGGGAGGTGAGACAGATGATGGGTTCCTCGCCGTCCTCGGGGAAGCCCGAGCGGTCGTCCACCTCGATGTCGAAGGTGTTGACCCGCGGGCTGGCGTCGACGGGCGTCGGCTCCACCTCGTCGTGGTGGACCCGGAGTGTCGTGCGGTCGGCGTCGTCGTCGACGTGGCGGGCCGGGACGCGGACGCCGCTGGTGATGTCCTTGTCGATGAGAAAGCGGTTGGGAAAGAGGATGTCCGCCTCGTAGTGGTCGAACTCGTCGCGAATCTGGCCCACGTCGCGCGGTGTCTGTCCGAAGATCTTGACCAGTTGCTCGCCGCGGATGGACTCGTAGGGCTCGCCGTCGTCGCCGGTCTCCTCCCAGCCGGTGAGCCGGTCGTACTCGCGGAGGCGACCCTCGGTGACGTTCTCGGCAGGTGCGTAGAAGTAGGGCTTGAAGTCGTGGACGCGGGCGTGGACGAGCGACTGGTCGGCCGTGCGGCCGAAGACGTGGATGATGGGGTACTCGTCGTCGCCGTAGCCCTCGACGGTGTAGTCGATTTGCGTGACGGCCATCTCGACCGTCTCCTCCGTCTCAGGGAACAACTGGTCGGACGGGTCGACGTGGACGGCGTCGGACCCGCCGTTGCCGGCGACGGCCGCTGCCTCGTCTGCCGGCCGTCGTTCCGGCTCGCCGTCCTCGAAGTCCCCGAGTTCGAACTGGCCCATGATAGTAGGGATTCTTCGCGGCCGCCGCCTAAAATATCCCGGTCGGCAGTGCCGTCCCCGCCGGAAAGTATATGCCATGTGGTGCCATACCAAAGGCCTGTAGATGACCGAAGGCACGGACGGAGCGGATGGGCGTAGCGACGTGGAAGTGACCGTCCGGGAGGGCGGAGCAGAACCGATAGACGCCGTGGGGACGTACGAGACGGGGGACGGTATCGTCTTCTACGACACGGAGAACCCGCTTGCGTGGATGCAGTCCGCGACCGCAGTCCACCTCGAAGAGATGGCCTGAGACGGACCGAACGCCCTATCTGGCTCGGCGTCGAACGGCGCCTGTGCCCGAGGGGAGCGAGGAAGACACGGAACCGGACGTGGCGACGAGAAAGTGGGACGAGAGCGACGTTCTCGACGACAAGTACAGCGAGCCCGAGGAGGACCAGTTCGATATCACCCCGGACATCCCGGAGGCTCCCTCTCCGGAGGACGCCGACCCGCAGTTGCAGATGCGGTTCTGGTCGCTCGTCGTCGTGTTCAACATCGCTCTCCTGGCCCTGTCCGTCGGGGCAATGTTCGTCGTCTTCGAAGAGAATGTCGAGCTCGGCGGCCAGCTGTTCCTCGCCGGCGTCATCGTGGGCGCGTACGGACTCTACCGCTACCGGACCACGAAGGAGAAACTGGACGACGACCAGAACGGCTAACAGTGACGATAGCCTACCCGGAGCTATGCGAACCGTCCGGGACGGCGACGGCAACCACTACTTGCTCCTGAAAGAGTCCAGCGACGCCAGCCTCGTCCGCGACCCTGCCACCGGCGAACAGCGCCACCTCCCCAACGACGACATCGAGCGCGTCGAGGGCGAATCACCGCTGGAAACCGCCGTCGGGGCCGTCCCGGCGAGCGTCCGCCGCGTCCTCACGGCCGTGCCGAACGAGCGAGCGCTCGGTCTCCTGCTGGAAATCGACCGCCGCGGGCCAGTGGGCGTGCGTCTCCTGCTCGACGCCTACGATTTCTGCGAGAGTGACCTCCACGGACTGCTCGCGGAGTTCCGCGCGGCCGGCCTCGTCGAGGAAGCGACGGTCGACGCGCGACGCGGCTACGACACGACAGAACTGGCCAGCAAGGCGTTAGAACGACTCCGCGAGGCGTAGTCAGTCGTCGGCTTCGGCCAGTATCTCGGCGTCTGCCGTCTCGGCCCGTTCGACGGTCGAGCGGTTGGTCGTGGCGTTCTTCCTGACCCTGACCAGGTCGTCGGCTGCGCCGACCAGTTCCTCGTCGTGGCTGACGAGCAGAATCTGCTCGACGCCCAGCGAGCGCATCTCGTCGACAAGCGCGACCAGTTGCGAGACGTGTCCGGAGTCCAGAAAGACCGTCGGCTCGTCGAGGATGAGCGGCGGCATCGGGGCCGCGCCCTCGATGCCCTCCGCGAGCAGCCGGTAGATGGCACACCGGAGGCTGAGGTTGAACAGCGCGCGCTCGCCGCCCGAGAGCTGGTCGGGGTCCAGCGTCTCGCCGTCCTTCTGGTAGACCGTCAGCTGGTACTCCCCGTCGAGTTCGATGCGCGAGTAGGAGTCGTTCTCGTAGACCAGATCGAACGTCTCGTTTAGCATCCGCTCCAGCGTCTCGACGTTGCGCTGGCGCAGTTCGGCCCGCAGCGTCCCGTACATCTCCTGTAACTGCTCGGCCTCGTCGTACAGGGAGTCCAGCTGTTCGACGGTCTCCGAAAGGTCCTCGCGGCGCTCGCGCAGCGCCTCCAGTTCCTCGATTTCGGCCGTCACGCCGCCGATGTCGTTCTGCAGTCTGTCGCGCTCCTCGCGCAGGTCCGCCAGCTTGGCCTCGACTTTCTCCAGGTACGATTCCGCACGCCCCTTCTCGCCGCGGGCTTCCTCGACGCGGTCCTCGTCGAACTCCTCCTGCAGTTCGGCCCGCCGGTCGCGTTTGTCCGCCAGGTGCTCGCGGCGCTCGTCGTTGACCTCCGCCTTCTCCGCGCGCGTCTCGCGGAGGTCCGCGATTCTCTCCTCGTGGTCGGCGATGGTCTCGATGGTCTCGGCCAGCGACTCCAGCCGGTCGACCCGCTCGGACAGCGCCGCCTTCTCCTGGTTGCACTCCGCGATAGCCTCCTGACAGGCGGTCGCCTTCTCGCGAGCCTCGGCGGCCTCCTCGCGTTTTGCTTCCGCCTCGGCCTCCAGCTCGTCGGCCTCCTCGCGGAGCCGGTCGACCTGGGTCTCCTTCTCCGACAGCGACTTCTCCTTCTCCTCGACGAGCTGTGCGACGTTCTCGCGGTCGTTCTCCAGGCGCTCGATGGTCGATTCTCGCTCGGCCAGGGCCTCGGCCTCCTCGCGCTTGGCTTCGACCGTCTCCTCGCGCTCTCGCAGTTCTTCGAGCCTGAATTCCAGGTCCTCGACCGCCTCGCGGCGTTCCTCGATAGATTCGACGTGCGGGGAACCCTCGACTGGCTGGCCGCACTCGGGACACTTGCCGGCCTCCAGCAGGGACTCCGCCTCCGCCAGCCGCTCCTCGGCGTTCGACAGTTCCGCCTCGGTTTCCGCGCGCGTCTCGCGGACGTCGGCCAGTTCATTGGTCACCTGGTCGCGGTGGTCCGCCGCTTCGCCCTCGGCAACGGGCGCGTCGGCGAACGCCTCACGGTGGGACTCGATGCGCTCTGCGAGGTCGTCCAGTTGCTCGCGCTTCTCCGCCAGCAGGTCCCGCGCGTCGGCGACGGCCGATTCCACCTCGGCTGCCTCCTCGCGGTTCTGTTCGGCCTCCGCCTCCAGGTCGTCGGCGCGCTCCTCGGCGGCCTCGGCCTCGCCGTCGTGTTCCTGCTTCTCGACGCTCTGGTCCGTGATGCGCTCCCGGAGGGCCTCGATATCCGCGTCCAGGTCCTCGATGCGGGTCTCGACGGCTTCAGTCGTCGCCTCGTCGACGTCTGCCTCTGCGAGGAGGGCGTCCCGGCGCTCGGTCGCCTCCGCTCGCCGGTCGCGGACCTCGGTCAGTTCGTCTGCCAGGCGCTCGCGCTCGCTTTCGGTGGCCTGTATCTTCTCGCGCAGGTCCTCGATGTCCGATTCGAGGTCGTCGAGTTCCTCGCGGCGCTGCTCGTACTCCTCCAGCACCGACTCGGCGTCGGCCAGCGTCCCCTCGGCCTGCTCGCGGTTCTCGTCGAAGCGCTCGATGTCTGACTCCACCTCCGCGAGTTCGGACTGCAGGGCGTTCAGACGGCCGTGGAGGTCCTGGGCCTCCTTCTCGGCTATCTGCTCGTCGACCTGCGAGAGGGCTCCCTGTTTGTCGTCGCGCACGCGCCCGACGCCGACGCGGGCCTGGCTGGCGCGCTCGCGGTAGTCCTCCAGCTTGCCGAGCTGGAGCAGGTCGTCGAGCATGTCCTGGCGCTGGGACGGCGACGCGTTGATGAGTTTGTTCACCTCGCCCTGGCGGACGTAGGCGCAGTTGACGAACGCCTCGTTGTCCATCCGCAGCAGTTCCGCGACGCGGCGGCGCACGTCGGTCGCGCCCTCGTAGGTCCCCTCCGGGCCTTCCAGCACCGCCTTCGTCGTGTGCGTGCGCTCGTCGCGGACGCTCAGGCGGCGCTCGATGTGGTAGGACTCCCCGGCGTGGGTGAACCAGAGTTCCACGACAGCGCCGTCGGCACCGATGGTCACCACCTCGTCCAGCGTCTTGTTCAGCGCCTTCGAGCCGTAGAGCGCGAAGAAGCAGGCCTCCAGCAGCGACGACTTGCCGCTGCCGTTGAGGCCGTGGATGACGGTCACGCCGCGGTCGAGGTGGAGGTCCGCGTCACCGTAGCACTTGAAGTTCTCCAGGCGGACGCGCTCGAATCTCACGTGTAGTCCCCCATCGTGACCTGGCTGTCGGTGTTCTCCCCGGCAGCCCCGTTCTCGCTACTATCGTCCGGTTCTGCGTCGGCGGCCGCGGCATCCGCGCCCCCGGACCCGGTATCCGATTCCCCGCCGGTGCCGAACGCGTCGCCGTCGTCCTCGTCCACGAGGTCGGCCACGCGGTCCTCGACGGTGTCGGCGACGTTGGCGTCGGCGACCTTGCTCGCGCGGATGGTCTCGTCCAGGTCGCGGGCGGCGGAACTCAGCCCGAGGTCACGGATGCGCTCGCGGACGGCCTCGTCGGGGTCCGCGAAACTCACCTCCGTCTCCGTCTCGTCCGTGAGTTCCCGGTGGTCGGTCACGCGAGCGACGAGTGCGCCCCGCTCGTCGGCGTACTCCTCTATCGTCGCGGGCGCGACCGGGTCACCCTCGCCGTCGATGGACACCACGACGACGGCATCCTCCATATCGTACTGGCCGACGCGTTCGCGGACCCGCTCGACGCCCTCGCCAGCGCCCAGGTCGACGTCCACGAAGACGAACTCGCGGGTGTCGAGGCCGCGCCGGCGGATGTCCACGCCGCTGTCGAAGGTGACGAGGTTGTACCCGCGGTCCTCGCGCTCGCTGGCGCTGGCCCGTTCGGTCGACCCGCAGTAGGTCAGCCACGCCTCGTGTGGCTCCTCGACCTGCTTCGTCTGGGGTTTGTGGTCGTCGCCGAACAGGAGGGCGTCGAAACGGACGTCAGATTCCCGGAGTATCTTGCGGGCGTCCCAGTCGCCGTGGGGGAACGGCTCGAAGAGCCCATGAGAGACCAGCGCGGCCGTCTCCGCGTCGTGGTCCGTAAAGTCGTAGTCGAGGTCGTCACGTTTCGAGCGCGGGACGAAATCGAGGCCGTAGAACGCGGTGTCGCCGATTTGCACCGGGTCGGGACCGAGTCGGGTCGCCAGCCCCAGCGACTCGAAGAGGTCGAGCCACTGGGCGTCGCGTTTGGACTCGTGGTTGCCGACGATGGCGAGAAATGGGACGTCGGCGTCGTCGAGGTCCCGGAGGACGGAGAGGGCACCCATGATGTCGGGCAGCGTGGGCCGGCGGTCGTGAAAGAGGTCGCCGGCGTGGACGACGGCGTCGACCCCCTCGGCGACGGCGTCCGCGGCGACGCGCTGGAAGGCGCGGAGGAAGTCCTCGCGTCGCTCGGGCCGGTGGTACTGCTGGTACCCGAGATGGGTGTCCCCGGTGTGTATCACCCGTGTCATGTACGACCGGTAGCACAGCGGTCCGTAAATGGATTGCCAGACCGCGGCGAAAGTAGAGGGCGCTCGATTGTCTGCGAGTCGAGAGGTTACTCGATGGTCAGTGTGTAGATGCGCTTGCGCGCGTCAGCGAAGGAGAAGCGGGAGTCGACGACGCCGACCTCCTCCAGGCGGCTGAGTGCGTACCGGACCGTCCGGGCCGGCAGCATCGTCTCGTCGGCGAGTTGACTCTGGGTCAGCGTGTCGTTGTACTCAAGGACCTTTGCGACCAGCTTGGCGCTCGGCGGAAGGTCGCGAACGGCCTCCCAGCCGCCCTCCCCGCTGGCATCGGCCGTCGCCGTCTCGGATGCGCTCATCGTACCTACACGTCATGGGATACAGCCTAATAATATTTCTTAATCCAAGTTATTACTGCGAGAAATCACATTGCCGGTACCGAAACCGCGAGCGGGAAGCCGCGTCACCGGACACGCGCCGGAACCGGAACGTTTCTTGGCAGTGCGGCCGCGTGTCACGGCAATGCACGGCGGGCGACTCCCCGGCAAGTCCATCACGTACCTCCGCGCGTTCGTCGGCCTGCTCGTTCTCGTCACCGTCGCCTCACTGGGCATCTCACTGGTGAGCTACGACATTACCGCCGCCGAGGCGTCGACGGACGGTCCGGGCGGTACGCTCGTCGCGACCATCGACGGGACGGGGCCGGGCCAGATAATCGCCTACCGGCCGAACGGCTCCGTCCTCTACCAGAACGACAGCCTCGACCTGTACCACGACGTCGACCCCGCGCCCACGGGCGAACTGACGGTGGAGTACGTCGCGACCTACCACTCCACCTCTGCCTGCGAGGCCAACTGGTGCTCCGTCGACGTCGTCGAGCGCGCGAACCTGAGCACGGGCGAGGTGACGCGGCTGCACACCGTCGTCGACGCGGAGAACGGGTCCTCCGACGACCACGACGTCGACCGAGTCAACGAGTCGGTCCTCCTCGTGGCAGACATCAACTACCCCGACCGGGTCTACATGGTCAACACGACGACCGACGAGGTAATCTGGGAGTGGCGGGTCGCGGAGGACTTCGCGCCGGAGAGCGGCGGCAGTTACCCCGGCGACTGGACCCACCTCAACGACGTCGAGTACCTCCCGGACGGCCGGGTGATGGTCGACGTCCGCAATCAGGACCAGGTCGTCTTCGTCGACCCCGGCGAGGGACTGCAGGAGAACTGGACGCTCGGGAGCGACGGGAACTACAGCCGGCTCCGCGAGCAGCACAACCCGGACTACATCCCCGCGTCGCGGGGCGGTCCCGCGGTCGTGGTGGCCGACAGCGAGAACAGCCGCATCGTCGAGTACCAGCGCGAGAACGGTTCGTGGTCCCAGACCTGGGAGTGGGCCGACTCCAGGGTCGCCTGGCCCCGCGACGCCGACCGGCTTCCGGACGGGCGGACGCTCGTCGCCGACTCCCACGGGTCGAGAATCCTCACGGTCGGGCGGAACGGCTCGGTCACCTGGTCGCGGGACTTCCCGCCGGGCGGGTACGACGTGGAAATTCTCGAAACGGGCGACGAGAGCACCGGCGGCCAGAGCGCGACGGCGCTGGGGCTGGAGTCGGGCGGCCTCGCGGTCGGCTGGGCGGCGCCGGCGGCCGCGCTCGTGGACCTCGTGCCACCCCTGGTCCTGCACGGCCTGCTGTACGCGCTTCCCCTCTGGGTGACGCCGTTCGACGGGTTCCTCATCGTGGCCTCGGCAGCGAGCGTGCTGGTCCTTATTCTCGCCGAAGCGGTGCGTCTGGCTCTGCTGCGGCGGTGACGTTGGGTGACACGGCCCATGCCAGTTCGTGGAAATGACCCGAAACCTCTTACTACCGCAGGCGCTAGCGGAGGTGTAATGAGTGACACTGTGGACGACGTCGAGCTGCCTTACGACGAAGGCGCGTCCCAGCAGGAGAAGATAGAGGCGCTCCAGGAGCGGCTGGAGGTCCTCGAAGCACAGAACGAGGAGATGCGGGACAAGCTCCTCGACGCAAACGCCGAGAACAACAAGTACCAGCAGAAACTGGAGCGGCTGACCCACGAGAACAAGAAGCTCAAGCAGTCCCCGCTGTTCGTGGCGACGGTCCAGGAACTGACCGACGAGGGCGTCATCATCAAACAGCACGGCAACAACCAGGAGGCCCTGACCGAGGTCACAGACGAGATGCGCGAGGACCTCGAACCCGACTCCCGGGTCGCGGTGAACAACTCGCTGTCCATCGTGAAGTCGCTGGACGACGAGACGGACGTCCGCGCTCGCGTCATGCAGGTCGACCAGAGTCCGGAGGTCACCTATGGCGACATCGGCGGCATCCAGGACCAGATTGAGGAGGTCCGCGAGACCGTCGAGATGCCGCTGAAGAACCCCGGCATGTTCGAGGACGTGGGCATCGACCCGCCGGCCGGCGTCCTGCTGCACGGCCCGCCCGGCACCGGGAAGACGATGCTGGCGAAAGCGGTCGCCAACCAGACCGACGCCACCTTCATCAAGATGGCCGGCTCCGAACTCGTCCACAAGTTCATCGGCGAGGGCGCGAAACTCGTCCGTGACCTGTTCGAACTCGCCCGCCAGCACGAGCCCGCCGTCATCTTCATCGACGAAATCGACGCCATCGCGGCCAAGCGGACGGAGTCGAAGACCTCGGGCGACGCCGAGGTCCAGCGGACGATGATGCAACTGCTCTCGGAGATGGACGGCTTCGAGGACCGCGGCGAGATCCGCATCATCGCGGCCACCAACCGCTTCGACATGCTCGACCGCGCCATCCTCCGGCCCGGTCGTTTCGACCGCCTCATCGAGGTGCCCAAGCCCGACGAGACGGGTCGCGAGCAGATATTCAAGATCCACACGCGCTCGATGAACGTCGCCGACGACGTGGACTTCGCGAAACTGGCCGACATGGCCGAGCATGCTTCCGGTGCCGACGTGAAGGCCGTCTGCACGGAGGCCGGCATGTTCGCCATCCGCGAGGACCGCACCGAGGTCCGCATGGAGGACTTCGTCAACGCCTACGAGAAGATACAGCAGGAAGACGAGGACGACGACGTCTCGCGGACCTTCGCGTAGACCCCTCTTTACCGCGTGTTTTTCGGTCGCGTCACGGCCTGTAGAAGCGTCTCCCGGAACGGAAGACTCCAGTCCGCGGGCACTCGACCGACGTTAGCGTTCCTGCTCGAAAACCAGCCCGATGGTCGTGCCGTCGCGTTCCAGCGTCTCCACGAACCGCCAGCCCTCCCTGGCGTGGTCGTTGATGACCGACTCGATGGAGTCGAGCTTCCGACCGTGTGCTTCCGTCTTGTGCGTCGTGTAGACGAATTTCTGTTCGCTCACAGTCGAGCAAGGGTCGCCAGAGGGAAAAGGCCCGTACCTACTTGACGGTCGGCTCCGAACGGTGTGCATGAACATCCCCATCGAACGGTTCGACCACCCTGCGTGGGTGACGGCAATCGCGACGGCGCTTGGCTACGGCATCATCCTGGCGGTGCTGTTCGTCCTCCTGTTCGTGATTCCGTTCCTCCTCTTCCCGTAGCGCGGTCGCTCACATACCTAGATCTTCGGCGGCCGCGGGAATCGGCAGGTCGTGTTTCGACACGCCCAGCAGTTCCGCGGCGTGGTCGAGCGCCATGTCGAAGCCGTAGTACCGTTCCAGTTCGTCGCCGTCGGGCGAGGGGCGGACCTTCAGCATGGCGTAGCCCTCGACGTTCTGCGCGATGGCGGCCGTCCGGCCGTCGGCCTCGAAGGCGAGCAGGCGCTCGGTCTCCGTCTCGGTGTAGGTCGCGGTGATGCCGTTTTCGGTCGTCTCGGTCTCCGTGGCCGTCTCGCCGTCAGTCATCGTGTGCTGGTTGGACCGCGACCTGTTGAACCCTCCGGTGCCGGACGCGAACCGCAACGAAAAAGCGTTGCTCGCTCTCGTTGTCGACAATGACGAAGTTCCTCCAGAGCGGCCGACGCCGGGACGTCTGCGCGCTGCTTTCCGGCGACCCGATGCAGGCCCAGGCGCTGAAATCCCGGCTGGAATCGCACTACGACGAGCGAATCGACCCGAAGTCGTTCTACGGGGCGCTGGAGGCGATGGAAGACGCTGGATTCGTCGAGACCAGAACGGAGGGCATCCACGACGTCTACGCGCTCACGGACGCGGGCGAACGCCGCCTGCGCGAACACTACGAGTGGTTGCGCGATCAGCTAGAAACGGAGAGCGCGTCAGTCGAGTAGTTCGGCGGCGATGGTGTTGCGCAGCACCTCGCTGGTGCCCTCGTATATCTCGTTGAGTTTCGCGTCGCGGTAGAAGCGCTCTGCCGGGAAGTCCTTGGTGTAGCCGTAGCCGCCGTGAATCTGGATGCCTTCGTTGGCGACCTCGCGGGAGACCTCCGACGCGTAGAGTTTCGCCTGTGCGGCCTCCTTGATGAAGCGCTCGCCGCGGATCTTCTTGTCCGCGGCGCGGTGCATCAGCATCCGCGCGGCGGCCGTCTTGGTGTCCATGTCTGCCAGTTTGTGCTGGATGGCCTGGAAGTCGCCGATGCGCTGGCCGAACTGCTCGCGGTCGTTGGCGTAGGACACCGCCTCGTCGAGCGCGGCCTGGGCGATGCCGACCGAGCGCGCGGCGATGGTGATGCGGCCACCGTTGAGCGTCTTCAGGGCGTGGACGAAGCCGCGACCCTCCTCGCCGATGCGGCGGTCCTCCGGGAGGTACATGTCGTCGAAGCGCAGTTCCGCGGTGGGACAGCCCTTGTCGCCGAGTTTGTGCTCAGTCCCCTCCACGATGAAGCCGTCGTCCTCCTCGGGCCGGACGATGAAGGATGAGATGCCCTTGTTGCCGGCCTCGGGGTCAGTCTTTGCGAACAGCGTGACCGTGTCGGCGACGCTCCCGTTGGAAATCCAGAGTTTGCCGCCGTTGACGACGTAGCCGTCGCCGTCGCGTTCGGCGACCGTATCCATCGCCGGGACGTCGCTGCCGGCTCCGGCTTCGGAGAGCGCGAACGCACCGACCTCGGTCCCTTCGGCCAGCGGCGTCAGGTACTCCTCTTTCTGGGTCTCGTTGCCGAACTCGTAGATCATGTTGCAGGCGAGCGAGATGTGTGCGGCGACGATGGTTCCGAGGCCGCCGCTGCCGCGGGAAATCTCTTCGAGCGCCATCGCGTACGAGTGGTAGTCGAGACCGGCACCGCCGTACTCCTCGGAAATCGGCATCCCCATCAGGCCGAGGTCGGCCATCTCCTCGACGAGGTCCCACGGGAACTCGTCGGTCGCGTCGATGTCGCTCGCCCGGGGGACCACCTCCTCGTCGACGAACTCCTCGACCATCTCCTGAATCTGCCGCTGTTCGGGTGTCGGACTGAAGTCCATGCCACCCGGTACCGGCCCACCCTGCATTAGTGTTGGCTTCGATTGTTTCCCGAGTGACGGGGAGCGGTACGTAGACGAACGTAGGGTCGCTTCGACTCTCGGGTGCTGGACGGGCGAGCGGGCGGCCGTCCGTGGAATCTCCAGCTGAAAGGGGAGGGTTCTGCCGGAACCGGAGCCGTGACCCACCGTTTGAAGTGAATCGCTGTCGCAGTGAGTGGCAATGTACGACACGATTCTGGTGCCGACCGACGGCAGCGACGGGACAGCCAAGACACTGGACCACGCCGTGGAGATGGCCAGCAGGTACGGGGCCGACATCCACGCGCTCGCAGTGGTCGACGAGCGGCAGTTCGAGTCGCTGAAGGGCGACAGCAAGTACGAGACGCAGATGACACTGGAGGAGACCTGCGAGCGCGCCGTGGCGCGAGTCGCCGAGCGCGCCGAGGAGGCGGGTATCGCCGTCGAGCGGGCCGTCCGCCAGGGCGTCCCCTCACAGCGCATCGTCGAGTACGCCGCCGAGAACGCCATCGACGTCATCGTCATGGGGACACACGGACGCAGCGACCACGAGCGCATCGCGACCGTCGGGTCGGTCACCCAGCGGGTGGTCGAGAACGCCGACGTCCCCGTCTTCGTCGTCCACATCGGCCGGGACACCGGGTGGGGGTGACAGAACTGCCGGAGACGAGTCAGTCGTACTCGTAGAAGCCGGCCCCGGTCTTGCGGCCGAGGTCGCCCGCCTCCACCTTGCGTTTGAGCAGGTAGGCCGGCTTGTAGCGGTCGCCGAGTTCTGCGTGCAGCGTCTCGCTGGCATCCAGTACCACGTCGAGCCCGACGAAGTCGGCCAGTTCCAGCGGTCCCATCGGGACGTTCGTCCCCAGTTTCAGCCCGTTGTCGATGTCGTTTCGGGAGGCGACACCCTCGTCGAACGCCCGAATCGCCTCGTTTATCCACGGTATGAGCACCCGGTTGACGACGAAGCCCGGCTTGTCGTCGGACTCCCAGGTCGTCTTGTCGAGTGATTCGGCGAACTCGTGGGCGAAGGCAACAGTATCTTCGCTCGTGCGCTCACCGGCGACGACCTCGACGCCGTCCATCAGCGGGACGGGGTTCATGAAGTGGATGCCGACGACCCGGTCGGGGCGCTCCGTCGCCGCGCCGATACTCGTAATCGAGAGAGTACTCGTGTTCGTGGCGAGGACCACGTCCTCGTCGGTGAGGTCGTCGAGTTCGGCGAAGACCTCCTGTTTGACGGCCATGTCCTCGACGACGGTCTCGACGACGACGTCCGCACTGGCGAGGTCGGCCATGTCGACGGTGGCCGAGACGCGGCCGAGTGCGGTGTCGGCTTCGGACTCGGTGATGCGGTCTCGCGAGACGGCCCGCTGGAGGTTCCGCTCGATGGTGTCCATGGCACTGTCGATGTGTTGCTGGTCGACGTCTCGCACGACGACGTCGTACTCGCGCGTCGCCGCAACCTGCGCGATGCCACTCCCCATCTGTCCCGCACCGACGATACCCACGGTTCTGATGTCAGAGAGAGTCCGCATACTGGATAGTTCGCTCCGTTTGCACGTAAGGGTGCTGTTCGTTCACACACCACAGGAATCGGCGAGTAGAGAGGCTGGTGACGGGGTTCAAAAGAACTTTACTGGCACCTGCCGCACGTCCAACCACAGATGCGACCATTCGACGACACGCCACTGGCGCGGGACGGCAAGGTGCTCATCCTCGCCTACGACCACGGGCTGGAACACGGCCCCGTGGACTTCGAGGCGGTGCCCGAGAGCGCGGACCCGGAGCGGGTGTTCGACGTCGCCCGCCACCCCGCAGTGACGACGCTGGCCGTCCAGAAGGGAATCGCCGAGGCGTACTACCCCTCCTACGAGGACGAGGTGAACCTGCTGGCGAAGCTCAACGGGACCTCGAACCTCTGGATGGGCGAACCCGACTCCGCGGTGAACTGGTCGGTCGACTACGCCGCCGAGGTCGGTGCCGACGCCGTCGGCTTCACCCTCTACGGCGGTTCGAACAACGAAATCGAGATGGCCGAGGAGTTCCGCGACGCCCACGAGAAGGCCCGCGAGCACGACCTCCCGGTCGTCATGTGGTCGTACCCCCGCGGACAGGGGCTCAAGAACGACACGAAGCCGGGCACCATCGCCTACGCGGCCCGCCAGGCGCTCGAACTCGGTGCGGACGTGGCGAAGGTCAAGTACCCCGGCAGCCAGGAGGCCATGGAGACGGCCGTCCAGATGGCTGGCCCGACGAAGGTCGTCATGTCCGGCGGTTCGAAGACCAGTGACCGCGAGTTCCTGGAGAGCGTGAAGGCCGTCATCGACGCGGGCGGTGCCGGACTGGCCGTGGGTCGCAACGTCTTCCAGCGGGAGAACCCCCGCCGTATTCTGGACGCGCTGGAGAAAGTAATCTACGAGGAGAGTTCGGTCGACACTGCCCTCGCCGCCGCCGAGGAGTAACCGGGCAGACCACTGATGTCTACTGTCGATACTATCTTCGAGACGGTCGCAGAGACTGCCGGCGACGTCCGCGGTGCCCTCGCCGAACGTCGCGCGTACGAGGAGGAAGAGAATCCGAGCGGCGACCGCCAGCTCGCGGCGGAAGTCTACGCCGACGGACTGCTGGAGGAGCGCCTGCTGGCAATCGACGAGGTCGGGTCCTACGCGAGCGAGGAACGCGAGGCGGTCATCGAAGCCGACGACGGCGGCACCTACCACGTCGCCTGCGACCCGCTGGACGGGTCCTCGAACCTGAAATCGAACAACGGGATGGGAACCATCGTCGGCATCTTCGACGCCGACCTGCCCGCGCCAGGGGACGCGCTGGTCGCGTCGGGCTACGTCCTCTACGGCCCCATCACGACGATGCTCGAAGCAAGCAACGGGACGGTCACGGAGTACCTCCTCCGCGACGGTGACCGTGAGGTGCTGAACGAGGACGTCACGTTGCCCGAGGACCCCGTCGTGTACGGCTTCGGCGGCCGGATTCCCGACTGGACCGACGACTTCCGGGCCTACGTCGACAACGTCGAGGCGGACCGGCTCAAGCTCCGCTACGGCGGCGCGATGGTCGCCGACGTGAACCAGGTCGTCACCTACGGCGGCATCTTCGGCTACCCGATGCTCGCGGACACGCCGGAGGGCAAGCTCCGACTCCAGTTCGAGGGCCACCCGATCGCTCACATCATCGAGACGGCCGGCGGCGCGTCCTCGAACGGGGAGCAGTCACTGCTCGACTGCGACCCGGACGAACTCCACCAGCGGACCCCGCTGTTCGTCGGCACCGAAGCGCTCGTCGAGCGGCTGGAAGCGGCGCTCTCCTGACCCGCTGGACTGCTAGTAGCCGAGGTAGATTGCCAGCGCCTTCAGAATCGCCCAGATGACGAAAAGCGGCGCGAGGACGAACGTCACCAGCGGCTGGAGTATCCCCGTCGGAATCGGTAACGCGGCGAGCACGCCGAAGACCGGAGCGAGGAGGCCACCGCCGTCGGAACTGACGGTGACAGTCCCGCCCGTCGTCGCGTTGACCGACAGCGAGAACTCGCCGGTGTCGTTGAAGCGGTAGGGGACGCTGACGGTCCGCGACGCGTTGCCCGGAATCGGCGAGGATTGTTCGGTCGCGACGAGACCGCCGTTGACCGCCAGGCCGGCCGTGTAGACCCCCGGGTTCGGATCCCGGTTGCGGACCGTCGCGTTCACGAGTACGGCCCCACCCGGCGCGGTCTCCGTCCGGTTGAGTGAGACGTTCGTGACGACGAACTGCGGGCCGTCGACCTCGCCCGCCCGGTCTCCGGCGGCAGCGCTCCCCCCGTCGTCCGTCGTCGGTTCGACTGTCAGCGTGCCGGCTGCCGTCCCGTTGACCGCCACGGCCAGGCCGCCTGCCGTCTCGACAGTGTGCTGTAGCCGGACCGTCCCGGTTTCGTTCGGCGCAATCGAGGGCGAAGTCGCCGTCGCCACGACTGTCCCGTTCAGCGCAAGCCCGGCGGTGTAGTCGCCCGCCGCGGTGCCGTCGTTCCCGAGTGTTACCGTCACGGTCACCCCGTCCCCGACCCTGACCGACGACCGGTCAAGTTCTGCGTCGACGACGCGCAGCGACGGTGACCCGCCCGTCCCGGACTCGCCCTCTCCCTCGGTCGCACCCAGCGCGAACCGGGAGAACCCGGGTGATTCGGCGGCGAGCAGCACTGTTCCGTTCGATGCGTTCGGCCCGTCGGTGGCGTTTTCTACCCTCGTGGGTACCTCGTTCCAGGTCCCGTCGTGGAGCCGATAGAGTGAGACGTTCGCCGGGGTAACTCCGAGCGCGTCGAGGTGTGACCGGTTCACGCCGAACGAGAACGTCGCGGCGGTGACCTCCCTGTCCGGGACGGCGTGGACCACGGTGATGCCGGCGAGCGGGTCCACGCTGGTCGCGGCGGCCGCGTCGGAGACGGCGGCCGGGCCGGCCAGCGACACGCCGAGGTCCAGCGAGCGATTGGTCGCCAGCGTCACGTTCAGGCCGTCGAGGGTGACGTTCCCGACGCTCGCCAGTGCCGACTCGTTCCCGCCCGCGATTTCGACCGGGACGCCCGCCCGCGCCCGGTCGACCGTGACGACGGCGTCGGTACCGGCAGCGTCGGTCGCGCGCTGGACGGTTACTGCCGTGTCCCGGCGTCGGTCGCGCACCGCCTCGTCGACGTCGGTTGCGTTGCCGGCCCCGGTCGAGAGGTTCAGCGGGATGGTGTCCGTCGCGGCGTTGCCGTAGGGGTCGACGGCCTCCATCGTCACCGTGTACTCGCCGGGGTCGAAGACGTGGGTGACGCGCTCGCCGGTCGCCGTCGCGCCGTCGCCGAAGTCCCACGTGTAGTTGGCGACACCGCTGGCGTCGGTCGACTGCCCGCCCTCGAAGACCAGCGACAGGTTCCCGGACGCGCTCAGGTCGAGTCCGGCACGCGCCTCGGGCGGCGTCAGGTCGACAGCGATGCGTCGCTTGATGCTCAGGGTCCGCGTGTTGCCCGCCCTGTCCGTGTACCGGTAGAGCGCGAACCTGACGGTGCCGTCGGTTGCCGGCGTGTACGTCGTCGTGTAGGTCAACCCGGACTCGTCACGCGAGAAGTCGCTCTCGTCGAGGGCGTCCGTGACCGCGCCGCGGACGGAGACGTTGAACGTTGCCAGCGGTTCGCTGGCCTCGATAGACAGGCGCGCGGGACTGCCCGTCGCGTCGGTGACCGAAAACGAGAGGACGCGCGGCTTCACGCCGTCCATCCCCCTGACGACGACGGTCCGTCGGCCGTCGCCAGCGCCGAGAGCGTTCCCTGCGGTGTCGCTGATGGCGGTGTTGCCGATAGCGCCGAGCGTCAGGTTGTCCTCGTCGACTGGTTCCGCCAGCGTGAGCACGACTGTCGCGTTCGTGCCGTTCTCCGTCGCCGTGACGTTCGTGATGGTTCCCGTCTCCGTGGCGAACTGGCCGACCGAGATGGTCGACTCGGCCACGTCGTGGTTGTCGGCAATCGTCAGCAGGATTGCGGTGTCGTTCACGCGCTCGGCGCTGGCTATCGTCGGTGGCTGGTCGTCCGACGAGTCGCCGTGGGCGAACTGTCCGTCCGCGGCGACTGCGCCAGCAGGTCCCGCGACACCGACGCACGCGAGAAGCAGTCCGAATCCGACGAGAAGCGCGACGAGGGCGCTCCGCTCGGCGGACGTCATCGACCGGTTGCCAGCTCGCGGCGACGCTGCTCCTGTCCCCTGCCCGCGTCTCATCAGTTCCGCCTACGAAGCCCCCAGTTATAAATGCGGGACCGAAACGTCGGGCTATCGGGGTCAACGGTTTAGTTCCCCGTGTGCGATGTGGGAGCCATGAAACTCCGCATCGCGGCGGGGGCGAGCCGGGAGGAAGCGAGCGCAATCGCCGCCGCCGTCGCCGAACACGTCGAGGACACCGTCGAGGTGTACGTCGGCGACGCGACGAGCCCCCTGGTCACGCAGTCCCCGCCCACCACCGAGACACCGGAGCAGTCCGGAGGCGGGACAGCATCCGCAGACGAGGAACTGGGACCGACCGACCGCGAGAGGCGACTCAGGGAGCAAATCGCCGACATCGAGACGGGCGGCAAGGAGAAGTACAGAGAGCAGTTGCCCGAGCAGGGGAAACTGTTCGTCCGGGACCGCATCGACCGCTGGTTCGGCGAGGACGGCTTCCTCTTCGAGGACGGCAAGTTCGCCGAGTTCGACGCCGACGACCGACTGCCCGCCGACGGACTCATCACCGGCGGGGCGGAGTTCGAGGGGCGGAACGTCCACTTCATGGCCAACGACTACACGGTCAAGCGCGGCAGCATGGCTTCCGCCGGCGTCGAGAAGTTCCTCCGGATGCAACAGCGTGCGATGAAGACCGGAAAGCCCGTCCTCTACCTGATGGACTCCTCGGGCGGGCGCATCGACCAACAGACCGGTTTCTTCGCCAACCGGGAGGGCATCGGCAAGTACTACTACAACCACTCGCTGCTGTCCGGCCGGGTCCCGCAGATTTGCGTCCTCTACGGGCCCTGTATCGCCGGCGCGGCCTACACCCCCGTCTTCGCCGACTTCACCGTCATGGTCCGCGGGATGAGCGCGATGGCAATCGCCAGCCCACGCATGGTCGAGATGGTCACCGGCGAGGAGATCTCAATGGACGACCTCGGCGGGCCGGACGTCCACGCCCAGTACTCCGGCAGCGCGGACCTCGTCGCGGACGACGAGGAACACGCCCGCGCCCTCGTCGCACAGCTCATCACCTACCTGCCCGACAACAGCGACGAGCGACCGCCACAGACGGAGGGCCGACCGCCGGCGCGCTCGCCCGAGGGCATCGACGCCGTCGTCCCGCAGGAACCGAACCGGGGCTACGACATGACCGACGTCATCGAGCGCGTCGTCGACGCCGACTCCTGGTTCGAACTCCAGCCGGAGTACGGCAGGGAGATACTGACCGGCTTCGCTCGCATCGACGGCCGGCCCGTTGGCGTCGTCGCCAATCAACCCAGCCAGCGCGCAGGCGCCATCTTCCCCGACTCCGCCGAGAAGGCAGCCCAGTTCGTCTGGAAGTGTGACGCGTACAACATCCCACTGCTGTATCTGGCGGACACGCCGGGCTTCATGGCCGGCTCCAGCGTCGAGAAGGAGGGCATCCTCGAACAGGGCAAGAAGATGATATACGCGACCTCCGAGGCGACCGTGCCCAAACAGTGCGTCGTCGTCCGGAAGGCCTACGGCGCGGGCATCTACGCCATGTCCGGGCCCGCGTACGACCCCGAATCGACCATCGGACTCCCGAGCGGCGAGATAGCAATCATGGGGCCCGAAGCGGCCATCAACGCCGTCTACGCGCGGAAACTCGACGAGATAGAGGACGAGGAGGAACGCAGACAGCGCGAGCAGGAACTGCGCGAGGAGTACCGCGAGGACATCGACGTCCGGCGGATGGCCAGCGAGGTCGTCATCGACGAAATCGTCCCACCTAGCGACCTCCGGGAGGAACTTGCGGCGCGCTTTGCCTTCTACGAGGACGTCGAGAAGGACCGTCCCAGCAAGAAACACGGCACGGTCCTGTAGGCCAGCGGTCCCGACTGCTCCGGGCCGTCGGGTAGTCAGAGGGTACTGTTTTGTGGTGACTACTGGCCTGAACGGCTGGGGTGGGCGCACCGTAACGGGCTATTAGTTATTGACATACAGCCAGGTAGTTCGAGATTACGGCCCGTAGCGGCCCGTAGCTAGCTCGTAACAATATGAGTTCCTCGAGATAGACCGGATGCCGGCGCGTTCCAGCCCCGACACTAGCGCGCCGGAACCGCTGCCCGCTGCTCCCAGTCCATGCCACTCAGAGATGCCATCCGCTGGTCGGACTCACACCCGACCGACACACCAGAATCCCGCCTCGGCCGACTCCTCGAATCGGCCGCAGGCGTCGAGCGTGACCTCTGGATACTCGTCGCCGCCGCGATGCTTGTCGACGTCACGCTGACCGTACACGGCCGGCAACTGGGCCTCGTGGAGGTCAACCCCATCGCCCGCCACGCCCTCGGTGGCTTCGGTGTGCTCGGCCTGTACGGTCTCAAGGGGGTGGCACTCGGCCTCGGGGGCTGCTGTCGGCTCCAGCTGGACGACCGCTACGGTGCGCTCGTCCCGCTCGGCCTCGCAGTCCCCACACTGGTGGCAGTCTGCATCAACTGCCTCCTCATCGCCTACACCCTCGCGTAGCTCACCGGAGCGCGTCCACGACGACCGCCCACGCCAGCGCTGCGAGACCCACGTCACGGACCAGCACGTCCAGGAACAGCCCGCCCTCCAGCAACGCGACCACGCCGAGATACCCCACCGTCGCGGTCAGCGAGACCGCGGCGACGCCCGCCCCGAACGCCGTCCAGCGGTCGGCGAGAATCGCCAGCCCGAACCCCACCTCCAGCACGCCGTTTATCAGCATGAACGCGACCGGCGAGACGACCAGCCACGGCGCGAGCCAGTCGGTCACGTAGACCGTCCACGCGCCCGGTGCGGCCAGTTTGTGAACGCCGGCCAGCAGTACCATCGAACCGAGGCCGAGGCGGGCGAGGACGGCAGGCGACGGCGACCGCGCCGCGGCCCGTTCGGCCAGGTCTGTCACGCGACGAGTGGAGTCCATCGCCCCCGGGTAGGGACGCGCGGCAGAAAACAGCCCCGGCGTGGCGACTACTCGGCCCAGCCCCGGTGTGGTGACTACTCGGCCTTCAGGGAGAGGACCGTCCGCTCGAACTCGCAGACCAGCGTCTCTCCGCCGTCCGGGTCGACCCTGAACGCCTCGACGTGCATCGTGACGACGCCGCGCTCGCCGTCGGACGTCTCCCGTTTGTCCGTCACCGTCGACTGCGCGCGGATGGTGTCGCCGTGGAACACGGGCTCTGGATGCTCGACGCCGTCGTAGGAGAGGTTCGCGACGATGGTGCCGTCGGTGGTGTCGGGAATCGACAGCCCCACCGCGAGCGACATCGTGAGGAGGCCGTTGACGATGCGCTCGCCGAACTGGGAGGTGGCAGCGAAGCTCTCGTCCAGGTGCAACGGCTGCTGGTTCATCGTCATGTCGCAAAAGCGCTGGTTGTCCGCCTCCGAGACCGTCCGTCGCTTCTCGTGTTCGATGGTCTCGCCGACCTCGAACTCCTCGAAGTACAGCCCTGACATGGGAGAGCCGTCGCGCGGCACCGGAAAAAGCGTGCCGGCGGGGCCTATTTACGCACGGCTCCGGGAGTGGAGGTATGGCACGCAGAAGCGTACTCTTCTCGCCGGGCGACCAGCCGGACCTGATTCGGAAGGCACCCGAGGCAGGTGCAGACGTCGTCGCAATCGACCTGGAGGACGCCGTCGCACCGACCGCGAAGGCAGGGGCGCGCGAGACCGTCGCCGCGACGCTGCCGGAAATCGACCCCGACTGCGAGGTGTGCGTCCGGGTCAACGCCGGCGACGGGGCGGAAGCCGACCTCGCCGCGCTGGAGGATGCCGTCGAGCACTTCGACAGCGTGATGCTCCCGAAGGCGGCCGACGCGGATGACGTGGAGGCGCTGGCCGAGCGCCTGGCCGACCACGGGTTCGACGTGCCGGTGCTCGCGCTGGTCGAGTCTGCCCGCGGGGTTTTGAACGCCGCCCGGATAGCCGACGCGGACCCGACGGACGCGCTGCTGTTCGGTGCTGAGGACCTGGCGGCCGACCTCGGGGCGACCCGGACCGACGAGGGGACGGAAGTGCTCTACGCCCGCCAGCGGGTCGTCACCGCGGCCAGCGCCGCGGGCGTCGACGCAATCGACACGCTTTGGACGGACTTCGAGGACGAGGAGGGACTGCGCAGGGACACGGAGCGAGGCATCGAGATGGGCTACGACGGGAAGATGACGATACACCCCCGTCAGGTCGGGGTGGTCAACGACGCGTTCACACCCCCGCCGGAGCGCATCGAGTGGGCGGAGCGCGTCCTGGCCGCCAGAGAGGAGGCCGCGGCGGACGGCAAGGGCGTTTTTGCCGTCGAAGGAGAGATGATAGACGCGCCGCTGCTCGCCCAGGCAGAGCGGATTGTCGAGCGCGCGAGCGCCGCAGGACGCCGCTGAACCTGTGGGACGGGGCGGAGAAACTGCCGTCGTCGGAATCTGGTGTCGGTATCCTTTTGCGTACGGTGATTCTGCACTAGCTTATGACAGACGAGGTGAATCCGTTCGAGAGCCTCCAGGAGCAGATCGACGACGCAGCGGCGTTCCTCGACGCCGAGTCGGGCGTGCTCGAACGACTCAAACATCCCGAGCGGGTGCTGGAGACGAACCTCACCGTTGAGATGGACGACGGGTCCATCGAGGTGTTCAAGGCGTACCGGTCGCAGTTCAACGGCGACCGGGGACCGTACAAGGGCGGCATCCGCTACCATCCCGCCGTCGACAGGGCCGAAGTGAAGGCACTCTCCGGCTGGATGGTCTACAAGTGCGCCGCCGTCGGCATCCCCTACGGCGGGGGCAAGGGCGGCATCCGCATCAATCCCCGCGAGTACTCCGCCGCCGAACTCGAACGTGTGACGCGCTCGTTCGCGAAGGAACTCCGTCCCATCATCGGCGCCGACCGGGACATCCCCGCGCCCGACGTCAACACCGGGCAGCGCGAGATGAACTGGATAAAGGACACCTACGAGACGCTGGAGAACACGACCGAACCCGGCGTCATCACCGGCAAGGCCATCGAGAGCGGCGGGAGCGCGGGCCGGGTCGAGGCGACGGGCCGCTCGGTGATGCTCGTCGCCCGCGAGGCCTTCGACCATCTCGGCAAGGACATCGAGGACGCCACCGTCGCGGTGCAGGGGTACGGGAACGCCGGTTCCGTCGCCGCCAAACTCACCGAGGACCTCGGCGCGAACATCGTCGCCGTCTCTGATTCCTCGGGTGCCATCTACAACCCCGACGGGCTGGACGCCCGGGAAGCGAAGGACTTCAAGATAGACACCGGGACCGTCTCGGGCTTCGAGGGCGCGACCGAGGAGTTGACCAACGAGGACCTCCTGACGATGGACGTCGACCTGCTGATTCCGGCGGCCCTGGAGAACGCCATCGACGGCGACCTGGCAGCCGACGTGAGCGCCGACGTCATCGTCGAGGCCGCGAACGGACCGTTGACCCCCGACGCGGACGACGTGCTGGTCGAGCGCGACGTGGCCGTCTTCCCCGACATCCTCGCGAACGCGGGCGGGGTCACCGTCTCGTACTTTGAGTGGGTCCAGAACCGCCAGCGGTTCTCCTGGACCGAACAGCGCGTCAACGACGAACTCGAACGGGTCATCACCGAAGCCTTCGACGAACTGGTCAAGGCCTTCGAGAACAACGACGTGCCGAACTACCGGACGGCGATGTACGTCGTCGCCATCCGTCGGGTACTGCAGTCCGCCGAGGAAGCCGGCATCTGGCCCTGAGCGACGGGCGCGGCAGTCGCCGTGCCGACCGACCCCGGTGGAGTTTTCCTCGTGACGCCCCAACGACCCGACATGCAAACCTACGAGCGGTCGGTACGCGTCGAGGCTCCCTTCGATAGGGTCTGGGACTTTCACTCGACAGAGGACGGACTGGTCGCGCTGACCCCCGAGTTCATGAACCTCCGCATCGAGTCGGTCCGCGGCCCCGACGGGGAACCGGACCCGGAGGTGCTGGAGCCGGGGTCGGTCGTCGAGTCGTCGGTCCGCCCGTTCGGCGTCGGCCCCCGCCAGACCTGGGTGTCCGACATCGTGGCCCGCGGCCGCTCGGATGGTGCCGGGTACTTCCGCGACGACATGGCCGAGGGTCCGTTCCCGTCGTGGACGCACACGCACATGTTCTACGCCGACGGCGGTTCGACCATCGTCCGCGACAAGGTGGAGTACGAACTCCCGCTGGGGGGTGTCGGCCGCGCGCTGGGGCCGCTCGGGTTCGTCGGCTTCGAACCCATGTTCCGGTTCCGGCACCGGAAGACGAAGGAGTTGCTGGAGTAGACGCGGGCACACACGCGGGTAACACCGATAGGTCTGGATACGCAAGCGTGTGGTAATGAGTGACACAACTATCGACAGGCGGGCGCTGATGCGGGCCGGGGTGCTGGCGGTCGCCGGCGGCCTCGCGGGGTGTTCCGGCGGGGGAGACGGGACAGACGGGGATGGCGGCAGTGGCGATGGCAGTGAGGGCGAAACCACGAGCGAGATTGCCCTCCAGAACACGGCGTTCCAGCCGGTTCGGGCCTCGGTCGCCCCGGGGACGACGGTCACGTGGACGAACGAGGACAGTTTCGGCCACGACGTGACGGCGACGCAGTTCCACGACGGGGCGGCGGAGTGGTCGTTCGCGATGTCGGTGCCGGCCGGCGAGTCCGTCACACACACGTTCGAGAGCGCGGGCGCGTACGAGTACTTCTGTACGATTCACGGCGAGGCGTCGATGTGCGGCGTCGTCCTGGTCGGGGACGCATCGCTCGACGCGTCGCTGCCGTGCGAGGACGGGACAGCGGATGGTGGCGGCGGTATCTCGTACTGACTGGGACGGTCACTCGGCGACTTTCGATATCTCGCCTTTGAGCGCCGCCGCGTCGAAGTCGTGGTCCGGGCGGATGTTCACGAAGTCGAGGTAGCTGTCGGCGGCCAGCAGGACGTCCGCGTCGTAGAAGTCCGTCGCGGGCGCGACGGCCGCGCGGGCACCGACGAGCGGTTCCAGCGCCCCGAGCGCACAGGCGATGTCGTAGGCGCGGGCGTCGTCGATTGCGCCCTCGCGGACCTTCGTCGCGTCGATGAAGTAGAGTTCCCCGTCGACGACGAGGACGTTCTCCCCGCGGAGGTCACCGTGGACGAGGCCGTGGTCGTGCATGCGCGAGAGGGAGTCGAAGAGGGCGGGAAGCACCGCCTCGACCTCCTCGGGAGCGAGGTCGTCGAGGGACTGGAACTCGGGGAGGTACTCGAAGACGAGCACGCCGTAGCCGTCGTGGTCGAACGCCTCCAGCGGTTCGGGCGCGTTCACGCCGAACTCGCGCATCCGTCGGGTCGCTTCGAGTTCGTGTTCGGCCATCCCCAGTGGGGTCCCGAAGTGCTCGAAGAAGCCCTCAGACCCGCTGGAGAAGACCCCGAGGTTCCGGCCCGTCGTCAGCAGCGCGTGGACGAAGGAGTTCTGGGCGGTGATTATCTTCACGAACCACTGGTCGTTGACGACACAGGGGGTCGACAGCCAGTTGTCGGCGTCCAGCAACTCGACGGACCGCATCTCCTGACCGTACCTGCGGCTGACGTCCTCGGCAATGTCTTCCAGACGTCCACGGGGGACCTCGCCGCGGAGGAAGCGACGGATGGGCACACTGCTAGGGTCGGCCCCGGGGAGTATATCCTTTCGGCCAGAACCCACCCCGTGGTATTTGAGGGCGCACTCCATACAGACGGGCATGGATTTCACCCTCCCCGAGGAGCACCGGATGATGCGGGAGTCGGTCCGTGACTTCTGCGAGGCCGAAATCGCCCCCATCGCGCAGGACATCGAGGACGACCACCGCTTCCCCGCGGAGGTCTTCGACGCACTGGCCGACCTCGACGTGATGGGCGTCCCCATCGCCGAGGAGTGGGGCGGCCTGGGCGGGGACCAGTTGCTCTACGCGCTCGTCACGGAGGAACTGGGCCGCGTCTCCGGCAGCATCGGCCTCTCCTACGCCGCACACGTCTCGCTTGCTTCCAAACCCATCGAGTTGTTTGGGACAGACGAGCAGAGAGAGCGGTGGCTCCGCCCGCTCGCGGAGGGGGAGTACCTGGGCGCGTGGGCGCTGACCGAACCGGGGAGCGGCAGCGACGCCAGCGACATGGACACGACCGCCGAGCGCGACGGCGACGAGTGGGTCCTGAACGGCACCAAGCAGTTCATCACCAACGCCAACGTCGCCGGGTCGGTGCTGGTCAAGGCCGTCACCGACCCCGGTGCGGGCTACGACGGCATCTCGACGTTCATCGTCGACCCCGAGGCCGACGACGGCATGACGGTCACGAACGTCTGGGACAAGATGGGGCTGAACGCCTCGCCCACCTGCGAACTCCAGTTCGACGACTGCCGGCTGCCCGCCGACCGACTCCTGGGGGAGGAAGGCGACGGCTGGGAGCAGACGAAGAAGACGCTGGACGGCGGGCGCATCTCCATCGCGGCGCTGTCGGTCGGGCTGGCACAGGGCGCGTTCGAGGCGGCCCGCGAGTACGCCACCGAGCGCGAGCAGTTCGGCCAGCCCATCGGCAAGTTCGACGCCGTCCGTGACATGGTGGTCGGGATGGACCGGAAGATCGAGCGCGCCCGCCTGCTGACCCACAAGGCCGCGACGATGTACGACGACGGCGAGGACGTGCGCCGACTGTCCTCGCTGGCGAAACTTGACGCCTCGGAGATAGCCCGGGAAGTCGCGGAAGACGCCGTGCAGGTCCTCGGCGGCTACGGCTACACGACCGACTTCGCTCCCCAGCGGTTCTACCGCGACGCCAAACTGATGGAAATCGGGGAGGGGACCAGCGAGATTCAGCGGCTCGTCCTCGGGCGGGAACTCGGGTTGTAGGTCGAGCCCCGTAGAGGGTCGCTACCGACACGAGCGAGCGGAAGGGCGCAGTTCCGAGTTGTTTAAGTGGGCCTCGCCGTAAGTGTGGCCAAGATTGTTAGTATGCCCCTACAAACAAACCTCGCTGTCAGGAGGGTCCCATGAGTCTCGCCGACCGCATCGCCAGTGCGGTGACGAGACACTCGCGTATCGCCATCGTCGTGATGTTACTGCTCACCGTCGTGGTCGGTGCCGGCGCACCGATGGTCGAGAGTTCCTCGTCGCTGGACCAGTTCCAGACGGAGTCCGACGAGTCCAAGAAACTCGACTACATCGACGCGAACTTCTCGACCGGCGAGGACAACACGACGACGGCCCAGATTATCGTCAGGGGCGACAACGTCCTCTCCCGTGACGCGCTCATCTCGACGCTTGAGTTCGAACAGCGGCTGTACGACAACGAGACGATAAACGCGACGCTGGTCGACGACGGAGCGATATCCGGCGTCGCCAACGCCGTCGCGCGGACGGCCATCGCACAGGAGGAGGTCGCTGCCCTCCAGGAGCGGGCAGCCAACCTGAGCGAGGCACGCGCCGAACTCGAAGCCGAGCGGGCCGCCCTCGAAGCGCGCTCGCAGGCGCTCAACGAGACGGCCGCCCAGCTACGGGGTGGGCTCGCTGCGCTCCAGCAGGACCCGCAACTCGACCCGCGGACCGCCTTCGAGCAGGTCCAGGCCAACGAGACGTCGGCGAACGCGACGGTCACGCTGACCGACGACGACTACCAGGTCTTCGAGCGCGCCGCCCAGCAACTCCGCGCGGCCACACAGAGCGGCAACCAGACGGCCATCCAGTCCGCCTACGAACTCGGGACGCAGGTCGTCCTGGCCGACCGGTACCAGTCCCTCTCCGAGCGCGGCGACGAACTCGCCGACCGCGGCGAACGCCTCGGGGAGCGCGCCGACCAGCTCCAGGCCGACCGGGAGGCGCTGGAGGACGCCGAACCGCCGACGCTCGGCGAGCAGATAGCGCAACTGGAGTCGATGAACGAGAGCGAAGTCGAGGAGGCGGTCTCGGCACTGCTGAGCGAGAACGGTGACTCGAACGGTCCGCTCGGGTTGATGCCCAACACCTACGAGCCGGGTGCGACGACCGCCGGCTCGACGATGGTGTTCGTCACGCAGACGAGCGACGTCGCCACCGCCGCGCCCGGCACGGCGACCGACGAGAACATCGACGCCCAGCTCGCGATGCAGGACCTCGGCGACGCGGCCGACGACCTCCGGTACACGGTCTTCGGCGCGGGCGTCATCACTGAGGAGATAGACGCCTCCATGTCGGACAGCCTGACCATCGTCGGGCCGCTCGCGCTGCTTTTCGTCCTGGTCGCGCTCGTCGTCGCCTACCGCGACCCGCTGGACATCGTGCTCGGCCTGCTGGGCATCGCCGGCGTCCTGACCTGGACCTTCGGGTTCATGGGCTGGGCGGACATCGCCTTCAACCAGATTTTCGTCGCCGTGCCCGTCCTGCTCATCGGGCTCTCCATCGACTACGCCATCCACGTCTTCATGCGCCACCGCGAGGAGCGCCAGGAACTATCTGAAATGGCCGCCGACGGCGGCGATGAGGTCGACAGCGGCCCCCGCAACTCCATGCGCATCGCGCTGGGGGGCGTCGGCATCGCGCTGCTGTGGGTGACGGCGACGACGGTCATCGGCTTCCTCTCCAACCTGACGAGCCCGGTCCCGCCGATTCGGGACTTCGGCATCGTCTCCTCGGTCGGTATCCTGGCCGCGCTGTTCATCTTCGGCGTCCTCATTCCGGCGCTGAAGGTCGAACTCGACGAACTGCTCGAATCCTACGGCTTCGACCGCACGAAGCGTGCGTTCGGGACCGGCGGCGGCCGCTTCAGTTCCGTGCTGTCGGTCGGTGCGACGGTCGCCCGTCGTGCGCCCCACATCGTCATCCTGCTGGTCGTGCTCGTCAGCGTCGTCGGTGCCTACGGCGGCACCCAGGTCAGCACCGAGTTCCAGCAGGAGGACTTCCTCGCCGACGACCCGCCGGACTGGATGAAGGACCTGCCGGAGCCGTTCAAGCCCAGCGAGTACACCGCGAAGTCGACGCTGTCCTTCGTCAACGACCGGTTCATCCGCGAGGACTCCAACGCGGAGTTACTGATAGAGGGAGACGTAACACAATCCAATACGTTAGAACGGATAGCAGCGGCCCGGCAACTCGCCGGTGAGAAGAACGTCACCCAGACGCTGCCGAACGGCGAGCCCGCGCTGACGACCCCCGTGTCGGTCATGCGGGACGTGGCGGCGACCAACGAGACGTTCAACGCCACGTTCACCGCCGCTGACACCGACGGCGACGGCGTCCCCGACCAGAACGTCACCGCTGTCTACGACGGTCTGTTCGACGTCGCGCCGGACCGGGCCGGCCAGTACATCTACCGGACCGACGGCGGGTACGAGTCGCTGCGGATGACAGTCTCCATCGTCGGCGGAGCCAGCGGCGGCGACGTGACCGACCAGATGCGCGACGTGGCCGGCGACCTCACCGGCGACGGGCTGGAGACGACCGCCACCGGCACCGCGGTGCTGAACAAAATCGTCCAGGACCAGCTCCTGGAGACGGTCATCCAGAGTCTCATCATCTCGCTGCTCGCCGTCTTCCTGTTCCTGATGGCGACCTACAGGGTCAGCGACGGGAGCGCGTCGCTGGGTGCGGTGACGCTCCTCCCGGTCGCCTTCGCCGTCGCGTGGATTGTCGGCACGATGTACCTGCTCGACGTCCCCTTCAACGTCGTCACGGGGATGATTACCAGCCTGACCATCGGGCTGGGGGTGGCCTACAGCATCCACTTGAGCGAGCGGTACACACAGGAACTTGAGCGCAGCGAGACGGTCTGGGAGGCGATGCACACCGCGGTCACCGGCACCGGCGGGGCGTTGCTGGGCAGCGCCGCGACGACGGTCGGTGGCTTCGGCGTGCTCGTCTTCGCCATCCTCCCGCCGCTCCAGCAGTTCGGCCTCATCACCGGGCTGACCATCATCTACGCCTTCCTCGGCAGCGTGTTCGTCCTGCCGAGTCTGCTGGTGGTCTGGACGCGGTACTTCGGCCCGGACTGGGCCCGCGACCAGATTCGCAGCGACGGCGACGCGGACGGCCCCGACGGCGTCACGGTGACGAACGGTGACGCGCCGGCCGTGACGAACGGTCAGGGCGCGGGAAGCGTCGCCACCCGCACGGTCGACCACGAGCACGTCCGGCCGGGGCAGGACCTCACCGTCGAAGTCGCGCTGACGTCGGCCGACGGCAGGGTCGGCCTCCGGGAACACTTCGACGGCAACGAGGTGTCGGTGGTCTCCGTCGACCCCGAACCCGAGAGCGTGGCGACACACGGCGGCACGCTGTACGCGGTCTGGGACCTCGACGACGAACCGGTGCGCGTCACGTACACTGCGACGGTGCCACAGATGGCGACCGACGGCGAGGCATACACGTTCGAGGGGACCGTGCTGACGGCCGCCGCCGACCGCGAGGTGACCGGCGACGAGGTGGTCCGCGTCGTGGCCGACCTCTTCGAGCGCGTCGTGGCCCGCGGGACGGTCACGGCCGACGACCTCGCGGCGGCGGAGGAGCGCCTGGCCGCCGGCGAGTTGAGCGAGGCGCAGTTCGAGCGCATCTACCGGACCTGGCTCGGCGAGACGGAGGTGCTGGAGGCCGCACGGACCACGGGTGAGGACTGATGGACGACGACGAGGCCATCCAGGGGCTGAAGCGCCTGGGCCTGACGGGCTACGAGGCCCGCGTGTTCATCGGCCTCCAGAAACTCGGTAGCGGGACGGCGAGCGACATCAGCGACGTCACGGACGTCCCCCGGTCCCAGGTGTACGGCGCGGCGGAGAACCTGGAGGCCAGGGGCCTGGTCGAGACCCAGCAGTCCCGGCCGACGCTGTATCGCCCCGTGCCGCTGGAACGCGCGCGGACCCGCCTGCTCGACCAGCTCGCGGAGACCGGCGCGGAAACCTTCGAGTACCTGGACACGGTCCAGGAGACGGAGTCCGACGACGAGCGCAGCGAGGCCATCTGGCTCGTCCACGGCTCCGAGGCGGTCGCCTCGCGCACCAGCGAACTCGTCGAGGCGGCCGAGGTGTACCTGCTGTACGCCTGCTCGGAGACGTCGATGCTGGAAGAACCGGTGCGGGCGGCCCTGGCTGCGGCCGCGGACCGGGGGGTGGCCGTGGTCGTCGCGAGTGCCAATCCCGACGTGCGCGAGGCCGTCGGCGACGACTTCGAGACGGTGGCGGTGCCGGCCGAGCGCGACCCGGACGTGGGCGACGCGAGGGTCCTCATCGCCGACGACGAGACGATGCTGCTCTCGGTGTACTCCAGCGCGGACGTCACCGACGGGACCGAAGAGGTCGCCTTCTGGAGTTCCGAGACGGCCTTCGCGGCCGTGCTCGGGGGCTTTCTCGCCGAGTGGTTCCAGGTTCCCTCCCCGGAGCGGACGTAGGCCCCCGTCACCACGGCGGCGGGCGTCACGAGTCGAACCGCTGAAGCGGCCCGCACCCCACGCCCCGGTATGGGAACACCGCTGGCCGTCCGCGAGGAACAGACCGAGGAGGTCATCGAGCGACTGCACGAGGAGTACCCCGACACCACCATCTCGCTCGACTTCTCGACGCGGCTGGAACTACTTATCGCCGTCATCCTCTCCGCACAGTGCACCGACGAGCGCGTCAACTCGGTCACCGCGGAGCTCTTCGAGAAGTACCAGGGGCCGGAAGATTACGCCGAGGCCGACCAGGACGAACTGGCCGAGGACATCAGTTCCATCACGTACTACAACAACAAGGCCGGCTACATCCGCGACGCCTGCCGGAAGATAGTCGCGGAACACGACGGCGAGGTGCCGGACACGATGGCCGACCTCACGGACCTCCCCGGCGTCGGGCGAAAGACGGCCAACGTGGTCCTCCAGCACGGCCACGACGTGGTGGAGGGCATCGTGGTCGACACCCACGTCCAGCGGCTGTCGCGCCGCCTCGGACTCACAGAGCAGGAGCGTCCGGAGGCCATCGAGGAGGACCTCATGCCGGTCGTACCGGAGTCGGAGTGGCAGGACTTCACCCACCTGCTCATCAGTCACGGGCGGGCGGTCTGCACCGCGCGCAACCCGGACTGCGGGGAGTGCGCGCTCGCCGACATCTGCCCCTCCGAGAAGGGCGACGGGGACGTCGACCTCGCCAGCGGCGAGGAGTGGTGACTCACGACAGCACGTACTGGGTCAGGTACCGCAGGATGCCGACGGCGTAGGCGAGCAGCCAGAAGAACACGTAGCCGAAGACGCCGATGCGTAGCCTGCTCCGCCAGTGGTCGAAGTTCTCGGCCCCGATTTCGTCCAGCAGCACGTCCTCGTCGTAGTCGTGGTAGAGGTCGTGTTCGCGTTTCGCCCGGAGGATGCGGACGATGCCCGTCCCTGCGAAGGCCAGCATGGCGTAGGCCTGGAGCCCGAGGAACGCGTGGACCAGCGCGGCCCCGTCGAACTGGTCGAGGAGGCGGGGAATCATCCAGACGACCATCGGAATCGTCGTGAGCGCGAGCCCCGTCCCGATGAACTTCAGGTGGTGCATCAGCACGTCCCACGTCACCGGGTCCGTCTCGATGATGTAGTACGCGCCGTACAGGAAAAACGGGAAGCTCAGTGTGACGGCGATTGCTACGACTGTCGCTATCAGCGACTCCGTCGACCCCAGCATCAGCGACGCTTGGGAGCGAGCGCGCTAAAACGTGCCGAACACCGGACACGGCCGGCCCAGGCCAACAAACACAGTCGTGGGGAGCTCAGACGAGCCTGTCGGCGATACTCGCGGCGATCGGGATTCGCGGTGTCTTGCCCTGGTAGGCTCGAAACATGAGGTACAGCCAGAGCGCGAACGTCGCGAGACCGACCACAGACCACGCCAGCAGGAGCACCAGAGAGACGAGGCTGCCGACGAGGAACGCGCCGGTGCTCCCGGACACGACGAGCGCGCTCACCGCGGTGCCGACGAAACCGAGGACGACACTCGCAACGAACACCAGCCCGAAGACTGCGATGCTCTGGGCCGCGTGGAACCGGACGAACTGGTTGTCCTTCTCCACGACGAAGAAGACGAGTCCTGTTACGATTCCGAGCAGATAGCTCAATGCACCGGCGACATTTTCGTCGAGCCCGCTGCTGGTGTCTGTGGTCTCGACAGACGTACCAGCGTCGGGGACGGTCGTATCGCTATCCATTGGTTTAGTTGACAAGTGTTCTCACCGAAGACCCGCTACGCTGGACGAAAGCTTAAGTATATGTTCCGTTCGGAGAGCAGTTGCTCACCGGTACGTACTGGATGCCCTCGCACGGGGGTCTGCCCGTGCTATACCTCGTCTTCCTCGAGTTGCTCGTCGAGGAAGTCGTGGGCGTCCTCCAGTATCTCCCGGGGACCGTCTTGCGTGACAGTGTTGACGGCCTGCTCGTAGTCACGCCACTGCATGTCCCGGTGTTCGGCGGACAGTTCCGCCGACGCCTCGTAGGACTTGGCGATGAACAGGTGGACGGTCTTGTGAATCGTGTTGCCGTTGGCTTCGAACACGTAGTCGTAGTCTTTGCGGAAGCCATCTAGCAGCCGGAAGTCGTAGATTCCGGCCTCCTCTTTCACCTCGCGGATTGCGGTCTGCTGGAGTTCCTCGTCGCCCTCGACGCCACCCTTGGGGAATTCCCAGTCGCCGGGGCGGCTCTTCAGGAGGAGGTACTCCCGCCGACCACGAGTGTCGCGAAAGAGGATGGCTCCCGCGCTCGTGGCCTCTATCATTGCGAGTCACTACTCGGTCATGCGTTAAGTGGATGTCGGAGCACGTCCCAGGGCTGGCCGCCGAAGCGAATGGGTTTTGAGCCGTCGGCGTCCACCCAAGAGCATGCCGTTCGTGACGAAGCTTCGGCTGCAAAGTGGGGATAGAGCGGCGCTGGACGGCGTGGTGAGCGACATCAAGGAGACCGCCGCGCGCAAGGGGGCGGAGCTGAAGGGGCCACACCCGAAACCGCCGAACCGCCTCAGCGTCCCTCAGCACGCGGGCGTCCACACCGACGAGACCTTCGACCCCTGGGAGTACACCGTCTACACGCGCACCATCGAGATCGTCGGCCACGACGAGTTCGCGCGCGCCGTCGCGGAGTGGTCCTACCCCGACAGCGTCCACGTCACCGCGGAAGTCGAACAGCTCAGACAGACCGGCGACAACTGACTATAAGACCGTCGGCCGCCACGGTCCCCGCATGGCCGTCACGACTGACCCCGACTGGCTCAGAACACTGCGCAGAGACCTCCACCAGCGCCCGGAGCCCGCCTGGTGCGAGTTCTACACCACCGCCCGCATCGTCGAGGAGATAGAACGCATCGGCGTCGACCAGTTGTACGTCGGCCCGGACGCCATCGACACGGACGCCCGCCTCGGCGTCCCCTCCGACGACGAACTCGCCGAGTGGTACGACCGCGCGCTCGACGCTGGCGCGGACGAGGACGTTCTCGAACAGCTGGAAGGCGGCTACACCGGCGCAATCGCCGTCCTCGAACGCGGCGAGGGCCCGACCGTCGCGCTGCGCATCGACATCGACGGACTCCCCCGGGCGGAGAGCGACGCGCCGGACCACGAACCCGCCGCGGAGGGCTTTCGCTCGAAGAACGAGGGCGCGATGCACGCCTGCGGCCACGACGCCCACGCCGCGATGGGACTGGGCGTCCTGCAGGCGGTGAAAGACAGCGACTTCCGCGGGACGTTCAAGCTCGTCTGCCAGCCCGCTGAGGAGCGCATCGGCGGCGGCAAGGCAATCGCAGAGAGCGGCCACCTGGACGACGTCGACACGCTCATCGCCGTCCACATCGGACTGGACCACCCCACCGGCGAGGTCGTCGCGGGCGTGGACGGGTTCCTGGCAGTCGCCCACTTCGAGGCTCGCTTCGCCGGCGAACCGGCCCACGCCGGCGGTCACCCCAACCGCGGGCGCAACGCCGTCCAGGCGATGGCGACGGCCGTCCAGAACCTCTACGCGATTCCCCGCCACGAGGACGGCGCGACGCGGATCAACGCGGGCCGCGTCGGCGGCGGGACGGCGTCGAACATCATCCCTGAGGACGCCTTCATCGACGCCGAGGTCCGCGGCGAGACGACGGAACTGATGGAGTACGTCCGCGAGAAGGCCCACCAGGTCGTCGAGAGCGCCGCCGAGATGCACGGCTGTACCGTCGAGACGGAGACCGGCGGCGAGGCCCCCAGCGCCGAGAGCGACGAGGCCGTCGTCGAGCGCGTGCTGGCCGCGGCCGAGCAGACCGACGGCGTGGACTCGATTCTGCGACGCGACGACCTCGGCGGTAGCGAGGACGCGACCTACCTGATGCGACGGGTCCAGGAACACGGTGGCGACGCTGGCTACGTCGGCATCGGGACCGACCACCCCGGCGGCCACCACACGGCGACCTTCGACGTCGACGAGCGGTCGCTGGACATCGGTGTGGAGGTCCTCGGACGCGCCGTGCTGTCGGCCCTCGATGAGTAGTCAGGGGCCGCCCCAGCGGTAGAGAAAGCGGGACCCGCTGCCGGCGTCCCAGACGATGTCGACCGACGAGTCGGAGAGGTCGAGCGTTCCGCCGGACGCACACAGTTCCGCGGTGCCGTCGAAGTCGGTGTCCGGGCGAATCTGGACCGTCATTCCCGCCTTCATCTCTGATGTCGGGAGGTCGAAGTCCGCGTCGAGATTGAGCCGTTCCGTCTGCGTGTAGGTGGTGCCGCCGGCCCTGCACTTCGCGTTCGTGACGTCGAGGTACGCGTGCTCGGTCACCACGTTCTGCCCGCTCTCGTGTTTGAGCGTGACCGAGTCGTTGCCGCTGCCCCCGTGGTACTCGACGCTGAACTTCGCGGTCGGGGCCCCGTTCTCGACTCTGTCCGCGCCGAGTCCAATCATGAACGAGGCCGTTGTCGCCCCCAGCAACACCGTTATCGCGAGCAACAGCAGGATGCCCACGACGGGCGTGAGAGCGCGGTCCTCGTGCTGGCGTGCGTGCAACCCCATCATGGTACCCCATCCGGACCGGCGGCGTGCCAGTCGCCGGTCAGCCGAAACGATTTTCCTGGTCGTAAACTAACACGTAATCGAACTTAAGTCTGCCGTAGCTGTGCAATTTCCGGTCGGTTTACGTCGATGGAGTAGGGTCCAGACGGCAGGACGTGCCCAGAATCGGGTGGGGTTCAGACGTGAGAACGTGGCCAGAAGCGGGCTGAGTCCAGGCAGTTCGTTCCCGCGGTCAGTACTTGGCGTCCGCGCCGGTGACCTCGTAGACGCGGTCCATCAGGTCGTCGCGCTCGGACCGCCAGCGGTCGAAGCCGCTGGGGTCGCTCGGGTAGGTCTCGTAGTGGTCCAGCAGTTCGTCCGCGAGATTCTTCGTCTGGTAGAGGTCGTAGATGGTCTCCCAGTGGCCGAAGGACTTGATTGCGGTCTTGAGTTTCAGCCAGAGGCCGACGCTGGTCGACCCCTCGTACAGCGCCTCCGAGAGGTTCCGCACCGGGAGCGCGGCGAGCAGACCCATCAGGTCGTCCACGTCCGTCGCCGTCGTGAAGATGTTGTAGACGTCCAGCGCCGCGTAGCGCGCCCCGAAGTGGTCCATCACGCGCTCGTTGTACTCCCAGAGACGCGCCTCGCTCGGGTCGCCGTGCTCCAGTGCCTCGATTGCGGCCTCGCCGGCGTACTTGCCGGCGTAGGCGGCCCCCGCGATGCCGCCGCCGGTGGTGGGGTTGACGTGGCCCGCAGCGTCGCCGACGGCCATGTACCCCGGTGCCACGGCCGAGTCGTAGGGCCGGCGCGTCGGCAGTGCCGCGCCGAGTTTGTCGTCCACTGTCGCGCCCTCGAACTCCTCGCGCTCTCGGAGGTCGTCGCGCAGGTCGTCCACGAGGTGCATCGGCTCCTCGGTCATCTGGAAGCCCAGGCCGACGTTTATCTCCGTCTCGGTCCGCGGGAAGTACCAGAGGTACCCCGCCGCGCGCTCGGTCGGTTTGAACACGAGCGCGTCGGACCACTCGACGGGTTCGTCGACGGTGACGACCTCGCGGTAGGCCGAGCAAAACTGCGAGTACTGGACGTTCGTGTCGAAGGTGGCCTCCGAGAAGTCGGTCTTGTCCTGGAGCAGGGACAGCGACCCAGCGGCGTCGACGACGAGGTCCGCGTCGTACTCGACGGCGTCGCCCTCGCGAATCGCCGTCAGCCCCTCGACGCGGCCGTCGTCGGCCTGGGTGACCTCCTTGACGACGGTGTCGAAGTGAATCTCCGCGCCAGCGTCGACGGCGCCCTCGATGAGGAGGCGGCCGTACTCCCAGCGGTCGATGACGGCGAGTTCGCCGGGGACCGGGATGTCGACGGCGGTGTCGAGCTGGGGGATCTCGAAGCGGCCGTGGTCGACGTCGGTGTTGGTGAAGGCGGGCTCTATCTGGGATTTGGGGATGGCGTCGGGGAAGTCGCTGGCCCCCTTGAGGGCGTCGCCACAGGCGATGTGGCCGGCCTCCTCCTCGTCCTTGCGCTCGGCGACGACGACGTCGTACCCGGCGTTCGCGAGCGTCGCTGCGGCGTAACAGCCGGACGTGCCCGCACCGACGACTGCGACGTCCACCTCGTGGGTAGTCATGTCACTCTGTCCAGGCGCGAGCGGCAAAACTCTTTATTTACGGGGTGTGCCCGCTCCGCCGAGATAAAGAGTTTAGTCGGGAACCGTCGTACCGCTGGCCATGACGGAGCACACCGTGTCGTTCGTCGGGACGGGCGAGGAGATTACCGTCGCCGAGACGGAGACGATTCTGAGCCGCTGCATTGAGGAGGGCATCGCCCAGGAGTACTCCTGCCGCGTCGGGATGTGTCTGGCCTGCTCGGCGAAGATAGTCTCCGGCGAGGTGACACAGCCGGCCGCCCGCGGTCTGACCGACGCGGAGCGCGAGGAGTACGCGCTCACCTGCATGGCGCGGCCGCAGTCTGACCTCGAACTCGACCGCGGGAAGTACCCGCCGAGCATCGAGCCCGAGGTGGCGAGCGAGCAGGGCAGCCAGAACAGCACCGCGGCGGCGGACGACTAGTCAGTCGTCGGCCGCCTCGACGGACCCGGTCCCGACGTTCGACTCGTGTGCTCTGGCGCGTTCGCGCATCCGCTCGGAGATACCGGGGGCGTCCGCGCGTGAGAGTTCTCCCGCCGCTTCGAGTTCCTCCAGCGACATCGGGAACTTCCGGAGGCCGTAGTGGATGTCGATACCCGCGCGCGCGCCCTCGCCCATGGCGGTCGGGACCTGGTTGTGGCCGGGCGTCACGTCGCCGACGGCGTAGACGCCCTCGACGCTGGTGTTCCCGTGGTCGTCGACGGCGACGGTGCCGTCGTCGTTGATGTCACAGTCCAGTTGCTCGGCGAGGCCGGTGTTGTAGTTCGAGCCGTACATCGCGAAGCCGCCGCGGTACTCCCGCCGGGTGCCGTCCTCGAAGGTCATCGCTTCGAGCCAGCCGTCCTCGTCGTTCTCGATGCCGGTGACCTCCTCGTCGACGACGTCGACCGGGTGGGCACGGAGCTGTCGCCCCACGTCCTCGTCCCAGGTCGGCTCGTCGCCGTTGAGCAGGACGTCCACCTCGTCGGTGAAGTTCAGCATAATCATGGCGACGTAGGCGGCGCTGTTGCCCGTCCCCATCACGTAGACGGGGGCATCGACGAACATGTAGGCGTCACAGTGCAGGCAGTAGTGCAGCCCGCGAGCGGTCCGCGGGGCGGGCGGGTTGGGGTGTCCGTCGCTGAATCCTGTCGCCAGCACGACGCGGTCGGTGAGAATGGTCACGTCGTTGCCCTCCAGGCGGAAGCGGCCGTCGTCGGTCCGCTCGGCGTCGGTCACGAAGTCCCGGTAGTGGTCCGCACCGTAGCTCTTGACCTGTTCCAGGCCGGTCTGCAGGAACTCCTTGCCGTGGGTCTCCTCGGTGACCCCGATGACGTTGTGCGTGTCTGCCATCATCGCCGCGCGGCCGCCGCCGCGGTCGACGAGCGCGGTGTCGTGTCCCAGTCGGGTCGTGTACAGTGCTGTCGTCAGGCCGGCCGGGCCGCCGCCCACGACCGTTACCTGGTACTCCTGCGGCTCACTCATGTCACTTCCATCTATACACCTGGTCGTATTTCAACCTCTGGTACCCGGACCGAAGGCGGGACCTGCTGGCCCTTCCGCGACGACGCTGCGGCCGTCCTGGTCGACCAGCCCGTAGCTGTCTGGTAACAAACTGATAATCAAGTGGACAGACATCAGAAGGATAGCCCATATATGCTTGGGTCACGTAGAGAATCACGACACCGGCGTCAGCGGACGGCGCACCACTCAAACTATGACCAGCCGCGTATACAGACTCCACTCGACACTGGAACTGCCGCTCGACGACGTGTACGAGTACTTCGATTCCCCGGAGCTGCCGCCGGAAATCGAAGACGTCGATATCACACGTCGAAACAATACGCTCATTATCAGCGCAGTTCCGGCCGACGACAGCATCAGCAAGTACACGCCGACCGCACAGCTCAAGGCCAGCGTCACCGAGAACCGGGTCTACGAGGAAGACCCGGAGGAACAGGAGGGGGCGGGACCACCGACCGGCCGACCCAACGGCGGCACACCGCAGTGGGGGGCGTTCGAAGAAGAGGAAGAGGAAATCGAGTCCGAACTCGTCGAGTACGCCTGCTTCAAGGGCGACCGCGAGACCGTGCTCCAGAACACTGCGCTCCAGTTCCCGATGTTCCAGGTTCTCTGTGAGGTCGCCCTGAACGCGGAGAAGGGCGCGCTCACCGCAATCGCGGCCGTCGACGAGGAACTCGAAGCCTTCCGCATCGTCGACGGCGAGCGACAGGCCGCGTCCATCACCGTCACCGAGGACCCCACCGACGACGAGGGCGTCGACGGGGTCAACTGGCGCGACAACAAGTTCATCAGCGACTGATTCTTCGCGGCTGCTTCAGCTATCGTCTCTACAGCCACCCGACAGTGCTCGAACCGCTCGTTCCGACACGCTCTGACGCGCCGAAGCTAGCCGAGACGCTGTTTCCGTACCCTTGCCACGGACCGAACGCGAGCGACGGCCGGGCCGGTCGTCTCTCAGCGGTCCGACGAGTCGGCGGTCCGCGACGATGCGCTACCCTCCCCTGTCGGTTGCTCGTCCGCGCCCGACCCACCCGCGACCCGCTCGGCGACCAGTTCCGCACCCGGGTCGAGCGTGGAGTACAGACGGGCAGCGACGACGGCAACGGCAGGCAGGGCCGCCAGCAGGAAGGCCACGTCGTACAGCCAGACCGCCTCGTCGAGGACGGGCGTCACGAGACCGGCCAGTCCGCTGTGGGCGACCAGCACGGCCGCGAGGACCACCAGCCAGTAGACGACCGACGCGACGTTCTCGACGAGCACTCTGGGGCCGTCGAGTCCCATCCGCGCGAGCGAGGCGAGTTTCGGTGCCGCAGACAGCAGCAGCGTCACGAGCACCACCGTCACGACGGCGCTCGCGAGCGCGGCGAACGTGACGGGCGTCTGCGGCACGAGTCTGTCGATGCCCGGTACCAGCGTCACCAGGTACAGGACGAACACGAGCGAGACGCCGGCGAGCAGGACCTTGCTCGCCGACCGCACCGTCTCGCGGTCGAGCGAATCCGAGATTGTCGTACTGGTCATGATTGCGACCGGGTCCAGGGACCAGTCGAACTAATACGCCCGAGACGGTCACTGCGATTTGACCCCGATTAAGCCCAGTAAAGCCGAATTAGGACGATTCTGGAAGCGTACGACGGTCTCCGAGAGGTAGGTCCCACCGCCCGCTCGGCGAATCCCGAAAAGCACTTACGACGCAGTATAATTATATCTCATTACATCATGTCGACCAACGCCGAGTTCCCAGAGTACCTGGACGTCAACTACGATGAGGGGGACGGCGAGGAGCCGGCCGACTACCCCAGTATCGAGGAGAAAATCGAGAAGGCTATCGAGGTCACCCGACAGGGCCTCGAACAGTACGAGAACCCTGTCGTGATGTGGACCGGCGGGAAGGACTCGACGCTCACGCTGTACTTCATCAAGGAGGTCGCCGAGCAGTTCGACCTCGAAGTGCCGCCGGCCGTCTTCATCGACCACTTCCAGCACTTCGACGAGATTCACGGCTTCGTCGACCACTGGGCCGACGAGTGGGACCTGGAGGTCATCTACGCACAGAACGACGACGTCGGCGACTACGTCGAGGAACACGGCCTCGAACCCGGCGACGACATCCCCATCGAGGACCTCTCGGAGCACAACCAGCACCACGTCCGCAACATCCTCGAATACGAGGAGGACACCTTCCCGTTCCTGCTCGATACCTACGTGGGCAACCACCTGCTGAAGACCGTCGCGCTCAACGCCACGCTGGAGGAGTACGACGTCGACGGCGTCATCTCCGGCGTCCGCTGGGACGAACAGGAGGCCCGCGCCGACGAGACCTTCTTCTCGCCGCGCCACGACCCCGACATCTACCCCCCGCACGACCGCATCCAGCCCATCCTCCAGTTCGCCGAACCCGATGTCTGGGAGACCTTCTGGGGCTTCGTCGTGCCCGAGACGGTCGAGGGCTACCCCGACGACGGCTACGTCCCGACCGGTGCCGACGACCTGCCCAACGACCTCACCCAGGACGACATCCCGGTCAGCCCGAAGTACTTCGCCGGGTTCCGCTCGCTGGGTAGTGAGATTTCGACCGACAAGTCCGCCGAGGAGCCCGCCTGGCTCCAGGACATGGCCAACACGACCGAGCGCGCCGGCCGCGCCCAGGACAAAGAGGACCTGATGGAGCGCCTGCGCGACCTCGGGTATATGTAGGGGACCCCACTTTTTGCTTCGTCGGGTGTCGCACCGCGGTGGTTCGAGAGAGCGAAGCTCTCTCGTCATCACGAAAGGCGCTTGCGCCTTTCGAACGACTTCGCCGCGGGCGCACCGCTCCTCGCAAAAACTTGGGGAAAAAGGCCGCTCACGCTCGGTAGAGCGTTCGCGGGGAACCGCGCTCGCGTTGCTCGCGCGGATGCTCGCGGCATACCTGCCCTTCCCTGGATTCGCGCGCCCTCGCTGTCGCTCGGGACGCGCTCCCGGCCACAGCCGCGTTCTACCGCGGCACCCGGATTTTTCACCCTATCCCGCCTCGGGACGAGTATGGCGCTCTCGGAGACCCAGAAGCAGACCCTCATGCACGTCGCCCAGAGCGAGAAGTACGCCTCGCCCGGGTCGAAATCCAACCGCGGGGCGGTGTGGATGGCTAACCAGAGTCACCGCGGGGTCGAACAGGTCCAGCGGACCCTCGACAGCCTCGACACGCTCGGTCTCATCGAACAGGACGGCACCGGGCCGTCACTGACCGAGAAGGGCCGAAGGGCACTCACAGACGGAACAGCGGACCTGTCCTTCGACCGGAATCCATCCTCCGTCGAACGGGAACTGTTGGCGGAACTCGAAGCGGAGCGTGAGTCGGGGTCCGACGGCCTCCTCTCGCGGCTGCGCGGGCTGTTCGGGTAGCGCTACTCCTCTATCTGGTCGATGAGCGCCTCCAGCGTGCCGATGTGGTCCTCGAACTTCTCGCGGCCCTCGTCGGTGAGTTCGTAAGTCGTCTGCGGCTTCCGGTCCACGAACTGTTTCTCGACGCGGACGGCACCGGCATCTTCCATCTTCTGGAGGTGGCTGGAGAGGTTGCCCTCCGTGACGTCCAGTGCCTCGGTCAGGTCGGGGAAGCGGGTCTCGCCGTGCCGGTAGAGGTAGGCGAAGATTTGCAGCCGCGTCGGCTGGTGGACGAGTTTGTCGAAGTCCATGTTGTCAGGCGCGTGCGAGCGCGATGTACGACCCCACGGCGTGCAGTGCGAAGGCGATTCCGAAGACCGCGTAGCCCCACCGCCGGAGCGCGGGCACGTTCGGGATGACGGCGGCCAGTCCCAGCATCCACGCGCCGCCGAGGTAAAAGGCCAGTCGGTCGCGCCGGCGGATGTAGTACGCCTTCAGCGCGTTCCCGACGAGGACGTACGCCAACCCGACAGCGCCGACGACCACCGCGAAGACGGTGCTACTGAGGACCGCCGCCTCGGCACCGTCGAAGAGCGGGCTCACCGCAGCGAGCACCGCGAACGCGTATCCGAACGCCGCCAGGTAGTGGACGCCGACGTTCGGCTTCGCGTCGGAACTCCCGCCAGCACCCATCTCGCGGTCGATTCCGACCCACTGGTAGACGCCGCCGAGTCCCATGAGGCCGCCCCAGGCGACCCAGTGGCCCCACCCCGGCAGGTCGTAGAGGACGACGGCCTGGGAGCCGAGCGCGGCGAGTCCGACGAGGACGCCGTAGACGAGCCAGAGCCGGAACTGGCTGGGATAGCGCTCCCGGATGCCCATCGCGTCCTTGATAGTCTCCAGTTCCGACCGCAGTTCCTCGACGTCCAGTTCCTCACTCATCGTCGGCCCCCTGGACGTGGACGTAGTAGTTGAACAGGTCGGTGTAGGTCGGGTCGATGCGCTCGACGCTCCCGTCCGGGAGTTCGTCCGCCACCGCCTCGAAGTCGTGGGACTCGTCGAGGAAGCCCCGCGCCTCGCCGCCGAGCGGGAACAACTGGCCGTCGACGACGTAGGCTTCGGCGTCGCGCATCGCGTCGCTGCCGGTGACGCGGACGACGGGCGGCACTGCGTCCATCAGTTCCTCCGGCGTGCCCACCGCCGAGACGGTGCCGTCGGGCATGAACGCGATGCGGTCGGCGATGTTGGCGTCCATCGGCCGGTGGCTGGAGACGAGGAAGGTCTTCCCGTCGTCGTACTGGTCGAGGATGATGTCGTGAAAGCGCTGGATGTTCGTGAGGTCGACGCCGGCCGTCGGCTCGTCCAGCAGGTACACCGGCACGTCGACGCTCATCGTCAGCGAGAGTTCGATCTTGCGTTTCATCCCCTCGGAGTAGTGCTTGACGAGCTTGTCGAGGTCGTCGGCCAGCCCCAGGCGGTCGACGTACGCCTCCCAGCGGTCGGTGAAGCGGTGGTGCAGCCGCGAGTAGAAGGCGACGTTCTCGCGGCCGGTGAGCGTGTCGACGGCCATCGAGTCCTGCAGGAGGAAGTTCAGGCTGTCGCCGCCGTCCTCCGTGACCGGTTCGCCGAACACCTCGACGGAGCCCTCCGTGGGGTGCTGGCTGCCGGCGAGACAGGACAGCAGGACCGTCTTGCCGACGCCGTTCGGTCCCATCAGGAGCAGAATCTCGCCCTCGCGGACGGTCAGGTCCGCGCCCCTGACGACGTCGTCCGCGCCGAACTCCTTCTCGACGCCGCGGCTCCGCAGGGCGGCTTCTGTCATGCGCTCACCCCCCGGTAGACGACGCGGCGCATCAGGACCACGCCGAGGCCGGCGGCCAGCACACCGTAGAGAGTGAGCTGTCCGAATCCGAACAGCGCGTCGGGAACCGAAAGGGTGCCCGCCTGGCTGGCGAGGTCCGCCGGCGGGACGACGACGTGGTGGCTGACCAGCCGGGTCGCGGCGGTGTTGGGCAGCCACGTCAGGAGTGCGTCGGGCCCCTGGAAGGCCGAGGGGTCGGTCCCGTTGTACCCCGTCAGGAAGTACGACCCGAGCGCGATGCTGATAGTGACGATGGAGGCGTAGCGGGTGTCCCTGACCAGCGTCGCGACGAGCACGGCCAGTGTCATCCAGACCAGCGCGAAGGAGACCACCGCGACGAGGACGAGCGGGACGGAGACGGGGCCGCGCAGGCCGAACTCGCCGCCGGTCAGGACGGCGACGGCGACGACGACAGCGAAGGCGACAACGGAGAGCACAGTCCCGGCGACCATCCGCCCGGCGAGGTCGGCGCTGGGGGCCAGCGGGAGCGCGCGATACTGCATGTACCGCTCGGCCTCGAAGTCGGCCGCGAGTTGCTGGCCGAAGGAGTTCAGCGACGCGATGACCGCGCCGAACATCCCGTAGCTGACCGCCGTGCCCGCCTTGACGTAGGGAAGCACCGACTCCGGTATCGTGGAGGTGTCGACGAAGACGGTGATGGTGAGCAGGTAGAAGGCGACCGGGAAGGCGACCGACCAGAACAGCACTGCCTTGTTCCTGAACAGCTCTCTGCCGTAGCGTTCGGCGAAGGCACGCGCCTGCCGCAGCCACCCTGCGGTACCGCGCGCTCTCGCGCCGACTGCTGCGTGCGGGGACGTCATCGTTCGCAGATCAGTCTGTCTTGCAATAAAATTTGCTATATTATCTACTTTGTGTTGCAAAGCTATTGCCTCAGCATCTGAAGCGGCTGTTTCGTATTTCACAATCGGGTGGCCGGGAGAAAGAAGGCGAGTTCGGCACAGGGGAAACTGGTTTCTATACTGCAGCCATGTGGTGACAAACTACTGGACAACGGTGAGTACCGGGCAAAATTCATGGGGGAGGGGGTTCAGGTGGATGGTATGACAGCGGAGATTCGGACCGACGTCAACCGGCCGAACGTGCCCGTCGACGGCACCACCATCACGGCGGAGGTAGACGTCGAGCCGGGGGAGAAGCAGGAACAGGTCCAGCGCCACATTGCCCTCTGTATCGACACCAGCGGTTCGATGAGCGGCGAGAAGATACAGCGCGCCCGCGACGGCGCGTCCTGGGTCTTCGGCCTCCTCGAAGACGACGACTACGTGAGTATCGTGGCCTTCGACTCGGAGGCCGAACTGGTGATTCGCCCGACGCGGTGGGGTGACATCGACCGGGACGACGCGATGGCGACGCTCGACGAACTGACCGCCGGCGGCGGCACCAACATGTTCGACGGCCTGCGGACTGCCCAGAACTCCCTCGAATCCCTGGAGTTCACCGACGGTGCCAACGAGGGCACCGCTGTCCGCCGCATCCTCCTGCTCTCGGACGGCAAGGACAAGCACAACGACCCGCCGGACTTCCGCGACCTCGCCCTCGAAATCGACGAGGCCGGCATCCGCATCGAGTCCGCGGGCATCGGCCACGACTACAACGAGGACACCATCCGGACGCTCGGAACGACCGCCCGCGGCGAGTGGACTCACCTGGAAGGCCCCGGCGACATCGAGGACTTCTTCGGCGAAGCCGTCGAGCAGGCCAACTCCGTCGTCGCCACGGACGCCCAACTGGAACTGGACGTCGCCGACGGCGTGGAGGTCACCGACGTCTACCGGGCGCTCCCGCAGGCCCAGGACGTCGACCTGGACTGGGAGGACAACACCGCCATCGTCAAACTCCCCGACCTCACCGAGCGCGAACACCAGCGCGTCGTGATGAAGGTCCACGTCCCGGGCCAGCGCGACGAGGAGCAGGACGTGGACCTGGTGGACGTGGCCCTGACCGCCCGCGGCGGAACCGCACGAGACACCATCAGCGTCACCTACACCGAGGACAACGAGAAACTCGCGGAGAACAACGAGGACGTGCAACTGGACCACCAGCAGACGGTCATCCAGACGGAACTCGGGAAGGGCAACGTCGAGACGGCGGAGACGCAGGTCGAGCAGATGACCCGCATCCACGGCGAGGAGACCCAGATCGTCCAGAACGTCCAGCGCCAGACTGAAATCGTCAAGGAGGGCGGCCGCGCCGAGCGCAACCGCGCGACGAAGATAGTCAGCGACGACGACGAAGGCATCCAGAAGTGACCGACGAGGCGACCCGGCGACCCCGTGAGCAGTGTCCAGAGGGGGACGCATGACCGAGATACCGACAGTCGGCACGCGCCTGGCTGGCCGGTACGACCTCGAAGCGGAGGCCGGCGAGGGCGGGTTCGCGAAGGCGTTCGTCGCGCGCGACACGCTGACCGGGGAGACCGTCGCCGTCAAGATTCCCAACTACGAGGGGTCGAGCAACGACCCCGACGTCATCGACGAGTACTTCCACAAGGAGGGGGAGACACTGTCGCGAATCGAGGCGGCCGGCGGGCACCCGAACGTGATGACCCTCGTCGACCGCGGGACCCACGACGGCGTCGACTTCCTCGTCGTGGAGTACATCGACGGGTACGAACTGGACGAGGCCATCGAGGAACTGGGGCCACGCGAGGACACCGAGGAGGTCCGCCAGGTCGGCATCGACCTCTCCGACGCGATGGGCTTTCTCCACGAGGCGGAAATCGTCTACCGGGACCTGAAGCCGGACAACGTGATGCTGACCGAGCGGGACGGCCGCCCGACGCCCGTGCTCATCGACTTCAACACCGCCACCGGCTTCGACGCCGACGGCCACGCCGAGGACTCCGGCACGACGATTCTCGGCCCGTACAAACCCCCCGAAGTCGCGGAAGCGGGGAGCAGCGACATTCGGCAGGGGCCCTGGTCGGACGTCTACTCCATCGGGAAGATACTGCTCTTTCTGCTGCGCGGGACGGTTCCGAAGAAAGACGGCATCAACCCCCGCGACTTCGGCATCGACACGGAACCGTACCTCGCGGACATCGTCGAGAAGGCCACCCGTTCCAACTACGAGGAGCGCTACCCCAACGCCACCGTGATGAAGGACGTCCTGGCCGCGCGGGACCCCAGCCCCCCGCCGAAGGCCAGACTGACCCATCTCCAGGGGAACGCCGAGTACACGGTCTACCCCGGCGACACCATCGGCCGGCGGTACGCGAAGGGACCGACCCCCTCCATCGCCATCGAGGACGAGGGGGAGTACATCTCGACCGTGCAGGTGCAGTTCGACATCGAGGGCGACCAGTGGATGCTGCGCGACCGGAGCACCAACGGGACCTACGTCCAGAGCGGCGACGGCTGGGAGTGGGTGCTGAGCGCGGACGGCCGGGAGCGACTGCGCGAACAGGGCGAGAACCCGGCCGACCGCCACGGCAACGTGCCGCCGGAGACGTACCCGCTGACCGACGGCAGTCTCGTCGCCCTGGTCCACCCGAGTTACAAGCAGACCTTCCAGTTCGAGGAGGAGTGAGATGCGTTACGCCACAAACTACGACATCGGCGAGCGGAAACGGGAGTCGGGCATCAACGAGGACAGCATCGCGCTGACCGTCTTCGAGCAGGGCCACCGGGAGGGCTACCGTGGCCAGCGCATCGCCGTCGACCCGACCGAACGCGACGGCGACGGCGACGGGCGCGACCGGCCGGCCAACCGCGGTGCGGCCGGGTTCGTCCTCGCCGACGGCGCTGGGGGGCACGACGCCGGCGACGTCGCCTCCTACATCGCGACCACAGTCGTCTGCGAGCAACTGGCGAACGTCGTCGTCCGGGCGGCTCGGGCCGACCCGGACCCCTTCGACGTGGACGTCGAACGGACACCCGAGGTACCGGACGAGGCGGACCTGCGCGGGGCCATCGAGGACGCCATCGTCGCCGCCCACCAGGCAATCGTCGCCAACGCGGCCGAGACCGGCGTGGGCGCGTACACGACCGTCGTCGCCGGCATCGTCGTCGAGGGGCGGCTCCACTACGGCTGGGTCGGCGACAGCCGGGCGTACCTCGTCAACTGCGCGCAGTCGGACATCGCGCGCCTGACGCGGGACCACTCGGTCGTCGAGGAACTGCACCGGGAGGGCGAACTCGACGACGCCGAGGCCCACGTCCACCCGCGCGGGAACGAAATCACCCGCGCGCTCGGGGGAACGGGGACGGAGAACCCCGAGACTGCCTCGGTGGCGGTCGAGACGGAATCCGTCGACGTCTACGCAGAGGACATCCTGCTGGTGACCAGCGACGGTCTCATCGACGCCCAGACCGACGCGCCGCACCTCCACGAGGAGTACGTCGAGAGTGACCGTAGCGAGGACGTGGCCGAGCGAATCAGAGAGGCCGTGGTCACCGACGCGGAGATTCGTGACACGGTCCTCGACGCTGAGTCGCTGGACGACGCCGCGGCCTCGCTGGTCGAACTGTCGAACGACCGGGGCGGGAAGGACAACCTCTCCGCGCTGTTGCTCCGCGACGGCGCGTTCCCCGCGACCCCCGAGGACGCCGAGGTACGATTCCGCGACGTGGACGAGACCAGACCCGTCGAGGACCGCGAGACAGTCATCGTCGACGAGTGACCCGGCGTCGGCCCGACGTACCGGTCGGTTCGGTCGGCGAGTAAGCACGTCCTACCGGTATGTGAGCCCGCTCGCTTCCGTCTCCGCTGGACGACGCCCGAGTGGACGACCGGAGTAAGGCCACTCTAGTTGCGGGGGCAACAGTTTTTTACACGGCCTGCGACAGTCGGGACAGCAATGTCAGAGAGTTCCAGTTCGCTGGTCGAGTGTCCCGTCTGCGGCGAGGAGTTCGACCCGACGGCTGCCGGGGGATGGTGCACCAATTCCGAGTGCGGCCAGTGGCGGTACGAGGAGGTAGACATCGAGGCAGAAGACGACGTCGACGAGGAAACGACTGCCGACGAAGACACTGACGCGTCCTCGGACCCGCTGGCAGCCGGGGAGATGGACGAGGCCGACGGGAGCGACGAACTGGACGAGGCGTTCGGATTCGGGGCTGCGGACGACGAGACGGATGAAGACGACGAGGAGAGCGGGGTGGAGGCGACAGAGACAGCGGAGAGCGACGCCGAGGACGAGGAGGACGAACCCGCTGCGGACCCGCTCGCGGAGACGGACGCGGCCGAAGGCGAGGAACCGGACGACGAGTCGCCAGTCGAAGCGGGCGAACCCGCAGACAACGACTCGCTGGCCGGGGACGATGGAGCGGATGCCGAGCCTGCCATCGAATCTGTCACGGAGGAAGCGGAAGCGGCCGAGGAGTCCGAGGTGGCCGGGGGCGACGCCGAGGAACCGGAGCTCGAAGCGGACGTCGAGCAGGAAGAGCCGGAACTCGACGAGAGCGAACTGGAAGAACCCGAAGCGAGTGAAGACGAGGCCGACGAAGGCGAAGCGGACGAACTCCCCGAAGCCGAGCCAGAGGAGTCTGCGGCGGAAGCGGAGGAGACAGAGAGCGAAGGTGAGGAGGAAGTCGAGGTCGAGGAGGGTGAAGTAGAGACCGAGGAGGCCGAGGAGGCCGAAGAAATCGACTGTCCGGGCTGCGGGACGACGCTCGATGCGGACGTGAGCTTCTGTCCCTCCTGCGGCGAGGACGTCTCGGCCGTGGAACCGGGCGAGGAGGCGGCCGAGCCGGAACTGACCGAGTGCCCGTCCTGTGGCAGCGGCGTCGGCCCGGACGACAGCTTCTGTGCGTCCTGCGGCGAGGACCTCGACGCCCACCGTGGCGACGACCAGTTGTCGGAGTGCCCGTCCTGCGGGGACGACGTGGAGCCCAGCGACAGTTTCTGTGCGTCCTGCGGCGAGGACCTGGACGCGCATCGCGACGGCGAAGCGGAGACGGAAGCGGAAGCCGACACCGCCGACGAAGCGGCGGGCGAGGACGACGAGCAGCCGTCGGAGCCGGAACAGCTCCTCCTGGCGACGCGCGGCGAGGAAATCCTCGTGAGCGACGGCGACGCCGTCGGCAGGGAACTGCGGCGCATCATCACCGACCACGGCGGAGAGGAGGACGAGGCCGTCCGCATCCACCGCGAGCACGTCCGGTTCGTCAGAGAAGGCGGGGCGTTCTACCTCGTCGACCTGGGGCGGAACCCGACGCGGCTCAACAACCAGAACATGGAGCAGGGTGACCGCGAGCCGGTCGGTCCCGGCGACGAGATAACCCTCTCCGACGTCATCAGCATCGAGGTCCGGGAGCCATAACGCTGAAGGTGCGCACACGTCGCCACCCACCATGGACACAGCACAGATTCTCCGGGAGTTCGTCGCGTCCCTCCGGTTGCTCGTCACCGGCGAGCGACGACTCCTCGGCGGGGCCGTCGCCGTCGCCGTCGCCTACGCCGTCTGGGTCGGTGCGACCGGGGCGGCGCTGAACTTCGGGCTCGACTTCGGCGACCGGGCGACCTCCGCGGCGGCGTGGCAGGCGACCGGGACGGCGACAGTCGTGCTCGTTGTCGTTCTCTGGGTACTCGTTCCGGCGGCCGTCGTCACCTTCCTGGTCGACCGGGCGGTGACGAACGCGAACGACAACGTCCGCCAGCACTACCGGTTCACACATCCGTTCCTGCTCGTCGCCCCCTATCTCCTCCTCGCTGTCGGCGGCATCGGTGCCGCCGTCGCGCTCGGAGAGGCGACGGCCGCGCTCCTGGGCGTCGCGAGCGCGCTCGGGCTGTTCACGCTCGTGCGAACGGTCCCCGCCAGCTACCGCGTCTTCAGCTTCTCACATCCGCGACTCTCGGAGGCGTTGCTGTTCCTCGCGCTGTGTGTCGACGCCGTCGCGATTCCCGTCAGCGCGGCGACGCTCACCGGTCGGCAGGCTATCGTCGACGCGGCAGCGGCCGGCCTGGCAGGGAAGGTCGGCGTCAGCACCGTCGAGACGGCGCTGGTCGGCGCGACCACCGTGGCCGACGTGACGGTGCCGTACCTGCTGGGTGCGACGGCGCTCGTCCCGGTCGCGCTGGTCGGCCTGTACTTCGCGGTTCAGGTCGTCGCCGCGCAGGTCAACCGGACCAGGAGCCCCGACGTTCCCCGGTCGGAGCTACGGACCGGACAGCGATACCCGGAGTTCGCGCGGCCGATGCACGGGAACTCCGGCCGCAGCAAGTCGGGCAGCAACTCCGCAGGTAACCAGTCCGACAGCGAACAGTCCGGGTCGTCGACCACGCCAGCGGCCTCGACCGGGGCGGCGACGGCGACGGCCTCTGGCGCAGGGAAGTCCGCCTCCGCGTCGGCTGCCTCGTCTAGCGGTGCCGCCGGTGGCGCGTCCGCGGGGAGTGCAACCGCGAGCAAAGGAACGACTGGCGGGGACGACAGCACCGAAACGGCGGACGACGGCGGTGACGAGGAGGAGGACGAGGACGAGTACGACGAGCGGAGCCACACGCGGGTGTTCAAGCCACCTTCTGGCGGCGGTTTCGACGATGACGACGACAGTGCCTTGTCGGGCAGCGAGGACACATCCGACGCGGACGGCGGCTACCGCTGTCCCTCCTGTGGCGACCGTTACGGCGCTGACGCGAGTTTCGACTACTGTCCGACCTGCGGCAGCGAACTACAGGCAGAGTAAGCGGCGACGGCGTTACCGCGCGTCGTCTATCCCGTCGATTGCGTCGGGGTTCTCGATGCTGGAGAGGTCGCCCAATTGCTCGCCCTCGTAGACGCTCTGGATGATGCGGCGGACGATTTTCCCGCTCTGGGTCTTCGGGAACTCGTCGACGAACAGCACTTCACGCGGCCGGAACGGCTTGCCGAGGTCCTCGCCGACCTGTCCCCGCAGTTTTTCCCGGAGGGCGTCGCTCTCGTCGTAGCCGTCGTTGAGGATGACGTAGGTGACGACGGCAGTCCCGGTGGTGTCGTCCGATGCGCCGATGGCGACGGCGGCGTTGACCGCCTCGTGTTCGATGAGCGCGCCCTCGACCTCCGCGGGGCCGACCTTCCGGCCGGCGACGTTGAGCACGTCGTCCGCGCGGCCGAGCAGGAACCAGAAGCCGTCCTCGTCCTTCTGGGCCCAGTCGCCGTGGTCCCACATGTCCTCGAAGGTCGACCAGTACTCCTCCAGGTAGCGCTCGTCGCCCGACCACAGCGACTTCGTCATCGACGGCGCGGAGGACTTGCAGACCAGATACCCCTTCTCGTGGGTGTCCGCGATGGACTCGCCGCTGGCGTCCACGATGTCGACGTCCATGCCCAGCGCCGGCCCGCCGAGCGTGCCGGGCTTCAGCGAGTGCAGGGGCGTCGGCTGGAGGAAGCAGCCGAAGATTTCGGTCCCGCCGGAGATGTTCATGATGGGGGCCTCGCCCCGGCCGATTTTGTTCAGGAACCAGACCCAGGAGTCGGGGTCCCAGGGCTCGCCCGTCGAGCCGAGCAGGCGGAGGCTGGAGAGGTCGTGGCCCTCCAGCCACTCGTCGCCGTGTTTCTGGAGCGCGCGGATGGCCGTCGGCGAGATGCCGAAGGTCGTCAGGGCGTGGTCGTCTATCATCCGCCAGAACCGGTCGGGTTCGGGTTCGTCCGGTGCGCCCTCGTAGAGGAAGATGGTGCCGCCGTGTGCGTGGTTGCCGATGAGCGTCCACGGCCCCATCATCCAGCCGATGTCGGAGACCCAGAAGAAGCGGTCCGAGGGCTTGTGGTCGAACGAGAAGTAGATCTCCTTCGCGGGCTGGACCAGGCCGCCCGCGTGCGTGTGGACGATACCCTTCGGCTTGCCGGTCGTCCCCGACGAGTACAGCAGCATCGACTCCTGGTCCGAGGGGAGCGATTTGGTCTCGTACTCGTCCGACTGGCTGCCGACGGCGTCGGCCCACCACTCGTCGCGGTCGTGCCAGGGCAGGTCGCTCTCGTCGGAGCCCAGCCGGTTGTAGACGATGGTGTGCTCGACGTGGCCGGCCTCCGCGATAGCGTCGTCGGCGGCCTCCTTGAGTTCGACCGTGCTGCCGCGGCGGTAGAAGCCGTCGCCGGTGAACAGCACCGAGCACTCCGCGTCCTCGATGCGCGTCGCAGTGGCGTCGACGCCGAAGCCGGAGAAGATAGGGACGGCGATGGCACCCACCTTGAAACAGCCATAGAGCAGCGGGACGATTTCGGGGACCATCGGCATGTAGAGGCCGACGGTGTCGCCCGTCCCGATACCCCGTTCTTCGAGGGCGTTGGCGACGCGGTTGGTCTGCTGGTGGAGTTCGTGGTAGGTCACCTCGCGGACCTCGCCGTCCTCGCCCTCCCAGATGGTGGCGACCTTGTTGCGGGTCTCCGAGTCCGGACGGGCGTGTCGGTCGACCGTGTTGTGGGCGATGTTGAGTTCGCCGCCGACGTACCAGTCGGTGAACTGCGGGCCCTCGCTGGCGTCGCGTACCTGGTCGTAGTCCTCGTAGAAGTCCAGGTCGAGGTGGTCGACGACCTCGTCCCAGAACCAGTCCAGCCCGGAGGCGTCGACGCCGTCGACGTCGCTGACGGTCCGCTCGTGGAGGTCCTCGAAGTCCTCGATGTCGTGTTCCTGCATGAACGCGTAGACGTTGCTCTCCTCGACGAACGCCTCGCTGGGCTCGTAGAGGACGTCGTCGAGTTCCGTCGTTGACTCAGGCATGTGTCTCACCAGCACCAATGTTGACGTCCCTCAAAGAACTTGTGTGACCGCGACGTAACGCCGGGGTCGCGTCCGCAGGCGCTCCCAGACGGCAGTATCCTTTTGACCGCGGCTCGCCAAACGGAGAGTATGTACGTCCGGGATGCCCGCAATCGCGACGAAGCGTGGCTGCTCGACCACATCGAGGACCTCGGTCTCGACGAGACGGCCTTTCGCTCCCGGGACTACGTCATCGCCGTCGACGAGGAGCAAAACGAACGGGCGGGCTTCGGTCGCATCCGGATTCACAAGACCGACGACGGCGAGCTCTGCGAACTGACGAGCATCGGCGTCCTGGAGGAGTGGCGCGGCCAGGGGGTCGGTGCCCACGTCGTCGAGCGGCTCGTCCAGACGGCCGGGGACAGCGACTTCGACGTCGTGTACACCCTCTCCGGCGAGGCGGAGTATCTCGCCCAGTTCGGCTTCGAACGCATCGAACCCGCCCAGTTGCCGGACACGCTCCGGAAGCGGCTCACCGAGAAGCAGGAGTCGCTGGAACCCGACGCCGTGCCGATGCGCATCGAGCCCGAACGGTTCCGGATGCCGCGGCGGCTCCGCGAGGCGTTCAAGGGGGCGCGGGCCCAGGAGGAGGACACGGAACCGGAGGAGGGACCCGAGGACTTCGGTATCGACCCCGACGAGGCGACGTACAAGTACGATACGGGGTAGCGGCGGTCGGTAGGAGGTGTGACCGAGTCACGGGCTACCTCGACTCAGTTACTGAAGGGTTAAGTCGACAGCCACATTCAGTTTTTTTCATGTTCGAACAGGAGGACCTCGACGAAATCCGCTCCGCGAAGGAGGAGTGGGAGGCGGAATCCTACGCGCCCACCGTAGACCGCTTTGGCGAGCGCAAGGAGGAGTTCACGACAGACACCGAAGGGCAGGCCGTCGACCCCCTGTACACGCCCGCGGACGTCGCCGACATCGACTACGAGGAAGACGTCGGGTTCCCCGGCGAAGACCCCTACACGCGCGGCGTCTACCCGACGATGTACCGGGGACGGCTGTGGACGATGCGCCAGTACGCGGGGATGGGGACCGCCGCCGAGACCAACGAGCGGTTCAACTACCTGCTCGACCAGGGACAGACCGGCCTCTCGATGGCCTTCGACCTGCCGACCCAGATGGGTCACGACTCCGACGACCCGATGAGTGCTGGCGAAGTCGGCAAGACCGGCGTCGCCATCGACTCGCTGGCCGACATGGAGACCGTCTTCGACGGCATTCCCCTCGATGAAGTCTCCACGTCGATGACCATCAACGCGCCCGCGAGCGTCCTGCTGGCGATGTACATCGCCGTCGGCGACCAGCAGGGCGTCGACCGCGAGGAGTTGCGGGGCACCATCCAGAACGACATCCTCAAGGAGTACATCGCCCGCAACACCTACATCTACCCGCCCGAGCCCTCGATGCGAATCATCACGGACATCTTCGACTTTTGCGCCGCGGAGACACCGAATTTCAACACTATCTCCATCTCCGGCTACCACATCCGCGAAGCCGGCTCGACCGCCGCGCAGGAAATCGCCTTCACGCTGGCCGACGGCATCGCCTACGTCGAGGCCGCCATCGACGCCGGCCTGGACGTCGACGAGTTCGCGCCGCAACTGTCCTTCTTCTTCGCCTCCTACAACAACATCTTGGAGGAGGTCGCGAAGTTCCGCGCCGCCCGCCGGATGTGGGCGAAGATTATGGAGGACCGCTTCGACACGGACAATCCCAAGTCCAAGCAACTGAAGTTCCACACTCAGACCGCCGGGTCGACGCTGACCGCCCAGCAAATCGAGAACAACGTCGTCCGCGTCGCTTACCAGGCGCTCGCCGCAGTCCTCGGCGGGACCCAGAGCCTCCACACCAACGGCAAAGACGAAGCGCTGTCGATTCCCACCGAAAAGTCCGTCCGCACTGCCCTGCGTACCCAGCAGATTCTCGCTCACGAGTCGGGCGCGGCGGACACCATCGACCCGCTCGGGGGGAGTTACTACGTCGAGAGCCTGACCGACGACCTCGAAGACGAGGCGTTCGACATCCTCGACGAAATCGACGACCGCGGCGGGATGCGCAAGTCCATCGAGAACCAGTGGGTCCAGCGCCAGATTCAGGACGTCGCCTTCGAGCGCCAGCGCGAACAGGAGGAAGGCGAGCGCATCATCGTCGGCGTCAACGAGTTCACCACCGACGAGGAAGACGAAGTCGACATCGAGGAAGTCAGCGAAGAAGAGGAGCGCAAGCAGAAACAGAACCTCGAAGCCGTCCGCGCCGAGCGCGACGACGAGGCCGTGGAAGCCGAACTCGCGGCGCTGAAAGAGGCCGCGGAGGGCGAGGAGAATCTGATGCCCTACATCATCGACGCGGTGAAAGTCTACGCCACGACGGGCGAAATCTGCGACGCGTTGCGCGATGTCTTCGGCGAGTACCAGCCCGGTATCTGAGGTGACCGAACATGGACATGCACTTCGACCACGCCGGCATCGCCACCGACGACGCGGCGGGACTGGCCGACCTCTACACCGACCTGTTCGACACCCACGTCGCCCACGAGGAGACCTTCGACGGGATGAACGTCGTCTTCCTCTCGCTTGGCAACGGCTACTTCGAACTGCTGGAACCGACCGACGACGAGGGTGCCATCGCTTCCTACCTCGACAGTAACGGGCCAGGCATTCACCACCTCGCGGTCGCGACCGGCGACATCGACGCCGCGCTCGCCCACGCACGCGAGATGGACATCGACCTCATCGACGAGGAACCCCGGGGCGGTGCGTGGGGCCACGAAGTCGCCTTCCTGCACCCAAAATCTACGGGCGGAATCCTGGTCGAGTTCGTCCAGCACTGAACGGAGTAGACGGCTCGTCGTCGTGCGTGGCCGGGAGCGCGTGGTCGCTGTGCGACCCGCGAGAACCCGGGGAAGGGCAGGCCTACCACGAGCATCCGGCGGCTTTGCCGCCGGTTTCCTGCGAGCGGCCGACCGGCCGCGAGCAGCCTTTTTCGCCCACGTTTTTGCCGCGAGCGGTGCGGTGCGCGGCGAAGCCGCGCCCGCCACCCGAGCGGGAAAAAGGTGGTGGCTAGCCGAAGTTCTCGATTTTCGCGACTTCGGGGTCGCCACCGGCCGCTTCGATGGCAGTGGTGGCGTCGTCGAGGAAGTCCGCGAATCCGTAGACGAACACCTGGGTGTCGTCGGTCAGCGCGTCGGCGACGGCCGCCTCCAGCGTGTCGGCGGGGGTGAGAATCTCGATGCTGGCACCGCGGGCACCGAGTTCAGCGAGACGGTCCTCGTGGATTGGGGCGTCGTCCCGGTAGACGATGGCCGCCTCGCCGCCGTCGTCGAGGGCGCGCTCGGCGATACCGACGGCCGGGCCGATGCCGGGACCGCCGGCGAGGACGAGCACGTGTCCTTCCTCCTCGTAGTAGGCGTCGCCGTAGGGGCCGGACACGACCAGTTCGTCGCCAGCGTCGATGGCGCGAAGGCGCGGCGAGACCTCGCCCTCGGGGTCGATGCCGATGGTCAACTCGAACGTGCCGGCGACGTCGGGCGAGGAGATAGTGTAGAACCGGGGCTGTTCCTCGCCGTCGACGGTGACGACGAGTTTGACGAACTGGCCGGGCCAGGCGTCGAAGCCCTCGGGGGTTTCGAGTTCGACAGCGATCGCGTCGGGGCCGACGTCGTGGACGGCCGCGACAGTGACGTGTGTCCGGTCCATGACAAACCTTCTAGGGAGGCACGAAAAGGTGGTTTCGGTCCGCGACGGGGCGGCGAAAATGTATGCAATTGCCATGCAGAAGGCTTAACCTCCAGCCAGGGGTAGCGGTGAAATAGCATGCCCGACGACCTGAACTGGGCCATCGGCGGCGAAGCCGGCGATGGGATTGCCTCTACAGGAAAGATCTTCGCTCAGGCGCTATCGCGGGCGGGACGACACGTTCTCACCTCGAAGGATTTCGCGTCACGAATCCGGGGTGGGTACACCGCCTACAAAGTACGAACGTCCGTCGACCGCGTCGAGAGCGTCGTGGACCGGCTGGACGTTCTCATCGCGCTGACCGAGCGGACTATCGACGAGAACATGGACGAGTTGCACGAGGGCAGCGTCATCATCTACGATGGCGACCGGACGACGATGCAGGACCTCGAAATTCCGGAGGGGATGATCGGGCTCGACGTGCCCCTGAAAGGGCTCGCCGAGGACGCCGGCGGAGCCATCATGGCCAACGTCGTCGCGCTGGGTGCGGCCTGCGCCGTGGCCGACTTCCCCATCGAGAACCTCGACGAGTCCCTGACCAAGCGGTTCAAGGACAAGGGGTCGGCCATCGTCGAGAACAACAAGGAGGCCGCTCGGCTCGGCCAGGAGTACGTCGAGGAGGAGTACGACTACGACTTCGACTACGACCTGGAAACGACCGACAACGACTACGTCCTCCTCAACGGGAACGAGGCGCTCGGGATGGGCGCGCTCGCCGCCGGCTGTCGCTTCTACGCTGGCTACCCCATCACGCCGGCCACCTCCATCATGGAGTATCTCATCGGCCGCATCGACGACTACGGCGGGAAGGTCGTCCAGGCCGAGGACGAACTCTCCGCCATCAACATGGCACTCGGCGCGGCGCGGGCGGGCGCACGCTCGATGACCGCCACGTCCGGGGCCGGCATCGACCTGATGACCGAGACGTTCGGGCTGGTCGCCCAGTCCGAGACGCCGCTGGTCATCACCGACGTCCAGCGCTCGGGTCCCTCGACCGGGATGCCGACCAAGCAGGAACAGGGCGACCTCAACATGGCCCTGTACGGCGGCCACGGTGAAGTCCCGCGCTTCGTCGTCGCGCCGACCACCGTCTCCCAGTGCTTCTGGAAGGCCATCGAGGCGTTCAACCTCGCCGAGAAGTACTCGACGCCCGTGTTCCTCGTCTCCGACCTCGCGCTGTCGGTGACCGAACAGACCTTCGAGCCGTCGACGTTCGACATGGACGCGGTCGAAATCGACCGCGGGAAGGTCGTCGACGAGGAGGACATCGACACCTGGCTGGACGAACAGGGCCGCTTCCAGCCGCACTTCCCGACCGCCGACGGCGTCAGCCCGCGTGCCTTCCCCGGCACCGAGGACGGCGCACACATGACGACCGGCCTGGAGCACGACGCGCTCGGTCGCCGGACGGAGGACCAGGAGATTCGCGTCGAGCAGGTCGACAAGCGCGAGCGCAAGGTCCAGACCGCGCGGGAGCAGGAGGACTGGAGTCCGCGGGAGTTCGGCGAACCCGACGCGGACACGCTCGTCATCTCCTGGGGGTCCAACGAGGGAGCCATCCGCGAGGGCATGGACATCCTCGAGGAGGAGGGCATCGACATCCGCCTGCTCTCGGTTCCGTACCTCCACCCGCGGCCGGACCTCTCGGATGCCATCGAGGCAGCCGAGACGACCATCGTCGTCGAGTGTAACGCGACCGGGCAGTTCGCGGACCTCATCGAACACGACGTGCTCGAACGGGTCAACCGCATCAACAAGTACACCGGCGTGCGATTCAAGGCCGACGAACTCGCAGAGGACATCGAGGACGCGATTGCGGAACCACAGGAGGCAGCACAATGAGCTCAGACGTCAGATTCGTCGACTTCAAGTCCGACAAGCAACCCACCTGGTGTCCCGGCTGCGGCGACTTCGGGACCATGAACGGTATGATGAAGGCCCTCGCCGAGACGGGCAACGACCCCGACAACACGTTCGTGGTCGCCGGCATCGGCTGTTCCGGGAAGATCGGGACTTACATGCACAGCTACGCGCTCCACGGCGTCCACGGCCGCGCGCTACCCGTGGGCACGGGCGTGAAACTGGCCAACCCCGACCTCGAAGTGATGGTCGCCGGCGGCGACGGCGACGGCTACTCCATCGGGTCGGGCCACTTCATCCACGCGGTCCGCCGGAACGTCGACATGTCCTACGTCGTCATGGACAACCGCATCTACGGCCTGACGAAGGGCCAGGCCTCGCCGACCTCACGTGAGGACTTCGAGACCTCGACCAGCCCCGACGGCACTAACATGCCGCCGGTGAACCCGCTCGCGCTCGCGCTGGCGGCCGGCGCGACGTTCATCGCGCAGTCCTTCAGTTCCGACAGCCAGCGCCACACGGAAATCGTCAAGCAGGCCATCGAACACGACGGCTTCGGCTTCGTCAACACCTACTCGCCCTGCGTGACGTTCAACGACGTGGACACCTACGACTACTTCCGCGACACCATCGTCGACCTGGGGGAGGAGGACCACGACCCCCACGACAGGGAAGCGGCCAAGCGGAAGATTCTGGAGGGCGACAAGGAGTACATGGGCGTCATCTACCAGGACGACGACTCCGTCCCCTTCGAGGAGCGCGAGGGCGTCGACCAGAACATGTCGGAGATTCCCGACGGCGCGCCCGACGACGCCATGGACCTCGTCCGCGAGTTCTACTGAACCGCTCCATCTCTCGACTCACTTCTCCCGGCGGTCGGCCGCACTAGTCCGGACTGTGGATTTTCGCAACCTGTTCGGAGATGGCCTGCGGGACCTCCGTGTGACCTCGCGGGAACGTCCACGTCCGGTCCGGTATCTCCCCCGCTCGCCGGACGGTGATGGACACGTCGCCTTCCATCGTGTCCTCCGCACTCATGTACAGGTAGACGCCGATGCCGGCGACGACGAGTCCCAGGAGCACCAGCAGGCCCTGGGCGTCGCCCCGCACCTGCAGGCCACCGAAAAAGAGGAGCGCACCCAGGATTGCCAGCGCGATGCCGACGAGTCGCCGGAGCGTCGCCCGGTTCTCGCTGTCGGTGCGGCCGTACCGCGTGCCGACCACGGTATCGGACGTTAGCAGGACGCTCTCGACCTCCCGCTGCTGTTCCGTCCCGCTCGCCGCTTCCGACACCGACAGCACTCGCCGGTCTGTCACGGCCGTAATCTGCCCCCGTCCCGTCGCCGAGGCCTGCAAGTTCTCCTCGGGCGGGATGTGCGGTTCGAGAACGCTTTCGTCTTGTGACTGTTTGGCAGCCATTCAGGCGACTGGTACTCATGTCTGTTTGAAAAATATTTCTGCTCGATTACGATTCACTGCCCGAACGCCTGCGGCGAAATATCTTCCCGACGACGTACGAACTGGAACGAGCGACACCTGCTGTTCTCCGCGGCTCGTGTCAACTCAATTGTTTTTCCTGGCGTTTCACCGACGACACACAACAGAATTGGCATCCACGACTTGTACGTCGGGTCCCAAAGCGGAGGTATGCACGTCTTCTGGCACCGCTGCGACCTCCGTATCCCCGACAATCGGGGGCTCGCCCTCGCTGCGCGGGAGGGGAGCGTCCTCCCGGTCTACGTCGTCGAGCGCGAGATGCTGAAGCAGATCGGCAAGCGCCAGCGCGCGTTCTTCATGGCGGGGGTTCGCGACCTGAAGCGGGGCTACCGTGACCTCGGCGGTGACCTCCTCGTCCGCGCCGGGGCGCCCGAGGAGGTACTCCCGAACGTCGTGGCGGAGTACGGCGCCGACGGAGTCTACTACAATCGCCTCTACCGACCGGCCCGACGGAACCGCGAGCGCCGTGTCGACGCGGCCGTCCCGACGGAGGCAGTGACGGACGCAGTACTGGTCGACCCCGGCAAATTGGCGCCCCAGTACGAGAACCACGGCCGCTTCTACGACGACTGGCAGGACCAGCCGAAAGCCGCCCCGTTCGAGATTCCCGACCGGGAGTCCCTCGTTGACGTCTCCGACGAGACGACTGCACCGCGCATCGAGGCCGACATCGAACTACCGTCGGCGGGCTACCGAGCGGCACGCGAGCGCTACGACCGCTTCCTGGACGTGGGCATCGAGACGTACAGCGACACCCGCGACGACATGCGGGCTGCTGTCGAACGTCCGGTCGGTGCAGTCTCGCGGCTCTCGCCGTACATCGCCGCGGGGATGCTTGGCATCCGCGAGGTCTGGGCCGACGCCACCGAGCGCCACGACGCCGTCTCGGGAAGCGCCCGGAAGAACGTCCAGAAGTTCCGCTACGAACTCTCCTGGCGCGAGGCGAACTACCTCCTCCTGTTCCACAATCCCGACCTCCTGACGACGAACTACAAGTCGTTCCCGAAGCCAATCGCCTGGGTGAACGACGCGGACCACTTCGCGGCCTGGAGGCGCGGCGAGACGGGCTATCCGCTCGTCGATGCGGGGATGCGGCAGTTGAACCAGGAGGGATACGTCCACAACCGCCCGCGCCAGAACGTCGCTTCGTTCCTGACGAAGCACCTGCTGGTCGACTGGCGCGAAGGGGCGCGGTACTTCGCGAAGCAACTGGTCGACCACGACCCTGCCAACAACTACGGGAACTGGCAGTGGATAGCCTCCACCGGGACCGACAGCGTGGCCGTCCGCATCTTCGACCCCGTCGCCCAGATGCGCAAGTACGACGCAGACGCGACCTACGTGCAGGAGTACGTCCCGGAGTTACGGGGCGTCGACCCCGACCGCATCGTCGACTGGCCGACGCTCTCAGACGCCGGCCGCGAGCGACTGGCACCGGAGTACTGCCATCCCATCGTCGACCGCAACGCGGCCTACGACCGTGCACAGGACGTCTTCGAAGAAGCGCTCGGCAAACGGTGACTACCGGCTGCTCGCTGGTAGCGGGAGCAGGCGGGCCAGTGTCGTTCGCAGGATTGGGCCGAAAGAAAGGACGGCAGACCGAATTTACAGTTCCGCGGCGACGTGGTGGGCGGCGATGCTGTCGGCGAGGTCGACGTCGAAGTATTCGGCGAGCAGTGCGAGCGTGATGGACTCGGCCACGTCGGTCGCGACGTCCTGGTCGAGTACGTCGGCGAAGACGGACTCGCCGGGAACGGGATTGTTCGCGACTGTGCTGCGGAGCGTGGCCGCGTCGGCGTCGGTGACCCCGGAAGCCAGCGCCTGCAACTGGAGGTACATCTCGATGCCGGCTGCCAGATAGCGGGCCGCCCGGTCCTCGTAGTCCGGGACGTCGACGATAGTCGAGAGGTACCTGGCGGCGCTGGTCTCGACGACGTCGACGGTGTCCTCGACCCACTCCCGGATGTCGTCGCGGCCGGCGTCCGAATCCAGTTGTTCCGCGGCCTGCGCTGCGAGGTCGGCCTCCTCCTCGGCCACGTCGTGGAAGACGTTGCCGACGATGACCGCGTCCGCGCCGGCGTCGAGAACGGACTGTGCGTTTTCGCGGTTGTCCAGCCCGCCGCCGTACCAGACGCGCGACCACGAGACGCCGTCGGTCACCTCCTCCAGAATGTCGACTGCCTCCTCGCCGCCGAAGGTGCCGGAGTACTCCAGATAGATGACCTCGCTCTCCAGGTGGGTCTCGGCGGCCATCGCGTGCTGTTTGGCCTCGCGGGGGGTCAGCAGGTCCTCGGCCGTGACGTTGGCCTCGCGGGCGGCCGCGCTGTCGACGTTCATGATGATGTAGGCCTCGAAGACGGCCTCGTGGAGCATCCACGAGGCGGCGAAATCGGAGAGACGGCCCTCGATAGTGCTGCCCAGCGGGAGCGGGAGTTTCTCGGCGATGAGCCCCGGCGCGACGTCCTCTTTCACGTGCTCGACGCCCTTGCCGAGCGTGCCGACCAGCGACTCGCTGTCCCCGTTGAGGACCTCCGGGACAGCCATGAACTCGGCGCGGTCGCGTATCTCCTCGGTGACGTGGGTGGCCTCGCTCGGTTCGTGGAAGGCGGGGACGTCCAGGCCGTCGAGGATGTCGAACGTCTCCGCGGTGTTCTGTTCGGTCACGTCCCGGGAGCCGCCGACGGAGACAGCGCTGGTGTGTGAGAGATAGAGCGGGTAGGCCAGCGGCAGTTGTTTCTCCTCCTCGGGGTCGACCTTCGTGATGTGGTCCCACCTCGCCGGCACGGGATTGGTATCCAGCGAGAGGAGCGTTCGACCGCCGATAGAGATGGCCGCTCCGAGCGAGTCGACCGTCTGAACGATGTCTGCGAGCCCCGGCATTACTGGCACACTCTCCGGGGAGATTTAAAAAGCGTATCCACTTATCGCGCGGTGTGTTATCGTGCGGCAATACCGTTCCTTCGCTGTCTGGCCGACGGTGTTAAACACTGTGCGCTGTCAGTGTCAGGGGATGCCCGCAGACAGCGACCGCCCGCTGGTCTGGCGGCCGATTCGCCCGCTCTCAGAGTCCGACGCCGTCCTCTGGACGGTGGTCATCCTCGCGTCCGTGTTCGACATCGTGACGACTATCGTCGGCCTCGGGCGCGGACTCGACGAGGGCAACCGGGTCGCGCGAGCCTTCATGGAGACCTACGGTACGCCCGGCATCGGCCTCCTGAAGTTCAGCGCCCTGGTGGTGGTCGTCCTGCTGTGGACTGTGCTGGACGACGAGCGGGCCAGCGCGGTGCTCGCCGGGTTCGCGATCGTCTCGCTACTCGTCGTCGGGGCCAACGCGCTCACGCTGGCCGCGCTGTAGTCAGCGCCAGGCCCACAGCCACCAGGCGCCACCGAGCAGCATCAGTCCGACGCCGAGCGTGGAGGTCGCAGGCTCCGGGAAGACGAACAGGACGAAGCCGACGAGGATGAGCGTGGTCGGTTCGAGTTCCTCGATGTGGTCACGGAGGGCCATAGATGAAACTACCCCTGGGAGTCTCAAGTCACTATCGCCGGCGGAGTTACCGCGGCAGAACCTCGGGCGACCCGGACCGGTAGATGTACTCGGCGGCGATGCCGGTCAGCGTCGAGTCCACGGCGGCCGCGTGCTCTTTCGCCAGGTCGAGGTACTGCTCGGAGATGCCCACGACGGCATCTGCGGCTGCACGGTCGGTCTCCGCGAGGAGGTACTCCGCCGTCACCGGGGTCAGTTGTCCCTCGCGCATGTCCGCGCGGTAGTCGTCCACGTCGTCGAGCCAGACCTGCGCACCGATGATAGACAGGACGATGGACTTCTTGAAGGCGTCCTCGATGGCGAGTCCGGCCTCGCGGTACATCTCTATCATCCCGTCGTAGATGACGCCGACACGGTCGTACTGGGTCTTCAGGTAGGGGAGGTCGAGTTCGCCCGCGTCGAAGACGGCCGGCGGGTCCGCGAAGTCCGCGAACTTGTACTCCTCGCGGATGTCGGCGCGCGCCGGGTCATCGCCGCGCTCCTCGGCCCGCTCCATCAGGGCCCGGAAGTGTTCGTCCTCGTCCTGGTGGGCCTCGGAGATGTCGACGGCCCAGTCGTAGGCCTCGCGGACCGCGTCGGGGTACTCCGCGAAGCGGTCCTCGACGCGCTTCTGGAGGGTTTCCTGGGCGACTTCCGCCACTCGGCGGATGTCCCCGTTGTCCACGGCGAAGTCCACCTCGAAATCCTCGAACTCGTCGTCGTTGATGGCGTCGCGCATGTCGCCGTCGACGAGGGCCTCGATGACGAGACGGGTGACCGCTTCTGCGTGCCGGTCGTCCCCGCCGTGGCGGTAGAGGTAGCCCAGCGTCAGTTCGGCCGGGAGAACGAGTTTCGTGTCGTAGGAGAAGTTGACGAACTCGCGGTCGAACTCCGCGGCGATGGCGGACTCGACGGCGGCGAAAGCCTCGTCGACCAGGGCGGCGCTCGTGTCTTCCACGCGGCGCTGCAGGCGGAGGCTGCGGTAGTCGAAGACGCCGGTGTCGGCGTAGTAACCGAGCACGGCCCGGAGCGACGTGGGGAGGGCCTCCCGCGTGGCGAGACTGGCTGCACCTGTCCTGAGCATTGTCTACGGAGTTATCCCGAGCGTGGTAGTGGCGGGGGCTTTAGACTGCCGGTTGGCGGCGGCTGGCGGCGACGGGGCCACTCGATTCAGCAAGGTTGATTACGCACAGACTGTACCTGCACGTATGACCGACCGCTTTGACGTGGTAATCGCCGGGGCAGGCCCCGCGGGGGCACAGTGCGCCCGCGACCTGGCCGGGCGAGACTACGACGTGCTCGTACTGGAGACCGAGCCCGAAGCCGACTTCCCACGTCAGAGTAACAAATCGACCGGCGGGACCTTCCCGTCGATGATGGCCTCCTTCGGCGTCCCCGACGACGTGGTGATGCACTTCACCGACGAAGTGGTCCTGGAGTCGCCGAACAACCACTTCGACCGCGCACAGCCCGGTGCAGTGCTGGAGTTCGCCGACTTCAAGCGATTCCTGGTCGCGGACAGCCGCGAGCGCGGCGCGCAGTACCGCTTCGACACCCGCGCGACCGCACCCATCGTCGAGGACGGCGAGGCAGTCGGCGTCCGCTACAACGGCGACGAGGAGGTCTACGCGGACATCGTCGTGGACGCGACGGGGCCGGCCGCGCCGCTGGCGAAAGAACTCGGTGTCAGCGACCTCGAACGCGAGCGCCAGGCCATCGGCGTCGAGTACGAGTTCGAGGGCGTCGACCTCGACGCCGACGGCTACGCGGACCTGACCGACACGATGATGCTTCGGCTCGACCACGACCTCGCGCCCGGCGGCTACTCCTGGATTTTCCACACTGGCGGGGACACGGCGAAGGTGGGCCTTTGCTACATCCAGAACGAGTCCCACCGCGAGCACGCCAGAGACGGGATGGGTATCGACGACTACCTGGACTACTGGCTTGAGACGGACCCGCGCTTCGAGAGCGCGACGCAACTGGAAGGCAAACAGCACCGCGGCTCCGCGCACATCCAGCCCCCGGGGCAGTTGAGCACGGACGGGTTCATGGCCATCGGCGACACGGTGCCGACCATCGACCCGCTGTGGGGCGAAGGTATCCACAAGGGCATGAAGTCCGCCCGCGCCGCGGCCGTGACGGCGGACCGGGCGCTGACACAGAGCCCCGACACGTCGGCCGAGCAGATGCAGATTTACGACGAACTCTGGCACAGCGAGGTGGCCCCCAAGATGCGCGAGCGCCTGACGATGACGGAACTGCTCTACCTCGCCCCGAACGAGCGCTACGACCAGTTGATGGCGGACCTGCGGAGCCTGGACTTCGACACGCTCTCGGACATCAACGGCGGCGACGTGCTCTCCTGGCGCAAACTCATCCACCTCTCGGACGTGCCGCTGATCGCGAAGTACGCCCGCCAGAAACTCGGCATCTGACCGGGGCCCGTTTTCGCAGGTCACAACACACTTTGGCGTCCCGGTCGAAGTCCGCCCGTATGTCTCAGAACCTCTCTCCCGACAGCGTCCCGCACGCAGATGAAATGCCGATGCTCGGGCTCGGAACGTGGCAAAACGAGGACCACGACCAGTGCGCCGAGTCGGTCCGGACCGCGCTGGAGATGGGCTACCGGCACGTCGACACCGCCCAGGCCTACAAGAACGAGGAGGCAGTCGGCGACGGCATCGCGGCGGCCGAGGTGGACCGCGAGGACGTCTTCCTGGCGACGAAGGTCTGGATAAGCCGACTCTCCTACGACGACGTGCTCGAATCGACGGCGCGCAGCCTGGAGGAACTCGGGACCGACTACCTCGACCTGCTGTACGTCCACTGGCCCTCCCGGACGTACGACGCCGAGGAGACGCTGCGGGCGTTCGACGAACTCTACGACGACGGCACGATTCGCAACGTCGGCGTTTCGAACTTCGAGCCGGACCACATAGACGAGGCACGGGAACTGCTGGACGCACCCGTCTTCGCCAACCAGGTCGAGATGCACCCGTTCCTCCCCCAGGAGGAACTCCGCGCCTACGGCGAGGCCCACGACGTGAATCTGGTCGCGTACTCGCCGCTGGCCCGCGGCGAGGTGTTCGGCAACCCGACGCTGGGGGAGATTGCGGACGCGCACGGCGTCAGCGAGGCGCAGGTCAGCCTGGCGTGGCTCCGCGAGAAGGGCGTCACCGCCATCCCGAAGGCGACCGGCGCGGATCACATCAGCGACAACTGGGAGAGCCTGGCGCTGGAGCTGAGCGACGACGAGGTGGCACAGATAGACGAAATCGAACGGTCCGACCGGCAGATCAACCCGGACTTCGCGCCGCCGTCCTGGGCGTGAGGACGGACACCCCGGAGACGAAAGCATAAACCGGAATGGCCGTGAACGGGGGGATATGTCTGCCGGGACCGAACAGGGGGTCGTCGAGGCCGTGCAGTTCGACCTCAAGCGAATGCACGAGACCTGGATGGAGTTCATATATCCGCGCCAGCGCAGCGCCGAGGGGACCGTCCTCGGCAAGTGGGAACCCGACGGCGGCGCGAGCCTCGTCTTCTATCGGGCCTGGTCGACGCTCGGGACGCCCATCGTCGCGCTCATTTACCCCTTCGTCCTCTTTGGCTACTTCGTCCGCTTCCAGACCCGCCGGCTGAACACGACCGCCGTCAGCATCGGCTTCGCCGGCGTCGTCGGCCTGTTCGTCGTCCTCTGGGGGGCGCTCGCACTGCTCGCGAAGTTCCAGTTCTCGGGCGCGTTCGACGCCGGCGGCGTCACCGCCATCGCGGCGGCCAGCGTCGTCGGTATCCTCTCGGCGGCGCTGTCCTTCGGTGCCTGGCGGCTGGGCGGCCGCGTGACGACGGTCCTGTTCGCCTACCCGTTCGCGATGACGGCCATCTTCCTCCCGCCGGTCGTGGCGGGGCTGTACTCCGAGGCCGTCGGCTCGGTCATCCTCTCGGGGAGCGACTCGCTCCAGGACTGGCTGCTCGCGAACGGTCCCGCCGCCATCGACGACGTGAAGACGTACCTGATTCGGAACTTCGACCTCGAAGGGTTCTCCTACGTCCTGATGTGGTTCGGCATCTCCGTCCCGCTGGGGTGGCTGCTCGGTCTCGTCGTCACGCTCGCGGACTTCGTGCGCCCGACGCCGGAGTAGACCGCGACGCGGACGATGGCCGCTTTCTGAACGTTTTTGCGCGTTCAGCCCCCAGAGAGGGTATGAAGTTCGACTTCCTCCGGGCGGGAGGTATCCTCCTGCTCGTCGTCGTTCTCGGCATCGGTGGGCTCATCGGCAGTGGCATGATGCAAGCGTCGACCGTCCTGATGATGGTCGCGCCGTCGATGCTGGTCTTCGCGGCCATCGCGTTCGCGCTCGGCGTCAAACACGGCGAATACCGCGCCGGCCACTAGGGGACGGTCGCCGGGTCGACCGCGCGGTCGCCCCACGTCGACGCGTCTCCGACGACGTACACCACGTCCTCCGGCGCGGTCGCGCCAGTTCTGAGCAGAATCGTCGCACCCACAGCGAGCGGTGCGACGACGCCGGCCGCGACCGCCCCGGGCGTCGTCAGCGGCGCGTCGATAGCCACGCGGTCCGCTGCTGTCAGTCCCTGTTGGTCGACGACCGCCTGCGCCGCGGCCAGCATCTCGCCGTGGGTGTACTCACGTCCGTCGACGCGCAGCAGTGGGTCTTCGGCTGCGAGTTCGCCCGGGGGTGCGATGGGGTTCTCGCTCCAGAGTTCCCGTTCGAAGTGTGCGACCCCCGATACCTCCGGCGGGCCGCCGTAGGCGAGGCGGGAACAGCCCGGTTCGACCTCGTAGCGGTCCAGCCAGGCGTCCGGCAGGACAATAGCTCGGCCCCCGACTGGCTGCTCTGGCGTCAGGTCCACGACGGCACCGAGGCAGGCCCCGCCCAGCAGCGCAACGAGCGGGTCGGCGGCGGAGCCGAGCCATCCCGGTTCGTCGTCCGGACCCGGTTCCTTCGGGCCGACGACGACCGACAGAGTCGCGCCCGGCCGGACTCCGTAGTGACGCAGCAGGTTGCCAGCCTTCCAGGCGTTCGTCGAGAACTCGGCGTACGTGTAGTCAGCGGTGCGGTCGGGGGCGTCCACGACGGGTCCCTCCCGGTCGCGGCCCGCCGCGACGACATCGGCCAGCGTGTCCATACCGGGGGCTCGGCCCGAATCACGAAAAGCGCGTCGTCCGCCGTGTCGTGGTTGCGCAGTCAGCAACTCCGCTCCCGCTTTTATATTGTCCCTGGGCGAACTCCCGGTCGATGCCCTCCACCGAACCCAGTTCGACACTCCGCCAGCGAGTGACGAGCACGCGAAACGTCACGATAGCCACGGCCATTGCCGTCGCACTGCCGGCCGCGTACGCCTTCCACAGCCAGTTAGCCGGCGACCAGTCGGTCTTCCTGTTGCTCTTGGCCGTCGCAGTCGGCGTCCCCAGTGCCTTCGACGGGTACGGCCCGGATTTCGAGAGCCGGTGGAACTGCGTCTTCGCGACGCTCTGGGTCTCCTCGGCCGTCGTCGTGGCCTACGTCGGCTCCTTCGTGGCCGGCGTCGACGTCCTCAACGTCTCCCCGTTTCTCGCGAGCATCCTGGCCTTTCTCGTCGGGTTTCTCGGCCCAATGGCGGCCCTCTCGGCCGTCTCCTGAGTGCCGGAAGGCACAACGCTCTTGAGGACAGCGGACGCTGCCGTCGACATGGTCTCCGCTCATCAAGAGCGCGTGGCAGAGTTCGTCGCCACGCACGACCTGGACGCACCGCCGGCCTACCGCCTCCTCGACGCGGCCTCGGAACTCGGTGAACTCGCCAAGGAAGTCAACGAGTCGACGGACTACGGCTCGAACCCGGAGGCGGTCGACATCGCAGCGGACGAACTGGGCGACACGCTCTTTGCACTGCTCGCGCTGGCCGATGCGACGGACACCGATGCGGAGGGGGCACTGGAGACGGCAATCGAGAAGTACGAGGACCGCCTCGCCGAGCGCGACACCGCTGCGAGCGGTGAGTGAGGGGCGCGTGGCCCGCTACAGCGAGTCGCGAATCTTGTCGAAGAAGCCCTGTTCGACCTCGATTTCCTCACCGCCGGCCTCGGCGAACTGTTCCAGCGCCTCCTTCTGGTCGGCGTTCAGCGACTCCGGCGTGACGACCTGGACCTGGACGTAGAGGTTGCCCTGCCCCCGGCGCTGGAGTCGCGGCATCCCCTTCTTTCGCAGGCGGAACTGCTCGCCGCTCTGGGTGCCGTCTGGAATCTCCAGTTCGACCGTGCCGTCGAGCGTGTCTATCTGGATGGTGTCGCCGAAGACGGCCTGGGGGAAGGAGATGGGTGCGTTCGTGTAGAGGTCGTCGCCCTCCCGCTCGAAGTCGGGGTGGTCCGCGACCGAAATCTCCACCAGCAGGTCGCCGTTGCGCGCGCCGCGCTCGCCGGGCGCGCCCTCGCCGTCCATCCGCAGCGTCTGGCCGTCGCGGATACCCGCCGGAACCTCGACGGTCAGCGTCGCGTCTGCGCGGACGACGCCGTTTCCGCCGCAGGTCGAACAGGTCTCCTCGTAAATGGTTCCCTCGCCCTCACAGCGCCGGCAGGTCTGCCGGGACTGCATCCGGCCGAAGGGCGTCTGCTGGACCGTCGTGGTCTGTCCCTGCCCGTTGCACTCTGGGCAGGTCTGTGAGTCGGTCCCCGGCGGGTGGCCGCGGCCGTCGCAGTCGCTGCACTGTTCTGGGCGGCGCACGTCCATCTGCTTCTCGACGCCGTGGTAGGCCTCTTCGAGGTCGATTTCGAGGCTCGTCTTGAGGTCCTGGCCCTGCCGCGGGCGGTTGCGCCCCCCGCCGCCACCGCCGCCGAAGAACTGGTCGAAGATGTCCTGCATGTCGCCGAAGGGGCCACCGCCGCCCATGCCGCCCATGCCACCCATGCCGCCGGCACCGCCGCGGCCGCTGTCGGTGGCACCGCGCTTCTCGGCCTCGACGAACTGCTCGTGGCCCATCTGGTCGTACATCCGGCGCTTCTCGTCGTCGGTCAGGACCTCCTTGGCCGTCTTGGCCTTCTTGAACTTCTCCTCGGCGTCCGGGTCGTCGCTGACGTCCGGATGGTACTCCCGGACGGCCTCCCGGTACGCCTGCTGTATCTCCTCGTCGGAGGCGTCCCGCGAGACACCGAGTATGTCGTAGAAGTCCTCAGTCATCAGTTGTCCCGTTGTAATCGATAGGACTACTTGAAAAGTCCGTCTTGGGAAGCCACGATTTCACTTCCGATATCCAACAGGAATCGTCTCCAGCGAACCTTTTCCTGACCCAGGCCCCAAGACGGTGTCATGGCATCCGCTGACACAGTCCCCGTCGCCGACCTCGCCGACCTCCGCGAGGTGGGGCGACTCGTCGTCTCGCCCGCCGACCACAGCATCGCCCTCTTTCACCACGAAGGGGAGGTGTACGCCGTCGACAACCGCTGCCCCCACATGGGCTTCCCGCTCTCCGACGGCACCGTCGAGGACGGCATCCTCACCTGCCACTGGCACCACGCGCGCTTCGAGTTGGCCTGTGGCGACACGTTCGACATCTTCGCGGACGACGTTCAGACCTACCCGACAGAGGTCGAGGACGGCACGGTCTACGTCGACCCAGACCCGCCGCGGGACGTCGCCCCGGAGACCCACTGGCGCAACCGCCTCGTCGACGGCATGGCCGAGAACCTCTCGCTGGTCACCGCGAAGGCCGTCATCAACCTCGACGACCTCGGCGAAGGCTTCGCCACGCCGCTCTCGACCGCACTCGACTTCGGCACGACCTACCGAGCGTCGGGATGGGGCCGGGGGCTGACCACGCTCGGGACGATGGCGAACCTCTACGACCACCTCGCACACGACGAGAAGCGCCGGGCGATGTACGTCGGCGTGAGCGAAGTGGCCGACAACTGCGCCGGTGAACCGCCCCGCTTCGACCAGTACGCACTGGCGAACGAGGAAGTCACGAAAGAGCGCCTGAAGTCCTGGTTCCGCGAGAACTGCGACGTCCGCGACAGCGACGGCGCAGAGCGCACGCTCCGGACTGCCGTCGCCGCCCTCCCGCCCGAGGACGTCGTGGAGATTCTGCTCGCCGCGGCGACGGACCACCTCTACCTCAACGCCAGCCACACGCTGGACTTCGTGAACAAGGCCTGCGAGACGCTGGACCACGTCGGCTGGGAGAAGGTCCCGGACGTCCTCGCGTCGACAGTCGAGCAGTTCACCGACGCCGCCCGCGCGGAGGAGCGCTCGGAGTGGCGCCAACCCGTCGACGTCGCCGCGCTCGTCTTCGACGCCCACGACTCGCTGAACGACCTCGTCGCGGCCGGCGAGGGCGAGACCTGGGCGCGACCCGACGGCTTCGTGGACACGCTGCTCGGTGACGACCCCGAGACAATCATGGACGCCGTCGAGGGGGGCATCCGCGACGGCGCGAGCGCCGAACAACTCACCGACGCCGTCGCCCGCGCAGCCACGCGGCGCGTCGCCCACTTCGGCACCAGCAACGAGTTCCGCGACTGGAACACCGTCCACCACACCTTCACGTACGCCAACGCCGGCCACGAACTCGCCCGCCGGACCGACGCAATCGAGGCGTACAGGCCCGCACTCGACGGGGCGATGAGCGTCTACCTCGACCGCTTCCTGAACCAGCCCGCTGCGCCGATTCCGGACCCCGACGGGTCCGACCGCAGCCCCGAACGCATCCGGACCGAGTTGCTGGACAGCTTCGACGAACAGGGCCGCGTCGACGAGGCGGGCGCGCTCGTTGCCGAGCACTTCGCCGCCGGTGGCGACTCGCCCGACCTGATTCAGACGCTCGGGAAAGTGCTCCTCCGGGAGGACCCCCAGTTCCACACGCTCCAGAACGTCGAGGCGGCGGTCCGGCGGTTCGAACGTGCCGACAGCGAGGCGGCGCGGCGGCTCCCCCTGATTGCCACCGCGCGGTACATGGCGGCGCACTTCCCGACCCGTCGGGCCAGCGAGCAGACGTTCAGCATCGCCAGTCGCCTCCACCGCGGCGAGGCGATTCACGAGGATGACTGAGTCCCGCCGCCGCGGTGACTGTCATGTGTCACCAGTCGGGTTTTATTGACGATAGTGATGAACGTTAGCACATGGCGAATCAACAACAGCAGAACGGACTCAGAGAGCAGATGGAATCGGGTGAGGTCGCCCTGGGCGTCCTCGATTCGACGTACAGTCCGACGCTCGTCGAGGTCTGTGGCGAGATGGGACTGGATTTCGTCTGGCTCGACTTCGAACACGGCGGCCCCGACCCGTGGGACGCGCCGACGATCGAGGACCTGCTCCGTGCCGCCGAGCGCACCGGGACCGAGCTGCTGGTCCGCCTGCCCGACACGGACCCGACGCTGGTTCGGAAGGCGCTGGACGTCGGCGTCCGGACGCTGTTCCTGCCCCGCGTCGAAACAGCCGAGGAGGTCGAGGAAGCCGTCAGGTCCGCCCGGTTCACCTACGACGGGGACCCTGGCGACCGTGGCCTCGCTGCGCCGCGGGCCCGCCGCTGGGGGCTGCGCGAAGACTACGTCGAGCGGGAGGACCGGGAGACGATGGTCGGGACCACCGTCGAGACCCGGGAAGCCGTCGAGAACATCGAGGAAATCCTGGCGGTACCCGACCTCGGGTTCGTCTTCATCGGACCGCTGGACCTGTCCGTCTCCCTGGGCCACCCCGGCGAACTGGACCACCCCGACGTAGAGGAGGCCGTCGAGACGGTCCGCTCCGCGGCCGTCGACGCCGGCGTCCCTGTCGGTGGTCTCGGATTCGGGATGGACGACGTCAACCAGAAGGTCGAGGACGGGTACCAGATGCTCCACCTCGGGAGCACCACCGGCGCGCTGCAGACGGCCGTGAACGACTGGCTGGACGACTACGAACACGAGCGGGACTGACGCACGCTCGGCGCTAGGTGGCTATCGGCCGTGAAAATACGAGAGAGAAAGTCGTCGGCGGAGAAGTCCAGGTGGCTTATTCGTCGTCGTCTTCGTCCACGTCCTCGAAGTCGGCGTCGACGTACTCCTCGTCGGCACCGCCTGCACCGGCACCCGCTGCGCCGGCACCCGGACCTGCGCCCGCGCCGGGACCAGCGCCGGCGGCACCAGCGCCCGCTGCGCCGGCACCGGCAGCCCCTTCGGCGGCCTGCTGCTGATAGACCTGCTTGCCGATCTCCTGGAGTTCCTCGGCGAGGTACTCTGTGGCGGCCTCTATCTCCTCGCGGTCGGCGTCCTCGTCTTCCAGCACTTCCTCGACCTCGGAGATGGCGTCCTCGATCTGCTCGCGGAGGTCGTCGTCGACCTGCTCCTCGTTCTCGTCGAGCAGCGTGTTCGCGCGCTGGACCGTGGACTCGGCCTCGTTGCGGGCCTCGATGCGCTTGCGGCGCTTCTCGTCTTCCTCGGCGTGTTCCTCGGCCTCCTCTTTCATCTGGTCTATCTGCTCGTCGGAGAGGCCGGCACCGCCCTCGATGGTGATGTTCTCCTTGTTGCCCGAGCCCTTGTCCTCGGCAGAGACGTTCACGATGCCGTTCTCGTCGAGTTCGAACGTGACCTCGATCTGCGGGACGCCGGCGGGTGACGGCGGAATGCCCGTCAGGGCGAACTCGCCGAGGAGTTCGTTCTGCTCGGCCAGTTCGCGCTCGCCCTGGAAGACGCGAATCTGGACCTGCGTCTGGTTGTCCTGGGCGGTCGTGAATATCTTCGACTCCTCGGTCGGGATGGTCGTGTTCTTCTCGATGAGGCGCTCGAACAGGCCGCCCTTGACCTCGACGCCGAGCGACAGCGGCGTCACGTCGACGAGCACGATGTCGTCGACGTCACCCGAGAGGACACCGCCCTGGATGGCCGCACCCAGCGCGACTGCTTCGTCCGGGTTGACGTTCTTCTTGGGCTCCTGGCCGGTCAGTTCGTCGACCTTCTCCTGGACCATCGGCATGCGCGTCGACCCGCCGACGAGGATGACCTCGTCGATGTCCGACTTCGAGTAGCCGGCGTCTTCCAGTGCCTGCTCGGTCGGGCCGACGGTCCGCTCGACGAGGTCGCTGGTCAGCGACTCGAACTTCGCGCGGGTGATGGAGGCTTCGAGGTCCTTCGGGCCGTCCTCGTCGGAGGCGATGAACGGGAGCGTGACGTTGGACTCCTTGCGGTTCGAGAGCTCGATTTTCGCCTCCTCGGCGGCCTCTGTCAGGCGCTGGAGGGCCTGGCGGTCCTCGCGGAGGTCGATGCCGTACTCGTCCTCGAAGTCGTCGGCCAGGTAGTCGATGATGGCGTGGTCCCAGTCGTCGCCGCCCAGTTCGTTGTCACCGTTGGTCGCGACCACCTCGTAGACGCCGCCGCCGAGTTCGAGGATGGAGACGTCGAAGGTGCCCCCGCCCAGGTCGTAGACGAGGACGGTCTGGTCGGACTCGTCGTCGAGGCCGTATGCCATCGCCGCGGCCGTCGGCTCGTTGATGATGCGCTCGACCTCGAAGCCGGCGATTTCACCGGCGTCCTTGGTCGCCTGGCGCTGCCGGTCTGAAAAGTACGCCGGCACCGTGATGACCGCCTTCTCGACGTCGTCACCGAGGTAGTCCTCGGCGTCGCGTTTTATCTTCTGGAGAATCATCGCCGAGACCTGCTCGGGCGTGTACTCCTCGCCGTCGAGTGCGACCGTGTAGTCGTCCTCGCCCATGTGGCGCTTGATGGACTCGACGGTGTTCTCGGGGTTCTGGACGGCCTGGTTCTTCGCGGGCTTGCCGACCAGTTGCTCGCCGTCGCTGAAGGCGACCGCCGAAGGTGTCGTCCGGTCACCCTCTCCGTTGACGATGATTTCCGGGTCGCCACCCTCCATGACCGCGAACGCGCTGTTCGTGGTCCCGAGGTCGATTCCAAGAATCTTGTTACTCGCCATTCTTGTCCGTCTATACCCGTCTGCGCCGGTTAAAAGTTGCTAGATGAACTGAGTGTCCGTCGACGGTGTCCCGGCCACTGCCGGTGGTTTTCCGGGCCTGCGAGGGCTCTGACCACATCATATAAGTTGACCGCAAATCGACCGCTTCTCGGCCGGCCACAGAGCGCTCGGCTGGCGGTAGGTGCCTCTAAATGCGACCCGGCCCGAGCAGTGGTATGGACGTCGTCGACGACTACATCGACGAGGAGCTGTTCACCGCCTTCCACGACACGATGCCGCAGGTCTGCGTCGAGGTGGTCCTGGTCCACGACGGCGGCGTGCTCGTGGCCAGGCGAGCCAACGAGCCGGTGAAAGACGAGTGGTTCTGGCCGGGGAGTCGCCTCTACAAGGGTGAGAGGCTGGAGGCGGCCGCACGGCGGGTCGCCCGAGACGAACTCGGCGTCGACGTGACCGTCGCGGAGACGCTGGGCGTCGAGGAACACTTCTGGGACCGGAGCGCGCTCGGTGAGGACGTCTCACGGCACACCGTCAACGTCGTCTTCCGCGTGTGGCCGACCGACGGGGAGCCGTCCATCTCGCTCGACGACCAGCACACGGACTACGAGTTCGTCGCCGAACCCGACGAGCGCCACCACGAGATGGTCCACCGGTACTTCGACGCGTACGACCTGCCGGGGACCAGGTAGCAGTCAGTCCGACCCGCCCGACCGCGCCGGCGGGTCCACCGAGACCACGTGACCGAGCGTGTCGCGGTTGTCGGCGACCAGCCGGTACGCGCGCTCGCGGAGGCCGCCGTACTCGTCGAACTGCCGCAGGAACTCCACGACCGGGCGGACGTCGCCGCCGACACCCGAGTGCAGGAACGCCTCCTCGATGGACTCCCCACAGGAGTACACCTCGTCGTCGGTGACGAGGTGAGCACAGTCCTCGTAGTCGTCGGGCAGTCGCTCGCGCAGGTCGTCGGTCAGTTCGGAGAAGCCGACCAGGTCGACCTCCGAGCGGTCCGCGATGCGGTAGGCCCACCACGTGCAAAAGCCACAGTCGTCGTCGTAGACGAGCGTCGAGTCGCTCATGTCCCCCGCTGTGACCGCCAGGCCCGTTTAGGTTCCGCTCCCGGCGAGGGCCGCCCCGACGACCAGCAACGGGACGCCGAGAGCCGCCAGCCAGAGCGCGTCGCCGAGCGCGAGCACGACCCTAAATCCCAGCCCGAAGACCTGGTACGTGTCCACCAGCGGCGTCGTGGCCCCGAGCGCCAGCACGACACCAGCGGCTGCCGTCGCGACGCCGAGTCGCCGCTGCCCCCGGCGGAGCGCGAAGCCGGCGGGGAGAAAGGCGAAGACGGCCGTGAGCAACGCGAGCCGCGGGCCGAGACCGAACCAGGGCACGCGTCCGTAGAACAGGACGGACCCGGCGGCGACGGCGACGGCGGCGACTGCGGCTCCGAGCACCGCGACAGCGAGCGCCCGGCCGTACGTCCAGCGAACCGGTCCGGTACCGACGAGAACGGCTCCGAGGCCGACCGCGGTGACGCTCACGCCGAACAGGACAGGGAGGCCCGTCCCGAAGACGGAGAGGACCCGTCCCGCGAACGAGAGCCCAACGCCGGCGACGCCAGCGAGAAGCAGCGACCGCCCGGGCCGGGCGCGAATCGCGCCGAGGACGCCGTCGAGTTCGGGCAACAGGCGGCCGGCACCGACGACCAGTACCGCGACGACGGCGGCGGGGAGAGCGACGCCGAGGAGCGCGTTCTGGACCACCACCGGCCCGACGACGGCGGCGATGGAGAGCCAGCTCAAGAGGAATCCCAGCGTCGCGCTCTCCGGAACGAACGTCACGAAGCCACCCCGGTCGAAGTCTGTGAGCGTCATGCGGACCCCGTCGTCCGAGACAGTGCTGCCAGGCACGCTCGCGGCGACGCGGGTCCCCTCGGGCGCGACGACGACCAGCCGGTCGGCACCGAGGCCGTCGAGGTTTCGGTAGCCGAAACTGCGGGTGAATTCGCCCGAGCGGAGCGTTCCGCCGACCCCCCGCTCCGCGAAGTCCGGCCGGCGGAACGTCATAGTCAGCACGCCATCGGCCGAGACGTTCGCAGCCACGAAGTCGGCGTTCCGCAACGCGGTCCGCGTCGCCTCGGTCAGTAGCGTGGCGTTGCTCCGGAGGCGGTCGACGGCCGGGGAGGGTGCGAGGTCGTTGCGGACGACCCACGTCGCCGTCCCGTTCTCGGCGACGGTCACCGTCGCGGTGCTGCGGTCGACGGTGACGTCGACGCCGTGGTACTCGGCGTGTCTCTCGAAGGTGTCGCCACAGGCGTCACAGACCGGTTCGGGCGGCGGCGCTGCTGCCGCGGGAGCGACGAGCGCGAGTGCAACGGCTGTGAGGAGGAGAGCGCGGGTTCGGGGGACCATACGCCGAGCCTACTCACCCCGTGACAAAAATCCTTCACCCTGAGGGGGCTACTCGTCGGCCTTCGAGCCGTCGCTGACGGCCACCTGCGCGGTGCGGATGACCTTCCCCGCCATCTCGTAGCCCGGCCGGTGGACCTGCGCGACGGTGTCGGCGGGCTGTTCGGAGGGGACCGTCGCCAGCGCCTCGTGACGCTGTGGGTCGACGTCGTCGCCCGGTTCCGGTTCGATGCGCTCGACGTTCTCCCTGTCGAGTTCGTCGTCGAACTGCCGCAGGGTGGACTCGACGCCGCCGCGGATGTCCGCGCCCTCCTCCTGGTCGAGCGCTCGCTGGAGGTTGTCGCGGACGTCCACGAGGCGCGCGACGAGGTCCTCGGTGGCGCGCTGTTTCTCCTCCTCCATGCGCTTTTTCTGTCGTTTCTTGTAGTTCTGGAACTCCGCCTGCTTGCGCTTCAGGCGGGATTCGAGGTCCGACACCTCGTCCTCGCGCTCGGCCAGGCTCTCCTCCATCGTCTCGACGCGCTCGCGGAGAGCGGCGAGTTCGGCGGCTATCTCCGCCGGGTCCGAGTCCGCGACGCGCTCGACGAGCGACTCGTCGACATCCTCGTCCGCTGCCGCGATGTCGTCAAGCAGTTCGTCGGCGTCGCCGGCGGGTTCCTCGGCGATGTCGTCGAGGTCCGCATCGGTCGCCTGCTGGTCGTCGGCGGCGGCCTCGCCGTCGCCGTCCGACGCTGCCTGCGGGTCCGTCGCGTCCTGCTCGGTCATACGCGATGGATGGCGTCTCGCGGATAAAAGGGTTGAGAAAGGCGGTAGCTTCTTGCCCGCCCGGGGTCGACACCCGCCGTGGACTCGGAGTTCAGTTTCGAACTGCAGGTCTGCCAGTGGGCCGAGCACCACTGGCCGCCGGGAGCCACCCGGGAGCGACCGGTCGTGGTCGCACGGCAACTGGGAACCAGAGGGCGCCGCTGGGACACCGTCGTTCTGGAGTGCGACCCGGAAGGCCTTGCCGCCCGCGCGCGCTTCGGGCAGCGCCGACTCGATTCGGACCTGCTACACGTCGTGCGCAACGCGCCCGAAGCGTGGGCGTGGTACCGCGACGCCCTCCCGGACCCCGGCTACCCGTGGCGGTACGTCCGCGAGGCCGTCCACCGCGCCGCCGACCGCGGCGTCGTCGAGACGCGCACGGCGGGCAACCGAATCGAACTCCGGCGGAAGTGGCCCTACCCCGACTGGGTCGAGCGAATCGTCGCCATCGAGAACAAGCCGGACCTCGACAAAAGCGCCGCCCGCGCGCTCACGCCGCAGGTCGAGCGCGACGTCGCGCTCGCGCTGGCCGACGAGGTGTGGGTCGCGACCGAGGCGACCGGCGGGCCGGTCACGCCAGCCCTCTTCGAGGGCATTCCCGTCGAGGCGGGGATTCTCGCGGTCGACCCCGGCGAGCGCGGGGCCGAGGCGGTCGCAGCGACCTGGCAGCCGCGGACACTCGCGGTCGACGACCCCGGCACTCGAATCGTCGAGCGCCCGTCGGGCAGCGGCCGCGACGCCTCCGCCGCCCGGTTCGAGTACGCCGACCCCGCGTGGAAGGCCGACAAGCGACTGGAAATCGCCGAGCGCGCCTACGAGCGGGGCTGGCGGGCCTATCTGGACTCGATGCGGCCGGACTGCCGGCACTTCGAACTCCAGCCTGCCGCGAGCGTCGCGCGGCCGTACTGCGCGGCGAAGGAGTGTCACCAGACACAGACGGAGTGTGCCGGCTCCTGCGCCGACTTCGAGCCCGAACCGCCGGCCTGGCGACAGCGCGGCTGGCCGATAGACGGCGGTCCGGGAAGCGGCATCAAGGAACTGCTCGCCGACCAGCGACAGCGGCACCGACCGAGGGCGGACGAGAAGTGACTAGCTGACGACCAGGTTCTCGCGGTCCAGCGCCAGGCGGAAAGTGGGGACCGTGGTCCGGATGCGCTCGACGGCACCCTTGTCGACGAGCCCGTGCAGCGCCGAGCGGACCTCGTCGACTTCGGGGTCCAGTCCCGCCTCGCGCAGCGCGTGCAGCGTCGCGACGACGCTCTGTGGGTCGTCGTCGGGGCCGGGAAGTACGTCCAGCGCCGCGGCTTCGAGGTCGCCGACGTCGACAGTCCGTTCCGTGAAGTCCGGGTCCTCGCCGGCGACGACGGCCTCGGCCTCCGGGGTCGCACAGATGAGACTGTCCTCGTTGCGGTAGTAGTACGCCTTGAGTTCGGATTCGAGGTACGAGTGGACCTCGCTGCCGCTGTCCATGTCCCACCGCTCCTGGAGGTCGGCGTTTTTCGTCGGCTGGAGTTCGACGATGTCCGCGAGGCGGTCCTGTGCCTGCTCCGAGAGGGTCATTGGTGCATGGTACGGGAGAGGGGGTACAATGGCGTTCCGGAGTCCGGCAGGGCGCGCCAGCGGAACGTACAGTTATATCCTTCCGAGCCATTCGGTACCACATGGCAGACACCAGAGCCAGTCGCGTTAAGAAGGCCCAGACGGTCGAGAAGCGCCAGTACGAGCGCGAAATGGTCGAGGAACTCCGGCGGCAAGACGAAGCAGAACCGCCGCGGGAGGACGAGTCGCCCGGTCAGTAACCGTCAGCGGTCGGGCTGTAGTCCAGTATCTCGACAGCGCCGAGCGTCAGCGCGTCCGGTTCGAAGTTCCCCTTCGGCGGGTGGTAGCCGGCGGCTTCGAGCGTCGCCGCGACGACGGCCTGGTTCTCCGCCCGGATGCCCATGGTATCGGCCACCGAGTCGACCGCGTGGTCCTCGCAGTAGACGCCCTCCATCTCCCAGGAGTGGTCCTCGTAACAGGTCAGCGCGACCGTCACGCGGTCGCCGGAGCGAAGCGTCCCGTCCTCGGTGCAGGCCCGGCACCCCACCGTGGCGGTCCCGAAGTCCTGCTTGACGGCGAGGCTCTCGACGACCCGTCCGGTGAACAACTCGACGAGTTCCGTCTCCGACAGCGAGTAACTCATTGGCTGACCGTAGGACTGCAACCAGTTAGCACTGTCTCCACGGGACTACCGGCGGTGCTGTACGGGGTAGCTGCCGCGCCCGCGGTTGCGCTTCTGGGAGTACAGCACAGCGACGACCACCGCGCCGATTATCGGCGGGATGAACATCCCGACGAAGAATCCGACGGCCCACATGTCGGCCGTCTCCATGTTCCGCTTCCGGCCGTCGAGGTAAATCCAGAGGGCACCGAGGAGACCGACGAGGAGGGCGAACTGGCCGCTCATCTGAATTCCGACCATATCCAACCGTTCGACCGACCAACAAATATTCTTTCCGCCTGGCGCTCACAGCGAGGCCAGCGTCTCGCCCACGTCGTCCCAGTGGCTCCCCTTCCAGAAGTGCTGCCCGCAGGTGACACAGCGCCAGACTGCCGTCTCGCCGGGGTCGGGGGCGTACTCGGGCGTGCGCTCGTCGGCCGCGACGCGCTCGACGGGGCTGTTGCAGACGCCACAGCGAGCGGGTTCGTCCGCGAGTTCGAGCGCGTAGCCCGCCGCGGACAGTTCCCGGAGCTGGTCGTCCACCTCCCGCTCCGTGAGCAACACGGCGTCGGGCGCGCGCCGGGCCAGCTGGCGGTCCCGGGTCACGAGGGTGCGGCCGCTCTCGCGGGACCGCGCCAGGACGGCGTCGTCGGCCTCCAGCCCGTCGTCCAGCGCGTACGCGGTGTCGTACCCACACATCCGGAGGTAGGTGGCGAGCTTGCCGAGCATCGTGTCCAGTAGCAACTGCTCGGTGGTCGGGTCGCCCATGTCAGTCCAAAAAGTCCCGCACGCCGTCGGCGTCGCGGGTGTTGAGCACGTCGCCGGCTTCGGCCCAGCCACGGCGGGCCGTGTGGACCCCGTACCGGACGTGCCCGTAACTGCTGGTCCGGTGGGCGTCCGTGGAGACGACGATAGTCGCCCCCTGTTCGACGGCGGTCCTGACCGCCCGGCCGGTGAGGTCCAGCCGGCGGGGGTCGGAGTTTATCTCCAGCGCCGTGTCGTTGTCGGCGGCGACGCTCGCGAGCCGTTCCACGTCGATTTGCAGCCCCGAGCGCTCGTTCAGGAGCCGCCCCGTCGGGTGGCCGATGGCGTCGACCGCCGGGTGCTCCGCGGCCGCGACGAGCCGGTCGGTGCCGTCGCCGTCGAGGCCGGCGTGCGGGGAGGCGACGACGAAATCCAGGTCCGCGAGCAGGTCGTCGCCGACCGACACCGAGCCGTCTGCTCCGACGTTGGCCTCGACGCCAGTGAACACCTCGACGTCGGCCTCGTCGGCCGCCTCGCGGACTGCCGGCAGTTGCTCGCGCAGGCGCTCGTCGGAGAGGCCGACCCCGCCGACCATCCCCGGCCCCGAGGCGTGGTCGGTAATCGCGACGTAGTCGTGGCCGTAGGCCGCCGCCCCGGCTATCATCTCCTCGATGGAATCCGTGCCGTCCGACCAGTCGGTGTGGACGTGCAGGTCGCCGCGGACGTCCGTCTCCTCGACGACGGCTGGCAGTTCGCCGGCGGCCGCGGCCTCGATTTCGCCCCGCCCCTCGCGGAGTTCCGGGACCATCCAGGGGAGGTCCAGCACCTCGTACATGCTCTCCTCCGTCTCGCCGGCGACGCGCTCGCCGACGCGCTGGCCGGCGTCGGGGTCCTCGACGTCGCTCACGTCGAAGACGCCGTACTCGTTCATCTTCAGGTCCCGCTCGATGGCCCGGTTCCGGAGTTCGACGTTGTGCTCCCAGCTCCCCGTGAAGTACTGGAGCGCGCTGCCGAACTCGTCGGGCGCGACGACGCGCAGGTCGACCCGGACGCCGCCCTTGCGGACGCTCGCCTTGCCGGAACCGGCCTCGATGACCGACTCCGCGCCGTCCCAGCCGGTGAAGGCGTCGACGACGGCCTCGGGGTCGTCGCTGGCCGCGAGCACGTCCACGTCGCCGACGGTCGGTTTCCACCGGCGGATAGAGCCGGCGAGTTCACACTCGCCGACCGTCTCGACGCCCCGGAGGAAGTCCCGGACCTCCTCGCCGCTGGGGATGGCCTCGCCCAGCAGCGCGCGTTCGTGGGCCTCGCGGGCGAACTCGATGCCGTCGAGGATGTTCTGCTCGGTCTTGGGACCGAAGCCCTTCACGTCCTGTATCTCGCCGGCCTCGGCGGCGGCTTCGAGGTCGTCGAGCGTCTCGACGCCGAGTTCCTCGTGGAGGGTCCCGACGGTCTTCGGGCCGACCCCCTCGACGGCGGTCAGCGCCGCCATGTCGACGGGGAGCTGCTCGCGCAACTCCTCCAGTTCCTCGATGCGGCCGGTCTCAGCGAACTCGACTATCTTCGACGCGATGGCGTCGCCGACGCGGTCTATCTCCGCGACTGCATCCGGGCCGTCGGCGGCGAGGACGACCACGGAATCGGGGTAGTCGCGGACGTTCTCGGCCGCTCGGCGGTAGGCCCGGGGCTTGTACTCGACCCCCTTGGCCTCCAGCAGGTCGGCGAACTCTTCGAGCAGTCGGGCGACCTCGTCGTTGGTGGTCATGGCTGTGTCATTTGCCCAGTCCGCGGCTGGAGGCGCTGTGTCCGGCAGCGTCGCTCTCGTGACCCAGTGCCTTCCGGAGGAAACTCATCCAGCGCTTGCGGTCGGCGGCCTCCTGTGCCTCGGCCTCGCGCTCGATGTCGACGGGGCCGAGCTGTTCGAGCGCGTTCAGCGCCCGGTCGATGCCGATGATGGCTTCGACAAGTTCCTCGCCCTCCTCGCGGCTGATGTCCGCAAACTCGTCCTCGATGCGCTGCTTGCGCTGGAGGCGCTCGCGGCGGAGGTTCCGCTTAGCCTGCTCGACGCGCTCGCGTTCGCCGGACGGAATCGTCTCCCGGCGCTTTATCTCGAAGACGAACTCCTGCAGGGCGATCTCCTCGCCCTGCACGGTGATGCGGTCGGGGATGTCGGCACCGACGGTCGCTCCCTCGCGCTCGACGCGCTCCAGGAGCTGCTTGCGCTCGAACTCTCTCACACACGGACGTATCGGCTTGGCGTACTTCGCTCCTTCGCTCACTCGCGTCGCCAGCGCCTGGTGAGCAGGGTGCGACAGTCGGGACAGGAGACGTCGACGGTCTCGTCGCGGAGGGTCTCGACCCAGTCACCGTCCACGGGGCTCTCGTGGCCGCAGCTGGGACAGACGAGGACGGCCTTTCGGCGCTGTCTGAGCGGCGTGGTATCGGGAACCGACCCGACGCCACCGAGGGCGTTCACGCGGGTCATCACCTGGACTGAGGTGTCCGACAGGTAAGTGTCTGTTGGCATCAGACGGTATTTGGGGGATTTTGACACCATTTCACGTCGTTTGTATGCGGCGTGACCAGGCTCAGACGTCGAAGACGACGTACGCCCGCCACCCGTCGGGGGTCTCCTCGACGGCCATCTCGGAGTAGGTCACGGCCTTCAGGTCCCGTGCGGTGACCGACGACAGCGGCACGCCCCGGTAGGACGCCTCGACGTGCCACGCGTCGTCCGCTTCCGAGACCGTCGCGGTGTTGTCCACTGGCAGGACGGAACGTACGTCCCGCTCGTAAATGAGTTCGTCGAGGTAGTCGAACAGGAGCGCCTCCCTGCCCTCGGCCGTGACGGCGACGTCGCGGCGCTCGCCACCCTCTGCTGGCACCTCGTCGCACATCGCGGCGGCCATGCCGTCGGCGGCCGCGGCGAAGGCCCCGCCGAGCGTCCCGCCCGTCGCCTCGACGGCGACGTCGGCCGTGTGCTCGCGCAGGTCGAAGCTCATATCAGTTCACCGCCGGCAGTCTCCCCGGCCTCCGAGAGCCGGTCCGCGGTCACCTCGTCGGGGTCGTCGACCGCGACGCCGCTGGAGACGAGCGACTGGATTCCCTCCTCGACGGACATGTCCACGTCGTAGACGCGGTCGGCGGAGACGTGGACGACGTACCCGCCCATGACCGGGTTCGGTGCCATCGGCATGAAAAGCGTCACCATCTCGCCGTGGCCGGTGGCCTGCCGGACGGCCTCGGGCGTGTCGGCAGTCAGGAACCCCAGCGTGTACGAGCCCTCGTCGGGGTACTCGATGAGTTTGACCTCCTGGAAACTCTCGGTGTCGCTGTCCAGCAGGAGGTCGCTTATCTCGTCGATGCTCCGGTAGATGGAACCGATTCCGGGAATCGAGGCCAGGAACCGCTCGAACCGCCTGGCCAGGCCGCCCCCGCCGTACTGGCTCTCGGCGGTCAGTCCGACGACGAAAATGAGAAGCCCCAGCACGCCCCCGGCGAGTACCTGGACGGCGACGGCCGGGAGGTCGCTCCCGACGCTGAAGGCGTCCTTGACCACGACCGTCAGCGGGTTCAGGAGGTTCGAGATGAAGTTGTAGGCGAAGACGAGCACGAGCACCGTCACGATGGCCGGGATGGTTATGGCCAGCCCCGTGACGAAAGACTGTCTGAGGTAGTTCCGCGCGCTCTCCCTCGTCGTTCCCGTGGGCCGAGACATACCTGGGAATTCGGGCAGAGCGGGGAAAGAATTGTGGCCCACCGGGTCCGCTGAGCGGTCGCCGGGGGCGGTGGAATTATTATCGTCCCCCATTTATGACCGGGGTAGTGAGCGTCAACGTACAGCGGCAGGTCGTGAGTCCCGGCAACGACGACTACGTCGGCCTCGCCTGGAAGCTCAAGGAACGCATCCGCCGGGAGGACGGCGTTCTCCGCCAGCGCCGCCGCTTCTTCGAGAACGCGTACGAACGCTCGACCGTCTACCTGTACGTCGACCGCTCGGAGGACCGCCTGGTCGGCTTTGCCGCCGTCCGCCGGGACGGCTACATCCTCTTTCTCGCCGTCGGCAGCGACTACCGCGGCCAGGGCTTCGGCAAGCGGCTCATCGCCCGCGTCGCCGAGGACTACGGGTCGGTGACCTGCCACGCCCGAACCACCAACGCCGAGGCCCTGCGGTTCTACAAGCACCTCGGCTTCGAGGTCAAACGGCGCATCGACAGCTACTACGAGGACGGCGGCGACGCCTACTACCTCCGGCTGGGCGACGAGGGGACCATCCGGGAGCGCCTGGCGAACCTGCTGGGCCGGTGACCGCGGCCGCCGACACAAACCCTTTTGCCACGCTCGGGCCAACGGGGAGCCGATGGAAGAGCGGACACGCGCGTACCTCAGGGGTCGTTTCGGGGACCACTACCGCCGGAGCGACGTGACCCCGCCGCCGGACGCCCACGCCCGCGAGTGGGGCTACGTCCCCTGGACCGAGGGGCCGGGCGAGACCTACATCCGACACAAGTCGCTGCTCGACCTCGGCGACATCGGGGACTTCCTCGCGCGCGAGCGGCCGCGACACGTCTACTTCTCCGCCGGCCGCTACGAGGACCCCAGCGCCTCGACGATGGGCAGCAAGACCTGGCAGTCCTCGGACCTCATCTTCGACCTGGACGCCGACCACCTGCCGCGGGCCGAACCGGACGACTCCTACGCCGAGATGCTCGAGAAGTGCAAGGACGCGCTGGTGCGGCTGCTCGACTTTCTCACCGACGACTTCGCGTTCGAGAACCTGACGGTCGTCTTCTCGGGCGGCCGGGGCTACCACGTCCACGTCCGCGACGAGTGCATCCAGCACCTCGAACGCGACGCGCGCCGCGAGATAGTCGACTACGTCCGCGGCATCGGCCTGGACCCCGACAGCCTCATTCGCACGGAGATGCGCGGGAACGTCACCGCCCGCGTCCTGCCGACCGACGGCGGCTGGGCCCACCGGGTCCACCGCCGGCTGCTCGCGTTCGTCGACGACATCGACGGGACGAGCGAGGCCGAGGCGCTCGACCGCCTCCAGGACCTAGACGGCATCGGCGAGGGACGTGCGAAGACCATCTACGGGGCTATCCAGCGCAACCGGGAGGCGATAGAGAGCGGCAACATGGAGGCCGGCGGCGTCGGCATCCGGACGCTGGTGGACTCGCTCGTCGGTGAGACCGTCGCGGCGGAGAACGCGCCCATCGACGAACCCGTCACCACCGACACCAACAGGCTCATCCGCCTGCCGGGGAGCATCCACGGCGGCAGCGGACTGGCGGTCCAGCGCATCGACCGCGACGATATCGCGGCGTTCGACCCGCTGGTCGACGCCGTCCCGGAGACCTTCCGGACCCACGACATCACGGTCGAAGTCACGGACGGCGGCCGGGTCGAACTGGATGGCGATAGTTTTACACTCCAGGAGCGAGAGGTTACCGTTCCGGAGTACCTCGGCGTGTTCCTGATGTGTCGGGGCCGCGCCGAGAAGGGGCAGGAAGGATGAATCTCGACGAATTACAATCGGTGCGCGACCGCGAGCGACAGACCGACAAGCTCCAGCAGTTGCGCGAGACGTTCTACGAGGACACCGGCGAGTTCATCCGGCAGTTGCGCGAACAGCGCGAGCGCGCCGCCGAGCGCGCGGACGACCCCTTCGACGCCCCCGAAGTGAACCGACTCAGCGACGAGATAGACACCGCGGAGAAGACAGTCGAGGCAATCTACGAGAAGCGCGTCGGCAAAATCGTCAAGGCGGCGTCGTTCGCCGCCGCTGACCTGCCGGCCGAATCCGACGGCATGACCGCCGAGGAGACGGAACTGTTCGAGACGCTCGTCGAGGACATCAAGACGAACCGCCAGCACGTCATGGACGTCCTCGACGGGACCGAGGGCGTTCCACCGGGTACCGCTGGCTCCGAGCCGTCCGACCCTGCGGCGGAAACGGAACCGCAGTCGGGGGAACCAGCGCCACCCGAAACCCAGAGTCAGCCGCGCGAGGAGCGTCCGGCGGCCGACCCGGAGCCGCGGTCGGACCCCGCCGGGGGACCGACGGACGCGGGGGCAGACGGCGTCAGCGCCGCCGACGTGATGGGCGGCGAGCCGTCGGAGCCGGCCGCGGCATCCCCGGCGTCCGGCGGGACCGACGGCGACGACGCGGCCGGTCGAACGCCCCCGGAGCCCGAACTGCGCAAGGACGGGGGGACCGCGGCGGATTCGGGGTCGGGCGTCGACCGCGAGACCGTCCGCATCACCAGAGACGTCGGCGACTTCCTCGGCTTCGACGAGCGGGAGTACGACCTCTCGGAGAACGACGTCGTGACGCTCCCGTCGACGAACGTGGAGCCGCTGGTCTCGCGGGACGCGGCCGAACGGCTCGACTGAGGGGGTGATTCTACGGTGGCGGGCGCTCGCCGAGTGTCAACTGCACCGTCTGGCGCCGGCCGTCGCGGATGACCGCCACGTCGATTGTGTCGCCGGGACTGGTCTCCAGCGCCAGGTACGACGACAGCGCCTGCTGGGTCGGGATGTCCGCGCCGCCCATCCGGTAGACGACGTCGCCGCCGGTCTCGATACGCTGCCCGTCGAGCGTGGTCTGGCCGGTCGACCCCTGGAGCACGCCGTCGGAGGGGCCGCCGTCGACGACCGATGCGATGTAGACGCCCCACGAAATCGGGAGGTCGTTCGCCTCGGCGATGGGTGGCGTGACGCCGGTGAGGCGCACGCCCATGTAGCTGTGGTCGTACTCGCCGTCCTGGATGAGCGCGGGGACGACGCGACGGACCATGGCGGCAGAGATGGCGAAGCCGATGTTGTCGCCGCCGCCGGAGTTGACGACGCCGGCGACCTGGCCGTCGAGGGTTACCAGCGGGCCGCCGCTGTTACCCGGGTTGACCGCCGCGTCCGTCTGGACGGCGTCGGGAATGGAGAAGTCGTTGCTGGCCGTCCCGGCCGGGAGGGTGCGGTTCTGGCCGCTGATGATGCCGGCCGACACCGACCCCGAGAGGCCGAACGGGTTACCGAGTGCGATGACCTGGGTGCCCGTCGGGGGTTCCCACTGGACGAGCGGGAGCGCGCCGGCGCTCTCCGGGCGGTCCTCGACGCGGAGGACCGCGAGGTCGCTGTAGACGTCGGTCGCGACGACCTCCGCATCCTGCCACCCAGTGCCATCGAACCAGACCGAGACCTCCGCGGCACCGGAGACGACGTGCTCGTTCGTGACGAGGTGGCTGTCGTCGTAGACCCACGCCGTGCCGCTGGCGGTGCTCCCAAGTTCCTGACGCACGCGAACCGCGGCGACGGAGGGCGAGACTCGATTGTAGACTCTGGTGTACGTCGACCCGTCGGCAGTCGAGTCCCCGTTGGCCGCGTAGGAGTCGAAGGTCCCGTCGATGGTGGCGATGGGGTCGCGACTCGTCTCCGGGGCCTCGTTTTCGGGCGCGCCGAAGGAGCACCCGGCGACGCCTCCGGCGACACCGGTCGCGAGCGCACCGAGCACTCGCCTGCGCGACCACGTCTCCTGATTCATGTCCGCACACTGGGGCGCGAGGGGGTTAAATTGCAGGGCAAAGTACTACCCGGGCCCCGCCGTACGCCGTCGCATGGCTGCCGACTCACAGTCGAACACGACCGAAGTGCCGCCGCCGGACTTCATCGTGCCCGGCGTGCGCTGTGCGCTGGAGATGTTGCTCGCCGGGGCGCTCGTGCTCATCGTCGGGTTGCCGGCCTCGAACGTGTTCTACCTCGGGGCCGTCGTCGTCGTGGCCGTCGTGGTCATGACGGTGGTGCTGTTCTGGTCGCTGAACCAGCAGATGGAAGCCTGGATAGCCCGCGCCCGGCGGACGGGCAGAGGCGGCCAGTGACGATGCGAGGGCAGACGCTCGCGGTCCTCGCGCTCGTCGCGGTCCTGGCCGTCGTCGCCGGCGGCCCGGTGGCGACTGTGGCCGACCACACCTCGCCGGTCGCGACGCAACGCTCCGGGGGCGGGTTCACGCTGCTGGCCGGACTCATCGCGGTCGTCGTCGGTGCGCGGTACCGGGCGCTAGCTGGCTGATTGCGGAGAAGGGACGCGATTTCGCGGGTTCGGGTAGCATTAAGTGTCCGACAGCGGTACAGTCACACGCAATGCAACTCACCTGGCACGGCCACGCGACGTGGCACGTCGAAGTCGGGAGCACGAGCATTCTGATCGACCCGTTCTTCGACAATCCGAAGACGGAGATGGAGCCCGCGGACCTCGACCCGGACTACGTACTCGTCACGCACGGCCACGACGACCACGTGGCGGACGTAGGCGCGTACCCGGACGCGACACTCGCCGGGACGCCGGAGGTGACGGGACACCTCGCGGAACGGCACGGCTTCGCGGAGGACGACGTGGTCGGGTTCAACCTCGGAGGGACAGTCGAACTGGGGGACGCCTTCGTCACGATGCACCGTGCGGACCACACCAACGGCATGGGCCAGGGCTTCGTCACGCCCAGCGGCGGACTCCCTGCGGGCTACGTCATCGCCGACACCAAGCCGACGCAGATATCCGACGAGGACTCGACGACCTTCTACCACGCCGGCGACACCGCGTTGATGACGGAGATGCGGGAGGTCATCGGCCCCTACCTCGAACCCGACGCCGCCGCCCTGCCGGCCGGTGACCACTTCACGATGGGGCCGATGCAGGCCGCCATCGCCGCGGACTGGCTCGACGTCGACTACGCCTTCCCGATGCACTACGACACCTTCCCGCCAATCGAAATCGAAACCGACGACTTCGTGAACGAGGTCGAGGGCACCGGTGCCGCCGCCGAACCCGTCGTCCTGGACGGCGACGAGACGTTCGAACTGTAGCGGCCCCATCGCGACACGCCCTCGCAGGTGACGTCGGCGACAGTTCTGGTACTGTGGACCGGTGAGGGCAAGTCCCGCCCGCAGGCGTACTGTTTTCCCGCTGGCGCGTGTCGGGTGGCCCATGGCAGACATCGAAGTCACCAGCACCTGCGAGGAGGGGTACACAGTACGGAGCGTGACCGGCGAGTGGGAACTGGTCGTCGACGCGCTCGGCGAGGACGGCCCGACGGCGAATCAGGTCCTCGCCGCCGACTACGCATCTTGTTTCGTCCCGGCCTTCCGCGTCGGCGCGAACAAGGAGGGGTTCGACGACATCGGCCACGTCGAGGTCGACGTCACCGCAGACCTCGACGAGGACGACGACCTCACCGGCATCGCGTTCGACATCCACGTCGAAGGGTCGCTCGGGGACAGCGTCGACGACGTCGTCGCCCGCGCGGAGGACATCTGTCACGTCCACTCCGCGCTCCGGGAGGGCCTGCACGCCGACATCAGCGTCACCGACGAGGCCTTCTAACCGCCGACCGCGCCCCGTCGGGAAACGCTCATACGGGGCGCTGCGCAACGGGGACGTATGACCGACAACTGGACCGACCGCCTCGCGGGCGCTCGCATGCAGGTCGACCAGCAGTTCCAGTCGACGCTGGAGGGCTCCGAGTTCACCAACCAGGAGTGGGGCCTCATCATGACCGCCGTCGAGTTCGAGGTGAAAGACGCCGACGACCCCGACGGCGCGCATCTCGTCGCCGACCGTGAGAAGATACGGCAGATAATCCCGGAACTGGACAACATCCAGCGGGAGATGGGCGGGGCCGCCCGGCCGGTGGAGAGCGCGCCGGACGGGAGCGGCCTGTTCGGCCGCCTGCGGCAGTACCTCGGTTTTCTCTCGGACGACAGCTCCGACACGCCCGACCAGGAGCGCCTGGCGGCGGCGAAGGTGCTCGTCGACGAGTACACCGAACAGCTGGAGGCGTACCTGCGCGAGCAGGGGCGGTGGGAAGAGATTCGCCAGGCGGCGGCCGAACAGCCCTAGTACTCGTCGCCGCTGTGGAACAGCGTCAGCTCCTCGGCCTGGTAGATGTTGATGAGTTCCGTGACTATCTCGTCGTAGGACTCGTCCTCGACGCGGAGGTCGTCGAGTCGCTCGACCGTCCCCTCGTCAAGCTCGATGGTGGGCATACTGGAATTGTCGCATGGGAGCGACTTAAGGGCAGGGGGCCGGCACCACTGCGTCGCCTCAGAGCCGGTCGACGATGGCGTCGGTCACGTCTTCCGTCGGCGCATCGCCGCCGAGGTCCGGGGTGTGGGGCCCCTCGTCGAGGACGTCCTCGACCGCCGTTCGCACGCGGTCGCCCGCCTCGACGTAGCCGAGGTGGTCCAGCAGCATCGCGGCGGAGAGAATCATCGCGCTGGGGTTGGCGACGCCCTGGCCGGCGATGTCCGGCGCGGAGCCGTGGACCGGTTCGAACAGCGCGTTCTCGTGGCCGACGTTGGCGCTGGGCAGCAGTCCGAGGCCCCCGACGAGGCCGGCGGCGAGGTCGCTAAGCATGTCGCCGGCGAGGTTCGGGCAGATGACGACGCCGTACTCCTCGGGGCGCTGGATGAGGTGCATCGCCAGCGCGTCCATCAGCGCGGTGTCGTAGTCGGCCCCGCGCTCGTCGCCGACCGACTCCGCGACGTCCAGAAACAGGCCGTCGGTCGTCCGCATGACGTTGGCCTTGTGGGCGATGGTCACGTCGTCGTAGCCGTTCTGTTTCGCGTAGCGAAAGCCGTACTCAGCTATCTCGCGGGAGGCGTCCTCGGTGATGACCCGCGTGCACGTCGTGACGCCCTCGGTAATCTCCGACTCGATGCCGGCGTAGACGCCCTCGGTGTTCTCCCGGATGAAGACGAGGTCCGTGTCGGGCTGGACGGCGTCGAGACCGGGGTAGGCGCGGGCCGGGCGGACGTTGGCGAAGGAGCCGACGGCCGAGCGAAGCGGGAGGATGACGTCGGCGGCCGTCTCGCCGGCGGCGCCGAACAGCGTCGCGTCGGCCTCCTCGGCGAGTTCGCGCGTCTCCGCGGGCAGGGCCTCGCCACGCTCGGCCAGGGTCTCGTCGCCGGCCTCGCCGTGGACGAACTCGAAGTCTACCGGCAGCGCCTCCAGGACCTCCAGTGCCGCTGGCGTGACTTCCTGCCCGATGCCGTCGCCGGGGATGACCGCAATCTCGTGAGTCATGGCTGCACGTCCGACGGGCCGGGAAATGGGGGTTTCGGTCCCGCCCGCTCCGCCGGCGTCGTACCGACAAGCATTAGCACCCGACCTTCGATTCTCCCCGTATGGAAGACATCTTCGTCGCTCGGCTGATGTCGTCGGGCGTGGTCAGCGTCACACCGGACACGCTGGTCGAGGACGCCGCGGAGAGGCTGCTGGACAAGCAAATCGGCTCGCTCGTCGTCGTCGACGAGGACAACCACCTCGAAGGCATCCTGACGAGCACGGACTTCGTGCGCATCGTCGCCAAGAGCAAGCCGAAGGCCGAGACCACCGTCGAGCGGTACATGACCGACCGCGTGGTCACCGTCGAGGCCCAGGACTCCATCCGCGACGCCGCGGACAAGATGATCACCTACAACATCCACCACCTGCCGGTCGTCGACGAGACGGAGGGCGTCATCGGGATGCTCTCGACGACGGACCTCACCGCCTACCTCTCCTACGTCGAGCAGCCCTCGCCGGCGTAACCTCAGATTCCCTGCACCGTCTCGATGAGTCCGATGCTCTCCAGCGTCATCCACGCCAGGAAAATCCCGTAGAGGACGAGCAGGCTAATCGCCTCGACGTTCGTGAGTTCGAGGTGGGTCCGGGTGAAGATGATGAACACGAGCGTCGCCAGCGCGAGAAAAGCCATCAGCGGGATGGCTGTCAGGAAGTTGATCTCGGCCGACCCCGCGAGGATGACGCCGACCGGAATCGCCACCAGCAGGTTGAACGTGTTGCTCCCGAGGACGTTCGTTAGGCTGGTGACGTCCTCGTTTTTCTTCGCCGCGCTGACGCTGACGAACGCGTCGGGCAGACTCGTCCCCGCAGCGATGACCGTCAGCCCCCAGAGGACGCTGGGCGTGTCGAAGGCCTCCCCGAAGCCGAGCGCCGCCTGGACGATGCCCTCGACGCCGATGGTGATGAGCACGAGCGAGACGAGCACGAGCCCCCACTCCCGGCGGGGCGAGACGTCCCGCACCAGCGGCGCGGTGTACTCGCGCGTGTCCTGGTACTGGAGGAAGACGTAGACGGCGTAGGTCAGAAGCGGCAGGATGGCGAGCGCGGGCGTCAGAAGCGCCGCCTCGTTCGTCCCGCCGGGGACGTACGTGGCTCCCAGCGCGAACGTGATAAAGAGGACCAGCACGCTGATGATGTAGAACTGGGCGTCCTTGTGGACGATGTCCCGCGTCGCCTCCAGGGACTCGCTGTAAAGCGCCGAGACGGCGGGGATGACGAGCAGGTTGAAGATGGCACTGCCGACGATGGCACCGACGCCCAGCGCGAACTCGCCGTGGACGAGCGTGCTGATGACGACGGAGCTGAGTTCCGGGAACGAGGAGCCGATGGCGATGACGACCGCGCCGTGGACCGCGACGGGCAGGCCGTAGTGTCGCGAGAGCCGCGCAGCGGCGTTTTCCAGCAGGTCGCTTCCCTTCCAGATGACGGCCGTGGCGCCGACCGCGAGCAGTGCCAGGACTGGCAGCGAGGCCATTCGTGCAGATACTCCGCGCCGACGCACAATAGCGTACTGGAGTTCGGTCGGGCCCGCGACTGCACCCTGCCGCGGTCGTCACACGTAGCTTTACCACACCCTGGTCCTTACGGGGGGACGAGATGGTCTTCAAGAAAATCACGCTCATCGGAACGAGCGGTAAGAACTTCGAGGAAGCAGTCGACGACGCCATCCAGCGGGCCGAGATGACCATCGACAACGTCCAGTGGGTGGAAGTCGTCGAGCAGAGCGTCCAGGTCGGCGGCCTCAACGCCCGCGAGTACCAGGTCGAGGCCGAAGTCGCGTTCGAACTGGAGGAGTAGCGTCGACCGGAACGGCGGAGAATCGTTCCGCAGGCCGTTCAGGCTTCTTCGACGTACGGCAGGTCTGCGGCCGTCTTCGCTATCTCGTTCGCGTTCGACTTCATGAGCGCGGTGGTGTCCCAGATGCCGTCGACGAGCGCCTTCCGCTGGCCCTCGTTGACGGTGACCGAGACTTCCTGCCCGTCGTAGGTGACGGTCTCCGCCTCGACGTCGACCGAAATTTCGCCGTCGGGGTTGTCGTCGACCCACTGCTGGAGCGCGTTGATGGTCTCGTGATCCGCCGTGACCGTCGGGATGCCCAGCGCCAGACAGTTGCCCGCGAAAATCTCCGCGAAGCTCTCGCCGATGATGGCGTCGATGCCCCAGCGCATGAGGGCCTGCGGGGCGTGCTCGCGGGAGGAACCACAGCCGAAGTTGCTGTTGACCATCATAACCGAAGCGTCCTGGAACCGCTCCTCGTTCATCGGATGGTCTTTCTGGTTGTCCTCGTCGTCGAACCGGAGGTCGAAGAACGCGAACTCGCCCAGCCCGTCGAAGGTGACGACCTTCATAAACCGGGCCGGGATTATCTGGTCGGTGTCGATGTCGTTCCCGCGAATCGGGATGCCCGTCCCGGAGACGTGCGTGACCTCGGGGATGTCCTCGGTACCACCGTCGGTTCGCGGCTCGCTCGCTCGCGGTTCACTACGTTCACCGCTCGCGCTATCCGAGACCTCCCGCTGGTCGGTCTCGTGCCGCTCACCGCTCACGCGTTCCGAGGACTCACTTCGTTCGTCCTCGCGCGTCATACACTGACCACCTCCTCCAGTTCGCGCACATCTGTCACTTTCCCTTCGACGGCCGCGGCAGCGACCATCTGGGGATTCATCAGGACGGTGCGGCCGTCCTTGCTCCCCTGCCGGCCGATGAAGTTCCGGTTCGACGAGGAGGCACAGGCTTCGTCGCCCTCCAGCTGGTCCTCGTTCATGCCCAGACACATCGAACAGCCGGCGTTGCGCCACTCGAAGCCGGCGGCCTCGAAGACGTCCTTCAGGCCCTCCTCCTCGGCGGCTTTCTGGACGCGCTGGCTTCCGGGGACGACCAGCGCGCGCACGTCGTCGTGGACCTGGCGGCCCTCGACGATGTTGGCGCCGCGGCGCAGGTCTGGCAGGCGCGCGTTCGTACACGAACCGAGGAAGGCCACGTCTATCTCGTAGCCTTCCATCGTGTCGCCGGGTTCGACGCGCATGTGCTCCTGGGCGCGCCGGGCCGTGTCCTGCTTGTCTTCGGGCAGTTCTTCGGGGGCCGGAATCGGGTCGGTGATGCCGACGCCCTGGCCGGGCGTGGTGCCCCAGGTAACGACCGGCTCCAGCGAGGAGCCGTCGATGGTGACCACGTCGTCGTACTCGGCGTCCGCGTCGCTGCGGATGGACTCCCAGTAGGGCTTGAGCCGGTCGAACTCCTCCGGGTTGTCCTGGAAGTAGTCCGTCTCCTCCAGCCAGTCGTAGGTGGTCTCGTCGGGGTTGACGTAGCCCGCGCGCGCGCCGCCCTCGATGGACATGTTGCAGATGCTCATCCGCCCTTCCATGCCCAGGTCCTCGACGGCCTCGCCGGCGTACTCGTAGACGTAGCCGACGCCGCCCTCGGTGCCCAGGCGGCGGATGATTTCGAGGATGATGTCCTTGGCCTCGACGCCCTCCTGCAGTTCGCCGTCGACCTGAATCTTCCGGACCTTCTGCTTGTCCATCGCGATGGTCTGGGTCGCCAGCACGTCGCGAATCTGCGAGGTGCCGATACCGAACGCGAGCGCGCCGAAAGCACCGTGGGTCGAGGTGTGACTGTCGCCGCAGACGATGGTCTTGCCGGGCTGGGTCAGCCCCTGCTCCGGGCCGACCACGTGGACGATGCCCTGGTCACCCGTGGTCGGGTCAAGGAAGTTGATGCCCGCGTCGCGGACGTTCTCCTCCAGTTCGGCCATCATCTCCTCGGCCGCGTCGTCGCTGTAGGGCCGGGACTGGTCGGCCGTCGGGACGATGTGGTCGACCGTCGCCAGCGTCAGGTCCGGGCGCGCGACCTCGATGTCGCGCTCGCGGAGCATCCCGAACGCCTGCGGGCTGGTGACCTCGTGGATGAGGTGCAGGCCGACGAACAGCTGGTCCTGCCCGTTGGGCAGGGTCGTCACCTTGTGCCGGTCCCAGACCTTGTCGTACAGTGTTCCCTGACTCATACTGTGTCCGTCCGTCCCTCTGTGCCCCGCTCGAAGGAGCGATTTGCCCCCTCGGACGGAGGGTCGTGTGTCACGTCCTCCATCGTCTCGATTGCCTCCTCGGCCGCGTCGGGCCGCCCGCCGTCGGCCGCCACCGCGGGGCCGCGACGGAACGAGGCGTTGAACGGTTCGTCCGTGTGTGGATGCGTGTGGTCCACGTCTTCCATTGTCATGTCTATCACTCGGGCTGGTCGCCCCACTCGAACAGTTCGCGCAGGCGCTCGCCGACCTGCTCTATCTGGTGGTTCTGTTCGGCCTCGCGGTACTGCTTGTAGGCCGGCCGGTGCGCCTGGTTCTCGGAAATCCACTCGCGGGCGAACTCGCCGTTTTGAACGCCCTCGAGAATCTCCTCCATCCCCTCGCGGTCGATGACCTCCTCGCCGCGGGTCAGCCCGCCGTACTCGGCGGTGTCGGAGACGGAGTTCCACATCCCCATGTGGCCGCCTTCGTACATCAGGTCGACAATCAGCTTGAGTTCGTTGAGACACTCGAAGTAGGCCATCTCCGGGGCGTAGCCGGCGTCGACCAGCGTCTCGAAGCCGGCCTTGACCATCTCGGTGACGCCGCCACAGAGGACGGCCTGCTCGCCGAACAGGTCGGTCTCCGTCTCCTCCTGGAACGAGGTCTCGATGACGCCCGCCCGGGTGCAGCCGATGGCCTGCGCGTAGGCCAACCCCTCTGCGTGGGCGTCGCCGCTCGCGTCCTGGTAGACCGCCAGCAGCCCCGGCGTCCCCTCGCCGCGCTCGTAGGTCCGGCGGACGAGGTGGCCCGGTGACTTGGGCGCGACCATCGTCACGTCGACGTCTTCCGGCGGCTCTATCTGTCCGTAGTGGATGTTGAACCCGTGGGCGAACTGGAGCGTGTCGCCGGCGCTCAGTTCCTCCCGGATGGCCTCGTAGACGGTCGGCTGGACCGTGTCCGGGATGAGCATATTCACGATGTCGCCCTCGCGGGCGGCCTGGACCGGGTCGGCAACCCGCAGGCCCTCGGCCTCGGCGGCCTCACGGGACGAGGAGCCCTCGCGGAGACCGACGACCACGTCGACGCCGCTGTCTGCGAGATTCAGGGCGTGCGCGTGGCCCTGGCTGCCGTAGCCCAGGATGGCGACGGTCTTGTCCTCGATGTTCGATGCGTCGGCGTCTGCGTCGTAGTAGACCTCTGTGTTGAATTCGTCTGCGTCTGAATCAGTCATCTGAAACCTCCTGTGTCGCGACCTGCGATTCCGTCGGTGCCTTGTTCGGCTGCTTCACACGTGCAGTCGGTGCCTCGCCGCGGGCCAGCGCCGCGTAGCCGGTGCGGACGAGTTCGCGGATGCCGAACTGCTCGTAGGCGTCGATTGCGTCGTCTATCTTCTGCTCGTCGCCAGTCAACTCGACCGTGATGGTCCGCGGGCCGGCGTCCAGCGTCTCGCCGTCGTACATCTGCGTGATGGCGTTGACCTTGTCCGGTTCCTCGCCGTTGACCTTCACGATGACCAGTTCGCGCTGGACCGCGTCGGCGTCCAGTTCCCGCACCGAGACGACCGGGATGAGTTTCTCCAGTTGCTTCTTGGCCTGGTCGATGCCCGGCCGGGGCTCCTCGATGACGATGGTCATCCGGGAGAGTTCCGGGTCGATTGTCCGGCCGACAGTCAGCGACTCGATGTTGAACTGTCGCCGGCTGAACAGGCCGGACGCTTCCGCGAGCACGCCGGGCTCGTTCTTCACGAGCGCGGACAGCAGCGTGCGCTCGGGCGGGTGCTCTGCTTCCGCCTCGGGGTCGATGCGGATGCCCTGGTCGTTGCGTCGCCCCTCGGGGAGTATCCGTTCGTTCGGGCCGGGTCCGCGCAGTCCTTCGTCGCTCATAGTTCCTCCAGGTGGTCCTCTTTCAGTGCAAAGCGGGCGTTGTCGCCCCCGCTCGGAACCATCGGGTAGACGTTCTCGCTCGGGTCGATGATGGCGTCGATGACGGAGGGCCCGTCGTAGTCGCGGGCCTCCTGGATGGTCTCCTCGACGCTGTCGTAGTCCTCCAGGCGCAGCCCCTGCGCGCCGAAGGCCTCCGCGAGTTTGTCGAACTGCGGAATCCACGGGTACTCCGAGGCCATCCGGCGGCCCTCGTAGAAGCCGTCCTGCCACTGGCGGACCATGCCGACCGCCTCGTTGTTCAGGACGACGATGGTGATGTCGAGGTTCTCGCGGACCGCGACGGAGAGCTCCTGGGCCGTCATCAGGAAGGAGCCGTCGCCGTCGAAGGCGACGACCTCCTGGTCGGGCGCGGCGAGTTTCGCGCCGATGGCCGACGGGACGGCGTAGCCCATCGTCCCCAGGCCGTGGCTGGTCACCCACGTCCGCGGGTGCTTCCAGGTCCAGTACTGCCAGGCCCACATCTGGTGCTGGCCGACGCCCGCCGTGACGATGGTGTCGTCCGGCGTCAGTTCGTCGTACTTCTCGACGACGTACTGAGGCTTGAGGGGTTCGTCCTCGGGCGTCTGGTAGTCCATCGGATACTCGTCTTTCCACTCGTCGCACTGGTCGCGCCAGTCCCCGCAGTCGGGGGCGCGTTCCAGCGCGTCGTCGAGCTGGCGGATGACCGCCTTCGCGTCGCCCAGCAGCGGGTAGTCAGCGTAGACGTTCTTGGATATCTCCGCGGGGTCGATGTCGACGTGGATGACGTCGGCGTCGGGGGCGAACGAGTCGATGCCGCCGGTCAGGCGGTCGTCGAAGCGCGTGCCGATACCGAGCAACACGTCGCAGTTCGAGATGGCGAGGTTGCCGTAGCCTGTGCCGTGCATGCCGGCTATCTCCAGGCTGAGCGGGTCGTCGTCGGGGAACGCGCCCGTCCCGGGCATCGTCTGGACGACCGGAATCTCGTACTCGCGGGCGAACTGTCGGAGTTCGTCGACGGCCTCGCCCTTGATGACGCCGCCGCCGGCCAGGATGACCGGCCGGTCGGCGTCGGCGAGGGTCTTCGCAGCCTCCTCGACGACCACTTCGTCGGCCTCCGTCGGCGGGTTGTAGGTGTCCGGCGTCTCCGGTTTCCCGGGCTTCACGTCCGTCTCGGTCTGGGTCACGTCCTTCGGCAGGTCCACCAGCGTCGGTCCCTGGCGACCTTCGTTGGCAAGCGCCCACGCGTGGCCGACGTCCGTCCCGACCTCGTCGGGGCTCTGTGCGAAGATGTTGTGCTTGGTGATGGGCTGGGTGACGCCGATGGTGTCGGTCTCCTGGAAGGCGTCGTTGCCCACCAGGTCCGTCGGGACCTGCCCCGTCAGCGCGATGAGCGGGTCGGAGTCCATGTTGGCGTCGGCGATGCCGGTCACGAGGTTCGTCGCGCCCGGACCCGACGTCGCCATGCAGACGCCCGGTTCGCCGCTGACGATGCCGTAGGCGTCCGCCGCGTGGACCGCGCCCTGTTCGTGAGCCATCGTGATGTGCGTCATCTCGTCGTGCTCGTACAGAGCGTCGTAGACGGGCATGATGGCCCCGCCCTGCACCCCGAACAGGTACTCCACGCCGGCGTTCTCCAGCGCGGTCGCGACGGCGTCCGCGCCGGTCTGGGCCGGTTGCTCGTCTGTCGTTTCGTCCTCGGCCGGTTCGGCCTCGGCGTCCGCTTCGTCTTCCTTGGGGACGGATGCGCGTTCGCTCATCGTCGTCCCCCGCTGTGATGTGTCATGTGTCGATGTGTGTCCATATTGACCTCCTCGTGAACTGGCGATACGAAACCGGAAAGTGGCGTATTGTGAGGGGCTATGCCGCCCCTACAATACGGAGAATGGCGTCGCTCCCGACGGGACGCGTCGTCCGGCCGCGAGCAGTCTGTCGCATCAGTACGAGTGTCTGTCTGGCCGTCGTAATAAGGCTTCTGAGACGTGCGCGCCCCGGCACCCCCGCGAGTGGACGCCCGCGCATTCGCCCGCGAGCGACTGTTCACCAGCCGCTGGCACGCGTCTGCGGGCGGGCGGAAGGCTGCCATGAGCCTACGCCCGGACCTCCTCGACCTGGTCGACGCCGACCTCGCGGGCGAACTTCTTCAGTTCTTCCATCGTCACCCGCTGTTTCTCGGCGCCGAAGTCCTTGACGCGGCGGGTGACCTCCCGCACCTCCTCGTCGGTCGGTTCGAACCCGACCTCCTTCAGCCGTTCCCGTACCGAGTGTTGCCCCGTGTGCTTGCCCAGTACGAGTTCGCGCTTGGCCCCGACCATCTCGGGGGTCATCACGCCCGGTTCGAAGGTGTCGGAGTTCTCGATGACGCCGGCGGCGTGGATGCCGCTCTCGTGGGAGAAGGCGTTGGCCCCGACGACGGGCTTGTTGCCCGGCACCGGCACGTCGGATTTCTCCTCTATCATCCGCGAGAGTTCCGTAATCTTCGTGGTGTCGATGCCGGTCTCGACGTCGTACAGCGAGCGCAAGGCCATGACGACCTCCTCGTAGGCCGCGTTGCCGGCGCGCTCGCCGATGCCGTTGACCGACACCTGCGCCTGGCTGGCTCCCGCTTCGAAGCCCGCCAGCGCGTTCGCGCCGGCCAGCCCGAAGTCGTCGTGGGTGTGGACGTCCACGCGCGCGCCCTCCGCGGCGTCGACGACCTTCGCGACCAGTTTCGCCATCCGCGTCGGCGTCGCGACGCCGGTGGTGTCGGGGATGTTGATCCAGTCCGCGCCGGCCTCGGTGGTCGCGCCGACGATGTCCAGCAGGAACCCCTCGTCGGTTCTGGTGGCGTCCATCGGCGAGAACATGCACTCGACCCCGGCTTCTTTCACGCGTTCGACCGACTCGACGGCACGCTGCTGGGCCTCCTCGCGGGTGGCGTGCATCGAGTCTGCGAGCTGGACGTCGCTGGTGGACACGAACACGTGTACCATGTCGACGCCGGCGTCGAGCGCGGCTTCGATATCCTGTTCGACCACGCGGGCCAGGCCACAGACCGTCGTCGACGAGGCGGCCGTGATGTCACGGACCGCCTCGAACTCCGCGTCGGAGTTGACCGGGAACCCGGCCTCGATGACGTGTGTGCCCATCTCGTCGAGCAGCGCGGCTATCTCCCGTTTGTCTTCGTAGGAGAACGACGTCCGCGGAGTCTGCTCGCCGTCGCGCAGCGTGGTGTCGAAAATTCGTGCGTCCGCAATCTCGGACGTACTATCCAGAGTGCCCTGGAAGAACTCGATCCGCCGGGGTGTCCGACGAATCCTCCGTGTGTGTCATAGGCATCTGATACAGGACGCTCTCCGCATATAAATCTGTCTGAGGGGCGATATGCGTGCCAGCACGTCGCACGGCCGGGCCGGGAAGCGGGCCTCCGGGCCTGAACGGCGGCCTTTACCGACTACCCGCGACGACGGTCGGGAGGCGGCAGGCGACCTCCCGGCCGGACGCCAGACCTGCCGGGAGGTTTTTGCTCCCTCCCGCAGAGACTCGGATATGAGCGACTTCGAGGGACCAGACCTGCAATCGGTCGAGGAGGAACTGGACGACGGCAGCGACGGCGACGGCACCGGACGCGTCGTCCTGGGCGTCCTCGACGGCACGACAGACCCGGAGGAGTGGGTCGACGCCGTCGACGCCGGTGCCGTCCTCGTGTTGAACGTCGAGGGCGACCTGAACGAACTGGCGGCCGGGTTCGCCCGCGACGTCAAGGAAGACGGCGGCGAACTCATGCACTTCCGGGACTTCCTCGTCGTGACGCCGCCGGGCGTCGACATCGATGCCGACCGGCTGAACTGACTGCTGCAGACTACTCCGCGAGCGTCACGTAGTGCCCGTCGGGGTCCCTGATTCGGACGCCGTCGGCCGTTTCTGTGACGGACAGCGCCCGGTCGGCGACGCCGTCTGCCACCCCACCCGGGTCATCGCAGGCGATGCCCACGTCGACGTGGACCCCGCCGCGGGCGTCGGCCAGGCCGAGGTGGGGTTCCCAGAGTTCCAGGTCGAGCGCGCCGGTCGACAGCCGCACCCGCTGGCGGTCGTCGCCGCGGTCGACCGTCTCGAACCCGAGGTCCGTGTAGAACGACAGCGCCTGCTCGACGTCCTCCACTTCCAGGACCACCTCGAAGAGGCCGTCGACGCCCGGCCCCGCCACGTCGCTCTCGCCGAGTTCGACGCAGTTGCCCTCCGTGTCGTAGAAGTACAGCGAGCGGGCGTCCCCGAAGGTGTGCTCGACGAGGTCGAACCGCTGGTCCAGGCGGTCGTACCAGTCGTCGTACTCCGTGTCGGGAATCGAGAGAGCGTAGTGGGTGTGCAGGCCGCCCCGGGGGACGGTCCCCGGCGTGCGCAGGACGAGGTCAGTCTCCCCGACGCCGAGGACCGCCTCGCCGTCGCGCTCGGCGCGCACGTCGAGGTCGAGAAATGCCTCGTAAAAGGACTGCGCGCGGTCGAGGTACTTCACTTCGAGTGCGAGCCACCGGCAACCCGAGAGCATATACGGCGGTTCAGCCGCCACGGACAAATCGGTTTGGGGACCGTCGCCCTCCGGCGGTCGCTTCGGCGGTCCCTACCACGTATGGTACTCGTTTTTAGCCCGTTGGGGGCGTAGAGAGGGGTATGTCCTTCAAAGGTTCTGGCGTCGCGACCGAGTTGAAAGAGATTGACCGCTTCGAGGCCGAGGACACCGCCGGCGTCGGCTGGATAGCCTTCCCCGAGGAGGGGATGCAGCGGGCCAGTCACGCGCTGGCGGTCGACGGCGAGGTGTGGCTCGTCGACCCCGTCGACGCCGAGGGCCTCGACGACCTGGTGGCGGAGTTCGGCGACGTCGCCGGCGTCGTCGTCCTCCTCGACAGGCACAAGCGCGACGCGGCCGCCATCGCGAACCGCCACGACGTGGCCGTCCACCTCCCCGAGTTCATGAGCGGCATCGCCGACGAGTTCGACGCGCCCGTCGAGTTGTTCGGTCGGGAACTCGCCGACACCGGCTTCACTGCCTACGAAGTCGTCGACAACTTCGCCTGGAAGGAGGCCGCCCTGTTCCACGAGGGTGACGGCGTCCTCCTGGTCCCGGAGGCCGTCGGGACGACGGACCTGTTCTGTACGTCCAGCGAACGACTCGGCGTCCATCCGGGACTGCGCCTGATGCCGCCAAAGAAACTCGCCCGACTGAACCCGGAGCGGATTCTCGTCGGCCACGGCGAGGGCATCCACGACGACGCCGCCGGAGCGCTACAGGAAGCCGTCTCGCGGTCCCGCGGCCGCGCGCCGAGTCTGTACCTGCAGAACCTGAAGATGTTCCTCCCGGTGTGACGGGCCGGACGTAAGCACGGGCTACCGCGCCGCACTCTCCTCTCCGCCGCCCGGTCCCAGCAGAACGGCCCGGGTGCAGTCCAGGCGGGGTAAGCCGTCCATTCCGTCACGAACGATTTGCCCCGTATTTCCTGCCGCGAGGGGGACGCCACGCATGAACGTCTCTCGACTGCTTCTTGGTGGGACTGTACTACTGCTCGTCGGGGCCGGACTGGTCGCGGCCGCGAGTCCGCCTGTAGAAGCGGGCGACGACGGTGCCACTCGGGAAATCGATGCGTGTACGACCATCACGGAGTCGGGCACCTACGAACTCGTGGGGGACCTGTCCCTACCCGCGGGAACGCAAACCGACGACGAGTTGGTCTGCATCCGCGTCCGGACCGACGGCGTCACGCTGGACGGGAGCGGCTACGCCGTCGCCGGCCGGAACGGAACCGGGACCGGCATCCTGATTCGCCGGTCGGAGATCGAGACAATCAGTGACGTGACGATAGAGAACGTCACCGTCGAGAACTGGGGGACTGGCGTCGCTCTCTTCGGCGGCGAGGAGGGAGTCCACTTCCGGGCTGTAACCGCCCGGACCAACGCCGACAGGGGCATCTATCTCCAGGATTCCACCGGGGTCGAAGTGCGTGACATCGCCGCCACGGACAACAGAATCGGGATGTCCCTGCGCGGTGTCGGGCGCAGCACGTTCCGCGGGCTGGAACTTCGGGACAACGCCGACACGGGTCTGTTCTCCACCGGCGGTGTCTTCCGGAACACCTTCGACGACGTGCGCGCGACCGGCAACGGGGGCAGCGTGTACTTCTCCTCGGGCATCTACCTCTCGACGGACACCTTCGACAACGTCTTCGAGGGCGTCTCCGTCCGGAACAACACCGGTGCGGGACTCCTGTTCTCCGATAGTTCGCAGAACACGGTACGGGACGCCGTGGTCGAGGACACCGACGGTCCCGGCGTCGTCGGCGACTTCGCCGGCAACGACAGCCTCCTGAACGTGACCGTCCGGGACAACGCCGGCCCGGCGATTCTCCGGCAGATGGGAACCTTCAGCGCAGACCGGGTCGACCTCGGCGGGGGCATCACTGTGGGCTTCACGGACGAACCCGTCTCCGTCGCCCGCGTCGACACGGAGAAGCTGGCGACCCTCGCCGGGGGAGCCCTGGCGTCGGCGGGTGTGAATGTCACCGGCGTCGCGGCGGCGGTAACCGTCACGTTCGGCGGGTTCGACAGCACAGCACTCGACGGCGGCGTCGAAGTGCGCCGCTTCGACGGCCGGGAGTGGCGTCCCGTCGCGAACGCCTCCGTCGACCCGCGGAGTGGCACCATTACAGCGACTGTGCGGGAGGATGGCGTCGTTGCAGTGGTCCAAAGCGACGACGCGCCAGCCGGCGGTGACGAGGCCGGGGTCGTGCGCGTCCCCGACGACACCATCGCCGGCCACGGGTCGGCCGGCTGTCGCGCCGGCGAGAGGCCGGGGGGCTAAGTATCCCGGGACCTTAGCAACGGATGTGCTGTACGCGACCCGGGGGCTCGTCGAGACGTTGTTGCGCCTGGCCAGCGAGAGCGAACCGGAGGAGACGACGATACCGCTGGCTGTCACCTCGGCCGGGGACATCCCGGAGTCGAACCTGGCCCCGGAGACACCGGTGTTCACGCACTTCTACATGCCAAACGCCGCCAGACCCGTCAACGCCGTCTTCGGCGTCGACCTCGGGATGCCGGTCGGACAGACCCAGGGGCGGTTCGTCTCGCACCCGCGCGGGGACCTGCGGCTGTCAAAGCGCGACGACCTGAAGGAGGTCGTCTTCGTCGCCGTTCCGCCGTGGGAGGAGGACTCGCTGGCGGCGTTCGACCGGCACGGCCGCGAGCAGGCGCTGACCATACTCGACATCGAGCCCCCCGAAGAGGACGCGGCGCTGTAGTCAGTTCAGGTAGCCCAGGTCCTCTAGCTGGTCTGCGATTTCCGCGAACTCGGCCTCCGTCAGTTCGCCCTGTCGCTGGTGCTGGATGACGATGCTGCGCAGGAGAAACCGGACCAGGTCGCTCGTGCTGGAGAAGCTCGTCCCCTCGATGGTCTCCTCGACCCGGTCGCCCAGGTCCTTCGGTATCGAGACCGTGGTGTACTCCGTCATGACTGGAGCGAGGACGCGACGGCGGAAAGGAGTTGTGTCAGCCGGTCGTCTGCCGGTCGCGGCGAGAACAGCGGGTAGGACGAGTCACTGCTCGGTTGCGGTCCACTTGTCGGCGAACATCTGGGGACAGGGGTCGGTGTTGTCCGGGCAGAACGTCCGCGGGGCGTTTCCCGTCGTGAACCGTATGCTCGTGGTACGTGTCTGGGGTCGTGTCGGTGTCGTGGGTGTGGATTGTGGGTGTGTGCTCATTGTTTCCGTCCGGCCGCAGGATAGTCGTAAGGCGACGCTCAGTGAGTCAAAGCGAACGGCGTACAGCGCGTACCGCGAGCATCGTACTCCGTAGTGCACCCCCGAACATAATAAAAGTTAATGATGAAATCCACCGGCCGAGAAAGTGTCAAGTGTTCTGAAGCCGTCGGCCATGCATGGGACTCCTCCAGGACAGGACCGCGGCACGGCGGTGGTATCGGCTGGTCTCCCGGCTGTACGACCCGCTGGTCGGCGAGACGTTCTGGCCCGCGTCGCTCCAGCGCGCGGTGCTCTCGGAGTTCGGTCTCCGGTCGGACGCGCACGTCCTCGACGTCGGCTGCGGCACCGGCGCGACCAGTCGGCAACTTGGCGGGCGGGCCGGCACCGTCGACGCGCTCGACCACAGTCGCCCACAGCTCGCGCAGGCCCGGGAGGCCGCGGCCGACGTCCGGTACGTGCGAGGCGACGCAGCGCACCTGCCCTACGCGTCCGAAACCTTCGACGCCGTAGTCTCCGTCGGCGCAGTCATCTTCTTTCCCGACCCGGAGGCGGCGCTGGCGGAGGCCCGGCGCGTGACGCGGCCGGGTGGGCGGTTGCTCGTCGCCGGCTTCAATCGGACGCGAGTCCCGTCGTGGAACCCCATGGAGAACTGGGCGGCGCTGGCGAACGAGGCCCTGTTTCACACCGCCGACGAGCGAGAGGCGCGGGAGAACGCCCTCGCGGCCGGCTGGCACGGCGTCGAGACGCACGTGGCCGGTCCAGTGTGGCACCCACGGTTGGTGCGCGTCACCACCGCGGAGAAACGCGCCGACAGTCAGTCGTCCCCGACGACGAACGTCTCGGGGTAGTCGGTCAGGTTCTCGTAGCCGTCCTCGGTGACGACCACGATGTCCTCGATGCGGACGCCGCCGACCTCGGGGTCGTACAGCCCCGGTTCGATGGTGACGACGTGGCCCGGCCGGAGTTCGCCACCGCCGGGTCCGAGGCCCGGTAGTTCGTGCACGTCCAGCCCGACGCCGTGGCCGGTGCTGTGGATGAATCCCGTCTCGGTGCGCTCGTCGCTGCGCAGCGTCGGCTGGCCCGCGTCCTCGTAGACGTCGCACACGACGTCGTGGACCGTCTCACCCGTGACGCCCGGTTCGAGCGCGTCCAGCGCGGCCTCCTTCGCCTCCGCCGTCAGGTCGTACCACTCGCGAATCGTCTCGCTCGGCTCCCCGTGGCAGAACGTCCGCGTCATGTCCGCGTGGTACTTCGAGGCCTTGTCCCGCGGGAAGATGTCGACGATGATGGCCTCGCCGGCCGACAGCGGCCCGCTGCCGCGGTCGTGGGGGTCGGCCGCGTCCGCGCCGCAGGCGACGATGGTCTCGTCGAGCGCACAGCCGTGGCGCAACAGCGTGACCTCTATCTCCTCCTTGACGCGCTCGCTGGTCAGCACCTCGCCGTCGTGGCGGAGGTGGCCGTCGTCGTCGACCGTCGCGCCGTCGACGAGTTCCTCGGCGCGCGCCATGGCAGCCTCGTTGGCCCGCTGTGCGGCGCGGACGTGGTCCACCTCCTCGTCGGTCTTGGTGGCGCGGATGCCGGTGACCGTGCTGTCATCGTCAACCTCGACGGCGACGTCCTGCTCGCGGAGGCCGTCGGCGGTCTGCAGCGGGAACTTCGGCGGGACCGCCACCGACTGCACGCCGTGGCTGTCGAGAAACGCCGCGAGCACGCGGTCGGCCGCCTCGCGCTGGCCGTACTCCTCGACTTTCGCCTGGTGGTCGAAGTCGACGAAGCGCTCGACTGTCGCCGCGCGGCTCTCCTGGACCGCGCGGCCGTATTCGAGGCTGCGGACGAACAGCAGTCTGACGTCGCCGTCGTACAGCGTCACGAACGGGTCCGGGGCGTCGAACCCGGAGAGATAGAGCTGGTCGGAGTCGGTCGAGTCGGCGTGGACGAGGTAGCCGTCGACGCCTTGCTCGTCGAGTGCCGCGTCGAGTCCGGAGAGGTCGGGGTCCATACAGGCGCTCCGGGCGCCACCAGTAAATATCTCGTCGTCGCGCGCCGGAAATAGACAGGTTTTCCCCTCGCCTGCCGTACCTTCTGGTATGGACCAGCAGCGGACACGACGGCAGTACCTGCTCGGCGTCGGGAGTCTGGGCATCGCCGCGCTGGCTGGCTGTTCCGGCGGGAGCGCCGCAACCCCCTCCGGGACGCCCCGGCCGACGCTGACAGCGGACGCATCTTTCGACGGCTGGCTCGCCACGACGACCAACTTCGACGGGTCAGTCGTCGACGCCCGCGACCAGGCGGAGACGACGGTCACAGTCGGGGCGCTGGGCAACGGTGGTTCCCGCGCCTACGCGCCGGCCGCAATCGCCGTCGACCCGGGAACGACAGTCGTCTGGGAGTGGACCGGCAACGGCGGCGCACACGACGTCGTCAGTCCCGGCGGTGCCTTCCGGAGCGAAATCTACTACGAGGCCGGGCCCCACTTCGAGCACACCTTCGAGTCCGAGGGCGTCTACGAGTACTACTGCACCCCCCACCAGCGCGTCGGGATGAAGGGCGTCGTCGCCGTCGGCTCCATCGAGTAGCGGGCCGCTCGGACCCAAACATCCAATACTTCACAATCGGTAGTAACGACCATGAGAGAGCCCTCTACGGACGCAGAGGAGTCGGACCCGCCCATCCCCGGTGAGTACGACGGGGGCCACCCGGCGACGGAACTGTTCTCGCTGCTCGGGCGCTCGCACGCGATGGCGATTCTGTTCTACGTCGTCCGGCAGGAGCAACGGCCCTGGCGCTTCTCGGAACTGGAGCGGACGCTCGGCATCTCGCCGAACACGCTGTCGAACCGGCTGGCGGAACTGGTCGACGCCGGCCTGCTGGAGCGGCGTTCCTACGACGAGATTCCGCCGCGGGTCGAGTACGAGGCCACCCAGCGCGCGCTGGACCTGGCCAGCGTCTTCGAGGAACTTCGCAACTGGGCGGAGACGCACGGTCTGGAGACGGGAATGGACGCAGACGGGGAGTGAACCGGGACCGCTCCGCGACCCCCGACTTCGGGGGTCAGTAGTTACTACGGGGCGACACTGTCGAAGGTATATCACTTCAGAATCCGTAAGAGGGGGACATGAACGGCGAGAACGCCATCGAGGCGGAAGGCGTCGCGTTGACCTACTCCGACGGCACGGAGGCAGTCCGTGGCGTCGACCTGACCGTCCCGCGTGGCGAGTTCTTCGGCTTTCTCGGTCCCAACGGAGCCGGCAAGACGACGACTATCAAGATTCTGGCGACGCTGCTGAAACCGACCGGCGGCCGGGTGACAGTCAACGGGTTCGACGTCGAGCGCGAGGCCCGGAACGTCCGCGGGTCCATCGGTTACATGCCACAGGAGACGAGCATCGACCCCGAACTGACCGCTCGCGAGAACCTCGCCTTCGCCTGCGAGTCCTACGGCGTCCCCCGGGGCGAGCGCGGCGAGCGCATCGACGAACTGCTGGACCTGGTGGACCTCGCGGACGTGGCCGACAAGCGGGCCGACGACTTCTCCGGCGGGATGCGCAAGCGCCTGGACGCGGCAACGTCGCTGGTCCACCGGCCGCCGCTGGTGTTCCTGGACGAGCCGACGACCGGGCTGGACCCGAAGGCGCGCAACCGCCTGTGGGAGTACTTCCGGCGCATCAACGACCAGGGGACGACCATCTTCCTGACCACGCAGTACCTGGAGGAGGCCGACCAGCTCTGTGACCGCATCGGCGTCATCAATAGCGGGGAAATCGTCGCCGAGGGGTCGCCGACGGAACTCAAGCGGCGCGTCGGCGGCGAGATTCTCGACATCGAACTCGCCGACGGGCAGGAGGCCAACGAGCGCGCTGCGCGGGTCGCACACGAGTCGGCCATCTTCGAGAGCGGCGTCAGCATCGAAGTGACCGACGACGGCATCAGCGTCACCTCGGAACGCGCCCGCTCGCACGGCACGGACCTGCTCGTCGCGCTGCGCGACGCCGGGCTGACGGTGACCGGCTTCAACGTCCGCGCGCCGACGCTCGACGACGTGTTCCTCGCCATCACCGGCGAGCACGTCGACGAGTCCGTCGAGGACGACGGCGCGGAGACGGAGCCGACGGAGCCGACGGAGGTGGCCCAGTGAGTACACCCTCGCAAGACGGGAGCGCCGCCAGCGAGGCGGCGAGCACCTCCGTCGGCGAGACGAACAACACGTTCGTCGGCGACTTCTGGGTGAACTTCAAGCGCTGGAATCTCAAGGCCGTCCGCAACCCGTTCGTCCTGGTCGTCTCGCTCGTCCAGCCCATCATCTTCCTCGTCCTCTTTACGCAGGTGTTCGGCGGCGTCGCCACCGGGGCCATCAACCGCGGCGGCGCGAGTCTCACCTACGAGACCTACCTCGTGCCCGCCATCGCGATGCAGGTGGCGCTGGCCGCGGCCGCAACATCGGGTGTCGGCCTCGTCAACGACATCGAACAGGGGATGTTCGAGAAGGTGCTGGTGAGCCCGATGAGCCGCGTCGGTGTCTTCGCCGGCAAGAGCGGCGCGGAACTGCTGCGCATCGGTATCCAGATTGCCATCATCCTCGGCCTCGGCGTCGTCCTCGGGGCGACCATCGAGACCGGTATCGTCGGCGCGCTGGGCATCGTAGCCGTCGGTATCCTCTTTGCCATCTGGTTCATGTCCTTCTCGAACATCGTCGCCGTCATCACGCGCGACCAGGAGTCGACCATCATCGGCGCGAACCTGCTGCAGTTCCCGCTTCTGTTCGTCTCGACTGCCTTCCTCCCGCTGGAGGCGCTGCCGGAGTGGATTCAGACCGTCGCGACGTTCAACCCCGTCACGTACGGCGTCGACGCCGCGCGGGCCATCATCCTGAATCAGGACGTGATGACGGTGCTGGAGGTGACCGGCTTCGGCGGCATCTGGAACACGCTGGTCCCCGCACTGGCAATCCTGCTCGTCCTGGATATCCTCTTCGGCACGCTGGCCGTCATCATGCTCCGGCGGGCGACCAGCGCGGACGTCCAGTAGCGCGGACAGACTCTCCGCGTCCGATACTGTGATACGGGCGGGCCGTGAGCAGAGACCATGGACGCGGACATCTCTCAGTCGACAGTTCGGGGGCGGACACAGGCCCCGCCCTCGAAGAGCTACACCCACCGCGCGATTCTCGCCGCGGGGTACGCCGACGGCGCGACCATCAACGACCCCCTGATGAGCGCCGACACCGGGGCGACGATGCGCGCCGTCGAGGCCTTCGGCGGGACAGTCTCCTACGACCAGGCGGCGCAGACGCTGGCCGTCGAGGGCTTCGACGGAGACCCCGAAGTCCCGGACGACGTCATCGACTGCGCCAACAGCGGGACGACGATGCGGCTGGTCACGGCCGCGGCGGGTCTCGCGGACGGGCTGACAGTCCTGACCGGCGACGACTCGCTGCGGTCCCGCCCGCAGGGGCCGCTCCTGCAGTCCATCGACCAGCTGGCCGGCCGCGCCGAGTCGACCCGCGGGAACGGCCAGGCCCCGCTGGTAATCGGCGGCCCAATCACCGGCGGTACGACGGCCATCCCCGGCGATGTCTCCTCGCAGTTCATCACCGCCCTGCTGATGGCCGGGGCGACCACTGACGCCGGCATCGACCTCGCGCTCCAGACCGAACTCAAATCCGCCCCCTACGTCGACATCACGCTGGAGGTGATGGACGCGTTCGGCGTCACCGCCCGCCGAACCAAGCGCGGCTTCTCGGTGGCCGGGTTCCAGTCCTACAGTCCCTCCGGCGGGGAGTACGACGTGCCCGGCGACTTCTCCTCGATGTCCTACCTCCTCGCGGCGGGCGCACTGGCGGGCGACGATGCTGTGACCGTCGCCGGCGCTCGCCCGAGCGCGCAGGGCGACCAGGCCATCGTCGACATCCTGGAGGAGATGGGCGCGGCAATCGACTGGGACCGCGACGCTGGCGAGATAACGGTCGAACAGAGCGCCCTCGACGGCATCGAGGTGAGCGTCGAGGACACCCCGGACCTCCTGCCGACCATCGCGGTGCTCGGCGCGGCCGCCGACGGGACGACCCGCATCACGAACGCCGAGCACGTCCGCTACAAGGAGACCGACCGCGTGAGCGCGATGGCCGAGGCGCTGACGAAGATGGGCGCGAGCGTCGAGGAGGAACAGGAGACGCTGACCGTCCACGGCGGCGACTCGACGCTGTCCGGCGCGACGGTCGACGGCCGCGACGACCACCGCATCATCATGTCACTGGCGGTGGCCGGGCTGGTCGCCGACGGGACGACGACGATTCGCGGGGCCGAGCACGTCGACGTGTCCTTCCCGGACTTCTTCGACGTGCTGGCCGGGCTCGGCGCGGACGTGGGCCGGCCGTAGGCGGCGAATCCTTTTCAACGAGTACGTACAACGTACATACACCAGCGATGGGAACGAAACGAGTGAACTTCCGGCTCCCTGACGAACTTGTCGAGAAAGCCGATATCGCGGCAGAGGTAACCCACAGGGACCGGACTGACATCGTGACCGAGGCGCTCAGGGAGTACCTTGCGGACATCGAGGGCGACGAGGCGTTCCGCGAGCACGTGGTCGAACTGTACCTCGACGGCGAAATCGGATTCGACGCGCTCAAAGCCGTCATCGGGCGACAGGATGCCGAGGCGGCCAGAGCATCGAAGTCCCTGCTCGAACGGGGCGAAGACGTCGCGGACGACATCGCAGAGTTGTAGATGATTGTCGCGGACACGAGCGCGCTCATCTCCCTGGCGACGGGAGGGATACTGGAGACGACGCTCGACGAGTTCGACGTCCACACGACTGTGACCGTCGTCGCGGAACTCCGGGAGACAGCCGAGTACGATGACCGGCACGCCGAAGCGGCGACAACCGTCATCGACCAGGAGACCTTGAGCACCCACGATGTCGATGAAGCGATAGAGTCCTCACGCATCGACGCCGGGGAAGGAAGCTGTGCCATCCTCGCCACCGAACTGGGGGCGGACTTCCTCCTGACTGACGACCTGCGGGCACTCCCGGAACTGGAGTCGGCGACCGGCGCGCGAGTCGCGATTTCACCGTTTCTGCTGCGAGCCCTGGTCACGCGGGGAGTTCTCGACAGAGAGGAGGCGCTGGCACGTCTGAATGCGATTGGCGCGGACCGCGACTGGCTGGAATCGCCCATCTATCGACGTGCCCGTCGATTGTTCGAGGAGTGAGCACTGGTATCTCAACATCTAAATGCCAGCGCTTCACACCCAATAGCAATGAACGGCAACCGCTTCGGCAGGCTCTTTCAGGTGACCACGTACGGGGAGTCCCACGGGAAAGCCATGGGCTGTACCGTCTCCGGGGTCCCCGCCGGCGTCGAACTCGACGAGGATGCGATTCAGGCGGAACTCGACCGGCGCAAGCCGGGCCAGTCGATGATAACCACCTCGCGCGGGGAACCCGACAAGGTGTCCATCAAGTCCGGGCTGCAGGACGGCTACACGACCGGGACGCCCATCGGCATGGTCATCCAGAACAAGGACGCCCGGTCGGGCAAGTACGAACCCTTCGTGACGGCACCGCGACCGTCTCACGGCGACTACACGTACTCGGCGAAGTTCGGCACGCGCAACTGGGGCGGGGGCGGCCGCTCGTCGGCCCGCGAGACGGTCAACTGGGTCGCGGCGGGCGCAATCGCAAAGGAAGTCCTCGACCAGTCCGACTACGACGTGCAGGTCAAGGCACACGTCAACCAGGTGGGCGACATCGAGGCTCCCGAAGTCACCTTCGAGGAGATGCTCGAACACACCGAGGACAACGAGGTCCGGTGTGCCCACCCCGAGACGGCCGAGGAGATGCGCGAGGCCATCGACCAGTACCAGCAGGAGGGCGACTCCATCGGCGGCTCCGTCTACTTCGAGTGTCGCGGCGTTCCGCGCGGACTCGGTGCGCCGCGGTTCGACTCGTTCCCCGCCCGCCTCGGGCAGGCCATCTTCTCGATTCCGGCGACGACGGCCTTCCAGTTCGGAAAGGGCCGAGACGCCCGGACGATGCGCGGCAAGGAGCGCAACGAGGACTGGGAGTTCGACGACGGCGAATCCCACCCAGAGACGGTCAGCGAGGAGGGCGACCCCGTGCCCGAGGGCAACGACCACGGCGGGCTCCAGGGCGGCATCACGACCGGCGAGCCCATCTACGGCGAGGCGACCTGGCACGCGCCGACGTCCATCCCCAAATCCCAGGAGACGGTCGACTGGGAGACTGGCGAGCGCAAGGAGATACAGGTCGTCGGCCGGCACGATCCCGTGCTGATGCCCCGCGCGGTCCCGGTCGTCGAAGCGATGCTGCGCCTGACGATTCTGGACTTCATGCTGCTCGGGGGGCGCATCAACCCCGACCGGCTGGACGACCGACCCGGCGAGTACGACACCGACTACCACCCGCAGAGCCCCGTCAACGACCCCGAGGACGCGGCGACGAGCGCCGAGACGCTGGACGAGGAATAGATGTTCGGGCCGTTCACCGCGACGACGACGCTGCTCGCACGGGAGAACTACGCCGAGTTCGCACCGTTCCAGCCAGACATCCCGGGGAGCCTCCTCGAAGCGCGCTACACGAACGGTGCGTCCGCGTTCGCGGACGTCGCCGGCGCTCGCGTTCACTACCGCGACCAGGGTCCCGAGGACGCGCCGACGCTGCTTGCACTGCACGGCGTCTACTCGTCGCTCCACACCTGGGACGGCTGGCAAAGGGCGCTGGGCGACGACGTGCGGCTGGTGCGCCTCGACCTGCCCGGGTTCGGACTGACGGGGCCGAACGAGCAACGCGAGTACAGCCTCTCGCACTACGTGGAGACGCTCGAGGAGTTCTGCGAGGCACTCGGTCTGGAGGACGTCGCCGTCGCCGGGAACTCGCTGGGTGGTGCCATCGGCTGGCGCTTCGCCGCGACCTATCCCGAGCGGGTCGAGAAACTGTTGTTGCTCGACGCGGGCCGCCAGAACGTCGTTCCACGGGCTGCGCGGCTGTTCTCCCAGCCGGGGTGGGAGATGGTCCCGCGCTACGTGACGCCGCGGTCCTCGGTCAGGAGCATCCTCCGGGACGCCTACGGCGACCCGTCGAAGCTCACCTCCGACGTGGTGCGGCGCTATCACGACCTCGTCCTGCGGACGGGGAACCGCCGGGCCGTCCTCCAGCTGGTCGAGGCCGCACGTCCGGCCCCGATGGAGCCGATGGCCGTCGAGTGCCCGACGCTGGTCCAGTGGGGCGAGGAGGACGACTGGCTGCCGCCGGCACTCGGCGAGCGGTTCGTCCACGAGATTCCCGACGCGACGATGGAGACCTACCCCGGCGTCGGCCACGTCCCGATGGAGGAGGCACCCGCAGAGACTGCCGCGGACGCTGCTGCCTTCCTGGGAATCGAGTAGCTGCGCCGAGGCCAGCGACGACGCCGTCTCCCCTCTGTGGCTGTTCGGCTCGACCTCTCCTGAGTGGGTCGGCAGAGAACCCGAACAACAAGCGCCAAGACGGTGCCGGCCCGACGAGCGGGTATGGCAACGGTCGCAGTGCTCGCAGACCCGCCGGTCGAGGGGTTCGTGCTGTCGGGTCTCCCCGGGACGACGCCGCTGACGGCAGCGGAAGCGACAGAGCTGTACAGCGCGATGCTCACCGACGTCTGCCGCGCGATTCAGGACAGCGGTGCCGACCTCCTGGTGAACTACCGCGACTCCGAGCAGGTGCCCGGCGACGTCGACTCCGAACAACGGCTCCGAGATGTGCTGAGCGGGGACCTCGAACAGCCGAGCGACGTCCGGTACGAGGTCCAGGTCGGCGAGACCTTCGCCGGCCGGGCCGGCAACACCGCGACACACCTCCTGAACACCGAGGCGGAGCGGACGGTGGCGCTCGTGGAGCCGACCGGCCCGTTCCTCGGGCGGGAGGAGATCGGCTCGGCGGCGATGAAGCTCCGCAACAGCGACGTGGTGCTCGGGCCGGGGACCGGCGGGCGGGTCTACTTCGCCGGCTTCGCCGAACCGGTCGATTTCGACGACGCGTACGCCGCGCCGGCAATCGAGACGCTGACCGACCGGGCGCGGGACGCCGATCTCGACGTCGACTTCCTGCCACAGACGCCGGTCGTCGAGAGTGGGGCGGACCTCGCCGACCTGGTGACGCAGGTCCGGGCGCGCCTCCGTGCGGGCCGGAAGGTCCCGGTAGAGACGGCGACGGTCATCGACAGCCTCGGACTGTACGCGGAGTCGACCGACGACGGACTGACAGTCGCGCGGACATCCGACAGTTCTTAGGGACCTGACGTGGAAGTTTGGGCCGCGGTGGGGTGGCAGAGCGGCCTAATGCGCCTGCCTTGAGAGCAGGTGTCCGAGAGGACTCATGGGTTCAAATCCCATCCCCACCGTGAGTGCGCGGCGCACGAGCGCGCCGCGCCGAACCCTACGCTGGGATTTGAATCACGGCAGACCGAACGGAGTGAGGTCTGGCATCGGGTTCAAATCCCATCCCTACCGCTTTTGCTCCGAGAACTCGCCCGGTGAGCAACGCGTCTCCGCCGGGATGTGACGGAGACCAGTCGCGCACGAGTGGTGCGCTACCAGATGACAAGATTCGGCGCTCTAGCGACGCTGATAACTAAAATCGGGATTTGAGTGTTCGTTCGTTTCTTTATATCCCCTACCGTAGCAAGTGATGCCGACACGACGACTGTCGGTGTGAGCCCCATGACACGCAGCGACTCCGACGAACGCGACATCGCCGACAGCATCCGGGCACAGCGTGCGCGGAAACGGCGACGTCCCGACGAGCCCTCCGAATAGCCCCTCCATCCGCTGACTGACGGCCTCTCCATCCGCTTCCGCTGACTGACGGCCCCTCCAGGCTGTTCCCCACCCCGACGCTTTTCGACGCCTCGCGCGACCCGGCGGAGCGAAAACAGTAATCGGTCGAGTCCCGAACGGGTAGCTATGGCTCGGCTCTCAAGACGGCAGTTTCTCGACAGCGGCGCGGGCGCCGTCGCGGTCGGACTCGCGGGCTGTGCCGGCGCATCGAGCGAAGCAGCCGACACCGCGACGGAGACGACGGTCCGGGAGACCGAGACACGGACATCGACGCCCACCGCGGAGCCAGTCCACGCCGGGTACGAGGCGACAGAAGTGGAGGTGCAGACGCCGGGCGGGCGCGTTCTCGGGTCCATCACGGCGGCAATCGCGGACACCGGACAGCTCCGTTACACCGGACTGAGCGACACGGCTGCGCTGCCGGAGGACCGCGGCATGCTGTTCGTCTACTCGGCGGTGGCCGACCGGACGTTCGTCATGCGGGAGATGGACTTCGGCATCGACATCGTCTACGCCGACGCCGAGGGCGTCATCACGCGCATCCACCACGCGCCCGCACCCGGACCGAACGAGGACGGCGACGACCAGCACTATCCCGGCCGCGGCCAGTACGTGCTGGAGGTCAACGAGCACTGGACGACCGAGCGCGGCATCGAGGCGGGCGACGTGCTCGCGTTCAGCCTCCCGGAGTGACCCGCCGGGCCGGCCGCGTCAGTCGTCGAACACGCCCTCGCCAGCCGGCTCGACCAGCGTCGACAGGTTCCCGCGCTGTGTCATCGCGGCGTGAATCCAGCGCTCCTCCTGCCCGGAGTGCCGTTCCACGATGCGGACGAACTTCGCTGCCGAGATGGCACCGTCGCGGGCGTTCATCGTCCGGAACACGTCGACGAACGTGTGCTCGCCGTCGCTGCCGGCGCGGATGCGCGCGTCGACGGCGTACAGCAGTCTCGCGCCCCGGTGGTAGTCGGCTCTCGTCGCCGCGACGGCGGAGGCGTTCGAGAGCTGGACGTCCGGAAAGGTGGGGTTGGTCGCGAACTCCGTCCGGATGTCCGCCTCCGTGACCGGGTCGTACTGCTCTTCGAGGACGCGGTAGGTCAGGTACTTCGCGGCCGCCTCGTCGAACCACCGCATCTCGGGGGCGAGCGTGACGTTCTCTCGCCCGTGGATGTACTCGTGAATCCAGACGCTGTCGACCTCCCCGTCCCAGAACGCGTGCTGGGTCACGTACCCCGAGCGGTCGCTGTGCATCAGACCCCGCGACGGGAGCGTCCGCGGTGCGGCGAGTATCGTAATCGGTCGGTCCAGGGCCGGACCGAAGGCGTACGGCGAAAGAAAGCGGGCGAGAAAGCCCGCCTTGCGCGCCGGGTCGGTCCTGCTGCCGTTTGGCGCGACGACTCGCAGGGTCGCGTTCCCGACGGTCGTCGTCGCCGTCGACATCTCGCCGACGAGCGCCCACGGTCCGACGGTGACGATACCCGACCCGGAGGTACCGGCGGCGTCGACCACCGCCGCCGGCAGCGTCGACTGCCGGACGATTGCCCACCCGGACTGGGCGTCTGACAGCGCCGGGTCCACGTCCGCCACGGTCACCCGTTGCGTCCCGTTGGCGGGAGTGGTGTAGCTCACAGTGACGGTCGTGTTGCCGGTCACGCCGGAGACGGTAGTCCTCTCGGGCTGGTCACCGCCGTCATAACCCGCGCTGGCGGCGAATATCGACCCCGCCACGAGAGCCGCGAGAACGACCACCGCGACGGTGCGGGTCCACCTGCCGCTCGGGGGACCGGAGGGGGCGGTGTCGGCCGTCGAGGGTGTGTCGGCTGGCATTGGTGAGTCTGCGTCGGTGCCGAGCAGTCCGCTTGCAGTGGGACCGCGCGGACGCTTCTACCGCGCCGGGGCAGTTAAACGTACGAGCACGGCCGTCGTCGGCCTACGGTGCGCCCGCGATGACCAGCAGGCTGTCCCGGTCGAAGGAGAGCCGTCGGGTCGAGGCGGGGTCGACGCGGACGGCGGTACCGGGCTGGAGCGGGACGTCCGCGCCGTCGACGGTGAGCTTGCCGGAGCCGTCGAGTAGCAGGTAGACCTCCTCCTGGGAGTCGTGGGTGTGGTCGTGCTCCTTGCCGGTCCAGCCGGAGTCGACGTCCAGCACGGTGACGCCGAGGTTCTCGCAGTCGAGTGCGTCACGGAGGAAGTGCATCCCCGGCGCGCGCGGTTCGACCTCGTCGTAGCGGACTGTCGTGTACGACATGGCAACGCGTACGGACCCTGGCGGCTAAAAGATTCGTCGCCGAGCGTGGCACCTTTGCCGCCGGGACGCGATGAACCCGCATGAGCGACGACTCCCAGACCGTCCTGGTCTACGGGGCGTACGGCTACACCGGCGAACTGGTCACCCGCGCCGCCGTCGACGCCGGCCTCGACCCGATTGTCGCCGGCCGACGGAAGGGGCCGCTTCGGTCGCTGGCGGCCGAACTCGACCTCGACCACCGGGCGTTCGACCTGGACGGCCCCGTCGCCGCCTCCCTCCAGGATGTCGACGTCGTGGCCCACTGCGCCGGCCCGTTCGTGGACACCTACAAGTCGATGGTCGACGGCTGTCTCGCCGCGGGAACTCACTACCTGGACATCACCGGCGAGATACCGGTCCTGGAGGGCATCGCGCGCTACGACGACCTGGCGGCCGACGCCGGCCTGATGTTCCTGCCCGGGGCCGGGTTCGACGTGGTCCCCTCCGACTGCCTCGCTGCGCGGCTCCACGACCGCCTGCCCGACGCGGACCGGCTGACGCTGGTCTTCGACGTCGGCGACATGGAGGCGTCGGCGGGAACGCTCAAGACGATGATCGAGGGGCTCGGCGAGGGCTCGGCCGTCCGCGAGGACGGCGCCATCCGGTCGGTCCCCCTCGGCGAGCGGACGCGCGTGATAGACACCGGTCGGGGACCGCAGACGATGACGGCCTTTCCGTGGGGCGACGTCGCGACCGCGTACCACAGCACCGGCATCCCGAACGTCGAGGTGTACGTGCCGGTCTCGCAGAACAGTCTTCGCGCGCTCCGGGCGTCGAACGTCCTCTCCCCCGTGCTCACGTCGGGGCCGGTCAAACGGGTGCTCAAGTGGCTCGTCGAGCGGACCGTCAAGGGGCCGGACGAGCGGAAACGCGAAACCGGGTCCGCGACGTTCTGGGGCGAGGCGACGGACGGGACCGAGACCGTCCGGTCGCGCGTGCACACCCCCGAGACTTACCGATTCACCGCGGCGTCGGTCGTGGAAATCCTCTCGCGAATCGTGGACGGCGACGTGACGCCGGGCTACCAGACGCCGGCGTCGGCGTACGGCCCGGACCTGGTGCTGTCGATAGACGGCTGCTCGTTCGAGGACGTCGACTGACGGCGACGGGCGTCAGTAATTGTTGCGCTCGATTGCCCGCAGCGTCCGCTCGTCGAGTTTGACGAGGTGACACAGCGGGTTTCCGGGGTAGACCACCGGGTTCTCCAGCACGCCGACGAGCAGTCCCGTGAAGGGCGCTCGGACCTCCGTGTCGTCGGTCTTGAACGGGTTGCCGATGGTCGCGATGCGTTCGCCCTCGTGGACGAGTTCGCCGCGGTCGGCGTGCATGTCGACCAGGCCGCCGGCGTCGGCGCGAATCCAGGTCTTCTCGGCGGAGCCGGCGATGACCGTCCGCCAGCCGGGCCAGGCGACCGTCGCGGTGTCGAGCATGCTGAACTCCGCGAGGACGCTCCGGACGCCGCCGAGCGCGGGGTCGATGAACTCCCGCTGGAAGCGGTGTGCCTCGCCCATCTCGATGGTGATGGCCGGTGTGCCCGCCTCGGTCGCCTCCCCGCGGAGCGTGCCGCTGGGGCCCTCCTTGTCGATGATGACGTTCGAGGCGAAGGCGTTGGCGACGCGGGCGACGGCGTCGTCGGCCATGTCCGCCCGGACGTGGAGCATGTTCGTCCGGCCGCGCGTGGAGGTGTGGAAGTCCAGCCCGTAGTCGCAGGGCTCGATGAAGTTGTGGAAGATGCTGTGGGCCATCCGCTTGGCGCTCGTGCTCTCGGGGTCGCCCGGGAACGACCGGTTGAGGTCGCGGTCGTAGATGGGGAGGTACCGCTGCTGTGCGATGAATCCGGGGACGTTCAGGACCGGCAGGCAGACGAGCGTCCCCTTGAGGCCGGTGTGGTCCCACTCGTGGGCCACCTCCCTGACCACCTCCACGCCATTGAGTTCGTCGCCGTGGGCGGCCGCCGAGAGGAACACCGTCGGTCCCGGCCGGTCGCCGTTGACGATGGTCACCGGCATCCGGACGGGGTCGCCGAGATACGTCTCAGTGACGGTGTACCGGAGGTTCTGCGTCTCACCGGGGTCGACCCGTCCACCCTGGTACGTGAACGGCTCGGCGGCTGTCATGCAAAGCGATGCGGGGGGGACGGACATACATCTGACGACAGGCGTTCCGCCAATCGGAGGGACTATTCGGGGCGACTCCGACACCACAAATATGGACGACGAGGGATCTGTCACTGTCGGCGTGCTCGGCCTCCACAGCAGCAAGGAGACGAAGGCTATTCTCAACGCAGTCGAGGCGCTCGGCCACGGAACCGAGTGGTACCGACGCGCGAACACCGCAATCAGCGTCGAGGACGGCGACCTGACGCTCGAACCGGACGTGGACATCGTCGCGAACCGGCTCCTGCTGTCGACGAGCGCCCACCCCGCGGAGGAACTCGGGCTGGCACAGCTGTTCGACCACGTCCGCCCGATGCTGAACCGGCCGGGTGCGGTCACGACGGCGATGCACAAGTTCGCCACCGCGGCCGCACTGGCCGAAGCGGACGTCCCCATTCCCGACGCCCTGATGGCGCTGGCCGGCGACCGGCTCAACGACGCTCGCCGGCAGTTCGGCGAACAGGCCGTCTACAAGACCGCAATCGGGACCCACGGCGGCGGTGCCTGGAAGGTCGACCTGGACGACCCCGTCAACCCCCGCGTCGGCGACCGGCAGGCGTTCCTCCAGCGGTTCGTCGACAGCCCGGGCGAGACCCGCGACGCCCGCGTCTACATCGTCGGCGGGACGATCATCGGCGCGATGTACCGCAAGGCACCGGAAGGCGAGTGGCGGACCAACGTCTCGCTGGGCAGCGACGTCGAGGACGCGACCGACGACCTCCCCGAGAACGCGAAGGAGATGGCCCGTCAGGCCGCCGAGGCGGTCGGACTCGACTACGCGGGTGTCGACCTCATCGAGAACGGCGGCGGCTGGGTCGTCCTGGAGACGAACCCGACCGCCGGGTTCCGCGGGCTCTTCGAGGCGACGGGCACCAGCCCCGCGCCCTACATCGCGAAACTCGCAATCGAACGCGCCGGCGGGACCGTCGACGACGAGCAGGTCGCCAAACTGTCGGGCACGCTCGACGACTCCATGCCCACCTGTGCGCCCCGCAAGAAGCGCGAGGGACCGACCGAGCCGAGCGTCATCGGCTACATCGAGGAGGTCGTCGTCAGCGGGACCCGCGGCAGCGAGAACGTCCTCGCGAAGTCTGACACCGGCGCGACGCGGACCAGCATCGACGCGCAACTGGCCGCCGAAATCGGGACCGGCCCCATCAAGGACATCGTCCGCGTCCGCTCGGGCAGCGTCAAGGGCGGGAAGGCCCGCCCCGTCGTGGACGTCGTCGTCGGCGTCGGCGGCACCCAGCACACCGTCACCGCCAGCGTCGAGGACCGCGGCCACATGGACTACCCGCTCCTGCTCGGCCGTGACATCCTCGAACACTACCACGTCGACGTGACCCGGAAGGTCGACGAGGAGGGCGGCGAGCGCGAGGAAGAGGAAGAAGAGGAAGGCGAGGAATAGGCTACTCCAGCGCGGCCGTCGAACCTTCCCGCTCCAGTACCATCGAGACGTAGTACTCCTGCAGGCTGTCGTGTCCGTCGAGTTCAACCGCCGTCCGCTCGCGGTCCAGCACCAGGTCGCCGTCGTGCATGACCGTGACGCGGTCGACGTACTGCTCGAACTCGGTGATGTGGTGCGTCGAGACCAGCAGCGAGTGGCCGGCGGCGACGTAGGAGTTCAGGAAGGCGAGCAGGCGCTCCGTCGACACGTCGTCCAGCGCGCCCAGCGGTTCGTCCAGCAGGAGGTAGTCGGGTTCCCCCAGGAGCGACAGCGCGAGGTCGAGTTTCCGCGCGAATCCGCCCGAGAGGTCCCCAGCGGGCCGGTCGAGCGCCCGCGCGAGACGGAGTTCGTCTAGCAGCGTCTCCCGCCAGTCCTCCGCGACGCCCCCGACCATGCTCTCGAAGACCTCGATGTTCTCCCGGACCGTCAGCGACGGGTAGAAGTTCGGGTCCTGGAACCCACAGCCGACTGTCGCGTTCGGAATCGAGATGGTCCCCGCCGTCGGGTTCGTCAGCCCGAGCAGCATCCGGAACATCGTGGTCTTGCCGGAGCCGTTGGGGCCGATGAGACAGTGGAACTGCCCCTGCTCGATGGTCAGCGAGACGTCGTCAACGGCGACGACGTCGCCGTACTCCTTCCGGACGCCGTCGACGGTGATGGGCATTCAGGAGGTCCTCCGGTAGTAGACCGCACTCAGTTTCAGCGCGAGCAGGGCCAGCCCCGCCACTGCCAGCAGGCCGGCCACCCAGTCGAGGAACAGCGAGAGGTCGAGGCCCTTCAACATCCCGCTGCGGGTGATGACCATCGCGTAGTGGGTCGGGAACAGTCGCACGAGCGTCTTCCGCAGCGCCGAGAAGTACCCGACGGGGTAGGCGAGGCCGGAGAAACCGACGACGGCCAGCAGCAGGACGACGTTGACGAATCGGCCCATCGTCCCGAAGCGGAACACGACCATGACCGCCATAGCCAGTGCGGCGAGGACGACGAAGGTGAGCAGCAGTCCGACGAGGGCGGCCGGTGCCAGCGCGTTCGTCGCGTACCCGAGTGCTGCCGCTGCACCCTGGAAGACGAGGATCGGGACGAGCATCAACAGCGTGAAGTAGACGAGTTTCGCGCCGACGACGGCCTCCAGTGACGCCTCTGCGCGGAGGCGGTCCAGCACCGCCGCTTCCTGGGCGAGGTTGTAGGGGACGTACGTGAACGCAAAGAGCATGAGTATCGCCATCAGGAAGACGGGGACGAGGTACTCAGAGAGCGTGTTGTCGGGGTCGAGAACCCGCCGGTCCACGCTGACGTCTGCGTTCAGCAGGCTGTCGAACTGGAAGGCCATCACGTTGCGCAGCGCCTTCGAGGGCTCCTTGTAGGGGACGATGCTCCCGTCGACGGTGTAGGTGAAGCTGGCGTTGTCGTTGTCCGCCTCGGTGATGTCGGGCGGGACGACGAGCACGGAGTAGACCGCCTCGCGCCGGAGCATCCGTGTCGCTCGCTCCTCGCTGTCGACGACGACCGGGTCGGAGAAGGCGGTGACGCTGCCTTTCACGATGGTCATGTCGTTGTCGGTGACGTTCTCGTCGCCGGGGACGACGGCCATCGGCGCGTCGCGGGGGATGACCGTCTCGAAGGCGACGCTGGTGTAGGCGAAGAAGCCGGGGAGCACGAGGAGGATAAAGAGGAGCGCGGCGACGTTGTGCTTGCTCCAGTGGAACTCCTTTTTCAGCAGCGAGCGAAGCGACATCCTACATCTCCCCTCGGCGCTCGTGCCGGTACACAGAGGCAAGAATCAGTACGGCGTCAATATATCTTTGGATGGGGTCCGACAGGCAGGAATCCGGCGTCAATAACGAGACTTTGGATGGGGTCCGACCGGCGGCCCGGCCGCGACAGGCGCAGAGAGAAATCCTTTTGCGTGGTTCGCCAGAAGTGCGGGTATGGACTGGCCCCACGACCCGGACGGCGAGGAAGGCAGCGAGGGACGGCGCAAGTACGGCCACGCCGTCCTCGCGAAGAAGGTGGACGAGGAGGAGGACTTCCCCTTCACCGCCGGCGAGTACGTCGAACAGTACGGCGACCACCCCGTTCGCATCGACTACGAGACTGTCGTCAGCGTCGCCGACATCTTCGCGGACATCGACGACGACACCGAGTTCGAGACGTTCCCCGAGTTCCACAAGCGCGTCGGCAAGCAGATGCGCGAGGACGGCTACTGGCCCTACCGGCTCGAACACGCCTGACTGGCCGGTGGAGGCGGCCGTGGGCCGGGCGCGCGGGAGGCACCGATCCGTGGTTTGTGACCACACAACATACTTGTAGGGGGATGTAGTTGGTTCAGATATGGCAACTGATTCACAGAGCCGCGCAGTCCCGGCGGTCGGACTGCCACCGGAGGTGATAGAGGACATCCTCTCGGCCCCGCGCCGCCGGCGCATGCTGGAGGTCCTGGCCGAGAGTGAGGGGTGCATGGTGGTCGACGACATCGCCGCCGCCGTCGAGGCGGACGACTCGGACCCGCGGGAGCGCCTCAAAGCCGAGATTTACGACGAACACCTGCCGAAACTGACTGCGACCGGGGTCGTCGACTACGACTCGATGCGGGGGTGTGTCAGTCTCACGTCGCCGGCCATCGTCGACCACATCGAGGGGTGAGCGTATCCAAAGACAGAAATCGGTGCGCTCCAAACGGGCGGTATCGTGACGAACACGCAGGTCACGCACATCCAGATAGACAACTACGGCCCGTGGACGGTGACGCCGGAGCCGCGCCGCGAGGTCGACCTTCAGACGCTGCAGTCCCGCCTGTTCGCGGACCTCTCGCAACTGTTCGGCAACCGCGACGCCTACGTCTTCTTCTCGCGGTTCGACAACATGATAGCCGTCTCGAACGGCGTCGACATGGACGACCACGCGCTCGTCCAGGAGTCGGTGGGCAACCGGTACCCGGTGACGATGAGCCTCAGCGTCGCCACCGGCCGCGACCCCGTCTCCGCGCTGGGAACCGCGACCGAGCAACTCCAGGAGGCCGGCAGCGCACAGGACCAGCACCGCCGCGAGATTCTCCGGGGGCGGGCCATCGACGAGCAGTTCCGCACGGCCGAGGACGTCCAGATCGCCCACTTCGACGTCAACGACGCCACCGGGAAGTACACCGACGAACTCAACGAGTTCGACACGTTCATCCACATCGAGCAGGGCTACGCCGAACTCATGCGGTACATGCGACAGGCCCACGACTCGCTGTCCTTCTTCGTCGGTGGCGACAACGTCATCGCCGTCTGCCCCGACCTGGACGCACCGGCCTACCGGGACGCCATCGACCACGTCCGGTCGGCCGTCGACGTCGACCTGAAGGTCGGCGTCGGGCGCGGCGAGACGGCGAGCGATGCCGGCATGGACGCAAAGCACGCACTGGAACAGTGTCGGGTCGACGGAACGGACATCGAGATGGCGTTCTGAGACGGGGCGAACGCATCCAACCTAGGCAGTACGGGATATTCGGGTTTAAGCGTACTGGAGGTACCTTTTTGCCGATTGTGTGGCAACAACTCGCACATGAACTCGGAAGTCTCAGTGCGGGAGTTAGTCAACCGCGAATACGTCGGCGTCAGTGAGTCGGACGACCTCATCGAAACGGTCGAAGTACTCCTGCGTGAGGACGCGGACACCGCCGTCGTGCTGCGCGGCAGCGAACCCGTCGGCGTCGTCACCGAGCGCGACGTCCTCGAACTGCTCGTCGACGGCCCCGCGCCCGGGGATGCGACGGTCGCCGACGCCATGACCGAGAGTATCCCGACGGTCTCGCCCGAGGAACGACTCGACGAAGCGGCCGACAGGATGTCCGCGCGGTCTGCGCGGCGACTCGTCGTCATGGACCGCGGCGAGGCGCTGGGCGTCCTGACCGAACACGACCTCCTCGGCGCGCGGGTCCACGAGCGGAGCCGCGAGGCACCGGTCGAGACGGCCGCCCCTGCCCAGGGAACCGGCTCTGCCCTGGCAGCCGAAGAGGAGCCACAGGACAGCTACGAGGACCAGAGCATCTGCGAGGTCTGTGGGACGTTCGCCAGCGACCTGACGTCGTTCAACGGGCAGCTGGTCTGTCCGGACTGCCGGGACATCTAGCGCGGAAAACGCTTTCCCGCGTGACCACCTGGATACGGGTACCCGAATGGAGAGTATCGACATTCGAGTGGCGAACCTCGGGGACGCGGATACGCTCGTCGACCAGTGGGTCGCACTCGCCGCCGGCCAGCGCGAGCACGGGTCGCACATCTTCGCCGAGGCGAACCGGACGCGGATTCGCGAGACCGTCGTGCGCCACGCCGTCAGCGACAGGGCGCTGGTCGCGGAGACCACCGACATCGTGGGATTCGTCATGTTCACTATCGAGAGCGGCACCTACGAACAGGACGTCGAGCGCGGCATCGTCGAGAACCTCTACGTCGACTCCGACTACCGGAACAGGGGTCTCGGCTCCCGGCTGCTGACGGAAGCGGAGCGCCGGCTCGCCCAGCGCGGCGTCGACAGCGTCTCGCTGGAGGTGATGGCCGACAACGAGCACGCCCGTCGGTTCTACCGGAATCACGGCTACACCCCCCACCGCGTCCAGGTCGAGAAGCCAGTCGAAAGCGATACGCACTCAAAGGGGGACGAATAACAGTCGGGTGCGCCAGGGGAGCTTGGGTGGTTCAAGCACCCGACTTGTAATCGGGAGTTCGAGGGTTCAAATCCCTCCCCTGGCTTGCAGCTAAATGTTCAAAGCCACCTCTTAAGCGGCACTTCAGATTCTTCAGGCTTCGACATCGAGAACGTCGACGAGGACCCCCCATCGCACATCCAGGGGGTCGTCGCATGACCGCCGGACGGGACCCGCTCCCAGCATGTCGCGTGACGACGACAATCACGACGACTGGCGAGCGGCGACCGACGTCGACGCTTGCGGCGACGATGACGGGTCCGCCGACAGACCCGGCGATGACCGTTCCGGAGACAGTCGCCTCTCAGAATGCAGAGCAGTCTCGCTCTTCGTGCGAGATGTCGAGGTCGATGCGCTGTCACCGGGGACCAGCACTGGCGTCAGCGTCCGGTGAATCGCCTCGGGGTCAAGCCCCGGGGCATTCGCCTCGACCACCTGTAAAATACGCAGCAGCCTGGGTCCCGGCAGCGAGTTCGTCAAACGAGGCGTCGTCGCACGTCCGACAGTCCAGCGGGTAGTCGACGTCCGCGTAGACCGTTCCACAGCCCGTACACACGAAGAACCGGAGGCCAAGCACAACCGACGAATAGGGACACGAGGTCAAAATCACATCGAACCGCGACGCTGAACTCGCTCGCGGTGTGCAGCACGTCCTTACTGACAAGAGATTGGATAGGTGGTGAAGGTACGGCTACATACTGCGCACCCACCGCGAAGAAACCGGCTCAATAAGATAGCGTCACAGGGGGAGAATGACACGCCAGAAGCGCACTCCCTGAATCAGTTCAGGCCGTCTGTTGGTTGAACATATCGGCTCTGTAGTTTCGCTAGACGAGAGCGCCGCGACTACGTTATCGCTGTAGAAAGCGAAGAGGCAGAGTGTTGTGGTATCGGAATTCCGCCTCTTCACTCGTGTTACGGTCGCGAAGGCTAAATCTGTTGTCGCTAACCCGGACGAACCCGCCGACCCCGAAGGGGGTGGCGGGTTCGCCGAATGGGCGATGCTCACGCTGCATGCACTCCGCATCGAGCTGGGCAAATCCTACCGCATCACCGTGGATTTACTCAGCGAGATGCCCGGCGTCCTCGACGAGATCGGCCTCAGGCGGCTGCCTCATTACACCGTTCTCCGCACGTGGTTTGCAAGGATTCCAACTGCGACCTGGCGTGCGTTTCTCGGCTCCTCAGCCGAGAAACGCACCGGCCACGCCGCCATCGATTCGACCGGCTTCGACCGCGACCAACCCAGCCGCCACTACGCCAACCGCACGCACTACCGCGTCCGAGCGCTGAAAGTCACTGCTCTCGTGGATGTCGAAACGCTATACATCACCGACATCCACTCGACCACCTCGAAGAAGCATGATGCGAAGATCGGCCCGCAGGTCGCCCGACGGAACGCGGGCGACCTGCGGAGCCTCGCCGCCGACCGAGGCTACGACGCGAAAGCCTTCCGCGACGAACTCCGCGAGAACGGCATCAGACCGCTGATCAAGCACAGGATCATGAATCCGCTCGATCACGCCCATAACGCCCGTATGGACCGTGATCGGTATCATCAGCGCTCCATGTCAGAAACCGTCTTCTCCTCAATCAAGCGCACGCTCGGCGCTGCCGTGCGTGCGCGAAGCTGGTGGCTGGAGTTCCGTGAAATGCTGCTCAAAGCCACCGTCTACAACCTTCGCCGGAGCGTGAGATATCCATGAAATCAACCGCCGTGTACCGAAACTACAGAGCCAACATATCGTATAGGAACACCGAGAGACCCGAGAGGCCGAGGAGAACAGCAGCGCCGGGAACCTCGAACCGTTCGATCAACAGAGACCATCGAATTAGTCCCACGAGGTTGAGCACTGCTGGCAGAACGAAGATGGATGCGCCTGCGAGAAGGACGAGCGTCCAGCGGGTCTCAGACCGCCGGTAACTGCGTAGTCCAAAGACAGCGAGCCCGAGCCCACCAATCACGAGCACTGAGTTGCTGAGTACGAGTCCCAACCCACCGAGTCCGCCCGGTCCGATGATACTGACCTCGTAGACGGTGCCGTTTTTGAAAAGATAATAAAATCCTCCCCCGGTCATCCTTTCCATCTCGGGCCCACGGGGGGCATAACTATCTCCGATAGCGGCGTCAAACTCTTTTGGCAACTTTCGGGTGATTCTCAATTGGTTATCCGGAGTATCGAGAACCGCCAAAATGTACGCTTTCCCCCGCGGGGACAGGGTCTCGAATTCCAGCGCAATCGGGTCCATGCTGTCGAATGTCAGCGCAGCACCGCAGTTCTGAACGCTAACAGTCCAGTTGCCACTTGACATTGATTCAGAGGTCTGAGTTGCGGACTCAGCTATCGTGTCGGAGACTTGCAAACAAAGATTCTCCTCTTCATATCGCACGAAGTGCCAACCCTTAGAACTGAAATCGTCAGGGGGTTGAGTGACGGCGACACGATCTCCCTCGGAGCTATTCTGGAGGAGATGCTGTGCGTTCGTGGAGAGTTCGTCGTAGCTATAAATTGGCTTGTCGGTCTGCTGGATGGAATACGTGTCCCCTGCCCGCGAGTGAGGATATCCAGTGACCCCCATCACAACGAGACTCACCGCAACCAGTACCAAGCAGAGTGCTGGAAGGCGTCTTCGTGAAGGGACAGATACCATATTTGTCGTGTCTGACAGTACTCAAAGTGTCTTGTGGTACTACCTATCTGAAGCGGGGTATCGGTCAAGCAGTCACTGACAGATATAGAGTAGTTTGGGTAGGCACACCTGGCTACACGGCACAACACTCTCCGAGAGAAGACACTTATTCTCGTAGCAACACATGTAGAACGATGGCGGAAACGCTCACAGTCCTCTCTCAGCGGGATGAAGCATTCTGGATCGGCTTGGCTCTGTTCGTTCTTGGGTTGATTACTCCTGACACCCTTCTGCTTGGCGGAGTCGGGCTCGCAAGAACGCTGATTTTCATTGGTGGAGGAATCCTCCTAACCCGGCTCTTTGTCGGTATGTTTCGAATCCTCAAAACGACGGTACAGGCGGGAGTGATCGGCTATCGCCAGGGCAAGCGCATGGATAAATAGAATCTCTGTGCCCTGTTTAGACGCAGAATGCGGGTCGCATTGTCTCACGTACTGCTGTGAATCAGGTGGTCAATTTCTCTGTGAGGGACGGCCTTTATCTCACAAAATACATTGTCACCGAGGCGACATAGACACGCATATGCCCTCCAGACGAGCGTTCCTGAGTACGGCTGGAACTAGCGTGTCGCTCGCCCTTGCTGGGTGTCTAAACTCCCCCCAGCGAGTCGAAGGATACGTACAATTCAAACTGATTGATGGCCTCATCGAGGAATCAGGCCAGACGACAGAGATTCCGATCATCAATGTCGATGCCAGCTATGAAAACGGCACACCCCCAGATCTCGTTTATCTCAACGAGGAGTGGGCAGATCGATTTCCGATACCCCGAATGCCGACCGTTTCGGATTCCCTTCATCGCACGCTCACTGAACAGTTCGATTCTGTGCGCTATGTAGTCGGAACAACCAGTCCGGAGTGGGCCGAAGACGACGAGTCGGTCGGGAGTTTTAACGTTTCGACAACGCGGGAGAATTTTAACCGGGTACAAGTTCACTCCAAGGTCACCGCTTCGTCCGATGGTACGTACCTAACAATCCACTCGGTTGACGGACTCTGGAACTTTGATTCGAATGAGTAACAGATGCTCTGAGTCGGTCACGTAGTTATTTACAGGAATGAGTAGTTGACGTATCCGTTGCCGCATACAGGGCGCATAGTCAGAGCAGAGGAACTGTTGAAATGAACCACCCTGATTGGCCAAGAGAGCAGGTGTAGCTATCGTTGAACGAACACGGCAGGATGCCCTGCAGACTGTAACTCGGTTGCACCAACCAGCTCCCAATAATCTTGAAGGGTCGTTCCGAGCACGTGTTCGATTTCTTTCTCAGTTAATAGATTTGTTCCGGACACGACGGGAGAGAAAAACTCGCGCTTCTGTTGGGAAGCGTCTCGGAGCCAGTCCCGGGTTGCTTCGGTCGGATAGTTAAAGATCAGGTATCCACCGGAGGCAACGTGATTGTAGAGGGTTTCGATCGCGATTTCGATCTCCTCGACGAAGTACAGCGTCGCCATGCAGTAGACGATATCGAACTCTCGGCCCATATCGATGTCAGGTAGCGATCTCACGCTGAAGGAGATGTTAGACAGGTCGCGTTGCTCGGCTAACTCACGGTTGTCCCGAATCACGTGCTCAGAGATGTCACAGCAGTAAAACTCTATGTCGGGATGTCGATCCGCAAGCGCGACTTCGGTGACGGCCGGGCCACAGCCGACCGAGGCGAACGAATCGGGTGACGACCCTAATGCAGTGAAAAATCGGTCTACGTACTCGTCCATCATCTCACCAGCGAGATACGCAGATCTCTCGTACTCGCCCGTCGAGTAGAACTGGTTCCAATCGTCTTCGGCCATGTCTCGTTCGTCCTTCGCCAGAATGAAATTATTTTACACGAACTCGGAGAGTTACCTGGTTCGTACGCTCATCCCACAACTGACTTAAAAAGCAGAATCTGAAATAGATAGCTGCTCTGTTGATGGATACACCCTCTGTATCGGTCACGCCGTTTCTGGCAGGAATCGAGTAGTTGGCACAGGTGGTGCTGCAGACAGGGGGCGACGCGTCTGGTGTGCGTTCATTAACCGGACCACCAGACCTGCTCACCGTCGCGAGGTTCCATGAGGTCAGCGTGCTCCGATAAATTGCCTGATGAGTCGTGCCTCTGCCTTCTGCAGATGATTCGAGGCAGTGCTCGTTGCACAGTCGAGCACCTCGGCTACGTCTGCGACACTTCCGGTCCGTGGATACTCGTAGTACCCGACCGTCACCGCCGCGCGAAGCGCCTCACGCTGGCGGGCCGTGAGATCGACAGCAGGGACGTCCGGGCGCGCATCGTACTCGCCGATCTCGGACACCTCGACGGTGATTTCGTCGGGCAACCTGTCGAGACTCCCCTCCAGGTCTGCAGGTTCGCCGAGGACGTCGAAGTCTACTCGCCCGTCGGGCCGATAGGCGAGCGGTGGCACAACGACGACTGACGGCTGTTCGAACGCTGTGCGGAAGCGCTCGAAGACGTCCTTCTCACGCTCTCGAACGTACGCGTAGAACGAACCGTCGTCGACTGGGGTGATATCGTAGTCGACCGTCCCCTCGGCACCAGCAATGTGCTGTTCGTACCGCTCCCGCTCGCCGATGATGTAAAATAGCGTATGTATGATAGCACCCTCGCCCAGCAAGTTCCAGGTGACGAGCCAACTGCGCTCGACCCCCTCGGAATCCGTCAGGAGCCGCTGCATCGGATGCTGGACCTCCCGGTCGTACTGCAGGGCAAGATGGAGGTACTTCATGCGTAGTCCAGCGGCCGCCTCGCTTTTAAACACACTAGGACAGCCGACAACGGCTGAATCCGATTCGAGCCCGAACCCTCTATTGATGGCAGTCACGAACCCGCCCACCGATACAGACGCATCGTTGCTCCCTGCATACGAACTCGAATCCACCTACCGCACTATCAACGGCTTGCAGTTACACACCGTGGCTGCAGGCGACCCCGACGATCCACTCGTCGTCCTCCTACACGGCCATCCGGATTTCTGGTACGGCTGGCGCGATCAGATCGGGCCACTCGTCGACGCCGGCTTCCGCGTGGTCGTGCCGGACCAGCGCGGCTGTAATCTGAGCGACGCGCCCGACGGTATCGATGCCTACCGGCTCTCGAATCTCGCGGCCGACGTCTGCGAACTGATCCACAGTGAGGGTCGACAGTCGGCCCACATCGTCGGGCACGACTTCGGTGGCTTCGTCGCCTGGAACGTCGCCCTCCGGCACCCTTCCGTGGTCGAGCGCCTCGGTATCTTGAACGTCCCCCACCCGACAGTCTATGGAGAAACCCTCCGGTCGAGCCCCGAACAGATTCTCCGAAGCTGGTACGTGTGGTTCTATCAGGTGCCGAAACTCCCCGAGTGGCTCCTGCGTCGGAACGACATGGACAACATGGTCGATTCGCTCGAAATCACGTCAAACGAGGGTACTTTCGACGACGAAACGATAGAGCGCTACAAGACGGCCTGGCAGTACACCGGCATCGAACCACGGATCAACTGGTACCGTGGGTTCCGCCGGTCGGACAGCCCTCCGCGCGACAATGTCACCCAGCCAACGCTGATCTGCTGGGGCGAAGACGACATCGCGCTCCGCCCGTCGATGGCCGAAGAAAGCGTCGACTACTGCGAGGACGCCCAACTCCGGATGTTCCCCGATGCGTCACACTGGGTCCATCACGAGCGTGAAGAAGTGACTGACGAGCTAATTCACCATCTAACACAGAGTTCGCTGTCGGTGCCAACGAGCCCTCTCGAAGACTGACCGCGAGGCTGTGTCCTGGTTGCTGCCCGCGGACCTCACCGCCCGCGCCAGTGACGAAGGGCAAATCCGCGTCTCTACCACCTCTGTAGCGGACGAGTGGCACCTGGTGGCACCTGGTTTCTCGGGGCGATACCGCGCTGGCGTATCGAGACGGGCCTGAGAACAGTGTGGGGGGAATCGGCCTCTCGATTGCGCGGGCTCAGTGCAGCACGTGCCGGGCTTTTGCGGGTGTGTAGTCGTGTTCGTCTTCGAGGTGGTCCGTGAACGTCTCTGGGGCGGTCGTCCGGCCGGTTCTGAACCACTCACACTCGGGACAGTCGTACGCTGCACCGGGACCCATCGTGACCGTCACAGCGGGGTCGTCGTCGTAGCCGAGGCCGTAGACGTGTTCGGACCCGATGAACACGATGGCGTACGCTTCGTCGGAATACCGGCGAACGCTGTACGCGCCTGCACGCCCCAACTCCGTGAGCTCCCGTTTCCGCAGCGGTCGCTCCGGCAGCGCCGAACGTGGCTCCGGTGCCATATCTCTACCCGGGGCTCGGGACAGTAAAGTCGTGTGTCGAGTCGGGAGTGCGAGGGCCGGTAGCGACGACGGGCTGGGTGGCCGGCCGACCGCTCTCCTTACAGCGAGTCGTTTTCAGTCTCGTCCGGCATCTCGGTTTCCGTCTCGGTCTCTGTCTCCGTTTCAGTTTCCGTCTCAGTTTCAGTCGGCGTTTCCGTCTCAGTCTCGGTTTCCGTCTCTGTCTCCGTCTCCGTGGCAGTCTCGGTTTCCGTTGCCGTCTCAGTCGCGGTTTCAGTCTCAGTTGCCGTCTCGGTTTCCGTCGCCGTTTCGGTCGCTGTCTCAGTCGCCGTCTCCGTTTCAGTTTCCGTTGCCGTTGCCGTCTCGGTTTCCGTTGCAGTCTCGGTCTCAGTCTTTCGCTCCGTGGCAGTTTCGGTTTCTGTCGCAGTCTCGGTCTCTCTCTCCGTCTCTGTCTCGGTCTCCTTCGGTGGCTCGGCCTCCGTCTCCGTCACCTTGTCCTCGGGAGTCTCCGTCAGCGGCGGCATCGGAGCCGCCGGCGAGGGGACGGTGATAGTCGTCTGGGCGTCCTCCGTCAGCAACACCTCGAACGGCGTGTCGGCGGGGGCCGACGCAGGGTCGAGGTAGCCGATGGCCGTCGCGGAGTAGACCGTCCCGCCCGACAGCGAGACGTCAACCGAGGCCACGACCGTGCCGTTGTTCGATTCCGTCGCTTCGCGGATGTCCACCGTGTAGTCGCCCGATGGGACGGTCACGTACTCCGAGGCGTTCCGGAAGGACACGTCCTCGGCGAGAACGAGCATCGAGTCGCCCTCCCCGACGGTCACGTCGACTGCGGGCGCGTCGGGCGCGAGGTGGACGACGCTGAGCGCCGACTCGTCGTCCTCGACTGCGGCCGCGTCGTCTTCGAAGACGACCGGCTCGAAGGACGTCTCGGCACCCTCGCTAATCTCGCCACTGGCGGCGATAGTGAATGCCGCCCGGGGCTCGAACGTCACCTCGTCCTCGAAGACGACCGTATCGGGGTCTCCCGCTGCCTGGATGGTCACGTCGCTGGTGCCGGCGGGGAGTTCGAGGTAGTCGCTTGCGGTCCCGAAGGAGACGTTCTCGTAGACCACGGACCCGTCAACGAGGACGTCGACCGCGGGCGCGTCCGGCGACGCGTGGACCACGCGGAGGAACATCGATTCCTGTGAGGTCAGTGTTGTCGTCTCGCCGTTCTCGTCGTCCTCCATCTGCGCTGGCTGGTGGCCGGTCGTCGCGGTGACGACCGCGACCGAACCGACGACAGCGAGCGCGACGATGAGGACTGTCGCTAGTGCTCTTCGTGTCATTTCAGTCTATTACTGGCCTGACAGCGTCTTTGTTATAGACGGTGTAGGTGAGACCCCGCGAACGGCCGGTTCCGGTAAGGTCGTCGTAGCGAAACGGTCTGACGGGACAGCTCACCACGATTCCTGGTAGGCTCGCCGGACTCCAGCGAGGGTCGGCTTACCCCCAGCCGTCTATCCCGCTCGTGTGTCCTGGTTTTTCGCTCGCTCGCTGGAAACCTCACCGTACGCCCGGGCGGCCAGAGTGTCCGAGACGAAAGGCCCGGCCGAACAGACCCGCGGTGGCACTCCCCAGCGGGTGCCGTGCCGACGAGCGGTGTCACCAGAGGTCCTGATTCTTCGACCGCCCTTTCAGGAACCGTGCTGACCGGTCATCGCTGACCAGAAATCGAGTTTCGTCCTGCACTCCGGGCAAAAGACTGCGCGAGTCCGGGCCACTCACCGGCGGTCGGTCTCGACGCTCTGGCTGATGAGGTCCTGCACGGCAGGGGTGACTGGTTCGAGTGTCACGGCACCGGACGCGCGGTCGTAGCTCACCAGCCCCACGTCGGCAAGCAGTGGCAGGTGGTGGTGCAAGAGGCTGGTTCGAATCTGCTCGTAGTCCTCCCTGGACGTCATGGACTTCCAGGCCGTGGCCTCCCAGCCTGCGAGGAGGGTCGCGAGTTCGGAGACCGTACTTTCCCCCTGGACGAGGAGGACGTAGAGCGTCCGCCGGCGGAGGGTCGAAGTGAGCGCCCGGTACAGACGGTCGTCAGAGAGGGCGGGGCTGGCTATCCCCTCTGCAGGCTGACTCGCGTGCTCGGAGTCTGGGGAATGATTGCTCATCGGCACCTGGAACTAAGCCATAGAACGTGATGTAGCTACTGAGTATTCTCACGCGTCAATAATCTATCAACTTGGCGACTGCGCCACCAGTTCCGACAGCGGCCCCACGGGAGTGACCTCAGTCGCCCGTGACGCCCTCCGTTCCATCGACGTTCGTGACGTCGATGGCCCCGGACAGTTCGGTGTTGGGGTAGGGCATGTCGATGCCCTCGGCGTCGAGGCGCTCTTTGACGGCCTCGACGAACTGTGCGCGAACCGCGCCGTAGCTGCTCTCGGCCGTCTCTATCCAGATTCGTCCCGAGAGCACCACTGCGGAGTCACCGAGCGACGTGACGGGAGCGGACGGGGCAGGGTCGCCGAGGACGCCGTCGATACGCTCGCCTTCCTCGATAATGACCTCACGTGCCAGGTCGATGTCGTCCTCGTACCCGATGCCGAAGTCGACTGACACGCGGCGCTGGTCGTTGGCAACGTTATTGATGACAGCCGCGCTGGCGAGGTCGCTATTCGGAACGGTAACCAACTGGTTGTCGAACGTATCGAGCTTCGTCACTCGCAACTGGATGTCTCGAACCACGCCGCTGTTTCCGTTCCACTCGACCCAGTCCCCGACGGTGAACGGTTCGTCCTGGATGATGAACACGCCGGCGACGAAGTTGGCGATGAGGTCCTGGGCGGCGAACCCGACAGCGAGCGCGAGCGCACCGGCGAGCGTTGCGAACGCCGCGAGGACGACGCCGAAGCCGGCGACTGTCGCGGCAAGCGCCACCGCCGCGACGGCGACGATTCCGACTGTCGTGCTCACTGCCAGCCCGACCAGCGTCTCGTCGAAGTTGCGATGTCGCAGAGTCCGTTCGACCGCCCTGGTCACGAAGTACTTCCCGAGGAGGTACAGCACCACGAACACGACGGCGAAGATAACGACCGTCGTGGCCGCGCTGACGAGGGGCGTGACGTACTCCTGTGGCTCAAGGGAGATTCCTTGTTGAAGTGGTAACATACTCCGTAGGCATACATGACAAGTCAGTATATATAATTTGGCCAGAAAGTGGCGACCAACTGTGGTACATCCACTCTAGACGAGATTGAGGGCGGCAACGACAGGCTGCGTGGCGAAACCCGCCTCCAGAAAGAGGGGGAAGCGTCCGGGGACGTCAGGTGAGACGAGCGTGCGACGGTAACGCGGCGGTCACACACTCGCCGCCACGGGTCTCGCACCGGACTGCCAGTACCGGCCAGCGACGAGACCATCCCGACGGAAACGCGCAAGCCGTATATTTGTGATGGCAGCGAGAGCAGTCACGTCGCTCGACTTTGCTGGGGTCAGGGCCACAGAAACAGTCTCACGCACCGTTCGAACACATCGTCGACAGAGCGGGAACGGCTCACTCAGATTCGGCGAGGGGCTGAACCAGTATCTCACCACAGCTCCGCACCGTCACCTCGTGGCCGAGATACTCGAAGATGACTTCCCCATCGCCGCGGTGAGCACTCTTCACGCGTGGCTGAAACAGAGCGTCGAGGGCGTCCGGGTCGATGACCGCGTGCAGCGGGTCGAGGTCGTCGACTGCCGTCTCCGTGACGGTCGCCATCGTCTCCGGGACGACGAGACTCGGTGGTGCGCTCCCGTGTTCGAACGTCACTCGGTACGTGTCTATCTCTGGTCGATACTCGATGGCCGCCCGTGGCTCCGGTGTCGTGGCTGTCATTGGATTGGTACAGAACCCGTCCCAGCCCGTGGGTTCGTAGCCGGAAAATCGGGAGCAAGATGCATAAACATTATTGTGATTTTCACATTATAGATTGATACGTTTGCCGTGAATCAGTACCCGCGTACCGACCGATGGCGGGCAGTTCCTTCGCAGCCGACACTCGCCGTACGCCGCTGCGCGCCGACACGTGGGCCACCCTCTAATACCGTAACCGTCGACGTGCTTGGCCCGTCCTCGCCTCTGCCGCTAGACCGCCGCCGTATCGTCCGCGCCCGGACGGTACGTCCGTTCGTGGGTCCCCGAAAGCCAGTGTGTCGAACAACCCGCCACCTTCCGGGGTGAGCCTGGCCTGGCGAGCGACGCACAGGAGAGTCATCAAATCCCGCGAGGGTCGTACGTGAGACGATACTCACCCGCTCTGTGCGGGCGTTTCGAGCGTGTGGACGTACGAGTCGAGTCCCTCGAGGACCTCGTCGAACGTGTCCCGGAACTTCGACTCCATCATGGTCTTCGCGAGTAGCCAGCCGAGCGGACCGAACTTCGGCCTGAAGTGCGACGTCATGGTAACGGCCGTTCGCGTCCCGTCGACGGACTCGACGTGGATGTCGACCACGTTCTCCCTGAGCGGGAACTTCCCGACGTCTGTGAAGTTCACGGTGTATCCGGTGTCGGGCACGTACTCGGTTATCTCCTCTTCGATACGGCCGCCGTCACGGAGGACACACTCCCGGGTCGCCCCCGGTCCACTCTCCGGGCCGGCGACGATGCTCGACGTGGTGACGTTCGGGTTGTACTTCGCGACCCCGCCGAAGTCGTCGAGAACTCCCCAGACGACTTCTCTCGGCGCATCTATCTCTCTCCTCACGCTAACTGTATGCACGCCGATACTACACTGGCTGCGGATATAGGTGTGGCTGGGGTCGGTCCCGTCGGCGCACAACCAGCGTCTCGCTCGTCTTTCCCACCCCGACACACGCTGCTGGCGGTGCGCTACTCGGAGACCCCGACGACCTGCTTCCCGATGTTGTCACCGGAGAACAGTCCGAGGAACGCCTCCGGTGCGTTCTCGAGGCCGTCGACGACAGTCTCGCGATGGCTGATGTCGCCCGACGCCACCCACGTGGCGAGTTGTTCGGTGGCTTCGGTAAATCGCGGTGCGAAGTCACTGACGAGCAGTCCCTGGACTCTCGCACGCGGTGCGATGAGTTGCGGGAGTTTGCGCGGTCCCGTCGGGACGCCCTCCTCGTTGTAGTGAGCGATCTGGCCGCAAACGGCGACCCGGGCGTCGAGGTTCAGCTTCGTGAAGACGGCATCAGTCAGCGGGCCGCCGACGTTGTCGAAGTAGACGTCGACGCCGTCGGGCGCGACGTCGTCGAGTGCCGCCCGGTAGTCGTCGACGTCCCTGTAGTTGATTGCGGCGTCGAAGCCGAGGTCGTCGGTGACCCACTCGACTTTCTCGTCGGTGCCCGCGGAGCCGACGACGCGGCACCCGTTCAGCTTCGCAATCTGGCCGACCACTGAGCCGACCGCACCGGCCGCCCCCGACACCACGACCGTGTCACCCGGGTTGGGTTCGCCGACTTCGAGGAGCCCGAAGTACGCTGTCCGGCCGGGCATGCCGAGTACCCCGAGGTAGGCGGGGAGGTCCGCGATAGTCGGGTCGACGGGAGCGACGTCGCCAGCGTCGAGGACGGTGTAGTCCGCCCACGTTCCGTTGCCCGTGACGAGGTCGCCGGTATCGTACGCGTCACTTTCGCTCTCGACGACTTCACCGACGACAGCGCCGTTCATCGCGTCGCCGACGTCCCACGGCTCGGCGTACGACTCCGCGTCCCGCATCCGACCCCGCATGTAGGGGTCGACGGAGAGGTAGCGGACCCGCACGAGGACCTGGCCGTGTTCCGGCTCCGGGACGTCGCTTTCGTGGAGTTCGAAACTATCCATGTCCGGCTCACCGTCGGGACGCTCGGCAAACACCCACTCGCGGTTCGAATCTCGCATGCTCCACCATCCGCCGCCTGCGCCGAAAACAGTGCTGCTTCCGATGCGGCCGCCGACGAGGAACCGGACAACGGTAATCCCGGGATGCGAGAATCGTTCACTCCTGGATGTCGAGGGCCGCGTCCGCGGCAGTGGCAGCCTCGCGCCACCACACCAGTTCGAACTCGATGCTCTGTTTCGCCTCCGTGTCCCCCTCGGACCAGTCCGATTCGGCTTCGAGTTTGTAGGTCACAGGCTCTGTCGGGTCGACTTGCACGCCTGTTCCGCCGACGTCGAGCGTCACATCTCCTCCGCTGTCGAGCTGGTCGGCCAGGTCCCGGAGGGACGTCGCAATCTCGGCTCGCGTCTTCTGCGCTTCCGTTTCCAGTTCTCCCATGCCCCTTCGTCCGGCAGAACGCCGAATAAGTATGCGGCACTTTCCGGGGCCCGGAAAATCCGCCTGGTCGGTATGTGCACACTAGTCGGTCCGACCGAACCACCCACTCGCTGGAACGACTCGACCGCCCCGGGCGAGTCCGGACCCCCGCGAGCACGACGTGGCAGGAAAGTGCCCGACTCCACCGCACCGACCCAAAATTTGTGTTGGTTTTATACGCGATGCGGCATATATGTGTAGTATGTGTCCAGAAACGATAGACTCGTTCGACCAATGTAACGGATGCGGGAAGGAGTTCAAACGTATGCAAATAAGTGACCCGCGGAAGGGGTACGAGGTGCTGCACGAGGACGCAGACAAGTGGGAAATCCAGTGCAAGGGGTGCGAGAGAACGTACACGATTCGACGGTAGTGAGAGCGGCCGTAGACCGACCGGGCCGTCCCGTCATGTACCGGGAGACGGCCAGGCGGTCCAGGAGCCATCTCCCGTTGCTCGGCTGGCGACGAGCACAGTTCACAGTGACCGGTAGCATCGGTGTAACCACCTGACACCGGCGTCCGCGAGCGCTTATGTCTCCCCGGGCGGTACTGCGGTACGTCGACGTTTACAGCCACCCGCCATGTCCCAACAGAAATCCGACTACGTAGACGACGCTGCAATCGACGCAACGCTCGACGAACTCCCCGACGATGCCACCGTCGACGAGACAGTGGCGAACCTCGAAGCCAACGGGTTCGACGTCGTGGTCGTCGACTCCGCCGAACAGGCCCTGGAGACGGTGCAGTCGCACATCCCGGCCGACGCCTCGGTGATGAACGGCCACTCCACGACTCTCGAAGAAATCGGCTTCGTCGAGTACCTGACCGAGGGCGACCACGACTGGGAGGCGCTCCCGGACGAAATCTGGAGTATCGACGACGATGCCGAGCGCCAGGCCGCCCGCAGGGAGTCACAGACTGCCGATTACTTCCTCGGCGGCATCAACGCAATCGCGCAGTCGGGCGAACTCGTCGCGGCCGACCGGTCGGGCAGTCGCATCGGCGCATATCCCTTCGCCGCCAGCAACGTCGTCATCGTCAGCGGCGTCAACAAGATCGTCCCGACGCTCGACGACGCGCTCGACCGCCTCGAATCCGTGGCCTACCCGCTGGAGAACGAGCGCGCGAAGGAAGCGTACGGCGTCGACTCGGCGATCGCCAAGCAACTCATCTTCCGGCAGGAACTCGAAGACGGGCGGACGACTGTCGTCCTCGTCCGCGACCAGCTCGGTTACTGAACCCGATTCCTGACGGCAGTCCACCGGCGCACACCAGTGACCGCTTCTGAGACCACTGCCGAGTCGCCGCCCCGCTCAGCAGTGGGCCTCCGCCCCGCGGAACTCAGACCGCACTGAGACTGTCGTAAATCTGCCCGAAGTTGTCGAATTTACCCTCCTTGTCCCACCACAGTTCACGGAAGAAGTCGTTCAACTCGTCGGCGGCGTCGCTCACCGGCGTTGCACTCCCGATTGGCGTCCCCTTGAAGTCGGGTTCGAACTCGCCGATGGTCGGCCCGCCTTCGAGGGCCGTCGCGTCCGTAATCTCGTAGACGGCGAAGTCGCCGTCGAAGATACCCGTGTAGTCGTCGTCCTTCTTCGCAGTGTCGTAGACGTAGTTGCCGTCCAGGAATTCCGTGTACTCCATCACGTTCGCGAGGTGCCAGATGTCCTCGAAGTCCGCTTCGGGGCGCTGGTTGTACTCCAGCAGCGTTCGGGTCAGCTGTTTCGCGAGGCCCGTCGTCATCCCCTGGTGGACGAGTTCGTCGGCGGTCGTGAGCCTCGGGCCGGGTGTGAACTCGCTCATCACGCTCCGCGTCGTGCTCGACGCGATGCGCTGGATCATGAAGACGGCGGACTCCTTCGCGTCCTTGAAGTCGATGCCCTGACGGTCCCACTCGTCGGTGTGGAACAGGACTGGATGGTGTATCCTGTCCGGGTCGTCTCGCCCCAGGTCGTTCGGGTCGTCGATGACCCGCCAGTTCTGTATCTCGGCGTGTGACTGGGCTTCGCCGTGGCCGGACCACGGCCCGCCGATGTTGTACGTCCGCACCGTGTCGTCGTCGGGTGAGTACAGCATCCCCGCCAGTCGCGACCCCATCTCCATCGGGACTTTCCACGCCAGCACGTCGAAGTCGTGGTAGCGCTTGTACGCCTCCCGAATCAGCACGACGTTCTCGTACGTGGAGATTTTCACGTAGTTGTACAGAATCGAGATGAGGAGTGTGTGCCCGTAGTCGAGGGACTCTTTTACCGTATCAGCGTTCTTCCACTTCTCCGCGTCGTAACTCGTCGGCCCATCCTCGGACTCTTTCAGGAATCCGCCCTCTTTCGCCTTCGGATAGATGGAGTCGTCGACGAACGACTGGACGATGCGCTCCATCGGGACGTTGTCGATCGGATGCTCGACGATGACGTCGAAATTGCTGTCGCGGTACAGTTTCAGCGCCTCGAAGTCGATGGTATGCGTGTCCCGCTCCGAGTCGGTCGTGTAGTCGAACGCAGGATGGTCCCTGACCACCCCGCCGACAGGCTCGCTGACGAACCGTCCCAGGCTAGTTCGGAGTCCGTCGTCCCGGCCGGGTTCCATGTCCCAGCGGTAGTTCGCCGGGCGGTCGACATCCGGTTCGTCTTCGGTGGCGGTGTCCTCTCGCGTCGCCGTGTCGTCGTCGGGAGTCTGTGTCGCTGTTTCCGTCGGGCTTGCCGTCTCCGTCGGCGTCGGGACAGCGGTCTCTGTCGGGGTCCCGTCGGGTGGTGTCTCGGTCGGAGTGTCACCGGAGCTTGCACAGCCCGCCAGCAGCAGCGCCGTACCGACAGCGCCAGCGCGTTCGAGGAAACGGCGACGGTCGAATTCAGAAGGAGCGTCCATCAAGTACCCGACAGGACGGAGTAGACCCTGATAAATCCTGACATCTGTGGCAGAATATATAATACTAGTGTCACATGCGGGTCGGGCCGGTCCCGACCGGGGATGGTCGGGGGTTACGCGACAGTTCGCACCACGAAATCGAACACCAGCGAACTGACGTAGGGGAGGACCAGCGCGAACAGTATCTCCTGGACCATCGCGAAGTCGATCGGCAACTCGCTGGTGGACTGCACGCGCTGCATCCGGATGTGGTTGTACGTGTACTGGCTCGCGTCGTCGGTCGACTCCGGTTCGGCGTACGGGAACAGGTCGTCGGTGGACCCGACCCGTCTCGACGCTTCGGCAAGCGCCTCGATTTTCGCCTCCTTTGCCGCGGCGAGGTAGGACTTGATGCGCAACAGCGGTCCGAGAAAGAGCCCCAGTCCGAGCAGCAAACCACCAGCGAGCAGCGTCGACGAAAAGAGGCCAGTCGGACTCGTCCCGGTGGCGACCGTCTGGAACACCGCAAAGAGCGCCACCAGAATGAAGTAGGAGACGGCGACGCTTTTGAACAGGGTCCCCGCGGGGGCCAATCCGGCGAAGCCGTGGGGGTCGGAGAAGTCCACGAGCGTCGCCCGTTCGATTTTGAACGGCAACAACACGAGGACGCCGACGACGACGGCGACGAACTCCGCGCCGATGGGGTACAGAACGAAGGGGATGACGACGTAGAATCGGACCGCGGCGACGGCCCGCCCGGTCAGGTCGGCAACCGGCCCGACGACGCTGGACGGGTCGGTCGCGAGCACGAGCCCGTAGAGCACCAGCCCACCGACCAGAATCGCCCGCCGAACGGGTCGGTGGACGAGCGTGTCGAGCGCGGCGTCGGCCTTGCCCGTCGTGTCTGCTGGCAGCCCGACGAGAGACAGGAGTCGCGAGGTGAGCGGGCTTTCGAGATTGAGTCCTCTGATGTCGGCATCGACCGGTTCCGGGAGGTCGTTGATGGTCGCTTCGTACTTCGATTTCGTCCGGAGCAGAATCCAGACGACCGCCGGCCAGGCAACGACCTGAAAGATTTCACCGGGGTTCACGGCAAAGGACAGCACGCCCGTCTGGAGCCAGCCGACGAGAGAGAGCAGCGGCAGATGCACGAGAACGATAGTCACCATCAACAGGTACGGCCCTGCCGCTGTCGTGCCAAACACCCGCTCGCCGACCCCGTCGAATCCCACCACCTCGGCCGCGCGCTCGATCCAGAGGTCGCCCACTGTCAGACTCGCCATTGGTCCCTATTCACCAGATTTTTTTGATAAAAATACCGTCTTGACGTGGAGGTGAGACGCAGTGAGCAGCATGTTGTGTCTCGCTACTGTACGTACTAGACGCCATGGCACTCCCCTTCCGGCGTGAGAGCGAGGAGACGGACCGGCTGCTCGCGCTCTCGGACGGCGTCATCGCGATCGCCATCACCCTGCTGGTGCTCGAAATCTCGGTCCCGGAGCTGCCGCCGGGGACGACGTCCGAGGCTCTCCAGGCGGTCGTCTTCGACCAGTGGAACCAGTTCGTCGGGTACACGCTCAGCTTCCTCGTCATCGGGCTCTACTGGACGCTCCACCGGCGCGTGTTCGTCTACATCGAGGAGCACAATCGGGGGGTTCTCTGGCTGAACCTCCTCTTTTTGCTCTTCGTGGCGTTCGTCCCCTACGGCACGAGCGTCTTCAGCACCTACCCCAACGCATTCGGCATCGCGTTCATCGCAGCGGTGCTCGCGCTCACCGGTCTCAGTCTCGCGCTCCTGTGGCTGTACGCGTCGAGAAAGCGCCTGATTGAGGAAGGGCTCACCTCGCGAGTCGTCACGATTCAGGCCACGCGGTACCTCGTCTCACCGGTCGTGTTCCTCCTCTCTATCGTCGTCGCGACCGTCGACCCCGGGTGGGCAGTGCTCACCTGGCTCCTGCTCGTGCCGATCAACGCCGCCCTGAACTCGCGGCTGGTCGAGAGCATCGAGGTGGCAGCAGAAGAGGCCGATAGCAGCGAAACGGACTGAACGGCGTCGGTGCCCGCTGTCGCGTCGCACGTATCGCCTTCGAGTAAAACGACCGTCCCGACGGTTCCGTGTGGTTCCCCCGGGGCGGTCGAAGTCACCTTCGGAAGCAGAGGGGTGACAATTACCCCGGCGACTGCGACGGAGTCACAGCCGCTACGGGGCACTCTGGTCTTTTACTTCGAGCGTCATAATTGTTGTTACCTTCGTAAATATTCAGTATAGATAGACATTCGAGTTTATATTCCTATAAAAACAACACATCTGTCAGTACTGGGTGGGCCCGGTGGGAGCCCGGCGTCGCAGCAGGCGGAACCGAGTCGGCGAGGGGGTCGCCGGTCAGAACTTCTCCAGGTAGCGGTCGATCTCCCACTGGGAGACGTCGACCAGGTACTCCCGGAACTCCTGGCGTTTCGCCTCGACGAACTTCTCGGCGACGTGCGGGCCGAGCGCGTCCATGAGGACTTCGTCGCTTTCGAGTTCGTCGACGGCCTCGCCCAGGTTCGACGGCAGCGTCTCGATGCCGTACTCCGCCCGTTCGGCCTCGTCGAAGTCGTAGATGTTCTCGCGGACCGGGTCGGGACAGTCGAGGTCGTTCTCGATGCCGTCGAGCCCGGCGTGAATCATCGCGGCGAAGGCGAGGTACGGGTTACACGAGGGGTCCGGCGAGCGCAGTTCGATGCGGCTCGCAGCGGGCGTCCGCGCGGCCGGCTTGCGGACGAGCGCGGAACGGTTGACGTCGGACCACGCGATGTAGACCGGGGCTTCGTAGCCGGGAACGAGTCGCTTGTAGCTGTTGACCGTCGGATTCGCGACGGCGGTGATGGCGGGCGCGTGTTCGAGGATGCCCGCGAGGAACTGCTTGGCCGTCTCCGAGAGGTTGAACTCATCGGCCGGGTCGTGGAAGGCGTTCTCGCCGTCCTCGGTGAAAAGCGACAGGTGTGTGTGCATGCCCGACCCGTTGATTTTCGGGATGGGCTTGGGCATGAACGTCGCGTGCATGTCGTGCTGGGCGGCGATAGCCCGGACGACCGACCGGAAGGTCGCGACGTTGTCGGCCGTGCTGAGGATGTCGTCGTACTTGAAGTCGATCTCGTGCTGGCTCTCGGCCACCTCGTGGTGGCTGGCCTCGACCTCGAAGCCCATCTCCTCGAGTCCGTAGATGATGTCGCCGCGGACGTCCGAGGCGAGGTCCTTCGGCGCGAGGTCGAAGTACCCCCCGCTGTCGGAGAAGTCCAGGGTCGCGTCGCCGTCCTCGTCCTCCTCGAACAGGAAGAACTCGGGTTCCGGACCTGTATTGACCGTGTACCCCATGTCGTTGGCCCGCTGGACGGCGCGCTTGAGGACCCACCGGGGGTCGCCGTCGAACGCCGCGTCCGTCGCCGTGTCGTAGACGTCACAGATGAGCCGCGCGCTCGTGTGATCTCCCGCACTGGTCCAGGGGAGCACGGCGAACGTCGACGGGTTCGGCACGAGCCGCATGTCCGACTCCTGGATGCGGACGAACCCGTCGATAGAGGAGCCGTCGAAGTAGATGCCTTCCGTGAACGCTTTCTCCGCCTGCTCGGCGGGGATAGAGACGTTCTTGACCGTTCCCAGGATGTCCGTGAACTGCAACCTGAGGAAGTCGATGTCGCGCTCCTCGATTTCGTCGATGACGGCCTGTGCATCGTCGGAGAGTGTTGCACTCGTCATTTTCTACGCCCACTAGTCCACAATACAGGCATAAATATTCTATTATCCGAACTAACACAGTTTATTTCTGTATCTTATCGACCAAACGTTTAATTCTATATTGCGTCCGCTGCTCGTGGTAATGGATATTTCAATAACATTTCGAGATTTCATATGTGTGTGAAAAACGGACACGACCCCTGGAAAATATTGCCAGGCATCGCCGGGGCCACGCGCTGCGCCCTCGACTGCAACCCGCGCCGGTCCGGACGGGCAGAGCCGGCGACAGTGGTTTGTGACTGCATCACATACTTCGTCGCGACGATGGAGCGCGGCACCCAGTGGGAGCGCGACGCCGTCCGGGACCGGTGGGAGGAGTTCGAGCGACAGCACCGCGCGGTGAATCGCCTGCTGGTCGGGTGTATCGGGTTCCTCGGGGGCGCGGTGGTCCTGTTTCTCGCCTGGAGCAGCGGCGTCTGCTCGTTCACGCCCGGTGGGGCCCCGGTCCAGTGTCGGCCGGTCAGCGGCCACGTCACGACGCTCGCCCTGACCGCTGTCGGCCTCGGGATGAGCGCGGTCGGTGGGTTGGTCACCTGGCGGGCACTCCGTCCATGAGCGAGTGGACTCCGGAGACGCAGTCGGAGCGGTGCATCACTCGGTTGCTCGTCGACTGGACGGAAAGTGTTTGAAAGACGACCTGCGGACCACCCACCTCCCCAGGCTGATTGGGACCGGGCTTGGAGTGGGAGCAAAGGGGATTGTACAGCGGACCGAACTGGGACGACATAGCGCCGTAGGTCCAGTTACTGCGTGAATTCACCGAGAAATCCAGGGACGGTGAGAGGAACCGATAGAATTTCACGTAGCGATACTCATATCCCACACATGGCATCGAATGCGTCGCTGAGTCGGTCAGTAATCGAGGCCGTCGCCGCCCGTGAAGGTGTCCCCGCGACCGAACTGCCCGAACCTCTGGCACGGGCCGTCGACCCCGACGCGCTGGACTCGCTTTTCAACCACAGTGCCGGTCACGTGCTGTTCACCTACGAGGGGTACGAGGTGTGCGTCAGTTCGACTGGCGACGTCTCGCTGACCCCAACCGAGGGCCGCTAACCGGACCCCGCAGTACACGGACACTCACGCAGCGTCCCCCGCAGCCGACCCGCGTCGGGGACGTCGACCGCTGGAACGTGACCGCCACGAATTATTGCGCGCGAAATGAGAGGTTCCCCACCTGCCGGCGGCGGTGTCCCCTGACCACGTGCCGTCGCAGTACGAGAATACATACATGACGACTACCTAGAGCCGACACGATGGTGCTCGCGCTATCCGTGTTGTCGTGGGACCAGTTCATGCAACTGGCCCTGTACCAGAAGTTCATCGTCGGCATGATGGCCCTGTACGCGCTCGCGATGACCGCGCTGACTGTCGTGTTCGCGATGAACGGCAACGTCGCGTCGGTGCTGACGCTGGTCGTGGCCGCTGCCGTCTGGGTCGCAGCGCTGTCCATCGTCCCGGCCCGGTTCGGGGCGACGGGGGCCAGGAAGTGACGTGGCGAGACCCTGCCGTCGCCCCCAGGACACCGAGTATATGACGCTCCAGCCCCTATCGGATGTATGAGCGAGCAGAGCGAACGCGAACTTCCCGAGAACGAGGAGGAGTGGCGAGAGATACTGACAGACGAGGAGTACCGCATCCTGCGCGAGGCGGGAACGGAGCCGAAGTTCAGCGGCGACCTGCTGGACGTCAAAGACGACGGCGTCTTCACCTGTGCCGGCTGTGGCACGGAGCTGTTCGCGTCCGACGAGAAGTTCGACTCCGGCAGCGGGTGGCCCAGCTTCTGGGACGTCTACCAGGAGGGCAACATGGAGACGCGGCTGGACACGAGCCACGGGATGCGACGGACCGAAGTCGTCTGCGCGAACTGCGGCGGCCACCTCGGCCACGTCTTCGACGACGGCCCGGAGCCGACCGGGAAGCGCTACTGCATCAACTCGGCAGCGCTGGACTTCGAGCCCGACGAGTAGCCCACCGGAACGCTTTTTTCGCTCGTCCGCGGCCGTTGGCCTGTGAGCGACGCATCACGCGACGGCGGACGCCTCGACCGGCTGGAGGAACTGCCAATCGTCGACGGATTCCTGGCCGGCCTGGGCGGCTTCCTCGGAGGGTACGTCGTCTTCGTCGGCCTGCTGGTCGGGTCCGGGGCACTCACCTTCTCGCAGGGGCTGACCACGGCACTGCGCTCGGCCGCGCAGGTGTTCTACAACGCCTTCAACGTCCCGACGTACACCAGACAGACGCTGCGCATCGAACAGAGCGGGCAGGTCCAGGAGCAGGTCACCGAGGTGTGGTCGAACTCGGTCACGGGCTTTCAGTCGATAACCCGGACACAGCTCGTCGACGGCGAGGTCGTCAACGAGGTGTCCGGCGGCGGGACCGCACCGACCGTGAGCGCGCTCCCCGACGTCGTCTACCTCGCGGTGCCGATTCTCGCCATCGTGGCCGTCGGCGTCGTCCTGGGCTATCGGGCCATAGAAGTGGACGCGCTCGACCCCAACGAGATAGTCTTCGGGAGCGTGGCGGCCGGCGTCGCGATGGCCGCGGGCTTTCTCGCGCTCTCGCTGGGAGTGTCCTTCGTGCTGGTCCGGACCGGAGAGAACGCCGTGCTGTACCCGGCCCGTTCCGAGGCGGTGCTCTACGGCATCGCGTACCCGCTGGTCGGCGGGACGGCGAGCGCGGCACTCGGCCAGGTCCTCCAGGGCCAGGGCACCGGGAGGGACGGGCCCGACAGCGACGAGGCGGACGAGCCGACGGAGGACAGGGTCGCCCGGCCGGTCGACGACCCGGCCGACGGCGAGGAGTGACCACGGCGGGACGTAGCTTTATTTCCGTGCGCTCGCACGGGTGAGTATGACAGATGCCGTCCGCGACGTGTTTCTTCCCGTCGCCGCACAGGAGCACCTGGACGACTTCGTCTCGATGAGCGAGCACGCCGAGCGCGCCGGCTACGAGCGCGTCTGGCTCCCGGAGACGTGGGGCCGCGACGCGGTGACGGTCCTCGCGACCATCGCTGCCCGGACGGAGCGCGTCGGTATCGGGACGTCCATCATGAACGTCTACTCCCGCTCGCCGGCGCTCATGGGACAGACGGCGGCGACGCTGCAGGAGGCGTCCGACGGCCGGTTCCGCCTGGGCGTCGGGCCGAGCGGCCCAATCCTGATGGAGGGATGGCACGGCGTCGAGTACGGGAACCCGCTCCGGCGCACGCGGGAGGCCATCGAGGTCGTCCGGCTGGTCCTCTCCGGGGAGACCGTCGAGTACGACGGCGAGTACTTCCAGCTCGCGGGCTTCCGGCTCCGTCACGACCCGCCGGAGACGCCACCGCCCGTTGACGCCGGCGGGATGGGACCGACGGCCGTCGAACTCGCGGGCCGCTTTGGCGACGGGTGGCACGCGCTGCTGGCGACGCCCGACGGCATCGCAGAGCGAATGGCGGACTTCCGGCGTGGCGTCGAGATGGCCGACGATGACCCCGAGGACAGGCGCGTGACGGTGTCGCTGACCTGCTGTGCGCTGGAGGACCGCGAGCGCGCGCGCCACCTCACGCGCGAGCACCTGGCGTTCTACGTCGGCGGGATGGGGACGTTCTACCGCGACGCGCTGGCGCGACAGGGGTACGAGGAGACGGCGAACACGGTCGCCCAGCAGTGGGCCAGCGGCAACAAGGACGAGGCGATGGCCGCCATCGGCGACGACCTGCTCGACGACCTCGCCGTCGCGGGGACGCCGGCCGAGTGCGAGGAGCGGGTGGCGGAGTTCGCGGGCGTCGACGGTGTCGACGCCGTGGCCATCTCGTTCCCGCGGGCGGCGGAGAGAGCGGACATCGAGGCGACGACGGACGCGCTCGCACCGCGTTAAAGGGACGCGTCGACGACCTCGTACTCCAGCGAGCGGTCCCGGAGGGCGTCGGTGTGCTCCGAGAGCTGGCTGGCCACGGTCAGGAGGAGCACGTCGAGGCCCTTCGTGGCGGCCTCCTTGACCGCCTCGGCGGTGGCGAACCGGATGTCCGGGTCGACCCCCGCGGCGGTGGCAGCGGCGAGAGCCTCGGTCCCCGCCGTCGCCACGCGGTCGTTCGCCGCAGCGTGTTCGGCGACGACGTCCGGGTCCACCTCGCCAGAACCCCCGTTGCGGACCGACGGGACCGGGATGACCGTGACTGTTCCCAGTTCGTAGTCGACGACCCCCTCGAAGTCGGTGATGCCGACCTCCGCACCCTCCGTGGCGTCGGTGACGGCGACGGCCGTCGCGGCACCCGCGTCACCGGGCGTCGCGTGCAGACAGCCGTCCCGCATCGAGAGCGAAACCCGGTCGCCCTCGTCGATAGAGCCGGTCGCGATGGCGCTCTCGACGTCGACCTGCCCGATGACGTCCTCCGAGACGTGTTCGACGAACGAGCGGAGGTCGTCGGTCCGGCCGATGAGCCAGTCGACGCCCTCCTTCGTGACCTCGTAGCGGCCCCGCCCGTGCTTCTCGACGGCCCCCTGGTCGACGAGTTCCTGCAGGTAGTTGCTGACCGCCTGCGAGGTGATGCCGATGGCCTCGGCGATCTCGCGCTGACTGACCGCTGGCTGGTGCTCCGCAATCTGCACCAGAATCTGGTATCGCGTCGCGTCGCGCTTGCTCTGTAGCACGTCCGAGCCAGCGCCCGTCTCGGCGGGGTCTGTCATTGGGAGACCCTGAGGAGTGACAGAACAAGTGCTTTTTCCCTCTACTGCCAGAGACGCTCGATTCCGGCGTTTTTCCGAGATTGGAGACAATCAAACTTGTCTAAATACCATCTGGGTTGTGTGCATGACTACGATAGTTGTACTTGGGGACGAACGGGCACGTATTCCGTGACGGCGAACGGAGGCCACCGACCGACGGGGGGGAGCGTGGAGCATCTCGGACAGAACTGGTAAGTAAATCCCCACATTTCGGCGAGCAGCGAGCATTTTATTATCTACGATGAAAATACTATCCTGGGGATTAGCCATTCCACCTGAGGACCACAACCCGCAGGAGGCGGCCGATACGGCGGGCGCGCGAGGGGCGCTCGCGGACGAAGCCGTCTCCAGTATCATTGATAATAATGAGCGGGTGCGTGCGGCGTTCGTCAGTCCCGAGGGGTTGACACGGGTGTCGGGGCACGAGGAGCGCCACGTCTCGGTCACCGTCGCCATGGCAGTCACGGACCGACGGATACTGTTCGCGTCGGCCGACGTGGCGGCCGGTGAGGTCGGGACGGACGCCGGCTCGCTGGCCTACGACGACCTCGCTGCCATCGGCATCGACGGCCCCGTGCTCGCGCTCTCGATGGCGAACGGCGTCCGCTGGGAGTTTCCGCTCCCGGACGCGGACCCGGACGTCGTCGACAGTGTCGTGCGACACCTCCGCTGGGTCGGCGACGTGCGGACCCGGCTGGTCGCGTGTCGCAACGACGTCGAACTGGCCGCCGGCGAGATTCGGTCCCACGCCGACGCGATGGAGTGGGAACCCGCCGAGCGGACCTACGACGACGCGCGCGCCAGCCTCGACGCCCTCATCGGGGCAGTGCACCGGACCGAACCCATCGACGACGAGGTGCTGGCACCCGAACTGACCGAAATCGAGCGGACGCTTGAACGGGCCTACACGAGGCTGTTCATCGAGCGCGCGGAGTCACAGCTCGAACTCGGTCGTCACCTGGTCGAGAACGGGGACTACGAGCAGGCAGAGCCGGTACTGCAGATAGCGCAGTCTCACTACGAGCGCGCCAGCCACCGCGCCGAGGCGGTCAGCCGGCCGGACCGGTTCCGGTTCGGCGAGGAGCGGGAACTCCGGGACGACCTCGACCGGTTGTCCTGGGAGATAGAGACCGTCGCCGCGGAGCCGATTCGCCAGGCCCACGAGGCGAAGATACGCGGATTCAACGCCGACAGTCGCGCCGAGGCGGTCGACCACTGGGAGACCGCGTACCGGCGCTACGGGGACGTCCTGGCCCTGAAACTGGGGCCGGAGAACCGCCAGTTCACCGGCGACCCCGAGAAGGTCCGGGAGGAACTGCAGGCGGCCGGACGGCGGCTCGTCGACTGTCACCGCGCTCTCGCCAGCCGGAAGTGGCGGGAGGGGATGGACGACGAGGACGACGACGTGAAGGAGGCCCTTCGCAGCTACGCAGCAGCGCAGGACCACGTCGACCGGGCCGCGGAAGTAGCCGACGAGTGCCAGCCGACGGCCGTCTACGAACTCGCTGACCAGCGCCGGCGCATGGCAGCGACAATCGAGGAGATTCGCGAGACGGAGACAGTCGAGATGCCCGCCGAAGCAGCGGAGACGGCGGCTGAACCAGCACCCGGGGAGGAGGCGACGGGTGCGCCAGCGAGTCTCGCCGCGCTCGACACCCACCACGAAATCAGTCTCGACACCGCCATCGTCGGGCAGGCCGCAGACGGGGGCCGTCAGCACGACCGCTTCGGCGCGGAGACAGGGAACGAGGACAGTGACACTCCGGAGCGAGAAGCTATCGTCGGTCCCGTCGAGGCACCCGACGAGAGCGAGCGAGACGACGCCGTCACCGACGAGAGCGAACGGTAACGGGCGCGGAATCCGAACGCGGCGGGCCGTCAGTCTAAAGGGTCCTATCGTGATGAGTTACCACTGGGTTCCGTCACGACCGGCGTCAGTCGGGGAGACGGCGGTCACGACCCGGGGAGTTTAAGACGGCATGCGGCGAAACACCGACGCCCGAATCCGAAGCCGCAGATCGAGAGGACCTGCGACAAGAGAGATTAGGCGCGTGAGAGGCTGAGAACGGTATTCGCGCCAGCGAAGTGCGAGGGTAGCCAAGCCTGGAAACGGCGGCGGACTCAAGATCCGCTCCCGTAGGGGTCCAAGGGTTCAAATCCCTTCCCTCGCACTCTCAGACCCGAGCGAACGCGAGGGTCGTGAGATGTGCAGGAGGGATTCGAACGAGAGGGCGGCGTTGCCGACCGCGTAGTTCAAATCCCTTCCCTCGCACTGTGGGCCACTACGGCCCCTCGCACACAGTGCACGGAAGTCCGTAACGGAGCGAGGCCGACCATCTCGGGCGGCCTCGAAGCGAACGGGGAACGCTGTGACCCGTGAGCAGGAGCGGTCTTCCCTCGCAACTTCCTGCGGTCGACGCTACCGCCCCACAGCAGCAGGCGCGAGATTTGCCGCTAATTAAAATTAATAATCATTATATTTATTAGCCCGCAGTCCGACGAGTTGAGTAGAACCTTCATTAAGAATCGTGAAGGTTCCCGTCACTCTGCGTGACGGTACTCGAACGTGGCGAGACACGTTCGGAACCCGTTGCAACCATGTACGAGCACTACACCGACGCCGAGAACACAGGAGCGCCCCTCGTCCCGATGGTCGAGGAACAGAGCCCGCTAGCCACCGACGGTGGCCAGACAGCAGCAGAGGAACTCGACGAGGTAGTGTTCAGCCACCGCCTCCGGGAGTGAGTCGTCCCCGTCACCCGTCCGAACTACCCCTGCCCAGCGCCGCCTGTCCCGTCTCTGTGCGGGGCCGCTCCACCTGACCCATTCCTGATTGCACCAGCGTGGCCCCGCCCGGGCGGCGACTGTCCACACAACGAACACGTTAACTACCAGCGCCCGACAGCGGGTAGTATGACAGACGCGACTCGGCGGGCGGCGGTGGCCGAGCGGGCGGCCCGTGCGGGCGGCATCGTCGCCAAGGAGACGTTCAGGGAGCCGCTGACCGTCGAGACCAAGACGGACAAGAACGACCTCGTGACGGCGGCCGACAGGGACGCCCAACAGCAGGTCATCGCGACCATCCAGCAGGAGTTCCCCAGCGACGCGCTCGTCTGCGAGGAGGACGTGACCGTCCCCGGCGCGGACGACGTCGAGATTCGCAAGCGCGTCCCCGAGACTGGCCCGGCCTGGGTGGTCGACCCTATCGACGGGACCGCGAACTACGTCCGGGGCATCCGGTTCTGGGGGACGAGCGTGGCCGCCGTGGTCGACTGCGAACCCGTCGGAGTTGCGACGTACCTGCCAGCAGAGCGGGACATCTACACGGCGGGCCCCGAGAGCGTCACCTGCAACGACAGCGCGATGTCCGTCAGCGACCGGTCGGACCCGGAGACGTTCGCGACGGGACTCATCGGCTGGTGGGCGCTCAAGCACGGCGACCCCTACACGGACCTCTTCGAGGCGGCGGCTGGCCGCTTCGGCGACGTGCGGCGCTTTGGCTGCCTCCAGGGTTCGCTCGCGCTCGTCGCCGCCGGCGGCCTCGACGCCGGGTTCATGCCCCGGACCCCACACCCGTGGGACGCCATCGCCGGCGTCCACCTGATTCGCCGCGCCGGCGGGACGGCGACGGACGTCCACGGCGACCGCTGGCACCACGACAGCGAGGGACTGGTCGTCTCCAACGGCGAGGCACACGACGAGGTGCTGGCGGCCGTCCGGGAGGGGACCAGCGTCGAGGCAGCAGACTGAAAGCGACGGCCGTGCGCCGGTGACGGGAACGCGCACGGGACCGGAACCCTCAACTTGGCTCCCCTCGGCGTGGGCAACATGAACGCGCTGGAGCGGTACGACGTGAGTCCCGAACAGGCGTGGTTCGGGACGCTGGTGGCCGGCGTGGTCGCCATCGTCACGGGAGCGGTTCTGTTCACCGAGCGCATCTACTACGGCTTCATCTGGCAGTACTTCTGGGGACCAGTCTTCGCCGACTCCGAGGGTGCCAGCTGTGCCGCCTACTTCCGCGACACCGGCGAGGTCGTCGTCAACCCCGCGTCGGGCTGTACCGGCCTGAGCAACGCCTACGTCGCCGAACCGGGTTACACCACCGTCTCGACGCTCGGCTACGTCGTCGTCCTCGTCTTCATGCTGGCAGGCGTCTACCTGCTCATCCAGCGCATCGACCTCGAACCCTTCGAGGACTTCTTCTTCGCACTCGTCCCGTTCATGCTCTTCGGCGGGGCGCTCCGGGTGGTCGAAGACTCCTTCGTCGCCGCACAGCGCGCCGACCTCGCGCCCGCAATCGACTTCCCCGCCAGCGCCGCACTCATCAGCCCGTTCATCTACTTCACCGTCTTCTTCGTCACGATGGCCGCCCTGGCCGTCGCCAAGTGGCTGGAACACTCCGGCCGCACCGACACCTACCACTACCCGCTGGGGGCGCTCGGCGTCGGGGCCTTCCTCGCCACTTTCGGTTACCTCGCCTACCTCTCGGTGACCACCGACTACGTGCTCTCGTTCCCGCTGGTCCTCGTCACGGTGGTCGGTCTGGCGACGCTGCTCTCGGTCGCCATCTACTACGGCGTCGGCAGGTACAGACCCGCCATCCACGCCGGCACCGGGCTGATGGGCCTCGTCGTCATCTGGGGCCACGCCATCGACGGCGTGGCGAACGTCCTCGCCTCCGACTGGACCGGTGCCTTCGGCATCCCCGGCGACGGCTACTCGGCCAAACACGTCGTCAACAGAATCATCATCGACGTGACGCAGGCGGTCCAGCCGGCCTGGCTCACGGACATCATCGGCGACTCCTGGACGTTTCTCGCCGTGAAGCTCGTCGTCGCCACCGCCATCGTCGGCGTGTTCGACCGGACCTTCATCGAGGAGAACCCCCGCTACGCCATCATGCTGCTGGTCGCAATCGTCGCGGTCGGTCTCGGCCCGGGCACGCGTGACATGATTCGCGTCGCCCTCGGCATCTGAACGGGCCGTCGCGCCGCGGCTCGGCGCCGCGTCAGGGGAACGGGTGGTGCTCGCGGTCGAGTCGCGGTTCGAACCCCATCTCCTGCGGGACGGTCTCCGCGCGCTCCCCGAACACCGGGTCGTGGAAGAAAAGCGGCTGCGCCTGCGGAATCACCGCGCGGACGGCCTCGAACCCCAGCGCCGCCACGTCCCGCGTCGTCGTCCGGGTGGCGAACGCCGACAGGTCGGCGTCGTCGAGTCGGGCCAGCACCTCCTCAAGTTCGTCCTCGCCAGTGGGCACCTCGTCGGGTCCGACCGATTCCGCGGGGACGGCGCCGTCCGTCTCGACGAACGCCTCGGCTTCCGGCGGGAGGTCGGCGTAGCGACCGATAGCGCCGGTCGCGTCCGCAGCGTCCTCCCGCCCCATGCCGCGCAGTTCCATCCAGTTCTGCAACGCCTCGGCAAGCGCCGAGCGGGCCGCGCTGGCGACGTCTAGGTCCGCGCCGGACCCGACCGCGAACTTCGGCCACTCGTCGCGATGGACCGCCACGGCGACGGCGGGAACGTCCACGTCCTGGGTGAGCAAAAGCGTCGACACGGAGAGCCCCTGGGAGTCCGCGCGGGCGACCAGCGTCTGGAACTCCTCGTCTGCAACCTCCAGCGCGAGCGGTTCGAACGTCGAGTACCACGACAGCATCGAGGCGTCGCGCTCGATGACCTCGTAGAGGCCGGCGAGCAGCGCCTCGACGCCACCGTTGCCCAGCCCCAGTCCGGTCGTCACCGGCGAACAGTACCGCCGCGAGGGTGGCGGGTAGTAGACGAACTCCGCCGGCAGGTGGACCGGGTCGCCGGTCGCCAGGTTCTCGCCACGGACCCACTCGATTTGCGCGGTCGGGTCGTGGTCGTCGACGCAGGTGAACACGGCCGGACTGACGGCGTCCGTCACGGCCGTCTCCGGTGCCGTCTCGAACTCGTCGACGCGGTAGACGCCGGCACAGTAGCGCTCCAGACCCTCGCCGAGGGCCTTCATGAACGCCCGGTCCCAGCCGGCAGCGACCCCGGCCGCGTCGCGGCTGGCGCTGACGTCGCTGAACCCGGAGGTGTCGCAACTGTGGGCGAGGTAGTACGGTACCGGGAACGACTCCGCCTCGCCGACGTCCTGGATGAGCCCCAGGCGGTCGTCGACGGCGCGTTCGGCCCGGGCCAGCGAGGCTTCGAGGTCGCGCTCGACGTGAGTGTGTGCCGGCAGGTGTGTCTGTCCGTCGTCGCAGGCACAGTCCGGCAGCGGCAGGAACTCGCGGCTGGCGTGGGGAATCTCGACGACCCGCCCGAACAGGCCGCCGTCGTCGACGAGGGCGCGTGCCGCCTCCCGGCCCGCGACGGCCCCGGCGAAGCGGGCCGTGTGCGAGGGAGGCGCGGCGGTCGGCTCGGCCTGCGGGTCCAGGTTCGCGCTCACCCGGCCGCTCAGGCACTCGTAACAGCCGGTGTCGGGACCGAAGCCGGCGACGGCGGCGTCCACGACGGGGAAGCCGCCGACGCCGCCGAGTTCGACGGCCAGCCAGCGCTGTCCGGCGTCGAGTGCCACCTGGTTCGCCCGCTCGAAGACGGCGTCACCGGCCTGTCCGGTCACGACAGCGAGGTCGAACTCGGCGATAGCGTCCTGTTCGACGGAGACCGTGTCGACGTCGACGTCCCCCAGCGCCGCCTCCACGGCGGCGGCCGCGGGACCCGACCCGACGAGACCAACAGTCATAGACGGGGCCACGGATGCGGGCGGGATAAGCCTATGCAAGCCGCTCTATGCGAGCATCTCGATGGCGACGCTCGCCACGTCCTCGATGTCCGCTTCCGCCAGTCGCTCGTCGCCGGGCATCAGCCGCAGTCGCGGCCGGCCGACGTCGATTGGCACCTTCTCGGTGTCGATGAGTCCGTTGTCCTCCAGGCGGGTCTTCGTCCGCGAGAACGTCGCCTTGCTCGCAAGCCCCACGTCCTCCCCCCACTTGCTGATGTCGTAGAGCAGTTCGCCGTTGCGGGCGGCGACGAGGAGGCTGATGGTCACCTCGTCGAGCCCCTGGCCGTCGCCTCTGGCCGAGTCCAGCGAGTCGAGGATGGCCGAGAAGTCGGACGCTACTTCGGGCCCGATGTCTGCCTCCAGCGTCGCCATGACCTCCGAGCGGGGCGGCGTCCGCAGCGAGAACGGTTCCGCGCCCTCCCACCGCTCGTCGTAGTGGTCGTATGTCGCGGCGACGAATTCGTCAGCCGTCGTCGTCAGCCCGGCCGCGCGGTCCCCGGCCTCGACCAGCGAGACGACGGACTCCCGCGAGACGAGCAGCGCGTTGTTCGGCACGGTGTCAAGCGTCCGTACCGCCATCGTCCCCCCATCCATGAGGTCCGCCACGGCGCTCGCGACGAGAAAGTCGTTCATCAACTCCTTCAGCGACGGCTCGGCGGCGAAGAGCCGAACCTGCGGCGGTGACTCCGCGGTCTGGAGCACCTCGACCAGCGCAGCAATCGTCGCCTGCGACGGGTTGACGACGATGTGATCCTCGTCGGCCCCCACCAGCCCGGCCGAGAGCACGTCGACCACCGAGTCCTCGCGAACAGTTTCACGAAGCATTACTGAGATATATTGCCGACTACGGTATTTATTTTTAGTGGCCGACTGGTACGAAATCAGATAAGTCTGCCTGGGTCGGGGTCCGGGGTCACCAGAGTCAGACGCCGGGGACGCCGTCCTCGGCTTCGAGCAGTTCGTGGTAGCGGTTGCGGATGGTGACCTCGGAGATGTTGGCGACTTCGGAGACCTGGCTCTGGGTGACCTTCTCGTTGGTCAGCAGCGACGCCGCGTAGACGGCGGCGGCCGCGAGGCCGACCGGGGACTTGCCGGAGTGGACGCCCTTCTCCTTGGCGTTCTGGAGGAGCTGGCGGGCGCGGCGCTCGACCTCCTCCGAGAGGTCGAGGTCCGAGGTGAACCGCGGGACGTAGCTCTCGGGGTCTGCGGGCCGTATCTCCAGGTTCAGCTCGCGGACGACGTAGCGGTAGGTGCGGGCTATCTCGTCTTTCTCGACGCGGGAGACCGTCGCGATTTCGTCGAGCGAGCGGGGGGTGCCGGCCTGGCGAGCCGCGGCGTACAGTGCGGAAGTGGCGACGCCCTCGATGGACCGGCCGGGCAGCAGGTCCTCGTCGAGCGCGCGCCGATAGATGACGCTGGCCGTCTCGCGAACGCTCTCGGGGAGGCCGAGCGCGGAGGCCATGCGGTCGATTTCACCGAGTGCCTGCTTCAGGTTGCGCTCCTTGGAGTCTCGCGTTCGGAAGCGCTCGTTCCAGGTGCGCAGGCGCTGCATCTTCTCGCGCTGACGGCTGGAGAGGGCATTTCCGTATGCGTCCTTGTCCTGCCACCCGATGTTGGTCGACAGCCCCTTGTCGTGCATCATGTTCGTCGTGGGCGCGCCGACCCTCGACTTCTCGTCTTTCTCTCTGGAGTCGAAGGCACGCCACTCCGGACCGGGGTCTATCTCGTCTTCCTCGACGACGAGGCCACACTCCTCACAGACCGTCTCGCCGTGCTCGCTGTCGGAGGCGAGTTTGCCGCCGCACTCTGGACAGACCGTTTCGTCCTCGTCCGCGTGCTGTTCGTCTTCGCTCTCGCGTTCGCGCTCGCGCGTATAGCGCCTCGTGGTGGTGTCGGTCATTTTGGACTGGGGAACGGGACTGATACCCGGAAAACGTCGGTTGCAATATCCTGTTGGCGAGCGAGCGACTTAAATTCTTTGGCTGTTCACGGTCAGGAAAGTTCCGATTTACGAACTTTGTTTATCGAAATCGGAATCCCCCGGGCGACGTCCGACGCGGTCAGGGCCGGCAGGGCGACATTCGAAACGCTTACCGACGGGCCGGTACTTCCCGCAGGCATGAGCGAACCCGCCGTCGACCCCGAGGAGGTCCGGGACATCGCGGACCTCGCGCGGGTGGACCTCGCCGACGACGAACTCGAACTGTTCGCCGAGCAGTTCGCGGACATCCTCGCGTACTTCGAGACGCTGGACGAGGTGCCCGAAGTCGAACGCGAACCCGAACTGACGAACGTGATGCGCCCCGACGAGACCCGCGAGTGTCTCGACCAGTCGGAGGCGCTGCAAAACGCCGCGGAGACCGAGGACGGCTACTTCAAGGGTCCGCGCGTCTCATGAATCACAACGGCTACATCACGGAGGAGACCATCGCGGGCAGCGACGACGGCCCGCTGGCCGGGCGCACGGTCGCGGTCAAGGACAACATCTCCACCGAGGGCGTCCGGACAACCTGCGGGTCCGCGATGCTCGACGACTACGTCCCGCCCTACGACGCGACGGTCGTCCAGCGACTGAAGGACGCCGGCGCGACCATCCCCGGCAAGACCAACATGGACGAGTTCGGGATGGGAACGACCACGGAGACCAGCGCCTTCGGGCCGACGGAGAACCCCGCCGCCGAAGGGCACGTCCCCGGCGGCTCCTCGGGTGGCTCCGCGGCCGTCGTCGCGGCCGGTGACGCGGACATGGCGCTGGGCACCGACACCGGCGGCTCGGTGCGCTGCCCGGCCGCCTTCTGCGGCGTCGTCGGCATCAAACCCACCTACGGACTGGTCTCGCGGTACGGCCTCGTCGCATACGCCAACTCCCTGGAGCAGATCGGTCCCATCGCTCCGACCGTCGAGGAGGCCGCTGAACTGCTGGAGGTCGTCGCCGGCCCCGACGAGCGGGACGCGACCACCCAGGACGCGACTGAGTACGGCACGGACTACGACTTCGCCGGCGCCGCCGACGGCGACGTCGACGGCCTCTCCATCGGCGTCCCGACCGAACTCGTCGAGGGGGCCGACGATGAAGTCGTCGAGACGTTCTGGGACGCCATCGACGAACTGGAGGCACAGGGAGCCAGCTACCACGAGGTGGACCTGCCGAGCGTCGAACACGCCGTCGAGGCGTACTACGTCATCGCGATGTCCGAGGCGTCCTCGAACCTGGCGCGGTTCGACGGCGTCCGCTACGGCACCTCGGGCGGCTACGAGGGCAACTGGAACGAGAGCTTCGCGAAGGCCCGCGAAGAAGGCTTCGGGGCGGAGGTCAAGCGGCGCGTCCTGCTCGGGACGTACGCGCTCTCGGCGGGCTACCAGGACAAGTACTACAAGAAGGCCCAGGACGCCCGCGCCTGGGTCAAGCAGGACTTCGACGAGGCGCTCTCGGACGCGGACGTGCTCGCCTCGCCGACCATGCCCGTCCCGCCGTTCGAACTCGGCGAGAGCCTGGACGACCCGCTGAAGATGTACCTCGCCGACGCGAACACGACGCCGGTGAACCTCGCAAACCTGCCCGCCATCTCCGTCCCCGCCGGCGAAACCGACGATGGCCTGCCGGTCGGCCTGCAACTCGTCGGCCCGGCCTTCGGCGAGAAGGAGATCATCCGGGCCGGCAGCGCGCTGGCGTAGCACTGCGAGCGCGAGTAATCAACGGGACCGAGCGCATTTTTCCCCGACCTGGACTCAAATCGTCGTTTGAGTATCCGCAATCGGTTCGGTATAGGGACCCGTCGGACTGGATATGAAGCGACGGACACTCCTGGGTGGCCTCGGTGCGGCCCTCGGGACCGGTCTGGCCGGCTGTACCGGTTTCGGGGCCGCCGACGCCGACGCGCCGACCGACGACACCGAGACGCCGAGCGACAGCCGCGGGTCGACACCCGAGCGCACCGACGACACGCCGGTGGACACGGGTACGCCGTCGGAGCGACCGGTGACGGTCCACGAGACGCTGACGGTGCCCGGCGAGGCCGGCGGGGCGAGTGCGGACGTCCGGCCACACCACCTCCGACTCTACAACGACGTCGACACGGACAGGGCCGTCACGTTCTCGGTCTCACCCTCGGGCAACGGGGTTCTCAGGAGCGTGTCGGGGAGCTACGAGGTCCCGGCGCGCCACGCCGTCAGCATCGAACTCCAGCAGCCGGCGACCTACAGCGTGGCCGTCAGCGTCGACGGTGACCTCGTCACGACGTTCGAACTCGACGAGAGCTGGTTCGACTGCAACAGTTCCGCGACGCTCGTGCGACTCGGCCCCGACGGGACCGTCGAGCGGACCGAGCGGTCCACGCTGTTGGCCTGCACCGACGCGACGGTCGAGGGACCGGAAACGGACGGCAAGTGAGTCCGCGCCATCAGCGGAGCGTGCCGAGCTACAGCGACCCTTCGAGGCGAACGTCGGTCACCCTCTCCTCGAACAGGTCCGTCTCGCGCTCCTCGACTGTCTCGAATCCCTCGCCCCGGTAGAACGACAGCCCCACCTCGTTCCCGGCGAGGACCCTGATGGAGAGGGTCTCACAGCCCGCCTCGCGGCAGAACGACTCGACGGCCGAGAGCAGGTCGCTCCCGATACCGTCCCCCCACAGGTCGGGGTCGACGTAGATGGTGTCGAGCGTCGCGACGGCCGGGTCGTCCGTCGGCCCGCCGCTGGCGAAGCCCACGACGTCGTCCCCGGTCTCGGCGACGAAGTAACCCACGCCGTTGCGTTCCACTGCAGACCGCAACTGGTCGGGGTCGTACCACTCGGCGAGCGCCGTCTCGATGGTCCCGGTCCGGAGGATGTCGTCATACGCTTCGTGCCAGGTTCGTTCGGCGATGCGACAGATGGCCTCGACGTCGCCGGGTCGGGCCGGCCGGATGTCAGCGTCGACCATGCTCGAACTGTCACCGGCCGGTCAATCGTGCCAGACTGTCATACCGTTTTGGTGTGCGCCGGTGCGCGAACGACGGGGGCCACCTCGCCGGCCGCGTCAGTTCGTGGCGGGCGCGGGTCGACGCGTGAGACATATATCGTCGGGCCACACAGGGAGCAGTATGCGCGTCGAGAACAGTTTCATTCCGGTTCGCGGGGTGGGGGAGACGACCGAACGGAAACTGTGGCGACGCGGCGTCACCACCTGGGACGACTTCGACGGCTCCGTCCCCGGCCCCGCGTCGGCCGACGACGTCCACGAGTTCATCACCACCGCGCAGGACCACCTCGACGACGGCGACGCCCGCTTCTTCGCCGACGCCTTCCCGTCGGGCAGCCACTGGCGGCTCTACGAGAACTTCCGCGAGGAGACCTGCTTTCTGGACATCGAGACGACGGGGCTGAGCGAGTACCGCGACGACGTGACCGTCGTGAGCTGTCACCGCGGCGGCGAGACGACGACCTTCGTCCGCGGCCGCGACCTCCACGCCGACCGCCTCCAGCGGGAACTCGCCGACGCGAGCCTGCTGGTCACGTTCAACGGCAAGCGATTCGACGTCCCCTTCCTGGAGGAGTCCTTCGACCTGACCGTTGACCTGCCACACGTCGACCTCATGTACCCCTGCCGGCGGCTGGACCTGACCGGCGGACTCAAGGAGATAGAAAAGACGGTCGGCATCGACCGCGACCGGCCGGACCTCTCCGGGCGGGACGCGGTGCGGCTGTGGCACGAGTACGAGCGCGGCGACGAGGGGGCCCTGGAGACGCTGGTCTCGTACAACCGCGACGACACGGCGAACATGGAGCGCCTGCTCGACACCGTGACGCAGCGGCTCCACGACAGAGTCTTCGAGGCGCCCGAGTGAGTCAGTCGGCCAGCCGTTCGTAAATGTCGCTGAGCGTGTCGACCGCCCGCTCCGCGCTGATGTCCTCGCGTCGGTCGAGACACTGCGCCGACAGCCGTTCGCGTTCGGAGAGCACGCGCTCGATGGCGTCGGCCAGCGCGATGGGGTCGCCGGCCGGGGCCTTGTACCCGTTCTCGCCGTCGGTGATGGTGTCCGCGAGCGCGCCGGCGTCGACGCCCGCCACCGGCGTCCCGCAGGCGTTGGCCTCCAGCGCGACCAGTCCCTGCGTCTCGACGGGGCTGGGAAACCCGAACACGTCCAGCGAGGCGTAGAACGCGGGGAGGTCCGCACGCGGCAGAAAGCCCAGGAAACGGGCGTCGATGCCGTACTCGCCGGCGTCGGCCTCCAGTGAGTCGCGGGCGGGGCCGTCACCGCCGAGGACGAGCGTCACGTCGCGGTCCATCTCGGCGACCGCTTCGAGCAGCAGTTCCAGGCGCTTCTCGTGACCGTGGCGGCCGGTGTAGCCGACCAGCGGACCGTCGGGCAGGCCGTAGCGTTCACGGAAGCCGTCCGCGTCCGGCCGGAAGAAGTCGGTGTCGACGCCGTTCGGAACGACCGCCGTCTCTGTCGAGACGCCGACGGTCTCCCGGACGTGTCGGGCCGTCTCCGCGCTCGGGACGACGACGGCCGCGGCGCGGTCGAGAAAGAGCCGTTCGTAGGCCGTCGCAGAGCGCCGGACCGCACGCTCGATAGTCCCGTTGACCGAGAGGTACTCCGCGTACTCGGCGGAGGGGGTGTGGTAGGAGGCGACCAGCGGGACGTCCAGCGTCCGCGCGAGGCGCATCCCGCCGATGCCGATGCCGAACGGCGTGTGCGAGTGGACGATGTCGACCCGGCGGATTGCCTCGGGAACGCGAGGCAGGCCGAGGCGAAAGCCCTCGTAGAACGGGAAGGCGACGCTGCCGACCGGGTGCTCGCCCGCGCCGGGGTCGTGGTCGCTGCTGGGGTAGACGACGTCCATCCGCCCTCCGCGTCCCTCCCAGCAGTCCCGCCAGGTCTTGACCGTGTAGGTGACACCGTTGACCGTCGGGAGGTACGTGTCGGTGAAGGTCGCCACCCGCGGGAGCGTCATCGGGCCGGAGTCGTCCACGGAGCGACTAATCAGTTGTTATTGTGGGCGAGCGGCAGTAGCTCGAAACCAAACTACATGATAGTAACTGTAAACTGCAAATTCACGGTACACAAGCCTCGTGGCCGGGTTTCATATTCGAATCGTGACTAGTATGTAGTATGGGAGACGATAGCGCGAACGGAGAGCGGAGGGATGGGAAGATAGGCCGCAGACGGTACCTGCGAAGCGTCGCCGCGGCGACAGCCGGCGGCGGACTCGCGTCGATGCTCGCCGACCGACCCATCGCCCGGCCCGTCGAAGCGCGACCGGCGATGGACGCCACGCTGGCCGTGGACGACAGCCGCGACCCGACGGCGGTGTTTCCCCAGGCCGTGATGAGCGGCGGCCCGACGGACCGCGGCGTCATCCTCTGGACGCGCGTGGCCCCCGCAGTGCTCACCGACGGCGTGCCGCTGGGCGTCGAGGTCGCGACCGACGAGGCCTTCGAGGACGTCGTCTTCCGGGGAGCGGTCCCCGCCGAGCGCATCACGCCGTCCCGGGACCACACCGTGAAAGTCGACCTGGACGGCGAACTGGCCTCGAACGCACGCTATCACTACCGGTTCGTCTACGACGGGACCCCGAGCCAGACGGGTCGCTGCCGGACGCTCCCCGCGAGCGACGACGACGTGGGCGAACTCTCCTTTGCGGTGCTGGCCTGCCAGGACTACCAGAACGGCTACTACGGGGCCTACCACCACGTCGCCGAGTCGGACGTGGACTTCCTCGTCCACCTCGGCGATTTCATCTACGAGTCCGCGAACGGGGCCTACACCGCGCCGAACCGGCCGATTCCCGAGGACAGGAACTTCGAGTTGCCAAGCGGGAAGCCCCTGGCGGAGACGCTGGAGGACTTTCGCTTTCTGTACCGCACCTACAAGTCCGACCCGCTCATGCAGGAGGGGCTGGCGGCACACACGCTCATCGCGGGGTGGGACGACCACGAGATAGCGAACAACCGCTACTGGGACTACGCGGCGGACGCGCCGGTCCTGCCCGACAAGGCCGACGGGAACGACCCGGAGTTCGCGCTCGAACTCACGGCAAACGGCATCCAGGCGTGGGTCGAACACGTCCCCGCCCGCGTCGAGTACGACCCCTCGGCGACGGACCTCCACGAGCAGTTCCGCCTCTCCCGGACTGTCGAGTTCGGCGACCTGGCGGAATTTGTCGTCACGGACGAACGGCTGTTCCGGGACGGACCCGCCTGCCCCGGCGAGCGCCTGTCGTGTGGCCGCGAGGACGCCCAGGACCGCACGATGCTCGGAGAGCGCCAGAAGGAGTGGTGGAAGTCGCGAATGAGCGAATCGACGGCGACGTGGACCGTCTGGCTGAACGAGGTGCTGACGCTGCCGCTGACACTCGGGACGGGCAGCTACCAGGTCGAGATACTCCAGGACTCCTGGGACGGGTTCCAGGCCGAGCGCTACGAGTTGATGCAACACCTCGCCGCGGAGGGGCCTGACAACGTCATCGCGCTGACGGGCGACCTCCACTGCTCGCTCGCAGGATACATGGAATCGCACTACGGCGAGGTCGGAAACGGCAAATCCGGGCGCGTCGGCGTCGAACTCGTGACGCCGGCCGTGTCGAGCCTCACCGCCGACAGCCTGCTCGACTTCTCGACCCCCTGGGACAGCGAGGCGCTGAACGACCTCGCCACCGCCCAGAACGGTCACATCCAGTTCATGGACTGGTACCGCAACGGCTACAGCGTCGTCACGTTCACCGACGACGAGTGCCGGTACACCGCCTACGAGGTCGACGCCACGACCGACTCGGCGGACGCGGAGCGGAGCAAACTCGCCGAATACCGGGTTCCAGCCGGCGACGTGGAACTCGACGAGCAGTACAACCGCTTCGAGGAGAACCTCGGGAGCGGCTGGTTCTAGTCGACGACCCGCTCGGGTTCGCCCGCAAGCACCGCGTTGTAGACGTCGGCCAACTCCTCGGCGACCCGGTCGAGGCTGTGCTCGCGGGCCGTCTCGCGGGCGTTTGCACCCAGGCGCTCCCGCAGGTCGGGATTATCCGCGAGGCGGTCGAGCGCGTCGCGGAACTCCCCGAAGTCCGAGCACAGCAGGCAGTCCTCGCCGTCCGTGTAGAACTCCCGGAACACCGGGATGTCCCGGAGCACGACGGCCTTCCCGCAGGCCATCGCCTCCAGCACGGCGATGCCCTGATTCTCTGCCTTCGTGGGAAAGAGGTAGACGTCGCCGGCCGCGTACGCGCCGCGGATGTCCTCGACCCACCCGGTGAAGGTGACGTTGTCCGGCGGGTTTCGGGTCCACTTCCGGACCGTGCTTGATGCCTGCGGACCGGTGTCGTAGGGTCCGAACCACGCGAAGTCGTAGTCGGTGGTCTCGGCGAGTTCACAGAACGTCGTGAGGCCCTTGCGCTCGAAGACGTTGCCGACCGCGAAGACGGTCATCCCGTCGAGGTCGAACCGGTCGCGGTACTCGTCCCGCAGGTTCCCGAAGCCGGAGAGTGCGTCGACGTCGACGCCGTTGGTGATAGGCCGAATCGGCGCGTCGACCGGGTAGTCATCGAGAACACCCTTCGTGTACTGGCTGGGGCAGAGCACGAGGTCGGCCTGGGAGTAGAACCAGCGGAGGTACTCCCCGAGGGGCTTGGCGAGGTAGTTCGACCCGCGAAAGCTCTCGGCGAAGTCCTCGCGCGTGACGTGGGAGTGGAGGACGAGCGGGACGTCCTCGCTGGCTGCCCGGCGAGCGACGGCGACGCTGCCCGGGCCGATCATGTTGCAGTGAGCGAGGTCGAACTGCTTGAAGAAGCCGTTCCCGATGGCGGTGTTGGCAGCCGCCCAGACGGGATGGTCGTCCTGCCACGGTGACCCGACCACGTCGACGTTGGTCATCGCGAGCGCCTGGCGCTGGTGGTCGAAGGAGGTCCCGATGCCGCTACGGTCGAGTTGCTCGGCCAGTTCGAGGTAGTGCAGGACGCGCACGCCCGAGGTGTCGACAGGCCCGGGCAAAACGCTACCGGAAGGCGACGGAGCGGAACCTATACCAGCCCCCCGCTCCGACGGCCAGGCGTGACTGTCGCCGAGGAGCGCATCGAGCGCCTGCAGGAACTCGCCCGTGAGGCCACGGTGGCCGGCGACGAGGACCGGGCCCGGGAGTACGTCCGCCGGGCACGCCGCCTCGCCGAACGCAACCGCCTCTCGCTGCCCCGCGAGTTCCTCCGGTTCACCTGCGACGCCTGCGACGCCTACCTCAGACCCGGGAAGAACGCCCGCGTCCGCCTCCAGGACGGGCACGTCGTCGTGACCTGCGACTGCGGCCACCAGAGCCGCTATCCGTATCACGACAGGGGCTGACCGGGAATACACTCGAACGGACGAGAGAGTGCTTTTAAATCCGATGCGCCGTTAGGGGGTTGGCATGGCAGACACGGAGCGGACACGGCGGATTCACGACCTCGACGTGACAGTCTGGGTGGGGAAGAACGGAGTCGAGGCGGTCACCGACGAACTGAACGACCAGCTCGGCGACAGCCAACTGGTGAAGGTGAAGTTCCTGCGTGCGGCACGCGGCGGGACCGACACGGAGAGCCTCGCCGACGAACTCGGCGACGCGGTCAACGCCGAAGTCGTTCAGGTCCGGGGCCACACCGCCGTGTTCGAGCGATGAACGGGCTGGTGCTCCAGGCGTCGCAGCCCGTCGCCGACGCCCTCGACACCGCTGGCGTCCCGTACGCCGGGCCCGTCGGCTCCGCGCTGACGTTCGTCATCGTCGCGGCCGTCCTCTATCTCGTCGGCCGTGCCGTCGTCGGCTCGCTCGTCAACCGCGTCCTCGACGCGCGCGGCCTCGACGCCCACGCCAAGAAACCGCTGCAGAAGATTACCCGTTTCACCGTCGTCTTCGCCGCCATCGCCGTCGCCTTCGGCGCTGCCGGCTACGGGAGCTTCCTCGGCGCGCTGGCGACTATCGCCGCCGCGGCGACGCTGGCGATCGGCTTCGCGATGCAGGACGTCATCCAGAACTTCGTCGCCGGCATCTTCATCTTCACCGACAAGCCGTTCCGTATCGACGACTGGATAGAGTGGGACGGCAACTCCGGCGTCGTCGAGGACATCAGCCTCCGTGTGACGCGCGTCAGGACGTTCGACAACGAACTGCTGACGGTGCCCAACTCGCAACTCACCGCCGGCGTCATCAAGAACCCCGTCGCACACGAGAAGCTCCGTCTGAAGTTCCTCTTCGGCATCGGCTACGACGACGACATCGACCAGGCCACCGACATCATCGTCGACGAGGCCGAGAAACACGACGAGATTCTCGACGACCCAGGCCCGTCTGTGCGCCTGACGGAACTCGGAGACTCCTCGGTGGGTCTGCAGTCGCGCATCTGGATTTCCGACCCCTCGCGCGCCGACTTCGTGAAGACCCGCGGCGAGTACGTCACCGCCGTGAAAGAGCGCTTCGACGCGGAGGGCATCGACATCCCCTACCCGAACCGCACCGTCGGCGGAGGCCTCGACCTGCAGAATCTCGACGCAGTGGCCGAACCGGCTGACGACTAGCGACCACTTTTTGCTGCGTCGGGGCTCGCCGCGCGCCTGACGGCGCGCCGCGGCCCACTCCTTGCAAAAACTTGGGGAAAAAGGCTGCTCGCGCTCGGTAGAGCGCTCGCAGTGAACCGCGCTCACTTCGTTCGCGCGGATGCTCGTGGCAGACCTTCCTTCCCCCGTCTCGCGCGATGAAACGCGCTCGCGGCCATCGCTCTGCGTTTCCGGTCTTCGGCCATGAGGCCGTCTTGTCGGCCGAGTCGGGGAAGGGCAGGGCTGCCGCTTTGCGGTGGCGGTTGCGGTAGGGAAGATGTGTTGTACTCCGAGCGGCTGACCGGCCGCGAGGAGCCTTTTCCCTAAGTTTTTGTAAGGAGTGGTCCGGTGCGCGCCGCTGGGCGCGCCCGAGACCCGACGCTACAAAAAGTGGATCAGTATGAATGGAGCGGACAACCGGGGTGGCCCGGCGTTCGGACGCGGGTAGTCCCGCGCGCCTCCTCCACCCCGCGACCCTGCGAGCGACGGCTGTCCGAGGGTCCGCTGCTCGCTTCCGCGCCTGGCGGGGTACCCTCGGTTAACCGCGCGGGCACATCCCTGCAGATGCTTCCACGCGGACCGCCGTCCCCGGAGGACGAGGCTTCCACGTTGGCTTGCGGGGCCCACGCCCGTCTGACCGGACGCCCCCGGCGTTCGGTCTCCCCTAAAGACCATAGTGGGGACGGGTGGAGCGGGGCCTAACCGCCCGACCTAGTCCACCACAACCTACCGCGGTACTGCATAAGGGCCTTTCGGAACAGTCGGTTCAGAACACACCCAGAGCGCGCGAGTACCACAGCGACCCGACCGGAATCAGCAGCGCCAGCAGGGGCACGACCCAGCGGTGCAACTCCGAGATGGCGACGGCGTCCAGCCGCGTGGTCATTCCCCACCCCAGCGTCATGAGGAAGATGAAGAGCCCGAAGACCAGCCCCGCGCCCGCCGCGATGCCGGGGTCCGTCCGGGCCTCGCGGCCCGCCGCGAGCACGATAATGGTCACGAGCGCGAGCAGCCCCGCCACGAGCGGGTTCACCAGGCCCGACCCGTAGTACGTGGCGACACTCCCGTCGGCGGCAACGTAGGGGTACAGCAGGGCCACGATGACGCCGACGCAGCCGAGAATACCGACCAGCGGGGCGAGGTTCACGTCGTCCATACCTGGGGCTCCGAGCGGGCCGGTGTTAAAAGGCGCGGGGTCGCGCCGTCAGACGGCAGGCAGGGTGATGTGGAAGACAGCACCCTCGGGGTCGTTGTCGCGGACCTCGACGGTCCCGCCGTAGCTGTCGACCATCGTTGCGACGAAGTACAGGCCGAACCCGCCCTCCGAGGAGCCGTCTGTCTCCCCCCACCCGAAGATACTCTCCTTGGCGCTGTCGGGGATGCCGGGGCCGTTGTCCGCGATTGCGACCGTGACCGTCTCCTCGCCCGCGGTCACGTCGACAGTCACCCGCGGCTCGGCGCTGTCGTTGTGCTCGATGGCGTTCGAGAGGAGGTTCCCGATGACGGCCCCCAGCATATCGTTGGCGAGGACGTGAACGGGGTCATCGGGCAGCGACGTCTCGATGGTGGCGGCCTCGTCCATCGTCCCGACGTGCTCGGTCCGGTCCCTGACGACCGCTGTGAGGTCCACCGGTGCCAGTTCGACCTCCCCGTCACGGGCGACGGCCTCCAGCATCCGCCGTATCTTCTCCGTGAGGTCGATGATGTCGTCGCTCCACGAGCGGATTGTCGCCGCCCGGTCGGCCGCCGGTCCCGACAGGTCCTCGTCGAGCAACTGCGCGTTGTGCCGGATGACCTCCATCCCGTTGCCCACGTCGTGGCGGAGAATACTGTTGAAAAACTGCAGTTGCTCGGTCTGCTCGCGCAGCGCCCGCTCCTGTTTGTGTCGCTCGATGGCGTACCGCATCGACCGCATCAGCACGTCGGGACCCAGGTCACCCTTCGGGAGGTAGTCCTGTGCGCCCTGCTGGATGGCCCGGACCGCCGTCTCCTTGTTGTCCAGCCCGGTCAGCACCACGACGGGGACGTCCGACGCCTCGGGGAGGAACTGCTCCAGCGTCTCCACGCCGGTCGATTCGGGCAGCCCCAGGTCCAGCAGGACGAGGTCGAACGTCGACGACGTGACGGCGTCGAGTGCCGCGTCGAGACTCTCGACGTGAGTGATGGCCTGCTCGTCGGGCACGCCGGGGAACGACCCGCGACGGAGGTGATGTTCTACCAGCGTCGCGTCGCCGCTGTTGTCCTCGACGAGCAACACGGCGAGAGCGTCACGGCTCTCGCTCAGCGCCTCCCCGCTCATTTCGGCGGCATCTTCACGACGGAGAACCAGAAGTCCTCGATTCGCGTAACGATGTCCACGAAGCCGTCGAAGTCCACCGGCTTCGTCAGGTAGGCGTTGGCGGTGAGTTCGTACGAGCGGACGACGTCCTCCTCCGCCTCGGAACTCGTCAGGACGACGACCGGAATCCGGCGCAGCGAAGGGTCCTCCTCCATGTCTGCCATCACCTCCCGGCCGTCCTTCTTGGGCATGTTCAGGTCGAGCAACACGAGGTCGGGCCGGGGTTCGTCGGCGTACTCCCCCTCCTGTCGCAGGAACTCAATCGCCTCGACACCGTTCGTGACAACGTGGAGATTGTTGATGATGTTCCCGTGTTCGAGTGCCTTCTCCGTCAGGCGAACGTCGCCGGGATTGTCCTCCGCGAGCAGAATTTCGATTGGGTCACCGTCGTCTGGTACCAGAAGATATTCCTCCAGTTACTTGTCATATGAGGGCCTACAGACCTGTTAACTGTTCCGACCCGCTCCGCTCCGTCACCCGGTCGTCGCGTGTCACCAGGTTTTACCTGCTGTGTGTCCTGTCACGAGACAGATGGAACTGAGCAAGCGAGCGTCGCTGGGGCTCACCGGACTGCTATCCGTGCTGCTGGCAGGCATCGTCGTTCGCGACGTGGTGCGCGACTGGCTGGTCGAGAACAAGCCGCTGTGGTCGACGCTGCTGGAGAATGTGGTACCACTCGGGTCTGCACTCGCCGTGCTGGCTGCCGGGTACCTGGTGTACCAGCGGCGGGACGAGCGGTTCATGACGGCGGTGACCCGGTGGCAGTACATCGGCACAGCCGGCCTCCTCGTGGTGGCGGCCGAGGTCGTCGGCGCGCAGGTCATCCAGGGGGAACTCAAGCCGTGGCTCATCGTCCTCCAGATAACCATCGGCGGTGCCGTCGCCGGCACGCTGGTGGGCTACGCCACCGCCCGGTCGGAAGTCACACGCGAGACCGCCCGGCGCGAACGCGACAAGTTCGAGGCACTGTTCGAGAACGCACCGGCCGAAGTCGTCGAGGTCGTTCTGGCGGGCGGGGAACCCGTCGTCGTGGAACAGAACGCCGCCTTCGCCGAGATGTTCGGCACCGAGGGGGACAGTCCCGCGGGCGACCCCCTGTTCGAGACGGTGAGCCACGACGAAGAGACGCGGGCGGTCATCACAGGCTCCCTCCGGGCGGGAGAGGAAGACGCGACGCGGCTCCACACCGCCACCGCGAACGGACAGCGCGACTTCCAGCTTCGCGTCGTGCCCTTCCGCGACAGCGAACGTGGCTATCTCCTCTACACCGACATCACGGAACTCTCGACGACGAAAGCGGAACTCGAAGCGACGGTCGGCCGCTTGGAGCGGTCCAACGAGCGCCTCCAGCAGTTCGCCTACGTCGCCTCACACGACCTCCAGGAGCCCGCGCGGATGGTCTCCAGCTACATCTCGCTGCTGGAGACGGAGTACGGCGACCAGTTCGACGAGGACGCCCACGAGTACATGGACTTCGCCATCGACGGAGCCGACCGGATGCAGGCGATGATAGACGGCCTGCTGGACTACTCGCGGGTCCGGACCCAGGGCGAGGAGTTCACCGAGACCGACGCCGGCGAGGTGTTCGCCGACACCATGCGCGACCTGGAACTCCTCCGGGAGGAACACGACGCGACCGTCACCTGCGACGACCTCCCGACGGTCGAGGCCGACAGAAACCAGCTCGGTCAGGTCTTCCAGAACCTCGTCGAGAACGCCATCGAACACGGCGGTGACGGGACGACGATACACGTCGGTGCCGAGCGCCGCGAGGACGATGTCCGCTTCTCCGTGGCCGACGACGGCCCGGGCATCCCCGAGAACAGACAGGACCGCGTCTTCGAGATATTCGAGCAGGGGAGCCGCGACAGCGACGGCACCGGCATCGGGCTGGCAATCTGTGACCGCATCGTCTCCCGACACGGCGGCGAGATGTGGGTGGAGTCGAGCGAGGGCGAGGGCGCGACGTTCTACTTCACGATTCCGACCTGACAGGACAGCCGACCACAACACCCACGTACCCGCCCCTGCTACGGCCGGGCATGGGATTGGGCGGAACTGCCAAGAAACTCCAGAAGGTCATCGACGCGGCCGAACAGCTCTACAGCAAGATGAACGAGGTCATCGAGCGTCTCACCAAACTCGAGAGAGACGTCGAACACACCAGCACGCAGGTCGACCACCTGGAACGCGACGTCGCCGAGCAGCGGGCGCTGGTCGAGGCGCTCGCAGAACAGCAGGGAATCGACGTCGACGACGTTCTGGAACAGGCCGACCTCCCGCCCGAACCGACCGCCGCGGACGACGCCGGGGAGCAACCCGACGGCGACGCCGACGGCACGACGGTCGACGTGTCCGAAGAGACGTGACTACAGCAGGCGCTGGTGCTCGACCTTCAGGCACTTGTCCTGGACCACGCGCTTGCCGGCCTCCTCGGCCCGGGCCGCCGCCTCGTCGTCGCGGATGCCCAGTTGCATCCAGATGATGCCCGCGTCATCGCGCTCCAGACAGGCGTCGACGATGCCCGGGACCTCCTCGCTCGGCCGGAACACGTCCACGAGGTCGATGTCGTCCGGGACGTCCGCCAGCGAGTCGTAGGCCTCGCGGCCGAAGACCTCGTCGGCGAAGGGATTGACCGGGACGATTTCGTACCCGTGGTCCAGCATGTACTTCGGGATGTCGTGAGCCGCCTTCCCGGGCGTGGTCGAACACCCCACCACGGCGATAGTGTCGACGTCCAGTACCTCGCGGAGTTCGTCGTCGCTCGTGATTGGCATGCACGGAGTGAGGTGCCCCGAGAGCAAAAGAATAGGGGGCTATGGTGCCGCGCTGGCGTCCACGTCCGGCAGGCGAACCGTCTTCTCGCGGTCCTCGTCCACCTCGACGAAGCCGTCGAAGAGCTGTTTCATCGTGTTCAGCGCCTCCGGCTGGTGGGCGGTGGACTCCATGACGTGGACCCCCAGCGCGTCCGCGTCGTCGATGCGGCTCGTGAACACGTGCATGAACCGGAACACCGTCTGGACGTCTGAGTACATCAGCAACGTCGAGAGCGAATCCAGCATCACCCGGTTCTGCGTGCGGTCACGCTCCCCGTAGAACTCCTCCAGGAACTCCGAGAACTTGATACCGATACCCGTCATGTCCACCGGCGAGGACGCGTACTTCACTACGTCGGTGTCGGCGGTCGACCGCCCCTGATGCTGGGTCACGCAATCGACGACGCCGAGGTCGACCGCGTCCGGGTTGTCGACCCGCGAGCGATAGTCGGCGAGCACCCGCTCCGAACTGTCCCGCGTGGTGACGATGACTGACCCCTCCCCCAGTCCGGCGCCGTGGGCCAGAATGTCCATCGCCAGGCGCCGCTTGCCAGTCAACGGTGGCCCCGCGATGAGAATGTTCGTCCCGGGGGCCACAGCGGCGTCCTCGAAGTCCGGGCCAAGGTCGTACATTGAGACTCTCGCTCAGCAATCGGTGACGCACCCACACCGATACCGCCACCGGCCGCCTTTGGCTATTCTTTTCTGCCTCCGACATATATCACTTTTCGTCCAACAGATTTCCGAGGACGGAACCGGAACCGGGGAGTTTTTATCTCGACACCGGCAACTCGTGGCTACCGGGCGCTTAGCTCAGCTTGGACAGAGCACTTGGCTTCGGACCAAGATGTCGCGGGTTCAAATCCTGCAGCGCCCATCCTTCCGCATAACGCTTAGGAGCCAACAAACAGTGACGGGGTGTATTTAAACCCCTATCCTTTCTCGGAGCAGAGTTCATTATGCCACGTCATCCCGGTCTCCTCAGTCGTGCGATTTGCTAGAGTCAGGATTACCTTAATTTAATAACGTTATTAGTTTCATTGGTATATTGTCAATTGTAGCTGCCCGCGCGAGAAGAGCTATCACAGAGTCGTCTGCTGCCCCACCTTGTTCAGGGAGCGGAAAAGTGCCATTCTTTGTGCGTCGATTCCCGCTATCCCACGCCGAGAGCTCGTCTCTCGTCAGATACCCTGGTGGGCAAATTTCCCCGACTAGAGGAGAGTGTACACAGAAGCCCGGGCGTTGTTTCCCGGAAGACAATCGTATCCGAGAATTATAACTATACTTATGTTTGCGTCACTCTTTCAGTAGTTAATTATGAATTCACGAAGACTTACCGTTGCCCCACGTGATGTGTCACACGCTACCATCAGTCGCCGTCGCCTCCTCGCGGTAGGCGGTGCCGTCGCGGTTGGGTCGCTCGCAGGGTGTTTGAATCGGGTGGCGTCTTCGTTGACGAACACGGGGGCGTCGCCTGCGGCGGTGTTCGCCGGGATGGGCTGGAATGACGATGAAACAGAAGTCAATTTCGAGATGGCTCCGGGGAGCCCGCACGTGGCTCGACTGACTCCGACGCTGGCCGAGCGCGTAGAGTTGGAAGGGTGGGTTACGTCCTCTGCGGTGATGGCGCAGAACCACAATTCCTCGCGAAGTAACCGGCCTCGGCTGAGCTCGACGAGGTCGTCAGACGGGGACGCGGATGGAGATGGTGTCTCTGATGCTGACGAGGATGACGAGCTCGTCGCGTATCTGGACGGGAAGCCGATTGTTGGCGAGCGGTTCACTGTCTGTCTGCCTGACGCTGAGGTTCCGGGTGGGAACGGGAGTATCGCCGAAGCGGTGACGCCGGAGCGACTCATCGAGTACCTGACGGGGCAGTACGACGGTGATGGACGGGTGTACTCGTGGGGGACGCCGAAGGCTGGTCCGGGTGACCCGGATGATGCTGGCGATTGCGACGATGACGACCCCGGAAATCATCCGGGGGCGGTGTGCGGGACGACGCCTCACTTCGTCGCGGAGGTATCGGGGCCGAGGGCGACGGGCGGGAGTCTTGAGGTCGTTCGAGCGGACGACGGTCCCGTCGCAGTGATTACTTCACCGCCGGAAGCTGGCGGAGGCCCGGCGGTCGTGCGGGTCGGCACGCACGGTGGGTCGGACGGCCCCGAATCATCGACTGAAGCAATCTACCAAGCGTGGAGTGGTGCGTCGGACGGGGGTGGGAAAGCGACGCCAGAAATCTTCGAGACGCTTGTGGCGCAGGTACTGGTCCAGCCACCGGGATGCCCGCACCCGTTCCCAGCGTTGTTGTACGTGGGTCGTGCAGAGAGTGACGGACAGCTCATCTACTCAGGCGGCTGGGTAATCGACGACGCGGCGTTGTACGAAGACTCAATGACGATGTTGACGATGGTGGATGCTGCACCGGTCGTTGGTATCGACCTCGACGATGTGGATTCCGACGGAGATGGATTCGGGGACGCAGTGGAGCGGGCGGATTCGGAGCGTCGTCGGAGAGTCGTTGCGGGACGGTCTCGCCGAGGGGCGCGGCTCGATGCAGGCACTATGGCCGAGCTGGTGGAGAAAGGCGTCCTCCCGGAGGGTGCGAAAGCGGGTATCGACAGTGTCAGACGGAAGATGCCGGGGCAGGAGTTGGAGACGGACGAGGGGCCGCACATCACGCATCTCGCGCTGGACGCGCCCGTGCTCCATCTGGTGAACGCGAATGGGGCATCGAACGAGGTGAAGTTCAAAGCCGGAGCTGAGCTTTCAGGACAGGTGAACTAACCGATTGACACGTACCCATCAGTGCTGCTGAAACGCGAGAGATGCACCGGTCTGTAAGAACACGGTATCTAACAGCTGGGCCGATTCACTGGCTGACAGCGGTAAAACCAATCCCTTAGAACGACTCTATAACGGGCTCTTGTCTGTCAGCAGAACTCGCAACAGGCGACCCCGACTAGCAGCGCATGGCGATGAGCATTAGGGTGTGAGTGAGTCGTCTCAGTGAGACCGATGCCTGTAACAGTTGGCGAAAGCTGATTGGTTAGGACCTGAGCGGCGCTTAGTCCGACACCCTATTACTGTCTAACTCAAACGTCGCTACATGAAGGCTGTCCAGAATACGCAGACAGAGACATGGCATTTACTCGGTACTCGGGGCTGTGGTGCTGAACCGAATGGTGGGATAATCGAAGGAACCTGGGCAGAGATTCGAGACCACGTTGACCGCGATACTGGAGACCGTTGTCGCAACTGTAACTGGCCATCAGTATCTTGATATATACGTGGACCTCGATGCTGACCTGAGTGAATCATCGACACAGAGGCGCAAAGGGTACCATCTCGCCCGAGAGACCCGGTTCCCGATGGTGACTATTGACTCCGGCGGTCGGGAGCGGGAGGCTGACAGAGAGCATTAGCCTTCGGTCATGTCCGTTACTGCCATTCCGATCCCGTATGCCAGTGAGACTAACGCGACACCGAATATGAAAAGCCACAAAATAAGGATGAGATTAAACGGGACGGTTATCACTCCCTCGGGGAGGTCACGCTTTGCTGCGATCTTATCTGCAACGATCGGGCGGTAGATCAGCTGTACAACCATCAAAACGAGTCCGGTGGTGGCACCGAAGGCAATCGTCCACCAGCTCCCGCCATCGTAGGGGGTCTGCCGGAGGATACTGAGATAGTCGATCACGAGCGTAACGCCGATGGAGTACAGGAGACAGAGGGTAATAGAGACGACAGAATAATCCAGTAACAGAAAATGCGAACTCAGGCCGACACATATCCCTACAGCCCCACCAACGAGTGTTGCTCGCTTCGTTGGCGGATTTCGAGTTGCCTGCTTCGATGCTGAAGACGGAGTGGAGTGGATCGATTGCTCGGAGGTCATCTGATACTCACCGGCTAGCGACGGGGAAGTCGGTTCAGGGAATACCGACCGATATCTACGACGACGACTATTGTTGGAATAAAGGAACCGATCTTCTGTAGCGAATTGGTCGTGGGTTCTCGCCGTCTATTTACACCCGTCTGAATCGGATTCCACCCATCCTCGTTCCGTAGAACTGCACCCCTCGTTTCCGCACCGGTTCCATACACCTTCCAGAATGCTTCGATTCGTTCGTCGAGATACGGTGCATACTCAGCCTCCTGAGTGGGTCGTCGTCGGTGGTGCATGGCTCACACTCGTGGTCTGCAGGTGCTGATGCCATACCCCCGGATACGCGCTGTATCAGCAGATATTCTTCCTGTGTGAAACGAATCTGTGCCTGCTATCGTCCACCGACTGCTTTCGTGATCGACGTCGGCGAGTCGGTGACCCCACTCCGACCGCTCAAGAATCGAAGTATTGATTCAGTTCTGAACCGAGGTACTCAGATACGAACTCATGGGACACGTTTCGACGACCGAACTGGTCGACAAGCTCGAACAGGGGGACGAAGATTACCTGGAAGTGCTCAGTGAGGACTCGATACGCGCCGAGATCGCTCGGTTTCCCAATCCCGAGCCGAAAACCCCTCACAAGGAGGACGAACTGTACTTCGTCCTCTCCGGGAGCGGGATGGTCAACGTCGGTGATGACTCGTACACCGTCGAGGAGGGTGACGTCATCTACGTCGAACAAGGCGTCGAGCACGACTTTTTCGATATTGACGAGGAAATCACGGCCCTCATCGTCTTCGCAGGGGCCGAGGAATCCGTCCTCGGGCGGCCGTCGTGAGGACAGGTTCGAAGATGCGGGAGGAGAACAACGCGGCAACTAATCGCGCTCAACGCTACAGTCGTTTCTCGTTCCTGAACCCACTACCGAGGCGAGGGTAGACCTAACCTGGACCAGAACCCAATCCGGCTCTCGGCTGATGGGCTGAATCATTCCCGCAAGTGGAAACCGGGAGAGTGACTGTGTCGTCGAACGGGGGACGATGAACCCACTGTGTCTGGGAAAACATTAGATAAACATTGTGGTAGTTTACATACCCAGAAACTCCGCAATGGGGGCTTGTCCTTGGTGAGTGAAGGAAGCGATGGCACATGTTACGACCACTCTCGAACCGAACTGGGCGACGCGCACTACTGGGCGTCGTCGGCCTGGTATTCGTTACGGCCGGCTGTCTCGGGGCGCCCGGGACGGAGGTCGACGATCCGTCGGTCGTCGCGGACCAGGTAGAATCACGCTACGAACAACTGGACGGGTTCCAGGCGACGATGACTCAGCGGGTCCAGGTCGGCAGCGAAACCAGAACTGCACGGGCGACCGTCGCCTTCGACAAGGGCAATGCACTCGTGGTCGAACCACAGACCGGCCCGAATGCCGGCGAGGTTACCATCATCGAGAACCCCTCGGCGAAGCTGTTTGCCGGTCAGCGGACCGCGACTGCGTTCGAAGCCGAGGCACTCTACGGCACGGTCGCAGCGGACCTCGTGCGCGAGAACGAGGTCGTCTTCGAAAGGCGTGACCGGGTCGGGGGTCGTCTGGCCGTCGTCTTCGTGATTACGCCGCCGGACAGCGCCGCCGAGACACGGCCCGAGCGGCGGGTCTGGATCGACGCCGAGCGTGCGGTCCCGCTCCGGATCGAGTCGACCTGGACCGAAGACGGTCAGCGAGTGGCGGAGACGATCCAGTTCGAGAACATCTCGCTGCGAGCACCGAAGCAGCTTCCCGAGACAGCTTCGAGCACGGGAGGAGCGACGGCATGAACGACGAATCCGGCCTCCTCGACCGTCTCGGCGGCCCGGTCGTCGTGTTCGGAATCGTCGGCCTGATCGTCGGTGCCGCCCTGGTCCCCTACGCGTGGGGGATGTCGACCGATTCGGACGGGACGGTCGCGGTGGTCGAAGTCCACGGGACTATCACTGATGACACCGCGACGGCAGCGCTGGACGATCTGCGCGAGACCCGGCAGAACGACTCAATCAAGGCGGTGGTCGTCGACGTGAACAGCCGTGGTGGGCTGGCATCAGTCAGCGAACAGCTCTACCTGTCGGTGAAACGAACGAGCAAGCAGATGCCGGTGACGGTAGCTGTCACAGGCTCGGCGCTATCGGGCGGATACTACACCAGCGTCCCCGCCGACCGCATCTACGTGACGCCGGCCAGTACCGTCGGTAGCGTCGGTGTGCGGGCGACCATCCCCCCTGGTGGAGCGCCAAATAACGAGATTACGACGGGTCCGGACAAAACGACCTCGGGGACGCTTTCGGAGGTACGTCGCCGCGTCGAGGCACTCCGTCGTGCGTTCGTCGGCAGCGTCGTGGCCGAGCGCAACCTCACCCTCTCGGCCACGGAGCTCTCCTACGCGAAAGTCTACTCGGGCCGCCGGGCCATCGACCTTGGGTTGGCCGACCAGGTCGGGGGCCTCGGTGCTGCCATCGACAGGGCTGCCGATCAGGCCGGCCTCTCGGACTACGAGACCATACGGATGGAATCGCCCTCTCCGAGCACGCTGAGCCAAATCGGGCTCAGGCAATCACCGGAAGCGGGCGTGAACGTCACCGACATCGACATGACGCGCTACTTCATGCTGCACGGAGATATCGACGTACTGGCGAGTGCGGAGCCAATCGAGGTGAGAGCCAATGACGCGAACTGAGTTGCTGAAGGGTCTCGGCGTGTTCGCGCTTGTCGTCTTGGTTATCGTGTCGGCGACAGTCGCAACGGGGACCATCGTCTCGGAGTCGCCGGAGTCCGAGAACGTCAACGCCTCGGCGTACGACGACGCACTGCGTTTGGAGCCCGCTGACGACAGCGGGAGCGTCGAACCGGCCGTCGGTAACGGGACGAAGACCGTCATCATCGACAAGAGCCACGGGAACGCCGTCACCGAAGGTGGGCTACAGCCGATGGTCGATGCGCTCGTCAGCGCCGGCCACGACGTTCGGTTCTACACCGGCGGGAGTTCGAACGGCCTGGGAACCGGCGGGCTTTCGAGTAGCTCGTCGGGGCTGAACGCGACGTTGCGGTCTGCCGACGCCTTCGTCGTCGTGAACCCGGCAAGTTCGTACACCGCCAGTGAGAGCAACGGCGTCGAAGCCTTCGCCGACGCCGGCGGCCGCGTGCTCATGCTCGCCGATCCGGTCGGCCAGACTCCATCCGGGACGTCGCTCAGTCTTCCCATCGGCACGTCGACCGGCGACACCGCCACGCCAGGCCAGCCGACGAACCTCGCCGCGCGCTTCGAGATCTCCTTCGGCGCTGGCTACCTGTTCGACATGACTGATAACGTCAACAACTTCCAGCGCGTCTACGCGGACTCGGTCGCCGACGGTCCACTCACGGCCGGTGTCGACCGGCTCGTCGTGAACGACGCGACGCCGCTGGCGATAAGTGGAAGCAGTCAGGTCGTCGCCGAGAGTGTCGACGTGCGCGCCTCCGCAACGCGACGCAGCGGCACGTACCCCGTCGCCGCCCGGACAGGCAACGTCACCGCCGTTGGAGATACGGAGTTCCTCCAGCCGGCGAGCGCGACACTTGCCGACAACGAGGCCTTCGTGAGTAACCTCGCGGACTTCCTCGTTTCCGGCGAGAAGTCCCCTGGCGTCCCGGAACCGGCCGAACCCTCGTCCGGAACCGGGACTGGCGGGTTCACCCCACCGACGCAGCCTGGCACCACGCCAACCCTCCCGGGCAACGGTACGTCCACGCCCACGAACGGGACCAGCCCGTAGCCGGGAAGAGGCATATCTTCCCGCTCGCCGTCCCGGCCAGTGCTATTCGCACGTCTGTCACGCGGTTCGGGTCAACCGTCTCGCGCACCGTCACCCGGAGCGAGGAGCTTTCAGAACTCCGTCCCACTCGCGAGCTTCTCGCACAGGAGTTCGAAGAGTGACCGTTGTGGCACGGATGCCAGTTGCTCTACCGGACTCGGACGCCTTCGTTCCGAATTGCCGTACCAGGACGCAACAGAAAACGCAAACCTCGTCAGTGCGCGGAAATGCAAACGAGCTAAGGATTCCGGGAGAGTTTCACCATATGACAGACGGTAGTGAGAGTTTCACCATATGACAGACGGTAGTGAGAGTTTCACCATATGACAGACGGTAGTGAGAGTTTCACACGAACGGAGACGGCTGTGGCCGGCCGAAAAGCATCGACAAGGAGGAGTGTCCGAGCGATTGCGAAAAAAGAAGTCAGACAGGGAGTGCGTTCGTATCCAGTCCTGGGAGCGTCTGTTCTGTTATTCCTTTCTGCAGTCCTTTTTGCGGCCATTCAGTGGGTGCCAGAGTTGTATCCGACGCAGTCGCCGAGAAGTACACTCGCACTCATTAACAGCCTCAGTCAACCCGGTGCGGTCTTCATCCCTCTACTGGGTCTGTTTGCTAGCTTCGATACGATTACCGGGGAGCACGAACGCGGCAGTCTCAAACTGCTGCTGGGGCTGCCACATTCCCGGCGGGACGTCATCCTTGGGAAATTCCTCGGGCGGACTCTCGTTGTCGTGGTAGCGATTGGAATCGCCAGTGTGGCAGTGGGCCTCGTTGCCTTCCTGTCGTACGCGTTCTTCGACCTCGATCGGTTCCTGCTCAATACGGCTTTGATGCAGTTTCAGGGGATGGTCTACGTGGCAATCGGCGTTGGGGTATCAGCACTGGTCGGCTCACAGCAACGCGCTGTCGGTGTAACAGCCGCACTGCTGGGTCTGGTCTTCGTGCTATGGGACGCGTTCATGGCAGTTCTCCAGTGGCTCTTCATCGGGCCGCTCCCCCCGGGAGGTCAACTCCCTGACTGGCTCCAGTTCCTTGGGCTTGTCAATCCTGGAAACGCGTTTTTATTCGCGAGGCGAGCGGTTATCCCCGAGTATTACGAGATTACGGTCTACCCGGAGTCAACTGCGTACTTCTTGCAAGACTGGGTTGGGTTTGTCGTCCTCTTTCTGTGGATGTTGCTTCCACTTGGACTCGGATACCAGCGATTCTGTCGTACAGATATTCGAAGCTGAGTCACACGCTGGCGAATGTAGTTGAGGAATACGGGTCAACCTTCCAGATGAGCAGAGGGATTATCGGATGTAGCGCGGATGTGGGTCGATGGGAATGGTTTGCATACGCGAACTGGCATCGAGCAGTTCGGGCTACTCGCGTTCTCGTACCCGTTCGTGCTGTTGTCGGTTCTCAGCCTGTTCCACCGTCTCTGTTTCGAGAAGGTCCTCGAGCCTGCGTTCGAACTCGTCATGGTCGAGTTCGCCGCTCGCATATCGGCTACGAAGAACAGCTAACGCGTCTTCCGCTTCGTCGACGTCACTCTCGTCCCGGGAACCAATCCATGCACGCAGGTGCTCGAAATCTGCTTTCAGATAGGCAAAACCGAGGAGACCGAAGAATATCGGTGCAAGAGCAGTGAGCCCCCCGCCAGCAAGCATGGTAACGCCGAGAAGAACAGCTATGATCGAGATAGCTAAAATTGCGTGGTCAACGGGACCGTCAACCATGTATGAGAGTTGTAGCTTGAGCAATTAATACCATGTGCCGGGTCGTCTGGGAGTGGATTGTGCAAGTCACGGTTTCCCCGTTCCTTGTCGAGGGTGTGAGTGAGACAGCCGACAGCGAGTTCACGGAACTGCTTCCACCAGGGTCGTGAGCGGACGACTGCGCCATAGCTCCGTTTCACACGAGAGTTCACTCTCTCGTTCTGACTACGTTTGCCGTACAGGTCGGCGTCCTACCGAGCGTTCCACGTCTCGTGGAGCGACGAAAATTCGAGGCGCTCGATAAGCGGAGGGACACAGTCTACCGTTTTGACGCCGATTTTTCTTTCAGTTCTTTCAACCGGGCGAGAAGTTCGTCGATCGAATCGTCGCCCGTGTACTCGATGCGACCTTCGAAGATTGCCCGGTGGTAGTCCGAGTCGGTATTGACCGAACTGAGCTTCTTCTCGCGCCGCTCGTACTCCTCTTCGTCGAATTTCCCCATAGACATAGGAATTACCTCTGTAGTAGACACTGGCGACGAGCAAATATATTAGTTTCGGGAAGATATATCCGATACCTCGAACCAGAAAGAACAAGTCCTGTCTCTTTAGCACTTCACTGTTACCAGACTACTTTTTCGAGATTTAGAAAGTACAAATAAGAATCTATATGTTCGGGGGCCGATTTGACTTTCCCACAGAAAGCCCGGAAGCCCCTCTGTTTCCGCCCACCCAGCATCGACGCGAACGAGAGCGGCAACAGTAGCTTCGACGGCGATATCCGGTGTTCGTCGGCCAGTTCCGTCGCCATGGGCACGAACACCGCGACGACGGGCGTATTGTTGACGATACCTGCCATCCCGCTCGTGAGCACGAGCATCGTAGAGAGCAGCCGAGACTCGCTGCCACGGGCGAACCGTGAAATCGTCGCGCTGAGTCGGTTGATGATGCCCGTCCGGTGGATATCTTCACTCAACATGTACATCGCGGCGACCGTAATCGTCGCCGTATTCGCGAATCCGATGAAGGCCATGTCGGTTCCGACGCCGGTCCACGGTTCGAGGACGACGGCGACGACGGCGACGACGATGGTGATGGCCGTGACGTCCGGCGAGACGAACTCCGTCGCGAACAGGACGACGGCGACGATGATGAGCCCGAAGACGACGAGGAGGTCGGCGGTCACCGCCGGCGGGGCCATACTAATGAGAGTCGCCCGAGGAGCGTTTCAAGCTCGTCGTCATCTCTGCGCGACCAGTGACGGAAGCGGACTCCGACCGTCACGCTCGCCCTCCGACGGGGAAGACGTAGAGCGGTCGCTGGTCCGCCGGTGCCCCCACGATGTCCCGCACGCGGTCGTCGCGGAAGGCACCGACCGAGACGGTTGCGAGGCCGAGGGCCTCGGCCTGCAAGGAGAGGTTCTCGCCGGCGTGACCGGCCTCCATCGGGACGTACCGCTGTCTCCCGCGTTCTCCGTACTTCCGGGTCGTTCGCTCGTCGACAGCGCAGACGACGATGTCGACCGCTGCTTCCTCGACGAACTCCTGATCGACTGCAGCAGCCTGTAGTTCGGACTGGAGGTTGCCAGTTCTGCCCCGGTCGAGTTCGTGACGCCCCGGTCGGTAGCGATAGACACCGCTTTCCAGCCCCTCCACGCCGGGGGACCCAACCACGACGTACACTTCCAGGGGATAGAGCGCGCCCGCGCTCGGTGCAGTCCTGAATCCCCTGTCCCGGTCAGTCACACCCTGCGTTGCCCAGAGCAACTGCCCGAGTTCGCTGCGCTCCAGCGCACGGTCGCTGTACGCCCGCCGGGAGCGGCGGTCGGCGATTGCCTCCTCGACCGAGACGTCGCTCTGGTCCCGTGGACGCGGAAGCGTGACGGACCCCTCGACCGACCACTCGTCGCCGTCGTCCGTGCGGACGAATCGGAATGCGCCGAAAACGAGGTCCAGAGCCAGCGACAGGCCTGCAACGACGAGCAGTGTGAGTATCGTTCGGCGTGACAGCCGTTCGAGCGCCATACGTGAACTGTCTACGATGAGCAAGAAAAGTCTATGCAGGGTTCCGGACGGACGAGCAGGACCCAGTGGAGCGAGACCACGGCTTAATAGAACGCGGGGCGCACAGTGTAGTATGACAGCACTGGACGATGTCGCGACGACCGTTCTCCGTCGACGGTATCTGCGGCAGAACGAGGCCGGTGAGGTCGTCGAAACCCCGGACGAGCTGTTTCGACGCGTCGCCGCGAACCTCGCGGCGGCCGAGGAACGGTTCGGCGGAGACGTCGAGAGGACCGAGGAACGGTTCGGCGGAGAGGTCGAGAAGACCGAGGAACGGTTCTACGAGGCCATGCGGGACCTGGACTTTCTCCCCTCGTCGCCGGTTCTCATGAACGCCGGCACCGACCTCCAGCAACTCGCTGCCTGCTTCGTGCTCCCGGTGGCGGACTCGCTCGAATCCATATTCACGGCCGTCAAGCAGACAGCGCTCATCCACCAGAGCGGGGGTGGCACCGGATTTTCGTTCTCGCATCTCCGCCCCGAGGGAGACGTCGTGAAGAAGACTGGCGGCGTGGCGTCGGGACCGGTGAGTTTCATGCGAATCTTCGACGCGGCCACCGAACAGGTGAAGCAGGGCGGCCGGCGCCGCGGCGCGAACATGGGGGTGCTCGACGTCTCCCACCCGGACGTCGAGCGCTTCATCTCGGTCAAGGCTGAGGAAGACGCGTTACGGAACTTCAATCTCTCCGTGGCCACCGACGAGGCCTTCTGGGAGGCCTACGCCTCCGGTGAGTCCTGCGACCTCGTGAACCCGCGGACGGAGGAGATCGTCGGCCAGGCGGACCCCGCCGCCCTGCTCGACGAGATGGCCGAGCGGGCCTGGGAAACCGGCGACCCGGGTATTCTCTTTCTGGATACGATAAACGAACGGAACCCGACGCCGGAGCTCGGTCGCATCGAAGCCACGAACCCCTGCGGGGAAGTCCCGCTGTTGCCATACGAGGCGTGCATCCTCGGTTCCATCAACCTCGGCCACCACACCGATGGCGACGCGGTCGACTGGGAGAAACTCCGCGACACTGTCCACCTCGGCGTCCGCTTGCTGGACGACGCCATCGAGATGTCGACGTTCCCCATCCCCGAAATCGAGGAGATGGTGTCGAAGACCCGTAAACTCGGGCTCGGAGTGATGGGCTTTCAGGACATGCTCGTGGACCTCGGCATTCCGTACGTCTCGGAGGCGGCCATCGACATCGCGGACGAGGTGATGGCCTTCGTTCACGACGAATCGTGGGCCGCCTCGAAGCGACTGGCGGACGAACGTGGGCCGTTTCCGGCCTGGCCGGACTCGGTTCACGAGGAGCCGATGCGCAACGCCACGACCACGACCATCGCGCCGACCGGCTCGATATCGCTCATCGCCGGCTGTTCGTCGAGCATCGAACCCATCTACAACGTCGCGTACACGAAGCAGGTCCTGGGTGGGCTGGAACTCCGCAACGACCGGTTCATCGACATGGCGAAAGACCGGGGCTTCTACTCCCAGGAACTCCTGGCTGACCTCCACGGGCGAACGACGATACAGGACGTCGACGCAGTCCCCGACGACGTGAAGCCGCTGTTCCAGACGGCCTACGACGTTCCCGCCAGACAGCACCTCGAAATCCAGGCCGCCTTCCAGTCGCACGTCGACAACGCGGTGAGCAAGACGGTGAATCTCCCCCAATCGGCGTCCGTGGACGACGTCAGAGACGTATTTCTGACGGCCCGAGACCTCGGGCTCAAGGGGGTTACCGTCTTCCGGCAGGGTGCCAAACCCGGACAGGTGCTCGGTGACACCCCGCGCAAAGAGGAGTGTGCAGGTGAGTGCGACTACGTTGCGCTCCCCGAGGACTGAGACGGAACTCGCGTACGCATCCGGGTCCGGATTTCTCGGCCATCATCCTGATGTGTGCCCTGGACCGCACCCGGGTGACCCGCTTGCTGCATCCGACAGACGAGACGGGGAACCGACAGTCCCATCCGTGCAGCCTCTCCCGTCCGCGCACCCCACGATTATCATGGCCGTCGCCGTAATGACGGGCATGAGCGAACAGGGAGGGCCAGCCGACGAACGGCAGGATGGCTGAGCCAGACCCGCCGCCAGCCCCCGTCCGCAGGCCACCTGTCCTGTCACGAAGTCCCCGTGGGCGGGCATCCCGTCGCCAGTAGAAATCTGTCTATAACCGATGCCTAACGTGAGACTCGTCCTACCGGTCTGGCCTAACTTGTCATTTCGACCCTTACAGGCATAGTGGCGTCAAGAGCACGATTCCTGAAGTAGGCACAGATTACAGGGGAGACCAGGCCACGGAATCCCCTGGATGGTCGCTCAGTCCGGTAGTGACAACGATAGAATAATACATTAGTATTAACAGACGAATTATGTACTTTCTCACCGAGATCACTTCCCGTAATCGTACGGAGAAGAGACTTCCTGCGAGCAGTCCCACAACAGATGGTCGCGGGCTGGCGAAGCCGATTACTGCGGTTCAGGGGGTAGTAATTGCTCTGTGGGTCGACGAGGTGCAGAACCAGTGATTTCGCCCGGCATCGTCTCACTGGTCCTGAACAGGGGTTCGGTGGGAAAGGCCCGGAGTCAGAATGAGAGGTTCAGTTAGAATCGACCGATAAATTCCAGGTCGAAAATTATCTCCGCGCACTGCTAGTCGAACCGACCAGTCGTTTCGTTACAGAGCACAACTGATACCCGATTACTGATCGACCAATCACACAGGAAAGCGGCGACTGACAACATCACTGGAAAAACCACTGGAGACATCGACAGAAAATCAGACATTTGTAATAAGTAGATTCCGACGAACAAATAATAGATATCTATGATACTATACTAACTGACATAATCGAAAGATGGCAGTCTGTAAACCACGACGTAGTAGCTGTCCAACACAGAGACACACGACGGCTGTAGCGTCGTGCATGATCGCGGTCGTCGGGAATCCCAGTCAGAGCGACAGTGAAAGCCGGTAGCTCGCTGCGATGGACGAAACGAAGTCACGGCTCCGACTGGACGTCGACGAGTTCGGGCGCTGCGGGGCCGGCCAGGCGGCGGCGTTCCGCCATGGACTGGTCCGGGCGTTACCATACGCTCAGTTGAGATTTAATACGGGACCGACGAACAGCATCTGTGTTCGGACGTCGACAGATTGTGCAGCAGGTGGGAACCGGGAGCGGGTGCAGTCGATACGGAGCGCGAGCGAGACGCCCTTCCGACGGAAAGCGAGATTGCGATTGGCCGGTCGGCGATGAGTGACCTGCGTTCCCGCTTCAGACTGGCAGCAGCGGGGTCGACCGGCGCGGCGCTGTGGTCGGCGCTGAAGGACCTGCTGTCTCAAGAGTTCGACTGGTCGGTCGGTCATCTGACCGCGCTGGTCAACGGCTGCGTGTTCGCGCCGTCGCTTCTGACATTCTGGCTCGTCAACGGTGTCGCAGACTTCTCGACGGCCCTGGCACTCGGTACAGTCGCCTCTCCCGGTGGGCTCCAGGTCCGCCTGCTCGCCTATCTGCTCGCCGTGCCTGTGTTCGTCGCCGTCCGCGCCGGCTACTACGTCGCCCACCCGGTCCACCGGCAAGCGGTCCTCTCGGGGTCGTGCCCCAAGAGCCAACTGCTGAGTCTCGACTGGTTCACGGTGGGCATCCTGGTGACGGGACTCCCGCTCGCACTCCGTGACCTCGGACTGTGGCTCGCGATGAACGCCGTCTTCGTCGTCGGGATATTCCTAGTCCCGCGCGTCGTCGACGAGCGACGCCGGGCACTCGCCGTGAAACTCGGCGCTATCGCCCTCGGAATCCTCCTGTTCGGCTACGTGAAACTCGGTGCGGCGGCCGCCAGCCTCGGTGTCGTCCCGGCCCCGGCACCGCTCCTGGGTCCCGTGGCGACACTGTCGTTGAGTCAGGGGTCCCTCGAAGTACTCCTCCGGACGATGAACAGCCTGCTACTCGGACCGCCGCTGGTCGCCATCCTGGGGTACGCGATGAACCGGGTCATGACGCATCCGGCGGTGACCGACATCCCGCTGTTGCACTACACCCTGCCCCGGCGCGACCCCTGGCGTGCGGTCGCTGCCAGCGCGTCGCTGGGCACCGTGTTCTATCTCCTCTTCCTGGGTGCCGTCACCGGCCGACTCGTCGTGGTTCCCTGACACCGGACGGCGCTTGCGGCGGTATGCGTGGACGTCCCCGCACGTCGATACCAGTTCGGTCGGTTCGTCGTAGATGGCTTCGCGGTCCCGGGGACCAGCGCGCGGCGGTGGGCGGGGGGACCACGCCGCGGACCTGTCGCCCGGCCGGTCGTCGCTGGCCGCGACCCTCGTTTTCAGCGCCGCGGTCGATTCGCCCCGTCAATCGTACGTGTGGAAGTCGACGGCCTGTTCGAGGAGTGCGTCCGGGATACCGGGGACCTCCTCGGAGCGGACCGGCCCCTGCTCCTCGATTGCGCCCGGGTCCCGGGGGAAGTCCCGGAGCGAGAAGTGAATCGAGATACCCGCCTTCGCGCCGTCCCCGTAGGCGATCGGGACCTGGTTGTGGCCGGGGGTCATGTCCCCGACGGCGTAGACGTTCTCGACGGAGGTCCGGCCGTGGTCGTCGACGTCGACGGTGCCGTCGTCGTTGATGTCACACCCGAGTTCCCGGGCCAGTCCGTTGTTGTAATCGGCCCCGTACATCGCGAATCCGCCCTTGTACTCGCGGACGCTCCCGTCCTCGAATTCCAGCGCCTTCAGCCAGCCGTCCTCGCCGTTCTGGACGCCGGAGACGTCCTCGTGGACGACGTCGATGGGGTGGGAAGCGAGCATCTCGGCGGTCTCCTCGCTCCACTCGGGGTCCTCGCCGCGCGTGAGGAGGTCCACCTCGTCGGTGAAGTTCAGCAGGATGGCGGCGACGTGCGCGGCGCTCTCGGCGTGGCCCATGACGTAGACAGACTGGTCGACGAACATGTGTGCGTCGCAGTGCAGACAGTAGTGCAGCCCGCGGCCAGTCCGGGGCAGCGGGGGTTCCGGTCGCACGTCGTTGAATCCGGTCGCGAGCACCACGTACTCCGCGCGGTAGTCGCCGCTGTTGCCACAGAGCCGGATGGCCCCGTCCTCCTCCTGACTGCAGGAAGTGAGCATGTCGCGGTGTATCTCGCAGCCGTACTCGCGGAGCTGTTCCGTACCGGTCGCGAGCAGTTCGTTGCCGCTGGTCTCCTCGCGGATGCCGACCATGTTGTGGACCTCCTGCATCATCGCGGCGCGTCCGCCGCCGCGGTCCACGATAGCGGTCTCGTGGCCGAGACGCGTGCTGTACATGGCCGCCATCTGTCCCGCGGGGCCACCCCCGACGACGACCACCTCGTACTCCTCGACAGTTTGCGCACCTGACATACTCTCTGGTCCAACACCTCGCCTCATAAGCGTGAGTTACGGCACCGTAAGTCGCCCCGGGAGCCTGGCTACGGAGGTCCGTTCGAGAGCGCCAGAGAACTCGTCAATCCGCGACTCCACCCACGTCCGGTCACTGCTCGCGCCCGTTCGCCTCGACGACGTCGACGCCGGTGACTTCGAAGCGCGCCCCGCCGCTCTCGCTCTCGCGGACGGCGAGGTCCCAGCCGTGGGCGTCCGCGACTTCCTCGATTATCAGGAGACCCAGACCGGTCCCGCCGTCGGTCGTGGAGTATCCGGCCTCGAACACCTGCTCGCGCGCACCCCCCGGGATGCCCCGGCCGTCGTCCGCGACGTAGAAGCCGTCTGGGAGGTCACCGACGGTCACCGTCACTGAGTCGCCCTCGTCGGGAGGTCCTCGACCAGTCCCGGAGCGGGGTTCCCCGGCGTCGGCCGCCGACCGAGTGCTCGTCGAGCCGTGTTCGACACTGTTGCGAATCAGATTCTCCAGCAGCTGCTTCAGACGGCTCGAATCGGCCAGAATCGTCTGCTCGGTTTCGAGGGTGAGGGTCGTCCCTTCCGTCTCGACGGTCCCCCAGCACCGTTGGACGGTCTCCGCGAGGTCGACCGGCCGCACCTCGCCCACCGTCTCCCCCTCGCGAGCGAGCATCAGGAGGTCGTCGACGAGCGCCTGACTCCTGTCGAGCGCACCCTCGATGGCGTCGAGATGGGGACTATCGCAGTCCTCCTGCGCGAGTTCGAGCCGACCCGTCGCGACGTTCAGCGGGTTGCGGAGGTCGTGGGAGACGATGCTGGCGAAGTCGCCCAGGCGTTCGTTCTGGCGTTCGAGTTGCTGTTTGTACTCGTTCCGCGCCGTCACGTCGTGGTAGACGGCGTATACGCGGTCCCCCCTCCCCTCCGGCCTGAGCGGGACCGGATGCAGGAGGAAGTCGCGGACGCCGTCGGTCGTCTCGCGGCGCACCTCGACCTCGAACTGCTCACCCGCCAGCACCCGTTCGTTGATGTCGTCCGCGCCGTCCCGCTGGTCCGGCGGCACCACGAGGTCGTCTATCTTCTCACCGAGGGCGTCCGCGGCATCGTAGCCGAAGACGGTTTCGAACGCTGCGTTGACGTTCCGGATTCTCGGCTCGCCAGCCACGAACTCGGTGTAGGCAATCGGGTTCGGGGAGTGGTCGAACAGCGCGCTCAGTTTCTCCTCGCGCCGCGTGCGTTCGGTGACGTCCCGGGAGAACCCGAGTACCCGGCGGGTCTCACCGTCCGGTTCGTGCGGCGTCAGCCGGATTTCGAGGTCGCGCGTCTCGTGTGGGACGTCGGGGCTGACCTCGACGCGCACCTCGGACTCGTCGCCGCGCGCGACCGCCTCGATGCCCGCCTCGACGGCCGTCACCTCGTCGTCTGTCAGCGTGCCGAGGTCGGCCATGACGGAGACGTGTTCCCCCTGCCAGGCGGACTCGGGGATGCCCGAGACGTCGACGACGCGCTGGTTGACGAACTCGAAGTGACCGTCGGCGTCGAACAGGTAGATGCCGTCTTCGGTCGTCTCGACGATGGTCTCGTAGCGTTTGCGCTCCTGTCTGCGCGCTTTCCTGGCGGTGACGTCCCGGTAGAGCCACAGGTTCGCCTCCCCGTCGGGGAGTGTGTAGGGAACGTAGTCGCGTTCGAGCGTCCGTCCGTCGACGAGCGCGAGTTCCTCGTTCGCGACTGGCTCTCGTCGCGCGAGCGTCTCATCGATTCCGTCGAGAAAGGCGTCCGGGTCCGCGAACAGGTCCGCCGCGTCGCGGGCCGCGGCTTCACAGTCGCGGCCGCGGAGCTCGGCACCCGTCGCGTCTATAGCGAGGATGTCACACAGTTCGTCGTTCGCCACGAGGATGGTCCCGTCGCTGTCCTCGATGAGCACGCCCATCGGCAACTGTTCGACGATCGTCTCCAGGACGGTGTTCGTCTCTTCGAGTTCCCGCTCTCGCTCCTTGCGTGCGCTGATGTCGCGGACGAGGGCGAGCACGCGCTCCTGTCCACCGAGGGTCGTCTGCTTGAGGTGGACCTCCAGGGGCAGTCGGTCCCCGGATTTCGTCTCGTTGACCCACTCGAACACCTGCGGGTCGCCGTCGACGGCGTCGTGGATGCGTTCCCGGCCCTCGGCCCCGGTGTACGGTTGCTCGTTGCAGGAGATGTCCGCGACGCTCATGCCGACGACCTCCTCGCGCGAGTAGCCGTTCATCTCGCAGTAGCGCTGGTTGGCGTCGAGGACTTCGCCAGTCTCGGGGTCGTGGACGACGATTCCGTCGGTCGCCTTCTCGAATATCTCCCGGTAGTTCGTCTCCGCCCGCAGGCCGCCCACAGCCTGTGCGATGCGATTTGCCAGCAGCGCGTACTGCTCGGGTCCGGCCTCCTTCTGGAGGTAGTCGGTCACGCCCGCGGAAATCGCGTCGCTCGCGACCTCCTCGCTCCCCTTCCCCGTAAAGAGGATGAAGGGGAGACGTGGCGCGGTCTCCCGGACTCGCTGCAGGAACTCGATGCCGTCACGGCCGGGCATGTCGTAGTCCGAGACCACGCAATCGAACTCCCCCTCGTCGAGTCTCGCCAGTCCCTCCTCGGCACTGGTCGCCGTGGCGACGGTGAACCGGTCGTCCTCCCGTTCCAGAAAGGCCCCCGTCGTGTCGGCGAATTCGAGGTCGTCATCGACGTGGAGAACGCGAACCTCACCCGTAGATGACGTGGTCATTGTCCACTCATCTCCGAAGGCGGATATAATGGTTTGCCAGGCAATATCATAAATTGAAATGTCGTCTCCGTCGCCACACTGTGGCCGGGTTTGGCCAGGCCACGGGTGCCGGCCAATGACTCGTCGTCGCCTGCGCCCGTCGCAGTCCGGGAGCCACGTCCCAGACGCAGTGGCGGGAGCGAATGTTCAATACGACGCGCGGTGAGTGTCATTCGGTATGTCACCAGTAACTGGGACGTTCGTAGCAAACAGTCCGCGCGGCCTGGCCGTCCGTAACGCCTCGGTGCGACCGGAGAGTGCCTGAAGATGCCGGAACGGGCCGACCCCTACCGACAGCTACGGTTCGTCCTGGAAATCGACGGACTCGTCGCTGCTGGCTTCAGCCAGTGTGACCTCCCGGCGGCCTCGTCGGGAGTCGTCGAGTACCGCGAAGGGAACGAACCACCGACGCCGCGGAAACTGCCGGGTCTGAACACGTACGGACCCCTCGTTCTGGAGACCGGCGTGACCGACAGGTCTGTGGAACTGTTCGAGTGGCGAACCCAGGTCGAGCAGGGCGAGATGGCGGCGGCACGACGGGCGGCCGCAGTCACGCTCCTGGACGCGACCGGCGAACCCGCGGCCCGCTGGGTGTTCAGGGAGGCGTGGCCGGCCCGGTACGAAGCCCCACGACTGTCGGCAATGGCGGACGAGGTCGCCGTCGAACGGCTGGTCGTCGCTCACGAGGGATTCGGCCGCGTGGACCTGAACCGGATGTCCGACGACGAGGCGGACGCCGAATCCACGCTGCGTCTTCCCACGGGAGAGTTACCGCGGGGTGTCGGGGTCCCCCAGGGTATCGAACGACTGCTGGGAACTGACCGACTGCCGGAACGTTCCGGCGACGAGGAGTCCGAGCAGACGTGACGCGCCGGGAGAGCGACCCCTGCGGTGCGCACTGCTTCCGGGTGTTCTGTGACGCGCTCCCGGACCTGGGATTCACTGAGGTCCGGGGACTCTCGGTCGCTGTCGGGAACCCCGACGACGAAGCGGCGACGCGCCGACGCGGGTCGCCCCCTGGCCGCGGGCGTGGCGTCCCGACGTCAGACCGTGTCTCACCCGCGGAGCGGGAGGCCCACTCGCCACCGCTCGAACTCCGCCGCGGCGTGACCGACGACCGGGCACTCTGGGCGTGGCTCCAGGACTGGCTGGCAGGGGACGTCGAGCCACAGGACGTGCGCATCTGTCTGCTGGACGCACGTGAGCGGCCGGTTCGCGGGTGGCTCTGTCGCGCAGCGAGACCGGTTCGGTGGACCGGTCCGGACCTCGTCGCCGACAGGCCAGCGGTCGCGACAGAGTCGCTGGAGCTCGCTCACGCGGGCATCGACAGCGTCGGTGACCTCGACGAGTGCGCCGGGCCGACGGAGCCGTCGACTGGGACGGGCAGGTCGACGTGACTGCACCGCCCGTGCAGTGGGAGCGGTCGTCGCTGGTCACGGGTTCGTACCGCTCCCGTGCGGGTTGTCTGTCGGTTTGCTGAGCCGGTCCTGTGCGTTTAATCTCTCTGCGACCCTACCGTGTGACATGCCATCACGTCACCGGCTGTACTTCGGTGGCTTCGTCGTCACCGCCGTCGTACTGGTCGGCGTTGGACTGCTGGGACTGCTCGAAGCGCTGTCCGTCCTCACCAGCGGCCTCTACCACGAGGGCGAGTTCGTCCTGGTGGCGGTGGTCGCGGCACTTGCCGAGTGGGTCTTCGCGGGCATCCTCCTCGGACTCCTGGCAGTGGCCTTCCTGGTCGGCACGGTGGTCTCCCTGGTCCGGGCGGTGTCACTCCCGCGCAGCGCCCGGGTGGCCTCGGTACTCGAATTCCTCGAATACAGGTCGCCGACGCTCGCACGCCTCGAACTCTCGGCGAGAGTCGAACCGACCGTAGAGGACCGCACAGCGGCTCTCAAATCCCGGTACGTGGCGGGCGAACTCGGTATCGAAGGCCTCGAACGCGAGCTAGCGCGGGTGCTGGACGACGACGCCTCGGTCGCTCCCCTGCCATCAGTCTCCGAACGCCACGCGAGCGTCGAGAGAGAGACCTGAGAAGTCGGGGACCATCCCGCGCTGGGGAGTCTCTCCGGACTGCCCGGTTCTCTCGGGGTCTGTCCATCGTCCGTCCCGACGAGGCGGTCCCGACGGCACGCGTCGCTGCCGGTCAGACCGACAGTCCCGCGTTCTCCAGGTACTGGTCCTCCCACTCGCGTCGCGCCTCGATTTCCCGGCGGCCACGCCTCGTCATCTTGTAGTCGTTGGTCCTGCGGTCGCGCTGTCCCTTCTCGACGAGTCCCTTGTCCACGAGCGTATCTAGATTGGGATACAACCGTCCGTGGTGGATCTCCTTCTCGTAGTACTCTTCGAGTTCTTCCTTGATTGCCAGCCCGTGTGGCTCGTCCTTGCCGGCAATGACGTACAGGAGGTCGCGCTGGAATCCAGTCAAGTCGTACATGGTCCACTAGAAGATAGTTTATCCTGGTTGTTAATACTATGCCGCTGATACTGTCCCCTCGCACCGACCTGTCACCGGTCAGTCTCCTTCGGCTGGCTCCGAAGTGTCCCGGACTCCCGTCGGAAGCAGCGGGTACCCGTCGTCCCAGACAGCCCGTGCAGGCTCCCGCACCTCGATACGGACCGACGGACGGCGACAGCAACGACTGTCGGGCGACGACTTCACACAGCGGTGATAGTACGAGCGTCGCATGAGGGGACTGAAAGGTCCGGCGGGACAGCAGACCACTGTACCCGGGCGTTCGTGACCCGGGAGTGACGGCCGGTCGAACTGCCCGTCCGCCGCGAGATGGCGGTCCCGGTGCCCTCGTCCGCTCAGTTCCGGACGTACAGGAACACGAATGCGTGCGCGGTCAGGGCCAGGAGCAGAAGCGAAGCGACCCCGGCCGACCGGAGCGTGGTCGCTACTCCGACGCTCAGGACGAAGGCCACCGCCGCCAGGACGGTCAGCCTTTCCTCGCGTGGGGCCGATTCGAACATACTCACCCCTGTATAGGCAGTGAGCGCACCATAAAACTGTGTCAGACATCCACTAGCAGCTAGACAGGTAGTGGACGTGAGGCGAGACGGACGGTGCCGCCGCCCGCGTTTCCACCACATTTAACTTGGATGGGTCCCGGAACATCTAGTGACGCTTCGACTTGGAGGGCCGAAGCGTCAGCGGGGACCTATTCAGGGCGGCACCGCGGCCCACTTTTCCCGGCCGCGGTTCATCCCTTTCACACCAGTTCTCTACCCTCGGGTGAACTCCCGTGGCCGTCCCGGGCGCTTCCGTCTCGTGTTCGTCTGACAACACGAAAGACTATGAAGACGACAGGTGACTCTAGGCCCATGAGCGACGCGGCGCAGTTCGAGCACGTTCACCGTCGGCAGATATTCGAGTACGTCGAGCGCAACGGGGCCGTCGAGCGGGAGACGGCGCGAACGAACGTCCTGGTCCGGCCGGAGACCGGGTCGAAACCGGCGCGGTCCGGGTCGGGACTCGAACCGTCCGTCCCGCTGTCGACGGAGGAGTTCGACCATCACGTCTCGATTCTCAAACGCGACGGCCACCTGGAGGAACGCGACGGGAAACTCCGGGTCGCGCTCCCGGTCGACGACGACGCGCGAACCGTCGACCTCGACGGTGTGGAGGCGACTGTCCGGCCGGCCCGGCAGGAAGACATCACGGGCATCGTCGGCGTCATCGAGACCGTCGCGTCCGTGGACAGCTACGTCGTCGCCGGCCGCCTCGCGGAGGAGGTCACGCGCGAGGACGTCCTCCTGCGCCACAACGAGAGCGAGGACAGGGTGTTCTTCGTCGCCACGGTGAGCGACGACATCGTCGGCTGGCTCCACGTCGGCGGCACGAAAGCCCCGAAGATGGGCCACACGGCGACGCTGACGCTGGGCATCCTGGAGGAGTACCGCGGCAACGGGCTCGGGTCCACGCTCATGGAGAGCGGTCTGGAGTGGGCCAGCGGTCACGGCTACGCCAAAGTCTACCAGAACCTGCCGGCGACGAACGACCGGGCAATCGCGTTCCTCGAAGCGGAGGGCTGGTCGGTCGAATCGACGCGGGAAGGCCACTATCGAATCGACGACGAGCTCGTCGACGAGGTGCAACTCGCCATCTGGCTCGACGACTGAGACCCGTTCGGACTTTTCGAGCGTCCGCGCCCAGAGAGCAGCGAGCGGACAGCGACCGGTCGTCCGGTTCCGACTGGCGCTCCTTCGGCGTCTTCAACGGCTCGTTGCACCGAACTTCGGCGTCGCTGGCGGCGGTACCAGTTCGCGAAAACACTTCACAGACGGTGTAGCTACTCGAAGACGCTCTCTACTCCCCCGGAACAGTCTCCCGGGTCTATCTGCCCGGACAGTCTGAGTCCGGGATGCCGCACACTGCGGCACCGGGACGGCGGGGAGCGTGGGGCGCTTTCATCCCTCGCCCGACTCACTCCGCCGTCCTGCGTACACTGGGCCGACGAAAGACACGTCGCTGTCGGGGCCGGACAGTGCAAAAAATGCAGGTGGTGACGTGCGTTCGTCCGTCGCTTTTCAGGCGAATTCCTCGTAGGGCTGGACCACGACGAAGCCGTCCTCGCCGGTGAAGTCCATCTGGAACCGCTCGCCGGACTCCTGGCCGATCATGTCGGAGAGGTTCTTGTTGACCTGGACGTTCGGGGAGGTGTCGCTCCAGGCGACGGTTGCGCTCGGGTCCGTCGAGACCGGCGGGGTGAGTACGAGCGGGTCGCCGTGGGTGGTGAGGGCGACGTATCCCGGACCTTCGAGGTAGACGTTGGTGAGTCCGCCTGCGAAGGACCCTGCGAGACTGTCGATCGAACTAATCTCGTAGGAGATGTCGGACTCGAACGCGAGGATGTCTTCGCCGTTGACCGTGACCGACTCTCCCGGGTCCAGTTCGAGGACCTGGACCTTCTTCTGCTGGTCGGCGAGGTAGACGTGACCGTCGCCTTCGACGGTCATGACGGGCGTTCCCTCGCCGGACGCGGCCTCTTTGATGAGGCCGCTGATGCCGCCTTCTGCCGACGCTTTCCCGGTGAACGAGAGGTCGCCGGTGTAGGCGATCATCGAGCCGACTTTCGCCATCATCGAGCCGTCGACGGCGACGTCGAGCGTGTAGCTGTTCTCTAGCTGGAACGGTTCGTCGCTTTCCGTGGGGGCGTGTGCTTGCTGGAACTTCTCGATGTCCATACTTTCACAGAGCCAAATCAGGGCGGCTCTACTAGACAATTCGAGAAACACAACAAGAAAGTGATGGATTCGGACGGCCCCCTGGAAGCGGGAGCATCCCCCGTCGCGAGTACGTCGCCCCCAGCGTCCGCACCCCCGCGTTACTCGCGGTTACTCGGGCAGCGGCCGGACAGTGATCGCACCGTCGTGGTCGACGGTGACCTGGTACCCCTCGTACGCAAACTGGAGGGTCCGCGTGGAGTCCGTCGGTGCAGGGAACAGCGTATCGAGACTCTCGGGGTCGATAGCGTCGCTGATGGGCGTGAGTTCAGTCGGTCGAACGCCCCTGGTGTCGGCCACGTTCGTGACGACACGGCGAGCGACTGGTGGGCTCTCCATGTCGAAGATGTTCGGAGAACGGTTATTTAAATTCAGCGTGCAGTATCATGAATTCCACATATGGGCTCAATCGCAGGACGCTGTCGCACTCCCCCGTTCTCACATCTGAATCTCGGCCACAGTGGTTATTTCATTGATAAATAATGGAGTCGACGGGACTCGCTGTCGGTGAACAAGACTATTACCCTGTCCCTCCTCGGCCCCTACAGATGCCGTCAGCGACAGACGTCACCGGTGGCCTCACGTTCCTCTTCCTGGCAGTAACGCTGCTCTGCATCGTCAGTCACTACCCCGGGAACATCTTCGCCCCCTTGAACGCCACGCTCGACATCCAGGGGGTGGTGGACGACTGCCTCGCGCCGGCCGCACTGACCGGGTTGAGTCTCGTCGTCACCGTCGTCATGGCGTGGGCAGAGGGCGACTGACCACCTGCGAGCCGTCGACGGTGGAGACCCGTGTGGGAGGGCCCCAACTACTATGTGTCATTGCACTATCCTTTCTGCTATGACCAGCAAGCCCTCACCGATGGTCTACGTGCTCGGCACGACGGTCGGTGCGTCGCTCGCGTACCTCGTCAGCGTCCCCCTGGCCTCATACATCGGGGGACTGCTCGCTGCGTCCGTCTTCTTCCTTGTGGTCTCGTCGATGTACTTCATCGCGACGAACGCGCTCATCAGGGAGTGGTTCGAGTACGCGACGGCAGCGGGAATCGTCCAGACAGCGGCCGAGGACGACGCCGGCGTCGAGAGCGAGTGAGACAGAACGTCGAGCGCGGGGCCAGTCCGGGCACATGCCGCTGGGTGCGAGACTACCGGGCGCGGGACAGGTTTATTTACCGACACTCTGGAAACTGTAGCGTATGACGGAGGGCAGCGAACGACCCGGCGTCCAACCGACGCCCGGCAGCGACGTCGCGGATGAGAGGGTAGACAGCTGGCTGCCAGGTGCGAGCGGTGGGGACCTCTGGCTGGACCAGTTCGCCACCTACCTCGGGTTCGGCGTTCTCACCGACCGCTTCGCCCCGAATGTGCCGCCATCGTACGTCTACGCGACTGTACTGGTCGTCGCCTGGACCGTCCTCTCGGCGGCGGCCGACGTGCTCGTCTTCGGGACGCCGCCAATCTACGTGACCAACCCGTACTTCCTCCTCCAGCCGATCGTCCTCATCGGTGGGGTGTACGGTGCCCACTCCCTCCACCGGTCGTACCTGCAGGCCGTCGAGGAGATGAAACTCGCCGAACGCGCGGACGAGCCAGAGCGGTTCCGCGACATCGTCCCCGGGTGGTTGCCGTGGGCGCTCTTCGCGGCGGCCGCCGGTCTGCAACTCTTCCGCGCCTACGTCAACCTCGCCGACTTCACGACGATGGGCGTGGTGGCGAACACGGTCGTCTTCCCGTTCCTGTACGCGCCGATACTCGTCCAGTTCTTCGTCGTCTACGTCGGTATCGAGTTCGTCGCGCCCTGGCGACTCTACCGCTCGGACGTCGGTATCCACTTCCTCGACCCGCACGGCGTCGGCGGGCTCCGACCCATCGGCGAGCTAATCAAGAAGGCCTACTACTTCATCGTGGTCGGCCTGGTCGTGTACGCGCTCATCACGTACGCGCCGGGCGTGTCGGGGTGGGAGATATCCGCCACGGCCGGGACCATCTTCACCGGGGTGTGGATACTCACCATTCTGACGGTCGCATTCGCGGTCTTCGTGCTCCACCGGTTCCTCCACCGCGAGAAGCGCCGGAACCTGCAGGCGCTCGAAGCGCAACTGCGGGACTGCCTGGAGGACCCCTGGAAGGTCAAGGAGTACCGCGTGAAAGCGGACGCGGACGGGGACGTCGACGACATCAGACGGCGCATCGAGGAGGTCAGTTCGACGAGCGAGTACCCGGCGACGTTCAGCATCTGGTCGCAACTGGCCCTCAGCGTCGTCATCCCGAAGGCCGTGCAACTGTTCCTGACCGGGATTTGACCGCTGTCGCGACCGCTTCTCACCCGGTGAGACCCAGCGCCTGCGTATATGTCACTGTGCGACCTAGTCAGGGACGTGGGGAGCGATGGACGTCCAGACTGGAGTGCGGATTCGGACTGAGAGACCCGGCCGCCGCAGCGCCGGAGTGCGCGCAACGGTGCCCTCGTCCTCGGCACACCTGCCGGACGCGCCGGGAGGGGATGACACGTGAGCGCACTCGCTCGCGCGGCACGCGTCGCACTCGCCGGTGCTGCCGTCGGTGGGTCCCTGCTGGCCGGGAGGAGACTGCGCCGCGCCTACCGAGAGGACATGCGGGAGGCCTACGCGGCAGTCGAGGACGCCGGGAGTGCCGTCCTCGAAACCGCCGCCGGGGACGTCGAGTTCGTCACGCGGGGCGAGGGGATTCCAGTGCTGGTCGCACACGGCATCGTCGGCGGGTTCGACCAGGCGCTCCAGACGGGCCAGAGCCTCTTCGACGCCGAGACGGCCTGCATCGGCGTCTCACGGTTCGGCTACCTCGGCTCCGAATTGCCGGTCGACAGCACCCCGGAAGCGCAGGCCAGGGCTTACCGGGACGTTCTCGACCACCTCGGGGTCGACGAGACAGTCGTCGTGGGGACGTCGGCGGGCGGGGCACCCGCAATCAGGTTCGCGCTCGACTACCCGGACCGAACGCGAGCGCTGGTGCTGATAGGGTCGACCGCGCCCCGCGAGAGGGAGATAACGGGTGCCACAGGGCCGCCACACGCCATCCTCCGGGACTCTGTGTTCTGGCTGCTCGTCACGTACGCGCCGTGGGCGTTCCTGAAACTTTTCGGGGTCGACGGCGACGACTACGCCGCCGCCGCGCCCGAGGAGCAGCGCCGCGTCGAGGCGTTACTGGAGACGCTGCTCCCCGTGGAACCGCGCAAACAGGGCATCTACAACGACGAGCGCGTGACCAACACCGCGATGGTCGAACGCGACGACGAGTACGACCTGGAGTCGCTGCGCGTCCCGACGCTGATACTCCACGCGGAGGACGACCCGCTGGCGTCGTTCGCGGACGTCGAGCGGATGGCCGTTCGCATCCCCGACGCGACCTTCCGCCCGTACCGGACCGGTGGCCACCTGGTGTTCGGTCACGGCGACGAGGTCCGCCGGACCGTCACCGATTTCGTGGAGTCGGCGTAGACGGGCCACCGACGGATTGAGGGATGCGCCGCTCGTACCGGCTCTCGATGGACGACCACACGCGCGACCCGAGCGTCGGTCCGCCCGCGGCCAACCCGACGGGGTGGGACCTGGCGCGCGAGCGGTGGGAACACGCCACGCTGCGCCGGGCGACCGTCCACGGGGTCGCGCTGTACAACAGCGGCGAGTACCACGATTCCCACGACTGCTTCGAGGACGAGTGGTACAACTACGGCCGGGGGACCACCGAGAGCAAGTTCCTCCACGGGATGGTACAGGTCGCCGCCGGCGCGTACAAACACTACGACTTCGAGAACGACGACGGCATGCGGTCGCTGTTCCGGACGGCGCTGCAGTACCTCCAGGGCGTCCCGGGCGACTTCTACGGCGTCGACGTCCTCGGCGTTCGGACTACGCTCACAAACGCGCTGACCGACCCGACGGTCCTCGACGGGTGGACCATCGAACTGGACGGCGAGCACCCGACCGCGGGACAGGCGGATTACGAGTACGCCGACGGCCTCGACTGAGCGCGTCTGGACTGTTCGGGGGTGCCGAGAGCGAGCGAGACTTTCTGCCCCGGGCCGGTGCAGGTCGCCGGTGAGTCTCCCACCCACCGGGGCTGGAGAACTGACCGGAACCGCAACGAACACAACCGTGCGCCGGCAAACGGCTGGTAGATGCGGGTGGAACGACTGGGTGACGGAGAACCGGAGGTCGCTATCGTCGGTGGCATCCACGGCGACGAGCCCTGTGGGGTGCGCGCCGTCGACCAGCTCGTCGACGACGAGATGGACGTCCAGCGGCCGGTCGCGCTGGTCGTCGCAAACGAGGAGGCCGTCGCGGCCGGCAAGCGTTACCTCGACGCCGACCTGAACCGGTCGTTCCCCGGAGACCCGACCGCGGAGGCCCACGAGGAGCGGCTCGCGGCCGAGTTGACGGAGCTACTCGCGGACTGTGAAATCCTGTCGCTGCACTCCACCCAGTCCTACGAGGACCTGTTCGCAATCGTCAACGGCCTCGGCGAGTTCGAACGCCACGTCTGCCCGAGTCTGACCGTCCACGCCGTCGTCGACGCTGGCTCGTTCGACAGGGGTCGGATATTCGCCTCCCTGCCGCGGACAGTCGAGGTCGAGTGTGGCTACCAGGGCTCGGACCAGGCCGCGACGAACGCCTACCGGGTCGCGCGCGAGTTCCTGGGTGCCACGGGGGCGCTGCCGGAGGAGGCGCGCACGCCGAATACGGACCTGCCGCTGTTCCGGCTGCACCGGCGGGTACCGAAGGAGCCCGGTCGCGAGTACGAGGTGTACGCCGCGAACTTCCAGGCGGTCGAGGAGGGAGAGGCGTTCGCGGCGATGGGCGGCGAGGACATCGTCGCCGAGGAGCGGTTCTATCCGGTGTTGATGTCGCCCTATGGCTACGAGACGGTGTTCGGCTACGCGGCCGAGCGCCTCGGGACGCTGGCCGACGTCTGACGACGGGGCTCAGTCCACCGGCGGGTCGAACTCCACGAGCGTCAGGTCACGGTCCAGCATGCAGTGGTCGTGTGGCGGGTCGCCGACGACCTCGCCGATGCGATACTCCTCGTCGAAGTCCGCGCCCGCGGGCTCGCAGAACTCGTGGCTCGGGCAGTTCGTGTGCGGGCAGGGCCCTTCGAGGCTCGCGCGACTCCCGGCGAAGGCCGTGTTCGAGGCGACGTTCACCCGGATGGGTGCGGGTTCGACCTCCACCGCGGTCACCCCGGTGTCGTGGACGGCGCAGTCGAGCGTGTTCGCCCCCTCGCGGACGCTCTCGACCCTGTACTTGTGGCCCTCCGTGAGGTTGAGACACTGGTCGCGGTAGGGACAGCCCTCGCAGGCGCTCGACTCCCCGTGGTAGACGAACTCCACCCCGGCCTCGGCGAGTCGCGTTCCGATGAGGGTGACGGTAGTCATAGGACCACGTACGCCGGGGAGCCGATTAAGTCCCCCGACCCGTCGACGTCACTCCTCGCCGCCGGTGAGTTCGTCCAGCGCCTCGAAGTAGTCGGGCCGTGGGACCTGGTAGAGCCCGCGGTAGTCGATGTCCCCGTCCGCCAGCGCGCGGGCCGTCTCGACGGCGCCGTCGACGGCGTCGTCCCGGCTGTCGAATCTCTCCTGGCCGTTGTCCACGTCGGGCTCCAGGAAGAGGGTCACGTACCACGGGTCGTCGGGGGCGGGGCGGTGCTGTCCCGGCCGGCGGTCGCGCTGACCCTTCGTCAGGTAGATAGTGGGCAGGCACGGCGGCGGTATCTCCGCGCCGTTGAAGACGTCGGGCCGGAAGGCGAGGACGACTTTCGCCCCCTCGTCGCTCCATACCTCCCAACCCTCCGGCAGGTTCTCCTGATTCATAGGTCCCGTAGGTGACCGCCCGTCAAGAGTGCCGCGATACGGGTGGAAAGTGTGTGTTCACACATGGCTTACTTATATAAACGAAACACGTGGGCACTTTTTGTCGCTGGCGCGTGGACGACTGCCGTAACCTGATTTCGCACTTTTCGCCGGCCGGAAGGCGGGGCGGATTTGCCGGCCTCGGTGGAAGACTTATATAGATGGAAAACTCATGTGATAAATAGTATCGGTGGTGCTCCGCCGACGACTACCAGCGACGTGGACTGCATCCTGCAGGCCCGTGGTTGGTATGTGTGCACATGCCAGAATCCGACTCAAGGTGGCCCGGCAGGGTTCCCGCGTGCGATGCAGGCACCGACACCGACAGTCGCGATTCTCGTCGCGGAAACCAGCGATGCGTGCATCGAGCGCTCGATAGCGACCGCACCGGTCGTTGCGACCGGTCGCGACTGTCGACTCTCGGTGTGCGTTCGCCCGGACGGGCACGACCGGGCCGGTCACCCGTCGTTCGCGTCGCGGACGGCGCGGGCGTCCGCCACCGAACGACCCCTACCGTGATAGCATGACAGGTACCAAGGAGACTCTCGAAGAGTTGAGCCAGGAGTATCGGGACACGATACCAGGCGACCTGCGCGAGGCGCGCACGTTCGACTGGTATCTCGACCAGCTGTACGAGGACCCGAAGATTGCCCGAAACGCCCACCAGCGGGTCGCGGACATGTTCGACCACTACGGCACAGAGTACGACGAGGAGGCGGGCGTCGTCGAGTACAAACTCGCCTCGGAAGACCCGCTGCACGACGGCGAGAACACCTTCTACGGCCGTGTCATCCACGAGGCGATGCACGAGTTCGTCAACAAGGTCAAGTCCGGCGCGCGCGGGCTGGGTCCCGAGAAACGAATCAAGCTGCTGCTGGGCCCGGTCGGCTCCGGGAAGTCCGACTTCGACCGCCAGGTCCGCCGGTACTTCGAGGACTACACGAGCCTCGACGCGGGCCGGATGTACACCTTCCGCTGGACGAACCTCTGTGACATCATCCCCGACCAGGACCCCGCCGACGACGTCGTCCGGTCGCCGATGAACCAGGACCCGCTCGTCCTCCTGCCGCTGAAACAGCGCAAGAAGGTCATCGAGGCAATCAACGAGGAACTCGACGCCCCGTACACCATCCGCAACGAGCAGGCGCTGGACCCCGCCAGCGAGTTCTACATGGACAAACTGCTGGGTCACTACGACGACGACCTGGAGGCGGTGCTGGAGAACCACGTCGAGGTCATCCGCTTCGTCGCCGACGAGAACCGCCGCGAGGGCATCGAGACCTTCGAGCCGAAGGACAAGAAGAACCAGGACGAGACGGAACTGACCGGCGACGTCAACTACTCGAAGATCGCGGTCTACGGCGAGTCGGACCCCCGCGCGTTCGACTATTCGGGGGCGTTCTGCAACGCCAACCGCGGCATCTTCTCCGGCGAGGAACTGCTGAAACTGCAGCGGGAATTCCTCTACGACTTCCTGCACGCGACGCAGGAGCAGACCATCAAGCCGAAGAACAACCCCCGCATCGACATCGACCAGGTCATCGTCGGCCGGACGAACATGCCCGAGTACCGGGACAAGAAGGGCGACGAGAAGATGGAGGCGTTCAACGACCGCACCAAGCGCATCGACTTCCCGTACGTCCTCCAGTACTCACAGGAGGCCCACATCTACGAGAAGATGCTGCGCAACGCCGACCTGCCGGACATCAAGGTCGAGCCCCACACCCTGGAGATGGCCGGCCTGTTCGGCGTCCTCACCCGCATCGAGGAACCGGACGCGACGAAGGTCGACATGGTCCAGAAGGCCAAGGCCTACAACGGCGAAATCGACGAGACGGAGGACGTCGACGTCAAGAAACTCCGCGAGGAGGCCGCCGAGAAGGCCGACATCGGCGAGGGGATGGACGGCGTCTCGCCCCGGTTCATCGGCGACGAGATAGCCGAGGCCATCATGGACTCGATGCACCGCAGCCGGCAGTTCCTCTCGCCGCTGACCACCTTCAACCACCTGGAGGAGAACCTGGAGAACCACGGCTCCATCGCCGAGGACGAGTTCGAGACCTACTACCGCTACCTGGAGATGGTGCGCGAGGAGTACAAGGAGCGGGCCATCGAGGACGTGCGCCACGCGCTGGCATACGACATCGACGAGATACAGCGCCAGGGCGAGAAGTACATGGACCACGTCATGGCCTACATCGACGACGACACCGTCGAGGACGAGATTACGGGCCGCGAGCAGGAACCCGACGAGCAGTTCCTCCGGTCTGTCGAGGAGAAACTCGAACTGCCCGAGGACCGCAAGGACGACTTCCGCCAGGAGGTCGCGAACTGGGTCTCGCGGCGCGCCCGCGAGGGAGAGACGTTCGACCCGCAGGACAACGACCGCCTGCGCCGGGCGCTCGAACGCAAGCTCTGGGAGGACAAGAAACACAACATCAACTTCTCGGCGCTGGTCTCCAGCGGCGAGATGGACGACGACGAGCGCAACCAGTGGATAGACGCGCTCATCGAGCAGGGGTACTCCGAGGAAGGTGCCAAGGAGGTGCTGGAGTTCGCCGGTGCCGAGGTCGCAAAGAGCGAGATGGAGGACTAAGACCGTGAGCGGCGAGGACTTCATCGGCGCGGCGGACCGGGCGCTCGACGAGACCTACTCGGCCCCGATGAGCCTTGGCGAGTACGTCGAGATGCTGTTCGACCACCCCGAACGCGCGGCTCACGCCTCGAAGTACCTGCTCGACGCCATCGAGGACGCCGGCACGCGCACCGTCATCGAGGAGGGCGAGGAGAAAGAGCGCTACCGTTTCTTCGACGACCCGTGGAACGACGGCGAGCACGCCATCCTCGGCAACACTGCCGTGCTCAACAACTTCGTCGACGACCTGCGCTCTATCGCGGCCGGCCGGGGCAAGGAGGAGAAGATAATCTGGCTCGACGGCCCGACTGCGACGGGCAAATCCGAACTCAAGCGCTGTCTCATCAACGGCCTCCGCGAGTACTCGAAGACCGAGCGGGGCCGCCGGTACACCGTCGAGTGGAACGTCGCCGGTGCGGGCGAATCCGGCGGCCTGACCTACGGCGGCCAGTCGGTCCCCGACGAGGACGACTGGTACGAGAGTCCGGTCCAGTCGCACCCGCTGACGGTGTTCCCCGACAGCGTCCGCCGGGACATCGTGACGCAACTCAACGAGCGCCTGGACGACCACATCCCCGTCCGCGTCGAGGGCGACCTGGACCCGTTCTGCCGCGAGGCGTACGACCACCTCGAAGAGCAGTACCGCCGCAACGGCGAGACGGAACTGTTCTCCGCGGTGACCGACCCGCAGCACCTCCGCGTGAAGAACTTCGTGGTCGACATCGGGCAGGGCATCGGCGTCCTCCACTCCGAGGACGACGGCCAGCCCAAGGAGCGGCTGGTGGGCTCGTGGATGGCCGGCATGCTCCGGGAACTTGACTCCCGCGGCCGGAAGAACCCGCAGGCGTTCTCCTACGACGGCGTCCTCTCGCAGGGCAACGGCCTGCTGACCGTCGTCGAGGACGCCGCCCAGCACGCCGACCTGCTCCAGAAGCTCCTGAACGTGCCAGACGAGGGCCGCGTGAAACTGGACAAGGGCATCGGGATGGACATCGACACGCAACTGGTCATCATCTCGAACCCCGACCTGGAGGCGCAACTGAATCAGCACGCCGACCGCGAGGGCCAGGACCCGCTGAAGGCACTCAAGCGGCGGCTGGACAAGCGCCGCTTCGGGTATTTGACCAACCGGTCGCTGGAGGCGGAACTGCTGCGCCGGGAACTGACCAACGAGACGTCGGTCTGGACCGCGGCCTCGTGGGACCAGATAGAGGAGTGGATACGCGAACCGCTCTCCATCAGCGTCCGCGACAGCAGCGGGACCGTGACCGAACGCGAACTCGCGCCCCACACCATCGAGGCGGCGGCGCTGTACAGCGTCGTCAGCCGCCTGGACAAGAGCGACGTCCCCGGTGGCCTGGACCTGGTGGACAAGGCGCTGCTGTTCGACCGCGGGTACCTGCAGGAGGGCGACGAGCGCATCGAAATCGAGGAGTTCGACTTCGACGACGACGCGGCCGACGGCGACCACGGCATCCCCGTCACCTACACCCGCGACACCATCGCGGACCTGCTGCACGTCGAATCCGACCGGTTCCACGAGGACCTGCCCGTCGAGGGCGTCATCATGCCCCGCGACGTGCTGGACGCGATGGCGGACGGACTGCCCGACGCTCCCGTGTTCTCGAACACCGAGGCCGCGGAGTTCGAGGAGCGGGTCGTCCCCGTGAAAAATCACATCTTCACCCGGCAGGAGGAGGACGTGCTCGACGCGATGATGCGAGACAAGCGCGTCGACGAGGAGACTGTCGAGGAGTACGTCGAGCACGTCTACGCGTGGGCCGAGGGCGAGAAGATAGAGAACGAGCGCGGCGAGCTGGAGGAACCGGACCTGCTGGCGATGAAGGTGTTCGAGGTGGAACACCTCGGCCGCTTTACCGAGGACGACTACGAGGGCGACAAGCCCCACGAACAGGTCCGCAACTTCCGGACGGACAAGATAATCACGGCGCTGAACCGCCACGCGTGGCACCACCGCGACGACGAGTTCCGCGTCAGCGACGTCAACCCCAAGGAGATACCGGTCATCAGGACCGTCCTCGGGAGCCACGACTGGGAGGACGTCCGCCGGACCTTCGAGGACTTCGACCCCCGGCAGTGGGACAATCCGCCCGGCGGCACCGAGACGGCCGCGCTGAAGGAATCCACGATAGAGAACCTCCAGGACATGTACGACTACAGCGAGGCGTCGGCGGAGCTGACCAGCCGCCACGTCATGAGCCAGGTGAGTTACAAATGGGACTGAAAGACGACATCGAGCGGTACCGGGAGGTCGGCGAGGAGCGCCGCGAGGACCTCGCGGAGTTCATCCAGTACGGCGACCTCGGCCAGAGCCGTCCCGATTCCGTCCGCATTCCCATCAAAATCGTCGACCTCCCGGAGTTCGCCTACGCCCAGCGCGACATGGGCGGGGTCGGCCAGGGCGACGCCGAGGAGGGCGACCAGGTCGGTCAGCCCCAGCCCGACGACGGCGACGAGGACGGCGAACCGGGCGAGGAAGGCGGGGAACACGAGTACTACGAGATGGACCCCGAGGAGTTCGCCCAGGAACTCGACGAGGAGCTGGGACTGGACCTGGACCCGAAGGGCAAGAAGGTCGTCGAGGAAGTCGAGGGCGACTTCACGGACATCACCCGGTCCGGGCCGACGTCGACGCTGGACTTCGAGCGGCTGTTCAAGCAGGGGCTGAAGCGAAAGCTCGCGATGGACTTCGACCGCGACTTCGTCCGCGAGGCGCTGAAAGTCGAGGGCTGGGGCCCGGACGCGGTCTTCGAGTGGGCCCGCGGCGAGAACATCCCCGTCTCCCGGTCCTGGCTTGAGGACGCCTACGACCAGATTCCCCGGGACGAGCGCACCGAGTACGAGAGCATCGAGGAGATGGAGGAGCGCGTCGAGCGCACGTCCACCGCCGAGCGCATCCGCCGTGAGGGCGTCGACCAGATTCCCTTCCGCCGGGAGGACGAGCGCTACCGCTACCCCGAAATCGAGAAGGAGCGCGAGAAGAACGTGGTCGTCGTCAACATCCGCGACGTCTCCGGGAGTATGCGCCAGAAGAAGCGCGAACTCGTCGAGCGGACGTTCACGCCGCTGGACTGGTACCTCCAGGGCAAGTACGACCACGCCGAGTTCGTCTACATCGCCCACGACGCGGAGGCCTGGGAGGTCGAACGCGAGGACTTCTTCGGCATCCGCTCGGGCGGCGGGACGCGCATCTCCTCGGCGTACGAACTGGCGATGGAGCGCCTGGACGAGGCGTACCCCTGGAGCGAGTGGAACCGCTACGTCTTCGCGGCGGGCGACAGCGAGAACTCCAGCAACGACACCGAGGAGAACGTCATCCCGCTGATGGAGCGCATCGACGCCAACCTCCACGCGTACGTGGAGACACAGCCCTCGGGCAACGCCATCAACGCGACCCACGCCGAGGAGGTCGAACGGCACTTCCGTGAGGCAGGCGACGTCGCCGTCGCGTACATCTCCAGCCCCGAGGACGTGACCAGCGCCATCTACGAGATTCTCAGCACGGAGGCAGAAGCATGACCACGCGAGACGAGTTCGAGATGCAACGCGAGGCGGAGAAACTGGAGGAGGCCGTCGAGGAGGCCTCCAACCTCGCCGAGAAACTGGGACTGGACCCGTACCCGGTCAACTACTGGATCGTCGACTACGACGAGATGAACGAACTCATCGCCTACGGCGGGTTCCAGCAGCGCTACCCCCACTGGCGGTGGGGGATGCAGTACGACCGCCAGCAAAAGCAGGGCCAGTTCCTCGGCGGGAAGGCCTTCGAAATCGTCAACAACGACAACCCCTCGCACGCCTTCCTGCAGGTGTCGAACAGCCTGGCCGACCAGAAGGCGGTCATCACCCACGTCGAGGCCCACGCCGACTTCTTCAACAACAACGAGTGGTTCGGCCTGTTCGCCGACGACCCGGACGCGGCCGCGATGCTGGCCCGCCACGCGGACGCCATCCGTGAGCACATGCAGGACCCGGAGATAGACCGGGCGGACGTCGAGCGGTGGATAGACCACGTCCTCTGCCTGGAGGACAACGTCAACCAGCACCGCCCCTACGAACCCATCGACCTCGACGAGGAGGTGCCGGAGTTCGAGGCGGCCGACATCGAGGCGGACCTGTCGGACCTCGACCTCTCCGAGGAGGTCCGCCGGCAGGTGTTCGACGACGAGTGGCTGGAGGCACAGCGCGACGACGACGCGCCCGTCTCCTTCCCCGCAGAGCCGTGGAAGGACGTCCTCGGCTTCCTGCGCAAGCACGGCAAGCAGTACGACGACGACGCGGGCAAGGCCGTCGAGATGACCGACTGGCAGCGGGACATCTTAGAGATGCTCCGGCGGGAGGCGTACTACTTCGCGCCCCAGAAGATGACGAAGGTGATGAACGAGGGGTGGGCCTCCTACTGGGAGTCGCTGATGATGGCCGACGAGAACTTCGCCGGCGCCGACGAGTTCGTCACCTACGCCGACCACATGAGCCAGGTTCTGGGCTCGCCCGGGTTCAACCCCTACAGCCTCGGCCTCGAACTCTGGGAGTACGTCGAGAACACGGAGAACCGCCGCCACGTCGCCGAACTACTGCTCCGCGTCGAGGGGTTGACCTGGCGCAACTTCCACGACACCGTCGACTTCAGGGACGTGGTCGAACGGCTCGAACCGGACCCGATGGTCGACGCCATCGACGCCGACGACCTGGAGGCGTTAGACCCGGAGGACCCCCGCGTCGACGCCGAGGCGCTGGCGCGGGCGAAAGCCGGCGACCTCGACGTCGCGGAGTATCCCTGGAAGGTACTTACCTACGAGGGCATGGCGGAACGACACTACTCGCTGGTCAAGCCCCAGTACCGGGGCTTCCTCGGCCACATCAGCCAGGGGGAACTGGAGCGCATCTCGCGGTACATGTTCGACGACGCCCGCTACGGGAGCGTCGAGGAAGCGCTCGAAGACGTCGACTACACGGTCGGCTGGGACCGGATGCGGGAGGTCCGCGAGAGCCACAACGACGTGACCTTCCTAGACGAGTTCCTCACCCAGGAGTTCGTCGACGCCAACGAGTACTTCACCTACGAGTACATGCGCGCGTCGAACGACTACCGCGTCACGTCCACGGACCACCGCGACGTGAAGAAGAAGCTGATGTTGCGCTTTACCAACTTCGGGAAGCCGACGGTCGTCGTCGCCGACGGGAACTACGAGAACCGCAACGAACTCCTGCTGGACCACCAGTACAACGGCGTCAGTCTGGATATAGAGCAGGCCAAGGACACCCTGGAACGGGTGTTCGAACTGTGGGGCCGCCCGGTGAACATCCGCACCATCGTCAAGGAGTACGACGAGCACGACGTCGAGGTGGCCCGGCGGCGGGACCGCGAACCCGAACCGACCGAGCGCGGCCGCCTCATCAGCTTCGACGGGATGGACTTCAGCGAGCGCGAACTCGACTGGGAGGAGGTCGAACACCTCGCCGCGACGGACATCGACTACGACACCAAACCGGACGAGTGGACGGCCTGAGACCGCCACCCGCTCCCGATTCTCACACACGTTAGGTACCGAAAGCTAACCCGTCGGTAGCCAAACGAACGTATGTTCACCCAGCGTTCGGACCCCGACCGGGGGCTCATCCGCCTCGTCTGCGAGGACGACGTGACGGCGGCAGACCTGTCCGGCCACCGCAGGGCCGCGGTGCTGGCGGCCAGGGACCTCGGGCGGCCGTTCGTCGTCGTGACGGAACTGACAGATTGCGCCGCCATCTCGTCGACGGCCGCCGCGGTCATCGCCGAGACGGTCAGCCAGCTCGTCCCCTTCGGACTGGCCGGCGAACTCCGCCTCGTGGGCGAGCGGACGCCCGACAGCGTGCTCGCGGCCTTCGCCGCCCACCAGTCCGCCTTCGACGTGGACGTCGTGACGCTCTCCTCGCAGGAGGCCCTCGACACGGAACTCGACGCGCGCCTGAATCGGACCGGATGTTGATTAACCAGGCCGACGGAGCTACCGTATGAGCGAGTTCACGGTCCAGACTGACGAACGCCTCGTAGTCGTCGATATCACCGACCGCGTGGAAGCCGCCGTCCCGGCGGACGCGACCGGGACCGCGACCGTCTTCGTCCGGCACACGACCGCCGGCATCGCCGTCAACGAGGCGGAGTCGCGGCTGCTCGGGGACTTCGAAACCGCCCTCGCCGACTTCGTCCCCGACGAGGGCTGGGCACACGACGAAATCGACGACAACGCGGACTCGCACGTCCGGGCGCTGCTCGTCGGCCCGAGCGAGACGATTCCAGTCGCGGACGGGTCGCTCGCGCTCGGCACCTGGCAGTCCGTGCTGTTCGTGGAGTGCGACGGCCCCCGGACGCGGACCGTCCAGGTCGTCGTCTGAGGGCGCTGCCGGGTGCGCGCCCAGCGTCAGTCGTCGCTGGTCGTCGGCGTTTCGGGTTCCTCGTCCGCGTACATCGCCTCGATGCGGTCCGCGTAGACGTCCTCGATGTTCCGGCGTTTCTTCTTCATCGACGGCGTGAGCATGTCGTTCTCGGCGGTCCACTCGCGGGGCACGAGTTCGAACTTCTTGACCGTCTCGACGGACTCCAGGTCGGCGTTGACCGCCGCGACGGCCTCACCGACCCACTCCCGCACGCGGTCGTCCTCGCACATCGCCTCGCGGTCCGCCGGGAGGTCGACGTCCTCCTGGTCTGCCCACCGCTTCAGGCGCTCGAAGTTGGGCACCAGCAGTGCGCTGACGAACTTCCGGCCGTCGCCGAGTATCATCACCTGGTCCACGCGGTCGTTCGTCGCGAAGCGCTCCTCGATTGGGGCCGGCGCGACGTTCTTGCCGGTCGAGAGCACGAGCAACTGTTTGATTCGCTCGTGGAAGACGAGGAAGTCGTCGTCGCTTCGCTCCACGATGTCGCCGGTGCGAAACCAGTTGTCGCCAGGGTCCGCCTCGCCGGCGCGGACCTCGACCGCACCCGCTGGCAACTCGGGGAGGAACGCCGCCTGTGTCTCCTCCTGTCGGTGCCAGTAGCCGGGACTGACGCTGTCCCCGCGGACCAGCAGTTCCCCGACCGCTCCCGATGATTCGGCGACGTTGCCGGGGGTGGCTTTGGACTCGTCGATGGCGACGTCGAGACCGACGAGGGGCGGTCCGAGCGTTCCCGGGCGGATGTCCTCCAGCGGATTCACGGAGATGACGGGCGAGGTCTCGGTCAGGCCGTACCCCTCGACGATTTTGATGCCCATGCCGTTGAACACGCGGCAGAGGTCGGCGCTGAGGCTGCCGCCGCCGGAGACCATGAACTTGAGGCGGCCGCCCAGGTTGTCCTTGACCGTGCTGTAGACCAGCCGGTCGGCGAGGGCGTGCTTCGCGCGCAGGACCGGGCCGGGACTGTCCGCTCGCTGGTAGTCCCTGGCGACGTCTAGCGCCCAGTCGAAGATAGAGCGTTTCAGGCCCGTCTCGCCGGCCTCCTCGCGCATCGTGGCGAAGATGCGCTCGTAGACCCGCGGGACGCTCGCACCCGTCGTCGGGCGTATCTTGTTGATGTCTTCGGAAATCGTGTCCGGGTGCTCGACGTACCCGATAGCCGCGCCGGAGCCGAGCATCAGGAAGTGTCCGGCCATACGCTCGAAGACGTGCGCCAGCGGCAGGAAGGAGATGCTGGTCGTCTCCTCGTCGATGCACGGGTCGTCACCGGTTCGGTCCGGGCGAGGGCCGACACGCCGGAGCGTCTGGTGAACGTTCGAGCGGAAGTTCCAGTGGGTCAGTTCGACGCCCTTGGGCTGGCCGGTCGTCCCAGAGGTGTAGATGAGGCTCGCGAGGTCGTCGGGGTCGCGCTCGTCGAGCCACTCCCGGTAGGCGTCGACGTCGAAGACCTCGTTACCGCGCTCGTAGACGTCCCCCAGCGTGTAGATGTCCTCGCGGTCCTCGTAGCCCTCTACGTGGTCCATGAGGAAGATTGCCTCAAGCGAGAGGTCATCCTCGACTTCGAGGACTCGCTCCAGTAACTCCCCGTTCTCCACGACGACGGCGGTCGCGCCGGGGTCGTCGAGCAGGTAGCGGACCTGTTCGGGCGAGGACTCCGTGTAGACGGTGGTGACGACACAGCCGGCGGCCAGCAGCCCCAGATCGGACTGTGCCCACTCCATGCGGGTGTTCGCGAAGATGCCGACGCGGTCGTCCGCGGTCAGTCCGAGGTCCCGAAAGCCCGCTGCGAGCCGGCGGACCACGTCGCGCAACTCGCCGTAGCTCAGTGGTGCGAACTCCCCGTCCTCGGCGCGGGGAATCACCCCTGTCATCGTGCGGTCGTAGATTCCCCCTTTGTAGAGCTGGGCGTCGCTGTCGAGATGGTGCTCCGCGCTCCACTCGAACAGCTCTGGCAGCGTGCCGCGCTGGAACCGGTCGTCCTGGAACTCCCGCTCGGCGCGCAGCCACGCCGGTTCCTCGTCCGAAAGTACCATGTCATCATCGTACACGCCACTGATACAAAAGTTGCACCCACCGAAAGGCACATATCGCTTCAACGAGTGAACATATCTGGAGTTTACTGTTTACTCGGCACGGGAGCGACCGAGAGCGTACCTTTTTCGCCACGCAGTCGGTACGGCGGGTATGAACGAGGGCTGGTACGTCGGAGTGGACCCCGACGACACCGACGCGGCGGCCGCGGCGATACGGGACGGCTCTGCCTCCGGACCCGCCGACTGGCCGTCCCGCGCCGTCGAGGACGGGTTCGCCGCGAACGCCGAGGAGTACTACGACACCCTGCACGCGGCCGCGATGCACGCCACGCGCGAGGCGGTCAGGGACGCAGAGCGCAGCGACGACCAGCAGTTGATTCACGCCCTTCGGGCGATGGACGACTGCGACCGCCAGGCCAACGAACTGGCCGAGCGCGTCGCCGAGTGGGCCGGTAGCCGGTACGACGACGCCGGGACGGGCGTCGAGTACGCCCGGGAACTGGCACAGCGAGCGCCGGAGTCGCCGGCCGACGAGCGACTGCGGGCGCTGGCCCGACGCGTCGCCGACCTGGCGGACGAAGGCGACGCACTGAGGGGCTTCATCGAGCGCACCACGCCGCAGGTCGCCCCGAACCTCGCCGAACTCGCGGGGCCCGTCCTGGCGGCCCGCCTCATCGCGCTGGCTGGTGGCCTGGAACCGCTGGCGAAGAAACCCTCGGGCACGCTCCAGGTGCTCGGGGCGGAGGACGCGCTGTTTGCACACCTGCAGGGCGGCGCGCCGTCCCCGAAACACGGCGTCATCTACACCCACGAGTACGTCCGGACGACGCCGAAAGCGAATCGCGGGTCGGCGGCACGCGCCCTCGCCGGGAAACTCAGCATCGCGGCGCGGGTCGACCACTACAGCGGGGACCTGCGGCCGTCGCTGGCGGAGGAACTGGCCGACCGCATGGAGCGCATCCGCGCTCGTGATTCGCAGTGACGCTCCCGGCTGGCGTGCAGCGCCGGGACATCGGCGGACAGACCGTCCTGGCGACGCGCGGCGAGCGGGTCTCCGAGGAGGCGACCGACGGGGAGTGGCGCGAGTGGGACCCGCGGCGGTCGAAACTCGGGGCGATGCTGGAACACGGCCTCGACACGGGGCTCGACGGTGACGAGACGGTGCTGTACCTCGGTGCCGCCGCGGGGACGACAGCGAGTCACGTCGCGGACTTCGCCGGCCCGACCTACGCGGTGGAGTTCGCGCCGCGGCCGGCGCGTGACCTCCTCGACGTGGCCGCGGTCCGCCCGAACCTGTTCCCCCTGCTCAAGGACGCCCGCAAACCGGAGACGTACGCCCACGTCGTCGAGCCGGTCGACGCCATCGTCCAGGACGTGGCGACGCGGGGACAGGCGACGGTCGCGCTGGCGAACCGGCAGTTCCTGCACGACGACGGACGACTCCTGCTGGCGGTGAAGGCACGCAGCGAGGACGTCACGGCCGACCCCGTGACTGTCTTCGACGACGTGCGCGACCAGCTCAGGGAGGGCTACGAGGTGCTCGCAAGCACGCGATTGGAGCCGTTCCACGACGACCACCTCGGTGTCGTGGCCCGACCACGCTGAGTCGTCGCCGCCTGACACGGGCGGAGGTGCTGGCAGATATGTTTCCCATCGTCGGACTTATTAATTAGACTCGTCTAATTCGAGACGAGAATGGGCAGGCTGAACCAGGGGAGAGTGTAACGGATGGCGGGATTCGTCGAGATACTGGTGGTCGCCTTCGTCGCCCAGCTGGCGGTGCTCCCGGGGGAGAAGGTGCAGTTCATCATCGCGGGACTGTCGACGCGGTTCAACCCGTTCGTCGTCGTCGCGGCCGCGGGAACGGCCTTCGCCGGGTGGACGGCCCTCGAAATCGTCGTCGGGGACGCCATCCAGGGGCTGCTCCCGGGTGTCGTCCTCACTCTCGTGAGTGCCGTGCTGTTTCTCGTGTTCGCTGTCATGCTCTACCGGTCGGCACCGGCAGAGGGCGGAACGGCGACGACGACCGACGGCGGGTACACGGAGTTCGCCGGCAACCGCGAGTACTCCATCGGCGGCTTCGAACTCCCGCAGTCCGTCGCCACGTTCGTCGGCATCTTCTCGATGATGGCGGTGGGCGAGTTCGGCGACAAGACCCAGGTCGTCACCTTCACGCTGGCGCTGGAGTACGGCGCGACGCCGGCCATCTGGGCCGGCGAGATGCTCGCCATCATCCCGGTGAGCCTCGCGAACGCGCTGTTTTTCCACCGGTTCGCCCACAAACTCAACCTCAGGAAGGCCCACTTCGTCGCCGCCGGCCTGTTCCTCTTTTTCGGCCTCGACACCCTGCTGTCCGTCGCGACGGGGTTCTCCGTCTGGGAGACGCTGGTCGACGCGCTCGCCGCTATCGTCCTCTCCTTCGGGTGACCGCAGGTATCACGGACCTCGGGTCACGCCGGTAGCGACCTGTCCTTCGAGGTCGGTGACGCGACGAGCGCACACGTCAGACTCCAGCGCGGCGACGCCGGGTAACACGCGGACCGCCACGCACAAAGCCGACCGGCCCCAGGACACGCCTGATGGACGAGACGGACGCCGACACGTTCGGGAGCCTCCCCGTCGACGCGGTCCGGGAGGCGCTGGTGGGGTGGTACGAGGCCGACCACCGGTCGTTCCCCTGGCGGGAGACCACCGACCCCTACGAGATTCTGGTCTCGGAGGTCATGAGCCAGCAGACCCAACTCGGCCGCGTCGTCGACGCCTGGGAGGCGTTTCTCGACCGGTGGCCGACCGCCGCGGCCCTGGGCGACGCCGACCGCAGCGAGGTGGTGGGGTTCTGGACCGACCACAGCCTCGGCTACAACAACCGCGCGAAGTACCTCCACGAGGCCGCCCGACAGGTCGAGACCGAGTTCGACGGCGAGTTCCCGACCGACCCCGACGGCCTCTCCGAACTGATGGGTGTCGGCCCCTACACCGCCAACGCCGTCGCCAGTTTCGCGTTCGACAACGGGGACGCCGTGGTCGACACCAACGTCAAGCGAGTCCTCTACCGCGCCTTCGACGTCCCGGACGACGACGCGGCGTTCGAGACGGCCGCGCGGGAACTGATGCCCGACGGCGAGTCGCGAGTCTGGAACAACGCCATCATGGAACTGGGCGGCGTCGCCTGCGAGAAGACGCCCCGGTGTGACGAGGCAGGGTGTCCCTGGCGGGAGTGGTGTCACGCCTACGGGACGGGCGATTTCACCGCACCTGACGTGCCGATGCAACCGACCTTCGAGGGGAGCAGACGGCAGATGCGGGGGCGCGTCGTCGCGGCGCTGAAGGAGTACGATGAACTGGCGCTGGACGACCTCGGGCCGCGGGTTCGCGTCGACTACGCCCCTGACGGCGAATACGGCCGAGAGTGGCTCCTGGGGCTGCTGGAGGACCTTGCAGCCGACGGGCTGGTGGATGTCGACCGCGGCGGCGACCAACCGGCCGCCCGTCTGCAGAAGTGAGCGTGGCCGGGAAGCAGAGAGGGAGCGAGGCGGAGAAGGGACAGACCGGCGTCAGTCCTGCCCGTCGAGAAGTTGCCCGTCCGCGTCGATTTCCCCGTTCCTGATGCGCGTGCTGCTGATGCGCGTGCCGTCCTCGGCGATGACGAAGGGGGCAGTGTGGACCTCCAGCGGGTGGAGCCCGTCTTCGACGCGGCGCTCGTTGAGTTCGTGGGCGCGCTTCTGGGCCTTGGCCTCCGGCGAGACGACGAGCGCGTCGATGTCCGAGCGCGTCGCCGCGGGGCCGTGCGTGTTGGTCAGCTTGATGATGTCGTACGTCGCGTCGTAGGCGTCGCTGACACGGCCAAGTTCGGCGTCCAGCGTGTCGTGGCGCTTCTCGTATGGGCCGAGGAGAGTGGAATGTGACGGGTCGCTCCGGGTCTCCTTGGCGAGGTCGGTCGCCGTCAGTCCAACGATGACGTGCCCGTCGCCGTCGTGGCCGTGGGTGGCAGCCTGGAACGCGGTGTGCAGGAGGGCGCGGTGCCCGTTGTGGATGGGTGTGAACGTCCCACCGAGGATTGCAGTTCGTGCCGTGTCCGACATAGGGCCCCATTTGACACCCACCTTGGTATACCCATGGGATTGCCGTTCGTCCGGGCGGCCGACGGCCGAGGACTGCCTGCATTTACGGTCCCAGGCGACGAAGTGGCTACTATGCGAGGGATTCGGGTCGGCTCTGCTTTCGGCATCCCGATCAAACTCAACTGGTCGTTCCTGCTCATCCTCCCGCTGTTTGCAGTGTTCATCGCCATCGACATCGACCAGCTCGTCCTGGTCATAAACCAGGTGTTCGGTACGAGCCTGTCCGAGTCGGCGGTGACGGACGGCTCGCTGCCGTGGATACTCGGGTTCGCCTCGGCGACGGGGCTGTTCGTCGGCGTGTTGCTCCACGAGTTCGGCCACTCGCTGGTCGCGATGCGCTACGGCTACGCCATCGACTCCATCACGCTCTGGCTGCTCGGCGGGATGGCGAGTTTCGCGGAGTTCCCGGAGGACTGGCGACACGAGTTCTGGATATCGATCGCCGGCCCGGTGGTGAGCGTGCTCGTCGGTATGGGCTCCTACGCCGCGTTCGTCCTGCTCCCAGCGTCGGCCACGCCGCTGCGGTTCGTCTTCGGCTACCTCACCATCCTCAACGTCGTCCTCGCCGTCTTCAACCTCCTGCCAGCGTTCCCGATGGACGGCGGTCGCATACTCCGTGCGCTGCTCGCCCGGTCCCGGTCGCACGCGCAGGCGACTCAGCTGGCCGCGGAAGTCGGGAAGCTGTTCGCGTTCCTGATGGGTATCTTCGGCCTCTTTTTCAACTGGTTTCTCATCCTGCTCGCCTTCTTCATCTACATCGCCGCCTCCAGCGAGGCACAGCAGACCACGCTGAAGGCGTCCTTCGAGGGCGTCCGCGTCGGCGACGTGATGACGTCCCGCGGCAACCTCCAGACGGTGACCAGCGACACCAGCGTCGCGGACCTGCTGGACCGGATGATGCGCGAGCGCCACGTCGGCTACCCCGTCGTCGACGACGGGAACCTCGTCGGGATGGTGACCCTCGACGACGCCTCGGACATAGACCCGGTCGAGCGCGACGCCTACCGTGTCGAGGACGTGATGACGACGACTGTCGAGACCATACTGGCCGACGCGGAGGCGATGACGGCCTTCCAGCAGATGCAACAGACCGGCATCGGTCGGCTGCCGGTCGTCGACGAGGCCGGCGATGTCGTCGGCCTCGTCTCGCGGACCGACCTCATGCGGGCGTTCAACATCATGCAGGCCCGCGGGACCGCGGGGACCGAGACGGCGTCGATGACCGACCCCTGGGGGCGGTGACTCCCGCGGCTCAGTCTTTGGCACACTCGGTACAGAGGCCGCGCTCACGGGCGTAGTGGGTGGGGCAGACGAGCGCACCACAGCGTGCACACTGGTACTCCGCGGGCGCTCCCTCGCAAATCTGGCAGAGACCGGTGACCGTCATGCTGACACTGGGACCGGGCGACTGCGCGGCCCTCGTCCCCTACTGCGGTCGCGGCGAACAAGAAACCGCCCGCCGCTGACAGCGGCCTGTGGGTCCACCGATGCCAGTCACGCGATGCGGCGACACTAGCACTTTCACTCGGGCCGCCGGAGTATGACGTAGGGTGACTCGACAGTGACGCCTGCGCGGTCCCGAGGGGGGAGGCGAGACGCGTGAGCAGGGCCTGGCCGTCGCTCGACGCAGTCCCGACGTCGCTCTGGCTCGGCGGTGTGGCCGCCGGGACGGTGGTGCTGTTCCTGTTCGCCGTGCAACTGCTCGGGGCGGCGACAGCGGCTGCCGAACCGACGCTCCGCGGGTTGCTCACCCGCCTGGTCGTCGACGGGAGTTCCGCGCTCGGACTGAGCTGGCTCGCGTCGTACGTGCTCGCGAACGGGTCCGTCGTCGCCGCGCTCGCGCTCTCACTGTTCGACGCCGGCCTCCTGACGGCCGAGTCACTGTTCCTGATGGTCGTCGGCTCCCGCCTCGGCGGGGCGGCAATCGTCCTCTTCATCGGTGCGCTGGATTACTTCCAGAAGGACCGCTACTCCCTGCAGGAGGCCGTCAGCATGGGCGTGCTCACCTTCCTGCTGACCCACTCTATCTACGTGCCGGCACTCGCGGTCGGCTATCTCGCCTTCCCGTCGCTGGCGGGGCCGGCGCTGGAGGTGACCGGCGAGTGGACCGTCGCTCTCCGGCCGCTGTCCGTGTTCGACCCCGTGGTCGGTGCCGTGACCGCCGCACTCGGACCGCTGCCGACGTTCGGGCTGGCAGTGGCGCTCCTGTTCGGGAGCCTCAGCCTCTTCGACCGCGTGCTGGAGAGCGTCGACACGAGCGCGCTCCGGGACCACCTGTTCAGGCGGTTCCGTCGGACCTGGCTCTCCTTCGCCTTCGGCGTCCTGATAACGACGGTGACCACGAGCGTCGCTTTCTCGCTGGGCGTCATCGTCCCGCTGTACAACCGCGGGTACGTCGAGCGGGACGAACTCATCCCGTACGTCCTCGGGGCGAATCTCGGGACGCTGTTCGACACGCTCGTCGTCGCAGTCGTACTCGAAACGGCCGTCGGGACCGCCACCGTGTTGCTCGTCCTCGGGACCGCCGCGCTCGTGACGCTCGTCGCACTCGTCTTCCATCGCCCGTACGCGCGTGCCATCAGCGCCGTCGACGACCGGGTGCTCGCGGACCGTCGGGTGTTCGCTGCCTTCCTGGTCGTGCTGGCTGCGACCCCGGTCCTCCTCCTTGCCGTGCCGCTCGTGCTCGCCTGACGGGGCGCAGTATTACTCGCTGGCCGCCCTCGGTACACGTATGGTCGACCACGTGCTCATCCCCACCGACGGCTCGCCACAGGCGCGGGCGGCGCTCCAGTACGCGATGGAAGTTCACGGGAACGCCCGTATCACCGTGTTGCACGTCATCGACTACGTCGAGGAGAGCTACAGCAGCGAGGTGCTGCTGGGTTCCGAGACGCTGCACGCCCGGGCAGAACAGCGGGCCGACGACCTGCTGGCCGACGCGCGCGAGCAGGCCGCCGACCACCCCGGGGGCGTCGAGACGGACACGGTCTACGGCAAACCCGCACGGAGCATCGTCGACTACGCGGCCGACCACGACGTCGACGTCGTGGTCATGGGCTCCCACGGCCGCTCGGGCGTCTCGCGGGTCCTCCTCGGCAGCGTGGCACAGACTGTCGTCCAGCGCGCGTCGGTGCCGGTGACCGTCGTCCGCTGACGGCCCCACCCCGGTCTCTAAAGACGGTCCGCGACCTACGGCCGCTATGACACCACCGACTGTCGTCGCCATCTGCGGGAGTCTCAGGGACGGAAGCTACACGCGCACGGCGTTGCGTCACGCCCTCGATGCCGCCGAGGAACGCGGAGCCGCGACAGAACTCATCGACCTCAGGGAGTTCGACCTGCCGGTGTTCGACCCGGACGACGAGGACGCCGGCGACGCGAATCGACTCCGCGAGCAGGTCCGCGAAGCAGACGCCGTCATCCTCGGCACCCCGATGTACCACGGTTCCTACGCCGCGCCGCTGAAGAACGCGCTCGATTACTGCGGGTTCGACGAGTTCGAGAACGTCACAGTCGGGCTACTGGGCGTCGCTGGCGGGAGTTTCCCCATCACTGCGCTGGAGCACCTCCGGTCGGTCTGTCGGGCGCTCGACGCGTGGGTGCTGCCCTACCAGGCCGCCGTGCCCCGGGCGAGCGGGAAGTTCGAGGACGGCTCCTTCGTCGACGCGGACCTCGCAGAACGCGTCGCCGTCCTCGGTCGCCGGGCAGTCGAGTACAGCGACATCCAGCCCGACCCCGCTTGTTTCGAGAGCGAGGAGAACGTCGGTGCGGGCGACTGAGCCGCGGCGCGCGGGACTGACACACGGCCGGCCCGTGTCACAACCGTCAAGCCCCCGCGGACCCAATCGAAGACCGTGACGCAGTGGGTCGAGAATACGGGCCAGGGACGTGACCGCGGCCCTGTCGCGCTCGGGCTGGCGTGGGTCGAGGTACTCGTCCGGCCCCGGCAGTTCTTCGCTCGCCGGATTGCACCGGGCGACCAGGCACCGGGGCTGACGTTCGCGGCCGTCGTCGTCTTCGTGGCGGAACTGACGCGCATCGCCACCGTCTCCGGCGCCTATCCGGTCGTCGCGGGCCAGCCACTCGCCTCCGCGGCGCTGTGGCTGCTGGCGACAGTCGTCCTGGTCATGCCAGCCGGCATCCACCTGACGGCCGCCCTCCAGACCGTGGTCCTCATCGGGACCGTCGAGGAGCGCGCCGGCGTCAGCGAGACGGTCCAGGTCATCTGCTACGCGCTCGCGCCGCTGGCGCTGCTTGGGGTGCCCAGCATCTGGCTCCAGGCCGCCGTCGGCCTCTGGAGCCTGGGCCTGATGGTGCTCGGGATGGCCGTCGTCCACGACATCTCGCTGCCGCGGGCGGTGGGCGTGGCCGGCGTGCCGGTCCTGTTGCTGGTCGGGTACGGGTTCGGCGTGGTCGCCGACCTGCAGACGGCCGCCGCACTGGTCGCCGGGTAGTTCGGGGAGCGGCCGCCGTCCGCGACAGGAGCGCTTTTGCCGGCAGCGTGCGCACTCCCGACCATGCTGAACCTGGACCTCGGCAAGTTCATGTTCGAACTCAAGGACGGCGCAGTCAAGCACGTCGGTGCCTCGAACAAGTCGGCGACGGTGAAACTCTACGACGTCGAGGGCGTGGAGGTCCGCACCTTCGGTGACGAGCGGGTGAAACTGGCCTTCGAGGACGACACCGGGAACGAGGTGGAGGTGGCGCTGTTCCCCGAGGAAGTCGAGGAGGTCGCTCGCGGCATCGAGATGGTGCGCGAGGAGAGCGACCTCTTCGAGTGAGCGGCGGTTTTTGACGGTGTTCCGGCGGACGCGTTTCGACAACCGTTTTAGGGCGGGGCCGTTTTCACCTGGCAATGGGTTCGTGTATCATCTGCGGCACGTCTGTCGATGGTCGCATCTGTGAGTTGCATGAGGAAGACGTCGTCTTCGAGTTCCGCGGGAATCAGCCCGGCCAGTTGTCGCCGGGCCGCTACTACCGCGGGTCGGTCGACGGCTTCGCCGAGTTCGGCGTCTTCGTCGACATCGGCGACAGCGTCACCGGTCTGCTCCACAAGAGCGAACTGGACCAGCGGCTGGAGAGCCTCGACTGGGACGCCGGCGACACCGTCTTCGTGCAGGTACAGAACGTCCGGGACAACGGCAACGTCGACCTCGGCTGGTCGATTCGCCAGGACGAATCCGAGTTCCGCGGCACGCTCATCGACGACCCCGACCAGGACGGCGCACAGCTCAAAGAACAGACAGCGGAGACGGAAGAAGACGGTCCCGTCCGGACGTCGGCGGCCGACACGACGAGTTCGAGCGCGCGAGACGAGGCCGGGACCGAACAGGCCGACGAGTCCTCCGAACCGCACGAGGAACCGGAGGCCGACACGGGAAACGCGAGCGCCGCTGAGGAGGCGGCACCGCAGCAGACCGACGAGCAGGAGGAAACGCCGCAGGTCACCATCGCCGAACTGGACGGCTACATCGGTGACGTCGTCCGCATCGAGGGTGAGGTCGTCACCGCGCGCCAGACCAGCGGCCCGACGGTGTTCGAGGTCCGCGACGAGACGAGTACGGTCGACTGTGCGGCATTCAAGGAGGCCGGCGTCCGTGCCTACCCCGAGGTGTCCGAGGAGGACATCGTCCGCATCGAGGGCGAAGTCGAGAAACGACGCGGCGAACTGCAGGTCGAGACGGAGGCGCTGGTCGTCCTCGAAGACGACGAGCGCGACGCGGTCACCGAGCGCATGGAGGACGCGATGGTCAAGCGCGCCCGGCCGGACGCCGTCGAGCCGCTGGCCGAGGACCCGGCGGTCGAGGCCGTCACCGAACCGATTCGCGATGCCGCGACGGCGATTCGACGGGCCGTCCTGGAGGGACGCCCGGTCGTCGTCCGCCACAGCGCCACCGCCGACGGCTACGTCGCCGGCGTCGCCATCGAGCGCGCGACGCTCCCGCTGGTCCGCGAGGAGCACCAGAACGCGGACGCGGAGTACCACTACTTCGACCGCCGCCCGCTGGAAGGGTCGGTCTACGACATGGACGACGCCACCGGCGACGTGACGGGGATGCTCTCGAACCGGCAGCGCCACGGCGAGAAACTGCCGCTTTTCGTCTTCGTGGCCGCGGCTGGCACGACCGAGTCGCTGGACGGCCTCGAACTGCTCGACGTCTACGGCGCGCGCCGCGTCGTCGTCGACGAGCGGGTCGTCGACGAGGAGATAGAATCCGAGGTCGACGCTCTCGTCGCACCGTCGCTGGCGGACGCGCCGGGGACGACGGCGACGGCGCTCGCGGCCAACATCGCCGCTCACGTCAACGGCGACGTCCGCGGCGACCTGCGACACCTCCCCGCGGTGAGTTTCTGGGAGAACACGCCCGAGGGGTACGCGGACATCGCGGCCGAGGCAGGCCACGACGCGGACGACGTCCGCGAGATTCGCGAGGCGATCGCGCTGGAGGCGTACTACCAGTCGTACGAGGACAAGCGCGAACTCATCATCGACCTGCTGTTCGCCGAGACCGGCGAGGACGTCCCCGCCCTGGCCGAGCACATCAGCGAGCAGTTCCGGGCGAAGATGAACACGGAACTGGAGACGGCGACGGCGAACATCGAGAACCGCACGGTCGACGGCGAGACCGTGCTGGTGCTGGACACCGACAGCTACACCCACCAGTACGAGTTCCCGCCAACGGACCTCCTGCTGGACGCTCTCTACCGCGACCACCGCGACGAGGCCGCCGCAGTCGTCGGCTTCGACACCGACGAGGCGTACGTCCGGACCGACGCCGACGTCGACGTCCGCGCCGTGGTCGAGGACGCACGGGCCGAGGCACCCGAGGCGGGCCTGGACGCCCGCGGCGCACGCGAGGGTCGCATCGAGTACCTGGCCGGCGAGCGCGCGACGGCCCGGGACACGCTGCTCGCGGCGCTCGGCGACCACCTGTAACCACCGGAAACTTTACACATCGTCGTCGTGCTGTCTCTGCACGGGTGACCTGCACTGGAGCTATCCGAGGGTGACCTCCGGGCGGCGGGGCTAGAGGGGCTGTTCGACGCCATCGACGGCGCTATCGCTGCCCACCTGGACGGCACAGTTTCGAACGTCGCCGTGGTCGGGGAACCGTTCGCCGGCCGCGAGGTGCTGCTAAAGTACGCCGACGAAGCCTTCGGTGCGGCGTCACAGCGGGTCAGTTACGACAGCGTGGTCTCCGAGCGCGGAACACTCTCCTTTCCGAACGCCGAGGTCGTCATCGTCGACGGCTGTCACTATCTCTACACCAGACAGATAGGCGGGTACGACGTCCTGGACGAGTTCCTCGCCGAAGTCGTCGAGCGGGACGCGCTCTTCGTGACGGCCTGGAACTTCTACGCCTGGGAGTATCTCAGACAGATACGTGACGTGGAACACACCTTCCCCCGGAAGGTAGAGATTCCGACGCTGGATTCGACGGCGATAACGGAACTGCTCACGAACCACTTTGGCCCCGACCTGCCGGCGTTCGTCCAGACAGGCGCCGACGGCCGGGTGAAGTCCATCGGCTTCGACCGGGCGACGGTGTCGCTCGGCTCCCGCTCGGTGGGCCTGCCGGTTCCCGAACTGAACATGGAGTACATCACCTCGCGGTCCAATAGCGGGGAGGTAGGCGACGTCGAAGCAGTCGTCTTCCAGAAACTGACCTACCTCTCCGACGGGAATCCGGGCGTCGCCGGGCGACTCTGGGAGCGGTCGGTCCGCGACGGTGAGATAGCCCCCGCCTCCGTCGAGGAGGTGGCAGGGACACTCGACGTCGACGACGACGAGGCGTTCCTGCTGGAACTGGTGCTCGCGAAGGGGAGCGTAGCGGTCGAGACGCTGCAGGACATCGTCGTGAACGTCCCGGTCCAGCGCTCACTGGGCACGCTGGCGAACCAGGGTGTCGTCGAAATCGACGAGGGGACCGTGAGGCTAGTTCCCGAACGGCTCCACACCACCGTCGAACACCTCCGCGGGAGGCAACTGATATGGTGACCGCGGGGACCGTCGCGTTGCAAGTGGGCAACGCGTCGAGCGTGAAGGACTCGCTGGGCATCGACCTGGCGATGCTGCTCAACTCCGCCATCATCCTCGTCGCGGCCTATCTCGTCGGCAGAGGTCTCAGCACCGGGCTGACGGCCCTGGCAGACCGCTATCTCGCCAACCGCTTTCGCATCACGCTACTCATCCCGCTGTTGAAGTTCATCGTCTACGGCAGCGCGGTCTACGTCGTCCTCTCACTGCTGTTCGAGCTCACGTCGACGCAGATTCTGGCCTTCTCAAGTCTACTCGGTGCGGCGCTGGGACTCGGACTGAAGGACCTCCTGGCGGACGTCGTCGGCGGTCTCGTGCTGGTCGCGGAACAGCCCTATCAGATAGGCGACAAAGTGCAGATCGGGGAGTACTACGGCGAAGTGACCAACATCGGCATCCGCTCGACGCAGGTGCTGACGCCGAACGACACGCTCGTTTCTGTCCCGAACTACCTCTTCTTCAACGAGGCCGTCGCCAACGCCAACGCCGGGCAGGCGGAGATGCTCGTCACCGTCGAGTTCTACATCGACCCCGAGTCCAACGCCCGCGAGGCCCGAGAGATAGTCGAGGACGCACTCGTTTCGTCACAGTACGTCTACATCACCGAGGAGTACCCCGTCGAAGTCCACCTGGCGGACGACCTCCACTACCGGACGATAACGGGGAAGGCATACGTCAACGACCTGCGAAACGAACTCCGGTTCAAGACAGACGTGACCGACCGCGTGTTCGAGGAGTTCAGTCGGCGGGGAATCGAGTCGCCGCGGGTCGCTCCGGACCCCGCGGGTGGCGTCAGCGAGTGACCCCCCGAAGCGACACGCTTATTCGGCCAAAGCGGGGAGCTAGGCCAACCGATGAGTACGGACGCGCCGGCGGAATCGGATACCTTCGAGCAGGTGTGCGCGGAACTGGTCGACCGGATTCTCGACGGCGAAATCGACCGCGACAACCTCGAAGCCAAGAAGAAGGAAGTCTGTGGGGACTACTCCGCGCCGAAGGTCCCACAGAACTCCGAACTGCTGGATTTCGCCCCGCAGGAGCGCCGCGACGAACTGGAGGAGGTGCTGCGGCGCAAACCCGTCCGGACGGCGTCGGGCGTCTCGCCCATCGCCATCATGACCTCGCCCGAGCGGTGTCCCCACGGCAAGTGTCTGTACTGTCCGGGCGGCCCCGACTCCGAGTTCTCCAGCGCACAGAGCTACACCGGCCACGAACCCGCCGCCGCCCGCGGGAAGCAAAACGACTACGACCCGTACGGGCAGGTGACGCTGCGCCTGCACCAGCTCCGGGAAATCGGCCATCCCGTCGACAAGGCCGAACTCATCCTGATGGGCGGGACGATGACCGCGCGGAGCCACGACTACCAGGAGTGGTTCGTCAAGCGGGCGCTCGAAGCGATGAACGACTACGACGTCGACGCCGAGCCCCAGCCGGCGGAGGGCGAGACCTTTGCGCAGGACCCGGACGACTACGACTTCCGCTACGTCGAGGACGTCATCGCGGAGAACGAGACGGCGGACGTGCGCAACATCGCGACGACGTTCGAGACCAAGCCCGACTGGTGCGACCCCGAGCAGATAGACCGGATGCTCGACCTCGGCGGGACGAAAGTCGAGGTGGGCGTGCAGACGACCTTCGAGCGCATCAACCGCGAGATGCACCGCGGGCACGGCACCCAGGACTCCATCGACGCCAACCGGCGGCTGCGCGACGCCGGCTTCAAGGTCGGCTTCCACATGATGCCCGGCCAGCCCGGGATGTCGAAGGAGATGTGCCTCGAAGACTTCCGCCGCATCTTCGAGCGGCCAGAGTGGCGGCCGGACTTCCTGAAGATTTACCCGACGCTGGTCGTCGAGGGGACGGCCGTCTACGACTGGTGGCACGAAGGGGAGTTCGACCCGCTCTCCAACGACGAGGCGGCCGAACTGGTCGCCGAAATCAAGTCGATGATTCCGGAGTACACCCGCCTCCAGCGCGTCCAGCGGGACATCCCCGCGGACTTCATCGAGGGCGGCGTCTGGAAGTCGAACCTTCGCCAGCTCGCCCGCCAGCGGATGGACGAACACGGCTGGACCTGCGACTGCATCCGCTGTCGGGAGGTCGGGCACAACGACGAGGAGCCGGAGGACGTGACGCTGGACGTGACCGAGTACGAGGTGGCCGGCGGCACCGAACACTTCGTCAGCTTCGAGGACCGCGAGAAGGACCTCCTCGTCGGCTTCTGTCGGCTCCGGTTCCCGAACGAACCAGTACGGCACGAACTCGCCGACGCGGCCGTCGTCAGGGAACTGCACGTCTACGGCAGCGAGGTGGGAGTCGGCGGCGGGACGGCGAGCGCGGGCGTCTCCCAGCAGCAACACCAGGGGTACGGCCGACGGCTGGTCGAGACCGCAGAGGAACTGGCCGCCGACGCCGGCTACGACAAGCTGGCCATTCTCAGCGGCATCGGCGTCCGCGAGTACTACCGCGAGAAGCTCGGGTACCGCCAGGACGGTCCGTACGTCTCCAAGCGCCTCTCCTGAAGGGAGCTACCGGCGTCCGCGGCGGCGAGAGTCGTTCGACCCCGGGCTCTGTCGAAGCTCCTGCCTGTCGGGGAACGTTATCCAGACCAGTACCACACCGACGGCCATCCCGATGCCGGTCGCCACCAGGAACCAGAACGCGCCAGCGTCGGCCTGCAGCGTGATGAGGCCGCCGGAGAGGCCCACCAGGAGCACGAACCCGATTTTGGCGCGCCGCGCGAAACTGCTTCGCTCCTCCTCGGAGACGCCTCCCACCATCAGAGGTCACCAGCGGTACTGACGTGCATGCCGACGAACTGCCACCCGTCGGTCCCTGTCTGGTCGTCTCCCTCTCCCCGCACCAGCGTCCCGCTCCAGCGGGTGTCGAACTCGTAGCGGATTCGCCGCTCGGTGTCCGTCCACGCCATGAAGACGTCGTCGGCGAACCACGCGGTCTCGCCCTGCCGGTCGACGGTCAGGTTGCGGCTCTCGACGGTCCAGTCGGCGGTCCGCTCGGTCTGAGCCTGCAACGCCGTCGCGACGTCCGTCCCGCCCCACAGCGACTCGGAGATGCCGAACTTGACGGTGGTTCCGGCGTCGCTGAAGTAGGGGGCGAGGGGATCACCGGCGCGCAGCGAGTCGTAGTACGCGTCGACGACGTCGCCGGCCCCCATCACTGGAACCCTCGCCGCACGGACTCGTCGATGGTGTCTTCGAGCTCTGCGTCGAGCAAGTCTTCGGCCTCGTCGAAGGTGTCGGTCAGTTCGTCGAGGCTGTCCGGGCGGTCGTAGTTCTCGAAGTCCATGGGACCGTAGGCCGGACTGTCGAGGGCGTCCATGATGTCGTCGAACAGCGCCTGGGGCGTGGTCGGTGCGTCCGCGTGGGTCTCGACGACGGTCTTGAGGTTCTTGACCGCCGCTTCGGCCTCGTCTTCGTCCTCTGGCGGTTGCTGGACGCCGAAGTGGCCGGGGGCGTCCTCCTGTCCCGGAAAGAGCGGGTCGAGTTCGTCGTCGATCTTCCGTGCCACGCGAGCACCGACGCCCTCGACGTCGTAGGGGTTCTTCGCGTACGTCTTGAGTTGGAAGACGCCGGCGCTGGGGTGCCCGATGAAGAGGTCCTCCCCGATGCCGCTGGTGCGGTCACCGCCGACCGCGCGCCAGCCCTCCGGGTCGGCGTTGCTCTCCACGACGTCGTCCATGATGTCCTGCCAGTCGCGGACGCGCATGTCTGCCACCACGGACTGTAGGTGAAAATACTTCCCGGTTGTGCCGGAATCGAGCCAGCACCACCACGACCGGAAGCGTTTTTCCGCCGCCGGTCCTGCCCGTTTCCGTGAACATTCGCGGCGTCGTCACCGAGGTAGAGGACCCACGGACCGTCGACACGCAGTACGGCGAGCGCGACCTGGTGGAACTGACCGTCAGACCGGACCGGGGCCGGGGCGACCCGACGACAGTGACGCTGTGGGGCAAGTGGACCGAGACGGCCGAGTACACCGACCCGGGGATGGAACTGGCCGTCTACGACGCCGAGGAGCGGGAGTACCGCGGCGAGACGCAGTACACCACCGGCGAGGACACGATGGTCGTCGTCGAACCGGACTTCCTCGTCGACGTGACCGACGTGCGCCAGTGGGTGCAGTGTCCCCGCATGTACTACCTGAACAAAATCGGCGGCACGCCGATGGCCGAACCGGTCGTGAAGGGGACCATCGTCCACGAGGTGTTCGGCGACCTCCTGCGCGGCCGTGACCTGGAGGAGGCCGTCGAGGCACGCGTCGAGGAGGCGGGGCTGGACCTCGGTCTCCTGGGTGCCGACCCCGATTCGATGCGGGAGACGGTCCGCCAGCACGCGTCGGCCATCCAGGGGTGGCTGAACCAGGGGACGCTCACCGGCGGCGACGACTGGCGCTCCGAGCAGACGCTGGTCAGCGAGCGCTACGGGCTGAAGGGACGAGCGGACGCTGTGCGCCGGGGCATGCCCGTCGAACTCAAGACGGGGAAGAACACCCGTCGCGACCCGCGCTTCCACGACAAGGTGCAGGCGGCCTGCTACGCCCTCATCCTCGGCGAGCGGCGCGGGACGCCGCCGGACACCGGAACGCTCCTCTATACGAAGAACGCGGCAGTCGAGCGCACCGAGGAGTCCGGCGACCTCTCGCCCGCGAAGGACTTCTCCATCGGGTCTGGCCTGCTGGAGTTCGTCCTCCGCGAGCGCAACGCGCTGGCGGCGATGGAACACGACAGCGGCGTCCCGACAGGGTACGAGGCCGACGCGAAGTGCGAGTACTGCTTCGAGCAGGACACGTGCATGGCCGTCTCCGGCCGCCTGGACCAGGAGTCGAAAGCGGGCCAAATCGGCACGCCGATTCCCGAGGAGGAGCGGACGTACTTCGACCGCTTCTACCGCGCCATAGAGCGGGAACGCCGGGCAGTCCACCGCGAGTACGCGAAGCTCTGGGAGCAATCGCCCGAGGAGCGGGCCGCGAACGACCGCGCCCTCGTGGACCTCGAACCGGCCGGCCGGCGGGAACTCGACGGCGGCCGCTGGGAACTCCGCGCCACGGGGACGGGAGCCGTCTCGAAGATACGCGAGGGCGACCTGGTGCTCGCCAGCGACGGCGACCCGGTCGGCGGCGACGCCGAACTGGCCCGCGTCGAGCGCATCGCGGACGAAATCGTCGTCACGGCTGACGAGCCGCTGTACCTCCGCCGACTGGACGTCTACCCCTCCGAAATCGGCGCGGACCGGATGCTGACGGCGCTGCACGACACGCTGCTCACCCAGTCCGCGGAGCGCAAGGACGTACTCTTCGGCAGGCGAGAGCCGGAATTCCGGGACGTCGAGGAGACGTTCGTCGACAACAACCCGGCCCAGAACGAGGCCGTCCGGCTGGCGGTCGGTGCCGAGGACGTGGCGCTCATCCACGGTCCGCCGGGGACGGGCAAGACGTACACGCTGGCGACGGTCGTCCGGGCGCTCGTCGAGCGCGGCGACCGGGTGCTCCTCTCCGCGTTCACGAATCGTGCGGTCGACAACGCCATCGAGGCGCTGGAGGAGCAGGGGTTCACCGACATCGTCCGCGTCGGTACCGAGAGCGGCGTCCGCGAGGACATGCAGTCCTACCGGCTCCAGACGGCAGGCGACCCCGACGAGTGCGTCAACGAACTCCGGTCGGCCGCGGTCGTCGCCGCGACGACGGCCTCCTGCGGGTCGCGGCTGATGCGCGAGCAGGACTTCGACACGGCCATCGTCGACGAGGCCGGCCAGTTGACGGAGCCCGGGACGCTCGCGGCGACGGCGCTGGCCGACCGCGCGGTCCTCGTTGGCGACCACCACCAGCTTCCGCCCGTCGTCCAGGCCGCCGAGGACATCGCCGGCGACGACCGCTGTGCCGACCTCGGCGAGAGCCTATTCCAGCGGCTCATCGAGACCTACCCCGACGCGAGCGTCCTGCTGGACCAGCAGTACCGGATGGCCCAGCGCATCCAGGCCTTCGCGTCCCGGGAGTTCTACGACGGACAGCTCCGTCCCGCAACCGGGGACGTGGCCGCCCAGCACGTCCGGGACCTGTCGGGCGTGGACGTGGACGGGCTCCCCGAGCACCTCGAGGACACGGTCGCGTTCGTGGACCCGGACGGGGCGACGGTCGGCAACACCAACCCCGACGAGGCGGCCGCAGTCGCGGAGACGGTGCAGGCCTACCTCGACGCCGGCGTGGACCTGTCGGATATCGGCATCATCGCCCCCTACAGGGCACAGGTCGCAGAAATCAACAAACACGTCCCGGAGGCGTTGGCCGTCGACACCGTGGACCGCTTCCAGGGGTCGAGCAAGGAGGTCATCGTCATCTCCTTCGTCGCGACCGGCGACCTCGACAGCCCCATCTTCGAGGACTACCGGCGGGTCAACGTCGCGCTCACCCGCGCAAAGAAGGCACTCGTCCTCGTCGGCGACGCGGCGGCGCTGTCTACGGACGACACCTACGCACGCATGGTCGAGTGGGCGCGGTGACCACCGAACCACAGCGACTTTTGCACTCGGAGGGAACCACCAGACGTGATTCGGCTCCGTGGACTCAGCGACGTCGTCCGGGACCTCGCCCCGCCAGCGGTCACCGAACTCTTCGCGCTCCTGACCCACCTCGGCGACCCGCCGTTCCTGCTCGCCATCGTCGCCGTCTACTACTGGCTTGCCGACGACCGCCGCAGTCCCGCGCTGCTCGTCGGGTTCGCGCTCGTCGCGGTCGCGCTGACGATATTCCTGAAGAACGGTCTCGCGCAACCGCGCCCACCAGCGGCCGTCCAGGCTGTCGCACCCGAGACGGAGTCCTACGGGTTCCCGAGCGGGCACGCCATCGGCGCGACCGTCGTCTACGGGGGTCTCGTGGCAGTCGACGCCCGACTCAGGAACCGCAAGGTCGTGGCTGGACTCGCCGCCCTCGTCGCTCTCGTCGGGCTCTCGCGGGTCGTCATCGGCGTCCACTACCTCGGTGACGTGGTGGTGGGCCACGCCGTCGGCCTCGCCGTGGTCGCCGCGCTCTGGTACACCCCGTACCGCCGACGGACGCTGGCAGCAGCGACAGGGAGCGTAATTGCAGTCCTCGCCGTCGCCGTGACGGAGTCCGGACCGGACCCGCTCTTTACCTTCGGCGGCGCACTGGGTGCGACCGCCGTCTTCGCCACGGTCGACGTCGACGAACTGCCGACAGTGGACGGGCTTGGGCCGAGCGTGGTGCTCGTCGCGGCAGGGCTGGCGCTTCTGGGCGGCACCTACGCGCTCGCGCTCGCGGTCGGACACCCGCTGGCAGTCGTCACCGCTGGGGGAGTCATGATTGGCGGTGCACTGCTGCTCCCCGGCGCCCTCGGTCTGGTCAACGCCGGCTAGGCTTCCACGCGGGACGTTTTTGTCGGTGGGTACTCGACCCTCCGTATGGACGTTCCACTCGGCGACGGACAGGTCAGCGTCGACCTTCCCGACTGCGACGTGACCGTCTGCGAACCGGCCGGCGGCGAAGCGGTCGACGTGCGCACGGCAGCGGAGCAGGCGGTCGCGGACCCGCACGGACTGCCGCTCTCCTCCCGGGTCGACCCGGACGACACCGTCGCCGTCGTCGTCACTGACGTGACCCGGGCCACGCCGGACGACGTGCTGCTCGACGTTTTGCTCGACGAACTGTCGCGGGCAGGCGTGGTCCGGGAGCAGGTCACCGTCGTGCTCGGCCTCGGCCTCCACCGCCCGATGACAGACGCCGAAATCGAGGTCGCGCTGGGCGAGCACGCCGACCTCGCGGTCAACCACGACCCGGCCGCGACGGTGGAGGCTGGGACCGTCGACGGCTGCACCATCGAACTGAACGAGCGCGTCGCCGCAGCGGACGTGGTGCTCGCGACCGGCATGGTCGAGCCCCACCAGTACGCGGGCTTTTCCGGCGGTGCCAAGACCGTCGTCATCGGCGCTGGCGGAGAATCGCAGATTCGCTACTCACACGGCCCGGAGATGCTCGCCCGGGACGGGGTGCGACTCGGGCGTATCGAGGACAATCCCTTCCGCGAGTTCGTCGACCGAGCGGGGGACGTCGTCGGACTGGAGTTCAGCCTGAACGTCACGCACGGTCCCGCAGGCATCATGGGCGCGAGCGCGGGCGACCCGCGAGCGGTCGTCGCCGACCTCGCCGCGACGGCCCGGGAGGCGCTGTCTGTCGCGGTCGACGACGGGTACGACGCCGTGATTGCGGGGGTGGGCGCGCCGAAGGACGCGAACCTCTACCAGGCGACGCGGGCCGCGACGTACGTAGTCCTCGGAGCGCACAACCCGCTGGGAGAGGGCGGACGCGTCGTCGTCCCGGCAGCCTTACCCGAGGGTGCGGGGGAGGGTACCGGCGAGAGACGGTTCTACGAGCGGCTCTCGACCGCCAAGTCGGCCGACGCGCTCTACGAGGAGATGCGACAGGGGTACGAACCCGGCGCACAGCGGGCGTTCGTCGTCGCCAGGACGCTGCGCGAGCACGACATCTGGATGACGAACAGCCAGCACCCCGACATCGTCGAGGACTGTCTGATGCACGCCACACCGGCCGTCGAGGACGCCATCGAACCCGGCAGTCGGGTCCTCGTCGTCCCGGGCGCGCTGAGTACGTTGCTGGTGTAAACGGTCACCAGACCTCGCGCCGACCGTGACCTCGGCACGCTGACGGCTCCTGTCCCTGCATCTACTCCGACGCAATCGCGTCGTCCGTCGTCTGCCCGCCCTCGCCCTCTATCTCGTCGAGGACGCGCCGGTGGAACTCCTGAAGGACCGCGGACTCGTCCTCGGCAAGCACCACGTCGCTCGCCATCAGCGTCGCCAGGCCGAATGCCCGCGGGGTCGGCGAGTCGACGCGCTTGGCGACCACTTCCAGGTCGCCGGACTCCAGTTCCCCGAGCACCGACTCGATGCCGGCGACGTTGAGTTTGTCCTCCAGAATCTCCCGGTAGGTCTCCTCGATGACGGCGAAGTCGTCGAGGTCTTCGGCGAACCCCAGCAGCATGTCGCTGCTGACCTGCTGCTGGCTGGCGGACTTCTCGTGGCCCTTGTACCGTTTCAGAATCATCAGCGACCGCGTGGCGTTGATGCGGAAGTAGCGGTCCAGCAGGTCGGTCCCGTCCAGACTGGCTCGCAGGTCCTCGCGCACCTCGCCGGGTGAGAGGTCCGCGACGATGCCGGCGATATCCACCTTCCGGTTGAGCGGCATCGAGAGCGTGAACCCGTGGTCCGCGACGGCGACTTTGACGTTGGCGTTGGCGACCTGGGCACAGCGGTAGGCCAGCAACCGCGAGAAGCCGTCGTTGAACCGCCGGCCATAGTTGGAGTGGACGTAGTAGTGGCGCTCGTACTCGTCGTGGTCGCGCTCCTCCTCGATGACGAGCCTGTCGTCCGTCGCCACGCTGTCGAGGCCGGCGTAGCGGACCTGCTCGTCGAACATCCGCGCCACCGCCTGGACGCTGTTCTCGTCGAGAGGGAACTCTCTGAGCCAGACGCGGACCTCGGCTTTCCCGCCGTTGCGCAGGCGCTCGACGAGTTCCCGCTGGAACTGCAGTATCTCCCGACCCAGGTCGTACGACAGCGGCAAGCGCTCGGAGAACCACGAGGGGACCGTCGGACGCGCGGCCGTCCGGTCGACGTACACCTTCGACCCGCGCCGGTAGACGAACTCGAAGTGGTCGCCGCCGAGGACGAACACGTCGCCCTTCTCCAGGGTGTCCAGGTACTCCTCGTCGAGTTGTCCGACCCACTCGTCGCTGCTGCGGGTGAACACGTCGCAGGTGAAGGAGTCCGGAATCGTCCCGATGTTGGTCATGTAGATGACCCGCGCCATCCGGCCGCGCTTGCCGACGAGTCGCTGCCCCACCTCGTACTCCTCGTAGTGGTGCTCGCCGTCCGGCGGGTCGTTCGCGTCCCGCCATATCTTCGCGTAAACGTTCTTCTCCTCCATCCCGTCGTAGTCCGCCGTCAGGTACCGGAACAGCTGTTCCAGGTCGTCGTCGCTGTAATTCCGGTAGGGGTACGCGCTCCGGAGTATGTCGACAACCTCCCGCTCCGGTCGCGGCCCGTTTATCGCCATCCCGTAGACCTGCTGGGCGGCCACGTCCTGTGCGTTCTCCGGGACGAACACGCGGTCGACGAACCCCTCCTCCGCCTTCTTCAGCATGACCGCACACTCGACGAGTTCGTCCCGGTCCAGCGCGATGACCCGTCCGGTGACCGTCTCGCCGAGCTGGTGGCCCGCCCGGCCGACCCGCTGGAGCAGCGAGGCGACGGACTTCGGGGACCCGACCTGCACGACGAGGTCCAGGTGGGGCATGTCGATGCCGAGTTCCAGCGACGTGGAGGTCGTCACCACGTCGAGGTCGCCCGCTTTCAGTTGCTCCTCGATGGCCTGTCGGCGGTCCTTCGAGAGGCTACCGTGGTGACAGCCGGAGTTGTCCTCGTCGTAGTCCCCGAACCGCTCGCGGAGGTTGTGGAGGACGCGCTCGGCACCGGAGCGGGTGTTCGTGAACACCAGCGTGTTGGTGTGGTCCCGAATCAGGTCGTGCAACTGGCGGTAGAACCGCTCGTTGACGGTGTTCGACGGCGTGTGAATCAGGTCGTCCGCGGGACAGGTTAGTTCGATGTCGAACTCGCGGACGAAGCGCGTGTCGACCAGTTCGTACTCGCGCGGGTCGCCGCCGGGTTCCCGACGGCCGACGAGAAACTCCGCCATCGTCTCCAGCGGCTCGACCGTCGCGGAACAACCGATTCGCGTCGGCGACGTCTCTGCCATCGCCTCCAGTCGCTCCAGGGACACCGACAGGTGCGTGCCCCGTTTGTTCTCGGCGAGGCTGTGTATCTCGTCGACGATGACGTACTCGACGGATTCGAGCTTCTGTTTGAACTTCGGTGAGTTCAGCAGTATCGCCAGCGTCTCCGGCGTCGTGTTCAGGATGTGGGGCGTCTCCGAAAGCATCCGCTGGCGCTCGCTGTCGGGCGTGTCCCCGTGGCGGATGGCGTGGCGTATCTCGACGTCCTCGCCGCGTGCGTCGAGTTTCTCGGTGATGCCCTCCAACGGCACCTCCAGGTTGCGGTGGATGTCGTTGGCCAGCGACTTCAGCGGCGAGATGTACAGGCAGTAGACGGCGTTGTCCAGCCCCTCGGCCTTCTCCCGGCGGAAGAGTTCGTTGATGATGCCTGAGAAGGACGCCAAAGTCTTCCCGCTGCCAGTCGGCGAGCAGATGAGCGCGTTCTCGCCCTCGTGGATGAGCGGGATGGCCTCCTTCTGCGGTGGCGTGAAGAAACCGCCGTTGCCGGGGACGTACTCTCCGAACTGCTCGACCCACCACTCGCGGACGGCCGGTTCCAGAAGGTCCAGGACGTCGCCGTCGTCTATCTCCACCGCATCGGCGTCGACCGCCAGGTCCTGCTCGGCGAGCAGGTCGCGTCCGCGACTCATGGCAGTAACTGGCTGGGATTCAGGTCCCGAGCCTCTTGTGGGTTTGGTGCGCGGGGTGAAAAATGAAAACGCAACACTCTGGTGGGCGCGTCGCCCTCAGAACTCGACAGCGCCTATCCAGAGTTCGGACCCGCACTGCTTGCACTCGTACTTGGTTTCGAAGTCGGTACACGGGCTGTGCATCTCGTTACCACAGTCGTCACACCGAACCACTTCGTCGGCCCCGACCCGCTCGCCACAGACGGTACACTTGTTTCCGAGTTTCATACGGTCGGTCTCCCCCGGAAGGAGTGGTGTGTGTATGCGTACCACACAGCATAAACCCTTGCATATCTGTCATGCGTGACAGGCCGCGGCCAAACCGCCGGACAGAGCGGGGACGATACCTGCCAGACGGTCGGTTACCAGAACACTCCCGTTGGGAGCCAGATGCGAACGGACGAAAGCTGCCGTTTCAAGCACTCACTCGCCCAATACGCGGCTCGTCGCTGCGACACCGGCTTCGGGGTCAACGTCGGCACCCTCCGCTGCCAGCACCGACCCGAACGCGGAGACGAACTGCATCGCGTTCTCGGGGCGGGCCGAGTTGCCCATACAGCCGACGCGGAAGATGTCGCCCTCCAGCGCACCGAGGCCGCCGACTATCTCGATGCCGTGGTCGTCCATCATGCGCTCGATGACTGCGCCATCGTCGACGCCGTCCGGGACTTCGACCGGGTTCAGCGTCGGGAGCCAGTAGTCCTCCGCGACGTGCAGCGGTGCGCCCATCGCCTCGACGCCGGCCTTTATCGCGCCGGCGACGCGCCGGTGCCGGTCCCAGACGTTCTCGATGCCTTCGCCGGCAACCATCCGCATCGCCTCCCGGAGCGCGTAGTTCGTCGACGCCGGCCCCGTGTGGTGGTAATTCCGCTCGTCGCCCCAGTACTCCCAGACGCCGGTCAGGTCCAGGTACCACGACCGAACGGGTTCCTCGCGGCGCTTGACCTTCTCCGCGGCACGGTCGCTGAACGTTATCGGGGCGACGCCCGGCGGCGCGGAGAGGCACTTCTGGGACCCTGTGTAGACCACGTCGACGCCCCACTCGTCTGTGTGGAACTCGTTGCCCACGAGGGAAGCGACGGTGTCGACGACGAGATAGCCGTCGTTGTCGTGGACGATGTCCGCGATGGTGTCGATGTGCGGTTGCTTGACGCCGGTGCTGGTCTCGCCGTGGACGACGCCGACGACGCTGGGGTCTTCCGTCTCGACGGCCCGTTCCACGTCGGCGGGGTCCAGCGGTTCGCCCCACGGCGCGTCGACGGAGACGACGTCCGCGCCAGCGCGCTCCGCGACGGCACCCATCCGCTCCCCGAAGTACCCGTTCGACGGGACGAGTACCGTCTCCCCGGGTTCAAGCAGGTTCGAGAAGGCTGTCTCCATGCCGGCGGTCCCGGTTCCGCTGACGGCGAAGGTGTACTCGTTGTCGGTCTGGAAGACGTACCGCATCAGTTCCTGGAGGTCGTTCATGACCTCGACGTAGTAGTCGTCGAGGTAGCCGACGAGCGGCGTCGCCATCGAGCGCAGCACGCGCGGATGGACGTTGCTGGGGCCCGGACCCATCAGGGTACGGTCCGGCGGCAACAGTTCGTCTGTCTCTGGCGCGTCTCTCATGTACTGTGTATTCTGTACACGGGCGTAAAAAGCCGACCGGTGACGGGAGACCGCTCTGTCGACCCGCTCCGAGTGTGCGAGACCTCCCGGGACCGGCCTGTTACTGGATGTGGACCGCGGGTTTACCCGGCCGTGCCTTCCCGGACAGTTCCTCGTCGGGTTCGCCCTTCCTGACCGTCACCGCCGCGCCGAACTCGTCTTCGAGCAGCCACGCCGCCCTGTCGAGCAGTTCGTACTCGTCGTCGCGAGCGAGGACGGGTTCGAGTTGCTGACGGCGCGCGTCCAGGTCCTCGGCGTAGGACTGCGCGGCAGAGCCGTGTTCCTGTATCTCCTCATCGCTCATTATCTTGCCCACGAGGGCATCGCCGTCTTCGGCCTCGCGGGCCATCTCGTAGGCGTCGAACTTCCAGGCCGGCGCGACGACGAGTTCTATCTCCTCGGCGTCGTCGATGTCGGCCACGTCGAAGATGTCGCGCACGTCCGCCCGCAGCGTGCGGACTAGACTGCGCTCGATGCTGAAGTTCTCGCTGTCGTGGTCGGGCTCCGGCCAGTCGGCGTTGGCGACGAGACCGCCACCACGGAGCATGTTCCACAGTTCCTCGCCCAGGTACGGCGTCAGCGGTGCGACGAACCGCGTCAACACGCGCAGTCCGCGGCGGTACACCTCCTCGTTCGGCGTGTCGAACTCCCGGTACTGGCGCAACAGCCCCGCCAGCGTCCGTATCTCGTTGACGACCTGGTGGAAGCGGAAGCGGTCGTAATCCTCCGTCGCGGCGGCGATGGTCCGGTCTATCTCGCGGGCGACGTACTCGTCGTGGGCCTCGCTCGTCTCGCGACGCTCCCCGCCGTCGGTGAACGACTGCACCATCTCGAAGAGTTCCTGCTGGAGGTCGTAGGAACTGCTGACCTCGCGGGCGGTCCACTCGAAGTCCTGTTCGGGGTGGGCCGCCGAGAGGACGAACAGCCGCGTCGTCTCCGCGCCGTACTCGTGGGGATTGACGACGTTACCCTTCGTCTTGGACATCTTCTCGCCGTCGTACAGCACCGTCCCCTGGTTGATGAGCCGCTGGACGGGTTCCTCGGCGTCGAGCAGGCCGAGGTCCGACAGCGCGCGGGTGAAAAACCGGATGTACAGCAGGTGGAGCACTGCGTGTTCCTCGCCGCCGACGTAGACGTCGACGGGGAGCCAGTCGTGGGCACGGTCCGCCTCGAAGGGGGCGTCGTCGAGGTCCGGCGAGAGAAAGCGGAGGTAGTACCACGACGAGTCGACGAAGGTGTCCATCGTGTCCGTCTCCCGTCGCGCGGGTTCGCCACAGTCCGGGCACTCGGTGTAGACGAACTCGTCGCTGTCCGCAAGCGGATTGCCCGTCGTCTGGACGAACTCCGGGAGTTCGACCGGCAGGTCCTCCTCCGGGACCAGCACCGGCCCGCAGTCGTCGCAGTGGACGACCGGAATCGGCGTCCCCCAGTACCGCTGGCGGGAGATGAGCCAGTCCCGGAGGCGGTAGGTCTCGTCGGGCTCTGCCGAATCGAGGTCTTCGAGCAGGCGCTCCCTGGCGGCCGAACTCGCCAGGCCGTCGTACTCGCCGCTGCCGGTGAGCATCCCCTCGTCGGTGTACGCCTGGGCTGGGAGCCCGTCGGCAGAGCCGTCGACGGGTTCGACCACCTGCACGATGTCGACGTCGTGTTCCAGCGCGAACGCGTGGTCGCGCTCGTTGTGTGCGGGCACGCCCATGACCGCACCAGTCCCCACGTCGTCGAGGACGTAGGAAGCGACGTACACCGGAAGCTCCTCGCCGGTGACCGGGTTCGTCGCGGTCGCCGACGTCTCGACGCCGGACATGCTGCGGCTGTCCTGACCCTGCCGGACGGATTCGACGTACTCGGCGACGGCCTCGTCCGCCTCGGCGATGTCGCGGGCAACCTCGTGCCCGGGTGCGACGGCGAGATACGTCGCGCCGCAGACGGTGTCGAGTCGGGTGGTGAACACGTCCACTTCACCGTGGTCGGCCACCTCGAAACTCACGCGCGCGCCATCCCGTTTGCCGATCCAGTTGCGCTGTATCTCCTTGACGCTCTCCGGCCAGCCGTCGAGGTCATCGAGGCCCGCCAGCAGTTCGTCGGCGTAGTCGGTGATGGTGAAAAACCACTGGTCGAGTTCACGCTGGCCGACCGGCGTCTCGCAGCGCCAGCAGACGTCGACGGCTCCGCCGTCTCCCTGTGCCCCGTCCGGGGTCGCTCCGTCCTCGACGACCTGCGCGTCCGCCAGCACCGTCTCGCAGTCGGGACACCAGTTCACCGTCGCCGCCTCGTACTCGACCAGGCCGGCCTCGTAGAACTCGCGGAAGAAGTACTGGTTCCAGCGGTAGTACTCCGGTTCGCAGGTCGTTATCTCCCGCGACCAGTCGTAGCCAAAGCCCATGTCCTCCATCTCCTCGCGCATCTGCGCGATGCAGGCCTCTGTCCAGGACTCGGGGTCGGTGAAGCGTTCGTAGGCGGCGTTCTCCGCCGGCAGGCCGAAGGCGTCCCAGCCCATCGGGTGCAGGACGTCGTCGCCGTTCATCCGGCGATACCGGGCGTAGGCGTCCGTAATCGCGTAGTTCCGGACGTGACCCATGTGGAGGTTCCCGGAGGTGTAGGGGAACATCCCGAGGACGTAGGTCGGGTCGACTGCGTCGTCGTCGAGTCGGTAGGTCTCGTCCCTGTTCCAGACGAATTTCCAGTACTCTTGCACTCGCGCGTGGTTGTAGCTCCGCTGTGACATAGACGGCCGTTGGTGTGGCTCCGACGCGCTGGCATATCATTGTTCGGACCAGGCTCCGTGGACAACCCTTTCCGTCGGCCCGTCGAGACTGCGGATATGCGTCTCACATTCCTCGGCACCGGGAGCGCGATGCCGACCGGCGAGCGCTTCCAGACGGGGCTTCTGCTCGAATCGAAGACGTCGACGCTCATGGTCGACTGCGGCAGCGGCGCGCTTCACGGGCTCGCGCGGACCCCGACGGGTTACGAGGGCGTCGACACCCTGCTGTTGACCCACCACCATATTGACCACGTCTCCGACGTACTGCCGCTGATGAAAGCCCGCTGGCTGGCCGGCGAGGAGACGCTGACCATCGCCGGCCCGGCGGGAACCCGCGACCTGGTGGAGGGCCTGCTCGACGTCCACGACTACATGCACGAGCGCATCGACCTCACGGTGCGCGAACTCGACCCGACCCCGGCGTCGGACCCACACGACGTCGCCGGCTTCGACGTGGCCGCGATGGAGACGCGCCACTCCATGTACTGTCTCGCGTACCGGTTCGAAGCGCCAGCCGAGGCCGGTCCCATCACGTTCAGCGGTGACAGCGAGGCCTTCGAGGAACTGGTGGAGTTCGCCGACGGGTCGGCCGTGTTCGTCCACGACTGCTCGTTCCCGGACGAGGTGGACGTCTCGAACCACCCGACGCCGGCCTCCCTCGGGAAGACCCTGGCCGGGGCAGACGCCGACCTCGGTCGGATTTACCTCACCCACCTCTACCCCCACACCGACGGCAAGCACGAGGAGATGTTGCAGTCGCTGGGGAGCCACTACGACGGGGACGTCCGGATGGCCCGCGACGGCCTCACGCTCGACATCTCGGACTAGGGCCAGTCCAGCCTGACCCTGAAGTCAGCGCCGCCGGCGTCGCTGGTCCGCACCGCGATGTCGCCCCCGTAGGACTCGGTGAGTGCGCGCGCCAGGCCGAGGCCGAGACCCGTGCCGTCGCTGTCTGGGCCTCGCTCGCCCATCGCGAATATCTCGTCGCGGATTTCTTCGGGGACACCGGTGCCGTCGTCCGCGAACCCGACCACGACGGTGTCGGGGGCGGGTTCCTCGGCGTAGACGTCGACAGTGACCGGGTCCTCGTTGTGGACGGCAGCGTTCGAGAGGATGTTCGTGAAAATCGAGTCCAGCAGGTCACCAGCGAAGACCTCGTAGTCGAAGTCCCCGGCGTCGCACTGGACCGTGAGGTCGGGGAACTTTGCGTCGACCGTCTCGACGACGTCCGCGACGATCGGCCGGAGCGGTCGCGCTTCGGGTTGTTCCTCCTCTTCGAGGGTCTTCACCAGGTCCCCGACGCGGTCGATGAGGTCGGCCGCGCTGACCGCGGTCGTGTGAATCTTGTCGACGTACTCGGCTATCTGGTCGTCGTCCTCGACCGTCCTGACGAGCGCGTCGGAGTACCCGGTGATGACCTGGAGGTCGTTCCCGAGGTCGTGCCGCAGCAACCGGTCGTAGACCTCTATCATCTCCTTTCGCCTGGCGAGGTCGTTGCGCGCTCGCTCCAGGCGCTCCCGCGAGCGGATGTTCTGGATGGCCGTCGCGACGTGGTCCGCGAGGTACTCGACCGGCTTGACGTGGTGGGATGCGACGGACTCGACCGAGGGCCAGCGGATCGTCATGACGACGCCGATTTCGCCGACGTCGTCGGTGGTGACCGTCGGTGACGCGATAGTCAACTCGTCGGCGGGCGGCCTGGTGTCCAGCTGGTCGGGCGAGACGACCAGCGTGTCCTCGGTCGCGTACTCGACGGGGATTCCCTTCCCGGGTAGCACGACCGTCTTCCCGCTCTCGTAGGCACGCCGTGCGATTGCGCTCGGCTCTCCGCCGGTCTCGACGCCGGCGGCCATGGTCTCCAGCACACAGAGGTCACCCTGGCGGACCTCAGTGACCGTCGGAGAGGGATGGCCGTCCATGACGTGGAACGCGGCTTCGAGTGCGTACGTCGCCACCTCGTCGACGGTCCGGCTCTTGTTCACCTCGCGGCTGTACTTGACGAGCTGGCCGACGGTCCGGGCGGTCTTGGACCCGTCTGCACGCCGCTCGCTCTGTTCGTCAGGTGACATTCTGTGACCGACACTCCGTCGTGCTGGCGGAACGAGGATTGCAGTACAAAAAACCGTTTCGCCGATTTCTACCGCGTGGGTCTGTCACTCCAGGCGATATCGCAGGAGGGCTGCGATGCCACCCAGGTTCGAGAGCTGTCGGCCGGGGGCGAACTCGCTGGAGAAGACGGTCACCTCGCCGCCCTTCTGTTCGGTCGTCTCGAGTATCTCGTCGGCGTCGACGTCCCACTCCGCTTCGCCGCCGCGTTCGACCCGGAGCGCCTCGTCGAGCACGAGCAGGTGGTCGATGGCACCGAAGTCGGCGGCTTTCGCCACCTGTTCCGGCCCGTAGGCGACCTTCGCGCCCTCGGCGATGGCCTCCATCAGCGCGTCGATGAGGTCCGACTCCTCCGCGATGCGGGTCTCCCGCTGGACCTCGTCGACGGCCCCGCGTTTCAGCACCTCGTGGACGCCGCGGTCGCCGACCGAACTGGTGTCGACTGTCGTTATCTTCTCTGCGACCTCGGGTGCCTCGTCCCGGATGTACGCGAGCGCGTCCTGCTTCGTAAAGCCCGGCCCGGCGAGGATGATTGCCTCGGCGTCCTGCCGGCGGAGCACGTCGGTCAACTCCGCGAACAGCTCCGAGCGCGGGCGTGCGTACTCGCCCTTGCCGGTGGGTGCGGTGATGGTCGCGCGCTCCTCCGTGCCGTACTGGGCGACGGTGTGAACGTGGGCCTCGCCCTCCTCGACGGTGGCGATGGCGACGTCCGGGTTCTCTGTCGCCTCGACGGCGTCCTCGATTCGCTCGCGCTGGTCGGGTTTCCAGCGTTTCTCGATTTCCAGTTCCTCGTGGTCCTCGACGTTGATGGTGTGGTGGTGGCCCAGTTGGTCCTCGCGGGAGCACTCGGCGATGACGCCGCTGACCCGCAGGCGGTTGGCGAACTTCGCGAACTCGACGTCCTCGACCTCCAGTTCGGCCCAGATGTGTTCCCGCTCGCCCCCGGTGTCCCGGAGTTGCTCGTCGTTGCGCTGGATACGACGCGTCGTGTCGCCGGCCACCCGGTCCCCGGGCTCGATGACGTGTGCGAGGTGCCAGAGGTCGTCCAGGCTCTCGGGGACGAGCGTGTACCGCTCGCGGCCACCCTCGACCGTGTGCCGGTCGGCAATGCGCATACGCACCCTCGGCGCTTCCCCGGTAAGTCAGTGCTGATAGCGTCGCCTACATCACCCCCCGGGCCCTCGGTCCGGACATGCACCGGGAGGCAGCCGACGCACTCGCGTCCGACGACACACTCGCCCCGCTGGTCGCGGAACACGGCCCGCTCGCACTCGAACCGGCAGACGACCTCTTCGAGCGCCTGGTCGTCTCGATTATCCGCCAGCAGGTGTCGATGGACGCCGCGGCCGCCATCCGCGAGCGGGTGTTCGAGCGCTTCGAGGTGACGCCCGCGGCGGTGCTCGCAGCCGACGAAGACGCACTCCGGGATGCCGGCCTCTCGGCTGCGAAAGTCGAGTACGTGCGGGCGGCCGCCGAGCGCTTCCAGCAGCGGGACTACGACCGCGACTTTTTCGCCGACCTGTCGACTGAAGACGTCCTGGCGGAACTCGGGGAGATACGCGGCATCGGGCCGTGGACCGGGAAGATGTTCTGTCTGTTCTGTCTCGGCCGTCCGGACGTGTTCCCCGTCGAGGACCTGGGCGTCCGAAAGGGGATGTGGCAGGTTGCTGATTCAGACATGTCACGAAACGATATGGTCGAGCGGGCGGAGCCATGGCGCCCCTATCGCTCTTACGCCGCGCTGTACCTCTGGCGAGCCGCCGACGGATGACCTGCCCTTTCAAAATTTACCTGACACGTATTTTTGTATAGATTTATCAGGCTGTAATGTATCAGTGACCGGTGATGTCAGGGTCAGGCAAGCAGCCAGACGAGAACGACGTATCAGAGCAGACTCGGGACGGCCGACCGGAGAGCGGGCAGTCCCGGTCGACGGAGTACGGGCAGCCGCCACAGGCCGGTGGCGAGTCACCGATAGACGCGCTGCAGCGGCCGGGGCCACAGCGCTTCCTGAAGGGTATCGCCATCCTGAGCGCCGTCGGTGGGGCGGCGTTCAGCGTGATGATGATTCTGGTGATGAAAATCGGCGGGTTCCCGGTGCTGCCGGCCGCCACGCAGACCGCCCGGCAGGCGGCCGCTGCCGCCGGCCAGTTCCAGGCCGGAGCCGGGACGTCGACTGCCGCGTCACCCGTTCAGCAACTCAACGCCGGCATCTCCACGACACACGAGGTCATCGTCTCGTACATGAGCACCGAACTCGCGCCCTTCATCGCGTTTGCGCTCGCTATCCTCGTCGGCGTCCTCGTCGCGACGCGGATGGCAGACGACCAGCAGGCGAAACTCGCGACGGCGGGGGCCGGGATGTTCGCCGGCGGACTCATCATCGTCGTCGTCTCCTCGACGCTCATCTCCCTGCTCGGCCCCTCGATTCCGCAGTCGCTGCTGTCGAGCGCGGACACGACCGCCAGCCTGGTCGGGGCGGTCAGTCCCGGACTCGCGTCGGCGCAGTGGGGCACCATCGTCGTCAACGGCATCCTGGCCGGTCTCGGGTCGGGCGCTGCCGCGGCGGGAACCGTCTACACGCTCGACAACTACCTGCCGGCCTGAGCCGGGTCCCGGGGACGAGACGACCCGTGCGCTTACGTCGGTCGCGGTGCTATCGGCCGTCAGGACGCCAGTTCCGTCCACCATGCCACGCTACGATACCGTCGTCGACGACGACACGATATACGTGGGTTCGCCCGAGGGCCCGCTGGAGATCGGCCCGGTGGCGGACGCGCTCGCGGTCGTGGGCGGCCCGTCCTGGACGATAACCTACTCCGAGGAGGCCAAGGAGCGTCACCCGGCGATGGACACCTCCGACGAGGGACTCACGGTCGACGTGGTCGACATGATGCAGGCGATGACACACTCCGAACGGTTCGTCCAGACGCTCGCCGCACAGCCGGCCGAGGCGACCGACCCGGACGACATCTCGCCGCGGCTCGGACTCTTCGTCGGCAAACTCCTCGAGAACCTGGAGAGCGGCGTCAACTGATTATTCGAAATCTGTCAGGGACCGCTGTCCCGCGGAGTCCCCAGCCTCCGGCGTCGACCGGTCGTCGCTCGCGCCCTCTGCCTCGCCGTCGGCGTCGAACCCCGTCAGGCTCGTCTGGTCCCCGTCGGCAAAGGAGAGGTTCGAGACGCGGACGCCGAGTTTCCTGACCCGTTCGTCCGCGAACTCACCGAGCAGTTCCAGCGCGACCGCTTCCACGAGGTCCGCGTCCTCCACGGGGCCCGGAAGCGACCGCGCCCGCGTGTTGACGTCGAACGGCGGGACGACCACCTTGACGCCGATGGTCCGGTAGAGCGCGCCCTCGCGGGACGCGCGCTCGGCGACGTCGGCTGCGAGCAGTCGGATTCGCTCGCGCTTTCGCTCGCTGTCCGCGGTGGGCTCGGTGAACGCGGACTCGCGGGAGAGGCTCTTTGGCTCTCCTTTGGGCGTTACCGTGCGGTCGTCCTCGCCGCGGGCGTAGCGGTGGACCTCCCGGCCGCGCTCGCCGAACTTCTCACCGAGCACCGACGGGTCCGCCGCCGCCAGGTCGCCGGCCGTCCGCACGCCCATCTCCCGGAGTTCTGCGGCCGTCACCGGGCCGATACCGTGGACGTCTTCCACGTCCAGCGGTGCGAGGAAGCGCCTGACCTCGCCGGGTTCGACGACGACCAGCCCGTCGGGTTTGTCGTGGTCGCTGGCGACCTTCGCCGCGCTCATCGTCGGCGCGACGCCGACGCTGGCGGTCACGCCCACCTCGTCGTCGATGCGCTCCCTGACGCGCCGAGCGAACATCTCGGGGTCGTCCTCCCAGCCGACCCGGTCCGTGATATCGAGGTACGCCTCGTCGATGCTGACCTCCCGGACCGTCTCGGCCTCGTCGTGGAGTATGTCCTTGACCTCACTCGCGACTTCGTCGTAGAAGTCCAGGTCGACGGGTCTGTAGAAGCCCGCTTCCTCGACGTCCATGGAGGGGTCGTCGACCGCGTCGATCTTGCGGGGGAGTTTCTCCAGAGCGGCCGAGATGGCCTCCGCCGACTCCACGCCGAACGCCCGTGCCTCGTAGCTCGCCGTCGCCACCGCGCCGTTCGTGGTCCCGGGTTCGTACCCCATGCCGACGACGAGGGGCTGGCCGCGGAGTGCTGGCTCGCGCAGGCGCTCGCAGGCCGCGTAGAAACAGTCCATGTCGACGTGACAGATGACTTGTGGTCCCGCCTGTCCACGTGTCTCGAACCAATCGGTCTGGTGCTCACGATTCCCGCTCATGGACTTCGGTGATTGGAAATGACGGGATACGATCTCGAACCCATCGAACCACGTGAAGCGTTGGAAATGTACCTACAAGAGTGTCGCGGTGAACTCTCACCGAACACTGTGCAAGCCAAAGAGTACCGCCTCGGCTTCTTTGTCCGCTGGTGTGAGGGGGAAGATAACGGCAACGAGCCACGTGTGACCGACCTCAACGACATCAGCGGCCGTGACATCCATCGATATCGTAACTGGCGCAAGGACGGCATCAACAAAGTCACACTCCGTTCGAATCTCTCGGACCTGCGCCAGTTCATGCAGTTCTGTGTGACCATCGACGCTGTCCCCGACACCATTCCCGAGAAAATTACTGTCCCGACGCTTGAACAGGGAGAGAACGAACGGGACACGTACCTCTCGCAAGACCGCGCAGAGGCAATCCTCGACCACCTCGAACGGTTCGATTACGCCAGCCTCGACCACGTCCTGTTTCTCCTCATGTGGGAGATGGGCGCACGTCTGGGCGGCTTGCACAGTCTCGACGTTGGAGACATCGACTGGGAGCAAAACCAGATTCACGTCCGTCACAGACCCGACAGCGGGACGAGACTGAAGAACGGACAGGACGGTGAGCGCATCGTGGCGTTGCCACCCGAGACGATGCGTGTGGTCCGCGACTACGTCGACCACCAGCGAACCGATGCCACGGACGACTATGGACGGGAGCCACTGTTCAGCAGCGTCCACGGGCGGATGCACCGACGCTATCTCCCGAAGCGAGTGTACCGTGTGACCTGCCCCTGCGAACACGGTCAGGAGTGCCCGAGCGGGAAGGACCCTTCTGAGTGCGAATACACCGCCAGCTACGATGCATCGGTCGGATGCCCACACAACACTCGCCCCCACGACGTGCGACGTGGCTCAATCACGCACTGGTTGAAGCAGGACGTTCCCGAGCGAGTGGTCTCGGACAGGATGAACGTCTCACAGGACACACTTGACAGGCACTACGACAAACGCACTGAGGAGGAACGGGCAGACCTCCGACGGCAGTATCTGGACGACGTCTAACCCAGTTCAGCCCCGACTCAACACTCCTTACGGTATACACCGTAGTACACGTAGTTCACCGTACCTAAGGTACTATGCGGTAAAGACGGACTCTCCCCCAAAATGCGGTAAGAAGGGGAGATATCACCTTTGTAAGGGAATGTTCCTTGGTACCGTTACCTGCCTTGTAGACCCTGTCCTGCATCCCTCGTAGTCGTTGGGGAGAGGTCGTGACCCACAGGGAAACGTGGTAATTTGTGGGTTAGCCGTGAGTCAGGTATGCTGGCCTGATCACGACACCGACCAGCGGACTCGGGGTGTTTCATGTCCGTATTGCAGCGGACTCGACAGCGGGGAGCTTGCTTATCGGATAGGCTCCGAGTGATTGTGATTACATAGAAATTTGGCGATATTCAGCATAAAAGCCTGTCCCCATGTCGTAAATATTGCCGCTTGGTTTGTCTGAACGCAGATTCTCGCACGCGCTAAAACCTGAATTTTTCAGATAAGTACGCCCGAAACTAATCAACTTTGAAGTTGGTTAAACAGACCCGATAAGTAAATCGCAAGCAGGCGTCAGGTAACAGTATGTAACTTGGTTTCAAATTTCCACCAAACCTTTAATACACGGCAGGTTCAATTATACAACAATCTATCGGCAGAGAGAATGGGGTGGCGTGGTCCTCCGCCTGTTGACGCAGGCGAAAGGGTGCGACTTTGCTATGTACCTAACTTTTCGAGGACTTCGATATAAAACCTTCGTAATCTGCAAGGCTCCATCCACTCGGTGTCGGTAGAGTCCCGTAAACATGAGTGTCGAGGAAGATACCCCTTCGTTGAGTAGCATCGATACCAGCCGAACGACCCTTGAGCATGGCGCAGAGCCGTGGAAGGACGATGGCCTACTCCGACGCCTCTACGTCGAGAACGGCCTTACTGTGGCCGAGTGCGCTGAGGTGTTGGGCTGTTCACCGTCCACAATAAGCCGATGGCTCCGCCAGTTCGGCATTGAAACTCGTGATGATATAGTCGCCGCCCAGGAGTCGGGGCGGTGCGTCTCGGTGACGACGGCCCGCGACGACGGTAAACGACTGTACCACGTCCCCGATGGTGACAGTGGACGCATCCGATTCTACGAACACCAATTGGTGGCACTGCTGGCCGAGAATGTCGATGGTGAGTACATTTTCAGCACCAGCGACATCTTCGCCGACGAGACAGTAGTCCACCACGAGGCTGGGGCTCCCCATCCTATCGATGTCCCCGAGAATATGGCGGTCATTTCTGCGACTGTCCACAGTATCATTCATGCAGCGGGAGGCATCTTCTTGGAGGAGAAACTGGCCGAGATATTCGAGGAATATGACGGCGAGCCGCCCATTGACATCGAGGAGTGGGAACGGCTCGTGAACGAGGTTGACGACCTCGAAGAAGGTGACGAGGACCTGGCCCGCCGAGTTGCGGATGAAAGCGGAGCCGCCGCAGACTGACGACGATGCAGGAGATTTCACTGAGTCAGGCGAAGGCGGCAAAGCGACGGGCACAGCGGCGAGGGCAGCGGGATTCGTCCCCGTATGTCGATCCCGACCAGCAGCGAATCCGACCCGACACTCACGCCGACAGCATCGAGGACCAGTATCTCTCGGCGCGGGACGGCGTCAATCTCCGCGAGGAGGCGGCGACGGAGAAAGGGCGAGCAAAGTCATGGTCAGACGTAATCGATGCCTTCGAGGACTATATTTGGCGGCAGCAGAAGGCCGCAGATACGTGGTTCGACGAGAAGGGTGTTCGCCCGAGCAGCCACCGTTTCACCGAGGAAGCAGCGAAGGACCGACACGGACGAACTCTTGGCGTAGACCGTGCCGCCCGCAAGCTCTGGGGCGAAGACGTGACGACTGTCCACGTCGTCAGACGTGCGAGAGCATTCGGTGAGAACGGCCAACCACAGCCACCTGCCGACCATCTCGCGGACCTCCTCGACGGAAACAGCGCCGTATACGCCGCGTATCAGCGGCACATCGCGGACCATCACGGCCTGACCTACGCCCGTCTCTCGGTGCTGGAACCCCACAGCAACGGGTATGCCCACCTGCATGACGCCCTGTGGGTCCATGACCCCGAGGGTGTTGTCGGGGAGACGGACATCTACCCCGCCGTGGATGCCCACGTTCGAGCGGTTGACCAGGCCCGACCACGGTACCACGGTCCCGACGCCGTCGAAGTACGGCACAACCCCGCACGACGTGAGTACGACGGCGACCCTGACGGCGTCCCGCTGGCAACGGCGCTCCCCCGCGAGATGACGAAGTATCTCGGTGGGTTCGGTCCCGACGACGGGGAGAGGTCAAACCCGAGCGTCCCGAACGTCCTCCAGTCCGATAGGGGACCGATGCGGTTCTTCGCCCTATTGTGGGCGACGGGTATCCGACAGTGGCGGCCCGACCAGTCGGTGTTCCCCCACCTTGTGAACGCCTCACAAGGTTGGTGGGGTGAGGACGGTGAGGACGACGACGAGACGTATGCCGTTCCCGAGGACATTGACAACAGTGGTGGCGGTCCTGAGAAGGTAACTATCAACTCCCGTCCCGTGGCGTTCGAGCCGTTAGAGGCCGACGCTCCGTAGGCACTGAGTTGCTTCGCACTGCATCGGTCCCCGTCGGGTCCGTTCCTCCGACGGGTGTGTTCTTCCGTCGGCAGTATCATCTCCGTCGTGGCTCCCCCCGTCGGTACGGTTCTGCTATGAACCCTACCGTAGTAAGTCGAATATTTCCGCTTCCAGCCGCTCGGCACCCTCAGCCACGGCGAAAACGGTAGTACTCGATTTGGGATGGTACTTAAAGGGGTGTAGCCGTTGGGTGCCGAGTGGTCCGTCCGACGGTAGGCGCGATTCCTGCCGTGGCGGCACAACAACTTCGCAGATGACTCCAACGAACTCACCGATTTGAACATCATTCGGGCGAGTATGTAATCGTACAGTAGAACTGGCATTAGGTCAGGAGCGCACTGACACAAACGTTTTTGCCGCCCCCTGCCCTCCGATATGCCACGGCGTGTTGAAGTGGGCGTGATGCCCGCTGCGATGTTGTAGGAGTCCACAGTAAGATAGAGGTGTGTCTGTCGACGCGCTGTGAGAAAGGTTGCGCCGCGGTGTATATAACGGGCAGAATTGTGATAGTTAGACCTCGTTACATAGCCAGTTGGAAGAGAAACGTAATGAAACGAAGAGCTCCAGAAAGGAGAGCTAACCCAACTACAACTTTTACAATTCCTTTTAGAAGTGAATTGTGCTCCCGCTCTTCCGAAGATTCCTGATCAGGTTCTGCGTTTGAGTCCGATTGCTTAGATATAGTTGCCCCTGAAATTTCTTCGCTTGAGGGTTGATGTTTGCCTTCTGTTTTTAGTGGAAGATCATCTTTAAAGTGCCAGGGCGCGACTCCTAAATTTGGATGCCTATCAAGTTCTGCCTCTATCATTTCCATGTCTAAATCTGTTTCAGATGGGGTATTCTGAGATGACCCTATTTTGGTTGATGAGGACGTTTTTGAACCCGAATTAGAAGATCGAGATGACTGTTTCGTGTCTTCCCATCTGAAGTTCCATTTTTCTCCTTGAGTAGAGCCTTTGTTTGAACTATTTGTTTTAGTAGAGGTGGAGTTACTATCTAAGGCCTTACTGGAGTTCCATTCAGGTCCTGGCCAAGTGTGCGGCATACCCGTATGCTTCCGAGAAGACTCATTTTGCTCTGATTCTGAAGAACGATTGCCTGAATTAATATTGGAGGATTCCTCCGTTTCGCATTTGTGCTTAGGAGTATGCTTTCGACGCACGCTTTTTTTAGCCTCAGGAATAGGGACAGAATACGATGTTAGATTTTCAAGATCCTTTCTAATCTCTGGCCGACTTACACCAAGTTCTGCAGCAAGTTCCTCGACATGATCACTCAGTCCGTCATCTTCCTCATTCTTTCTGTCGTTGATGTCGTGTAGGTGAGCCTCATTGTGACATTCGCCACAGAGTGTCGCCAAATTCGATAGCTCGTCGCTCCCACCCTTAGACTTTGGAACAATGTGGTGAGCGTGGAGTTCTGCGTCACCGTGTGGTCCGCCTTGGCGACCGCAGTTACGACACTGATAATCATCCCTCCGATATACAGCCTTTCGTCGACTGTCCCAGTCAGAGGGATAGCCATCTCCCATGTGATTTACTGGAAACTAAGCTGGAATAAAATTTGGCCAACAAAACAGTATTGAAATTGAATTCTGTACTGTTAACCGCACAGCGAGTACTTTGGACACGTTGACACCATGAGTTATTACGTGCTGCCGTCAGGACACTCATTGATTGCTGGGATATGTTTTTCAGTTGCTAAGACGAAATGGGGTTAATGTCGAGCCGTTCAGCAAAACACCAGGCTCATCTCAACCAGACCGCACTGTCTAACGAGACAAAGCGCAGCATCGTAACGGCCCTTCTTCCAATTGAGGAATTTAAACAGATTCGTGACGAACACCTTGTTCCAACTTATGTTCACGTAGCGCAGGAGATTGATGATGTGAGCGAGAACCTCTCGGACAAGAGCAACAGCGAGTTGCGTGAAATCATCAACGAGAGGTACGGACAAGAGACTGATCCTCACCCTCTATTTAACAGGATAGACTCGGCATGGGAGACGGTGAAGTGGTATCTCTCGGTGATCTCTGTAGTTCTTATTGCGTTGGGGATGTTGCTGACCCACGACTCGCTTCTACGATTTGCTATCAATAAGCTTAGTTTGACAACTATCGTAACGCAGGTATTACCTCTCACTCTTGTCGGTGGAGTGGTTATATACGTGTGGGTAATGCGTGCAGACACGTTCGTTCATAAAACGCTACACCGTGAACTTCGAGCTGTACGTGGTCGAACGTATCAGAGACGCCGAACTCGATTGATTGGGTATGCGATCTGGAACGATAGCATACACCGACAGAGTGGATTGCTATTGCTGTCTGTAATCTATCTGCTGAAGTCACTACCAAATATTCCCCTGGTCGGTCGTTGGTTTTCTACTCCTCATCAAACGGCATTGCAGATGACGAGGGAACATGCCCAAGAGATCTATGAATGTAGCAGTACACGAGAGGTCATCAGCCACATCTTTCAAGCATGGCGGCAGTGACTCACGTCTCAGGAAGACGGAGAAACCCAATACTGGTATAAATAAACTAGAGAAGGGTGGCGCAATAACAGAGTATCAGACTCTCTAACGTACAAAAATGGCAAATTTCCGTTTTACTTTCACCGAATCGGATGAAGTTTTATTTGTCCACCCCACCTCGCATGGAATGTGGCGCGTTGAAGTGGGCACGATGCCTGCTGCAGGGTTGCTGGAGTCAGAAGTGACTGAGAGACATCGCCGTCAATGCGCTGAAGAAGGTTGCGCCGCGGTGAGTCCATACACGACGGCGCAACGTGAGCGACCCCCCGCCACCGAGGGTCACTCGGCGTCGGGGAATCATGAGGACCTACGGTCAGGGGCTTCATGACTCCTTCGCCGTGAGAGAAATCGGTGGCATCGTGAGTGACAACTATGACGGAAGATCACACCGAGAAGTCCGCGACCGTATCGCCACAGACAGAGCCAGCACCGACGCCGCTCATCTCGGCGGCAGACATTCCCCTGAACAAGTTCCCTGTCTACGACATCCCACGGGGATGGTTTCAGGCACTCGAAGCCCACGCCAAACGCCGTGTCGAGAACGGCGCATATGGGACTGCTCCGAACCATTTCACGGGACTGCTCGGGGAGGACGCGCTCGCCCGTCACCTCGGAATCTCCGAGCGCCTCGACACCGAACTGTATGCCGACGGAGACGGTGGCGTCGATCTCGTATACCAGGGTGGCACAATCGATGTGAAGACAGTCGGTCGACATCGAGAGGACCCAGCTCTCACTGTCGACGCATACGAACCGCTACGGGCGGATTATTACGCGCTCGCTCACCGAATCGGCCCAAACAGATGTAGACTCATCGGATACGCACCGCGACATTTCGTCGCAAACGCACCGACCCACAGAGCGAAGGGTGACCACTATCACCACGTCCCATCGGACTACCTGTTTCCAGTGCCTCACTTCCTGACTGCATAACCCTTCCTAGCGCGCGTCACTACACTCGGTTAGATTCCAAGTGTGCAACTGGTCGTGTCGGGTGCTGGGCGTAGTCACCCAGATTTATTATATTCATGTCCAAACGCATAATCATGTTCGGACAGGACGATCAAACCTATCAGACTGTGCTTAATCTTGTTGATGCCTGGCGACCCTCACAGGACTACGGCCACGAAAGCAAATTCCAGAACGAACTTGCTGAATTCCTCGAAGAACAATTGAATGAGCAGTCTGGTGGTGGAGTATTGGATATGATGGCTGGTGGAGGTGGAGGAGGTGGCAACCATGTCGTCAGTCGAGAGCGTGGGACCTCGCGTGGAGATGTCGTTGTCGACGACATTGTCGGTATCGAGATGAAGCGGCATTTCTCCAACTCGCAAAAGAGGAAACTGCGTGGGCAGTTAGAAGACTACGCCGACAACTATCCGTATGTGATTGCTCTCGCATGTGGAATCGACGATATGGACGGCTGGCGAGAGGTGGAGAATAAACTAACACAAAATCGAGGCCCAGGGATTGGCATGGATCAGACACAATTCACATTCATTATCAAACGTCGTGAGAACTTTGGCGAACCGCACGATTTGGGAGGGAGTGGCGGCTTTGGCGATATCCCTGGGCTGTGATACAATGGCTGAAGACGATCCACTACAGGGTTTACCTGACTGGCTCGTGCTGCTGATGCTGGTCCTGTTCCTCATTGGCGCGGGTGTCGTTCTGTACTTTTGAGTTTCAGTCCCCACAAATAGATTCAGTCGTCGTTGTCGGCTTCGAGTAGTTGTCCACTGTCTGGGGGCTGAATCATGCCTCACCACGGTCGGTCCATTCTCCGTCGGGTGTATTCTTCTGCGCAGACAGCCCCATCTCCGTCGATGGTCTCCCGTCGCTACGATTCTCTCTGAACCCTACCGTGCTAAGTCAGACACTTTCGTTTCCGCACGCTCGACACCCTCAACCACGGTGAAAACGGTTGTACTCGATTTGGGATGGTACTTAAAGGTGTGTGGCCGTGGATGGGGCTACCCGACAGGTTGGTCGGGAGTTTCTTGCATTGTCACCACACACGGATTAATCCGAAGCGGGCGACAAGCCGTGGCGGGTGGTGAGGGTAGTCTATGCTCTCACACTCCACGCTATCCCGCTATATTTTCACAGTATTTAAAGATAATTCAGACAAAAAATCTTGAATACAACACTCAATAAGGTTTTTGCTCATTGACAGCAATGGATTGAGTTAATGCGGAATGAGGGAGATACCGATTGGTATCAACTTAGAAATAAGCGAATCCAACTTGATGATCACGAGTGCGTAAACTGTGGTGCAACTGGGATGCTACAAGTTCACCACATTGTGCCGAAGGCGGCTGGTGGGCAGGACGAACTATCGAACCTCCGAACGCTCTGTTATGAGTGTCACGAAAAATCACACCCTGATGTAAATTTCTCTGTTGAACATGTGAACCCAACTTCGACCAGTTGGACACCGACAGTCGAAACGGCCAGAACTCTCGTATCAAAGTGCGGTCATCCTGTCGACAAACTCGTCATATTACTTCTTGCCAAAACTGGGCTTGGGGTTGAAGAAATAGTAAATATTGATGTGACTGATATCTATCTTCGCGCTGGCAAAAGCGAACTCACCTCGACCATAGGACCGAGAAAGTTCCCGTTCATACTCGTTGAGACCAACGAGATAGGCGCTGGAAGCGGCAATTCAAAACGATTGTGTGACACTCAGGTCCCGCTGGATAAGGAGATGAGAGCGGAACTGAACCGATACCTCGCTATCCGACCTGATTCTGATTCCAAACAACTCCTGATTTCGACTACGAGCTGGGGAGACGAAATTACAAAAGACGTAATCCATCACAAGGTCGAGCGCAATGCGCGTGATATTGGTCTCTACGAACATGAAAGGGGTGCGACCGACAACTTAACTCCCCACAAACTCATTCAGATGTTCAAACTGAGATTCGACGGTCAGCCTGCCACACGAGACTACCTCACAGGCAGGAAAGAACAACCGCCGTATCCGTGGCCCAATTTGGCGACTGATTATAAAGAGGGGATTTTCCAATTGACGGTGTAATAGCGTGTCGTAGTTTTCTGACGTTTGTCACCACAGCCATCCGTATTCGAAGAATACGGCAGAAGCCCCAGGCTCTGGGTGGCTGTCAGACCCATTGACGACAGCAGGTTAGACGTTGAAAGATAGCCAGCTTTCAGATAATCAAGTTCAGAAAGTTCTTGGATAGTTAGTATATACTTTTCTGCATGTACTGGAAGCAAATTCTGACTGCTCTGACTCTTGGAGCAGTCAGTGGATATCTTGCTTTTCTTTCCTATCTCTCAATTGTTGTCTCTATTGGCGTTGGAATTTTAGCATTCATAACCACGAGGATATTGATTGCGACCTTTTTCAGAACCAAGTACTGGCTAAATCGTGGCGCAAAACGCTACGAGAGTCAGAGTTGTCCAAGTTGTGGAAACTATATCTATAGACAAAGCGGCGACTGGATCCTCGAATGTCATGAGTGTGGTTGGAAAGCAGGAATCCCTGCAATCCGTTGGGCTACAGAGTCAGTTCCAGCCACCCAACTACGTCGTAGTGTATCGCTCAAACGGTTTGGTGTGATTCTACTTTCCATTGGGTTGATTCTCGGTGGAATTAGTGGTGCTGTGGGAATAGCCTCGGTCGACAACACGGCGGAGACTGCTATTGGAGTTGTGAGCGATGGCTTTGATGTTCTCCGTAGCAATCAATCACAAGACTCACCAGCTGGTGAGGGTCAGGAAACGGATGGCAGCGGTGGCCCAGCAGAGTCGTCGGGTTCGGGCGGCGGCTTCTTAGACGAGAATGTCAATGAAACCGCTGTAGAACGGGCAGTTCACCAACGAATAAATCAGGTCCGTCGAGAGCGGGGCCTGCAACAACTAAGATACGACAAGCAACTCCACAATATCGCCGACGGTCACAGTGAGGACATGGCCGACCGTGGTTACTTTTCACACAACGCACCAGACGGTAGTGACTTCAGCGACCGATATGAGGCTGCTGGCTACGACTGCCGTGTTGCGATTAGTGGTTCACAATACGCTACTGGTGCAGAGAATATCGCATACACCTTTGCAGATACCGACATTCGTACGAACTCTGGTGAGACTGTGGATTACAACGGCAACGAGACGAGAATTGGGTACGGCTTGGTGCGTCAGTGGATGAACTCACCAGGACACCGTGAAAACATTCTGCGTAGGTACTGGAAGAATGAAGGAATAGGAATCGCCGTCGCTAACGAGGACGGTCATCAAAAGGTCTACGCGACCCAGAACTTCTGCTGAATATAGCTGTTTCGGAGCGGAGTGGGGTCTGAGGCCACAACGTGACAATACTTTTGAAAGTCGTGGGAGTGGGGCGCGACATGGGATTGTTCACCACCGACGACAGTGACGATGAACCCACGTTTAGTGACCGCTGGGAAGCCACGACTGACGATGGGATTCAACAATGGGAGTACGCCGTACTCGACATACGGAAGGGACCTGAAGACGGGATTCGCTCGATGCTAAAAGACGGTATTGGGAAGGGAGATGGGCCATCTGCGGAGGAACTCAATCAATTCGGCAAGGATGGTTGGGAGTTGATCGCTACTATCGAGGGTGCTGCCGACGATGTCGGAATGACTGGGACAGAAGGATCGAAAACGAATCTTCTGCTATTCAAACGCCCCGTCGAATACGAGCGCAAGCAAATACCAGAAGAACAGAGCAAGGAGTAGAGAAAATCCGTCGACTGCTACGGACCTACACCCCCTCTCACGTACCGACAGATTCCCAAGAGCGTTCGGTAACGATATCCTCGTCACGGACGGCGACACCGACGTTGAGCGTCGTCGTTGGGATGCCCGAATTGGGAATGTGATGGTGGACCCGATGCACCTCGTAGGTCAGTGGGTCGGTATCGCTCAGAGATTGCCCACGGCACGTAGGTTTCGCTCTGATGGTATCGAAGGGGAGGACAGGAGCCACGAGTCGAGTGGTCATATCCCCGCCTGTCGCACCACGTAGCGCCTCTTTCAGCGCACTCACAGCGTCGTTGGCAACCTCCTCGGCGTTCTGTCCGTCGCTCTCGACGTAGGGGCCAGGGGTCAACTCCGTCCGACCAGCACGTTCGTACAGGGTCTCGTGGCGGGCCGTGACCTTTGCGTACTGGTTAGTGACGGAGAGGCCGATGTCGGTATCCGCACCGTAACTGGCCTCCGCTTGCCCCTTCGCCACGGCACTATTCACGGGCCGTAGCTCGGACAGTGCGTCGTTGGCGATGATCTGCGCCACCCGCTCGGGCGTGGTATCCGCTTCGGCACTGTCCCCCGCTGTCACCGAGATGTCGCGGGACGACCCACCGCCGACGGACTCACTCGACTGCTGGTCGAGGTAGTGTGCCCGATACTCGTGCGTAACGTCGCTCACCGTCGTCAGGACGGCACCGTCTTCAACTGGTTGGAGCCAGATGTCGGCACCCGTCTTCTCGGCGACGTAGTCGACGACATCGGCCAATGTGTGCCTGTTCGCACGGAAGTGCTTTTTCGAGCCGATGCGTGGGTTCTCCTCGGCGACGTACTGACTGGGGACGCCAATCCCACCAACGTTTGCCTGTCCCTCGGGGTCCGTCGCCTGCGGGGCCTGTGCGTCCTCACCGAGCGCGGAGACGACGGGGAACGGAAAGACACCGTCGAGGGCGTCCGTGATCCTGTCGAGGCCGTATGCGAGGTCGAACTCGTCCAGTTTGATGTTGGTCGCCTGCTTGTCGAGGAAGTGTCCAGGCCCTCGTGCTCGTGCTTTGTAGATACGGTCGTTGTCGCTGGCACTGGAGCCAACCCCCGTCACGAGGCCGTGAAACTCCGTGTGGTACTCACCTGTGACGGTGTCGCGCAACTCGATACGGAGCGTGTCCCAATCCGACTGGAGACTCGGACGCGACCCACGGAAGGCATCGAGGTAATCCTGTCCGTTGTACGGGGACGGAAACTCCACCTCGGCGTAGCGCGTGATGGCGAGTGGCCCCTCGTTGCGGATGTGGACATCCACGTCGGCGACGGGGATGCGTAGCTCGTTGACGTACACTCGCGAGGCAGTTGCCTCACTGGGATTGTGTGCGACGAGCGGGTCCGTCCCGTCGCCGCCGACGGGACGCAGTGTCGCCTTCGGCATGGTCACTCACACCCCTCTGCTTCCTCTGGAATCTCATCTTGAAGAACTGCATCGTCGCGGTGCTCATCGGGGTCGAGGTAGCCCAAGAGGTCACCATCGGGACCGAGTACGGCACCCGATTGTAAGACCACACCACCCTCGGGGATGTCGTCGCCCTCGATGGTCCGTGATTCCCCGTGAGTATCACTCATCGTCATCCTCACCACCATCTGCGGGACCGTCCCCGAGAGTGAACGTCATGTGGTCCTCGTAGTCGTCCTCGTCGTCCTCATTGTCCCCGCCCTCTACGTCATCGTCGGTGTCGTCGGTGGTCTTGGCGTCGTCGGCCACGTCGTCCAGCCGCTCACTCACATCAACTCTCGGCCATTCCACGACAGCCGAGAGTTTGAACGACACCTGTTTCCGCCCGTTCATGCGATGGATTCGAGGCCGTGCCACCTGACTTTTCGTGGGGTCCTCAATGGTCATCAGGCAGGTGTCCCCGTGGTGAACCTCGATTCTGGTATCTCGGTGCCGCAGGAGGTGCCCGACGTAGTCGGGATGCACTTCGCCAATCTGTTCTACTGCGTCGAAATCGAACTTACTCATGTCTGTGTCTGCTGGTTCGCGGTTGTTTGCAAGCCTGTGCAGATCGTGGGGACCCTTGCCTTCCCTCAGTGAAACCACCCGAGCGTTCCCCTGTCCCCAGACGCGATATGATAGATAGCGTAGACTGCGCTTGTGCCATACATCGGCCCTCTTGACCTTAAAACCTAGGATATATGATATATCTGACGTGTTCGGTGGATTCCGATTATGGCACGTCTCAGACTGAGAAATTCTGAGACTCAGCAGACTGGTGGTGTAGGTCCGCCTCACATGGAACCGTGACGGGGGCGGGTAGTCCGCAGGCGCGGGGCGGTTCAGTCCCGAGAGGGGGACCACCTCCCCGTGTCCTGACACATACGCTTCTTAACGTAATTTTGACTATGGGTGGTTGTGGCCCCTCTCTCCGTGGAAATGGTTATAAACACCCAATGCGAACAGAACACATATCAGATTTTTAGAGGGAATTAAGTAGCAAGGTGTGCTACGTTGATGTAACTCACTGCGTGTTCGCGCTCGCAGAAAGCGCCAGTGTAGGAGCACTGACGCAGTGGGTTGGAGCAACCCATGATGAAGTTCGACACGGCAGAAAATGAAAGTTCTGCCACGGGCGTTGCACAGCTCATGACCGATATCGAGGCGAAAGCCACGGAGCAAATCGAGTCAGACGGGGAAGTTCGGTTGGGCGAACTACGGCAGTTCGCACGGGCGCACGAGCGGTTTGTCGACTCACCGACCTACGCAACGACCATCATCGACAGGACCGACGTGTACGATCCCGAGTGGGCTGGTGAATTTCAGTCGGATACGATGGCCGAGGAACTGAAGCAGTTGGCTGCATCAGCACTTGTCGAGAAAGTCGTTGATAAGTTAGAGTCTGAGCGTAGTCCGCAACAGGCTTACCGCATCTTGTAGACGCTCTCGACACTGCTCTTTCTTCCCACAGTTGGTGTATTGAAGTACCCTCTCTCGCTAAGTCGGTCATCCTGATAAGCCCAAATCAGCAGAGATAGTCTCCACAGACTCCCCGTTCCAAATCCTATAGGTGGCAAAGAGGAGTGATAACAGTGGCACGTCGTACTCTACCGACAGTCGAAAGCCGTCACGAAGGAAGTCTCGTGCATCCCTGAAGACTCGGTCTTGGCAGGGTGCTGCTGAGACTGGTATGACGTACGGCAACAGGTATTTGATAAATCCAGATGGATCAACATTATAATACTCAGTCAGTGTTCCAGGTAGGTCGAGAGCGTTGAGAATCTCCTCATCCGTGAGCGTCTCAAACAGTCTTTCTCCGCCCACCCTCATGTCACACCACTCTTGGATAACACGTTCGGGATATCCCAGAAACCGCCCAATAGCGACATGCGTTTCTCGCTCAGTTACACCCCACCGCGAGGAAGTTTCGAAATGGTCTCTCAATCGGTCTCTCCGTTCGGAGTCGTAGGAGATGTAGTAGTTCGTATTGAGTTGAATTATTCCGTTTTCCGCTTCCACTGCTGTGGTGTTGTGAACGTAGGGAATATCGAAGTTATCGAGGAATGGATACAAAGCATCGTCCCAGTATGAAGGGGGAGTCGATGCAGATATCTCAGCCGCGTCACGAGCTGTCGCATATCGGCTCAAACCGATATTACATCCTGGTCTTGTTCCGTAGAGAACGAGTGCAATCTGGTAGACTTCAGGTACAGTTGTTTCGGCAGTAAATTCGTCATCGGACCAAAGATAGCCGAATAGTTCTTCTTGCCGCTCTGTGGTGAATCGGTCGAGTGGTCTATCTTTGGGCATATCGTAAATAGATGCCAGGGCTGCTTCGGATTTGAGAATTTTCTGGATTCGGGTTTACAGTTCTTGAACTCTTTGGCGGCTTAATCTCACTACACTGTTGAGGTCTACGTTTGGATGACGTGACGGGTGGATTCAGGCGACGATCCGCGCTTACCCCGATACCCTCGAAGTCGAGAGCATCGACATCAGCGCGAATCTCTGCTGAGTGTCACTAATCAGACGTAGTATCGGGTTACTAATTGTTTGTTCCTGTTTTTAGCATAGGGTACGGCGATAGCAGTAGGTAAGTATACGAATACAATCATCTATCTATAAGTGGATGGATGATGTACATGCAGGTAGGCCACGAGCGCGTTTCACGGAGAAACGCCGCGGTGCTGGAACACCGCAGCAGTGGTCTGGTGTCAGACCATGCAAGCCTACGACGATGGGGCAGATAAGCCCCACGACAGCAGTACCGACCTCGACCAGCGGGACGTGCGGGCACTCACCGAGAAGATGACTGTTCTGCCGCGCGGTGGGGACGTGTACTCCGTCACCACGGAGAGCGGTAGCGAGTACCGAGTGGACGCTCTGGAAGGCCGTTGCTCGTGCCCCGACAAGCAACACAACCTCAGCGACGACGAGAGATGCAAGCACGAACGCCGTGTTCGCTTCGCCACGGGACAGTGGCAGGTCCCCGCGTGGGTCGACACCGAGGCAGTGGACCCACAGCTCGGGGAACACGTCGAGACCACCGCGGCAGCCGCCGACGGAGGGGTAATTCCCGACGACAACCCCCAGCCTCAGACCGAGGAGAACAGGGACGAACGGGATTCAGATAGTGGACGACCCGACGACTGTGAGTGTACGGTCTGGAACGGCGATTACGAGATTCCGTGTTGGGAGTGCTACAGAGAGGGGTTCGAGGAACCCGTGAACACTACGTAGAGTAAGGGTCCCGTGAGGGGGCCAAATAAATGCTGAGGGTACCCCCCACCCCATCCATTCAAGTGTACCGACACCTCTTTTTCATGTATGACCATTGAAATGCTGGTCATAACGAGCATAGTGATACTCGAATATTTCCTGATCGGATTCTGGGGGGTGCGAAGTTGGAGATCTTCACCGAGTAGGAGGAAGGCGCAGGAGTGGAGTAGGTAGTACCAAGAAGGGGAGGCTACTGGTCGAGGAGTCCCGACAACGCCCCGACGAACGTCGCAATCACCATCACGTACACTGTGGCTTCGATGACCGCGTAGGCCGCTGCTTCTACCATGTGGTTCTCACCTCCATTTTAGTTGTCAATTCGTTGCCTGATAAGTTTTGTGTGGTTAACAGAAATAATTAACAAAGCATACGGAAGTTTGTGTAAACAACGTACATACAATATTAAACGAGACAATATTTTTCAAACTTCAGTTCCTTTGTCAAAGACTGTCAGATCTATCGTGGTGGAGCCGACAAGCAATCTGTTCCACGGAGATAATCAGACTCTACGTAAAACGGCCAAACAAGAACTCTCTCACAAACTCAATCTTGTCTTCGATTCCTGTAATGAGACCAATCCCTTGACGTACTGTTTCCTGTTGTGGTGAAAGTTGAATTACCCCTACGAGGTCCAATACTTTGGTTACAGTCGGGCCGAATTTAGGGAGGACAATGAGAGCCAATCCGATAACATAGAGCGGCATGACGATGAGGACGCCGATCAGTGGTATCTTGAAGATGATACCGAGACCGTACAACAGACTGAGAACAGACACCGCTGCCTTTCCGATCGTCTCCCACCGACCTCCCTTGGAGTACCACTCATAGACGCGGTGTGCTATTCTGATGGCATCCATATGGCTATGAGTTGTGTAGTTTGACTAATAGAAGTATCGACCAACATCATTCAACCTCAGTGCGCGTTTGAACGGAGGGCGCGTCGGCGTTCGGGGCCCGAGCGCAGGCGTCATGATGCCCCGCATCTGACGCCAAGCGAGCGGCCCGAACCCGACCGCCCAACCACTCCACCGTATCTCACGGTGTCTTCCCCTCACAACGGGTATAGCAGAAATATTTGCCGCGACACCCAATTCTAGATTTGTAGGCCACGACGACACAGGTGAAGTCCACTACGGGAAACCCGTGAGACACGATGGAATGTGAAACACGTGGACACGTCGGTCAGTGTTGTGATGTGTTGGAAATTAAGGGTGAGAAAACCACCCGACGACGAGGGGCTGGCCACGGAGTGCTGGCTCGCGCAGGCGCTCGCAGGCCGCGTAGAAACAGTCCATGTCGACGTGACAGATGACGCGGGGACCGTCCTCGCTCACTCCCGGGAGCGTCCCGTCGCGCATACACGGCGGTAGCCGGCGAAGTGGGTTAAGCGTCTCCCCTCCGGGGCGGAAGTGGAACGGCAAAAAATGGCATCTGCAAAACCGGAATGCCGCGGTGCATCCGGCCGGACTGCACCGGGCGCGCTGGCTTGACTGCGGTGCCAATAGTCGGAACCTGCGACGGTCATTCCCGCCGGAAACCCCGCGCACCAGGGCTTCACGTGTGTGTTAGTATCTAACACACTTAACAGTTGCTCCAATCGTTCCGAATGTGACACTCACTCGCCGGTGCCGATACCGCCTAGGTGTTGCATCTCCCGGATGAAGCAACTGGGGCTGCAGTACCGTTCGCGGTGTTCGCTCCGCCCGTCGTCCGTCGGGATGCAGTGCTCGACGTGTTCCTCGTCGCCCGCGACGATGGCGGTCCCGCAGAACCCGCAGTGGTGGCCGCTCTCGTCCGCGTCGGTCGGTCGCCGGTTCGCCAGGACCTGTCCGGCGTGTGCCGGTTCGTGTGCGCCCATGTGTCGCCTCTCCTCCGGAGTGTGTCGGGTTGGCACGCGATTGCCCGGGCTCACACTTAGTGGTGTGTCAGACACCTCTCGCCTGGCTGGTAGCTCCGGGGCAGAGCGATAGATTGGAGACGGTAGGGACTCTCGGTCGGCGTACGACCAGATGACGATAGAAGTCAGCGACAGGCCCTGTCCGGACTGCGGCGAGCACCTCCAGGTCATCTACGTGACCGAACTGAAGCAGGTCGTCTCCGGGTGGGCTTGCCCCGACTGCGGCTTTCTCGCCTCCGAGAAGCACGGCTTCGAGGACCGGGTGCCCACACCCGAGTCCAGGGAGTACGTCGTCCGCACCGAGCGACCCCTGTCCAGCGAGGACGTCCGCGACCCGCTGGGCGACGTCGTCGACGAGTTCCGCGCCCGTGCGAGCGCCGAGATGGCCGACGACGAAGTCTGGCTGCTCATCGACCCCGAGGACGAGACGCTGGTCGACGCACAGGTCGGCGAGAACGTCAACGACGAGTCCTGACGCGACTCAGGGAACCTGGTCGCAGACCCGGTCGTGCAACCGTTCCCGGAAGCGGTGGCTCTCGGTGGCGTCCGTCCGGACTTCGAGCACCGTTGTCCCGCCGTCGCCGACTGTCGCGTCGAAGGCCCGCTGGAACTCCCCGCGGCCGTCCACCCGCCGGAAGTCGAGGTCATAGAGGTCCCCGGTGGGCTCGAAGTCCAGACCGTGGGGCGTCTCGAACTGCTCGGTGAACGGCGGGTCGAAGTTCTCGATGGGGAGTTTGTGGAAGATGCCGCCGCCGTCGTTGTTGACGAGGACGATCGTGGCGTCGACGTCGCAGCGCGCCAGCGCGAGCAGGCCGTTCATGTCGTGGTAGTAGGCGATGTCGCCGGTCACGAGCACGAGCGGGTCGTCCGTCGCGCTGCCGGCCCCCAGCGCCGTCGAGGTGACGCCGTCGATACCGCTGACGCCGCGGTTCCCGAGCGTCGTAATCGCCGCGGCCCGCGGCTTGCCGAACCGGTCCAGGTCACGCACCGGCATGCTGTTGGAGACAAAGAGCGTCGCCGGGTCGGGGCACTGACTGGCCACGTCGTGCAGCACCGCCCCTTCGAAGAACCGCTCCTCGCAGGCCTCTCCGACCAAATCCCAGTACGCCCGTTCGGCCTCGCCGAAGCGTTCGGCCCATGCCGGCTCTCCGGGGGCCGTCACCTCGTCCGCCACCGCCTCGAATAGCGCGGTCGGGTCGGCGACGACGAGGTCCGTCGCGGTGAACTCCGCCTCGCGCCAGCCCCCTGCGGGGTCGACCACGAACTGTCGCGCCTCGACGCCGGCCAGGTACTTCCGGAGCACCTTCGACGTGGGCGAGGCCCCGGTCCGGACGACGACGTCCGGCTCGGGCCAGTCCTCGACGCCGTCCAGGTAGGAGTCGTACCCGCCGCAGACGGTGGGCGAGCGGGTCTCTGGACCGAACCGGGCACCCGAGAGCGGGTCCGCGAGCACCGGGAACCCGGTCGCTTCAGCGACGCTGGCGACTGCCGCCCGGTCCGGGCCCGGCGAATCCGCGGGGCCACAGACGACGAGCCCCCTCTCGGCGTTCTCGATGGCCGCAGCGACGGTCTGGACGGTATCGCCCGACGGCTCAACCCGGCCGGCCGTCGTCCGCAGGTACGGCCCGTCGCGTCCTTCGGCGGCCAGAGGCGCGTCCCGCCCGAACGAGTCGGGCACGTCGCCGGGCACCTCGGTCGGTTCCAGCGGCTTGCGGAAGGGGACGTTGAGGTGGACCGGCCCGGGTTTCGCTCCCGTCGTCTCTCGGTATGCCCGGGCCATCGTCGTCCGGAGCGACCGGACTTTCCGGTCCTCGGCTTCCGGTTCGGGTAGCGTCCGGTACCAGCGGACGGCGTCCCCGTAGAGCTTCTCCTGGTCGGTGGTCTGGTTCGCGCCGCTGTCCCGGAGTTCCGGCGGGCGGTCGGCGGTGAGGAGGAGTAGCGGAACCCGTGCCTCGCTGGCTTCCAGCACCGCCGGGTGGAAGTTCGCTGCGGCGGTCCCGGACGTGCAGACGACGGCCGTCGGCGCTCCCGTGCGGCGGCCCCGTCCGAGCGCGAAGAAGGCGCTCGACCGCTCGTCCAGGTGCGAGAAGACCGTTATGTCGGGGTGGGCCGCGAAGGCGACGGTGAGCGGCGTCGAGCGGCTCCCCGGCGAGATACAGACGGCCTCCAGGCCGGCCGCCGCCAGTTCGTCGGCGATGACGCGTCCCCAGAGCGTGTTCCTGTTCGGTGCCGTCATTCGAGTTCGTCGAGCATCGGGCCGTACTTCAGTTGTAGTTCGTCGTACTCCTCGTCGGGGTCGCTGTCGGCGACGATACCCGCGCCGGCGAACAGCGTCGCCGTGCTGTCGGCGGCCAGCGCAGACCTGATGGCGACGGCGAAGGTGCCGTCGCCGTCGGCGTCGAGCCAGCCGATGGGCGAGGCGTACCAGCCGCGGTCGAACGCCTCCGTCTCGCGGATGGTCCGCAACGCGCCGTCCGGCGGGAGCCCACCGACCGCGGGGGTCGGATGCAGCGCCTCGACCAGCGAGAGCACGTGTGCGTCGCTCGCCAGTTCCGCGCGAATCGGCGTCTGGAGGTGCTGGACGGTGTCCAGCCGGCGGACCGTCCGGCTCCCGGTCCGAATCTCGGACGCGAGCGGTGCGAGCTGTTCGCGTATCGCCTCCACGACGAGCTGGTGTTCGTGGACGTCCTTCTCGCTCTCGCGGAGTTCGGCCGCCAGCCACTCGTCCTCGGACGCCGTGTCGCCGCGGCCGGTCGAGCCAGCCAGCGCCTCCGTCCTGACCGTCCGTCCCTGCAGCGTCACCAGCCGCTCCGGGGTGGCTCCGAAGAACGTACCCCCGACGGCCGGTTCGAACAGGAACCTGAAGCACCCGGGGTAGGTCTCGCCCAGTCGCGAGAGGGCACTCGGGGCGTCGACGGGCCTGTCGAGGTCAACGTTCAGGGCCTGTGCCAGCACGACCTTCTGCAGGTCGCCACGGCGGACCTTCTCGGTGGCCGCAGTCACCTGGTCGCGCCAGCCCTCCTTGGACGGGGTAGGCCGCTTCCGCGCGATACCGGGGCGGCCCGTCGCCTCGAACGCCGGGAGGGAGGCGAGTCGGGACTCCCACTCGTCCAGGGTCTCCTCGGCGCGACCGGTGGCGTCCGCGCCCGTGGCAGCGGCGGTCAGCCACGCACCGCTCGTGGTCATCGTCAACTGGACCGACGGCAGCACGAAGCGTGCGCCGGGGTAGCCGTGCCAGAGTTCGCTCGCGTTCGGCTCGGCGTGACCCTCGTGGAAGGCGAACCCGCCGAACAGCCGCGGCCGCGCGTCGTGGTGAACGCCGTCGGGCACGGAGAGCCCGTCGAAGAGGTCTTCCACGCCCGCCCGGACGGTCCCGAACCGGTCGCGTCCGTCGGCCGTTATCATCGCCGCCGTCCCGCCAGCGACCATCGTGGTCGTGGCGTCGCCCCAGGCCAGCCGGGGACGCGTGACGGCGTGCAGGAACGAGCCGACCGACGTCCGGTCGATTGCTCGCGACCGGACGGCGCCCGTCAGTTCCGAGACCGGCACGGGTTGCCCGTCACCACGCACTGATTCCATCTGGCACACGTTGGTGTTCCCGACGTTTGAGCCTAACTATACGGTCCGCACGGGAACGGGCCGAGCGCCTGCCGTCGACGGCCGCTCCAGCCGCCGCCAGGGCACAGACGAAATATACGGCGATAACGAACATAATCTCCAACAGTAGCAAAGTAGTTTTTTGCTCGTTGCGTATAGATTTTTGTCATCCCGAAGTCCCCCCGTCAGGTTTAAATGCCCCTCAGTCGAACGCTCCAACGTTGCGATGCCAAAGGTAGAGATCACGATTCCGGAACACCTCGAGATGCAGATCGCCCAGATGGTCGAACAGGGCGAGTTCCTCAACCGCGAGGAAGCAATCGAGGACCTACTCTCCACCGGACTGAAGGCGTACAAAACGAGTGGCCCGAGTGACGAGGACGAGGAGCCGGGCTTCGAAGAGGATGGGATGATGGGACACGACGACGAGTACGTCTTCTGACATACCGTCCTGCGCGGCGCGACCGGGTGTACCCATCCCCGTGTTCTGGTAGCGGCTCCCAAACAATCCTTAAAACGATACCCGTCCAATAGAATACCACAATGCACAAAGACGAGCTTCTGGAGCTCCACGAACAGATGGTCACTATCATGAACTACTTCAAAAACCTCGAACACGTGGACGAGACGCTGTTCGAGGCCTACGACGAACTCGACGTCACCCCCGCCGACGTACACATGTCCAAAAGCGAACACAAGCACGCGGTGTTCGTGCTCGGGAACGCGCTGGCGAACGCGATGAGCGAGGACGAGTTCTCCGACGCCGGACGGGTCGGCAAGCGGATGAAGGAACTCGCAGAGGACGCGGAACGCAAACTGTAGGCGGGTCCACAGCTCCAGAGCGCTGGCGGTAGTGCCGTGCCGGCTCGACTCTCACTCTTCACTCAGTACGTCGAGAAGTTCCGGGTCCGTTCGGAACTTCAACACGTTGTGCAGGGCGTGGTTGCGGACGTTCTCGACCACGTCCCCGTGGTGCTTGTAGAACTCGTGGACCCACCGCGATTCGGCGGCGCGGCTGGGAAACAGCATGATGGCCTTCCACTGGTACGTCCCCGTCGAGAGGGAGTAAAAGAGCGTGTGCTCGTCGTCCCGGATGAACTCCATCGCCTCCCGCCAGCGGTCCGCGAAGTGTGAGGCGTCGAACTTGAACTCGAGTAACGCGAAGTTGAAGTACGCCTCGTTGATAAGAATCGCGTCGCGAAAGACGCCTTCCTCGCGCATCTTGCGCACGGACTCGCTGACGGTGACGTGGGAGACGTCGATGTCGTACTTCGATTCCAGACGCCGCGCGAGTTCCCGCGAGGAGAGCTGTGGCTCCCGCGAGAGCTCCTTGAGAATACAGACGTCGCGCTGGCTGAACTCCCAGTCTGGCTCGTCGTCCATCTCTACCTGCCTGGTCTATCATGTAAGAAAATGTTACTTACGATAGGCCGAGAAAGACCCCGTTCGTCGCTCCGCCGTGACCGGAGCACGACGACGGAACGCTACCGGCCCTCGAACTCGGGCTCCCGGCCCTCTGCGAACGCGTACGCGCCTTCGGAGTGGTCCTCGGAGGCTATCGTCTCCGCCAGCGCATCCGCTTCGGCCTCGATAGCAGCGTCTATGTCACGCGTCGGACCGGCTTCGAGGAGCCGTTTCGACGCTTCCAGTGCGACGGTCGGCCCGCTCGCGATGTCGGCGACGAGGTCGTCCGCCCGCTCGTCGAACTCCTCTTCCGGGTAGACGTGATTGACGAGTCCGAGGTCGAGGGCCCGGTCGCTCTCGACCAGTTCGCCGGTGTAGACCAGTTCCTTCGCCACGTTCTCGCCGACGAGACGCGGCAACAGGTGTGAGGTGCCCGAGTCGACGGAGAGGCCGACCTGCCGGAACCCGAAGCTGATTCGTGCCCGCTCGCTCGCCAACACGACGTCGCAGGCGATGGCGAGCGCCCCGCCGGCACCGAAGGCGGGGCCGTCCACCTTCGCGACGGACGGCATCGGACACTCGGCGACGGCCTGGACCGCCCGGTTGACTGGCAGGGCGTAGTCCTCGATGCGGGTCTCGATGTCGACGTCCGCCGCGACCCCCTCCATCATCGCCGCGACGTCGCCCCCGGCACAGAAGACGCCGCCGGCACCCTCCACGACGAGACAGCGCGCGTTCTCGGCCTCCGCCTCCGCGACAGCGGACTGGACGCCCTCGGCCATCTCGACCGTGAGGGCGTTGCGCACGTCCGGGTCGTTCAGCGTCAGCGTCGCCGTCTCGTCGACTATCTCCAGGGTCACCAGTTCGCTCATGCTGTCGGTCGACGCACGACAGCCGAATAAGTCCTGCGCGGCCGGCTACGGCGGGAGCCGGTCGGCGATCGTCTCCAGCGCCTCCCAGCCGTCGGCCTGACCGGTCAGGTCGGGGAGTTCCACCCTGTCGAGGTCGGGGAACGCCTCGCCTATCTCCGACAGAACCTCCTGCTGCCGTTCCTGCTGTGCAGAACAACGCGCACACCCCTCGTCGACCTCCGTCAGCACCCGGTTGACCACCAGCGTCCCGACGGGGACCTCCGCCTCGCGGAGTCGCGCGACCAGTCGCTCGGTCTCGGACAGCACCAGCCGTTCGGGGAGACAGACCACCCGGAAGGTCGTCCGGTCGGGGTCGCGCAGGACCGCCGCCACGCGCTCCATCTCGGACAAGACCTCGGTGAAGGCAGTGTCGTCCGCGTCGTCCCGGCCCATCGTCGCGTACGGACCGAACAGCATCGTCTTCGCCGCGTCGGTCTTCCGGGAGACCTGTTCCCGGACCGACAGTGCGGTCTTGACGCCGGTCCCGACGGCATCGGGCAAGTCGAGCAGGCGGAGCGTGTGGCCGGTCGGGGCCGTGTCGAAAATGACCCGGTCCCAGCGGTCGTCCTCGGCGTACGTCTCGATGTTGGCCAGCGCGGCCAGTTCGTCGCTGCCCGGCAACAGGCCGGCGGTGAAAAGCTCCCGGAGTCCGGCTTCGTCCAGGTCGATGCCGGCCCCGTCCAGGTCGTCTGCCAGCGCCTCGAACAGCGCCTCGTACTGTGCCGTCCCCTTCGCCGGGTCAGTCTCCACGGCGGACAGCCCCGACTCTATCTCGACCGGGTCGCCGCTCAGGTCCGCCTCCAGCACGTCTCCGAGCGAGTGGGCGGGGTCCGTCGACACGACGAGCGCGTCCTCGCCCGCGCGAGCGGCCGCCAACCCCGTCGCCGCCGCGCAGGTCGTCTTGCCGACGCCCCCTTTGCCGCCGTAGAGGACCACATCTGGCATGGGTAGAGCGTAGGCCAGCGCGCGCAAAAACCCACCGGCGCGCCAGCTGGAACTGCCGCTTGGGCCTCGCGTCGTCTCGCACTCGGGACATCGCTATAAAAATTCGCTCGTAGAACGCCCCACCGAACGCGGCCGGTCTCAGTAGTCGCGCTCGATGAGGTAGTCCGCAACGCCTTCGAGCATCCGTTTGGGCTCGTTGTCGGGGAGGACCTCGAGGTTCTCCTTCCCGCTCGCGACGAGGTCCTGCGCTCGCTCGCGGGCGAACTGGATGCTCCCGGCCTCGCGAAGCCGGTCCACAGCGGCTTCGATTTCGGCCTCTGTCACCGCCTCGACGCTGTCAGACGAGACGAGGTTGTCGACGTCGACGCCCTGGTTGCGGGCGTGGACGGTGATGAGCGTCTGTTTGTGCTCGACCAGGTCGCTCCCGCGCTGCTTGCCGAGCTTCTCGGTCGGCGTCGTCAGGTCCAGCAGGTCGTCCTGTATCTGGAAGGCCCGACCGATGTCGAGGCCGTAGCCGTGCAGCGGGTCGACTGCCTCGTCGTACCCCAGCAAGATTGCGGGAATCGACGCGGCGGCAGCGTACAGCACGGCCGTCTTCAGCTCGACCATCTCCAGGTACTCGTCCGGTTCGATGGCACCGCGGCGTTCGAAGCTGATGTCGAGCGACTGACCCTCGCATATCTCGGTGCAGGTGGTCGCGAGTTCCGACATGGCATCGACAGACCGTGCGGGCTGGGCACCGGTCTCCAGCATCGTCTCGAACGCCTTCGAGTACAGCGTATCGCCCGCGAGGATGGCCGTGGAGAGGCCGTACTCCTCGTGGACCGCCGGCACGCCGCGCCGGACCTCGTCGTCGTCCATGATGTCGTCGTGGATGAGCGTGAACGACTGGATGATTTCGATGCTGACGGCGGCCCGCATGATGTCGATTTGCCGGTCGTCGGCCGTCGGGAAAGCCGTGTAGTCCGTCGACAGCGGCGGGACGTCGGCCAGCGACTCGGCAGTCAGCAACACGACGGTCGGTCGCAGTCGCTTGCCGCCGGCCTTCAGCAGGTACCGCGACGCCTCGTAGAGTTCCTCGGGGTCGTCCAGCGGGAGGTACTCGTCGATGGCGTCGTTGACTTGCCCGCGCCGGTCCACGAGTGCCGTTTCGACGGTCTGCTGGCGAGTCATCGTCACTCGACCAGCGAGATGAGGTTGCCGTTCCGGGTCACGTGGAGGTCACGGCCCATCTTGTATCCCATGCTCTCCGCGAGGTCGACGTAGGGAGCGAAGCCTTTCATGTCCTGGTGGGCCGGGATGACGTGCTTGGGCTGGAGCGCGTCCAGCATCTCGTAGTGGCCCTCGCGGTTCAGGTGGCCCGAGACGTGGATGTCGTCGTAGATGCGCGCGCCCTGCATGCCGAGCAGGCGCTCGGACTGGTAGCGCTGGCCCTCGTTGGTCGGCTCCGGGATGACCCGCGCCGAGAAGATGACCTTGTCGCCGTTGTCCAGTTCGTAGGGGGTCTCGCCGCGGCCCATCCGGGTGAGCATCGCGCGCGGCTCGCCCTGGTGGCCCGTCACGATGGGCAGGAAGTTCTCCTTGCCCTCGTTCATGATGCGCTTGAACGTCCGGTCGACGGACTTCCGGTGGCCGTACATCCCCAGGTCGTCGGGGAACTCCACGAAGTCCAGCCGTTCCGCGGTGCCGGAGTACTTCTCCATCGAGCGGCCGAGCAGCACCGGCTGACGGCCGATGTCGTCGGCGAACTCGACGAGGCTCTTGACGCGGGCGATGTGGCTGGAAAAGGTCGTGGCGACGATGCCGCCGTCGTAGTCCTCCAGGCTGTACATGACGTCCTTGAGGTGGCGACGGGCGACGGATTCGCTGGGCGTGCGACCCTTCTTCTCCGCGTTCGTACAGTCCTCGATGTAACAGAGGACGCCCTCGCCCTCGCGGCCGATTTCGCGGAACCGGTCCATGTCGATGGGGTCGCCGATGACCGGCGTGTGGTCCATGCGCTTGTCCAGCCCGTAGACGATTGCGCCCTCGGGCGTGTGAAGCACCGGGTTGATGGCGTCGATGATGGAGTGGGTGACGTTGACGAACTCCAGTTCGTTGCGCTCGCCGATGGACATCGTCTCGCCGGGGTCCATCTTGATGAGGTCGTTCTGGACGCCGAACTTCTCCTCGCCCTGAATCTGCTGTTTGACCAGTTCGATGGTGAAGGGGGTCGCGACGACGGGGGCGTCGTAGCGGTGGGCCAGCTTGGAGATGGCGCCGATGTGGTCGAGGTGACCGTGGGTCGGCACGATGGCCTTGACGTCGCCCTCCAGGTCGGACATGACGCGGTCGTCCGGAATCGCGCCCATGTCGATGAGGTCGAGCGAGTGCATCCGCTCGGTCTCGACGTTGTCGTGAATCAGTACCTTCGAGAGGTTCAGTCCCATGTCGAAGATGACCACGTCGTCACCGGCCCGAACCGCAGTCATCTGCCGACCGACTTCCTCGTAACCGCCTATCGTTGCAATTTCGATTTCCATTGTATCACGCCGAGGGGCCCAGCCAGATACCGGGCGGCCGACGGGGAAGACAGCAATCTACACTGGCGACCAGTCCCGCGGCAGGTCCAGTCGGTACCGGCCTGCGCAGCGACTCGCGTCTCCCGAACGCGTCGCGAACACCGGGTCACCCTCGCGTGAGGGTCCCGGACGGACGCGTCCGTCGGCCGTCACACCGCGTACCTGGGACGGCCGTACGCTCGGTTACTGAGGACTAACAGTCCGGGTGATAAAAACTGTGGGGGTTCGCCGCTCACTCCCCGTCCGGGTCCGCCAGCGGGTCGGTGCCGGACGCGTTCCCGACGGTCCGGCCCGACTCCCCGTCTCCGCTCGCGTCCTCTTCCTCCCACTCGGCGTCCTCCGTCGAATCCGGGTCGTCGCGCCACTCCCCATCTGTGTCTTCTTCCGTCGCGTCGTCGACCTCCGTCTCGTCGTCTATCGTCCCGTCATCTATCGTCCCATCGTCTGTCGTTCCGTCGTCCATCCCGCCGCTCGTGCCGAACGCGATCTCCTCGGGCGTCGGCTCCCGTTTCGACTGGGGTTCCTTGCTCTCCCACTCGTCCGCCGGGTCGGTCGGCGTCTCCTCGCGGTTCGCGTCTGGCTCCGGCACCGGCTCGGTCCCGGACGCCGACGGCTTCGACTGGTCGCGTCGCCCCTGCGTCGCCGGCGGCTCTGGCGGCTCTGGGGGCTGTCCCCGCCGTGTCTGTTCTTCCGCTTCCTGCTGCACGCGTTCGCCCTCCGCGTTCTCGTCGAATATCTCCGACAGCGACGGGTCCGTTTCGGCGGGTGCCTCGTCTGCTTCCGGACCCCGCTCCGTGATGTCGGCACCCCCGGTTTCGGACGCAGCCTGCGCCTGCGCCCGGTCCGTCGACTCCCGCTCGTCGGCAGCGGTCTCGGACGCGCCGGACTGGGGCTCTGGCGGGGTGTCGACTCCCTCCGCCGGCGTGGCGTTGTCCGGCGCTCTGTCGCCCGGTTCGGTCCCCCTCGTCGCTGCCCGCGTGGGGGACTCGCTTCGCTCCTGGGCCGGCGTCGACGGGCCTGCGGGTTCGGACGGTTCCGCAGGCGGCGCTGGCTCGGACTCGGTCGGTTCCTCGTGCGACGCCTCCATCTCCACGGTGTCCTCACTTTCGACGGCGGGTTCTTCCGACTCCTCGTCGGCGCTTCCGGCCGCCGCGTCCGCGCCGGGCGCGGGCTGTGTCTGACCAGTGACGGTCGCCGGCGTCGATTCCGCGAGGCCGACGGCCACGCTGTCTGCGACGAGTTTGTGGAGGACGCCGAAGACACCGCTCAGGAGGACGAACGAGCCGAGCAGCGCGAGGATGCCACCGGCAGCCAGGTCGGACGTGTCTTCGACGGCACTCAGGGACCAGTCACCGACGAACGTCGTAGCAGCATCGTACCCGACCTCGTAGCCCAGGGCCAGGAGGCCGCCGCCGACCACGAGCACGGCGAACAGGTAGCCGAACAAGCGCATGCCGTACCTGAGACTGGCGACTGACCGGATTGCTGTCATATGAGCGCCGAGGACAACGACACACTAATAGATTGTGGCGGCGTCGCCGGCTATCCGCGGACGACTGTCCCGGGCGTCCCACCGGCCAGAAATACCGAGAGGTCGGCCGGCGAGAATATCGACGCCGGCACGTCCAGGTCCAGGAGCGCCCGCACCTTCCCCGCCATCCCGCCGGTCACGTCGGTGGCGTCGCTGCCCCCCAGGGCGTCCGCGACGTCCTCGAAGGCCGTGACAGTCGGAATGACCGACCCATCTTCGTCGAGGACGCCCGGAACCGTCGAGCACAGTCCGACCCGGTCCGCCGCCAGTGACTGCGCCAGCGAGACCACGATGTCGTCCCCGCTCAGAATCGTCGCTCCTTTTCCCTCGTGGGCAACGACGTCGCCGTGCAGAACCGGGACGAATCCCTCCCGGAGCATGCGGTCGACGCCCGCAGCGGGCAGGTCGAGTTCTCCGTCCTCGTTCCGGTGAGCCACCGACAGCGGGTGGACGGGAACCGCCTCGACGCCGTGGCCGCTCAGCGCGTCGAGCACCGCCTCGTTCAGTGCTCCCATCGCGCCGTGAATCTCACGCACTGCGGTCGCGTCGTGAGTCCCATCGGTTGTGGTGACCTCGTGGGCGGCAGCGTGGTGGTGGCCGAAGCTGCCGCCACCGTGGACGACGACGAGGTCGGTGCCGTCGTCGGTTTCGAGGCCCGCACCGACCGCCGCCGCCACCTCGTCCAGCGTCACATGGTCGACCGTCTCCGGGGAGTCCTTCTCGGTGACGACGCTGCCGCCGAGTTTGAGCACCGTCGTCATCGCGACTCCTGGCGAACTCCCTCAGTGTCGAGTTCGGCACGGAACGCCTCCTCGCAGCCCGGGGTGAACTCCAGCGCCGTCTTCGTCTCCGGCGTGCGGTCGAGCGCGACGATGCAGCCGCCGCCGCCCGCACCCGTGAGCTTCGCGCCGAGGGCGTCGGCGTCGCGGGCCGCCCAGACCATCGCGTCGAGCGAGCGCGAGGAGACGCCCAGCGCCTCCAGCAGCCCGTGGTTGAAGTTCATCAGGCGGCCGAGTTCCGCCAGGTCGCCCTCGGCGAGTGCCGTCTCGCCCTGCCGGACGATGTCGCCGATTGCCTCCACCGTGTCGGCGGCGAAGCCGTAGTCCTCCCGGAGTTTCCGGACGCCCGCAACGAGCGCTCCCGTGTCGCCGGCCCCACCGTCGTAGCCGATGACGAATGGGAGGTCCGGGGCAGCTATCGTCCGGCAGTCGTCGCCCTCGACGCGGACGGCCCCGCCCATCGCGGAGCAAAAGGTGTCCGCCCGGGACGCCTCGCCGTCCTGCACCGCGTACTCGACTTCGTAGGCCCGCTGGGCGATGTCCACTGGAGCCAGTTCGACGCCGAGTTCCCGCGTCGCGGCGTCGATGGTCGCGACGACGACGGCCGCCGACGAGCCCAGACCCGCCCCCAGCGGGATGGAACTCTCGACGGTGATGTCGAAGCCGACGTCCCCGGCGTCGGCGGCGTCCCTAGCCTGCTCGATGGCCTCGTTGACGTAGCCGACGCCGGCCTCGACCAGCGAGTCGGCGACTTCCACGTCCGGACGGCCACCCGTCTCGGCGTCGTACTCGACGGTGAACCCGTCGAGCGTGAGGTCGTCTGCGTGGACCGACATTCCCGACTCGCGTTGCTCCACTGTGACGTGTGCCCGGCGCTCGATGGCACACGGGACCGCCGGCTCCCCGTAGACGACGGCGTGTTCCCCGAAGAGATACACCTTCCCGGGGGCGCTCGATGTGACCATGCCTGCCCGTCCGGGGGCGAGGGTGTTTTAGATATCGGTATCGTACTTCAGGTAATTCCCGAGCCACCCGCCCAGCGCGCTCAGTCCCACCGTGTAGACGAGGACGAGGACGAACGCGAACGCGATGAAGACGAAGCCGAGGCCGCCGAAGGCCCGCGGCGCTCCCATTCCCGCCCCGCCAGTCAGCATGAACAGGAAGAACGGCCCGACGAACAGGAACAGCAACACGAGCGGGACGAGCGAGATGAGGCCGGCGTAGATGCCGACGCGGAGCCCGTCGTCGCGGGACCCGCCCTCCAGGTAGGCCGCCAGCGCACCGCCGAGGACGGGCGCGAACGGGACGAAGGAGGAGATGAGGATGTTCAGGAGGGCACCAATCAGGGCGTTGATGAGCGTGTCACCTTCAGCCATCGTCTGTATGTGCCACGCCGAACTATTTCAAGCCAGTGGGCGAGGCCCCCTGTTTCGAGGTAGCACTGCCGCTGGAGGGGCGAGGAAGCGTCGAAAACACGTACCCGAAACTCAGAGTTCGCTCTCGAAGTCTTCGAGAGCGTAGGTCGGCTCCGCGCCGCGGCGGTCCAGCGTCTCGTTGGCGAGCAGCCAGTAGACCACCGACAGGGCCTTGCGACCCTTGTTGTTGGTCGGGACCACGAGGTCGACGTTGCTCGTGGTGTTGTTGGAGTCGCACATCGCGATGACCGGGATGCCGACGGTGATGGCCTCCTTGACGGCCTGGGAGTCGCCGATGGGGTCGGTGACCACCACGACGTCCGGTTCGATGTAGCCGTCGTACTTGGGGTTGGTCAGCGTCCCCGGGATGAAGCGGCCGGTGCGGGCGCGTGCGCCCACGGCGTCGGCGAACTTCTCGGCCGGGAAGCGACCGTACTGGCGCGAGGAGGCCACGAGGATCTGCTCGGGCTCGTAGTTCGCCAGGAAGTCCGCGGCCGTGCGGATGCGCTGGTCGGTCATCGAGACGTCCAGCACGTAGAGACCGTCGGTCCGGACGCGGTGGATGAACCGCTCCATGTCCTTGGTCTTCTGCTGGGTCCCGATGTGGGCACCCGCCGCGAGGTAGTCCTCGACGGGGATGAGGAGGTCGGCCTCCTCGTCGGGCATCACGTCCTCGTCGAGGTCCGGGCCCGCGTCCTCTTCTGGTTCGGCCTCGGCTTCCGCGGCCTCGGCGTCCGGTGCGTCGTCCGTCTCGGCCTCGGCGTCGGCGTCCGCCTCGACCTCGTCTTCGACGGGGTCGACGTCGGACTCGTTCGCGTCGAGGCCTTCGTTCTCGTTTCCGCTCATGCGTTGTGTTCTATCCGTATGAGTTCGTTCAGCTTTGCCGTGCGCTCGCCGCCGACCGCGCCCGTCTTGATGTAGGGGGCGTCGGTCGCCACGGCGAGGTGTGCAATCGTCGTGTCCTCGGTCTCCCCGCTGCGGTGCGAGATGACCTGGTCGTAGCCGTTCTCGACCGCCAGTTCGACGGCGTCGACGGCGTCCGAGAGCGTTCCGATCTGGTTGGGTTTGACCAGGATGCTGTTTGCCGCACCCTCTTCGATGCCGGTCTCCAGGCGCTCGACGTTCGTCACGAACAGGTCGTCCCCGCAGACGAGCGTCCGGTCGCCGACCCGGTCGGTCAGGTCCGCGAACGCCTCGTAGTCGTTCTCGTCGAGCGGGTCCTCGACGTAGACGAGGTCGTACTCGTCGACGAGGTCCGCAACGTACTCGATTTGCTCCTCGGTGTCACGGACGCGCTCGCCGTAGACGTAGCCGTCCTCCTCGTCGTCGTACAGTTCCGCCCCGGCCATGTCCAGGCCGAAGCGGATCTCGAAGCCGACGTCGTCGCCGACCGTCTCGACAGCCTCGGCCATGATCTCGAAGGCGGCCGCGTCGTCGATAGAGGGTGCCCACGCGCCCTCGTCACCTTTGCCGCAGGGGACGCCGCGGTCGTCGAGGATGTCTGCGACCTCGCCGTGGACCGCCGCGTTGGCGAAGACGGCCTCCTCAACGGAGGGTGCGCCGACGGGCGCTGCCAGGAACTCCTGGATGTCCGTCGCGTCGGCCGCGTGTTCGCCGCCGCCGATGGCGTTGCCCAGCGGTGTCGGGAAAGTGTTCCCGCGGAAGGTGCCGCCCAGGTGCTGGAAGAGCGGGAGTCCGGCCACGTCCGCGCCGGCCTTGGCCGCGGCCATCGAGATAGCGACGGCGCTGTTGGCGCCGATCTGTGAGAAGTCGTCGGTGCCGTCGGCGGCGTGCAGTGCCGCGTCGACCTCGCGCTGGTCGCCGGCGTAGACCTCGCCGACGAGTCGCGGGACGGCCTCCTCGCGGGCGCTCGCGATGGCCTCGCTGGCCGGGAGTTCGATGGCCTCGTACTCGCCAGTGCTGGCACCGGAGGGTGCCTTGGCGCGGCCGAATCCGCCACTCTCCGTGTGGACGTCGGCCTCGACCGTCGCGTTGCCGCGGGAGTCGAGCACGCGGCGGAGAGCGACGTCCGTGACGAGCGTCACTCCCCGTCACCTCGCCGGACAGTGAAGGGCAGGACGCCCTCGTCGTACTCCTCGGCCGCGATGAGAATCGGCTGGGTCTGGTCGGTGTCGACGAGCACCGGCGCGCCGTAGGCCACCTGCAGGGCTCGCGCCCCGATGATGCGTGCCTTCTCGTAGCGGTTGCCCTTCCGTGCCATCATTGATAGGGTGCCACGATGTCGACCAGGTCCTTGTGCGAGACGAGCATCCGACGGCAGCAGTGGCGCTCGACGCCGAGTTCGTCGAGGACCTTCTCCGGGTCCTCCGGTTCCTCGGCTTCGCGCGTGCGTGCCTTGAACTCCTCCCAGTGTTCGCCCACGACATTGCCGCACGTGAAACAGCGGACTGGGACCATCATGTCTGTATCACCGGTAGGACTTCTGGTAGCGGGCCCGGGCGCCGGGGCCGCCCCACTTCTTGGATTCGCTCTGGCGCACGTCGTTGACGAGCAGCGACCGGTCGAACTCCATGTAGGCGTCCCGGAGTTCGGCGTCGTTGGTGTGCTGGACGAGTCCGCGGGCGATGGCTGTGCGGGCGGCGTCTGCCTGCCCCATCACGCCCCCGCCCTCGATGGACACTTCGACGTCCACGTCGTCGCGCAGCTCTTCGGCGGCGATGCGGAACGGCTCCAGCATCTTCAGCTGGGCCAGCTCCGGCTCGACCAGTTCGACCGGCCGGGAGTTGACGCGCACCTTGCCCGTCCCGTCCCGGATGGTCGCCCGTGCGATGGCTGTCTTCTTCTTGCCTGATGTGTTCGTTACCATGTGACGGATGCTCCGAGTGATTCGCTGACGTCCCCGAGGGGAACGAACTTGATGTTCGAGAGCCTGTCCAGCGACGTGTCGTCGAGGACCTCCGCGTCGTCGTAGGGGTTGCCCACGTAGACGCGGACGTTCTCGTAGGCTTCGCGACCGCGCTGTTTCTTGTACGGCAGCATGCCGCGAATCGCCCGTTTGAAGATGCGGTCCGGGCGCTTGGGGTACATCGGCCCGCGGTCCGAGCCGTGTTCCCGGCGCTCCTGGAACTTCTGTTTGACTGCTTCCTCGCGGCCGGTGACGACCGCGTTTTCGGCGTTGACCACGGCGACGCGCTCGCCGTCGAGTGCGCGCTGTGCGACCTGCGAGGCGACGCGGCCGAGGATGCAGTCCTGGGCGTCGACGACGACGTCGGCGTCGAACTCGGCGACGCTCATCGAATCACCCGCACGTTCGATCCCTCTGGGTTCTGTTCGAGTGCCTGTTCGAGTTTCATGGTATCGCCGACCTGTTCTATCTTCGTCTCGGCTGTGCCGGAGAAATCGACTGCTGCGACGGTGACGTCCTTCTGCAGGACGCCGCTGCCGAGCACCTTCCCGGGCACGACGACCGTCTCGTCCTCCCGTGCGTAGCGCTCGATGCGGCCGAGGTTCACCTCGGCGTGGGTCCGCCGGGGTTTCTCCAGGCGTTCGGCGACGTCGTTCCAGACGTCACCGCCCGACGCGCGGGCAGCCGACTTGAGATCAGCGATGAGACTACTGAGTCTCGGGTTCGTTTTGCTCATGACCTACCTCCTGAAAAGTGCAGGGAGCAGGATTTGAACCTGCGGACCCCTACGGGACAGCGCCCTGAACGCTGCGCCGTTGGCCAGACTTGGCTATCCCTGCTCGCATATGCTGGTATCGGGTGCCCCCTCAAACGGTTTTCGGTTCCGCCGGCCCCGCCGCTCTCCAGCGGGGCGGGCGTCGTGGTGAGGGAGCGTGTGTTCATCGTTACAACTGGACCGCTTCTTTCAGTTCCGTCGCGCGGGACTGGATGGAGCCGACGGCCTGCTCGACGAGTTCGTCCACGCTGAACGAGCCGTCGGTCTCGACGTGGAAGACGAAGGCTTCGGGCACGTCGGTCACTTCGACGTTCTTGCCGGGGTAGCGGTTCGAGAGGTCGTGGTCGAACGTCTCCGTCGCGACCAGTTCGCCGTCCTCCTCGATGACGCCGCGGAGGATGTGCGGTTCGTCCTCCTCGAACTCGCTCTTGTCGCCGACGACCTCCACCTGCTGGAGGTGGCGGTAGCCGACGGCCACGCCGCCCTGGTGTTTGGCGTGGTTGCGCCCCTTGTCGAGGACTGCGTCGGCCTCGAACTCCAGGCGCTGCCCCTCCTTGAGGTCGATGATGGGGATGTTGTCGTCCGCCGGCTGGACCATGCTGTCGCTGGAGACGATGTCCCCGGAGTACGCCGTGTCCGGGCCCTGTACGTCCAGCGACAGGGTCACTTCCTCGCCCTCCTCGAACTCGCCCGGTGGCGTCGTCAGCGGAATCAGCCCCAGGCGGAGCCCGATTTGCTCGTCGAACATCACGCTGGAGTTCTCGATGAACCGCACCGTGTCGATGCTGAACGTGGGGATGTCCGCGATCATCGCCCTGCGGATGCCGTTGGCGAACGCGGGCGTGATGGGGCGCACCACAAAGCGCGCCTCGCGCTCGGCCCGTTCGACGAACTCGACCTCGTAATCTGCTGCCATCGTTAGAATCCTGCGTTCTTGGGGCCGCGGGTCCCGTCGTGCGGAATCGGTGTGACGTCCTCGATGCGACCGATTTCGAGGCCGGCGCGGGCCAGCGCGCGAATCGTCGCCTGCGCGCCCGGCCCGGGGTTGGTCTGCTGGTTTCCGCCGGGGCCGCGAACGTTGACGTGGACGCCCTCGATGCCGCGGGCCTTGGCCTTCTCGGCGACGACCTCGGCCATCTGCATCGCGGCGTACGGCGACGCCTCGTCGCGGTTCTGCTTGACGACCGTCCCGCCGCTGGACTTCGCGATGGTCTCGGCGCCGGTCTGGTCGGTGATGGTGATGATGGTGTTGTTGAACGATGCGTGCACGTGGGCGACGCCCCACTTGGACTCGGGTTCGTCTGCCATGTTATTGGTCCTCCGCTCGTTCGGGATGCAGTTCGTCGGTCAGCGGCGACGCGCTGTCGAAGGCCACTGTGTCCTCCTCGTCCACGTCGACCGTGTACGAGGGAATCTGGACGCGGCTGCCGTCGACGGTGATGTGGCCGTGCGTGATGAACTGTCGCGCCTGCTTGGTGGTGTTGGCCAGGCCCTTGCGGTAGGCGACCGTCTGCAGGCGGCGTTCGAGCACGTCGGTGATGTCGAGCGACAGGACGTCGTCCAGGGAGTCCTCGGCACCCAGCACGCCGGTGCGCTGGAGCTTCGCCAGGAACTCGTCGGCTTCCTGCCCGGCGGCCTCTGCGTCACCCTGCGTGCGGCCGAGCAGCTTTCGCGCCTCGCGGCGGTAGTTGCGCAGTTCGGACTGGGCGCGCCAGAGTTCCTCCTTGTTCTTGAGGCCGTACTTGCCGAGGAGACCGGACTCCTCCGCGATACGTTCGCCCTGGTAGGGGTGGTTCGGCGTCTCGTAGTACTTTGTGTTGCTACCGAGCGCCATTATTCCTCATCCCCCTCGGCGGCCGCTTCCTCCGCCTGCTCTTCCTTGATGGCCTCGACGTTGACACCGATGGTGCCCTCCGTCCGGCCGGTGGACTTGGTGCGCTGGCCGCGGACCTTCTGTCCGCGCTTGTGGCGCGTGCCCTTGTAGGAGTCTATCATCTTCATGCGGTTGATGTCCTGACGGCGGGTCAGTTCGAGGTCGTTGCCGATCTCGTGGGTGGTCTCGCCGGCGAAGAAGTCGTTCCGGTGGTTCGCGAGCCACTCGGGGACCTCCTCGGCGAAGCCTTCCACGAGGTCGACGACAGCCTCGATGTCGTCGTCGTCGAGCGCGCCGAAGGTCGCCCGGCGGTCGACGTCTGCCTTGTCAGCGATGAGCCGCGCCGCGCGGTGGCCGATGCCTTTCATCTCTGTCAGCGAGCGCTCGACGGACTTGGTGCCGTCGAGGTCTGTCTGACCGATGCGGACGAAGTAACGAATGTCCTCCTCGTCCTCGTCCGCTTGTTCGGGTTCTTCTGCACTCATATGTATGGATGTGTGTGCACGTCGTGGCGGGGATTCGAACCCCGGAGGCTGTACGCCACAGAGTTAGCAACCCTGCGCCTTGGGCCAGGCTTGGCTACCACGACACGCTTGCCTTGTTGTGCGCCCGGCCGGTCGGGCCGCGCGCTCTGGTACTCGCGCCCGCTCGGGCGGACTCGGGGCGCCTCGCCCCTACACGAGTTGTACTCATGAATCCCCGCCCGGCATATAAAAACGCAACGGATGGCGCCGAGCGTGGCACACTATCGCACTGGCGCCTGGCGGGCTCACTCGCGGGCGTTCGCACCAATCCGCCGGACGACGTCCACGAGCTGGCCCAGTCCCGCCCGGACGTCGTCGTCTCTGAACGCCCGAAGCAGTCCGAGCAGTCCCAACGGTTCGGGGTCCTCGTCGCTCCGGAAGGCCCCGAGGCCGGCGTCGACCGTTTCGACCACGTCGGGGTTCCCGACCGTCGCCCCCAGCGCCATCGCACGGCCGAGCCCCTGTCCCATCTCGTAGGGGTCGACGTCTGTCTCCTCCTGGGCGTCGACGAAGCCCGCCAGCACGAGGCGGAGGTCGGCGATGGGACTCCGGGCGTCGGCGGCGGCCGACCGCAACTCGGGGACCAGGTCCTGGAGGAGCCCGTGGCTCGCGTCCAGGAGGTCGAGCAGTTCGATGAACGTGTCAGTGTTCTCGCCGAGTTTGCGGAGCAACACGAGCGTCTCCTCGCGTTCGAGTGCCAGCCGGAGTTCGGCCATGGGGTGGCGCGCGTCGCTGGCCGCCGCCTGGAGCTGTGGGGCGAGGTCGTCGGCGAGCCGCTTGCTCGCGGCGGCAACCTCGACGAGTTCGGCCAGTTCGTCGGCGTTGTGTCCCACCGCTTCGAGGAGTTCCAGCGTCTCCTCGCGCTCCAGCGCGAGACGTACGTCCGCGAGTGGTTCCCGGAGGTCCGTCGCCGCCTCCCTGGCCTCCGGCGAGAGGTCGTCGCCGAGTTGCTTGGTGACGACGACCAGTTCGACGAGTTCGCGGAGTTCGTCCGCGTTGGCCTCGATCGACGCCACGAGCGCGCGCGTCTCGGGGTCCAGGTCGAGCGCCGTCGTCTCCGTGACTCGGTCGTCTGTCTCGGACATGGTCAGGGCACCGGGTCGTACCCGCGCATCCACATGTTCCAGTACATCGGGGGGATGACGTTGACGTCGAGGACCCAGTTCGAGCGCGTCTCGACGGGCGCTGCAATCGGGTCCTCGTAGTCGAACTCGGCAATCATCGCCTTTCCCTCCTCCGTGAGGAGCGGACACGCCGTGTAGCCGTCGTAGGTGTCCGTGAGCCGCCGCCCCGCCATCGCCGCGTCGAGGTTGTTCACCAGCACGTGAACCTGTTTGCGGACGGCCGAAGCGGTCCGCGAGGTCGGCAGGTTCGAGTTGTCGCCGATGGCGAAGACGTCGTCGTAGTCGACGTGCTGGAGGGTGTGTTTGTCGACGGTGACGTACTCGCCGTCGGTCAGCGGCGAGTGGTCCACGAGCGCCTCCCGGCCGTACTGCGGCGGAACGGGCGCGTAGAGGTCGTACTCGACCTCGCGGCCGTCTTCCGCGACGACACGGTCGTTCTCGTAGTCGATTTCCTCGACCGCGAACTCCGGGAGGAACTCGATGTCACGCTCGTCCCAGAGTTCCTCGAGCTTGTCGTTGTAGTGGGCTTTCGGCGATGGCGGCGTCCCGAACGGCGCTTCGGCCGGCTTGGCGACGGCGATGTCGACGTCTTCGCGGATGCCGATGTCCCGGAAGTAGTCGTCGGCGAGCATCGCCATCTTCAGCGGCGCGCCGCCGCACTTGATGGGCGTCTCGGGGACGGTCACGAGAAACTGACCGCCGTCGAAGTCCCGGACGGCCTCCCGGAGTTCCACGGCAGCGTCGTAGTGATAGAAGGGATAGACGGCCTCCGTCTCCTCCCATGCCGCTCGCATCCCCGGCACCGACTCCGGTGCGAGGCGGTTCCCCAGTGCCGTGACGAGGTAGTCGTACGCCAGCGTCTCGCCGTCCGTCGCGACGGTCCGGGCCTCCGGGTCGACGCCCTCGACACTGGCCTGGACGAACTCGACGTCCCGCCGCAGCAACGACTCGACCGGCCGATGCTGGTTCTCCGGCTCCATGTGCCCGAAGGGGATGAGGTAGTACGAAGGCTGGTAGTGGTGCTCGGGACTCTGGTCGACGACCGTAATCTCGACGTCGCGGTCGAGTTTCCGGTCCAGCATGTTCGCTGCCATCGTCCCGCCTGTGCCTGCGCCGAGAACGAGTATCTGTGTCGCACCCATTATATTGTGGTTATTATACAATACACAAAAATCCTTGGTTCCCCACCGTGTCGGAGTAGTCGCTCTTTGCCCGTCCGTCACCGACCGCCGGTACGGCCGGAATCCGGTTCGGCAGGAGACGCTAAACTCCCTAGAAAATCAAATTTCGCGATGTGTCAGTCACGAGCCGGGCGAACAGGAGATTGCCGCTGAGCTTGGATTCGGCCCACAGCAGGGCTGGCTCGGCTCTCGGTGCGTGGGAATGGGCGGAATTGATATTGCACGAACTTCGAAGTATCAAAGTGCCACGATGGCCTCACAAGAGCAACTCGAACAGCCAGGTCTCGGTGACTCGTTCCCCAGGGTGACGGTGCAGACCTCCGACGAAAACGACGTCGCCGTCCCCGGCGACTGGCCGAACAACGAGGAGTTCGGTGACAGAGTGCTGTCGAAACCGCCGTCCGACGTCGCCACTGCGAGGCAGCGACTGGCCGACGACGACGGGGACTGTTACGACTGGTGGTTCTGTCTGCAGGACCTGGAGTGAGTCCTCACTGGACAGGGTCGCCGTAGCCGGCGACGTAGTCGCCGCCCAGTGAGGGAGTCCACAGGGCCGTGAGTCGACGGTCTGTCCGGGAGCAATATTGGAACGTCGCTTGACGGTCGAGGACACAATCCTTATCGCTTCGCCGCCGCGTACCAACTGCCATGACAGCAGTCCCTCCCACGGAGGAGGACGTCCGCGGGGCGCTGGCCGCAGTCGAGGACCCGGACCTCGGCGACGACATCGTCTCGCTCGGTCTCGTGAACAGCATCGAAATCGACGAGGCGGCGGAGACGGTCCACATCGACCTCGCGCTCGGCGCGCCCTACTCGCCGACGGAGACCGCGATGGCGGGCAACGTGCGCGAGGCCCTCGCCGACCTCGACTACGAAATCGACCTCTCGGCCAGCATCGACCGGGGACTTGACCCGGAGGACGAGGTACTCCCCAACGTCGAGAACGTCATCGCGGTCGCCTCGGGCAAAGGCGGGGTCGGCAAGTCCACCGTCGCGGTGAACCTCGCGGCCGGACTCGCCGACATGGGTGCCCGCGTCGGTCTCTTCGATGCCGACGTCTACGGGCCGAACGTGCCGCGGATGGTCGACGCAGACGAGCCCCCGCGCGCGAACGAGGACGAGGAGATCGTCCCCCCCGAGAAGTTCGGGATGAAACTGATGAGCATGGACTTCCTCGCGGGCGAGGACGACCCGGTCATCTGGCGCGGTCCGATGGTCCACAACCTCCTCACGGAGTTCTGGGAGAACGTCGTCTGGGGGCACCTGGACTACATGATAGTCGACCTCCCGCCGGGCACCGGCGACACGCAACTCACGCTCCTGCAGAGCGTCCCCGTCTCCGGCGCGGTCATCGTCACGACGCCCCAGGAAGTCGCGCTGGACGACGCCCGGAAGGGACTCAAGATGTTCGGCCGCCACGACACCGCCGTCCTCGGCATCGTCGAGAACATGTCGAGTTACCACTGCCCCGACTGTGGCTCGGAGCACGCCATCTTCGGCGAGGGCGGCGGCCAGCGCCTCGCGTCCGAGGTCGACATGCCCTTCCTCGGTGACATTCCGCTGGACCCGTCCATCCGCGAGGGCGGCGACGAGGGCCGTCCGATGGTCCTTGCCGACGGCGAGACGAGCGAGGCGCTGCGCGAGTTCGCGAACAAGACGGCGAACATGCAGGGTATCGTCCACCGCCGACGCGTCAGCGGACGGTAGTCACTCCTCGGGAACCCAGTCCGGCCGTTCGACGTCCGCGGAACCGACGTCGGTCACGCTGTAAGTCATCCGTCGCCAGTAGTCGTCGTTCGACTTCGTGACGTTCAGGGACGCAACGTAGCCCTCGCGGGTGACGACGACGGTTCCGCTCGCCTCGTTCGCCGGAATCCGGTCCGGGTCCGCGAGGCCGGTGACGGTGTACTCGACGGCGGTCGTCCCCTCCACGAGGACGGTGTCGCTGGCGCTGAGAGTGACGCCGTCGAGCGGCCGGCTCAGGGTCTCCCGCTCGACCGTTCCGACGTCGTTCATCTCCCAGGCCTCGTTCGCTCTCGTGACCAGTTCCCCAGTGGTCAGGTCGTACTCGAAGACGCCGGCGTCGCTGTAGTACACACTGACGTCGTTGTCGAAGGTCGTATCGACGAACCGCAGTGACGCGGTTCCGGCGTCCGCATCGACTCGGCGCACAATCGTCCGGTTGTATTCACCGTCCAACGTGACTGCACGCGCCGTCCGGGAGACGCCGGCGACGGCGTCCCGGTGCGTCGCGACTGCGTCACTGACGTCCTCGATGCCGTCCTGGGACCAGCCAGAGGGGTACGAGAAGTTCTCGACCGAGACGGTCGGGGTCTGCGCTCCACCGTCCGTGGCCGGCAGGCCACTGCAACCGGCGAGCAGGAGGGCGAGGACCAGAACGCCCGTCCACAGTCGGCGGGGAGAGCGATGGGACATAGCGGGCGGTGACTCTCGCGAACGCTAAATCTTGTCGTTTGGGCCGAACGTTAGCAAGCACAGACCTCCGGTGTGGCAGTCGCCGACTCAATCCGCCGCTTCCGGTTCGGGCATCGCGCCGAGGTCCTCCAGCGTCCACTGGATGACCCGGGCCTCGATCAGGTCGCGGTCCTCCGGGCTCTCGCCGGCTTCGAACGCCGCAAGCGTCTCGCGGGCAGCGGCCAGCATCTCGCGTTCCTTGGCGCGCTGGTCCTGGCGCTCCGTGCTGGCGTTCGTCAGCGCGTCGAAATCCTCCCGGAGGTCGAAGTCCGCACAGGCGGCGTTGCAGCGACCGATGGGGTTCATCCCCGTCTCCAGCACGAGGTCTCGGACCGTCACCCAGTCCCCGTCACAGAAGTACAGCGACACCTCGCCGATGACGTCCCGCCAGGAGATGCGGCCGCTGCGCGCCATCGCCTCGATGGCCCGCGGTGGGAGGTCCAGGCGGTGGCTCGTCTCCGGGTGCTGACAGAGACAACATGGTCGCTGGCGCTTGCCCGTGTACATGGACGCCTCTCAGGACTGGACGACATTGAGAGTAGTGGTCGGAATTCAGGCGACAGCCAGGAAGAGCAGGAACAGCGTGCCCAGCAACACGGCGACGACGAGGAAGGTGGCCTGTCCGATGTTGGCCTGCAGTTCGGGATGCAGTTCCTCGTCGCCGTTGGCCCGCGTCCGCTCGGGGAGCAGCCACGGCGCAGTCATCGACAGCGCCGGGACGGGGTGGCGGAACATCCAGACCGTCGTGTTGGCGGTGCGGACCACGAAGCGGTCGACGGCGGCGTACAGCTCGGTCACGGCGACGACAAGCGCGCGGGTGCCGAAGAAGCTCGCGCGGTTGTAGACGTAGTCGATGTCCGGGACGGCACCGCCGACGCGCTCCAGCGGGCGCTTGACGGCGACGAAGGCGACGAGTCCGATGAGGGCGAGGCCGAACCCTTCGACGAGGTGCCCCTCCGTAAAGACGGTGTAGTCGAGCGAGTCACCGCCGGGTAGCAGCGAGAACAGTGCGCCGTGGGCGAACCCGTAGTACACACAGAGGATGGCGACGGTCGCCATCGCCACCAGTTGCCCGAGGTTGAGTTCCCGTCCCGAGACGGTCTGCTGGGCCTCTCCGTGGAAGAAGGCGTAGTAGCCGAACTTGATGAACGACATGAACGTCCCGACACCTCCGAGCAGGAGGATGTACCACAGCGCGTCCATGTGTTCCTTGTGCGAGGCCGCGATGACCATGCCCTTGCTGACGAAGCCGTTGAAACCGGGGAACCCGGAGATAGAGAGCGCTGCCACGGCGAAGATGACCGCCGTAATCGGCATCTCCCGCCAGAGGCCGCCGAGTTTCTTGAGGTCCGACGTGTCGGTCCGGTAGATGATGGCGCCGGCACACATGAACAGCAGTGCCTTGTAGAGGATGTGGTTGAAGACGTGGGCGAACGCGCCAGCGGACGCCAGTGCAGTCCCGATGCCGACGCCGGCGACCATGTACCCGACCTGGGACTGGATGTGGTAGGAGAGGAGGCGGCGCATGTCGTTTTGCACGAGCGCGAAGGCGGCACCGAAGACGGTCATCAGCCCGCCCATGTACGCCAGCCAGAGGGAGCCCTCGGGGAAGGCACGACCGAGCGCGTAGACGCCGGTCTTCGTGGTGTAGACACAGAGGAAGACGCTGGCAGCGATGTGCGGACGCGGGTAGGTGTCCGGTAGCCAGACGTGGAAGCCGATGTAGCCGACGTTGACGCCGAACCCGAGCGCGTAGAACGCCGCGGGAATGCCGGGCGCGATGCCGTCGGTGGCGGTGAACAGGAACGAGCCGACCTCGACGTAGTGCCAGATGATGCCCGCCAGCACGAGGCTGCCGCCGAGGCCGTGCCAGAGCGCGTACCGGAAGCCCGCCCGGACCGCGCGGCCGCCGTAGTCCCAGACCAGCAGCGTCGACGCGACGGCCATCAGTTCGACGAAGAAGACGAACGTGAGCCAGTCGCCGGCGAAGGCGGCCCCGAGGCTGGTCCCGACGTAGCCCAGCGCGTAGGCCGTCTGGCGGTTGCTCGCGTCGGTCGCGTACGAGTAGAGCACGGCGATGCCCCCGATGAACGCGAAGATGATGCCCATCAGCCGGGACAACTGGTCGACGTTGAAAAGGACGGCCTCGAACCCGAGGAACTGGGTCTGGAGGTACGCCCCCTCCGCGACGGACAGCACCCAGACGAGGGTGCCGCCGGTCACGAGCAGTCCGAGTGCGTGCCCGACGCGTCGCGAGACCAGCGGCAGCAGGAGCGCGACGGCCAGAACGACGATAGCCGGCGGGACCATCGTCAGCAGTCCGCCGTCAACGGGGGTACTCATGCGACCACCTCCAGCGGGACCCGCTGGCGTCGTCGCGTTCGCTCGATGCGCTCGCTCACGCGACCACCCCCACGTTCTCCGCGACCAGTTGCACGATTTGCAGGAACACCGCCGCTGCAGGGACGACGCCGAGTGCGACAGCGCCCGCTGCAGCCGTCAGGATGGGACCCAGCATGAACCAGGTCGACTCGCCGCCGCGCCAGCCGACTCGTTCCCACCCGCCTTCCGGCGGGCCGCCGTGGTGGTGGTCGTGGTCGGCGGCCGCGTCGTGGTGGTCGTCAGCATCGGTCTCGTCGTGACCGCTGTCCGCCGATTCGGCGTGGTCGTCACCTGCCTCCGCCTCGTCCCCGCCGTCGGCCCGGACTGCCGCCGGTTCGCTGGCTGTCGCCCGGTCGGCCACTGCGAACCGGCCGCCGAAGGAGCCTTCGAGCAGCGGCTTGGAGTCGTGGTCGTCCTCGTCCTCGCTCTCGAAGAACGCCTGGTAGACGATGGGCCAGAAGTAGGCGATGTTGAGCATCCCCGAGACGAGCAAGGCGATGGCGAAGACGGCCTGTCCGGCGTCGACACTCCCGATGAGGAGGTACCACTTGCTGACGAACCCCGCGACGAGCGGGATGCCGGCCATGCCGGCCGCCGCGATAGCGAAAGCGGTCATTGTCAGCGGCATGCGCTTGCCGATGCCGGCCATGTCCGAGATGTCGTCGGTGTGCGTCTCGACGTGGATGGCACCGGCACAGAAAAAGAGAGTGAGTTTCATGAACGCGTGCGCGGGGATGTGCAGCAGGCCGCCGACGATGGCGTCGCCCGACAGCACCCCCAGTCCGAGGACGATGTAGGAGAGCTGACTGATGGTGGAGTACGCCAGCCGGCGCTTGAGGTTGTCCTGCCGGAGCGCGATGACGCTCGCGGTCAGGAGCGTGAAGGCGGCGACGGCCGCGAGCGGCAGGCCGACACCGAGGTCCTGGACCGTCTCCGGGCCGAACACGTCCAGGGTGACGCGTGCGATACCGAAGACCCCGCTCTTGACGACGGCCACGGCGTGGAGCAGGCCAGAGACGGGCGTCGGCGCGACCATCGCGTCGGGCAGCCAGGAGTGGACCGGCATCAGCGCGGCTTTGACGCCGAAGCCGCCAGCGAGCAGGCCGAAGGCCAGGCGAGCGAGCGCCGGGTCGGCCGTCGCCAGGTCGGCGATGCCGCCCGCCGAGAACGCCGTCGTCCCGGTGAGGAAGTAGACGAGCAGCGTCCCCGTCAGGACAGCGACGCCGCCGATGAAGGTGTACGCGAGGTACTTCCGGCCGGCCGCCCTGGCCTCGTCGGTCTCGTCGTGGGCGACTAGCGGGTAGGTCGCGACGGTCAGCAGTTCGTAGAAGATGAACAGGGTGACCAGGTTAGAGGCGAAGGCGACGCCGATTGCGGTCGCGAGACTCGCCGCGAAGGAGGCGAAGTAGCGCGTCTGGTTGTGCTCGCTCAGGCCGCGCATGTAGCCGATGCTGTAGAGGCTGGTAACGACCCACAGCGCGCTCGCGAGCAGGCCAAAGAGCAGTCCCAGCGCGTCCACGCGAAGGACGAAGCCCACGTCGGCGACGATGGTCCCGAGGTCGGTGACGTACACCGTCCCCGAGAGCACGCCGGGCACCATGCTGCCGACGATGGCGACTTTCGTCAGTGCCGCCAGCATCGTCCACGCCTCCCGGAGGTTCGGGCGGCCGTGGGAGCCGAGGATGAGCGGGATTGCGACGACAGAGACCAGTACAGCCGCGAGGGGTCGGAGTGAAGCGACGTCAGTCATTTATGCGAACACCTCCGTCAGGAACGGGTCGAGGAACGCCTCGATGCCCGACCCGAAGAAGCCGAGCACCACTGCAGCGACGGCCGCACCGACGACGACGGCGACCATTCCGGGCGAGACGGGCGGTTCGCCGCCGTCGGTCGCCGCCCCGACGGCGGAGTCGCCGGCAGCCGTGCGCTCGGCCGGTCTGAAGTACATCCGCTCGACGATGCGGGCGAAGTACGCCAGCGTCAGCAGCGTCGACGCGAGGATGACCGCCGCGACGACCCACGTCCCGCTCTCGATTGCCCCGAAGGCGATGTACCACTTGCCGACGAAGCCGACGGCCGGCGGGACGCCGACCATCGCGAACGCCAGGACGGCAAACGACGCTGCGACGACGGGTGCCCGGCCCGCCAGTCCCGCGTAGTCGTCGATGCGGCGGGCGCCGGTGAACGCGGCGATGACGCCCGCTGCCGCGAACAGGCCGCCCTTCATGATGGCGTGGCCGACCAGGTGGATGACGCCGCCGACGGCCGCCAGTTCGTTCATCATCGCGAACGCCGCGACGACCATCCCGAACTGGGCGACCGACGAGTACGCCAGCATCCGCTTGACGTCCTGCTGGAGGACTGCCAGCGTGCTCCCGGCGAGGATGCTCACCGCTGCGGCGTGGACGAGGACGGTTCGCGCCATCGGAACAGCGTCGAAGAACGCCGGGGTGAACACGCTAAAGAGGATGCGTCCCAGCGCGTAGGCGGCCACCGTCGAGACCAGCGCCGAGATGAAGATGCTCACGCTGTCCGGGGACGACTGGTAGGCGTCGGGTTGCCAGGAGTGGACCGGGAACAGCGCCACCTTCACCGCCAGGCCGGCGACGATGAGCGCGAAGGAAGCCAGCACCAGCCGCGAGTCGTAGGCGGCGACGTCACCGAGACGCTGAGCGAGGTCCGCCATGTTGAGCGTCCCCGTCGCGAGGAACGCGTAGCCGACGCCGAGCAGGAACAGCGACGCGCCGATGGTCCCGACGACGAGGTACTTCAGGCCGGCAATCGCGCTCTTGGCGGTGTCGCCGGTCGCGACCAGGGCGTACGCCGCCAGCCCGGTGATTTCGAGGAAGACGTACATGTTGAACAGGTCGCCCGTGAGGGTGACCCCCGCGAGACCGCCGACCAGCAGCAGGTAGACGATGTAGAACATGTTCCCGTGCGGGCCCGACGTTCGCGCGTACGCGAGCACGGCGAGCGAGACGACGGCGACCAGCAGCGCCACCGGTGCCGACAGCGTGTCCGCGACGAGTTCGATGCCCGCCGGCGGTGCGAAACCGGCCAGTTCGTAGGTGACGCGGCCATTCTCCAGAACCGCCGCCCCGATGACCGCGGTCAGTCCGACCTGCGTGGCGGTCGCGAGCACGGCCATCGGCCAGCCGACGTTATCGAAGCGCAGTCCCAGCAGGAGCGTGAGCACTGCCGCGACGATCGGCACGACGATGGCGAGGACGATAGCGTCAGTCATCGGTATCCATCTCCCTGAGAACGTCCTCTCTAAGCGTGCCGTACTCCCGGTAGATGCGGATGATGAGCGTCAGCGCGACCGCCGTCAGACTCACCCCGACGACGATAGCCGTCAGGATGAGGACGTGCGGGAGCGGGCTGACGTAGAGGTCCACCCCGTCCGTGATGACCGGCGGTGCGCCGGTCATGCCGTCCACCTCGACGAAGGCGGCGGTGATGAAAAACAGGAAGATACCCGTCTGGAACAGGTTCATCCCGATGACCTTCTTCACGAAGTTGCGGTCGCCGATGACCATGTAGAGGCCGCCGGCGATGAGCAGGAACGCGGCGATGTAGTTGTACCGCGTCAGCAGCAGGTCGACTATCATTCCTGGTCCCTCCTGAACTCGAAGCCGTGGGCGATGGCGAAAAAGAGCCCGGAGATGACTCCCGAGACGATGGCGCCGATGCCGAGTTCGACGCCCTCGATACCATATTTCGTCGCGTCTGGCACGTTGTAGAGTTCGTACTCCAGGAAGGTTCCGCCGAGCAGCATCGGTCCGACGCCGATGAGGGCAAAGAGCAACACGCCGCCGGCGACGAGCCCGACGACGGCGGTGTTGACGAACCACTTTCGCGTGGGTTCGATTCCGTACGCGAACGCCAGCATTATTATCATCGCAGAGACGATAGCGCCGCCCTGGAAACCGCCGCCCGACGACGATGTCCCGTGGAACATCACGAAAAGCCCGAACGTGAACACGAACGGGGCCAGGATGCGGACCGTCGTCATGATGACGCTGCTCTCGACGTAGGGTCGTCGGCTGCTCATGTGAATCGCTCCTCCTTCAGAATCGCGAGCACGGCCACACCGGCGGCGAAGACCACGACCGCCTCGCCGAAGGTGTCGAACCCGCGGTATGCCGCCAGCACCGCCGTCACGACGTTCTTGACGTGGGTCTCCTCGTAGGCGTTCTCCAGGTAGTACTGCGAGACTTCGCTGTACTCCCAGGCGACCGCCCCGGCGTCGCCGATCGCCGGGATGTCGGGAACCGTCCAGAGCAACAACGCTCCCAGTAACCCGACGGCGAGGACGCCCGGCCAGTGGACCTTCTTCAGCGCGGTGATGTCCTCCGTCGGCCTGACGGTCCGCGTTATCGTCAGCAGGAAGAGGATCGTCGTGACGCCGGCCCCGATGGCTGCCTCTGTCAGGGCCACGTCCGGGGCCCGCAGGACGACCCACACCAGCGCCAGTCCAAGGCTGTAGGCGGCGAAGGCGACAATCGTCGCCAGGACGTCCCGCAGCAGGACTGTCGCAGCGGCGCTGAACAGGACGAAGGCCAGGAGGACGGCCTCGATAGCCGTTATCATCCGTCACCCTCCTCGTCCGCGGTCCACGGCTCTATCCCCTGGTCGTAGGCCGCCCGGGTAATCGCGTGGGTGGCCGTCGGGCTCGTGATGAGCATGAAAAGCGCCAGCAGCAGGAGTTTCACCCGCGGCACGCCTGCCTGAAAGGCCACGGCCACGCCCGCGAGCGTCAGCACCGTGCCGAGCGTGTCGGCCTTCGACGTCGCGTGCGCCCGGGTGTAGACGTCCGGCATGCGAATCAGCCCGATGGCGGCGACGGCCGTGAAGAAGAGGCCCACCACCATCAACGCGAGGCTCAGCCAGGTCAACAGGCTGCTCACAGGACACCACCCCGTTCGACCGTGAACTTCGAGATGGCGATGCTCATCAGGAAGTTCAACAGCGCGTAGACGATGGCGATGTCCAGGAAGCCAGGTTCGTCGATGACGACTGCCACCAGCGCGATGACGATAACCGTCGTCGTCCCCGCGGCGTTGACAGCGACGACCCGGTCGTGGGTCGTCGGGCCGCGTGCGACGCGATACAGCGTGACGACGCCGAGGACGACGAAGGCCACGACGACTGCGAGGAAGACGTCCGCCAGTGGACCGCTACTCGCGAGTGTCACGACTCTTCACCTCCCTCAGCGTCGTCGTCGGCAGCCGCCGTGGCCTCCGCCTCGGCCTCCGCCGCCAGGTCGCCCGCGTTCTGCCCTCGCTCTCGCGGGCTGGCGATGGACGCGCTATCGCGCCCGAAGAACACGAACCGGACGGCCTGTTCCAGATCGCCGTCGTACAGGGCCTCCCGCGCTGACTCTGTCAGCGTGTGGATGTAGAAGTCGTTACCCCGCACGTCGACGGTTATCGTTCCCGGCGTCAGCGTGATGCTGTTCGCCAGCGAGGTGACCGGTAGCGACCCCGGCACGGCCGGTTGTATCTTCTCCATCGAGGGCTCTATCGGGAGCGAGGGTCTGAGAACGATTATCGCTACCTCGATGTTGGCCTTCGCTATCTCCCAGAGCAGGAACGGGGTGTAAACGAGCCAGCGTGCGAGGGTTCGTCCGGTTCGCATCGGCCGCACCGGCCGGTCGAAGGTGATACCCGAGAGTACGACCGACACGATGGCCGCGCTGACCGCACCCGTGACGAAATCGAACGTCCCGGCGAAGCCACCGATGGCGAGGTAGAACAGGTAGGAGAGCCCGAAGACGCTCGCGAACGTCCGCAGGTCGACGTCGCGGCCGAGAAGTGTCCGGCCCCTCACCGCCCTGTCCACGGGCGCTTCCTCGTACGTGACGTCGTCGGCGAGCGACAGTTCCGCCGACAGCGGCGTCAGCAACGGTGCCCGTGCCCCCGGTTTGAACTCCGGGTCCAGCACGATGTGTTCTATCGAGTTCGTCCGCGCGTAGGACAGCAGCGTCTCCGCGTAGTCGCGCGGACTGAATAGGTACTCGCCCGTGCCGATGATAGCCGTCGTCACGTACACCGGTAGCTCGTCACCCTCCTCCGTCTCGGTGTCCTCGTGAATCCAGGCCTCGACTCGCTCAAGCAGGTCCTCTGCCTCTGCCGTGACGTCGGCCGTCGGGTCCTGCCGTTGCCAGCTGGCGGGGAAGACGAAGTGTACCGACGCTCGCTCGTCGGTCTCCGCCGCCCGTTCTACTGCCTCCCGGACGACGTACCCGACCGTGTTCCGCAACGTGACGGACTCACCCACGGGAACGAGAACCCGATAGGCGCCCTGAGGACTCATTGTTACATTGCATCAGGGGTGTAGTGTTAACGGTAACTATCTCGAACGGTCCCCGCTCGGCGACGACGCCGAGCGCACGTTCGACCACGCCCGAATCTTGACTTTTTAGTACCAGAGCGTGACAACTCCGCGTCAGATGCGCGGGACACTGTTCCTCGTTGCCCTCGTCGCGCTGGCTGGCTGCTCGGGGGCGCTCGTGGGAGACGACAGGGGCACCGCGACACCAACTGAGACAGCGACGCTCCAGCCGACACCGACTGCGACACCGTCTGTGACGGCAACTCCGACTGCGACACCGACACCAACCGTGACCGCAACGGAGACGGCGACGGCACAACCGGAACCGCAGATAGACCCCGAAGTGCGACGGCGGTACGAGCGACTGAATCAGCGTGTCGACGAAAAGACAGTCTCGTTGCTCGATAGCGGCGTCTACAACGAGACGACCGTAGGGTACGCCATCGAACAGGATACGAACGAGACGCGCCGGCAGCTGTTCCGCGGCGAGGCCATGCCCGTTCCCCAGGCTGCCGCCCTCGAAATGGCGAACATGGAGCACCCCCCGGAGCACGCGCGAATCGGTATCTTCGATGAGGATACCGAACTGATCTGGATGAATACCTTCACCGTAGAGACCGCGCGGGCGTATGCCAACCGTTCGATAACGCCCGACGAATTCCGGGAACGGCTCGAACGCAATGCGGCCGTGTCCGAGCGCTTGCAGAACGGGAGTGCGAGTCGAGACACGCTATTGGTCTGGGAAACCGGTGACAGGGCTCGCATCAGCTACATTCATGGCATCATCGAAGCTGCCAGAAACTCCAAGCTGGGTGAAAAAATGAATATTACTGATGCCGGTCTTCACAACGAGAGCTACGATCTCGAAGAATACGACATCTCTGTGGAGGAGAACACATCGATCTACATCACACTTCAGTTCCCTCGTGACGGGGGGAACGAGAGTTTTGAGTACGGTTGGTTTGATGAAGATTTGAGGGCAGCTGCATCAGGAGTTCTCTACGACATATGGGCTCATGTTTCTACATACAGCCCATATGGAAACCGGCCAGGTTCGCTCCAAATCCGGTATATTGATCCAAACGGGACCTTATATGCTACTGATGTTATCCCATATGAGGTTGGTTATTCTTACGAAGTTGGGGACCTGACTAATGTCGGATTTATCAGAGCTATAGCGCCTCTCTCGGAAAATTTCAATGGTGGGCCTGAGCGAGAGGTTGAAGACTAGATATTCAACAGCATATTGTAACATATCGAATTTTGATAATTACATGATGTGCTCAGCCGACAAGTAATGAGGTACTATCTTGTGATCCTGTACCGCCTGATAAATTCACACTTCCATCACCAGTATCTGGGGTGGTTTCCTCAGACTGTTCTGTCTCAATTGCAGGTTGTGGATCAATATCTACATTATACCATGAACTACTGGAGTCAGAGTTACTGTCGGAAGACTTAGTTGTATCATCATTATTTCCACTTATGAGTGAAGGGGAGTCGCTGGAACCGGAAGGAGAATATTGAGAGGAGGCAGAATGCTCTGAATCTGAGTCTTCTGACTCAGAGCTATCCGAACCCGAATCACTCCGAGTACCCGAAGCAGACGATCCTGAATTGTCTACGTTAGTACTACTCGTGGTTTTTGGTGGCGATCCTATTCTAGAAATTTCATCCACATCTGGAGAATTGTCTACAGGATCACTATTGGTTTTGAGATCAACCGATCGTGAACTGTCAACCAAATCTGAACCGGAATGGCTATTACGCGGAGATCCTGTCATGTCCTGCTCAGTAATCATATCTGTTGTTCCAACACGGACACCAGGACTATGAACATCACCATTGTCCTCAAAATTTTCAGCAATCTCACCGGATATTCTGTACTTGGTCAATCCACCAGAATCTTCGATTAGATTAACATTATTGCTTGAACGATACATACGTCGTAAGGTCGCTCGTTTCACACCGTACCCGCTCGGGTCGGTGCCCATCGTATCGGTATACGAGTCCCGGGGAGAGACTTTGTTCGAGGCGACGTCGTCGTCGCCACGGAAGCGAAACGTGTAGGTGTACCTGTTCGTGCCGGTGACGTGGTTCCGGACGATCTCCTCGAAGTACCCGTGTCCGTCAGATGGCAGGCTGCCACCCGTGGCGGAGACGCCATTCCCGGTCGAACCATCGTTACTCGGCGCAAGGGACGCCACGTCGACCGACACGCTATCCTCGGCGGTGCGACCGGCGACGTCCGAGACGGCAACAGAAAGTGTGGGCGACCCGTGGGTGTCGAACGATAGCGTTCGCGCACGAGTGGCCTCTCTGGTGTCGAGGTCAGTCCTCCCCAGGGTAGTACCGTTCCGTTCCCACGTGAGCGTCGAGAGGGCCACACCACCCGACGAGACTGCTGCCCGGTAGGTGTGGCTCCCGTCCGCCGTCACGCTGCTCGGCCCGGTCAGCGTCACCGACGGCGGGTCAGCTTGCGCGACATCCACCACGAGCGTGTCGGAGCGAGCGGCCCCACCGTCGTCTGTCACAGTCACGGTCACGTTGTACTCGCCGCTCTGGTTCGCCAGGAAGTGCGTCCGTTCACAGGAGGGACACGCCGGCGAGCGAGTCGTGCCGTCGGGGGCGACGATTTGCCAGCGATACGCGTCGATGGTGCCGTCGGGGTCCGTCGACCCTCCGGCGTCTAGATACACTGTCGCACCCTGCTGTACCTCCTGGTCGAGGCCGGCGTCAGCCAGCGGCGGCTGGTTCGCACTCACGACACCGGCACCGAGACAGAGCCCGGCAACCACGACGACCACCAGTAATCCCCGTCCCATGTGCTCTCAGGTCGGGGTGGCCTCCCTCTTGCATAAATAATCTGGCGTTTTCGGTGAGTGTGCCACGCGTCGAGACTGGCGTGGGCGGGCGATTGGCACCGTGCGTGGCCAAGCGTACGATTTAACCACACGCGCGCGGGAACCGGTGGTATGAACACGGCCGACCGGGTCGACCTCGTCACGCGGTACACGGAGGAGGTCATCACTGAGGAGGAGCTCGCTGAACTGCTGGACGACGAGTCGCCGTCGGCCTACATCGGCTACGCACCGACCGGGGAGATGCACATCGGGCACTTCACGACGATGCGAAAGCTCGCCGACTTCGTGCGCGCCGGGCTGGACGTGACGGTCCTCATCGCGGACCTCCACGCACACCTCGACGACGAGAAGAGCCCGTTCGAGCTGCTGGACGCACGCGCGGCCTACTACGAGGTGGCCATCGAGGGAATGATAGCGGCTGCCGGCGCGGATCCGGACGACGTCGAGTTCGTCCGCGGGACGGACTTCCAGCTCGACGAGGAGTACACGCTGGAGATGTACCGCATGGCTGCCGAGACGACCATCGCCCGGTCGCAGCGGGCAGCAAGCGAGGTGGTTCGGGAGAGCGAGAGCCCGAACCTCGGCGGTCTCATCTACCCGCTGATGCAGAGCCTCGACGTGAAGGCGCTGGAGGCGGACATCGCCTACGGAGGCATCGACCAGCGCGGCATCTACATGCTCAGCCGCGAGATACTGCCTGACCACGGCTGGCACGAACCGGTCTGCCTGTTCGCGCCGCTTCTGTCCGGCCTGTCCGGCGGCAAGATGAGCGCGTCCGACGAGACGTCCAAGGTCAACCTCACCGACGACCCAGAATCCGTCGCGGAGAAAATCAACGACGCGTACTGTCCGATGGGCGAAGTCGAGGGCAACGGCGTGCTGGAGTACGTCGAGTACCTCGTCTGGCCGATTCTCGACGAGCGCGGCGAGCCCTTCGTCGTCGAGCGACCCGACGAGTACGGCGGTGACCTCACGTACGACACCTACGAGGACCTCGAAGCCGATTTTGTGAGCCAGGAGCTCCACCCGGCGGACCTCAAGACCGCCGCCGCCGACTACATCGACGGCGTCATCGCGCCGGTCCGCGAGCGGCTGGCCGAACACGACGACCTCCTGGCGGAGGCCTACCCCGAGAAGTACGGGGACGAGTAGGCCATGGCCGGCGGCGACGAGAGTAGTGGCGAGGGGGGTCAACACGGTGACGACGACATCGACGACCACCGCCGGCCCGGCCGCGTCCGCGACGTGTACGACGACATCGCCCCTCACTTCTCGGACACGCGAGCGTACCCCTGGCCGGAGGTCGAGGCGTTCGTCGACGGCTGCGACCACGGACACCGCGGGCTCGACGTCGGGTGTGGTAACGGTCGCCACCTGGTCGTCCTGTCGCGGCGAGTCGACCGCCCGGTGGGACTGGACGTCAGCCGGAATCTCCTGGTCGAAGCCCGCGAGCGAGTCGAAGCGGACGCTCCGAGCGGCGTCCTGGTCCAGGGAGACGCCGCGGCCCTTCCGCTGATGGCGGGCACTATCGACATCGCCGTCTACGTCGCGACGCTGCACCACCTGCCGGACAGAGAGCACCGCCGCCGGAGTCTGGACGAGCTTGCGCGGGTTCTCGACGAGGGCGGGCGAGCCCTCGTGAGCGCGTGGAGTACCGCCCACGACCGGTTCGACGCGACGGCGGACGCACGGGAGGGGTTCGACACGACGCTCGACTGGACGCTCCCGGGCGGCGAGACGGTGCCCCGATTTTACCACATCTACGCCCCGGCGGAGTTCGACGAGGACCTGGCCGCGAGCGACCTAGTGGTCGAGGAGAGTTACGTCTCCAGCGGGAACTGTTACGCCGAGGTGACCGTCGCCACCGACGACTCCGAAGGGAAACGCCCTTAATCGCTGGCGGGGAACGTGGATTTGAGCGCCGGTGGTGAGCAATTCCGAAGGGGTTGCGAACTACGGGGCGCGAACGAAGTGAGCGCGCCGGTGGTGAGCGGATCGGAGATTCGCGAGCCTCGGCGTGAACGAGCGAAGCGAGTGAGCGCCGGTGGTCTAGTGGCAGGACCTGAGCCTTCCAAGCTCATGGCCCGGGTTCAAATCCCGGCCGGCGCATTATTGTCTCGAACATCGTGAGAGACATAATCGCCCCGGCGGGATTCTGAACCCTGCAAGTCACAGCCTGCGCAGCGAAGCGAGCAGGAATGTCTTGCTCCGGTTCCAAATCCCGGCCGGCGCACTTCTGCGAGGAACGAAAACGAGTAGCGATGCTGCCTGAGTGCTCCAAGTTCTAACGGCCGAGAGAACCGGGCGAGACGTCTACGGAGAGACGCCTACGCGTACCGATGGAGTCACCGCTCGACGGGCATCCACTCGTCGGACGAGACGTACGCCTCCGGGTCGTCCGGGTCGTATATCCTGAATCGGTCCCCCTCTCGACGCGTACTGACTGTCGGGTGCTCCGCAGGCGCCGATGGTCCACCTGGGGACCGCTGTGCCCGCCGTCGCGAGTCGGTTGCGGGCAGGTTCTCCCGCCGGTCACCGACTACTATCTCGCCGACGGGCTCGGACCCGTCCCTCGACTCGGGTGCGGTCCCCTTCTCGCCGAACGTGACGAGCGAGCGGACGCCATCGAGCAGGCGGCTGGCAACCCCACGCAGGCGTACCCGGATACCTCTCGGTCCGTCCGACGCGTCGGTCTCCGAGGCGTGCTCACCGTCCCCCTCGATGGGTGTGATACCCATACTCATACAACGGGAGCAACGGTAAAAACCGTTGTGTCGGTGAGGCAAAGAGCTATCAGCGACGCGTCCGTCCCGGCAGACTGTGACCGCCGACAGGACGCCGGACCGCGTCCAGATTCTCACTCCGGAGGGCAAGGTACGGGACGGGGCAGAGGTGCCCGACATCGGCGACGAGCGCCTGGTCCGAATCTACGAGCAGATGCGCGTCGCGCGCCATCTGGACGAGCGCGCCACGACGCTGCACCGACAGGGACGGATGGGGACGTATCCGCCCCTCGCCGGACAGGAGGCGGCGCAGGTCGCGTCGACGCACGCACTCGCACCGGACGACTGGATATCCTACCAGTACCGCGAGCACGGGTCCGTCGTGGCCCGCGGCCTCTCCTACGAGTACCTGCTCTACTGGATGGGCCACGAGGCCGGCAACGAGTGGCTGCCCGAGCGCCACGTCTTCCCCGTCAACATCTCTATCGGGAGCCATCTGCCACACGCCGCCGGGATGGCGTGGGCGGCGAAGCTGAAGGGTGACGACGTCGCGGTCGCCTGTCACTTCGGGGACGGTGCCACCTCCGAGGGGGACTTCCACGAGGCGCTGAACTTCGCGGGCGTGTTCGACGTGCCCGCCATCTTCGTCTGCAACAACAACCAGTACGCGATTTCGGTCCCGCGCAACCGACAGACCGCGAGCGCGACAATCGCCCAGAAAGCCCGGGCCTACGGGATGCGCGGCGTCCTCGTCGACGGGATGGACCCCCTCGCCGTCTACGAGGTGATGAGCGAGGCCGTCGAGCGGGCGAAGGACCCGGCGGCGACGCCGGACCACGACGCCGGACGGACCGCGCGGCCGACGCTGGTGGAGGCCGAGATGTACCGGCTCGGACCGCACACGACGGTCGACGACCCGTCGGTCTACCGCGAGGACGCTGAGGTCGAGCGGTGGCGCGAGCGGGACCCGATACCGCGGCTGGAGCGGTTCCTGCGCGACCGGGGGTTGCTGGACGACGAGGAGATAGACGCGCTGGAGGAGCGCATCGCCGAGGAAGTCGCAGAGATGGTCGACAGGGCGGAGTCCTACGAGGCCGACCCGACGGAGATGTTCGAGTACACCTACGCCGAACAGACGCCGCGACTGCGCGAGCAACAGGCGTACTTCGAGCGCTTGCGGGAGCGTCACCCCGACGAGACCTTCCGCCAGGACGAATGACCGGGGAACCGACAGCCAACGACGTCGACCCATACGACCACGTTCGCGCGACCGACCGGTCGTCGGTCCCGTCCGGCGTCTATCGGGTCGTCGGGACCGGTGACCCGGTGACGCTGGTGCGCGTGACCGACGCCGAGGGTCGCCGGCGACACACCGGGCAGGTCGTTTCGGTTCCGGCGGCGACGCTGTCGGCGTCGTTCGACCCCGCCGAGAACCCGGACCAGGGATTCGCGATTCGTGACCTGGTGGCCCCGTTCGTCACCGTCCCGCAGGCGGTGGCCTACTGGCTGCGTCGCCTGTTCCCCTAGAGTTCGATGCGCTCGACTATCTGGCCGTCCTCCTCGTGCGTGTTGAGCGCGACGATGCGGATGTCGTCTTCAAGCCCCGAGTCGTGGAGTTTCGCCTTCAGGAGGTTGTCGACCTGGTAGACGCCGGCGGCGTTGTTCATCTGAATCTCGACGAGGACGGGCTTGTCGTCGCCCTCGTGGAGCGTGACCCGCTCGATGGCCTGACTGGAGACGGTGTTGATGCCGCGGCCGCCGCGCTCGTAGGGGATGCGCGAGCGCCCCCGTTCCATGTCGAGCGCGTCCGCCACGCGGACGACGCCGGCCTCCAGCGTGAGCGGTTCTTCCTCGGTGTGGTGACAGAGGATCGCGTGCAGGACCTCCCCCTTCATCCGGATGCGGTCGCCAGTGTCGTAGAACTCGGGGAGAAAGCGGTCGAGGACGTCCGCGGCCAGCGGGATAGAGTAGTAGGGGTGTTCGTCGCGGTGGACGATGTGGCCGATGTCGTGCAGGACTGCCGCGAGCGCGATGATGACCGACTCGTCGGCCTCGTCGAGTCCCTGCTGGCGCGCGCCGTCGAACTCGACGTCGCCGCGTTTCAGCAGGTCGTACAGACACAGCGCGCGATTGCGGACGATGCTGATGTGCTTGCGCCCGTGGTCGTTGTACCGCTTGCGGACCACCGGATTGACGTTCTGTGCTTCCAGGTAGGCGTGTATCTCCTCGTCTGCGTCGACGGCGTCCAGGACGGCGTTGAGACGCTCGTCGGGGAACGCGTGGTCGGCGGCGGCGTCGTACACCCGGCCGCCGGAGGAATCCGACGCTGCGGAGTTCTCGTCGCTCATGTACCGCGTAGATGTGTCGCCGGCAAAAAAGGGCTGCCCCGGTCAGTCGGCCGCTTCCGCCGCCGCTTCGAGTTCGTCGTAGTCCGGTTCGACGCCCGCGTCGTCGGTGACCCAGGCGTAGGAGACGACGCCGTCGGAGTCGACGACGAAGACGGCGCGCTTGGCGATGTGCTCGACGCCGAGGTGGTCGAAGTTCATCGAGATGTCGTAGGCGTCGATGAGGTCACGCGTGGAGTCGCTGATGAGGTCGAAGTCGAGCCCGAGCTGGTCGCGGAACTCGTTGAGTGCGAAGGGCGTGTCGACGCTGACGCCGTAGACGGTCGCCCCGACGTCCTCGAAGGCCGCCAGGCGGTCGTCGAAGGTGTTCATCTCGTGACTGCAGACGCTGGTGAACGCGCCCGGGAAGAACGCGAGCACGAGCGGGCCGTCGCCGACCCGTTCCGAGAGCGTGAACTCCTCGATGTCGCCGTTCGCGAGCGGTGCTGTGAAATCCGGGGCCTCGTCGCCTTCTGTGACCATGCCCGCGAGTTCGAACGACGATGGTAAGCCAGTTCCGTCTCTCACCGCCTGTGTGAATATGTGTCAATTATACCGTCGGTGGCTTTATTCGAGCAAAAAGCCTATAATCGGGAGTAGGCAAAGGACAGATAGCAATGGTAACAGTACCAGTACCGCTCTTCGGGCCAGTCCCGGGGGGGATGGAGATGGTCGTCATCCTGTTGATCGCCGTGTTGCTGTTCGGCGCGAACAAGATTCCGAAGCTCGCACGGTCGACGGGTGAGGCGATGGGAGAGTTCAAGAAGGGCCGTCAGGAAGTCGAACAGGAGCTCCAGGACCTCCAGGAGGGCGAGGTCGAAGCGAGTTCCGACGACGAGGGGCTCGACCTCTCGGACGACACCGACACTTCCACGGAGTCCACGAGCAACTGACCGGCGAGTTCGACGGGCGCGCTCCCGGCGGGTGCCGTCGACGTCGCCACCTTTCTCTCCCCGCTGCGTCCCGAGTGACAACGCCCGGCGTCGGCAGTCACGGGCGCACCGAACGTGCGCGAGAGCCTAGGAGACCGGCCCCGACTCGTAAACGCTTATGAGTGACGGCAGGCGAGGGTGAACCAACGCGGAGACGCGCCACGTCCCGCGAACCGACTGATACCAATGCCACTCCTCGTCGACGTCCGGCAACTGAGCGTCATCAACGACCTCATCCACCAGGGCGCAACGAACGTCGCCGCGTCGTTCAGCACGCTGGCCGGCGTCGAGACGACCATCGACATCCAGAGCATCGCGTTCGTCGACCCGGCGGACCTGGGGCGGGAAATCGGCACGGACGAGGTCTACGCGGCGACCATCGACCTCACCGAGCCACCCTACGGCTCGTTCATGCTGACGTTCTCGAACGAGACGGCGGCGCTCGTGGCCGAACTCGTGGCCGGGTCGCCAGTGGAGGGCGACATGACGAGCCTCCAGGAGAGCGCGCTCCAGGAGATGTGCAACATCTGCACGTCCGGCTTCATCGACGGGTTCGCGAACACGCTCGACACGACCATCGACATGGGGACGCCGGACCTGACGCAGACTGACGGCGCGGCGATTCTCGACTCCCAGCTCTCACACGTCGACGACGAGAGCATCGCCATCGTCCTCGACTCGACCATTCGCGTCCCGGAGCAGGGCCGGGAACTGGAACTGCACGTCTACCTCGTGCCCGCGCCGGGGTCCTTCGTGAACCTCCTGGACCGCCTCGACGTCGAAGCAGACGGCGGGAGCGGGTCGACCCGGTGAACTGACCCGGGCCGACAGACGGCGGCGGTTCGACCGGGCAGTGCGTAACCTCTAACACGGTGCCCGGGGAACCGCCGGTATGCCAATCCTCGTCGATATTCGCAAGCTGACGATAATCGGCAAGCTCATCCAGCACGGGGCGAGCAACGTCGCCTCGTCGCTGTCGACGATGGCGGGTATCGACGCGGACGTGAAGATAAAGAGCCTCTCCTTCGTCCAGCCGGGGGACATCGCGACGGAGATGGGCGAGGGCGAGATGTACCACGCGAACATCCGCCTCACCGAGCCACCGTACGGCGTCTTCGTGATGACCTTCGACGACCACACGGCCGCGGAGATAGCCGAGCACATGACCGGTGAATCCGCCGACGACGGCCTCGACCAGATGCACGAGAGCGCGCTCCAGGAGGTGTGCAACATCCTCACCTCGGGCTTTATCGACGGCATCGCGAACACGCTGGAGACGACCATCGACATGGAGACGCCCCACCTGGAGCGGGCGGACACGGAACAGATAGCGGACCGGACGCTCTCGCACATTCATCAGGACTCGCTGTCTATCGTGCTGGACTCGGTCGTCGACCTGGCCGACGAAGACACCGAGTTCCAGCTTCACATCTTCCTGATTCCGGACCCCGGCTCCTTCGTCAACGTCATCGACAAACTCGACGTCGAGGAGATACGCGCGAAGGAATCCATCGGCGGACTCCACGACGAAGACCGAGCATTTTGAGAGGGTGGGGCTGTCACCCACGTGTATGTCGTTGCTCAACGCCGGTGTGTACGTCGTCCACCTCCTGTTTGCCGCGCTGTGGACCGGAAGTGTGCTGTTCGCATGGTACGTCGTCCTCCCGCTCGCGCGCGACGGGAACCTGAACGCGAGTCCGCTCGGGACCGTCGCCGGGAAACTGACGACGATCTCCCGCGCGAGCGCCGCAGTGTTGTTCCTGACGGGCGGACACATGGCCGCCGCCGCGGCTGGCTACACCGTCGAGTCGCTGACCGGTACCACGCAGGGTCACCTCGTCATCGCGATGATAGTCCTGTGGTTCGGACTCGCCGGGCTGGTCGAGGTCGGCACCAGTAAACTCACCGACGGAACCGGACGCGACAAGGTGCGAGAGCCCGCCCACGAGGCGACGCGGTTCTTCCAGGTCGGGGCGGTCTTCGCCGTCCTGCTCCTCGTGGATGCGGGGCTCATCATCTCCAGTCGCATGGGTATCTTCCTGCTCTGAGGGCGGTCAGAGGTCCGCGTCGAGGTAGTCGGCTGCCTTCAGCGCGAGCGCCGCGATGGTCAGCGTCGGGTTCATCGCCCCCGAGGTGACGAACACGCTGCTGGACGCGACTGTGAGGTTTCGAACGTCGTGGGTCCGCAGGCGCGGGTTCACGACGCTCGCATCCGGGTCCGTCCCCATCCTGGTCGTCCCCATGTGGTGGTAAGCAGGCCCTGTGTCCTCGGGGCCGACGGTCCAGCCGACGTCGACGCCCAGTTCGGAGAGGACAGCGTGCTGTATCTCGTTGGCCCGCCGGAGCGTCCGCTCGGTCCGGGCGTCCAGCGACCAGTGGATGTCGGGGACCGGGTTCCCGTGGTCGTCCGTCGTCGACGTGTCGAGGGTGACGCGGTTCGTCTTCTGTGGGCGCTGACCGACCAGCCCGCCCATCGCGATGGAGTGGCCGTAGGCCTCCCGCAGCGACGCCAGCAGGTCGTCGCCCCACTCCTCGCCGTTCAGGGCCAGCTCGACCGGCGACGGCCCCGCGTAGTTGAAGAACTCCAGTTTCATCGGCGCAAAGTTGTCGTCTGACGCCGGAACGACCTCGGTGCCGTCCGCACGCGTCACCGCCTGCCCGGGGTCGTCGTAGAACTGGTGGGTCTCGCTGGTCAGGAAGCCGATGTGGTTCTGCCTGGTGCGGCGGTCGAGGGTCCCGCCAGCGCCCGCGAACAGGTGCTCCATGAAATAGTGTCCGACGAGGCCGCTGCTGTTCGCCAGCCCGTCGGGATGGTCATCGTTTTCGGAGAGCAACAGCAGGCGGGGAATCTCGACGCCGCCCGCTGCGAGGACGAACTGCCGCGCTTCCTGGCGGTACGTCTCCCCGTCCGGCGTCGCGTACTCCGCTGCGGTGACGCGCTCGCCGCCGTCCTCCGTCAGGAGTCGCTGGACCGGGACCCGGTCGATGACGCGCGCGCCGGCCTCGACTGCTCTGTCGACGTGGACGTCCGCGCTGTACTTCGCGCCGGAGGGGCAGACTGGCTGGCACGTCCCGTACCCGACGCAGGGGCTCCGGCCGTCGTAGGCCTCCGAGTTGCGCGCGTTGGGGACCGAGTGCATCGCGATACCGAGGCGTTCGCAGGCGTCGGCGAACAGCGAGTCGCTGTAACTCGGCGGGAACGCGGGCATCGGGAACGGTTCGTCCCGGGGCGGCGCGAACGGGTTGTCGTCCGCGCCGGCGACGCCCAGTTCCCGCTCCGCGTCGGCGTAGTACCCCCGGATGTCGTCGTAGTCCACCGGCCAGGCCGGGTCGCCGCCGGTTCCCGCCGCGCCCGAGAAGTCAGACTCGTGCAGGCGCATCACCATCGCCTGCCAGTGCAGCGTCGACCCGCCGACGCCCTTCACGCGGGCGACGTTCAGCGGGTAGTACCGCTCGCCGCTGGAAGTGTACCTGTCGCGCTCACCACCCATCTCCCAGACGTCCCCTTCGTCGTACGGTGGCCGGATGGCCCGCTCCATCCGGTTCGTGCGCTCCTCGAACGCGAATCTCGGTCCCGCTTCGAGAACGACGACCTCGTGACCGCGCTCGGCGAGCGTCGCCGCGACGAGCGCACCCGCCGGTCCCGCACCGACGATACAGACGTCCACCCGCGGTTCCGGCGCCCTGTCTCTCGCCATCGTCCCCAGCTCGCTCGCGGATTAGGCGAGCCTAAACTTAGACGTTGGCTTTTCGCCGTGGCAACCCTTTTGAGTGACAGGTGAGAGGGTCGACACATGTTCGACGCCAGCCCTGAGACCGTCGAGTTGCCAAACGGCGAGACGATAGCGTACCGCGAGCGCGCGGGCGAGATTCCGGTGGTCCTGTTGCACGGCAACATGAGCGCCTCCGTCCACTGGGACGTCGTCTTCGAGCGGATGGACGACAGATTCGCCCTCTACGCCATGGACCTCCGCGGATTCGGCGACTCCTCCTACGAGTCGGCCGCCGACTCCCTGGCGGACTTCGCCGAGGACGTGCCCCTGTTCGCGGACGCGATGGGACTGGACGACTTCCACCTCTGGGGGTGGTCCGCCGGTGCCGGCGTCGCGATGCAGGTGGCCGCCGACGTGCCCGAGCGGGTGAACCGCCTCGTCCTCATGTCGCCACCCAGCACGCAGGGACTGCCCGTCTACCAGAAGGACGAGAACCTCCAGCCCACCGACACCGTGCTGACGACCCGCGAGGAACTGGCCCAGGACCCCGTGTCCGTCGCCCCGGTGCTCCAGGCGCTGGAAGCACAGGACGCCGAGACGATGAAGGACATCTGGACGCAGGCCATCTTCGTCAACGGGACGCCCGAGGAGGAGCGGTTCGACCGCTATATCGACGCGACGCTGAAACAGCGGAATCTGCTCGACATCGACTACGCGCTGGTTCACTTCAACATCTCTCACGAGGACAACGGCGTCGAACCGGGCAGCGGCGAGGTGGACGACATCGACGCGCCGACGCTGGTGCTCCGCGGCGAGGACGACCTGGTCGTCACCCGTGCGATGTCCGAGCGGGTGACCGAGGAGATAGCCGACGCGCGCTACGTCGAACTGGCGGACTGCGGCCACGCGCCGGCCGTCGACGACCCCGAGCGTCTGCTGGACGAGGTGGAGGGATTCCTGACGGCGTGACTCAGGCTGTCTCGAGACGGCGGTAGAGCACGTAAGAGTACGCCGTCGGGATGAGGGCCGCGAGCGCCAGCGGGGCGATGGCGAGTGCCGTGAAGTACTCGGGGAAGGGGACCGCGAGCAGGGCGACGAGGCCGGCGAGTTTGAACAGGACGCCGGACCGCTCGTTCGTCCGGGTCCAGACCGTCTCGCTGCTGAGCGTCCAGGGCGTCCGGATGCCCACGAACCAGTTCTGCCGGGCGTTCTCGACGACGTAGCCGAAGGTCACGGCGACGACTGACAGCACCGGTGCGAGAACCTGCGCGACGTCGAACCGGTAGCCGAGGTTGTAGCCGAGGACGAGCGCGTGGACGTACGCGAGGATGCCGACGGTCACGACTGCGACGAGGTCGTAGTACCGTTCGAACTCGGCGAAGTTCTCGCCCAGCGGGTCCAGCCGCGGGATGGCTGCGAAGAGTCCGACGACGAGCAGTCCCAGCACGGGCATCAGGGCGGCCGCGAGGGGCTTCGTGAGGTAGTCGTCCGGCTGGCCGCTGCCGTCGAAGTGGATTGCCATCTGCTCCGGCAGGTCCGGGTAGACGACCACCGACGCGACGCCGGTGAGCAGGACGATACCGAGTCCGACGAGCGTGCGACGGGTTGGGGACATCTGTGGGCACCTGAACGTTGCATCGCCGTCTCGATAAAAGGGCCACGCGTGCTGCAACTGCTGTTACCGACCCCCAACGTTGAAGTAGGAGAATCTCAGGTAGAGTCCGGCCGGGTTTGCGCGGCGGGGTCAGCGCCGTTCTCTGGCGGAACGTCGGCCGGGGGCTTCAGGTCGGTGTCGGCCGCTTCAGGAACCGTGCTGCGGACGTGTACGTCCCGCTGCGGGAACGGAATCTCGATGTCCGCCTCTCCGAGACGCTTGTAGATTTCGCGGTTGAGCTTGTGGCTGGCCTTCGCCGCGCGCGTCGGGGACCCGACCCAGCACAGCAGTTCGTACTCCAGGGCGGACCCCCCGAAGCGGCGAAAGCGCATCCGCGGTTTGGGCGAGTCGAGCACCAGTTTCTCGTCGGCCGCGACGTCCTCGACCAGTTCCTCGAACGCGTCGATGTCCGTCCCGTAGGCGACGCCGATGGGCACCTTCACCCGGCGGCGGCGCTGCGGTGCGGACTGGTTGATGACCTTCCCGGCGTTGAGGGCGGCGTTGGGCAACACGACGAGCACCTCGTCCCGGGTCAGCAGCGTCGTCGAGCGGATGCCGACCTTCACCACTGTCCCCGCCTCTCCGGTGTCGAGTTCGATGTAGTCGCCGAGTTTGTAGGTGTCGTCGAAGTACAGCGCGATGCCGCCGAAGAAGTTGGCGACGGTGTCGCGGGCGGCGAACCCGATGGCGATGCCGGCGATGCCCGCAGCGCCCAGCAGCGGCGCGATGCTGTACTCCCAGACCGACAGCAGCAGACCGATGGTCCCGATGAGCACCACGAGCGTCCAGACGTTCGAGAGGACGGGCGCGAAGTCGAACCGCGAGCCCTTGTCCTTGACCTGCTCGACGAAGCGGTTGACGATGCGGTTGGCCGCAAAGGCCCACGCGAGGACGATGACCGAAAGCGACGGCTTCCCGAAGAAGGTGTCCAGCTGGTCCGCCGAGACGACGACGCTGCTGGCGACCGACGGAATCTGCGTGAGCAGATAGATGCCGGCCAGCGCGGCGGTCAGCACGACCGGGAGCCGGAGTTCGCCGACGAGTATGTTGTCGAACTGCGTCTCGGTTCGGCTCGTGTACCGCAAGAGGCCCCGCAGGACGACGAACTCCATGACGAGCGCCCCGCCGATGGAGATGCCGACGAGGTACACCGTGGCCTGCCACGCCGGAATCCCCTCGAAGATGTCGACGAGCGGCGCGAGAATGTCGATGTTCATTACAGCTACCACGATGGTATCTGAATTAACAGTTTCTGTCGGTACTCCGGGTACAAAGGGGAGTAACGGGAAAATATCGCGACTCAGGGCTGGCTGGCGGTGTGGGTGAGGCGGCCGACGCCCTCGATTTCGACGGTCACCTCGTCGCCGTCCGCGAGTTCGCCGACGCCCTCTGGCGTCCCGGTGGCGATGACGTCGCCCGGTTCGAGCGTCATGTAGCTGGTAATCTCCGCAATCAGTTCCTCGACGGGGAAGATGAGGTGCTCACGCGAGGACGACTGTCGCGTCTCGCCGTTCAGCCGGAGATGCACGGCCGCGTCCTCGGGGACGTGGTCGGGCGTCGCGAGCACCGGGCCGAGCGGCGCGGCGTTGTCGAAGGCCTTCCCGCGGACCCAGTTCTGCTCGCGGTCCTGGTCGTCCCGGTTGGACACGTCGACCATGCAGGTGTAGCCCGCGACGACGTCCATCGCCTCCGACTCCTCGACGTTGCGACACTGCTCGCCGACGACAACGGCCAGTTCGGCCTCGTACTCGATGTACCGGTCCTCCGGGAGGGTCACGTCGCTCCCGTGGCTGGCGACGGCATTGGGCGGCTTCAGGAACAGCAGCGGCCGGTCGGGAACCTCTTCGTCGCGCTCCTCGGCGTGTTTGGCGTAGTTGCGGCCGATACAGACTATCTTCGAGGGTTCACACGGCGGGAGGATGTCCACCTCGTCGGGGTCGTAGGTCTGGTCGGCGAACCGGAGGACGCCGCCGTCGCCGGCCGTCTCGGTATCGGCCGGGTCGCCGTCGGCGTCGACCCACTCGCCAGTTCGGACGCTGCCTGCCGGATCACGAAATCGAACCTGCTTCATGCAGGTCAGTTCCAGTGCCGGTAGCTAAGAGTTTGGGAAATCCCGTCCAGTGGCTCTTTGACCGCAGCGGGCGAAACGCGTCCTATGTCATTCGACGACGAGGCCGTTACGACGCTTACCTTCGACTCCTACAGTACGCTCGTCGACGTGGACGCCGCAGCGCAAGCACTCGCGGCCCGCGTCGAGGACCCGGAACCGGTCTCGAAGCTCTGGCGGTCCCGGTCCATCGAGTACACGCTCGTCAGCAACCACATCGACGCCTACCAGACGTTCTACGAGATGAACCGCGACGCGCTCACGTACGCGCTGGACGCCCACGACGTGGACCTCCCCGACGACGAGCGCGACGAGATTCTGGCCGTCTACCACGAACTGGACGTCTTCGACGACGTCCGCGAGGGGATGCAACGGCTCGCAGATGGGGGCTACGACCTCTACGTCGTCTCCAACGGCAACCCCGAGATGCTCGACTCGATGGTCGCCCACGCCGACATCGGCGGGCTGGTGGCGGACACGATCAGCGCCGACGAGGTGGGGACGTTCAAACCCGACCCGGAGATATACCGGCACGCGGCGGCCAGGACCGGGACGCCCATCGACGAGATCGCCCACGCCGCCGCGCTGTGGTTCGACGTGCAGGGCGCACAGCACGCCGGCATGCAGGGTATCTGGATGGACAGGAAGGGGCAGCCGTGGGAGCGATTCGACGGAAAGCCGGACCTGACCGTGGAGACGATTCACGACGTTGCCGACGAACTCGGTGTCTGACTACAGGACGCCGTATATCTGCAGGAGCCACCGGCCCGAGTGTGCGACGAGCAGTGCTGACCCGACGAACAGTGCGCCGTACTGGAGGAGTTCGCGGCGGGTGGCGGGTTCCGAGTTACCGCCGTCGGGCACCTGTCCGAGGTCGACCGGCCGGCCGCTTCGGCGGCGCGATACCCGGTAGAACAGCCGGCCACTGTGGAGCAGTCCCAGCAACCCCAGCACGAGCGGGATGCCGAAGAAGACGAACGCGGTCCACGCGTCGGGTGCCATCGGAGAAGCGTCGGGGCCTGAAGGTCATACCCGTTTCGACGACCGGAAACAGTGTTTTGCCGCTGGAGGCCCAACGGCGCGTATGGCAGAACTCGACCCGGAGACGCTGTTACCGAGCGAGCGGATGAAACAGCAGGCGCTCGACGGCGACGTGACACAGATTCACCGCGGCCAGCAGTACGCCGACGAGGGCGACACCTTCAGCATCGACGGGACGACCTTCGAGGTGGTGACGGTCAGCGGGCGGACGCTTGGCGACATGACCGACGAGGACGCCCGCGCGGAGGGAGCGAAGGACCTCGACCACTACAGACAGATTCTGGAGCGCGCACACGACAACTTCGAGTGGGACGACGACTCCGACATCGTCCTCCACCGCTTCGAGCGGCAGTGAGACGCCGGGTGGCGACGACCGAACTGCTTTTGCCGGGCGACAGTCAAGCACTCGCCGATGGACATCCTCGTCGTCGGTGCCGGTGCGATGGGTCGCTGGATGGGCCAGTCGCTGGTCGATGACGGCCCGGAGTCGGTCGAACTGGCGTTCGTCGACACCGACGCCGACGCAGCTCTCGACGCGGCGGACGCCGTCGCGGGCCGGGCCGTCGCCACAGACACCGACGAGACGTTCGACGGAGTCTGCGTCGCGGTCCCCATTCCGGCAGCGACGGCGACGATAGCCGAGTACGCGGACCGGGCCGAGCGGGCGATGTTCGACGTGACGGGGACGATGACGGACCCTGTCGAGGCGATGCGCGAACACGCCCCCGGGTGCGAGCGGCTGAGTCTGCACCCGCTGTTCGCCCCGGAGAACGAACCCGGAAATCTCCCGGTCGTCGTCGACGAGTCGGGACCGGTCACAGACGCCGTCCGCGACGCGCTCCACGACCGGGGCAACGAACTCTTCGAGACGACCGCGGCGGAACACGACGAGGCGATGGAGACCGTCCAGGCGCGGACCCACACCGCGGTCCTCGCGTACGTACTCGCTGCCGAGGAGGTCGACGACCGCTTCCACACGCCGATTTCGGCCGACCTCCAGAGCCTGTCCGAGCAGGTCACCGACGGCGAGGCGCGCGTCTACGGCGACATCCAGGCGGCCTTCGACGGTGCCGACGACGTCGCCGCGGCCGCGCGTCGCATCGCGGACGCCGACATGGAGGCCTTCGAGCGACTCTACGCGGACGCCGGTGAGTGAAGATGCAGGAGTCACAGCGCCAGGGTATCCTCGACAACGCGCGGTACCTGCAGAACGTTCGTCCTATCGACCCCGAGGAGATACACGAATACGTCGAGGGTCAGCCCCATCCCGCCGCCGTCAGGCAGGTACTCCGCGAGGAAGCGACCGCACTCGGAATGGTCGAGACGGAGGACGGAACCTTCGTCCCCGCACCGGATGGCCCCGTCTCGCTCGCCTTCCACGGCATCGACTCGTTCCCCGAAGCGTACGCCAGAGTGCTGGAGGATATGCTCGTCGAGGAGTACGGTCCCGGATGGCCGGACGGCGAGAGCGGCGACCGGTTGCGTTCGCGGATTCGCTCGTTCAAACAGCGGTACCTGACGGGGGCGGACGTGGAGTACAACCGCGAGACGGCACTCGGGTACGCCGTCTATCACCTGCCGGCGTACTACGCCGCCGTCCAGTACGTCCTCGCCGAAGTGGCCGACGACGGGCGACTCCCGGCCAGTCCGCGCGTGCTGGACGTGGGCGCGGGCGTCGGCGGCCCCGCGCTCGGCATCCACGACCTCTTGCCGGCGGACTCGCTCGTCGAGTACCACGCCGTCGAACCGAGCGCGGCGGCAGAGGTCCTCGACCGGCTACTCGACGCGACCGGTCGCAACTTCCACCCGACAGTCCACCGAACGACGGCGGAGTCGTTCGAACCGGAGGGGGAGTACGACGTCGTCCTCTTCGCGAACGTTCTCTCGGAACTGGCCGACCCGGCCACGGTTGTCGACCGCTACGCCGACGCTCTGGCGGAGGAGGGCTCTATCGTGGCACTCGCCCCCGCGGACCGCGAGACTGCGACCGGCCTCCGCAGCATCGAGCGGACCGTCGAGCGACGCGCGGGACTGACCGTCTACGCCCCCACGGTCAGGCTCTGGCCCGGTGAGACCCCATCGAGCGGCTGCTGGTCGTTCGACGTCGCGCCCGACCTCGCCGTGCCCGCCTTCCAGCGCCGGCTCGACGAAGGGACCCGCGAGACCGCCGAGGCGGACCCGGACCGGTCGCCGGGCGACGGGGAGTTCGTCAACGTCGACGTCCAGTACGCTTACGGCGTCTGGCGGACGGACGGCGCGACGCGGTTCGACTTCCGGCCGAGCCCGGACCGCACCGCGAAGATGGTCGACGCCGACGGCCACGTCACGGAACGCGTCAACCTAGCGGCCGTCAAGTTGAGCAACGACCTCTCCGAGGGCGGCAACCCGCTGTTCCTGCTCGGCGACGGCAGCCAGCAGACCGACCACTTCGCCGTCGTCACGCGGGAGTCCGCGCTGAACCGGGACCTGCTCGAAGCGGCCTACGGCGACCCGCTCCTGTTCGAGAACGCGCTGGTCCTCTGGAACGACGACGAGGCCGCCTACAACGTGGTCGTCGACGGTGAGACGGTCGTCGACCGGGTCCCGGTCTGACCGCGACCCTGCCAGCGAGCGGCACGCTTTTGCGCTGGCCGTCCGGACAGTGACCATGAGCGAGCCGGAGATACTGTTGACGAACGACGACGGCATCGAGGCCACCGGCTTCGGCGTTCTCTACGACGCACTCTCGGCTGTGGGGAACGTCACCGCTGTCGCCCCCGCCGACGACCAGAGCGCCGTCGGGCGGGCGCTGTCGCGGTCCGTGAGCGTCCGCGAGCACGACCTCGGCTACGAAATCGACGGGACGCCGGCCGACTGCGTCATCGCGGGGCTGGAGGCGCTCGCCCCGGAGACCGACCTCGTCGTCGCTGGCTGCAACCGCGGGGCGAACCTCGGCGCGTACAACCTGGGCCGCTCCGGGACGGTCAGCGCCGCCGTGGAGGCGACGTTCTTCGAGACCCCAGCGCTTGCGGTCTCACTGTACATCCCCGTCGGCGAGGACACCACCTACGCGAGCGTCGACGTGCCGCGGGAGGCCTACAGCGAGGCGAGCCGTGCCGCGACCTACCTGGCGGACCACGCCGTCGACGCCGGCGTCTTCGAGCAGGCCGACTACCTCAACGTCAACGCGACGGTTCCAGAACGGGCGAGCGGGGACATGGTCGTGACGCGCCCGTCGCGTATCCACCGCATGAACGCCGTCCGCGAGGACGAGACGGTCGAACTCCGCGACGAGATATGGGGCATGATGGCCAGCGGGGACGTCCCGGACCCGGAGGGCACCGACCGGCGCGCTGTCGTCGACGGCCACGTGAGCGTCTCACCGCTGACCGCGCCGCACACGACCGAACACCACGAGGCGCTGGACGGACTCTCCGAGGCGTTCGGCCCCGAATCGTAGCGCCAATACGTCTCCGCGCCCGACGACACGCCGGAATGAGTAGTCACCGTGACGCCGGGCTGTTCGTCCTCCTCTCTGCGTTCTGGGGAACCTCCTTCATGGCTATCAAGGTCGGCCTCGACTACATGCCGCCGGTCCTGTTCGCGGCGCTGCGATACGACATCGCCGGCGTCGTGATGCTCGCGTACGCGTTCTGGGCCGTCGACTACTGGGTCCCCCGGACGCGGGCGGACTACCTGACCGTCCTGGTCGAGACCGTCCTCATCATCGCGCTGTACAACGCCTTCCTGTTCGTGGGCGAACGCGGCGTCTCCAGCGGCGTCGCCGCGATACTCGTCGGCATGAGTCCCATCCTCACCACCGGGTTCTCGCGGCTGTTCCTCCCCGACGAGCGCCTGACGGCGGTGGGAGTCGTCGGCCTCCTCCTCGGCTTCCTCGGGGTCGGGCTCGTGGTCTTCCCGGCTGAGGGGTCCCTGGCCGTCGACGACCTCGTCTCGCCGGGGTTCGTCCTGCTGGCGGCCGCCAGCGTCGCGCTGGGGAGCGTCCTCGTCCAGCGGTTCGACGGGGACATCTCGCCGGAGGGGATGGTCGCCTGGGCGACGGCGCTCGGGGCCGTCCTGCTCCACCTCATCAGCCTCGGGATGCCCGCCGAGTCGTTCGCGGACGTCGACCTCACTACCGGGGCGCTCGTCGCGCTGGCGTACCTCGCAATCTTCGCGAGCGCCATCGGGTACGTGGTCTACTTCCGTCTGCTCGACCGCCTCGGAGCCATCGAGATAAACCTCGTCTCCTACGCCGCGCCGGTGTTCGCCGCGGTGTCGGGCTGGCTCGTCCTGCAGGAGACGCTCGACGCCCTCGCCGTCGCGGGCTTCGTGACCATCTTCGCCGGATTCGCGCTGCTCAAGCGGAGAGCACTGAGCGAGGAACTGCGGAGTGTGCGGGCCACGGTCCAGTCTGACAGCGAGGCCAACCGGTAGCTACAGCAGCCCGGTAATGAACCCGAGCCCCATCACCACGAGGACGGCGGCGGAGAACACCGGAAGATAGGGCGTGTACCGTTCGACTTCCTCCTCGAACTCCTGGTAGCCGGCAATCAGCAGGAGCGTCAGGCCGACGATGCCGACGATGACCGTCAGCGCGTACGCCAGCATGAGTTCGAGACAGTAGTTCGACCCCGCACAGAGTGCGATTATCTCGAACTCCTCCTCGTGGGCGAACCCGAGCAGGAAGGCGAACCAGGCGATACCGAGCAGACCGCGGTCCGTCTCGGCCGCGAGGCCGTGGGAGTGGCCGTCGCCGCCGTCTTCGTGGTCGTGGCTGTGGGCCACCTCGTCCCTCCCGTGAGCGTGGTCGTCGCCATGTTCGTGCGGGTGGTCGTGGCCCTGTGGGTGGCTGTCGTCGTGGTCGTGGCCGTTATCGTGGTCGTGTGAGTGACCGTGGTCGTGGTCGTGGCCCCCGTCACCGTGGCTGTGACCGCCGTCCCCGGCGTGGCTGTGCGAGTGACCGTGGCGGTACTCGCGGATTCCGAGCGCGACGAGGAGCACGCCCGCGACGAGACTGACGGGCCCGCCGATGGTGATGCCCCCGCCGATGGCGATGGGCTCGTTGACCTGCGTCAACTGGAAGTAACTCTTGGCGTAGAAGAACACCGCGACCATCGCGATGCTGCTGACCAGGTGGCCAAGCCCGAGGATGAAGCTGGCGGCGAACCCGTACAGCCACTTGTTGGCCCGGTCGAGGGCGTACGACGCCGCGACCGGCCAGCCGTGTCCCGGTTCGATGCCGTGGACCGCTCCCAGCAACACCGCACCGGAGACCAGACCGAAGAGCCCGTCAGCCATTGGCTCCGACTTTCCGGAGCGGCGGCATATGGGTTGTTAATACCCGGCGGGGGTGGCGCTCATACGGCGGTCAGAATCGGGGACGCTAAAAGCGGTGTGCACGCACGTCCATCCAGTGAATCAGACACTCGTCGACCTGTTGGCGCGCAACGCCGACCACGCGGCGGAATTCGATGGCCTGTTCGACGACCTTCAGGACAGCCAGCACCCGGCGGTCGTGACCGTCTGCTGCTCGGACTCCCGCGTCCTCCAGGACCACATGTGGGGCAACGACGAACCCGGCCACATCTTCACCTGTAGCAACATCGGCAACCGCGTCGGCCAGCGGACCGACCCCGGACAAGTCGTCGCCGGCGACGTCCTCTATCCGGTCGAACACACCGGCACGGACACCGTCGTGGTCGTCGGTCACACGGGCTGTGGCGCGGTGACGGCGACCTACGACGCCATAACCGGTGCCGTCTCCGAACCGCCGGGCATCGAGCACTGCATCGGGCTGCTTTCTCCCCATCTCGAATCCGGCGTGGAACGGCTCCCCGACGACCTGGATCGGGCCGAAGCAATCAACCACCTGGTCGAGTACAACGTCGACAGGCAGGTCGACCTCCTCGTCGGGAGCAACGAGATTCCCGACACGGTCGACGTCGTCGGCGTCGTCTACGACTTCCAGGACGTCTACGGCGGCCGGCGCGGTGAGGTCCACGTCGTCAACGTCGACGGTGAGACCGACACCGAGCAGTTGCGAGACACACACGCGAACGTCGCCGACCGTATCGACCGCATCTGGCACTACTGACTGACATTCCGGGGCCTCGCGAGCGCTATCCGACGGGTATTTTTCTCACGGGGGCTACGGCCCGCCATGGCTGAAATCCGGCTGGCGTCGCCCGCGGATGCGACCGCGTGCAGGGAGATATACGCCCCGTACGTTGCCGAGACCACGATAACCTTCGAATCCTCGACCCCGACGGAGCGGGAGTTTCGCGAGCGCGTGGCGACGACCCTCGAAACGTATCCCTGGCTGGTCTGCGAACACGAGGGTCGCGTGGTGGGCTACGCGTACGCGAGCCGACACCGAAAACGGGACGCCTACCAGTGGGCCGTCGAGGCGTCCGTGTACGTGGACGACGGGTTCCACCGGCACGGTATCGCGCGCGGCCTCTACGAATCGCTGTTCGCCGTCCTCGACCTCCAGGGGTTCTACGACGTCTACGCGGGGACGACGCTGCCGAACGACCCGAGCGTGAGCCTCCACCGCTCGATGGGCTTCGAGTCTGTCGGCGTCTACCCGAACGCCGGGTACAAGCTCGGTGACTGGCGCGACGTGGAGTGGTGGCATCGGCAGCTACGACCACACGACGACGACCCGGCCCCGCCGACACCACTCGGCGACCTGGAGACCACCGACGCACTCGCGGCGGCCGTCTCCACTGGCGAGGCAGAACTGTCGCTCTGACGGGTGGGCCGGCACTCTCTGGTTCCGGAACGAGCTACCGGTTCTCTCGCTGTTAGATCTTGTTCAGGTAGTCAACTGGTGTAACAGAGACAGGACAGGTTGCCGCTATTTCCATGCCCTCTCGAGTACCTCCCTATTCCATCAGCACTGTTGGCGAGATGGCACCGTTTTCCAGTAGCTCACCATCGAATGTGACCAACGTGGCGTCGATATCTTCGGCGAGGGCGAGGAGGACGCAATCGAGCGTGTACAGTAACGTGTCCTGCTGGAGGCTGTACGCCGAAATCTGGTCGCTTATCTCCGGCGCGTAGATATCGACGCGTCCGTAGATATCCGTCAGTACCTCCTCGACTCGCTCTTGTTCCACGCGCTTCTTCTTCGTCAACACCGAACGAATCTCCATGAGGTTGAGAATCGACGTGCAGAACTCGTGACTCTCGTTCAGCAGTTCCGTCGCAACGTCACCGCGGCCCGGTTCGTCGGTAATGCTGGCGATGAAAACGTTCGTATCGACGAACACCTTCATCGACGTTCTCGCGTTTCGCGAACTGCCTCGACGGAGTCTATGTCGACATCAGCCAGTCGTCCGGACAGTAGCTCACCGAGTTTGACTGCCGACTCCTCGTCATCGTCCTCGTCGGTCGGGTCCGACCAGTCCGGCGGTGTCGCGTAACTCCCCATATGGCTCGGTACAAGAGGTAGAAATAAATCAGTTTGGCCGGTCGTGCTCTGTTCCTGATTCGGGGGTTCATCAACGTGCGTTCGACGGCTCGTTGCGTCACCATGTCCTCCACGTACTCCTCCTTCGACATCCCGCGTATCTGCTTCAGGTCGTCAGTGTACCGGTTGATGTATCGGAGTTTATCAACGATGACATCCTCATCGACCATCTACGTATCCCCGCGAGCCAGTCGGTCGATGAACTCTCGGCGCTCCCGCTCCCGTTCGTCTGCGTTGGCCTCGTACTCCCGTGTTACTTGTTCTCGGTACGACTCGACGGCCTGCTCGTCGCCAGCGAGAACGATTCCGTCTCGGAGTGCAGCGTGGGCGACTGGCGTCGGGAGCGAGCCGACTTCACTCACATCGACGAAGCCCTCGGCGTACTCTTGTAGATTGGCATCGATGCGGTTGCGAAGGCGGAACCGTTCGTGGGCATCCATCTCCTCGGGGAATCGAAGGGCGACGTCCACATCCGATGAATCACCGGCTGTACCCCGGGCGTGCGAGCCGAACAGCACCGCGAAGACAACCTCCGTCCGGGCGAGGTAGTCGCTCATCTCATCGAGGTTGACGCCCTCAACGGTCGGCTCGCCCGCACTCACCATGCGAGTTTGTTCGAGAGCCGTCACTAAGACGTTTGTGTCCCCCACCAGAATCCGTCGCCAGCTCTGTTAGGTGCCTACCGGTTTTCCCGCTGCTCCACCTTGTTCAACTCGATGAGCAACCGGAAGATGGCTTTCACCAGGTTGGCGTCGACGTCGAACCGCGTCGCGTTCTCGCCCGCGCGGTCCATCACGGCCTGTTCCTGTTTCTCGTCGGTCGTCGGCAGTCCCTGCCGCGCTTTCACCTGTGCGATGGTGTCGGCGACGTAGGTACGTCGCGCGATGAGTTCGACGATTTCGCGGTCGATGTCGCGGATTTCCGTGCGCAGTTCGTCCAGTGTCATGTCCTCGGGGTTGATTTCGCCCCCGTCGTAGCTCTCGTCGGTCATGTGATTCGTGTTCCCTCCGTCTGCGTCGTTGTCAGCCACGTTCGGCCCTCCCGCTGGCTCCAGACGTCGCGGACCGCGGCCAGTGCATCGCGGTCGCCGACGGCCGTGAAACTCGGTCCGGTGCCCGACAGCGAGACGCCGGCGGCGCGGTCCATCGCCTCGACCATCGGGTCCGGCGAGAAGCCGAGCGCGGCACAGAAGGCCAGGCCGTTGACGGTCATCGCCCGCGCGTACTCGCTGTCGAGGGCGAGTTCCGCCACGAGGTCCGCCATCGGTGCCACCGAACGACACCGCCCGACGTCCGCGTCCGCGCTGTAGGCCCGCTCGGGCGGCGTGTAGACGAGCACATCCCACGACAGTTCGTCGCGGGCGAGCAGGTCGTCGGTCGTGTTGTCGGTGACCGTGACGCCGCCGAGCATGCTCGCGCTCGCGTCGTCGAACGCGCCGGTGACGGTGACGCCGACGTCCCGCGCGACGTCGACGCCGAGGCGGCAGGCATCCTCGCGGGACAGCGCGTCCGCCTCGCCGAGTGCGGACAGCGTCGCCAGGACCGTCGCGTTGGCGGCGGCGCTGGAGGATTTCAGCCCCGAAGCCATCGCCACGTCGCTCTCGGTGCGGACGGTTCCACCCTGACCGTCGCCAAAGTCCTCGACGACCCGCTCGACGCAGGCCTCGATGAGACGGGTGTCGGCGTCGGGGTCCTCCGCGACGGTCCCCTCGACCGGCCCGCTTTCGCGCAACTCGACGGTCGCCGTGGTGTACTCGTCGATGGCGAAGGCCGACCCGGTGCCGTTCGCGAGCGCGTTGAGCACCGTGCCGGCCGCCGGTGCCGCTGCCTGCCCTTGCATCGTGTCTGACTGTCCCACAGCCCGCTATTTACCTGTGGTGGTTGTCGGCGACGACCCGACCGGAATCCACTTTCGGACGCGCCGGCTATCAGGACTCGATGAGCGACACCGAGGGACCGGACGCAGATAGCGATGCCAACAGCGACGCCGACTCCGGCCCCGATACGGAACCGAGCGAGCAATCCGAGGCCAACTCGGACCCAGTCGCCGACGAGATGACGGAGGATGTCGAGGCGGAAGCTGTCGCGGAGGACGAGATGCCCGACCCGACGGTCCAGTCCGAGGCGCTCCGTCGGCAGCAACTGTTCGTCGGCAGCGGCGTCGCCGCAATCGCCGGCATCGCGGTCACTGTCGCGACCCTGCAGCAACTCCCGGACGTGCCCTTCACGGCCGCGCTGGCGGGCGGGCTGATTACGTCGGCGCTGTTGTTCGCGCTGCTGTTTGCGGGCATCTTCCGCGGAAGCGACGACTGACCCGAGCGAAGGGAATCCGTTTTAGCCCGCCGGCTACAATCGACCTCCATGCACGCGCGCTCGGACGTTCCGCCGGACACGCTCCCCATCGAACTGACGCCCGACGGTATCGAGGTCGAGTACAAGGACGGCCGGAGGGTCTTCTACCGCGGCGTCCCGACGAAGGCCGAGGGCACGGTCAAGACTGCGCCTGGCAAGAACGTCCACGTCCTCGTCAGCGACAAAAGCGAGACGCAGGGCGTGATGGTCTACGTCAACGAGCGGGACACGGAAGACGAGATTCTTGAGGACAGCGGCGTCGGCCGCGTCATGCTCGACCAGGGCGAGGAGACGACGGTGTTCCCCGGCGTGACGGTCCGGGAGCGGCAGATGCGCATCGACGTGGAGATGGACGCCGACGCAGTCGACGGTCGCGTCTTCGTCTTCGAGGAGGACGAGATGGGGGAACGCTCGTTCGAACTCGTCCCGGAGGGAGAGGGAGAACTGGACGACGACGGCGACGAGTAGCGCTTACTGGATGTAGGAGGGGCCTTCCGCGTCGCAGTTCTCCTCGTGGGCCCGTGCGTCCTCGCGCGAGTCGAACAGGAGCCCACAGTACTCGCACTCGTACCACGTCATGTCGTCCCGCGTGGTCTCGGACACCATGTCTGTGTCTGTGCTACCTATCGGTATAGGGTTTTCTCCGGCGGGTAGTCTGTCCGTTTATACCGGTCGCTCACCTACACGGGCGCATGACCGACGGAGAGACGCGGGTTCGCGTCGAGGGCGCGCGCAAGAGCGACGCGGGCCGCGGCATCGCCCGCCTGCCGGGCCACATCCAGAGCGCGCTGGGCGTGCTCAGCGGCGACCCAATCATCGTCGAGGGCGACAAACTCACCGTGGCGAAGGTCTGGCCGGGTAACGACGACGGCGACGTCGTCCGCATCGACGCCGACACGCGGGCCAGCGCCGGCGTCAACATCGGCGACGAAGTGACAATCCGGAAGGGGTCGGTAGCCGACGCCATCAGCGTCACGCTGCACCCGGCCGACGAGCACGCCGACGAGACCGCCTCTATCGAGGGAATCCGCCAGGGCCTTCGCGACCAGCTCGTCCGCCAGGGCAAGCGCCTGCGCGTCCAGGGCTACGGTGCCTACGTCGTCACCGACACCCACCCAGCGGGGTCGGTCCGCATCACGTCGGCCACCGACGTGCGGCTCGAAGCCGGCGTGGCCGACGTCGACAGCGCCGCCCCTGACGACGAGGGAAGCGGCAAGTCGACGGAGGACGACACCGGCGCGACCTACGAGGACATCGGCGGCCTGGACGACGAACTCGACCAGGTCCGGGAGATGATAGAGCTCCCGCTGTCGGAACCGGAACTGTTCGGTCGCCTGGGCATCGACCCGCCGAAGGGCGTCCTCCTGTATGGCCCGCCCGGCACCGGGAAGACGCTAATCGCCCGCGCCGTCGCCAGCGAAGTCGACGCCTACTTCGACACTATCTCCGGCCCCGAAATCGTCTCGAAGTACAAGGGCGAGAGCGAGGAGCGCCTGCGCGAGGCCTTCGACGACGCCGCCGCGAACGCCCCGGCCATCCTCTTCATCGACGAAATCGACTCCATCGCGGGGTCGCGCGACGAGGACGCCGACATGGAGAACCGCGTCGTCGCGCAACTGCTCACGCTCATGGACGGCCTGGAGGAGCGCGAGCAGGTGGTCGTCATCGGCGCGACCAACCGCGTCGACGCCGTCGACCCCGCGCTGCGCCGGGGTGGTCGGTTCGACCGCGAAATCGAAATAGGCGTGCCCGACGAGACCGGCCGGCGCGAGATTCTGGACGTCCACACGCGGAACATGCCGCTGGCCCCGGACGTCGACCTGGACCGCATCGCCGCCCGGACGCACGGGTTCGTCGGTGCCGACGTGGCCTCGCTGGCCCGCGAAGCGGGGATGTCCGCGCTCCGGCGGGACCCCGACGAACTCTCCGTGACCCGCGAGGACTTCGAGACGGCGATGGCCGCCATCGAACCCTCGGGAATGCGCGAGTACGTCTCCGAGTCCCCGACGCAGACCTTCGCAAATGTGGGTGGGCTCGACGACACGAAAGAGCGCCTGCGGGAAGCCGTCGAGTGGCCGCTGTCCTACGGCCCGCTGTTCGAGGCGGCGAAGACCGAACCGCCCTCGGGCGTCCTGCTCTACGGCCCCCCGGGCACCGGCAAGACGCTGCTGGCGCGGGCCATCGCCGGCGAGAGCGGCGTCAACTTCGTGAGCGTCGCCGGCCCGGAGATACTGGACCGCTACGTCGGGGAGAGCGAGCGGGCCGTCCGCGACCTCTTCGAGCGCGCCCGCCAGACCGCGCCGGCCATCGTCTTCCTGGACGAGATAGACGCCATCGCGGGTCGCCGCGGCGACGGCAACGAGGTGACCGAACGGGTCGTCTCGCAACTCCTGACGGAACTCGACGCCGCCGCCGACCACCCCTCGCTGGTCGTCCTCGCGGCGACGAACCGGAAGGAGGCGCTGGACCCGGCACTGCTCCGTCCCGGCAGACTCGAACGCCACATCGAGGTCCCAAACCCCGACGAAAAGGCCCGGCGGGACATCCTGCGGGTCCACACTGAGGGCAAGCCGCTGGCCGGTGACGTGGACCTCGACGAACTGGCCGCGGAGACGCAGGGGTTCTCCGGGGCCGACCTGGAGGCGCTGGTCCGGGAGGCCTCGCTGCGGGCGATTCGCGACGTCGCGGACGGACTCGACCCCGAGGAGGCAGCCGAACGGGCCGGCGACGTCGTCATCCGGCAGGAACACGTCGACGCCGCGCGCGAGGACCTGGACAGCCGCGACCGGTGACCGCGGCAGTGACGCCGGCGCTCCAGAACTGTTTTGACCGGTCGGGGTGACGCCCGAGCAAATGGCTGACGCTGACGGACCTGACGAGTCGCTCCCGGCGACGGGCGTCGCAGTGGGTATCGTCCTCGGTGCCGCCCTCGCAGCGGTCGTCTCGGTGCTGGTGGACGCGTCGCTCGCTATCGCCGGCGGCTACGGGGCCGGCGGCGGCCTCGTCGTCGGAGCGCTGACCGGCCGCCTCGGGCAGGCCAACTGGGGCGAGGACGACTGGCCGACGCGGGTGGCCGGTGGCGGCGCGGTCCTGGGACTCGTCGTCGGTGCCAGCCTCGGTGCGCTGGTCGCGTGGGGCCAGGACGTCGCGCTCACCGCTGGCGTGGCCGTGGGCGCGCCCGTCGGCTTCGTCCACGGACTGCTCGTCGGGGGCATCCTGGCAGCCAACGAGCGAGCGAAGTGAGTTTGCCGGCCGGTACCGCGACACACACTTGTTCCCCCCTGTCGTATGTCGCCCTATGGACAGTTCCACGACCCGCGAGTCCGGCGAACGGTACGGCCAGTACATCGACGGCGAGTGGCGCGACGGGCACGGCGAGGAGACGTTCGAGAGCGACAACCCCGCGACGGGCGAGACGCTGGCGGAGTTCGTCCGCGGAACGGAGGCCGACGTGGCAGCCGCGACAGCGGCAGCGGCCGACGCCTTCGAGGAGTGGCGCGCGCTGTCGTACGTCGACCGCGCCGAGTACCTCTGGGACATCTTCCACGAACTCCGCGACAGACATCAGGAACTCGGAGCGGTCGTCACGAGGGAGTGCGGCAAGGAGATAAGCGAGGGGAAAGCCGACGTCACGGAGGCCTGGCACATGGTCGAGTGGGCGGCCGGCAACGCGCGCCACCCCCACGGCGACGTGGTACCCTCCGAAATCGCCGCGAAGGACTCCTACATGCGCCGGAAGCCACGCGGCGTCGTCGGCTGTATCACGCCCTGGAACTTCCCGGTCGCCATCCCGTTCTGGCACATGGCCGTCTCGCTGGTCGAGGGCAACACCGTCGTCTGGAAGCCCGCCGAGCAGACGCCCTGGTGCGGGCAAATCGTCGCGGAGATGTTCGACGACGCCGGCATCCCAGACGGCGTGTTCAACCTCGTCCAGGGCTTCGGCGACGCCGGCGCAGCCATCGTCGAGAGCGACGACGTCGACACCGTGATGTTCACCGGGTCCGCCGAAGTCGGGCACCAGGTCGCAAAGACTGTCGCCAGCCAGCCACAGAAGAACACGTCCTGCGAGATGGGCGGCAAGAATGCTATCGTCGTCACCGGCGAGGCGGACCTGGACATCGCCCTGCACTCGGCGGTGATGTCCTCGTTCAAGACGACCGGGCAGCGCTGCGTCTCCTCGGAACGACTCATCGTCCACGAGGACGTCTACGACGAGTTCAAGCGGGAGTTCGTCGACCTCGCCGAGCGCGTCGCGGTCGGGGACCCGCTGGACGAGGAGACGTTCATGGGGCCGCTCGTCGACGAGGAGCAGATAGAGAAGTTCGGCCGCTACAACGACCTCGCGCGCACGGAGGGCGCGAACGTGCTGGTCGACCGTGAGGAACTGGACGACTCGGAAATCCCGGCGGGTCACGAGGACGGTCACTGGGTCGGCCCCTTCGTCTACGAAATCGACTACGACCCCGACCTGCGTTGCCTGCGCGAGGAAGTGTTCGGACCTCACGTCGCCCTCGTGGAGTACTCGGGCGGCATCGAGCGGGCCGTCGAGATACACAACGACGTGGCCTACGGCCTGGCGGGTGCTGTCGTCAGCGAGGACTACCGCGAGATAAACTACTACCGCGACCGTGCCGAGGTCGGCCTTGCCTACGCGAACCTGCCCTGCATCGGCGCGGAGGTGCAGTTGCCATTCGGCGGCGTCAAGAAGTCGGGCAGCGGCGCACCGCACGCTCGCGAGGCCATCGAGACGGTGACCGAGCGCACGGCGTGGACGCTCAACAACTCGGAAGACATCGAGATGGCACAGGGGCTGTCGGCGGACATCAGGACGCGAGAGGAGTGACGAGGCGAGAGGTGGACGAGGAGGTGGCCGCGGCGGCCGTCCGGACGACCGCCGGGGCCACGAGACGCCGTCCGGTGGGTGCGGCCGGGAGCCCGCGAGGCCGAGTAGCGCCGGTGATTTGCCGGCTGCGACGTGAAAAGCGTCTCGCCGGCAGGTGATTCTGGGAACCCACGACGGATAAATGTTCCCGCCTGCGCTCACCGGCGGTCGGCGAGCGCCGGGAACTCCGCGCGTCGCTCCGCGACGGTCTCCGGAGACACCTCGGCGGTGACCAGCGCCGGGTCGTCGTCCGCGCTCGCCAGTGTCGTCCCCCACGGGTCGTAGACGGTCGACCGACCCAGCAGCGACGCCTCCTCGAACTCGCCGACGCCGTTGGCCGCCGCGACGTACATCAGGTTCTCGACGGCGCGGGTCCGCGGGAGGAGTTTCCAGTGCTCGACGCGGGGGTACGGCCAGGCGCTGGGGACGAGCGTCAGCGTCACGCCCGCGTCGACCAGGTCCCGGTACAGTTCGGGAAAGCGCAGGTCGTAGCAGGTGGTCACGCCGACGGTGAACCCGTCGAAGGAGACGGTCTGGAGTCGGTCTCCGGGCGTCAGCAGGTCCTGTTCGGCCGAGTCGTACCCGAACAGGTGGTGCTTGCGGTAGACGGCCCGGCGCTCGCCGTCCCGGTCGAAGAAGACTGCGGTGTTGGCGTACCCCTCCGCGGCAGGCGTCTCGAATCCCGCCGCGTCCGAGGCTTCGAGGTCCTCGACGAGACTGCCGGCGAGCACCGCGACGCCGGCATCGGCGGCGGCCTCGGAGACCGCCGTGAGCGTCTCCCCGGCCAGTGGTTCGGCCTCTCGGGCGTAGCTCTCGAAGGCGAAGTAGCCGACCGTGAACATCTCCGGAAGGACGACGAGGTCGGCCCCCCGGCTGGCGGCGCGGTCGATGGCGGCGAGCGCGCGATCGACGTTCGCTGTCACGGCCGCGGGTTCGACGTCCAGTTGCGCGAGTGCGAGACGCATCAGTGCGGGATGCCGAGGTCGTCGTAGATTGCGGCTTCGAGGTTGTCGAACTCCGCCTCCATGTTGCGCTTGAAGAAGCGTTCGACGCCGGGAAGCTTGCCGTCGACTGTGAAGCGGTTGGTCAGCCGCGTCCCGTTGTCCAGTTCCTCCAGTTCGTGCTCGCCGACGACGTGCATCACCTTCGACTTCCCGACGAACTCGACGTACTCCGGCGGCGTGAACACTTTGTCCTCCGTCTCGACGCGGATGGTCCGGTCGATGACGGGAATGGGAAGTTGCAGGTGCCACACCGCCGTGTCGTCGTCGAGGAGTTCGAAGTCCGAGACCACGCTGATGGGGCGGGCGCGCTTCTCGGGGTCGGAGATGAACTTCCAGACCTCCTCGCGCGGTGCCGGCACGTCGACGACTCGCTCCACCCGGACAGTCATGGGGCTATTGTTTGTAGCGACGATAAAAAAGCTCGCGTTAGCTCGTCGTGACGCGCCAGGTTGTCGAGCGTGCGCGACCCCACTTCTCGATGTCGACGTCCTCTGACTTCTCGGCCAGTTTCGGGAGGCGAGCCCCGACCTGTTTCGCGGACAGTCCCAGCTGCTCGGCGATGTTCTTCGAGCGGAAATAGGCTTCGCCGCGCGAGACGCTGTTGCGAAGGTACTCCAGGATGCGGCGGTCCTCTTCGCTGAGGTCTGTCATTGGCTCCGCATAGGGTCTTGAGACTCTTAACGGTTTGTCTGTCGGGTTCACTCCGCGAACATGTGGAGAGCCGCGACCGCGATGCCGGCCGCGACCATCGCCGCTGCAAAGGCCAGCCCGGAGAGCAGTTGCATCCCGTTGCCGTCGCCGAGGAAGGAGAGATACGCCGTCACGCCCATCAGAACCGTCGCCAGCACCGCGATGATGCCGAAAGTCAGGCCGAGTCCGAGGCTCCTGTCCGTCGCCCGCGCTGTGTCTGCCATGTCATCCCCTTCCGCCGTTCTGTACTTATTTCATGCGACTCCACATTCTGGCGGCTCCGAACGGTCGGTCCGCGGGAAGAAACGTCGGACCGCGAGCGGCGGCGGAGCGTCCCGGTCCGCGTCGGGCCCGGCTACGTGATGGTGATGTGGTCCGACTCCTCGTCGAGCGCGAGGTTCGTCGCGATTTCCGCGTTGCGGACCGCGTACTGGGCCGTCTCGCGGAGGCTGACGAGGACCTCACGGACCTGCAGGAGTTGCTGATTGTCCATCTCCGGCAGGTCGTCGAGGATGTCCTTCTCGCGGTCGCTCATCTCGGCGAAGCGCTCGCGGATGTCGATGGCGATGTCGTAGTCGCGGTTGACGGCGGCCTCGACGGCGAGTTCCGTGATGTCGTTGACCTCGTCGGTGTACTCGCGGATGCGCCGCATGGTATCCGATTCGACGTTGATGGCGTTGTTCTCGGCCTCCAGCGCGATTTCGGCGATGTCCTCGGCGTTGTCCGCGGTGAGTTCGAGGTTCTTCGCGATGGAGCGGTAGCCGATGAGCGGGAAGCCGTCCTCCAGCCCCACCGAGCGGGCGAGGTTGGGGTTCTGGTATGCCGTGAAGATGAGGCGGAGCAGGAGGACGAATATCTTGTTCGCCTGCCGCTCGCGGTTGAGCGCCCGCTGGGCGAGGTCCGGGTTGTTGTGGGCCAGCGACTTGATGGCCTCGTTGCGCATCGTGGAACCGGTCGATTCCAGCCGTTCCAGCAGGTTGTCGAGCGTGAAGTCCTCGGGGTCGACCGAGCACCGGATGGCGATGCTCTCCGGCGTCTCCTCGATGACGCCCAGTCCCATCAACTGGGTCTCCGCGTTGTAGACCGCGTTGATGTGCGTGCTGTCGAGGGTCTCCCCCTCGCCGGCCTCCACGTGGATGATGCGCCGGCCGAGGACGTACTGCGCCACTATCGCCCGCTCCACGGAGTCGGCGTCCAGACCGGAGGCACGGATGATGGCTTCGGACTCCTCGGAGGTGACCGACTCCGGCATGACGGTCAGGGTTCCCTTGCTCCCGACCCGGAGCGAGACCTCGTCTCCCTTCTTCACGTCGTGTGCCTGCGCCCACTCGGCAGGCAGCGTCATGGCGAGCGTCGACGGGCCCAGCCGCTGGACCTTTCTCGTTTCCATATCTACCCCATATTACCCGGTCTACCTTAATGTTATCATAAGTCCCTAGAAGATGAGTCGGTATGTGGGGGATACTAGGGGTGATGTTATACGGACACCCGATTCTGCCGGCTACCGTTCAGACCAGTTCGACGAGGCGGCGCTCGACGCGGCCGACTCGGACCCGGTGCCAGCCGCGCAACTCCTCGTCCAGGTCGGGGTCGCCAGTGTCTGCCCGCAGGACGCCGACGTCGTCCAGTTTCCGCCGCGAGGCGACGATTTCGACGTCGCACTGTCGAATTACCGCGGGGGAGAGTTGCTGATTGCCGCGGCCGAAGACGAAGCCCTGCCCGCCGATGGGCGAGACGACCACGACGTTGCGCTCGCCGACCGCATCGAGGATATCCGACTCGGCTGCGTCCCGGGCGAGGAGGTCGCCGTCGCGATAGACGTCCACGCCGAGCGGCGTTCCGACGAACCCGAGCCCCCGCTTTATCCTGCCCACGGTGGAGCCGGGGCCGAGGACGTAGGTGACGCCGGGTTCGACGTCGTCGAGAAAGCCCTCGGCGAGGGCCTCGACGCTGCCGCCGCCGAGTTGCTTGCTCGACTGGCGCTCCTCCGCGACGGGGACGGTGGCGATTGCCCGGAGTTCCGTCCGCACCTGCCCCTCACGGTAGTCGTCCTCGTCGATGTCGTTGACCTCGGCCTCCGCCGTCCGCTGGAACGTCCCGGCGATGTGGCCCGCCGCGCGCGGCGTCACGCCGAAGACCGCGGAGTATATTTTCACGCCCGCGGGGATACCGAGAATCGGCGTCCGGTCGTCGAGTTCGGCGAGCGTCTCGGCCACGTCGACGGCGGTGCCGTCGCCGCCGGCGAACAGAACGAGGTCCACGCCGCTGTCGACGAAGGCTCGTACCGCCGCGCGCGTGTCGTCGGCAGTCGTCTCCGCGTCGTCGGGGGTCGGCCCCACCACCGTCGGCTCGAACCCGGCAGCGCGGGCCTCCGTCGCGCCCATGACGCCGCCGGGGGTGACCAGTTCGACGTCCGCGTCGAGGTGTGCCAGTTCGTCCAGTGCCTCCCGTGCGCGGTCCGGTGCGCGCGGCTCCGCACCGCGTTCACGCGCCTCGGCCACTTTGCCGTCGGTTCCCTTCAGCCCGACACGCCCACCCATGCCGGCAATGGGGTTCACCACGACGCCGATGCGACGCATCGTGGCGGTCTAGGACGGTGACGGGCAAAAGGAAACCGGAACGACTTACTTTTCCGCTCATCGAGGGTGAGATATGAACGTTCCACTGTCGCAGGCGGGCGAGGTCACGGTGCAGGCGGGAGTAATCGACGCCACGGGCTGGGTCGTCGGGGTCGGCGGCCTGCTCCTGACGGTCTTCTGGCTGCGCAGTCTCTTCCGGTAGGTCAGGCGTCCTCGTCCGGCGGAGAAACGTTCGCTGCGAGCCACTGCCGGGCCGCCTCGACGGCCTCGGCGTCTGTCCCCTGAATCTTCAGCCGGACGTTCTCACCCGGGTAGCTCCCAACCTGGACGTCGAAGCGGTCCTGTACCTCGACGAGTCTGTCGATGAGCGCGCTCTCGGGTTCGGCGGCGACGACGGACTCGACGAACCGCTCGACGCCGGCGAAGTCGTCGGCGATGACCTCGAACATTCCCTTCATCTCGTCTGGTACCCCCGGCAGAACGTAGACGTTACCGATGGCACACCCCGGCGCGACGCCGTTGGGGTTCGGGAGCAGTTCGCTCCCGGTCGGGAGGTGGGTCGTTCCCTCCGTCAGGTCCGACCGGGCGTAGCCGGCCTCCTCTTCGAGCCACTGGACGGCGGCGTCGTGCTCGGAGAGATCGGTCCCGAAGGCGGCCGCCACGGCGTCCATCGTCACGTCGTCGTGGGTCGGACCGAGACCGCCGGTCACGATGACGGCGTCGTACTCGGCGTGGTACTCGTTGACCACGCGGGCGATGTCGCTCACGCGGTCGGGGACGACGGTCACGCGCTCGACGTCGACGCCGCGGTCGGTGAGCTCTCGGCCCAACCAGGCGGCGTTGGAGTTGACAGTGTCTCCGGACAGTATCTCGTCGCCGACGGTCACCAGCGCGACGCGCATACCACCTCATTGGGCCGAGCGCGTAAAAGCATCCCCGCCTCGGGTCAGCGCATGCCCGGCGGCGGCCCGTCGTCCCCGAAGTCGTCGTCCTCAGTCTCGACGTCCAGGCCGAGGTCCTCGCGCTTGCCCTCCAGTTCGCGAATCTTCCGGCGGTAGTACAGCGTGCCCGCCACGCCCGCGACGACCATGATGGCCGCCAGCGACCCGAAGAGGATGATGTCCCGCTGGAGGTAGTACCGCACGCTGACCGACCCGCTGGAGACGTTGTCCCACCGCACGGTCATACGGTCGCCCTCGACGCTGGAGGACCAGCCACCCGGCCCGGCCTGCGAGAGCAGCGGGATGCCGACGCGGGCGTCCGGCGGCAGCACTATCTCGTAGGACCCCTCGACGAAGACGGGCGTGCCGAACTGCTTGTCCGCCCGGGCGGCGGTGTAGCCGACGAGTCCGTCCCTTGCGGGGAGGCCGATGACGGTCCGGTCCTGGTTGCGGGTGGCGGTCAGGTTCGCGTGGGTCGCGTTGACGACGGTCCCGTTCCTGTAGCGGAACTGCAGCGCGCGCAGGTTCACCGGGTTGTCTCCCTCTATCGGGTCACGCCGCCAGACCGCCAGTTCGCTGCTGTTCGTGACGTTGACCACGGCCGCGTACGAGGAGCGGGAGATGTCGAACGTCGCCGTCGCGTTGACGTCCCAGTCGTAGGTCGCGTTCTCGCTGAGGTCCTCCTCCGGGATTTCGGAGGGACCGAGCCCACACCCCGCCAGGAGGACGACGGCGAGCAGCGCGCCGGCAGCGAGGTAGTGACGACGGTTCATGGAACGACGCAGAGGAGTTCCGCGGGGAGGTACTCGCCGACGCTGGCGAGCAGCCCCGGCGGGTCTGTCCCCTCCTTGCAGACGACGCTCTGTTCGAGCAGTCCGAGCCGTTCGACCGTGACGATGTCCTGCGCGTGCCCGGCGCGGTTGACCGTGGCACGGACTTCCGAGCGGGTGGCGCTGTTGACGTTCAGCCGGCCGGTCCCGCGGGTCCACTCGTACAGCCTGTCGCGCTCCTCGTCCGCCAGGCGGGGCGTCTCCCCCGCGACGAACCGCAGCGGCATGTGCTGCACGAGCGCGAAGCGCGTGCGAATCTGGTCGGCGCTGCCCTGACCGAGTCCCAGTTCGGCCGTCGGAATCCGGACCTCGCGCCCGGCGTCGAGGACGAACCCGTCCCCGTCCCAGGACTCCAGTGTGCCCCAGTAGACCTCGCCGTCTTCGAGGTGGGGCGTAATCTCGCCCCACTCCTGGCGCAGGAGGTTCCGCGCGACGGTTGCGTCGGGTCCGTCGACAGTCACGGACGGGAAGTCGTCGTCGCGGATACCGACGGTGTACTCGACGTCGAGGTCAGCGAGGTCGTTGGCGAGCATCGACTCCAGGGAATCGAGTGCGCGCTCGCGGGCGTCGCCGGAGACGTACAGTTTGGTTGCGAGTACGACCATCAGACCTCGACGCTCGCCGTCTCGACGTTGAGTTCGTCCCGCAGTTCGTCGATGCGCCGGTCCATCGACTCGACGAGCCGGGTGTTCTCCAGCGCTTCCAGGTCCGACCCGCACTGGGGGCACTCGAAGCCGAACTCCATGCCCTCGCCGAACTCGAAGCGGATGCCGCAGTTCTCGCAGAGGTAGAACTCGTGGTTGCGTTCGTACTCGCGGCGGTCCTCCAGCGCGGCGAGCAGGCGGTGCATCTCCTCTTCGAGCTGTTCGGGTATCTTGTCGTACTCGAACGTCCAGAGGTACGTGAGCCAGCCCGAGTCCTCGTCGCGGAGTCGCCGGTAGCTCGCCAGGTCGTTCTCGTAGAGGATGAACAGGGCGCGTCGGACGTCGTTGAGTTCGAGTCCGAGCTCCTCGGCGAGTTCCTCGTCGGTCACTTCACCGTCCGGTGGGGCCGCCGCCACCGGCATTCCTTTCGGGCCGACGAGTTCGTGGAGGTACTTCTGTATGACCGGGTCCTCCAGGAGTTCCTCAAAAGCCATTACCCAAATCAGGGGGAGTCAGGCGGTTAAAACCATCGGGACGCGTCCGCGCGGCGAAATCGCCGCGCCGTCACTCGTCGGTGCGGTCCTCGACGCGCTTGCCCGTCGCCTGGGGCACGACCGTCTTCTCGGCGTCGGCCCACTCCCGGTCGAGTTCCCGCCCCTCGAACAGTCTGTCGAGGAAGACGGCCAGCGACGCCACCTCGGAGTGTGGCTGGTTCGTCACGCCGACGTTCCAGTCCGCCGCGTCGTAGACGTCCCACGGGACCTTCTCGGCCCCGACGACGACCAGCAACGGCGTTCCCGTCCGGTGTGTCTCATGAATCTCGCTCTCGACGTCCTGGACCGGGAGGCCGTACATCGTCAGGTGGACGATGGCCCCGTCCCAGTCGTCCAGCAGTGCCGTCGGGCTGGTCGTGGTCTCCACGTCGAAGGGCCCGCCGAAGCGGTCCGTAATGTCCTCAACGGTGTCGCTGCGGCTGGCGCCGTCGCCGGCGAGAATCACGCGGTCGGCGCCGAGTGCGCGCGCGGTCAGGCCGACGTGGGTCGTCATCCGCTCGTCCCGGCCCGGCCGGTGGCCGAGTCTGAGCACGGCGACCTCCGGTTCGTCCTTCATGACTCCCCCGACGAGACGGTCCCGTTAGGCGCTTTCGGAGAGCGCGTCGTCCAGCGCCGACGAGACGGTGTCGACGGTACTGCTACCGAACCCGGAGGTGACTATCTGCCCGTTGATGACGAACGCGGGCGTCCCCTGGATGCCGACTTGGCCGGCCATCTGGCGGTCCGCCCGGACTGTCGGGTCGTGGGCGCGGTCGACGCCCGCCGTCGCGACTGCCTCGGCCCCGTCGAGGCCGAGGTCGTTCACGAGCCGTTCGAACAGGGACCGGACGTTCCCGCGGAGGTCCCTGTGATTTTCGAAGAGTTTCTTCGCGTACGCCCAGAATGCGGCGTTGCCGTGGCGGGCCTGGACCTCGCGGGCCGCGGACGCCGCCTGCCAGGAGCCGGGGTCGGCGACGGGAATCGGCGCGTCGCGGTGCTCGTAGCGGATGTCGCCGGAGTCGATGAACTCCGAGGCCAGTTCGTCGAACCCGCTGGCGTTGTAGTCTGCACAGTGCGGGCAGGCGTAGTCCTCGTACACCGCCAGCGTGACGCTCGCTTCGGGGTCGCCAAGGACCGGTGCGGGGAGACGGCCGTCGGTCATCGTCGGCGTCGGCCCGGACGTGACCGTGGGTTCGGAGCCGTCGGTTCCGTCGCCACCCTGTCCGTCGTTGCCGCCGAGACAGCCGGCGAGTGCGGCTGCCCCGGTTCCGACGCCGAGGAGGAGCCGCCGGCGGCTCATCGAACTGTCGTCCATGTCCTCTAGCCAGCCTGCCAGCTATATAATCTGTCTGTCTCGCGGACATCCCGGCGAGAACTCGCTGTCTCGGCCGCGTCAGGTGTCGTCGCGCTGGCGTTCGCGCGGCCGTTCCACGAACGTCCGTCCGTTCAGGCGCTTGCGCTCGCCGTCGGCCGTCCTGATGAGCAGTTCCGGGCCCTTGTGTCGCATCTCCACCACGTCGAGAATCGTCTCGAACGACCAGCCCTTGACTCTGGCCTGGCCGTCCTCGTCTATCTCTATGAAGGTTCGGGGCGTCTGCTGGTCGCCCAGCGACCACTCCTCGCCGCCGAACTCGATGGTCTCCTCCGCCATCGTCCCCCAGCGGAACACACACCGGTACTGGGTCCGGGGTTCGTCCGCGCGCTCGTGGTCGACGCGGGTCGTCGTCTCGAAGTCGAACCCGCAGTTGGCGGCCCACTTCTCCAGGTGCTCGTGGTCGAACCGCCGCTGTCCGGCCCCGTCGCGCGTCTCGCGGGTCCAGATGATGTGGGAGTTCGACGGCTTGCCTCTGAACGAGCCGGCTGTCACCGCTGGAACTGGGCTGCGCCCTCGCTTAAGTATAATTGAGAGCCAGTGACAGGAGAGCCGGACGCGACTCTTTTAGTGGGGCCGGAGCCAAGGCCGGAACGATGAGTCTCGAAGACCATGCCGAGGAACTCGCCTCCGACCTCGGCGTCGACAAAGAGGAGGTCAAAGAAGACCTGGAGAACCTCGTCTCCTACAGCGTGCCGATGGACGAGGCCAAGCAAAGCCTGCGGCGCAAGTACGGCGACGGCAGCGACGGCGGCGGGGGTGCCGAACCGTCGACCAAGTCCATCGCCGACATCTCGACTGCCGACAGCAACGTCTCGGTGACGGCCGTCGTCCTCACCTGCGGGCAGCGCTCGATTCGCTACCAGGGCGAGGACCAGGTCATCTTCGAGGGTGAACTGGCAGACGAGACCGGGAAACTCTCCTACACCGCCTGGGAGGACGTCGGCCTGGAGGCCGGCCAGACGCTCCGACTGAGCAACGCCGGCGTCCGCGAGTGGGAGGGCGAACCCGAACTCAACATCGGCGGGAGCACGACCGTCTCCCTCGTCGACGACACGCTCGACGTGGCCTACGAGGTCGGCGGCGACGAGACACTCGCCGACCTCGAACCCGGCGACCGCGGCGTCAACGTCGAGGTGACGGTCCTGGAACGCGAGGAGAAGACCATCGACGGCCGCGACGGCGAGACGGAGATTCTCAGCGGCGTCCTCGCGGACGAGACGGCCCGCCTGCCCTTCACCGACTGGGAGCCCCGGCCAGAACTGACCGAGGGAGCCTCCGTGCGAATCGAGGACGTATTCATCCGGGAGTTCCGTGGCGTCCCCTCCGTCAACGTCTCCGAGTTCTCGGAGGTGACGCCACTGGACCGCGACGTGGAGCCACAGGAGACCGCACCACGGCTGTCCATCGGCGAGGCCGTCGACTCCGGCGGCCTGTTCGACGTGGAACTGGTCGGCAACGCCATCGCGCTGCGGGACGGCTCCGGCCTCATCGAGCGCTGCCCGGAGTGTGGCCGGGTCATCCAGAACGGCCAGTGTCGCAGCCACGGCGACGTCGACGGCCAGGACGACCTGCGGACGAAAATCATCCTCGACGACGGCACCGGGACAGTGACCGCTGTCCTCGACGAAGGGCTGACCGAGCAGGTCTACGGCGGCGACATCGAGGACGCGAAGGAGCACGCCCGCGAGGAGATGGACAAGGAAGTCGTGGCCGACGCGATTCGCGAGCACGTCGTCGGACGCGAGTTCACGGTCCGCGGGTCGCTCAGCGTCGACGAGTACGGCGCGAACCTGGAGGTCGAGTCGTTCGCCGAGAGCGACGACGACCCGGCGGCACGCGCCGCCGACCTCCTCGCGGAGGTGTCCCAATGAGCGAAAGCGAGGACGGCGGCGCGGGCCAGCGGGAGGTCGCCTACCGGCTGTTCGCCGCCGAGTTCGACGACGCCGACTTCTCCTACTCCGAGAGCGACGAGGAGCGCGCGCCGAACTACGTCGTCACGCCGACCGGAGCGCGCGTCAATCGGCTGTTCGTGGTCGGCGTCCTCACGGAGGTCGAGCAGGTCGGCGACGAGGTGCTCCGCGCACGCGTCGTGGACCCGACCGGCGCGTTCGTCCTCTACGCCGGCCAGTACCAGCCCGACGAGATGGCGTTCCTCGACCGTGCGGAGACTCCCTCCTTCGTCGCGGTGACGGGGAAAGCGCGCACGTTCCAGCCGGAAGACTCCGACGCGGTGTACACCTCCATCCGGCCGGAGAGCATCAGCACCGTCGACGCGGCCACGCGGGACCGCTGGACCGTCCAGACCGCAGAGCAGACGCTCACCCGCATCGAGCACGTGGCGACGGCCCTGTCGCTCGACGCCTCCGGCGACGTGCTGACGGAGACGCTGCTGGACCACGGCGTCGACGAGGGGCTGGCTGCCGGCATCCCGCTCGCTATCGACCACTACGGAACGACGCCGGCCTACCTCTCGGCGCTCCGGGAGACCGCGCTCGACGCCGCACGCGTCGTCAGCGGCGACATCGACGAGGTGGAGTCGTTCAGCGTCGCCCCGGACGACGAGGGACCCGCCGACCTCACCGCACTGGCGGACTCGTCCGTCGAAGTGTCGGCAGGTGGGCTGGGGACGGAGCCATCGGAGCCAGAACCGACCGAATCCGCGACGGCCGAGGAGCCGAGCCCCGACGAATCGACCGTCGAGACGGCGGAGCCGGCCGAAGCCAGCGAGGACGAGGCAGAATCCGAAACAGAACCCTCGACAGAACCGGTCGAACAGAGCGAGGCTGCGAGCGCGCCCGAAGAACCAGTCGGGACGGATACAGAGTCGACCGAGGAACCCGAGACGGAGTCTGCGGCGGCAGAGACAGCCGCTCCTCCCGAGGAGAGCGAAGCATCCGAAGCTGCGACGACGTCGGAGGAAGATGCCACAGCGACAGAACCCGCAGCTGGAGAATCCGAAGACGACGACCTCGGGGACTTCGAACCCGGCGAGTTCGAACTCGACGAGGACGAACGCGAGGAGATAGAGGAGGAGTTCGGGACCGAGTTCCAGACTGGGACCGACGTCCCCGAACCCGGCGAGGCCGACATCGAGACGCCCGACCCGGAAGAACTGGCCGAACAGGAGGCCGCTGACGGAGACGGAGCAGAGACCGACGCAGCGCCCGCTGGCGGAACAACCGCGGTGGAGACAGAAGACGCGGAAACGTCGGAGGTCGGCGCTGAGACCGCGGAAGCCGAGTCGGAGCTCGAGGTTTCCGAGACGGAGTCCGAAGACGGCGAGACGGAGGCCGAAGACGGCGAGACGGAGTCCGAGGCTGTCGAGCCGGCGGAGTCAACGGAGCCCGCAGAGGCCGAACCGGCCGAGGACGTTGACATCGACGACGCCGTCGTCGAGGTGATGGAGGAACTGGACGACGGCACCGGGGCTGAGCGGGCCGCAGTCGTCGACACTGTCGTCGAGCGCTACGCCGCGACGCCGGACGAAGTCGAGGACGCCATCCAGGACGCGCTCATGAGCGGCCAGTGCTACGAGCCGGACGACGAGACGCTGAAGTCCATCTGATGGGCGTCGAACCGGTCCCCGGCGAACCGGCGGCGGTGGCCGACTGCGACGGCGAGCGCGTGCTGGTCGTCGCCGACTACCACGCCGGAATCGAGAGCGGACTCCAGCGCGAGGGCGTCGAACTCGACAGCCGCGCCGACCAGCGCCGCGACAGCGTGCTCTCGCTGCTCGACCGGACCGACGCAGAGAGCTTGCTCGTCCTGGGGGACCTGGGACACGCCATCGGCGACCCCTGGTCGGTCGAGCGCGAGGAAATCGAGGCGTTCCTGTCGGCAGTCACCGAGCGAGTACCCGTCACACTCGTCAAGGGCAACCACGACGGCGCTATCGAGGACGTCGCCGACGCTTTCGAGCGCGTCTCGCTCACCCCCGGTCACGGCACTCGCCGCGGGACGGTCGGGTTCGCACACGGCCACACCTGGCCGAGTCCGGACGTACTCTCGGCGGACGTCCTCTGTATCGGGCACGAGCACCCAGTCGTCAAACTGGAAGACGAAGTCGGTGGCGGTCGCATCGAGCGGGTCTGGCTCCGCAGCGACGTCTCCGCCGAACCGTTCCGGGAGTTCCACAGTGTCGACCTTCGGACGCCCGACGAACTCGTCGTCTTCCCGGCGTTCAACGACCTCTCGGGGGGGACCTGGGTGAACGTCGCGGGGCAGGACTTCCTCTCGCCGTTCCTGCCCGACGCGCTGGTCGACGGGGAGGCCTACCTGCTCGACGGAACACGGCTCGGACGGTACGACGCCATTTAACCCGAACGTTCAAGTACGAGAGCCAGGCCAGCGAGGCCCGTGTCATAACGAGCTATCGCGGAGCGGTCAGCGGGAGTGTGGACAGCCGCTTCGCGTCGCAGCGTCCACCTGTTAGCCACTGACACCCACTGTCCGACGGGCTTAATCGGCTCAGCGACTAACGACCGGTGATGACTGACGCCGGGGCCGCCGAGGGTCCAGCGGCCTTCGCCGCGCTCGGGAGCAGCGTTCGGGACGCCCTCTCCGAGCGCGGATTCGAGACGCCGACAGCGCCACAGCGTGCGGCCATTCCGCCGCTGGCCGACGGCGACGACGCGCTCGTCGTCGCACCGACCGGGAGCGGCAAGACCGAGACGGCGATGCTCCCCATCTTCGACGCGCTGGCCGACGAAGATCGCTTCGGCATCGGCGCGCTCTACGTTACGCCGCTCCGTGCCCTCAACCGGGACATGCGCGAGCGTCTGGAGTGGTGGAGCGACACGCTCGGGCTGGACGTGGACGTCCGCCACGGCGACACCTCCGACTACCAGCGCCAGAAGCAGGCCAACGACCCTCCGGACGTGCTCGTCACGACGCCGGAGACGCTCCAGGCGATGCTCACGGGCAAGAAGCTTCGCCGGGCGCTGGAGGACGTGGACCACGTCGTCGTCGACGAAGTGCACGAACTCGCCACGTCCAAGCGCGGGGCGCAACTCACTGTGGGCCTGGAGCGAGTGCGCGAACTCGCTGGCCCCTTCCAGCGCGTCGGCCTCTCCGCGACAGTCGGGGACCCGGAAGAGGTCGGGCGTTTCCTGACTGGCGACCGTGGCTGTACCATCGTGGAGGTCGACGCCGGCAGTGCCATCGACATCGACGTGAGGGCACCGGAGATTACGGACAGCGACGAGGCGCTGGGGACGGAACTGGTCACGGACGCCGAGATCGCCAGTCACGTCCGTGCAATCGACGAACTCGTCGCGGAGAACGAGTCGACGCTCGTCTTCGTCAACACCCGCCAGACGGCGGAGGCACTGGGCTCACGGCTGAAGGAACTGGGCACCGACATCGGAATCCATCACGGCTCCCTCTCGCGGGACGCTCGCATCGACGTCGAGACGGCGTTCAAGCAGGGCGACCTCGACGGACTGCTGTGCACCTCGTCGATGGAACTCGGCATCGACGTGGGGCACGTCGACCACGTCGTCCAGTACAACAGCCCCCGGCAGGTCTGTCGACTGCTCCAGCGCGTCGGGCGAGCGGGCCACCGCCGCGACACCGTCTCGTCGGGGACCATCGTCACCAGCCACCCCGACGACGTGGTGGAGTCGCTGGCAATCATGCGCCAGGCAGAGGCCGGCGACGTGGAGTCGGCCGACATCCACTACGGGAGTCTCGACACGGTCGCCAACCAGATTGCCGGACTGGTGATGGACTTCGGGGAAATCGGTGCGATGAAGGCCTACAGCATCGTCACACGCGCGTACCCGTTCGCGGACCTCTCGAAGCACGACTTCAAGCAGGTCGTGCGGGAACTGGCCGGAAACAGCGTTGTCTGGCTGAACGAGGAGGAGGACCGCCTGGAGAAGCGCCGCGGGACCTGGCAGTACTTCTACCAGAACCTCTCGATGATTCCCGACGAGGCCACCTACGATGTCGAGGACGTCGCCAGCGGCAAACAGGTCGGGACGCTGGACGAACGGTTCGTCGTCAACTTCGCCCAGCCGGGCGAGATATTCATCCAGCGCGGCGAGATGTGGCGCATCACCGAAGTCGACGAGGAGGAGGAGACAGTCACAGTCTCCCCCATCGAGGACCCCGCGGGCGAGGTGCCGTCGTGGACCGGCCAGGAGATTCCGGTGCCCGAACAGGTCGCACAGGAGGTCGGCGAACTCCGGACAGTCGCGACACAGCAACTCCGCGGGGGTGCCGACGCCGACGCGGTCGCCCGTGACCTCCGCCGGCGCTACGATGCCGATGCGGGGACCATAGCCGGCGGGCTCGAACCGCTGTCCGACCACGCGGAGACGGACGCACCGATTCCATCCGACGACGCGATTCTCGTCGAGTTCACGTCCGGCACAATCGTGGTCAACGCCTGCTTCGGGCACAAGGTCAACGAGACGCTCGCCAGACTCCTCTCGGCGCTACTCGGCCAACAGAGCGGCTCCTCGGTCGGGATGGAGGTCGACCCCTACCGCATCGAACTGGACGTGCCCCGCGGCGTGACCGCGGGCGACGTGGTCAGACTGCTGGAGGAGACCGACCCCGCCCACGTGGGCCACCTCATCGAACTCAGCCTCAAGAACGCCGACGCGCTGAAGTTCAAGGTCGCACAGGTGGCGACGAAGTTCGGCGCGCTGAAGCGCTGGCGCGGGTCCAGTCAGTCCCGCTTCGGCAAGAGCCGCCTGCTGGCGGCGCTGGAGGACACCCCAATCTACGACGAGGCAATCCGGGAAATTCGCCACGAGGAACTCGCCGTCGACCGCGCGGGTGAGGTCCTCGCCGGCGTCCAGTCCGGCGACATCAGCGTCGAGACGGTCGGCGAACTCACGCCTATCGGTACCGGCGGTCGTGGCTCGGGCCAGGAACTGCTCACGCCGGAAAACGCCGACGCGAGCGTCATTCAGACCGTCAAGGAGCGCATCCAGAACGACCGGGTCATCCTGCTGTGCCTGCACTGCCAGGACTGGAAGCGCACCCAGCAGGTCGGCCGCGTCCGCGACCAGCCCGAGTGTCCCGAGTGCGGGTCGACCCAGATAGCCGCGCTGAACCCCTGGGACGAGGAGACCGTCGCCGCGGTCAGGGCACCGGAGAAGGACGACGAGGAGGAGAAACTGACCCAGCGGGCCTACCGCGCGGCGAGTCTCGTCCAGAGCCACGGCAAGCGGGCGGTCGTGGCGCTGGCTGCCCGCGGCGTCGGCCCGCACAACGCCGCACGCATCATCAACAAACTCCGTGAGGACGAGGAGGACTTCTACCGGGACATCCTCGCACGCGAGCGCGAGTACGCCCGGACGCGGTCGTTCTGGGAGTGAACGGCCCCCAGGCTCTTGGGGCTGCTCCCCCAGAATGGTGTATGGCAGCACAACCCCGCTCGCAGTCGACGCTGACGGACCGGCTCCCGCTCGTCTCGGGTGCAGTCGCCGGCGTAGTCACGTTCCTGCTCGGCTACGCGCTCACCTTCCTCCTGAAAGCCGGCGAAGTGTCGGAGTTGCTCACCCGGTCGCTCGGTGACACCGGCGGGAGCGGCCTCTCGCTCCCCGGCGACTGGCAGGTCGTCGGCTGGTTCTTCTTCCAGATGCACAACGTCGGGACCCGGACGCAGATATCGGCCGGCGGCCAGTCCCAGACGGGAACGACGACCGGCAGCGTCGAGACCTGGATGCTCCTGATTCCAATCGTCCTGCTCTTTCTCGCCGGATTCGCCGTGGCCCGTCGCGCGAACGTCCGGGAGACCATCGCGGGGGCGCAGGCTGGCGCGGTCGTCCTCGTCGGATACGTCGTCCTCGCCGTCGCGTTCGCGTTCCTGACGACCTGGACCGCAGGAGCGAGCGGGTTCGGAGCGGACGTCACGATATCGATTGGCCCCCCGCTGGTCACGGGCATTCTCACCGCCGGGATTCTCTATCCGCTGGTCCTCGGGGCGCTCGGCGGAGCCTTCGCCGCGTCGACTGCCGGGTAACCTCTGGCTCGTCCTATCTTTATTGTCTGCCTCGCCGCCCGACTAGGCATGTCACACGTCCCGCTGCTGGAGATGGACGAGATTCCGGAGGAGTACCACTACCTGTTCACCGACGACTACCTCGGCGACCGCCACATCTTCCGCGCCTGGGCGCACAACCCGGAGGTGCTGGAGGCAACGCTCGAGTACCTCAACACGCTCTACAGCCAGGTGACCGCGCGGGAGAAGGAACTCATCATCCTGAAAGTCGCCCACACGAAGGACAGCGAGTACGAGTGGCACCAGCACGTCGACATCGCCCGCGACAAGGGCGTCGCCGTCGCCGACATGCAGGCCATCGGCAGGGAGGACTACGACCACTTCGACCACGAGGAGGCCTCGCTGCTGCGGTACGCCGAGGCGATGGTCCACGGCGGCGTCACCGAGGAGATGTACGACCACCTGCACCGCCACTACGACCACGGCCAGATAGTCGCCATCGGACTCATCGTCGGCTTCTACACCGGCCTGTGCAACTACATCGCGGCCACCGACCTGCCCTTGGAGGGCGGGGAATTCATCGGCTGGGTGCCGGACCCGGACGAGGTGACCGCGACGTTCGACTGACTCAGTAGTCGCTACCGTCTGCGGAGGATTCAGCGAGCGTGTCGAGTTTCGAGCGCGCGTAGCGGTTCCCCAGGTAGCCGATACCGAGCAACAGCAGGGCAGGGATAGTGACGAAAAACTGCATGACGAGACCGCTGACGACCACGTCGGCCGCCGTCCCATCAGTTCCCGAGCCGAGCCACAGCGAGAGGAGTTCGTTGGTCACGAGCGCCGACGGCATCACCAGCATCGCGAGCGCAATCGCGTACAGGCCGTCGCCGACGATGTCGCTCGGGAGCGGCTTGCGCCCGAGCCACCAGACCACGAGGACGAACAGCCCCAGCGTGGGCAGACCGCTCAGCGACGACAGGAACCCCCCGAACAGCACCGACAGCGCGCTCCCGACGGCCACGATGACGAAGAGACCGACGCCGATGGCGACGGGCAGGCGCATCCACAGCGGAGCGGAGAAGGTCCCGTCGGGGACGCCCTCCGGGTCTGGCACGTCGGTCCCCAGCATCGAGACGAGGCGGCCGGCGACGCCCTCCACCCGGTGGCGGTCCGCTGAACGGTCCGCGGACCCACCGACCGACGACCCGGTGTCGAACTCGTAGGACCGGGCGGTATCGGACCCGGCAGGGCGGTCGCTCCCGAACTCGTCGTCCCCGAGAATCGCGTCCGCCGTCGAATCGGGGTCCGTCGTGTCGACGTCGCCCGGGAGGTCCGTGTAGCAGTGCATACAGTAGTAGGCCGTCGGCGAAATTTTCTCGCCGCACTCCGGACACCGGGGGTCCGCCGCCTCGCGCCACGACATGACAGCACGTTCACGCTACGCCCATATAGTTCCGGAGGGACTGAGAAACCCCTAAGACCCGGGGAGCCGAGCCACTACGCGATGCGACTGGAGGACTACTGGGGAATCGGGCCGAAGACCCGGGACCTGCTGGCCGACGAACTCGGAGTGGAGGCCGCCATCGGGGCCGTCGAATCCGGGGACGTTCGCACGCTGACCGACGCCGGCATCCCGCGGGGGCGCGCCACGCGCATCCTCCGGCACGCCCACGGCGGCGAGGCGATGGACCTGCTGGCCACCCGCGACGCCCGCGACGTCTACAAACAGACGCTCGACATCATCGGCGAGTTCGCCGTCACCGAGGCCGCTGGCGACCGGATTCGTATTCTCACACCGCTGCCCGACCGGGACGCGATGGACGAGCGACTCGACGAGGTGGAGGCCGCCCGGGACACCTGGGACGGCCTGGACGAGTCCGAGCGGGAGGCGGTCCTCGGGGCCTTCGACGCCTACGACAGCGTCGGGTCGGGCGACCGGTCGGCCGTCAGAACAGCGCTTCGCCTGCTGGAGGAGGGGTTCGAGGAGGGCGTCTTCGCCCCGCTCGTGGACCTCGACGCGGGGACACTCGAAGACGCGACGTCGGCACTCGCCGGACTGGAGGGCGGGAGCGACCGCATCGGCGACGGGGCCGACAGCCAGCTCGACGCGCTCCGTGACCAGCTCGGCAGCGTCGAGGACATGTCGGCCACGCCGGGCGACGTGCTCGAAACCGTCCAGTCCGGCGCGCGCGGGACCGACGAACTCCGGGACTCCTTCGCCCGCCACGTGGCCGACGAGAGCGGCGTCGAGGTGGGACGCGTCCGGGAGGCGATGCCGACGGAGGCGGCGGACGCGGCGGGGTTCGTCGGGGAGACGCTGCGGACTCTCGCCGGCGACCTCAGGACCGCGGTCGAACAGCGTGAATCGGAGGTCCGCGAGCGACTTGAGGGCGTTCTGGAAGCGGCCAGCGAGGACGTCGACGCGGCGGTGAACACGGTGGACGACATCGCGCTGGCGCTGTCGCTGGCCCGCTTCGCCGAGGCCTTCGACCTCGTGCGACCCTCCTTCGTCGACCGCGAGGTGACCGGCGTCGTCAGCGCCCGGAACCTCTTTCTGGAGGACGCGGGCGAGGCGGTCCAGCCGGTCACCTACGCCGTCGGCGACCACGACCTGGCGGTCCCCGGCGCGGCGGCCCCGCCCACCGGCGACCGGGTAGCGGTCCTGACGGGCGCGAACAGCGGCGGGAAGACGACGCTGCTGGAGACGCTCTGTCAGGTCCAGTTGCTCGCGCAGATGGGGCTGCCGGTCCCGGCCAGCGACGCCGAGATGGGCGTCGTCGACACCATCGTCTTCCACCGCCGCCACGCGAGTTTCAACGCGGGCGTCCTGGAATCGACGCTGCGGTCGGTCGTCCCGCCGGTCACCAGCGGCGGCCGCACGCTGATGCTCGTCGACGAGTTCGAGGCCATCACGGAACCCGGCAGCGCCGCGGACCTGCTGCACGGGCTGGTGACACTGACCGTCCAGCGTGCGGCGCTTGGCGTGTTCGTCACCCATCTCGCCGACGACCTGGAGCCGTTGCCCGACGAGGCCCGCGTCGACGGCATCTTCGCGGAGGGGCTGACGACGGACCTCGAACTGGAGGTGGACTACCAGCCGCGTTTCGAGACGGTCGGGCGCTCGACGCCGGAGTTCATCGTCTCCCGGCTGGTCGCAGGCGCGGCCGACCACAGCGAGCGCGCGGGCTACGAGACGCTGGCCGAGTCGGTCGGCGAGAGCGCCGTCCAGCGCACGCTCGCCGACGCGCGGTGGTCCGGGTAGCCAGACCGCGCGGTGACAGAAGGGTACCTTTCACGTACGTGGGGACCGAAGTGAGAGTGATGGGATTCAAATCGCTACTACGGCTCGGCTACGCCGGAATGGTCGTACAGGGACTGCTCTCCGTGTTCCTCCCGCGGAAGGCGATCAAGCTCGCGACGACCGGCTGGCGGGCCGGCTTCGAGAACGTCGAGGAACTGGAACCGCGCGAGTGGTACGTCGAGATGACGAAGGTTCTCGGCGTCGGGATGCTCGCCGCGGGGCTGACGGGACTGCTCGTCTCCCGCGCCGAGAAGGAAGGTGCCGACCGCGCACAGGCCGAGTTCGAGGCCGCGGGCGAGTCCGAAGCGGAGGAGGCAAGCGAAGACGATGACGACGACGACGACGGCCCCGTGACGGTCGACATCGAGGACGACGAGTAATCAGGTCGCGCTGTCGATTGCCTGGTCGAGGTCGGCGACGATGTCGTCGGTACCCTCCAGACCGACCGACAGGCGCACCAGGTCGGGCGTGACGCCCGACGCTTCCTGTTCTTCTTCGGTGAGCTGCTGGTGGGTCGTACTCGCCGGGTGGATGATGAGCGTCTTCGCGTCGCCGACGTTGGCGAGCAGGCTGGCGAGTTCCGTGTTCTCGACGGTGGCCTGGGCGGCCTCGTAGCCGCCTTCGAGACCGAAGGTGATCATGCCGCCGTAGCCGCCGTCGAGGTACTCGCTGGCGGCGTCGTGAGTCTCGTGGGATTCGAGACCGGGGTAGGTGACCCAGGAGACGTCGTCGTGGTCCTGGAGGTACTCGGCGACGGCCATCGCGTTCTCGCTGTGCCGTTCCATCCGCATCGGCAGCGATTCGACGCCCTGGATGGTCTGCCAGGCGTCGAAGGGCGACTGCTGGTTGCCCATGTCGCGGAGACCGCGGGCGATGCCGGCGTAGGTGAAGGCGGCGTCGCCGAACGTCTCCGCGAAGTTGACGCCGTGGTAGGCCGGGTTCTCGCCGGCGATTTCGGGGAACTTCTCGGCGTGGTCCGCCCACGGGAACGAGCCGCCGTCGACGACGACGCCGCCGATGGTCGTCCCGGAACCGTGAATCCACTTCGTCGTGGAGTTCCAGACCAGGTCCGCGCCGTGGTCCAGCGGGTTGCACAGCGCGGGCGTCGCGAAGGTGTTGTCGACGAAGACGGGGACACCGTGGTCGTGTGCGATGTCGGCGATGCGCTCCATGTCCGGGGTGACGAGTGCAGGGTTGCCGATGGTCTCGTAGTGGACGTAGGCCGTGTCCTCGTCGATGGCCTCCTCGTAGGCCTCGTAGTCGAGCGTGTCGACGAAGCGTGCCTCGACGCCCTGGCGGGGCGCGGAGTGGGTGTAGTAGGTGTAGGTCCCGCCGTACAGCGAGGAAGCGGTGACGACGTTGTCGCCGGCCCCCGCGAGGAGGAACGTCGTCAGATTCAGCGCGGCCATCCCGGAGGCGGTCGCGACGGCACCGACACCGCCCTCCAGTTTCGCGAGGCGCTCCTGGAGCGTCTCTACGGTCGGGTTCATCAGCCGGGAGTAGATGTAGCCGGGCTTCTCCAGGGCGAACTGCGACGCGGCGTCGTCGGCGTCCTCGAAGACGTACGAGGTGGTCTGGTAGAGCGGCGGTGCGCGCGAACCTGTTGCGGAGTCGGGTTCCTGTCCTGCGTGGAGACTGTCCGTGTAGATACTGTCGTCCGTCATGCGTACGTCCCCAGACACCCGACGCGTAAGAAACCCTCCGTAGACGACGAATATCCCCGGAATCTACGACGCGGGGGCCGTGTCGTTACGACCCCATCAGTTCGTCCAGCAGTTTCCCCTGGGCGGCCGCGAGGTGTTCGGAGAACGTCGATGGCTCGATGCCGAGTTCCCGCGAGACCTCCGTGGCGTTTGCGTCGCGGGGGTACTCGAAGTAGCCCATCTCGTGGGCCGTCTCCAGAACCTCGCGCTGCCGGTCGGTCAACTGGCGCATGTCGACCGGGACGAGTTCGCTCCCGTCCTCGGCGTCGACGCTGCGGACGAGGTACTCGACGCTGACGCCGCCGAAGTCCTCGCGGAGGTCGACGAGCAGTTCGCGCAGTGCGTCCACGTCTGTGGTGTGCAAGCGCACGTGCAGGTCGCCGTCCTCGGCAAAGACTTCCCGTACCGGCCCCAGCGATTGCTGGATGTGTTCGCAGATGCAGGGGTCGCTCGACGGCCGCTCGAACTCGTAGACCTGCTCGGACCCGTAGTCGAACACCGGGTCGAAGGAGGGGAGGTCCTCGGAGCCGTCTGTCGTGACCTGCTCTTTCACCGTCCCGTCTTTCCCCTCCGTCCAGGTGATGTCCGAAATCGCCGACGGGACCTGTGTCGATGCCTGCGCGGCCGGACAGCCCTCCGCCCGCTCGAAGACGAGTTCCGTTCTGACGCCTGTCATACCACATAGTATGGTAGACACCCTCAATAACGAGGGTGCGCGTTCCCAGCGGCTGGGAATGGGTGGGACGAACATGTTCGGGCAAGGGTACGAGCGGGTGGGGGCCATGTGTCCGGACGGAAATGTCGAGAGCACGGCGCTCGCGGTGGTCAGGGCGGTTTTTGATTGTGAGCGCTGGCTTTCTCGTACTCTCCCAGGTTGCCCCGCTCGCGGGTGCTTCGGGTCGCGTCGAGGTCGTGTTCGGCCTCTACGGGTTCGCGCTGACGACGGTCTTCGGGAAGGCTTACTCGCTCGTGCCGGCGTACTTCGACCGGGACCTGGCGTGGGACGGCGCGCCGATGGTCCAGTTGCCCCTCGTGGTCGCCGGCGTCGGCTGTCTCGCCCTCGGTGTCTGGGTCCGAGACGCGCCAGCCCTCGATATCGCGGGTGCGGTGTGCTGGACGGCCGGGGTCGCCGTCTTCCTCGGAACCGTGGCGGCGACACTCCGCGACAACCCGACCGGTGCCGAGACGGGGACGGGCGCGGCGAACGCCGAGAGGGAACCGCTGGACAGACTCGCCAACGCGTTCGTGCCGGTGGCGCTGGCCTACCTCGCGGTGGGGACCTACGAACTCCTGGCGGGCGCGCTCGCACTCCCGTCGCCCTTTGGCGGCGTCGCCGCCCGGACCGCCCACCTGCTCGGCCCGGGAGCGGCCCTGCTCCTGCTCTTCGCGGTCGGCTATCGGGTGTTGCCGCGATTTCTCTCCGCGTCCCCGCCCCGGTGGCTGGCGGCCGTCGTCCTCTGTGCCGGTGCGCTGGGGCCGGCCGCGCTGGCCTGGGGCTATCCCGGCGGGACGCTGTTCCGGGTCGGTGCCGTGCTGGAGAGCACCGCCGTCGTCGGGTTCGCAGCCTCGTACCTCGCGCTGTTCGCCCGAAGCGAACGCCGACGGGTGGGCTTCTACGGGCCGCTGGCGGGCGTGGTGCTGGGCTGTCTCGGCGTCGCGCTCGGTGCCTTGTTCGCGTTCGAAGGGCTGGACGCATCGCTGACGACCGTTCACTTCCGGGTGAACGTCTTCGGCCTCCTCGGGCTGAGCATCGTCGGCGTCGTCTACCAGTTCTACCCGCCAGCGGTCGCGCGGTGGCCGGCCGCCGGTGACAGGATGGCCGTCGCGAGCATCGCGGCCATCGCCGGCGGCCTCGGAATCGGGGCCGCCGCTCCGCTGACGTCCCTGCCCGTCGGCACCGCCGGGGCCGGACTACGGACCCTGGGAGCCGTGCTGTTCTGGTACCTCGCCACCGGAACAATCAATTCACAGACATCAAGAACGTAACGATAAATAAACCCAGTACCGAACAGGTTCGGCCCCAGGACGGATAGCGTTAACGCCGGTTTTCAGTCCGCAGGGCGGGTTTGAAAGCCTTTTATGAGTGTGGTCCTAACCTCGAGTGTAGAGATGAACGAGAGACTGGCGGCGGCTACTATCGACAGGCGGACAGTTCTCCGCGGCGTCGGAACCATCGCGGCCACCGGGGTACTCGCCGGGTGCAGCGGCGGCGGTGACGGCGGCGGTGGGAACCCGAACGTGCCCGACGAGGTGTCGAACTACCTCTCCAGTGCGAACAACTACGGCTCGGTCCCCGACGAGACCGGGTCCGGGTCGGTGACCGTCGAAGTGGGCGCGGGGAACGGACTGGCCTTCGGCCCGGCCGCAGTCCGCATCTCGACCGGGACGACGGTGACCTGGGAGTGGACCGGCCAGGGCGGCACCCACAACGTCGTCGCGGAGGACGGGAGTTTCGACTCCGGCGAGTACCAGGCCGCGGGGACCTTCGAGCACACCTTCGATGAGGCCGGCAACTACAACTACTACTGTGAGCCGCACAAGATGAGCGGCATGAAAGGCGCCGTCATCGTCGAGTAGCGCCGGGCGTCAGGTCGGCCCCGGACGCCTACGCGTCCCCGTCGACCGTCTCGGCGTCGCGGTCGGTCACCTTCACACCCTTCTCCGAGAGGTGTCGCATCCGCCGGCGCGCGAAGTCCTCCTCGCGGGTCCCCCGGGTCGCGAGGACGAACATGCGCGCGCGCCCGGTCGGCCGCATCGTCCGGCCGGCCCGCTGTGCCCCCTGGCGGCGCGACCCGCCCAGTCCCGACGCCACGATTGCCAGTTCCGCGTCCGGCAGGTCGATGCCCTCGTCGCCGACGCGCGAGACGACCAGCGTCCGGAGGTCGCCGGTCCGGAACCGCTCGAAGAGCTTCTGCCGTCGGTGGTGTGGCATCTCCCCGTTGATGAAGGGGACGTCGAGGTCGGCGGCAATCTCCCTGCCCTGGTCTAAGTACTCCACGAAGACCAGCGCCTTCTCCTCGGGGTGTCGCGAGAGGAGGTGGCGTATCTCCTCGCGTTTGGCCGGGTTCGACGCGGCCAGTTGCCGCCGTTCGTGGCCCTCGGAGCTGACGTACTCGTTTTGCACGTCCTCGCTGGCCCAGGGCACGTAGCGGATTTCGACTTCGGGCTCGGCGACGAACCCGGCGTCGAACAGCGAGTCCCAGTCCGTGCCGATGGGTGGTCCGATGAGCGTGTAGATTTCGGTCTCGCGGTCGTCCTCGCGGACCGGCGTCGAGGACAGGCCCAGCCGATGTCGGGTCTGGAGGTCCGCGCTGCGCCGGTGGACGTCCGCGGGGATGTGGTGGACCTCGTCGTAGACGATGAGGCCCCACTCCCGGCTGTCGAACAGCTGTCGGTGCCGGTCCATCCCTGCGGTGCGGTAGGTGGCGATGGTGACCGGCCGGACGTTCTTCTCGCCGCCGTGGTACTCGCCGACCTGGTCCGCGCGCAGCGTGGTGTGTGCCAGCAGTTCGTCGCGCCACTGCCCGGCGAGTTCGCGGCCGGGCACGAGAATCAGCGTCTCGCCCTCGATAGCCGCGAGAATTCCCATCGCAGCCACCGTCTTGCCGCTGCCCGGCGGCCCGACGAGGACGCCGGACCGGGTTTCGAGGAACTGCGAGACCCACTCGTGCTGGTACTCGCGCAGGTCCAGTTCCAGGTCCATCGGCAGGTTCTCGCCGGTCTCCAGGTCGCGCTCGTCGCGGACGGGATACCCCGCCTCGTAGAGGATGCGCTTGACCGACGCCACCGCGTCCTCGGCGACCCAGCTCTCCGTCTCGGAGATGGGTGCGCGCAGGTGGTCCTCGTCCAGTTCCTGCCGGGCGACGTTGCCCATCAGGTCCGCCGAGGCGGCCTCCAGCACGACGTAGCCGTCCTCGTGCGTGCGCAAGGTGAACTGGTTGGCACGCTTCCACTGCTCCTCTATCCAGTCTTCGAGGTGCTCCGAGCGCTCGGGGAGCACGTCCCGGACCGTCGCCAGCAGTTCCTCGAAGCTGTCGTAGGGGGCCTGCCAGACGTCCTCGCGGCGTATCTCGTACATGTACGCGCCCGACCCCGTCGTGTCGACGAGGTGGGCGAACTGCGACAGCTGTGCGCGGGTGAACTGTGCGGGTTCGTCGACCACGAGCTGGCGGCGCTCGGGGAAGAGGATGACCCGCTCGCGGTCGGTCAGCCGCTGCCAGGCACTGGGATACCAGACGACGGGGTCCGTCGAGACGTCCACCCGCTCGACGACGCCCGCGTCTGCCAGCCCCTGGAGGCTGTCCTCCGCCTCGGCCTGGCTCAGGTCGCGCAGTTGCCCGTACCGCGTCGCCGTCACCAGCGGCTGCTCCAGCGCTTCGAGCGCACTGTAGAACGCGTCCGCCGGCTCGCTCGCACCGTCCGTCTCGGTGTCCTCGTCACTCACTACCCGTTCTAGTCGCGCGGCGCACAAACGCGTTGCGTCCGCGGCCTCGGCCGCCTGACCGTCCCGGACACCGTCGTTCAGCCCGTTACGAAACGGCCAGATAGTGTCTCTAAGGTGTACTTACTTCTATGTGAGAAATATTTATTTGGTAACGTAACGCAAGCTCAATTGATATATAAACCAGACACTACACCCACGAGAGGGGTCTGTTATAGTATAGCAACAGCGGCCACGGGTCGCTGTTGGACATCGAGAGCAGTCAGTTGACGGGACACGACCACAGGAGACATCAATGACAGACGAACCAGAAACTGCGGACGGACGGATGGACAGCAACCAGGACCCCGGCGGGCAGACGGGGGGCGACAGCGTGCGGCGACGGACCGTACTGAAGGCAGCGGGCGTGTCGGCAGCGACGGCGGCACTCGCGGGCTGTTCGGCACTGCTCGGCGGCGACGGTGACGACGGGGGTGACGGCGGCGACGGCGGTTCGACCGGCGGCGGCACGGTGTCCTCGGACCCGCTTGAGGCCGGTCTCCTCTCGTTCACGCAGGGCGCGGCGGCGGTCCTCGGCCAGCAGGCCGTGCGCGGGGCCGAGAAGGCAGTCGAGAAGATAAACGAGAACGGCGGCATCGCCGGCCGGCGGCAGGTCAACCTCGACGTCGTCGACGAGGGCTCCGAGGCGGTCGACAAGTACAACCAGTTCATCGAGGAGGGCAAGGACGTCACCTTCGGCCCCATCTCCAGCGGGACTCACGAGTCGCTGGCTCCCGAAATCGAGTCCTCCCAGGTCATCAACGTCGGGACCGACGGGACGGTCACGACGCTGTACGAGGAGACGGTCGCCGACCCGACGTACTCGTTCCGCTTCCAGAACTACGACGTGATGGAGGCGACGACGTCGACGCTGGAGGCCATCGAGCGCATCGGCGCGGACAACATCGACACGGTCGCGGGCATCAACCCCAACTACGCGTTCGGCCAGGACGAGATGGAGATCTTCCGGACGGCCGTCCAGGGCGTCACCGGTGCCGAAGTCGTCTACTCCGGCTTCCCGGACCTGCTCGCGGACGACTTCTCGACGCACATCTCCAGCGTCAACAGCGAACAGCCGGACCTCGTCTTCTCCAGTTGCTGGGGCGGCGACGCCTCGACGCTGCTGTCGCAGGCGTTCCAGCGCAACATGTTCGACAGCATCGAGGCAATCGTCGGCCCGGTCTTCTACGGCTCCGCCGACGCCATCGACGAGGAGGTCGTCACCGGCGTCGAGACCGGGACGATTCTCAGCGGGTCGCGGAACTACTACTGGGGCGTGCCGCCGCTCAACCGCACGGAGGCCGGCCGAACCTTCTTCGAGGAGGCGCGCCAGCAGGAGGGTATCAGCGTCCCGACGGCCCACTACATGAGCGGCTACGGCGCGGTCACCGCCTGGGCGACGGCCGTCGAGAAGGCCATCGACCAGCTGGGCGGCTACCCGTCCCAGGAGGAGATATCGCGGACGCTGGAAGAGCACGCCTTCTACACGCCCGGCGGCTTCTACCAGATGGGGCAGGACCACCAGGGTCGTGGCCCCGGCTACGCCGGCGTCATGGAGTGGGACAGCGACCTGGACGCGCCGATTCTCACCGACGTCAACACCTACCCCGTGAAGTCCATCTCGCCGCCACCGCAGGGCTCGGCCTACGAGATCTCGTCGCTCGACTGGCTGAACAGCTGGGGCTAGCACCCCTGCATTCGGCCTCTCGTCACGGTTCACACAGACTGATACGAAATGAAAACTCATGGCTCCAATTGGTACAGAACTACTTGAACCGACATCTGTCGCAGTACAGACGCTCAACGCGGTACTCGATGCGCCGTTGACTATCGGCGACCTGTTGCAGCCCGAACGGTTCATCACCCAGACTATCAACGGGATTCAGGCTGGATTCGTCCTGTTCCTGATCGCATCCGGGCTGACAGTGATTCTCGGCATTCTCGACGTGCTGAACCTGGCACACGGGGAACTATACGCGCTGGGGGCGTTCGTCGCGTCCTCGGTCGGCGGGTACCTCGTCGGCACGGGAGCGAACGCGATCTTCTCCCCACCGACGTCGTTCTCGCCAGTAGCGTCGTTCGGGTTCGTCCTCGTGTTGATACTGGTCGCGTTGATCGCCGCGCTGATAATGGTTCCAATCGGCGCGCTCATCGAAACGACGCTCATCCGGCCGATTTACGACCGGGCGCAGGTGTACCAGCTCGTCCTGACGTTCGCACTGTTGCTCATCATCGCCGACGTCGTCGAACTCGTCTGGGGGAGCGACCCCCAGCAACCCGCGTTCGCGACGATACAGGCGATCAACGACATCCCGTCGTTCGATATCATCGGGTTCGGGAACATCCCGACACTGGTGTTGATGGTGATTCTCGTCAGCCTCGGCCTCGGCCTCGCGCTGTTCTGGTTCTTCGGACGGACGAAGACCGGGCGCATCATGCGCGCGACGGCCATCGACCGCGAGATGGCGACCGCGCTCGGCGTCAGCACCGACCGGACGTTCACGCTCGTCTTCGCGCTCGGCGCGTTCCTCGCCGGCTTCGCGGGCGCGATGCAGTTCGTCATCACGCGCGCACAGACCGGGATGGGCGAGCAGGCGCTCGTCCTCTCCTTTGTCGTCATCGTCGTCGGCGGCCTCGGCAGTCTGCGCGGTGCACTCGTCGGCGCCGTCGTCGTCGGCATCCTGCAAAACTGGATGATAGTCATCAATCCCGACTTCCAGACCGCGGCACCCTTCGCGGTGATGGTGCTGATTCTGCTCGTCAAACCGGAAGGACTCTTTGGTAGCTGGGGTGAGCGCACGTGACGCCAGGACTCACACGCGAGGACGGACAGCTGAAGATTCGAGTGATGAAGGGACTGGAGCTCACGCCGCTGCGCCTCCTGCTCCTGCTGGGCGCTATCGGCTTCCTCTTCGTCCTGCCAGCCATCGCGCGCAACACCGGGGACCTGCCGATTCGCATCCGCCCCATCTACCGCGGGATGGTGCTCGGCCTGGCGGCGGTCGGACTGAACCTGCTGTTGCGCCACACCGACCTGGTCTCGTTCGGCCATGCGGCCTTCTTCGGGACTGCCGCGTACACCACCGCTATCATGGTCCAGCTACTGAACGTCCAGTCCGCGGTGGTGCTGATAGTCGTCGCCATCGTCGCGGCGACGCTGATGGCCACGCTCATCGGCTACTTCACCCTCCCCCACGAGGGGCTGTACTTCGCGCTGGTGACGCTTGCCTTCGGCCAACTCATCTACTCGATACCCGTCGGGATACAGGAACTCGGCGGGACCGACGGGCTGAACGCGCTGACGGGTCAGGCCGGCGTCTCCATCAACGAACAGTATCCGCACCTCGGGGGCATCTTCCTGAACGGCCAGGAGGTTCCCAACACGATACTGTTCTGGATTACCATCGTGCTGGTGGTCCTCTCGCTGCTCGTGATGTTCCGCATCGTCCGGTCGCCCTTCGGCAACGCGCTGGACGCCATCGGCCAGCAGCGGACCCGCGCGCGCTTCCTCGGACTGCCGGTCAAACGGTACGTCTGGGCGGCGTTCATCATCTCCGGCATCTACGGCGGCATCGCCGGCGCGCTCTATGCCCTGTTCTTCAGCACGACTATCGACCCGGGCAGCACCCTGCAGGTGTTCGTCTCCGGCGACATCCTCTACATCGCCATCCTCGGCGGATTCAAGACGCTGACCGGCCCGTTCGTCGGCGGTATCGTCTTCGAGACGCTCTCGAACGTCGCCAGCGACGTCGTGCTGACGGGTCCCGCGGGCGAGAAGGAGGTCGGCCGCCTCATCACGGGTGCCGTCCTGCTGATAATCGTCTTCGCCTTCCCGAGCGGCATCGTCGGGTCGCTGAAACCCGGCGGACGCGTCTACGAGGGTGTCCGGGAACTGCTTCGGAACCCAGGCGTAATCGGGCCCTGGAGTCGACGGGCAGGGAACGGACTGATGAACATGGTCAAGCGCGCGGCGGACAACGTGCGCATCCTCATCATGGGGGTGAAATGATGCTGGAAGCGAACGGACTCCAGAAGTCCTTCGGCAACATCACGGCGACGGACGACGTCTCCGTCGAGTTCGGACGCGAGGAGGGGGAACTCGTCTTTATCGTCGGTCCCAACGGAGCCGGCAAGTCGACGCTCATCAACCTCCTGACCGGACTGCTGGAGCCCGACGAGGGCGAGGTGATTCTCGACGGCGAGGAGATCACGGCCATGCGCCCGGACGAGCGCGTCCACAAGGGACTCGTCAGGAGCTTTCAGGTCGTGAAGGTCTTCGAGGAGATGACCGTCCGCGAGAACATCCGGACGGCCATCCTCATCAAGGAGCAGATGACCGGCGGCTGGACCCCCCGCGGAGCGTTGAGCGGGCTGTTCTCGCTGTCGGACGAACACGAGGAAGTCGAGTCGAAAATCGACGACCTCCTCACGCAGTTCCGTCTGGAGGACGCCGAACACACCATCGCGGAGGAACTACCACATGGCGACCGCAAACTGCTCGACGTGGCGATGTCGTTCGCGCTGGAGCCGAACTACCTCCTGCTCGACGAACCGACCTCCGGCGTCTCATCGCAGGAGACGGACTACGTCATCGAGACGATCGTCGAAGTGAGCGAGCAGCAGAATGTGACGACCGTGACAATCGAACACGACATGGACCTCGTGAAGGGGTACGCCGACCGCGTCATCGCGCTGCACCAGGGGTCGGTCCACGGCGAGGGGCCGCCCTCGATGCTGGAGACCGACCAGAAACTCCGCCGCCTCCTGCTGGGGGTGGAAGAATGAGCGCGGACGACACCCTGCTGCGCGTCAGCGGACTCGACGCCGCCGTCGAGGGGTTCCAGGTCACCCAGAACGTCGACTTCGAGGTGCAAGAGAGCAGCGCGGTCGGCTACGTCGGCCGCAACGGCGCGGGCAAGACGACCACGTTCCGTTCCGTGATGGGCCTGGCCGAAGTCCTCTCTGGTTCCATCCAGTTCAGGGGCGAGGAACTGACCGACCTGCGTCCCGAGCAGATTCCCCAGCGCGGTATCGGCTACCAGCCGGAGGACCGCAAACTGTTCACCGGGATGACCATCGACGAGAACTTCCGGATGCCGATCTGGACGCTGGGCAAGAAGCGCGGTATCGAGGACGAGGACGCGGCCGTCGAGGACGTCTACGACATCTTCGAGGAACTGGGCGACCGCCGCGAGGCCAAAGTCGAAAACCTCAGCGGCGGACAGGCGAAGATGGTCTCCATCGGCCGTGCGCTGGCGCTGAAGCCGGACCTGCTCATCCTCGACGAACCGCTGGAGGGCCTGGCCCCCATCATCGTCGAACGGCTCAAGGAGTACATCCGTGAGATAAACGACCGCGGCATCGCCGTTCTCATCGCGGAGTCGAACGTCCAGCACATCCCCGAGATAGTGGACGAACTCTACGTCATCGAGCGCGGCGAGATATTCGACAGCGGCGACCCCCAGGAAGTCTCCCAGCGGCGGGCAGTCCAGGAACTGATGCAGGGAAGCGGTCAGGAAGGATAGTTCCCGGCGTCACCGACGACTGCCCACACTCCGTTCTTCGACGGCCTCGATCGCCTCGACAACCTCGCCGAGGACCTTGCGCTGGCTCCGCCGGAGGTTCTTCGAGACGGCCGTCTTCGAGATGTCGAACTCGTCGGCCAGCGTGGAGAGGTCGGCCTCCCGCGGCCTGGTGAAGTAGCCCTCCTCGACGGCCGTGACGAGCGTCTCGCGCTCGACCGTCGAGAGGTCGCGGCACCTGTCGAGCATCCCGCCGGCGACGTCGACGTTCTGGAGGACGTCGTAGTAGTCCTCCAGGTCGACGGTCTCGCGGGACTCGACGGTGAAGTCGTTGTGGCGGTCCAGTTCCGAGAGGGCGTCCTCGGAGACGCGCTTGCTGTCGAAACCGACCCGCCACATCTCGCTGCCGTCGCGAATCTCGAAGGGGCCGGTGATGTAGCCGTTGTTGTTTCTGATGGCCTCCATGGCCTTCGTCTCGCCGATTTGGGACCGGATGAGTGCCTTCTCCCCCTTCCGGTGGAGCAACTCGAAGTTGCGCATGTTCTGGTGGTCCCGGAGGCCGTCCAGTCCGCGGTCGAGCGCCTTCGGCGTCGTGCCCGTCGCCATGATGCGCGTCTCCAGGATGTCCCTGGCGGCGTTGAAGTCCCACTGCTTCGTGAAGAAGGAGATGTCGTAGTCGTCTGTCGTATCAATATACGGACAGTCGTACTGTACCATGTCCACTTCCATCGATAGCATGTTCGAGGTCCCCGTGTTGCACCATAACATGGTAGCCCTTCAATTAAGACTTGCCTTCCGGAACCCGAATAATCGGCCATTATAGTACCTACGACGGAATTAACCGATTTCGGCGGTTAGCTCCGCTCTCCCGTAGATTCCTGTAGCGGGTTCACATAGCAACCGTGCGTTTGATTCGTGTGTCTCTGCCCATCTGCGACCCCCAAACGAGGCGTCGCTTCGGTCGGGACGGACTGCGTGGCCCGCCGTTTCTATCACTTTGCTATCACCAGAGCCGGCGGGCGCCGACCACCCAACTTTTTCCCGGGTAGTGGCTTAGTGGATGACGATGGTCGACGCCGACGACGTGTGCATACTCATTCCGACCTACAACGAGGCGGCCACTATCGGGGACGTGGTGAGCGGCTTCGTCGCCGAGGGGTTCGACCACGTGCTGGTCATCGACGGGGGCTCGACCGACGAGACGCCCCGAATCGCGCGCGAGGCGGGGGCACGCGTCGTCGAGCAGTCCGGGAGCGGCAAGGGGCAGGCGGTCCGTGAGGCCATCGGGCTCATCGAGCGCCCGTACGTGCTGATGGCGGACGGCGACGCCACCTACCGCCCGGACGAGGCGCGGGAGATGCTCGCGCCCCTGTTCGCCGGCGATGCCGAACACGTCATCGGCGACCGCTTCGCGAACATGAAACCCGGCGCGATGTCGTCGCTGAACCAGGTCGGCAACCGCATCATCAACCGGGCGTTCGCGTTCATCCACGGGCGCGACCTCCAGGACATCCTCAGCGGGTACCGCGCGTTCACCACCCGGTCGGCCCGTCGGCTCTCGCTGACGGCCGACGGGTTCGGCATCGAGACGGAGATGTCCGTCGAGTGCGTCAAACACGGCGTCGAGACGGCCGTCGTCCCGATCACGTACGAACCCCGCCCCGACGAGTCTGAGACGAACCTCCGCCCGTTCCGCGACGGTGCGGTCATCCTGACGACGCTGTACCAGATGGCAAAGACCAACAACCCGCTCTTTTACTTCGGCAGCGTCGGCTCGCTCAGCACGCTCGCCGGCCTCGTGCTGGCCGCCTACGTCGGCGTCGAGTGGTTCACGCGGGGCATCTCCCACGAGGTGCTCGCCTTCATCGCCGGCGTCGGCATCCTCTTCGGCATCCAGTTGCTGATGTTCGGCGTCCTGTCGGACATGATTGTGGCGCTCAACCGCGAGCAGACGCGCCAGATAGAGCGACTCGCGGCCGAACTCGACGCCACCCCGCCGAAGGAAAGCGGACGTGAGACCGACGCGGCCGCCGGAGAGGAACAGGGCGGCCGGAGTCGCCTCGCTGGCGAGGAACGGGAGCCGGCCGAGGGCGACGGCGCGAGCGTCCGCGACTAGAAGGGGACCAGCGCCCGGAGCTGTGCCAGGATGCTCCGGGATGCGTTCTCGCGTCGCTTCTCGAAGACCGGGTGCAACGCGTTCAGCAGTTCCTGCTCGTTCTCGAAGCGCTGGCGCGGCGTCTCGGAGAGGGCGTCGGCCAGCCGCAGTTCGTTCCCCGCGGCGTCGACAGGGACCGACAGGTCGCCGTACTCCGAGGCCAGCGTCCCGCTCTCGACCGGGAACTCGACCGGCAGTTCGCTGATGCGCGCGTCGAGTGCGGCGATGCCGAACTCCACGACCTCCGGGCCGTCGTCGATGTCGTCTGTCGGCGGCTGAACTCCCATCGTGTGACTTCACGGATGCCTAACCCGAAAAGCCATCGGGTTCCGGGAGCGCGCGGCCAGCCAAGGAACCTACTCCGTGACTTCGAATGTAAAGTGCAAGGCCGGTAGCGGACGGACGGGATGGTTCTCGAGATACGAGAGATGGGGTCTGACCTCGAACTCGGGTTCGTCGTCTTTCGTCCGGAAGAGAGAGGGATAGACGTCGATGAAGTGATAGCCGGGCTCCCCGCTGGCTTTGAGCACCGTCCGGGTGACGCCCGGTTCGTCATCGTCGTCGACGCCACAGACGTACCCCACCGGGTCGTTGTCGTAGACGAAGTACTGCGCGTTTTCGTACTCGGTCCATCCGACACCACAGAGTTCGATAGTGATGTCGGTGCCGACCGGTCCTTCCGTGGGCTCTATCTTGCCGATGGACGGCTGCATCATGAACCCGGTTACGGCGACCGAACGGCCGTCAACCTCGGCCGTGATGGGTCGGGTCGCCCCGACATCCCTCGGAATCTCCACCTCTCGCTCGAAAGAACCGTTCGCGTCGGTGACGACGGTCGGTAACACGTCCGGTCTCGGCTCCGGCGTGATGGGGATACCCTTGACCCGGTGTCCCTTGTGGCGGTACCAGACCAGGTCAACCTCGGTGTGTGCCGGGAAACCCGACCCAGCGAGTATTGCGGTCGTTCCGGCCTGGCCCGAGTTCGGGGTAATCTCCAGTTCAGCGGGCGTGTCCTCGTCGAGATCCGGGTAGTGCAGGTCGATAGGGTTCTCCGGGAGCAACTCGTCCATCCAGGCCTCCGGTGGCTCGGACTCGGGTTCGGTCACCTCGACGGTCCAGGCGGACTGGCGTCCCCCGGCGACCGGGCCGTACGGCGACTGGGTGTTGTTCTGCAGAAAGGGCACGCCCCGGTGATTGCGCCAGACCTGGATGTTGTGCGGGCCGACGGGACCGGCGGCCCTGATTCTGGCCGTCGCAGTGCCGCGGTTCATCACGCCCGTCATGAATCCGACGTTCCCGTTGTCCCAGGTGACCTGATAGTTCGTCTGGAGGACGTTACTCCCGAGTCCGTACCCGACGATGGTGAACGTCTCGCCCAGCGGTGCCTCCGTTCTGTCGAGTTCGAACCAGGGTATGATGGTGTACTCCGTCACCGCGACAGGTTCGCCGGCCCGGTTCTGGAGCTCCATCCTGTGGCTGCCGCCGAAGTCCTCCGGCACCGCCCACTCCTCGACGAAGGTACCGTCGTCGTCTGTCCGGACGGTGGCGATGGCTTCGCTCCGGGGCTCGTACTGCGGGCCGACGATCTCGTTTGCCTGCACGACGCCCCAGGATCCCTCAAGGGAGTGCCAGCGGACCTCGAAGAACTCGTCGGTCGGGAGCCCTCGTCCCCGGATCGTCACGCTGTCGCCGACGTATCCCTCCGTTTCGCTCACGACGACCTCCCCTTGCGCATCCGAAACCTGCTGGTGGTCCCGGAGAGTCTCTTCGACTTCCTCGGAGATGTCGGAAGTGTCTCCCATACAACATTAAGGAAGACAGGATTGCTTAATCATTGGGTTCGATGGTCGTGGGGAACCTTCATCACACAACGGGTGCGAATCACCGACAATGAGCGGAAACACTGCAGTCGCCATCACGGTGTCGTCTTCGAGGGGTGACCGCCGGTGACCGGTTCCGAGTCCGACTGGCCCGATGACCCGGCGGAAGGAGGGCTCCCGTCGCCGTTGCTGCTCGTTCTCGCCGGGACGCTCGCGGTCCAGACGGTCCTGATGGTGTGGAGTCTGGCCGCCGACAATAGCACCGTCGCGGCACCGTCGTTCCTCCCGACGCTGGTGCTCGCGCTGTCGGGGGTTGCGGCACTCGCCGTCGTGATAGACGCCCGCTCGGCCGGCGGCTGGTGGCAGCCGCGGTGGCCGTTCTGGGTATTCGGTGTGGCCCTGCTCGGAGTCAACGTCGGCGTCGCCGCTGCCTACATTCTCCGGCGGCAGGAATCCGTGACGACGCCGGGACCGACGGCGCGCTGGAAGCTGGCAACCGTCTCCGCCGCCGGCGTCGCCGCCGTGTCGACGATGGTGTACGAAGGCCTGTTCGACGGCCCCGAGGGCCTCCTCGCGAGCCTCCTGGCCGTCGTGTCGCTGGGCACCGTCGGCTTCGGCCTCGCAGCCAACGTGTTCGACCTGCGGTACGTGACGAGCAGGCTGGACGGAACGGGGACGGGCTGGGTGATGGACGGCTATCACTGGCCCATCATGGTGATGGTGCTGATACCCGCGAACGTGCTCTTTGCGGTGCTGTATCTCTACCGACGGCGGCGGCTGTTCACGAAGGCCGGGCAGGCCGACACCGCGTCGGGCGTGGCCGAGACCGGACCCGACCCGGCTGGCAGCGGGGAGTCCCCCGACGACGTCGAGTGAGCCGTCGCCGGCAGCGGTAAACATAATCCACTCCGGTGAGAAGGGGGCGCTGTGCAGCTTCCGCTGGATGAATCGCTGCTGGAGGCGCTGAGTCTGTGGGCTCTGGCCGCCGGTCTCGCCTACGCAGCGTACGTCCTCGTGCGAGCGGGCGGCCTCCGGCCGCTCACCGACAGACTCCGTCGCCGGTTCGTTCTCGGCGTCCCGTGGGGCACGCTCATCGTGGTACTGGGCGTCCTCGGGGTGTACTTCCTGCTCCAGGGCGGCGGCCAGCGCGGCGGCCCCGTGGTCGTCGCCTTCCGCTCGTGGTCTTTCTCGTACCCGTTCGGCCTGGTCCTGGCCCCCTTCTCGCACGCCAACGAGGGACACATCACCGGGAACCTCCTCTCGACGCTGGCGTTCGCACCCGTCGCAGAGTACGCCTGGAGTCACTACGCGACCGAACGAGGTAGCCACTCGTTCGGCTCCTGGCGGACGAACCCGTTCGCCCGCATCGCAGCCTTCGTCGTCGGCGTCTTCGTCGTCGGCGTCATCACGAGCGTGTTCATTCCCGGGGCGCTCATCGGATTCTCCGGCGTCGTCTTCGCCTTCGGCGGGTTCGCTCTGGTGACGAAGCCGGTGCTCGCGGTGTTCGCGCTCCTCGGCGAGCGCGTGGTCAGACTGGCCTGGCGGGCCCTGGAGAGCCCCGTCGTCGTCACGGAGGGACGCCAGCAGTTCGTCACGCCGTTCTGGGCCGACATCGCCGTGCAGGGCCACGCGATGGGGCTGCTCATCGGCATCCTGCTGGGCATCTACGTGGTCCGCCGGCGCGAAGCCTGGCCCAGCCTCCGGTGGGTCTGGTTCGCCGCGCTCGTGTTCACCGCCACGAAGTCGCTCTATGCCCTGTACTGGTACCTCGCGAGCACCCGCTACGTCCTCTTCCAGGCGGCCGGTGTGGCCGCAATCGTCGTCCTGGCGACGGTGGTCGCCGTCGCGCTCGCCCGGTCGGACCGCACGCTCGTCCCCCGCATCGACCTCCAGCGCAGGGAGGCTGCCGCGGGGGTGTTGCTGTGTATCGTGCTCGGGCTCGCGCTCGTCTCGGTCCCCTACAACGCCATCTCGGTGTCGTCCGGGCCGGAGGCCGACACCGGGGTCGAGGTCCGCGACTTCACCGTCACCTACGTGGAGGACGTGCCCGACAGGTACATCTCCGCCGTCGAGATTCCGGTGCTCCGGGACTCGTTGCAGGTGAACACCAGCGGCGTCGTCGTCACGAGCGAGGACCGGGACGCGTGGGAGGCCGTCGTCCCGGCCGGCCGTCTGGCGGTGCGGGGGTACGCCATCGTCCCACTGGGCGGCGTCGGCTGGCGCGAGACGGTCGTGGTGAACCGCTCTAGCTGGAACGTCCTGGGCGGCGGGAGCACCTACAAGGTGTTCGTCCGCAAAGAGGGCGATCCGCCAAAACAGGTGTTCACGTCGGAGCCGGCCAACGTCTCGGCGGTCATCTCGAACCGGACAATCCAGATACGGCCGGTCGACCCCGGGTTCGAGGTCGCTGTCCGGCGAAACGGGACGCTGCTGGCGACAGCCCCGATTCCGTCCGCGGGGAGCAACGCGTCGCTGGCGGGACTGCGGTTCAACAGGACGGACGACACGTTGCGCGCGCTCGACAATGGAACGCGCATCGATATCGCCCGGCGCGGACAGGGCTCGTGACTACCACTCGATGCGGAACACTTCCACGTCGATCTCCTCCCGGTCGCTGTCGTGGTGGTCGAACGCGCGCGGGAGTTCGAACTCCGCGGCGAATGCGTGGGTGACCTCGCCGCCCTCGTCGGCGGCGAAAGATTCCACGAAGTCGACGCTGTCGGCGTTGTGGATGGAGTAGGAGACGTCGGCGATATCCGCCGTCGTCGAGAGGAATGCGCGGTCGGCGTGTTCGTTGCCGGTCTGCGCGCCGAAGGGCGGGTTCATGATGACCGTCGTCGGCCCCGACGGACACAGCGGCGCGGCGGTGGCGTCGCCGCGGACCCACGCGACCGAACTGCTGGTCGCCACCCGGCGCTCGTTCTCCCGGGCGGTCGACAGGGGCGCGGGGTCGATGTCGAGGCCCACGACGGTCTCGGGACCGCGCAGCGCGGCCGCGAGCGCCAGCATCCCGGTGCCACAGCCGAGGTCGACGACAGTACGACCCTCGATGTCGCCCTGGAGGTCGGCCGTGTGAACGAGGTGTGCGGCCAGTTCCGGCGGCGTCCGGTACTGTTCCAGGTCCACCCGCGGGTCGTCGAACCCGGCCACCACGCCGAGTTGCTGTGTCAGCGCGCTCTTCGTTGCCATCGAGAGTCAATACCTCCACGTAATACAAAAATCTTGGTGCATGAACGAGAGTAATTCACGTCGTCACGCCCGCGCGAGCGTCGCGAACGTCTCCGAGCGCTCCGCGGCGAACTCGACGGTGAACCCGGCGTCCCCGAGGAGGTCCCGGGCACGCGATGCGTCGAACCGTTCGCTCCGCGGCGGGCCGGACTCGCCGTTGCCCTCGGCCGACCAGTCCACGACGACGAGGGGAGCGCCCGGCGCGAGGACGCGGTGCAACTCCGCCAGCGACGCCGGGGTCGTCGACTCGTGGAACGTCATCGTCGAGAAGGCACCGTCGGCGGTATCCGCCGTGAGCGGGAGCGCCTCGGCCTCGGCAGTCACCGGGACGACGTTGGGTTCCATGCCGTTCTTGCGGTGGAACTCGTGCATCTCCTGCTGGACGTCCAGCGCGAGCACGCTGTCGACGAACGGCGCGATTTCGCCGGTGTAGAAGCCCGTCCCGCTGCCGAGGTCCAGAATCCGTCCGTCGCGGGGCAGGTGCTGGAGCAGTTCCTCCCGCGAGCAAAAGCGAAAGCGCGAGACGTCGTCCAGGCGCTCGGCCTGGCTCGCGTCGAATGTGTGAAAGCCCATCTTACCAGGTCCCGTGGAAGGTGTCGAACTCCAGTTCGTCAAGCGGTTTCTCGCCGATGGCGATCTCGTACTCGCCGGGCGTGAGCATCGGCTTCTTGAACTGCGGGCCGTCGTCGGTCGTGATGCGCGGACAGCCAGTGTTCACGTAGGCGTCCATCCCGAAGTTCGTCAGCCGGTCCGGCGTCACCTCGTCCATCGTGATGAGGTAGGCGTCGTCGTTGTTCTGGACGATTTCCTGGGCCTGCTCCCAGCGGCCCTGGCCGATTTTGGTGCAGAAGATGACGCCCCAGGTGTCGGCGTCCATCGCCTTGTGGACCGAGGCGTAGCGCTGTTTCATGAACTTCTCGTTGTCGGCTATCTTCACGACGTTGTTGACGGGGTCGCCGATGACCACCTTCTTCTCGGGGTGTTCCATCGCGAGGCCGAGCGGGTGGAACTTGCCGCCGCCGACGTACAGCACCTGGTCGGCGTCGACCTCCGCGGACGCATAGTTGCAGCCGAGCACCTGTCCCTCGTGGGTGAGGCGGTCGTCGCCGCGGCGGGTGTGGACCGTGTAGCCGCGGTCTTCGAGGAACGTCCGCATCTCGTCGAACTTGTTCATGTGCTGGGCGGTGGTGACGAGGCCGACGTCCGGGTCCTCCTCGGGCGGGGCCAGCTCCTCGTCGAGACACCGCTCCATGATGGGGAACACCTCGACGTTCGAGAAGAGCGGGACGTAGATGATGCTGTCCGACTCCTTCATCGGCGAGTGGCCGAAGTGGACGAAGACGTCGGTCCGGCGCATCAGGTAGGTGTCGAGGTCGCAGGCACCGTAGCAGGGCTGTCCGGATATCATCACGGCCACGTCGTCGGGGAGCAGTTCGCGGAGGTCGTCGGCGACGCCGGGACCGCGCCGTTTCAACCCTTCGGGGAACTGGAGGCCGACCGTGTCGGCGTCCCGTTCGGAGACGGCGTCGGCGATGCGGTCGAGTTCGTAATCCCACTCCCGGTCGTGTTTGAGGGCCATCCCCGTGTTCCGGAGGTCGCCCTCGGGCCCGTTCGTGGTGTCCTGACTCATTGCCCCTTCGTACCGTCTCGGAGCGTATAACGACGGCGTTTCGTGCTATCCGGGTGGCGAGTTGCGGCGGACGCACGGCCCCTCACGGCATCGGAGAGCCTTTAGGCGACCACTCCCTATCCGGTGGCAATGAGCATCGAGACCGATACGGCAGACACCGAGGAGACCATCGAGGACGCGGCCCGCGAACTCGGCGAGGCGATCGCCGAGATGCCGGTCTACCAGGAGTTCCAGGAGGCGAAGGCGGCCGTCGAGGCAGACGAGGAGGCCCAGGAGCAGATTCGCGAGTTCGAACAGATCCGCGAGGAGTACATGATGGCCCGCCAGACCGGCCAGGCCGAACAGGAGGACCTGCGGACGCTCCAGCAGGCCCAGGAGGAACTCCACGACATCCCCGTCATGCGCGAGTTCCTGCAGGCACAGAACGACCTGGAACTGCGCCTCCAGGCGCTCAACGAGCACATCAGCGAACCGCTGGCGGTCGACTTCGGCGAGAAGGCCGGCGGCTGCTGCCAGGACTGAGAGGGGCGGCGGGCAGACGACGCCCCGGCGTTCGTCTCCACTGAGGGATACACAGATTTTAGACGCCGACAGGCGGAGAGGGTACCATGGAGACTGTCCACAGCGACTGGGGCGACTGGCTCCCCCGGGCCGTCGCCGACGCCGACCCCGACGGGCTGGCGCTCTGGTATCTCGGCTGCAACGGCTTCGTGCTGAAAAGTTCTAGCGGGACCACGCTGTTCATCGACCCGTATCTCGGAACAGGGGACCCGCCCCGGACCGTGCGGATGATTCCGGTGCCGTTCGACCCCGCGGACGTCGAGGAAGCCGACGCCGTCCTCGCGACACACGAACACACCGACCACGTCCACGGCCCTTCGGCGGGGCCGATTCTGGCGGCACACGACGCGAGCTTCTACGGACCGGACGCCAGCATCGACGTGGTCCGTGAGGAGGGATGGCTCGACGAGTGGGACGTCGAACCGGGGCAACTCGAACGCGTCAGCGAGGACGACGCGATGCGCATCGGCGACCTGACCGTCCGCGTCGAACCGGCCAACGACCCCGACGCGGCCCACCCCGTCTCCTACGTCGTCGAGCACCAGTCGGGGACGTTCTTCCACGGGGGCGACGCCCGACCGGGTGCGTTCGAAGATATCGGCGAGCAGTACGACGTCGACCTGGGCGTGCTGGCCTTCGGCAGCGTCGGGATGATTCCCGACAAGGAGACCCGGGAGCCAAAGCGGACGAAGTGGTACAACGACGAGAACATGCTGGTCGAAGCGGCCCAGGAGGTCGGGATGGACACGCTCGTCCCGACCCACTGGGACATGTGGAAGGGGCTGACCGCCGACCCGACGGCGCTCGTCGACCACGTCCGGAGTTTCGACCACCCATCGAATCTGAAAATCGTGGAAATCGGCGACCGCCTCGACGTCTGACCGCCGGAGGGCCCCGCTACGCCCGATTATTCACTTTGAGAAACAGTAAGTAGCTTTAATACAGTACAAGCAGGCACATGAACCATGAGTGATTCGCAAGCATATGAAGAGGTGGCCGTCTCTTCGGACGGGATAAGCGTCGTCAAACGCTTCGAGGAGGACGAGTTCCCCGTTCCGGCCATCGCGTTCGAGTTCGCGTCCGAGCGCGACGACGATGTACTGGTGCGTCTGACCGACGCGGTTCCGGAGGGCGTCGAGGTCGAGGACCTGGGATTCCACCCGGAGTACGGCAGCGAGCACTGGACGATAGACGAGGACCACATCACCTTCGAGCGCGCCATCTCGGCGGGCGCGGAGTACACGACGGTCTACGGCATCCGGGCGACGGGAACCGACGACGTCGAGCAGTTCCTGAGCGAGCCGACCATCGAGGAGGTCGACCCGCCGTCCGCCGGGAGCGACGCCGGCCAGGGAGCCGACGGCATCATCTCCGAGAGCGACGACGACGTGGTTCGCGACGTCATCTCCGGGGAGGGAGAGGTTCCCGGACTCGAAGACGAGGACGACGAGACGCCCCAGGACGAGGACATCGACACGCTCGACCTCAAGGACCCCAACGCGACGGACGGCGCGAGCGCACCCACCGGAGACAGCAGCGACGGTGACGCCAGCGACGAGGACGGCAGCGACGAGGACGGCAGCGATGGGGACGCCAGCGACGTCGCCGTCGAGGGGTCGGTCGTCGCCGCGATGGCGAACGAAATCCGGGAGAACGAGGTTTCGGTCGAGGACATGGAACTGCTCGTCAAGGCGGTCGAGGAACTGTCCGACGACGACGAGGAGCCAGACGGCGTCAACGAGGCCCGCATCGAGCGCATCCAGGGGGACATCGCGGACCTCCGGGCCTACACCGACGCGCTGGAGGAGTTCCTCGACGAGAACGGCACCGGCGAGCAACTCATCTCCGGGTTCGAGGAGCAACTGGAGGAGTTCAGTTCGGACCTCGAAGCGATGCAGTCGGAGGTCGACTCGACGGCGGAGACCGTCGAATCCGTCGAGGGCGAGATGGACGACCTCCAGGCGGAGATGGAGTCGGTCAGCCAGACCGTCGAGGACCTGGAGACCACCGTGGAAGACCTGGAGGAGCAGGTCACGGAGGGCGACCTGATGGAGCGCATCGAGGACATCGAGGAGAACCTGGGCGACCTGCAGGACTGGCAGGACCAGATTCGGTCGACCTTCGGCGGCTAGTCAGGCGGTCGCACCCGCGTCGAAAACCGGTCCTGTTTTGTCCGCGGCTGTATTCGATGCGCCCAATGAGTACTGTACGGGTGGCTGTGCCCCGGAAGGGCCGTCCGCTTGAGGGTGTCCTCGAACGGCTGGCGCGGCTCGCCGGCGCCGAGGAGACGGCCGACGACATCATCTCGACGCTCCGGTTCGAGAAGTCCATCACCAAGGACCGGAGCGAAGCCGACCGGGACGTCTACGAGCGGCTGGCGGCCTACAGCGACCTCACGGACCGGACCGCGCCGGAGTACACCCTGTTTCGCGACGACCGCGACGGGATGCCCCGCCGCATCGTCTTCGACAGCGTGACCATCCCGACCGGTGACGTGGACGTCCAGCTGGTCGGCCGGGAGGAGCCCTTTCGCGCCCTGCGAACCCACGAGTTCGCGCTGGGATTCGACAGCGCCGACCTGGTCCTCGAAGAGGTCGTCCAGCTGCGCGACGAGGCAATCGCCGGACTGGACGAGATAAACGACCGCATCGACCCGCTGGACACCGACGTCCGCGTCGTCTCGGGACTCGGCGATACGGTCCACCACACCCTCCTCGCCACGCCGGCGGTGCTGGCGGGGGACGGCGACCTCGACCGGGCGTTCGTCCGCGACTACGAGGGGCCGCTGTGTATCTCGCCGCGCTACGAGCGACTCGTCGAGGCGGTTCTCGGAACGGGGACCCTCGACGGCATCGAGTTCACCTACCCCGAGGAGGGCGTCGAGGAGGAGACCGCCATCGCCGAGACCGGCATCGGCGTCTACCTGACTGTGACGGGGTCGACCGCCCGCGACAACGGCCTCGTCCTGGGTGAGAAGCTGTTTCCGAGCGAGACCGTGCTGCTCGCGAACGAATCCGAGGTCGACGCGGCGGCCGCCCACGTTCGGGACCTGCTCGCCGGGCAGGTCGACGCCCCGGTCCAGTGAATCCCCTCCCAAGGGGAAGATTTTAGCCCGAATCGGCCGATGCACCTGTCGTGACTGGACAGCGACGTGTACTCCTGGGTGCGGGACTGATTATCGCACTCGTCGGAGCCTTCGTCCTCTCGCAGGTGCTGGCAACGGTCGTCGTCGCTGTCGCCGCGAGCTACATGCTGGTGCCGGTCCACCGCTGGGTCGTCGGTCGCGGCATTCCCGGGTACTGGAGTGCCATCGCCACGACAATGCTCGGCGTCCTCGTCAGCCTCCTGCTCCTGATTCCCTTCGTTTTCGTGCTCTACCTCCGGCGGCAGGCGGTCATCGACGTCCTCACCTCTCTCGACGGTTCCTACCCGATTATGGTTGCCGGGGAGCGGTACGTCCTCGACCTGACGCCGCTACAGGAGGCGATTACGCCGAACATCTCCCGGCTGGCGGTCTTCCTGGGTCGGGAACTCTCGGTACTCGCCGCGAAGTTCATCGTCTACGCCTTCGTCGTGTTCGCGCTGCTGTACTACCACAACCGGCTGCGATCGCTCGTCTTCGGTCCGGTCCCGCCGAGTTACCACGGTCTCATCGAGACGGTGCACCGGCGCATCCGTGAGGTCCTGTTCGGCCACTACGTCCTCGTGCTCATCGGGGGCGTGACGACGTACCTCGCCGGGCTGGCGGTCTTCGTCGGGCTGGACTACTCGGTCCCGTACGCCCTCGCGCTGGCAGGAGCCGTCCTGTGGGTGTTGCCGTTCATCTCCGCCGCGCCGCTCGTCTTCGCGCTCGCTGTCTTCCACGTACTGGCCGGTCAGACGATGATGGCCCTGTCGGTCACCGTCCTCGGCGGCCTCTTCATCGTCGCACTGCCGACGTTCACGGTGAACCTCGCCCGCGCGCGCTTCGACGACCCGAAGCGACTGTCACAGACGCTGTACTTCGTCGGGTTCGTCGGCGGCGGTCTGACCGTCGGTCTCGTCGGGTTCATCGCGGGCCCCCTCGCGCTGACGATTCTGAGTACGCTGTTTGCGAACCTCGACCAGGGCGGGGCCAGCGAGTCGCTGTCCGACGAGACTGCGTGACTCGACGATTCCCCAGTAGGGTGTCGCCGGCAGATTTCGTCAGTGTTGCATCTCTACGAGCGGTCGCATGTCCTGTTGGTCCAGTTCCCATTCGAGGTACTGTCTGACCGCCTCTCGCAGTGGGCGATGTTCGATATCGAGGTCCCGCCTGGCCTTCGAATTGTCCACGAGCACGTCCCCGGTGTCGAAGAAGTAGAGTAACTCGCTCTCGAAGCCTGCGGGTGGTCTGGTGAAGGTTTCGACGCCCGATATCGCGTGGCCGAGCCACCTGAACACGCTCCCCGGGACCGACCGCGGTGCCTCGATGCCCGTGAGTTCCTCGGCGATGTCGAAGGCCTCGTCCAACCTGCGCGGTTCGCTCGCGATGAGGTACTCCTCACCGGGCTCGCCCTTCCGCATCGCCCGGTAGATGTTCCGGGCCGTGTCCTCGACGTAATCCATGGACAGGACGAAATCCCTCGGCAGAATCGGCAGGTCGTCGTTCAGGTAATCCGTGAACGCTCAGCGGGGCATTCGCAACTGACACATTTTTCGAACGGTTAAAAGGCTACAAACGAATCTCGCAATAGCTGGATTTTCATCACCCAATCTCGCCCTGAAACGAGGACGACTAAGCGAAACGAATCCTAATCATCAACTATCAAGTAATTAAATGAGGAGAATCCGCCGAACTGGACAGTGCTGCCGCTCACGATTTTCGGGCTCGGAACGCAGAAAGCTGTATTATCCGATGTCTCGCAGGAACTCACCGAGTGCTCGCACGAACGTCTTGGCCGTGATTACCGGCGGCGACCGAATATCCTCGTCCATCGCCACCTTGAGCAGGTAGTCGGTCAGCCGCCACAGGTTGTAGATGAGCGAGGCCAGCACGAACTTACAGAGGCGAACCCGGTAGTCCTTCGACGATGTTTTCGGCAGGAAACTCTTCACGGACTTGAACTGATTCTCGATATCCCACCGACGATCATACGTGTTGCAGACTTTGTCGATCTCTTCCGGTTCGACACGGTCTCGATTCGTCACGAACACAGCGTAGTTCCCGTCCGCATCGTCACTCGTAGTCGGCGTGTACAGAAATTCCGCAGTGTGGTGGACCTCGCCATTCTGGCCGAACGGAACATCGTGCTTCACAGCTGCGTCCGCGTCATCGTGGGCTTCGATGTTCTTGATCGCCGTGTAGTCGTCTTCGTATTTCGGGACAGGCGACGTGTAAAGCAGGTCACGATCATCGATTTCAGCATAGACAGCGTTGCTGTAGAAGCCGCGGTCCAACAGCACTTCATCGAGATCAACGAACCGCTCTGCTTTATCCAGAAGTCGCGCAACAATATCGCCTTTCGAGTACGACGGCGACCCGTCCGGCTCCCACTTCGAGTTCTCCTTGACAGGCTCAACACCGAGGATTATCGGGGCGTTATCGCCAACCAACGTGATCGTGGCGTACTTGTAGCCGCGCAAATATTCGTCATCCTTCTTGTAGCCACTGACCATGCGCGGGAACCCGGGTTTCGGGATTCCAGCGTCCTTGTCCTCCCACGGCCAGACGTGGTACTGCTCGTGCGTGATATCGATGGCCGCGATGGTTTTCCGGTCCTCGAACGGGTCATCCCCGCGAATCGAATTGATGACGTTCTCCGTCGCCGCATCGAACGACTCCATGAGGGCATCACGGATACGGTCGATCTTCGGCATCGCATCCGCCTCAGCATAGTCCGAGAGTGAGGGCTGTGCGTCGTCGTCTTCAGGTGTGGCAATCAGCTTGATCGCACGGAGGAACGTTTCATCATCGCAGGTCAGGTCATCGTCAGTGAGCCAGCCGTACTCGCCTTCGGAGTGAGCGCTGCCCTTGTTCGCGCAGAGAGTGGTCACTGCAACTATTGAATAGTCAGTGAAGAGCGTTACAGAACAGTGGTTGCGAGCAAGGCGAAGCCACCGATTCTGTAGCTGCTCGCCCGTCTTCGTTTACTATTCAGTTCTTGTGCATACCACTCTACGCGCGAACATATCCAGAATCGCTTCATCTGAGTAGGTCCGGTGGGCCGCTCGCCCGGTCTCGAACTCCGGGAGCACGTGCTTGCGAGCGAGGTTGATCAGCTTCGTCGCCTTCTGCTTCTGGTATTCTTTATCGGTCTGACCGTCGTCCTCGTCCGCCTCCTCGTCGGGAAGAACCGGGACAAGCGCCTCGGATATAACGTCGTGCTCGACAGCAACTTGCCCAATGCCTTCTGCAGCGGCCTCGACGATATTCTGTGTGTCGTCACTGAAATTGCACCAGGCATACGAGAGGTCCTGCTGTGACGGGGCCGCATCGAGGGTATTTACATCAAATTCGACACTCTTGATTAGGTTCGAGCGGGTGCTGAGTTGGTCAGCGAACTCGTTTTGGGAAAATCCGCGAATCCGCATGAAGAGATGGGCTTTAACCATCTCTTCGGTTTCGAAATCTGCCTTGGTCTGGTCACGCTCGTCAGTCAGGGAGGCAACGGGTATTGAAAGCTGGTTGATAACGTCCCACAGGTGGTCCTCGTGCTGGCAGAGCGACTCTGCGTGCACAACGATGGACTCAGCGACTGCGGGATCGTCACGTACCACGAGCGGTTACTCCTGGTGACCCACCTTGTCAGCGGTCAGTGACTCGCTTCGAATTATCCGAGACATGGGCTGGTATGAGACAGACCAAGGTAGCTCAGTTCGAACCATATTCAATGGGGTGTTGCTTCCGAATCGTTCCACCACATACTACGAACTCGGTAGTTTTGAAGGGTTTAGAGTGGCGAAAACGAAACTTTGGATGTTTTCCGAAACTTTGGTTCGAGTCGCTCTTTGAGTTCAATCTAAACTATTGATTTAGGTCGAACCACATGATTCATGATAGCACTGGTACAAACGAGGTGAATAGTGGCTGATCGCAATGATGCAGGGGGAGAGGCGGGTGCACCATCCCCCGATGAGTTCGACGAAAGTGAGATAGAACGGATTGGAGAGTTCCTTTCGAAGAAAGGTGGAGTGATGCTATTAGCCGAGCTGCAGGCTGAACCGAAGCGATTCGTGGTGCTACGGGAAGCCCTGAAAATCAGTTCAGCAACGATACGGAACCGACTCAAAGACGCTAGAGAACTCGGATTAGTGTCTGACGATCCCGTGTATAATGATCAGGGTCAGAAGTGCCATCCGCTGACCGCAAAAGGCCAAGTCATAGCAGATGAGTTGCAGTTGACAGACCTCGCCCGTATTCAGAAGCAAATCTGGAAATTAGAAGACGAATTCGGAAACCATCTTGAGGAATTCGAAACCACACTCAGACAGAAAACGACGGAACTGAACGATGAATTCCAGCATGAGTTGACTAGGAGATACAATTAACAGACAGCCTATTTCCGACGAATGAGGGCGTCATGAAGCACTTCACAAGGAGTTGGTTTCAAGTTGGATAGCGGTGAATCGACTGCTCAGTGTATCTGCTTAAATATCATGACAAATAGTGGCATGATGGTGATCTGTGGTGGAGATGCGTCGAGGAGTGGGTAGGTACACCTTGTTATTATTTTGTCGCCTCCGTGGAAAACGTCTCGCCGAATATATTCCGGTGTTCGGCTCGAACCGTTTGTGGTAATTCGGAGGCAAATGTTAGCTCAAGTTCGTACGTTTCGGAGCCTAATGAGTCAGGGCATCTAGATCCGAGTTTCGCCGGAACAACGAGACTATAGAGGATATTTTCAGTTGTGTGATGGGTGAGTGAATCCAAAACCAATTCGTGACATGGATTTCCCGATTCGGCTGTACCAGTAATTCTGATTTGATCGTCATCAGCGATGAACTCAACCTCCGGCGTGGTATTGCTTTCAGAGGCTGAATCTGTGCTGTATTCGATTGACCCCACCTCTTGCGGTTTGTATATACGTTGGGTGTCATTCCCAAGAGAAGAGCATCCAGCCCCAAGCGTGAGGCTGCTTAGAAGGAGTGATGAAAAGGCTCGCCTATTCATGTATCCGGTTATGTTCTCAAATTCAAAATATCTGTTCCCTCTGTATTGAGCGTTCCAGCATTGTAAGCTCTCAGGGTGGGAGAACATCATCGTCAAGGAATTCAGAACAATCCACAGGAATACTAGCCCACGCGTTCTTGACGACTTCGTATCCCGTCCACCCTTCCGTCCGAATCATCTCGCCTGACGCCTCACAGAACTCGGCCTTCGAAATGAACTCGTTATCGAAGAGAACGTAGAGCAGATACGGCGGTCCCACAACGTCAACATCGTATCCATGGTCATCAACCAGTCGCCTGATCGACCGGCGTGCGGCTCCATCGAGGAGTGAGACGACCTGATACGAGTCACCGTGTTCGGAAAGCTCCTGCTTCAGCGATTCTTCACCCGCATCCGGCCCATGTGGCCGGGGAACGACCGTCACGCATGACCACGACGAGGAATCGTCGTCTACGTGATCGAGCACGCGCTGGCTGCCTCGTTTCAGGTACTGTTCGCGGCTTCCTTCGGGTGCGTACGTGTTCGAGTTGACGTGGTTCTGTAGTTCGTGCTTGCAGACGTTCGTGGTCGTGAGAGCGAGCGACTCCGCCAGTACGTCCCACTGGTTGGTGTTCGCAACGGCAATCAGGGAACTCGTATCGGCCAGGAGTGGGTGGCGAGTGTCACTCGCCATCGCTATCAGCGAGGAATGTTGAGGTGTCCCGCTCCATTGCCGACTCGAATGCCTCTTTCTCCGCTTCCATCTGGTCGATTTTCTCACCGAGGAGAACCCGAGCCACGTCTTCATCGATCTCACCACGGCTGTATCGTTCGTAGACCGCGATCTCGTCCTGTTCGTCCAGAGACCGGCGGAGCATCTCGATCAACCCGGTCCGGGCAAGCTCGCTCACATTGACGCCGCCGATATGAATTTCATCAAGGAGCTCCGCAGCCTCTTTTTCGGCTCCGGCACGGAACTGAATCGTCTTATCGTAGCTTGAACCGCTCATAGAGAGGCGTTCGCCGCGCAGGGAGTTATATGTTATGACGTGTATGGACTTGTTAGTACATCTCTCTTCGGTGTCTCAGTACGCGAGTTTCATCTCAATTTGTGATCGCCGTCGCTCCTCTATACAGTATCACAGTATACTGACTAATGAGGGACCTGACCGGGCTATCGGACTTCTCTGAGCCGGTGATGACTTAGATATTGTTGGCCGGTTGGTGCTTTGTAGATTTCTACATTCGGAACTTGTGACTGAACGCCCAATCATTCGATATAGTGGAATGCGGTTTATGACTTGCAGGTAGTCCGCCCACTGGGCGACTTACAGGATTTTGTAGATATTCGATTCGTAGACATCCCTGACGCGATTACCCCAGTCGTGGGTGTAGGTGTCGATGATGTCCTGTGCGACGTCGCCGCGGAGGTACTTGACGATGCCGCGGTCGCCGGTTCTGTCCCGGAGGTGCGTCGTGAAGAAGTGCCGGAAGTAGTGGGGAGTGACGTTCTCCTCGGGGCCGCCGCCCTCGCTGTACCACCCGTTGTCGCGGGCGTGGCGTTCGACGATGTGGTGGACCATATCGGGCGTGAGTCGCTTGCCCCACTCGTTGCTCGTGCTGACAAAGAGCGGCCGTGCAGAGGAACGAGGGTCGGGACGAACCGCCAGCCAGCGAGCCAGGACGCGGGCGAGTTCGTCGTCCACTGGGACCGTCGTCGCCCGCTGTCGCTTGTTGGACGCAGTACGGCGCTCGCCGTTGTACTCGGTCCCCTCGGCGGGTTCGGCGGCCACGTAGATTGAATCCGGCCGTGCCTCTATCTGTGGCCGCGACGGCAGTTCGACCGGCGCAGCACCGACCGCGAGGTCTCTGAGGTCGAGATTACACAGTTCGCCGGCCCGCATCCCGGTCTTCAGCAGCGTCACCAGGACCGCGCGGTCGAGCGGGTGTGCCACGGTTCCCACGAAGGCAGCCATCTCCGGGACCGAAATGTCTCGTCTGGCGGGGTCGGTGTTTATCGATTCGTCTATCTCCTCCAGGACCAGCGACATCGGATTGTCCTCGAATCGCCCGACCTGGGACATGTAGTCGTAGAACCGGTGGAGGTAGGAGGCGTACGTGGCGACGGTACTCTCGGCGACGGACCCGCGGAGTCCGTGGATGTAGGCCATGCAGTCACGGTGGTTCGCGTCGTCGAACGTCAGGTCCCGCGAGTCGAGGTAGGACTCGAAGTCACGCAGGACCCGCTCGTAGGCCGTCCGAGTCCGCTCGGTCTTGCCCTGGTAGGTGATGTCGTCGAGGAAGTAGGCCACGGGGTCCCGGTCGACCTGTCGTTCCCCGCTCATGCTTCCAGTGTGTATCCGCCGTGTCGGCCGCTGTACCGGACTCTGTCGGCCGCCTGGAGGACCTGTAGCGTGTCCTCCAGACGGCTCTCGATGTCGTCAGAGACCGCTGCCAGGAGTTCGTCCCAGGAAAGGTACTCGTCGGCAGAGAGGGCGTCGAGGACGCTCTCCTCGATAGAAGCGGTGGCAGCCTGCACCGGTTCGGTGTCGTCCTCGACGGAGTCTTCGTCGCCGTCGGAAGGAGTCGGTTCGGTCCGCCCCTCGAAGCCGCGCCGACCAGCCTGCACCATCGCTTTGACGAACTCGCTTCTGCTCATGTCGAGCTCGTCGGCGTGGTCGTCCCACTCCTCGCGCTGGTACGCCGGCACGTACGTCTTCACGACTGTCCGTGAGGTGTCCCTGTCGGAATCGGCGGCCATACCGGTGCGTCTCGGGCCACCCACATCAAATTATCCCCACATACCCAGCTAAAGGACATTATTTGTGTTCTTAGCGAGTGTATCTCTGCATAGTAGTAGGATAGACTACAGTTCAAAAGACTACAGACACAGATAAAATACTTATTTGTGAATGTAGTTCGGCCACTGCCAGAATTTACCAACTAGCCATCATTTGAGCAGGTAACTCTTCGTACCCGGTCCTCAGAGCTCTGACCCCCGGAGTTACGTGTCGAGGACACTGCCACACCGGCCTTTTATATAACACAGCTGCACGTCGTGGTGGGGTGACCTCGGCCAACAGACTCGGGCGAGCGCTGGTGGGTCGAACGCCCAAGAGGCACCGGCAGATTCCGCTCCTCGCGGCCAGCGCCAGAGGGAAACGCGCCGAGCGAGTGTATCGAGGTGTCATGAACCGGGTCCCTGCACCAGCACCGTCCAATCGGACGGTCGTCGACACCTACGACCGGCTGGCGTCCCTCTACGACTGGTTCGTGACGCCGCTGGAGGCAGGAACGAGTGCGCGTGCCCTGAAACTGCTCGGACTGCGTGGTGGCGAACGAGTCATCGAGATCGGCTGCGGACCAGGGCGCGCGCTCACGGCGCTCGCCGAACTGAGCGGACCTGACGGCGAGGTTCTCGGTATCGACGCCGCAGCGGGGATGGCCGAACGTGCGCACCGGCGCATCAGCGGGCGAAAACACGTGAGGGCGGCTGTGGCCCGGGCCGACGCGCGGTCGCTCCCCATCGCCGATGGCGTCGCAGACGTCGCGTTCGTCGAGGATACCCTCGAACTGTTCGCGGGCGAGGAGATGGCTGCCGTCGTGTCCGAACTCCACCGGATTCTCCGCCCCGGTGGCCGACTGTGCGTCGTCACGATGGAGCGAAGCCACGCCGAGGCGACCGCCTTCGTTCGCGGTTACGACTGGGCTTTCGAACACGTTCCGGGGTTCGAACGCTTCGGCTGTCGCCCGGTCTACGCCGTCGAGGCCCTGGCGGCTGGGGGATTCGACATCCAACTGCGGGAGCGCCACCGGCGGTGGAACGTCTGGCCGGTCGACGTCATCATCGCGACTGCAGAGTGAACAGACGAGTTACCATACGGAACCCACACCATCGCTCACTCAGCCCGTGGGGCCGAACGTTCAACAGTCCACTGCTGGCCGGCCCGCGTGGACTCTCGCCGACCAGCGAGGTCCTGACACTCGGATGCTCAGTTTGTCGACCTTCTACCGAAGTCCGGTTCTTACCATCACAAATATCTAATGAGTTTTATGTCCTACGCTAAGCAACAAATACTTGCACGCTCTTGTGGAGTGTTACCAATTGACATGAAAGTGCGGGGCTGCCTCGAATGCGGGAAGAGATAAATTGTATGTCGCTATACGGAAATTGACGCTAGTCGGAAAGTGGGTGTTTCCGGAACACGCGAACTCCGGATTGGCGACAGTGCCGATGGAGAGTCGGTCCAGAGGTAGGGACGCACCGTTCCCGCAGGACGTCGGTCGACTAGCAGCGATCCGACGACGTCGACAGCAGCGCATCGAACACGCGTCGCTCGGCCTCGCGGAGGTGGTGATGGAAGGTGGGCGGCGCGATGCCGAGGTCGGACGCGAGAGACTCACCAGTAGTCTCGCGCGGCCAATCGAAGAAGCCCCCGTGGTAAGCAGCTTCGAGGACCGTCCGCTGCCGGTCGGTGAGGTCGGCGAACGGGTCGCGCCGTTCGGCCGGCGACCAGCCGGTCTCCCGCCGGACCTGGCAGCGCTTGACGAGGTCTGCGCTGGGGTACGTCTCGTAGACGGTCTCGATGACAGAGCGTACGTCTGCACTCGGAGCGACGTGAACGCGCATCTCGTAGTCCCCGTCCTCGATGACGGCCTCCTCGACGCTCCCACCGAGAGCGGCGAGCGTCGACAGCACCGGTGGCTCGCTGAGACGGAGTTCGAACCTGTCCCCGGTGTCCGCGAGGTCGACCTCCCGCCAGTGCGGGAGGAGGTCGACGAGTTCGTCCAGCGCGTCGACGCCATCCGGCGTGACCGTGCCGTAGACGAGAAACTCGTCGTCGCCCAGCGGGAGTGCCGCGTCTATCCGGACGGTTCCGCCGGGTGCGGCCGTGCCGCCGAGGCTGTCGAAGAGGTCACGGATTCTGAACTGCAATTCGACGACGTCGTCGCTCATCAGGGCGCGCTTTCGCTCGGTCGCCGCTATCGCGTACCCGACCACCTCACCGAGCTGGGTGACGACGGCGAGTTCCTCGCCCTCGAAGGCGTGTGGCCGGTCGGCGTAGACGTTCAGGACGCCGTAGGTACTCCCGGCGTGGACCAGCGGCACCGCCACCGACGAGCGGAACTCGTGGGCTTCGACGTGGTTCCGCCAGGGGTCGTGGTCGCCGGTGTCCGCGACGTCGGCCGTCACCTGTGGCTCACCGGTCAGCAGCGCACGACCCGTCGGCCCGCCGCTGCGCTCGTCGTCCGGGTCGACGCTGATGGTGATGTCGTCGAGATAACCATCGACGCCGGCCTCGGTCCGGAGCGCGACCGTCTGGGAGTGGACGTCCGGCTCGCCGATCCATGCGAACTCGTAGGAACCGGACCTGGCCAGGCGCTCGCAGACGGTGGTCTCGATTTCGGCCCGGGTCGACTGCTCGACGACCGCCTCGATTATCTCGCGGGCGACGCGGTTCAGGTTGTTGAGCGCGGCGAGGCGTTCGCGTTGACGGGCCATCACCCGCTCGTCCTCGCGGCGGGTCAACGCGTTGGCGAGGATGCTCGCGACGGACTGGACGAAGTTCACGTCCTCCTCGGAGTACTCCCGCGGGGCCGTGTCGTGGACGCCGAGGATACCCCACGGGGACTCCGGCGGGCCGATTATCGCACTGATGCCGCTTGCCACGCCGTGGTCCCGCAGGAGCGCGGGGCCGTCGAAGCGGTCTTCTGTGGCGAAATCGGACACCACGACCGGCTCCTGGCTCTCCAGGGTCCGCGCTGCCTGGGACCGGTCCTCGACAGCCGAGACGGTCTCGGTCCCGACCACGTCGTCCTCCCAGCCCACGCCCTGTCGGAACAGTAGTTCCTCGGCCCCCCGGTCCAGTTCCAGCACCTTGCAGTACTCGGCACCGATGACATCGGCCACTTCTCCGACGACGATGCTCAGCAGGGAATCGAGGTCGTGGTCCGCAAGTGCCTGCTGTCCGAGGTCCGAGATGACCTCTAACTGCTGGATGCGCCGCTGGAGTTCTCCCTCCTGTGCGACGTGCTCCGAGATGTTCTGGGACATTCCGACCGCCCCGGAGACGTCGCCGTCCTCGTCGTGGATGGGGACCATCCGGAACTTGTAGGTCTCCGGACCGAACTCGCTGGTGAACGAACGGGTCTCTCCACTCAGCGCGGCCTCGTAGTGGGGGACCAGTAGTTCGGCGATGTCTCCCGGCAGTACGTCGCGGAGGTGTCGCCCCTCCAGTTCCTCCAGCGAGACGTCCGGAGCAGCAGGCGTCAGGCCGCCGATGGCCAGGCACTCCAGGCTGTGGTCGACCAGCACGACGACCCCGTTCGGGACGTGTTCGACGAGCGTCCGGTACCGGTCGAGGGACGCCAGAGCAGCGCTTCCGTCATCGACACTTTGCGGCCGCTCTGACGGTGAGCGGATGTTTTCGCGGTTACTCGACACCGGGCGCGGTCGCCACCAGACCCGGCCGCTGGACCCGACCTTCTTGGTCCGCAGACGGTCGTGGTCGACGAGCCGCTGGAGCCGTTCGTACGTGCTCCGCCGGCCGAGGTCCAGGTCCGCAGCCACCTCGGTTGTCGTCCGGGGCGCGCCCGTCGCGTCGAACAGCCCGAGCGTCTCGCGGAGCGTCTCGGTGAAGGACTCGGCTGTCACGTCCGTCGAGAATCGGTCCGTAGCTATCAACCCTCCGCCGCCGGAGGGTCCAGAGATGCACAAAGGGAGGCCCTATCTGGGATACAGCGGTACACGTCCGGCATGCAAGCGTACGTACTCGACCACAGTCTGCAGGCATTGTTCGCGCGCGAGCACTAATCAGTTCTAGACGTGTGTTAGGGCGACCCGGCACCTCGGGATTCGTAGGCACCGACCCGACGACGGCTAGTCGGAACAAGAATCATGACACAGTATGCCACAGACCTGAGCGAAAGCGAGCGGCACAGGGTCCTCGCCTCTGGACGGCGACGGACCGTTCTGAACATCATCGTGGGACAGACCGGTCCGCTCGAACTGGAGGACCTCGCTACCGAGGTGGCGCGAGCGGAGTTCGACGGACAGCCCTCGACCGAAGCGACAGTGGGGCGCGTGCTCGCCTCGTTGCACCACCGTCACCTTCCGATACTCGACGAGTTCGGCGTCGTCGACTACGATAGCGAGTGCAAACAGGTGGCCGTCGTCGCGACGGCCCCCCGACGTCTCGTCGGTCACCCCTGAGACGACGAGGGGTACCCCGCCAGTCCCGCCCCGCGCCACACTTATTGATGCCGACAGACGAGTGAGGGCCAATGAACGTGCGCCCGAACGGGGGGAGCGACAACGCGAAAATCGTCTGCACGCTGGGGCCGTCCTCGATGGACCGCGGCACCGTCGAGCGCCTCGCAGACGCGGGGATGGACGTCGCCCGCCTGAACGCCAGCCACGGCTCGACCGCACAGCGCCGGGAACTGATACGGACCGTCCGAAACGTGGAGGACAGCGTGGGACGGCCGCTCGGCGTGCTGCTGGACATCGCTGGCCCGGAGGTCCGCGCAGTCGCGAGCGACGAGGGGCGGACCCTCCAGCCCGGCGACAGCGTCGAGTTCACCGACGCGGCTCCGACCGGGGACCAGTTCGGCCTCACCGAGTCCATCGACGCGGTGTCGCCGGGTGACAGGCTCTTGCTCGACGACGGCCGCATCGAGACGACGGTCGAATCCGTCCGCGACGACGTGGTGACGGCGACGGTCGACTCGGGGGGCGACCTGGCTGGCCGCGTCGGCGTCAACGTCCCCGGCGTCGACCTGGACCTGCCGCCGGTCACAGAGGCCGACCGGGCGGAACTGGACCTCGCGGCCGACGTCGGCGTCGACTTCGTCGCGGCCAGTTTCGTCCGGTCGGGCGCGGACGTGTTCACCATCAGCGCGGAACTGGAGGAACGGGACGTCGACGTGCCGATAATCGCCAAGATAGAGCGGGCCGACGCAGTCGCGAACGCGGACAGTATCGTCGACGCCGCGGACGGCGTGATGGTCGCCCGCGGTGACCTCGGCGTGGAGTGCCCCCTGGAGGACGTGCCCATCATCCAGAAGCGACTCATCCGGAAGTGCCACCGTGCGGGGGTCCCGGTCATCACCGCGACGGAGATGCTGGACTCGATGATTCACGAGCGCCGGCCGACCCGGGCAGAGGCCTCCGACGTCGCCAACGCGGTGCTCGACGGCACCGACGCGGTGATGCTCTCGGGCGAGACGGCCGTCGGGGACCACCCCGTCGAAGTCGTGGAGATGATGCACCGCATCATCGCTGACGTCGAGGGCAGCGAGGAGTACGACGAGGTCCGCGAGCAGCGGGTCCCGCCGGCGGACGACACGCGGACCGACGCGCTCGCTCGCTCGGCCCGCTACCTCGCGCGGGACGTCGGGGCCTCGGCGGTCGTGGCCGCCAGCGAGTCCGGGTACACCGCCCTCAAGGCCGCGAAGTACCGGCCGAGCATCCCCATCGTCGCCGCCACGCCGAGCGCCGACGTGCGCCGACAGCTCACTCTCTCGTGGGGAATCATCCCGAAACGCGTGACATACACCACGGACAGCGCCGACGCGCTGATACAGCGCGCCGTCCAGGCGGCCATCGACACCGGAGCCGCCGAGAGCGGCGACACGGTGGTCGTGCTCGCGGGAATGATGACGGAACTGGAGGGGCTGGACACTGCCAACATGCTCAAGGTCCACATCGCCTCGGAACGGCTCGCCGCCGGCCGGTCGGTCGTCGCCGGGCAGGTCTCCGGGCCGCTCCACCCGGTCGGCGACGGCGACGTCGACGCCCTGCCTGCGGGGGTGGTCCTGGCCGTGCCCCCGTCCTTCGACGGGGAGTTCGAGGGCGACCTCTCCCGCATCGGCGGCATCGTCGACGGACACGAGGGCATGACCGGCTACCCCGCCCTGGTCGCGCGCGAACTGGACGTCCCGATGATATGCGACGCACCGCTCCCGGACGACGTGCTCGACGGCCGCCGGGTCACCGTCGACGGCGAGCGCGGCGTGGTCTACGACGACCCGGAGGACGCCGAACGGTGACGCCGGTCGACGCCGGTCTCGACGTCGGTGCGACCCACGTCCGCGCGGCCGTCAGCCGGGGCGACGACGTCGCGGGCCACGCCAGGCGTTCGACCCCGACAGGCGACGCCGAGACCCTGCTCGCGACCGTTCGGACGGTACTGGCCGACGCCTGCGAGCAGGCCGGCGTGTCAGTGGCGGACATCGACCGCACCGGCATCGGCTCGCTGGGTCCGCTGGACCTGGACGCGGGCGCAATCGTTGACCCGCCGAACCTGCCCGGCGTCGACCGCGTGCCACTCGTGGCGGCTGTCGAAGACGCGACCGGCGGGGCCGTGCGCCTGTTCAACGACGGGACTGCGGGCGCACTCGGCGCGGCGGCCGCCGCACCGGACCCGCCGGAGAACCTGGTCTACGTCACCATCTCGACGGGACTCGGTGCCGGGGCGCTCGTGGACGGGCACCTCCTCGTCGGTGAGCGGGGCAACGCGGCCGAGGTCGGCCACCTGACGCTGGACCCGGACTCGGCGCTGCGCTGTGGCTGCGGCGGGACGGGTCACTGGGAGGCCTTCTGTTCCGGTGCCAACGTCCCCGACTTCGCGCGACACCTGGCCGACGAGACCGGTCTCGGCACGGACCTCGCGCTGTCCGACCTGACCGCGCGGGAGGTCTTCGACGCCGCGGGCGAGGACCCGCTGGCGACCCGGACGGTCGCCGAAATCGGGCGGTACAACGCCCTCGGCGTCGCGGCGGTCGTCCACGCCTACGACCCCGCGGACGTGGTGCTGGGGGGTGGCGTCGCCGTTCCCAACCCCGACGCAATCTGCGCGCCGATTCGCGAACGCCTGCCGGAACTGGTCGTCGGCGAGGCACCCCCGGTCCGGGTCACGGACCTGGGCGACGAGGTGGTCGTCCGCGGTGCGCTCGCGGGCGCACGCAGAGCGGCCGCGTCCGGCGACTGACCGCCCGCCGGGAGCGGGTAACAGTCAGTATAAGTGAGTCGACTACACAGCAGTATCCAGAGAATGGGGTACACGCCACACATTCTGGTCGTCGGCGGTGGGGTCACCGGAACCGGTCTCGCCAGGGACCTCGCGATGCGCGGGCTGGAGGTCACGCTGGTCGAGCGGGGGCGGTTGACGAGCGGGGCGACCGGTCGGACGCAGGGGCTACTCGACAGCGGCGCTCGCTTCGCCGTCTCCGACCCCGAGACGGCGGCCGACTGCCACGCCGAGAGTGCGACCCTCCGGGACGTCGCTTCCCACTGCGTCACGGACACCGGCGGCCTCGTCGTCTCGCTGTCGGACGACGACCCAGAGTACTTCGAGCGCACGGAGAGTGCCTGCGAGGAGGCCGGCATCGACGCCGAAGAACTGTCGGGAAGCGATGCCCGGGAACGCGAACCGGCGCTGGGGGAGGCCGTCGAGCGTGCCCTCCTCGTGCCGGACGCGGCCGTCGACCCGTTCCGACTGACGGTCGCGAACGCGAAATCGGCCAGAAACTACGGTGCCGAGGTGAAGACGCACGCGCCGGTGACGGACGTGCGCTACGAACGCGGCGCGGTCGCCGGCGTCGAGATCGCCGGCGAGAACGGGACGACGGCGATAGACGCGGACTACGTGGTCAACGCGACGGGCCCCTGGGCGGACGAGGTCGCGGCGATGGCGGGGTTCGACCTCTCCCTGCGACACGTCAGGGGTGCGATGGTCGTGCTGAACGACCGTCCCACGGAGCGGGTCGTCACCCGCTGTCGACCAGGCGACGAGGGCGACATCGTCGTGCCGTACGACGGGAAGACCCTCGTCGGAACGACAGCGGAGACGGTCGAGGACCCGGATTCGATCAGCGAGACACGGGAGGAGGTCGACCGCCTGGTCGAGGAAGCGGCGGCCGTGGTACCGTCGCTGCGGGAGACGCGGTCCATACGCTCCTTCGGGACCGTCCGCTCCGGGTACGACCGAGAGGGGACCGGGAGCCACGAGTGCGTGATTCTGGACCACGAGGCGCGCGACGACACGTGGGGCATGTCGACGGTGGTCGGGGGGACGGTGACCACGAGCCGTCTGGTGGCCGAGCGGGTCGCCGACCACGTCTGCGCGAAGTTCGGCATCGACAGACCCTGTCTGACCGCCGAGGAAGCGTTACCCGGCAGCGAGTCGGAGGCTGTCGTCGATGATGCCGGGGGGCAGTTCGGCCTGTCGTCGCCGGTCGTGGAGGCAAGCAGGGAGCGTCTGGGGTCCCAGACCGGGGAGGTCCTGGAGACGACCGGCCCCAACCCGGTGCTGTGCGAGTGCGAACTGGTCACCCGCGAGGAGGTCCAGGCGGCGATGCGCGACGGCACGGGGGAGCGGACCGACCTGAACGAGGTCCGCATCCGGACCCGCGCCGGCATGGGCGAGTGCCAGGGCGGGCGGTGCTGTCACCTCCTCGCGAGCGAACTGTACCCGCTCAGCGACGTCGCCGAGATGGACCGCGCCCTCGACGACCTGTACGACGAGCGGTGGTCCGGTCAGCGCCACGCCCTGTGGGGCGACCAGCTGGCCGAGGCGATGCGGACCTACGAACTCCACGCGGCGACGCTGAACCGCCCCGACGAGGACCAGGCGGACGTCGACCTCTCGGCGTTCGACAGCGGGGCGGCGTGGGAGCGCGGGGACGTCGGGACCGCCAGCGGAGGGCAACAGTGAGCGAAGCAGACGTCTGCGTCGTCGGTGGCGGCCTGGCGGGGAAGGTGGCCGCACTCACCGCCGCCCGCGCCGACGGAGGAGCGAGCGTCACGCTGGTAACGGAGCCTGGACCAGACCTGCGCGACACCGGCGGCCTCGTGGACGTGCTCGGATACACGCCCGGGGGTCGGGGACCGCTCGTGAATCCCTTCTGGGCGCTGGACGACCTGCCGGAGACGCACCCCTACACCGTGGTCGGCGAAGGGACGCTCCGGGACGGCCTGGCGCTGTTCGACGACGTCGTCGGCGACAGCTACGGCGGGGGGGACACCGACAGGAACGCGCTCGTCCCGACAGCGTTCGGGCGGCTCCGACCGACCGGCAGGTACCCCCGGAGCGTCGAGGCCGGGCTGGCAAGCGAGCGCCGCGAGACGACGCTGCTGGGATTCAAGCGACTCCCGTCGTTCGACGGCCCGCCCGCCGCGGACCGACTCGAAGCGGTCGTCCCGTACCGCGTGGACGGGTTCAACGTGGATTTCCCCAGCGAGACGGAGGACCCCGTCGAGATGGCGGAGTTCCTCGACGAGAACCCGGTCGCGTCGACCGGGAATCCCGCACGGGAGTCCCTCGCGGCGTCGGCGCGAATCTACCAGTCCAGCGAGAAGCGAATCGGCTTCCCGGCCGTGCTCGGGCTGGAGCGCCACCGCGAGATACGGCAGCAGTTCGAAGATGCGCTGGAGGTCCGGGTGTTCGAGGTCCCGGCGGGCTCGCCGAGCGTGCCCGGGATGCGCCTCGACAGCCAGTTCGACGCGGCGCTCGCGTCTGCGGGTGTCAGCGTTGAGCGCGAGGCGACCGTGACCGGAGCCGAGACGGGCGACGGCCACGTCGACTCGGTCCGGCTGTCCAGCGGGGAGACCGTCACGGCGTCGCAGTTCGTCCTCGCAACGGGTGGACTCGCGGAAGGCGGGCTCGCCAGCACGCGAACGACCGTGACCGAGCCGCTGTTCGACTGCCACGTCGACGCGCCCGACGACCGCGGGGAGTGGGCGGAGCGCGACCCCTTCGGCGACCACGCGTTCGCCCGCTTCGGGGTGAGCGTCGACGACGGCCTGCGCCCGCTGGGAGCCGACGACGTGTCCGCGTTCGGGAACCTCCGGGCCGCTGGCAGGGTCCTCGGTGGGTTCGACTACGCGGCGGAGAACTCCGGGGGCGGCGTCGCCGTCGCGACGGGCTACGCGGCCGGCCTGCGGGCGGCCGAGACGGTGTAGGGCGGTTCCCCGACAGCCCGTCGAACGAGCATAAACATTCAACACGTTGACCCTCGTAACGGGGGCCATGCACTTCGCGGAGAACGGCGACGTCCGACTGGCGTACGAGCGCGCCGGGACCGACGCCGGCGAGACGGTGGTGTTCGTCGAGGGGCTGGGATACGGCCGCTGGATGTGGCGCTGGCAGCGCGAGGCGCTGGCAGAGGACTACGACGTGCTGCTGCCCGACAACCGCGGGACCGGGTCTTCTGACGCCCCGGAGGGTCCGTACACGATTCGGGAGATGGCGGCGGACCTGGAGGCCGTGCTGGCCGACGCGGACGTCGACGCGGCCCACATCGTCGGCGCGAGTATGGGCGGGATGATAGCACAGCGGTACGCGCTCGATTACGACCGCGCGGCGTCGCTGACGCTGCTGTGTACGACGCCGGGCGGCCCCGACGAGGTGCCGATTCCCGAGTCGACCCTGGAGCGGATGTTCGGCGTGCCCGAGGAGTACGACGAGCGCGAGGCCATCCGGTACAAGATGGAGCCGGCGATGACCGACGAGTTCTGGGCGGCCAACGACGGCCTCATCGAGGACATCGTCGACTGGCGGCTGGAGACCGACGCCGACGACCAGCCCCGCCAGTGGCAGGGCGCGGCGGTCGAGGCCTTCGACGTGAGCGACCGCCTGGACGAACTGGCGCTGCCGACGCTGATTCTCCACGGGGAGCGCGACCAGGTCGTCCCGGTCGGCAACGGGAAACTGCTCGCCGACGGGATTCCCGACCCGACGTTCGAGACGTTCGACGAGGGCGGGTCGCACCTGTTCTTCATCGAGCGGGCCGACGCCGTCAACGAGCGTATCCGGTCGTTCCTGGCGGGGCAGTGATGATCGAGATATCGATGGAGATGGAGCAGTACGACTGCCCCTTTATCGACACCACCGCCGACCACGACGTGTCGTTCTCGACGTTCCAGTGGGAGTTCGACACGTCGAACAGGGAACTGGAGACGCGGATGGTCGTCGAGGGGAGCGACCGCAGCGGCCTGGACGCGGGGCTGGCGGCGCTGCGCGACCACCCCCACATGGCCGAGTACACCCTCATCAGACAGTGGGACGACGTCGCGCACATCTACACCGCCATCGACGAGACGGACGCGATGCAGACGATTCGAGCCAACGACGGCTACATCAGCGGGCCGTTCTACATCGAGTCGGGGACCGAACAGTGGCACGTCGGCTTCGACTCGCGGGTGCGTGCAGACATCACCCTCTCGGAACTGGAGCGAAACAACGACTTCACCGTCGTCTCCCGCCGCCAGGACGGCTTCTCGGATGTCGGCGACGTGGTCGCGGCACTCGACTCGGCGAGACAGCTCGTCGAGAGCTGTCGCGGACTGACGGACGTCGAGGAACGAACCCTCATCGCAGCCGTCGAGGGCGGGTACTTCCAGTCGCCGCGGGAGACGACGCTCGGGGACCTGGCGGACCAGTTCGACATCTCGAAACCCGCGCTCTCGAAGAACCTCCGCCGCGGGCAACAGAAGGTGCTCGAAGGCGTCGTCGGCGTGCTCTCCGAGAGCGACCCGGACTGACTTAAACCCGACCGCTAGTGTCGTCTAGCTGTGAATTGTATGGTGTCAGAAAGAGGAACTTTCCCGGTAGCGTATGGTGATATTACGTTGAGTGAACGGCCGCGACTCACATATTAACCAGTGTTTTTTTAATGATTATCTACTGTATTTTAGTTCGTCATGGACTCGAATGACATCACACGCAGACGCGTGATTAGCACACTCGGAGCGGCGGGAACGATTGCCCTCGCAGGCTGTGGCGGGGACGGGGGAGACGGTGGCGACGGCGGCGACGGCGGCGACGGAAGTGACGGCGGTGATGGCGGTGACGGCGGGTCCGGCAGCGATGGCGGGTCCGGTGGCGACGGGAGTGACGGCAGCGACGGCGGCGACGGTGGCGACACGGCGTCCCGACCGGACGCGGAAGTGCGCATCGGGATGGTTCAGCCCCAGTCGGGCGCGCTCGGCCCCTACGGCAACATCGCCCTCCGCGGATTCTACACCTACTTCGGTTACGCCGGCGCGGACATCCCTTCGGAGGTCGGCACCGGCGAGACGGAGTTCACACTCGGCGACACGACATACATCGTCGACGTCCGGGACTCCCAGGGTGCCTCGGGTGAGGCACAGTCCCAGGCGACGGACCTCGTACAGAACGCCGGTGCGGACATCATCGCCGGTGGGACGAGTTCGGCCAGTGCGACAGCAATCGCCAACAACGTCGCCAAGCGGTCGAACGTCCCGTACATGGCCGGCCCGGCGGCCTCGGTCAGCCTGACTGGCAGCGAGGCGAACTGCGGTGAGACGGTGTATCGCGCTAGCGAGACGGTGGCGATGGACGCACAGAGCGGCGGCCGCTACATCGCGAACGCGCGCGACGACATCAACAGCGTCTACATCTACTACGCCGACTACAGCTTCGGCGAGTCGGTGTTCAACAACTACAAGCGCGTGCTGGAGGCCAACGGGGTCACCGTGTCGGGCTCGCAGGCGCTGCCGGCGGACTACTCCGACGACTGGCCGGGCCAATTCGAGAACGCGACCAACGCTGGCGTCGACGCCATCATCGGCGGGTTCACCGTGGCAGCGCTCCCGGCGATGCTCGGAACCTACCTCGCCAACGACTACGACTTCCGCTTCGTCGGCGGCTTCGCGACGAAAATCGCCGCGGGCGCGTTCGGCCAGGTGCTGAACAACAATCTCGACGAACTCACCGCCGAATCCATCGAGAGCGCCGGTCTCGGGCCGCTGACGACGCGGTACCACTGGAACCAGTACGACAACGAGATGAACACCCAGGCAAACCAGGTCCACCGCGACGCCTACGGCACCAACGCCGACCTGTTCACCTCCGGCCTGTTCACGGCTGCGTCGGCAATCGACCAGGCGGTCACCGAGAGCGGGTCCGCCAACGGTGACGACATCCGCGAGGCGCTGAAGGGCATGTCGGTCAACACGACGATGAAAGGTGAGGGCGGCTACCAGTTCCAGGAGTGGAACAACCAGGCCCGCTCGGCCATGACCGTCGCCCCGGCGATTCCGACCCAGAACTCGGAGTACTGGAACGCCGCCATCCAGCCCGGCGACCCGGTCCAGACGTACGCCCCCGAGGAGACGACCCAGCCCAAGGACCAGCAGAGCTGCGACCTGTCCTGATATGCTCCGGACGGAAGGGCTCACGAAGCGGTTCGGCGGCATCGTCGCCACGGACCACGTGGACTTCGAGCTGGACTCCGACGAACTGTGTTCGCTCATCGGTCCGAACGGAGCGGGGAAGACGACGTTCTTCAACCTGCTGACCGGCGCGCTCGAACCGACCGAGGGAACGATCACGTTCCAGGGAGAGGACATCACGGACGCCTCCCCCCAGGAGACCGCCTCCCTCGGCATCCACAGGTCCTTCCAGATAACGAACATCTTCCCGCTCAGCACCGTCGTCGAGAACGTCCGCATCGCGGCACAGGCCCACAGCAGCAAGTCGCTGCACCTCTGGCGCAACTACAACGCCTACGACGAGTTCCACGAGGAGGCCCACCGCATCCTCGAACGCGTCGGCCTCGACGACCGCGCCCACGACCGCGCGGACAGCCTGAGCCACGGCGCGAAGCGGAAACTGGAGGTCGGCATCGCGATGGCCGCCGACCCCGACGTGCTCCTGCTGGACGAACCCAACGCCGGCGTCTCCTCCGAGAGCGTCGGCGAGATCATCGACCTCATCGAGGAGGTCAGCGAGGACCACGCGGTCCTGCTGGTCGAGCACAACATGGACATCGTCATGCAGGTCAGCGACCGCATCGTGGTCCTGAATCAGGGGTCGGTCATCGCCGACGACGAACCGGAGGCGGTCCGCAACGACCCGAACGTCCAGGAGGCCTACCTCGGCGGCTACGAGGAGGGCGACCTGGACAGCGACGCCGACTCGGCCAGCGGGGAGGGCGTCGCATGAGTCTCCTGGAGGTCGAGGACGTCCAGACCTACTACGGCGAGAGCCACATCCTCGAGGGCGTCTCGCTTTCGGTCGACGACGGCGAAGTCGTCGCGCTGCTCGGGCGCAACGGCGTCGGGAAGACGACGACGATGCGGACCATCCTCCAGTTGACCCCGCCCCGTGAGGGGAGTGTCAGGTTCAAAGGCGAGGAACTGGTCGGCAAGCGGACCAACGAGGTGGCGGACCTCGGCCTCGGCTGGATTCCCGAGGACCGGCGCATCTTCTCGGCGCTGACCGTCGAGGAGAACATCCGGGCCGCGGTCCCCTCCGAGGACGGCATCCAGGACGCGCTGGACCTGTCCTACGAGACGTTCCCGATTCTCGAAGAACGCAGCACGCAGGACGCGGGCACGCTCTCGGGCGGGCAACAGCAGATGCTCGCCATCGCGCGCGGACTGGTCGGCGACAACGAGATGTTGCTCGTCGACGAGCCAAGCGAGGGGCTGGCCCCGCAAATCGTCCAGGACGTGGGCGAGGCACTCGACACCGTCTCGGAGCAGGTCCCGATGTTGCTGGTCGAGCAGAACCTCGGCCTGGCGCTCGACCTCGCGGACCGCTTTTACGTCATCGACCACGGACAGGTCGTCGACGGGGGGAGCGTCGACGAGGTATCTGCAGAATCCGAACGACTCAGGGAGTATCTCTCAGCATGATAGGTCTCGAATCCGTAGTTCTCCAGTTCAGTCCGGCGGAACTCGCCGAAATCGTCATCCGCGGGATGGGCACGGCGGGCGTGTTCGTGCTCATCGCCAGCGGACTGTCGCTCATCTTCGGTCTGATGGGCGTGCTCAACTTCGCACACGGGTCGCTGACGACCTACGGCGCGTTCGCGGGGGCCGCGGTGCTCCTGACCATCTCGTCGACCGACGCCGTCGGCCTGGGCGCGATCACCGCCCTCGTGATGGCGGCGTTCGGCGTCTTCGTCGTCCTCTCGATGTTCGGCGCGAGCATCGAGTTCAGCCTCATCAGACAGCTCTACGACCGGCCGCCCATCGACCAGATTCTGCTCACCTTCGGCGTGGCGCTGGTCCTCGACGAGTTCCTGACAATCCTCCTGCAGCTGTGGGACATCGACCCCTACCGGGTCTACTCCGCGCCCGCGAGTTACGGGCCGGCGTTCCTCGGCGAGGGCGAGAACCTGGTGCTCGGCGACATCACCGTCCGCTGGCTCTACATCTTCGAGTTCGTCGTCGGCGCGGTGGTCGTCGTCGCCGTCTGGCTGTTCCTCAACCGGACCCGCTACGGCCTGTTCATCCGGGCCGGCAGCGAGGACTCCGAGATGGCGGAGGCACTTGGCATCAACGTCCGGCGCGTGTTCACGCTCGTCTTCGGCGTCGGTATCGGGCTGGCCGGCGTCTCGGGGCTCTTTCTCATCTGGGACCCGGTCTACAAGCTCCAGATAACCCTCGGTGCCGAAGCCCTGCTGCCCGCGTTCATCGTGGTGGTCGTCGGCGGCCTCGGCACCTTCAAGGGGACCGTCGTCGCCTCCGGCGTGGCGGGCATCTTCGCGCAGTTCGGAAACGCGCTGTTCACGAACCAGACGCAGATAGCTGGTATCAACTTCGGCGACTTCGCCCAGTTGCCCTCGATGCTCATCTTCATCCTGCTCATCGTGATGCTCATCGTGAAACCGACCGGGCTCTACGGCGAAGAGGAGGTGGGCGGCCATTAGCTCCACCACCGAGAGCGGGGTCCTGCCAGGCTGGCTGGGAACCTACGCTCGCGACCACACCGTCCACCTGCTGGTGGTCCTCTTTCTCGTCCTCTACCCCGGTGTCTACCACTACGTCGGCGGCGCGGAGGGAACCACGGTCGGCAAACTCCTCTTCCCGTCGATGTCGACGATGCTGAACCTGCTGACGGTGGCCCTCTTTGCGATGTCCTTCGACTTCATCAGCGGCTACACCGGCTACCTCTCCTTCGGCCACTCGCTGTTCTTCGGAACGGGCGTGTTCCTCGTCCTCGGCGTCTACGCCGGGAGTTTCGAGGGGATGCCGCTACTGGGCTGGATTCCCGCGACGCTGCCCTTTATGGTCCTCATGCTCGTCGCGGGCGTGCTGTCCATCGTCCTGGCGCTGCTGGTCGGGGCGGTGTCGTTCCGCCTGACCGGCGTCTACTTCGCGATGATCACGCTCGGATTCGCCGAGCTGGCGCGGTTCACCGCGGAGGGGTTCTTCGGCGCGGAAGGGCTGACCCTCCCGCTGCTCGACAGTCCGCCCTCTATCGGCCTGCCGTTCGTCGACGCGCTGACGCTGCCGGTGGGGCCGTTCGCGTTGCGCAACAGTCCCGTCATGCTCGGCGAGGTGCCGCTGCTGGGGCTTGTGCTGGACGTCCTGAGCGCGATTCCGCTCATCGGGAACTACGTCGTGGCGAACCCGGCCATCCAGGGCGAGGTGCTGTCGTACTACCTCGTCGGACTCGTCGTCCTCCTCTGTTACCTCGCGATGCAGCGGTTCATCCACTCGCCCTTCGGGCGCGTGATGGTCGCCATCCGGGAGAACGAGGAGCGCGCGAAGGCCATCGGCTACGACACGTTCCGCTACAAGATGGGCGCGTTCGGCATCAGCGCCTTCTTCGCGGGCGTGGCCGGCGCGCTCTTTGCCGTCAGTCAGCAGCAGGGCGACCCCGCCCGCGACTTCGGCGTCATCGAGCGCGCCGGCGAGGCGCTGGTCGCGACGCTCATCGGCGGCATCGGCACGCTCGCCGGCCCCTTCTACGGCTACCTCTTCGATTTCAACCTCCGGGAGATAGCCGGCGGGAAGGGCAACAACGGCATCAAGGAGTTCCTCGCCGACAACCTGGAGTGGCTCCTGAACACCGGCCTGCCCGGCACCAGCGTCGAGGAGATAGTCGACATCTGGATCGTCGGCCACCCGGCGCTGTACATCGGCATCGTGTTCATCCTCTTCATCCTGTTCGTCCCCGGCGGGCTCCTGGGGACGCTCAGGCTGGCAGTCGGCGGGAAACTGGCCAAGACGTTCCCCGACTGGCTCGGCCGGCGACTCGACCGCATCCGGTCGGTCTTCGGCGACCGCTGAGGCCCTCCTCCGCCCTCTCGCACCGACGTGTCGACCGAGCAGCACTGTTTTTGGCGAACCTAAAAACTCAAGTTCTGCCAGCAGAGAGGGGAACCAATGACAGCGGTAGACACCACACGTGCGGCCGAGGAGTTCACGTTCGACGACCTCTCCGTCGTCATGGGAACGTACAACGAGGAGGAGGCAATCGCGACGGTCATCGAGGACGTCCAGCGGGTGACGGACGGGCGCGCGGAAATCGTCTGCGTCGACGGGTCCTCGGACCGGACGCCGGAGATAGCGCGGGACCTCGGAGCCCGCGTCATCGAACAGGAGCCACAGGGGTACGGCGTGGCCGTCCGCGCGGCGCTACTGGCCGCCGAGCGTCCCGTCGTGGTGACGACTGACTGTGACGACACCTACCCGATGGAGCGCCTGCCGGACTTCCTCGACGCCATCAACGAGGGCTGTGACGTGGTCAGCGGCGACCGTCTCTACCACGGTGCGGAGACGATGCCGGCGCTCAACCGCCTCGGGAACCACGCCTTCGCTGCGCTCGCGAGCCTCCTGATGGGCGAGCGCGTCCACGACACGACGACGGGGATGCGCGCGTACCGCCGCGAGATTGTCGAGAAAATCGAGTGGACCGAGAACACCGGTCTCTCCGCGGAACTGCTGATTCGTCCGGTGATGCGCGGTTACGAGGTCCGCGAGGTCCCCATCGAGTACAGCGAGCGGAAAGGCGAGACGAAACTCGACCCGTTCAAGGGCGGTGCGGAGATCGCGTACTCGATTCTGCGGGTCTGTATCGAGGAACGCCTCCGGTAGCTACGGGGGCCCCTGCTGGTAGCTGTCCGTCCCGCCGGGATAGCCCTGCGGGTTCTCCAGGCCGAGCAGTTCGCCGCCGGTGGGCGACGCGTACAGCGCGAACAGCAGTTCGTTCAGCAGGTAAAAGCGGATTCGCTCGGCGCCGTTGCCGTCCGGGTCCGGGTCGGTCACGTCCAGTCCCATCATGTCCAGCGTGTCGTCGCGCTCCCCCGCGTCGAGGTCCCGGAACGGTCGGTCGTGCCACTCCTCCGCGTAGCTGTCCAGTTCCTCGATGGCGTAGACCATCTCCGCCTCGCGGTCGGGGTGGTCGTCGAGGCGGCCGACGACGTAGCTCTCGACGAACGCCGGGATGCCGGAGACCTCTGACGGGTAGACCGTCTCGGCGAGGGCGTCCAGCGTCGCTCGGTCGTCGTCGGAGAGCGTGACGTCGGGCGGGCGCTCGTCACCATCGGTCAGGTAGTCCCAGGTCAGTACACCGCCGGCGGAGACGCCGATGCCGGCGGCGGTCAGTGCAGCTATCGCGTCGCGCCGTGAGAGTTCGTAGTCTGTCATCGGTCGAGGTTCTCCGCCGTCAGCGTCGTGTTCATCCAGATGCCCTCGCGGTGCGTTCCGGGGACGTACGCCGCCTCGCCGCCACAGAGCCGCGGCGAGCGACACACCTCCAGTCGTGGCGTCAGCGCGCGGTACCCGCCTGAGTTCCGTTCGACCGGCAGCCGCGCGACGTACTCGAACGAGCCCAGGGTGCCGTAGTCGACGAAGACGGTGAGTTTCACCGACTGATTGTCTCGCACCGCCGTCGAGACGTTCCCGTCGAACGCCGACGAGGAGACCGTCACCGTGCCGTCGGCGACCGTCGCATCGAGGGCGAGCGCGTCCCCGGACGGCCCCGCCAGGATATCGCTGCCCGCGCTGCCGCTGGAGACGCGCACCTCGACTGCCTCCGTGTACTGCGGGAGCCCGACCGACAGCGACGCGGTGACGCTGTCGCCGGCGACGGCCTGGACCCGCTGGAGTCGCGGGGTCACCGACTGCCCGCTGTAGGGCGTCCACTGGCCGCGGTAGGCGTAGCGATAGACCGTCCGGTCGGGGAAGGCGTCGACCACGGCGAACTGGCGGTGCTGGAGCGCGTAGACGGCGTCGCCGTCGTAGCCGGGGTCGTTGCGCAGCACCTGGAAGGGGTGGTTGAGCCAGTCGCCGTAGGGCGTCGGGAGCAAGACCAGCGCGTTCTCGAACTCCCGGTCCTCGAAGGGCTGGTAGGCCTGCTCGTACTGGTCGGTCACCTCGCGGTTGTCCGCCAGCGGGTCGGCGACGGCACCGACCGCCAGCGCCGTGCCGAGCGTTCCGAGGACGACCACCGCGGCGATAACGGCGACGCGGACCCGCTGAGACTGGTCGCGGGAGAGCGCCCGGACGCGCCGGCCGACGGCGACGAGCGCGACAGCCCCGAACGCGGCCGTCGGCAGGAGGAGGCCGACGTGGTAGTACGGCCCGAGGAAGGAGATGAGACCGTCTGTCGGCACCGATAGCTGGCCGAGGATGTTCAGGTTCCCCCAGAAGTAGACGTTGCCGACCGGAATCGTCACGAACAGCCCGGCAAGCGTCAGTTTCCAGGGGTCGCGGTCGGTCCGCAACCGGGAGAGGACGACCGCGAGACCGCCGAGCGCGACGGGCACGCCCAGCGGGGCGGCCACGCTCCACTCGGTCACGTAGGACCACAGCACGCGGGCGTTGGCCTCCAGAGCCAGCGGGAGGTCGTAGACGCGTTCGTAGCCGAGAATCCGCCGGAGGCCGAAGCCGAGGCCGTCCCGCGGCGCGAAGGCCTGGTAGGGGAAGACCAGCGGGTCGCCGGTGACGACGGCGTTGTAGCCGAGCGTGACCGCGACGCCGGCCAGGCCAAGTGCGGCGGTCACGACCTGGCGGACGACGACCGGCCGCGCCAGTGTCCGAAGCGTCCAGACGGCGTGGGCGACGAACGGGAGCGCGAAGAGGACGGCCGTGAACGGCCGCGAGAAGAAGGCGAGGCCGACGGCAGCGCCGGCCAGCGCGGCGAACCGGCGGTCCCCGGTCCGGTCGGCGCGCAGGTACGCCCAGGCAAAGAGGAGATTGAGAGCGAACGTCGGGACGTACGACAGGAAGACGGCGGCGTCGACGAGGAACAGCGGCGAGGCGAGGACGAGGGCGGCGGCGACCACGGCAGTCCTGCGGTCGAACACCTCCGCGACGATGGCGTAGGCGAGCGCGACGGCGACGCCTGCGACCAGGCCGAGCGAGATGGTGTAGGAGCCGAGCAGGCCGCCGACGGCGAAGATGGCCGCCGCGACGGGCGTGTACTTCGGGTACAGCTGGCCGCCGTCGGCGACGAAGAACCACGGGCGAAAGGACTCGGCGACCGGCGGCGATATCGTCAGTTGTCCCTCCAGCAACATCGCGGCCTGCTGGAGGTAGACCCCCTCGTCGTGGTTGGAGGTGTGGTACGGGAAGATTCCCTCGGCGATGGCGACGACCGCGAGTGCGGCGACGAGACTCAGCAGGGCAGCGAGGCGTCGGGGAGTCAAGAAAGTTGCGAGCCGGTCCCGGGGCGCGGCCATGTCACTCGGTGGGGTACCACGCGAGCGGGTGGTCGGCCACGATGTCGACGGCGACCGGTTGCCCGTGTTCGAAGGTCTCGACGTGGTTGTGGAGACAGCGGACGATGCCCCCGGTGTCCAGTTCGACGCGGTAGACGAAGTTCGGGCCGTTGTACTGCCGGTGGACGACGCTGCCGTCCGCGAGGGGTTCTTCCGTCGACGTCGCCTCCAGGTCGTCCGGCCGGACGAGCACGTCTATCTGTGCGCCGTCGTAGGCGGAGAGGGGACCGTTAATCTGCTCGGTGGAGAGCGTTCCCAGCGGCGTCTCGACCGTGTCGCCGCGGACGCGACCGGTGATGAAACTCGCCCGGCCGAGGAAACTGGCGACGAAGCGGGACTCGGGGTTCTCGAAGACGACCTCCGGCTGGCCGATCTGCTCGATGTGGCCGTCGTTCATGATGGCGACGCGGTCGCTGATGGACAGCGCCTCCTCCTGGTCGTGCGTGACGGAGACGGCGGTGACGCCGGCCTCCTTCAGGATGCGCCGGACCTCCTCGCGCATCTCGACGCGCAGGCGCACGTCCAGGTTCGAGAACGGTTCGTCCAGCAGGAGCACGTCCGGTTCCGGGGCGAGCGAGCGTGCCAGCGCGACCCGCTGTTGCTGACCGCCCGACAGTTGCGTCGGCATCTTCTTTCTGTGCTCGACCAGCCCCACCAGTTCCAGCAACTCAGCGACGCGGGCCTCGCGGTCGGCCTCGTCCCAGTCGTCGATGCCGAACGCGATGTTCTCCTCGACGGAGAGGTGCGGAAAGAGCGCGAAGTTCTGGAAGACCAGTCCGACGTCGCGGTCCTCCGGGGCGACGAACCCGGTCTCCGAGGCGACGTCGACGCCGGCGATAGTGATAGACCCCGTCGTGGGCCGGTCGAGGCCGGCGATGAGTCGGAGAGTGGTGGTCTTGCCACACCCGGACGGACCCAGCAGCGTCAGGAGTTCGCCGTCCCGGACCGACAGCGACAGGTCCTCGACGGCGGCCTCCTCGCCGAACTGACGGGTCACGCCGTCGAGTTCGAGGACGGTCTCGGCCGTCGCGATGGTGTCCTCCGTGCGTGCACTGACGGGCTCGGCGGCGGGGCGTGGTTCGTTACGTGACATCGTATCGGTCTCCCTTGAGGATGATGAGCATCGAGAGGGCAGAGACGGCGACGAGTATCAGCGCGGGGACGGCCGCCTGCCCGTAGTATCCCTGTTCCTGTACTTGCCAGATGTAGGTAACGAATGTTTCGAATCCCAGCGGCCGGAGCAGGAGCGTCGCCGGCAGTTCCTTCATCGTCGTCAGGAAGACCAGCGCGCCGCCGGCGACGACGCCGGGGGCAATCTGGGGGAAGACAACCCGCCGGAACGACCGCAGCGGCGAGTTACCCATCGAGCGGGCCGCCTCGCCGTGCTTCGGGTCGACCTGGAGGATGGAGGACTCGATGGTCCCCACCGCCTGCGGGATGAAGCGGACGACGTAGGCGAACACCAGCAGCGGCACCGTGAGATAGAGCGCGCTGACGTACTTCAGCCCGAGGAAGATGAGCGCCAGTCCGAGCACGACCCCCGGCATCGCGTAGCCGACGTAGGTCGCCCGCTCGGGCAGCGAACCGAGCCACCCGTCGCTCCGGGCGGCCAGGTAGGCGATCGGCAGCCCCAGCGCGACAGCGGCGACGGCGGCCGCCGCCGCGACACCGATGGAGTTGAACGCGTAGGAGAGTTCGAAGGTCAGTCCGCCCTCGGCGTACGCGGGCGAGGTGCGGAACAGCCACATGAACAGCACGCCCAGCGGGACCGCCAGACCCAGCAGCGCGACCAGCGAACAGAACGCGAGCGCGGGCCACTTCCAGCGACCGAGCGAGATGCGTCCCGGCCGGCGCGACCCGGCGCTGACGTGGGCTCCCTCGCGGCTCGCGTTGAAACGGGACTCCCACAGGAGGATGCCGACGGTCAGCCCGAGCAGGAGCAGCGAGAACAGGGCCGCGCGGCCGAGGAAGGCGTTGTTGTACCAGACGTAAATCATCCGCGTGAACACGTCGTACTGCATTATCGCCGGCGTTCCGAAGTCGGACAGCGTGTACAGCGCGACCAGCAGCGACCCGGCGGCGATGCCGGGCTTGATCTGCGGGAGGGTCACGCGCCGGAACGCCTCCCAGCGGGTGTGGTTGAGCGTGCGGGCCGCCTCGACGACGGTGCCGTCGAACGACAGCAGCGAGGCGCGTGTCGTCAGGTAGACGTAGGGGTACGTAAACAGCGTCAGGACGAGGACGGTGCCGACCAGGCCGTATATCTCCGGGAGTTCCTGGACGCCCAGCGGTGCGAGGACGCCCTGGAGGACGCCGCGAGGGCCGAAGGCGGAGACGAAGGCGAAGGCACCGATGTAGCTGGGAATGACCAGCGGGAGGGCCGAAACGATGGTCCAGAACCGGCGGAAGGGGAGGTCGGTCTGGACCGTCAGGAACGCCAGCGGGACGCCGACGAGGATGGAGGCGGCCGTCACAGCGCCGACCAGCACCATCGAGTTCGTCACGATGCGGAGCGTGTCGCCGTTCCAGAGCAACTCGACGGCCTGGTCCGGGCCGACAGCCGCGGCCTGGAGGAGGACCCAGGCGACCGGCGAGAGAAGCAGGAGGGCGATGAGGACGGACACACCGGTCAGCGTCGTCGGCAGCGCCTGCCGAATCCGGTGTCGAATCACGTCAGCGCGGGAGTTGTCTGTGAGTTCCGGTGTGTCCATGGTGGGGGAGAGTCCGCTACAGCAGTCCGACGTCGTCGAGCAGGGCCAGCGTCGGCCCCGTGTCGGACAGTTCCGAGAGGTCGACGTCCGGCGGGTTCAGTTCGTCGATGGTGGGAAGGTCGCCGACCGGTGCCACGTCCGGGACTGTCGGGTAGGCAAACGTCCGGGTGGCGAAAAACTCCTGCGCTTCCGCCGAGAGCAGATGGCGGAGGAAGTTCTCCGCGAGTTCCTGGTTGTCGGTGCCGTTGACTATCTGCGCGCCGGAGACGTTGATGAGCGCGCCCGCGTCGCCGCTGGTGAACGTGAGTTCGATTGGCGCGTTCTGGCGCTGGTTCCGGACCCGCATCGCGTAGTAGTGGTTCGCGAAGCCGGCCGTCAGCGCGCCGTTTGCCACCTGGTTCGAGACGCGGAACTCGTTGTCGAAGGACTCGACGCCGTGGTCCAGCATGTCGTTCAACCACTGGCGAGTGGCGTCTTCGCCGCGGATGAGCCGCATCGCCGTGACGAACGACTGGAAGGCGCTGTAGGTGGGTGCCCAGCCCATCCCGTCGGCGAGCGCACTCGTCTGGGGGAAGTCACGCACCGTGTCCGGGATGTCGCTCTCCGAGAGCTGGTCGGTGTTGTAGGGGACGGCGCGGGCGCGGCCGGCGATGCCGACCCACTGGTTCGTCCGGAGGCTCTCGGGGACCTCGCTGGTCACCTCCGACGGCAGTTCGAGTGCGCCGTCCGCGTCCGCGACCTGGCCCAGAGAGCCGGCGTCGACGGAGATGAACACGTCGGCCGGGCTGACGCCGGCCGCGGCCTCCTGGCCGAGTTTGTTCGCGAGCGACCGCGAGGAGTCGAGCGTCCGCCCGAACGAGAAGTCGGGGTAGATGTCCGAAAACAGCTCGATGAGGTCGAGGTAGAGCCCGCCCTCGCCGCCGCCGAGGTAGAAGTTCAGCTCCCCGGAGAGGTCCGGGAGGTCCTCGATGGACGTCCCGCCCGGTTGCCCGCGGGCGTCGACCAGCGGCCCGGAGCCGCGGAAGTCCGCGAGGGTAATCTCGCCCGCGCCGCCGTCGCCGCCGTCGCCGCCGCCGAGACAGCCGGCCAGCGACGTGGCACCCAGCGCTGCGGTGGAAGCGAGGACGCGGCGACGCGTGAGCCCCGCCCGAACGTCCGTCTGTTCGCCGTCGGAATCCGAAGTATCAGTCATTGTTTGTTTTAGGTTTGCCTAAATTACTTATGCCTTTCTAGTCGTCTCCCGGCGTGGGAATCCCTGCCGCTGCGGGCTCTGCGGCCGCCAGCACGTCGAGGCAGTCCAGCCAGTCGCGCATGTACTCGCCGCAGTGGTTGAGGAAGGCGCCGTTCTCCCAGTCCTCGAAGTCGCCCTCTGCGAGGCGGTCGGCGATGGCCGCGAACACCTCGGCGTAGTTCGTCGCGTCCGCACCGGCGTCGTCGACGAGTTCCCAGACGTGTTCGTTCAGTTCCAGGCCGTGGACCTCGTTGGTGAGGTCCGAGAACGTCGACCGCGGGGCCTTGTTGTGCTCACAGAGCGGGTCGCCGTTGTATATCTGCTTGTCGAGCACGTCACAGGCGCGTTTGAGGAACAGCCCCGACCAGATGTCGTCGAAGCGGCCGACGTCCCACTCGTTGTCGTCCATCGGGAGCTGGTAGAACGCGGGAACGACCTCGCGCCGGAAGGCGAGGTTCATCGAGCAGACGGTGAGGTACTGCCCCTCCGCGGCCACGAAGTCGCCGTCGAAGTCCCCGGCGCTCGTCCTGGTTTCGGCCTGGCCCTGCAGGTCGCCGTCCATCAGGATGCGGACGGCGTCCAGGTCCGGGACGTTGGTCCACAGCCCCTGCGAGGCGACCACGTCGTCGACCTCTGTGGTCTCCGTCTCCACGGTCTCGTCCATCGCGCTGTAGGGGTACCCGCGCGGGTACAGGCCGTGCTCGTCGGCGTTCTGGTAGAGGACGTTGACCCACTGCTCGTCCGATGAGACGGACTCGACCTCGCCCTCGTACTGCAGGTTCCGGAGGTGTCGACCGAAGAAGTCGAACTCCGGGTGTGGGAGCGTGTCGTCGTCGATGAAGACGCCGTACTCGAAGTCGCCGGCCCACAGGTAGAGCAACCCGAAGGAGGTCTGGGCGTGGCTGGCCGCCGGAATCAGGTGCGAGTACTCGCCCGCACCGTGGCGGTCGAGCCAGGCCTCGCGGCGGGTGCCGTCGAACACCTCGCCGGAGACGCCCTCCTCGTCGAGCATCTGTTCCATCGCGTCGGTGTCACAGAAGTCTTCCGTGACGAGGACGACGTCGAGTCTGTCCGTGTCGAAGCCGTGGTCGCGCGCGTTCGTCAGGTACGAGCGCACGCACTCGTACTCCCGAATCGTCGGGATTATCACGCACGTGTCGGTCGGCGTTCCGGTCATCGTATCTACTCACCCATCTTTAGGCCACCCTAAAACCTTTTGCGGTTTTTAGGACGGCCTAATCCATCCGACCGAAACCGTCACAACCGCGCCGGCAGACGTCCTGGTATGGATGTCGCAATCGTCGGCGCGTCGATGACCCCCTTCGGGGAGCGCGACGCGTGGATACGCGAACTGCTCGCGGAGGCCGGCCGGGCGTGTCTCGACGACGCGCCGGTCGGACGCGAGGCCGTCGAGCACCTCTACGTCTCCAACATGGCGAGCGGGGAACTGGAGGGCCAGACCGGGACGATGAACGCGCTCGCCCACGACCTGGGCGTACTGGGCGCCTACGCCGAGCGGGTCGACCAGACCTCGGCGTCGGGTGCCGCGGGCGTCTACGAGGCCTGGCAGTCGGTCGCCTCCGGGGCCAGCGAGATGACGCTGCTCGTCGGCGGGGAGAAGATGACCCACCGCGAGACCGCCGAGACGTCGGACGTGGTGGCGTCGGTCACCCACCCCGTCGAGTACAAACACGGCGTGACGCTGCCGGCGTTCGGCGGGATGGCCGCGCGCCTCTACATGGAGGAGTACGACGTGCCGCGGGAGAGCCTCGCGCGCGTCGCGGTGAAGAACCACGCCAACGGCGCGCTCAACCCCGACGCGCAGTTTCAGAAGGCGGTCGACCTGGAGACGGTACTGGAGAGTCCGGTCGTCAACGACCCGCTCCGGCTCTACGACTACTGTCCGGTCACCGACGGGGCCGCGGCGCTCCTGTTCTGTCCGGTCGCCGTCGCCGAGGAGTACACCGACGAGTACGTGCGCGTCGCGGGCGTCGCGGGCGCGACGGACACCCACGTCGTCCACGAGCGCCCGGACCCGCTGGCCCTTTCGGCCGTCGCCGAGAGCGGCCGGCAGGCCTACGAGATGGCCGGCTGGGAGCCTACAGACGTCGACGTCGCGGAGCTACACGACATGGTGACGGTGCTGGAACCGCTGGAACTGGAGGCGCTCGGATTCGCCGAGCGCGGCGAGGGCTGGCGACTGGCCGAGGACGGAACGACGGCCCGCGACGGCGACCTGCCGGTCAATCCCTCCGGCGGCCTGAAGGCGCGGGGCCACCCACTCGGCGCGACCGGGGTCGCACAGGCCGTCGAACTCTACTGGCAACTGCGCGGGGAGGCCGGCGAGCGTCAGGTCGACTGCGAGCGCGGCCTGGCGACGAACGTCGGCGGCTTCGGTAACTGCGTGATTACGACGCTGCTGGAGGCGGGTGCGGCATGAGCGACGACGGGTCGGACCTGACAGCCCACCGCTGTCCGAACGGCCACCTGACCTACCCCGGTCACGGCCGCTGTCCCGACTGCGGCGAACCGCAGACCGAGACCGTCGACCTCTCGGAGCGGACCGCGGAGGTGCTCACCTGGACCGAGAGCGTCGCGACGCCCTCGGGGGTCCGCGCGCCGAACACGCTCGCCATCGTGGCCTTCGACGTCGACGGCCAGACGGTCCGGGCGCTCGGCGGGACGACGGCAGCCGTCGAAATCGGCGACACGGTCGAGCCAGTGTACGTCGACCAGCTCAGAGACCCCGAAGCGAGCCTGCGGGCGCGGGAGAGCCAGGACTGGGGCGGGTTCCGGTTCGAACCCGTCGAGTGACCGGTCCGCACACGCTGGCGTCACAGGACAGGCGAGGCTGAGGAGTCACAGCGAGTTGGCTGCGAGCAGACGTACACGACAGTCATGGAAGCGTCGACCGTCGAAGAATGGGCGGCGAGACCGGCCGCGGTCAGTCGGCGGCCACGGTCTTGGGTGCCCCGTCCTCGGAGTCCTCGACGAGGAGGGCCTGGACCCCGTCCTGGACGGTTCGCGTCCCCTGTTCGTCGGCGTGGGGGTAGACTGCCGACAGCGTATCCCCCTCGTAGACAGCCAGACAGAACGCAGGCATAACGAGCCAGTCGGTGTGCTCACCCTCGTCCGGGGTGAAACACTCGCGGGTCTGGAAGAACGGCGTCAGCCGTGTGCCCGACTCGCGGGCCCACGTCGTGAAGGACAGATAGGTGTCCCGCAGTTCATGATTGCAGTCGTCGACCGGCGTCCGCTTCACCCACTCGGCGCGCTCGACAGCGGCAATCGTGCCCTGGTCGGCGAGCGCGTCTAGCTGGTGGTGGACCTCGTCGACTTGCGTCTGTGCCGGCGGCGGTAACTCTCTCCGTTCGTACAGTTCGACACGGATTCCCCCCTCACGTTCGCTCGTGTGCATGGAATGCTCCATCGTGGCAAACGTGGTCCGGGTAGTAAAACGTTTTTATCAGATTACAATTTGAGACAACGTGTCACACTCAGTCGATTCTCATTCTGTCGATTTACACCGTTCGAGGACTTCTCCAAAAGCTTTACACGTGGAATGCCAGTCACGGAGCACGTTTTCAGACGTTGTCGTCGTCACCTTCGTTTACATCGTCGTCTGACACGTCATCTTTCAGGGACGCGAGCTCCGCGTCGACGTCCACCTCGACACCGTCCGGCCCCGGCTCCGCTTCGGCCCCGGTGGCCTCTAGCTGTGCCTCGATGTCGTCCTCGATGTCGCGGATGCGGGTCAGGAGTTCCCGTGCCTCGTCGTCGGGTGGTCGGCCCTCAAGCGCCTCGCCCAGGTCGGTCAGCGTCTCGTCCAGCCGCGAGAGCGTCGCGCGCCCCAGTTCGACAGCGCGCTGCCGGGTCCGGGGGCCGTCGTCCGACGGGCGGACGTCGCGTCCGTCGGCGAACCGCAGCGCGCGCTGGACGAGCCGCAGCGCCCGGATGTTCGTTTCGAGGACGAGCACGATGGCGGGGATGGTGACCTCGCTCGTGAAGCGGGCGAGTTCCCGCGGCGTCGGGGGGCGGGCCCGCCGGTCGGACGGCTCCAGTTCGTCCTGTAGGGTCTCCAGCGACCGGGTCAACTCGGACAGAAGCGCCGGCAGGTCCGCGTCCGTCTCGCTCATGGGGACGCGTAGGGGGCCAGCGCACATAAGACTGCGACACGCTCCACCCGTCGGAGGACCCACGGACGCGGGGGACCGGGGAGCGCACCGCGTTCTTAGGCCGACCAAAATCCTTTTGTTTTTAGGCCCACCTAACTCAACCGATGACAGTCGCCGACGACCGGCGCGGAGTCCGTGACACTGACGGTTCCGGCGGGAATGGCAGCAAAATCACCGCACACACGAGTTCGCCCGACCGGACGGTATTCACCGAACGCGGGAATACCGAGGGGTGGATTTCGACCGATACGACCGTGCCGCTTCGTCGCTGACGCGGGCGGTCAGTGCATCGTGGACTCGGAGACCAGCGTATCGCTTTCCAGGTAGTGCTCGATGTGGTGCGCGTCGTCCTCTGTCTCGACCAGAATGTCCCGGAGTATCTGGGCCGTCGCGTGGTCGCCGAGGTTCTCGGCGAGTTCCACGTGGTCGCGCAGGCTCTCGATGACGTCCCCGTAGAGCTCCATGTCGTTCGCCAGTGACGTGCGGATGTCGTAGACATCCTCGTCCTCGGCCTCGATAGTCGCGTGCTCCTGGAGGTTGCCCATGCTGGAGACCGGCGTCCCGCCCAGCGCCTGTGCGCGCTCGGCGAGTTCGTCGGCGGCCTCCTCGACGTTGCCGGCGGCCTCGCCGAGGAACAGGTGGAGGTCGCGGAACTCCGCGCCCTCGACGTTCCAGTGGTGCTTCTTGAGCTGGTGGTAGAGCACGTACGCGTCCGCGAGGTCCGCGTTCAGCGCGTCGATTATCTGCTCGGCCTTCTCCGCGTCGATGCGCAGGGCCTCGCTCTCCTCTACTGTACCGAACTCCTGGTTGACGGTCTTCTGAGTGCTCATCGTGTTTCACGTACTCCCGCGACCATATTAAAGACTGGCATCCGAGAACATTATTTTCTCAATCAGAAAACTAAGTGTTCGTTCCCACAAGTACACGTCGAGTAGTCGAAGTCGGGGGCGGGGTCGTTCAGGGCCGGGTGAGGACCACGGCGGCGTCGCCGTCGAACCGATCCGTGTCGTCGACCAGCGACCGCGCCTGGCGGTCGTGGAGCGCGCGGAGGGCAGTCAGTTCCCGGTCGCTCAGGTCCAGCGCCGTCCCGAACTCCTCCCAGACGTGGGGTCGAAGCGCGAGCACGTAGACGGCGTCGGTCCGGTGGACGAGCGGGTCCTGGTGGAACTGGTTGCGCCACTCGTAGACGATGTCGTCCACGCCGGGCAGGTCGCGGACACGCTCCTGATGGGCGCTCGCGATGGCGCGCAACGCGTTCTGTGGGATGTCGGAGTCGTCGCTGACGGCAGCGAGGATTCGGGTCTCGAAAGCCGCCATCGGGTCGCGTGACATAGGCCCCATAGGGCGGGAAGTGGCAAAATTTCCCCGACGTAGACGAGACAGTACATATATGCGCAGGGACGGTGAAGGTCAGTTGATGGGTACATTAGCGACGCTATTCGCACCACAGCGCGTGGCAGTTGTCGGTGCGACGGACCGTGAAGGGTCGGTCGGCAACGCGGTGTTCCAGAACCTCGTAGACGACTTCGAGGGGGAGGTGGTCCCCGTCAACCCGAGCAAGTCGTCGGTGCTGGGCCGGGAGTGCTACGACTCGGTTGCCGAGGTGCCACCGGTCGACGTGGCCGTCATCGTCGTCCCGCCCGACATCGCCGTCGAGGCGGTACGGGAGGCCGGCGAACACGGCATCGAGAACGTCGTGGTCATCACCGCCGGGTTCTCCGAGTCGGGCAGCGAGGGCGCGGCCCGCGAGCGCGAACTGGTCGACATCGCCGAGGAGTACGACATGAACCTCGTCGGGCCGAACTGCGTCGGCGTGATGTCGACCAGCGTCGGCCTGAACGCGACGTTCGCGCCGCTCAACGCCAACCCGGGGAACATCTCCTTCATGAGCCAGTCGGGCGCGTTCATCACGGCGGTGCTCGACTGGGCCAGCGACCGCGACATCGGGTTCAAGGACGTCGTCTCGCTGGGCAACAAGGCCGTCCTCGACGAGGGCGACTTCATCGAGGAGTGGGGCGCTGACCCCGACACCGACGTCGTCCTGGGCTACCTGGAGGACATCGACAACGGCCGCGCGTTCATGGAGACGGCCCGCGAAGTGACACAGGACACCCCGGTCGTCGTGGTGAAGTCCGGGCGCACTGACGCGGGGGCGTCGGCCGCCGCGTCCCACACCGGCGCAATCGCCGGCAGTGACCGCGCCTACGAGGCGGGCCTGGAGCAGGCCGGCGTCATCCGGACCGAGACGGTCCAGGAACTGTTCGACACGGCGTCGGTGCTCGCCGGCCAGCCGCTGCCGGACAACGAGAACGTCGCCATCGTGACCAACGCCGGCGGCCCCGGCGTGATGGCGACGGACGCCGTCGGCGACTCCTCGCTGTCGCTGGCCGAGTTCCGCGACGAGACGCTGTCGGAACTGGAGGAGTTCCTGCCCGACGGGGCCAACATCTACAACCCGGTCGACATCATCGGCGACGCGCCGGCCGAGCGCTTCGAGCGGACCATCGACGCGGTGCTCGACGACCCCAACGTCGGCATGGCGATCGTGCTCGCCTGTCCGACGGCGACGCTGTCCTTCGAGCGGCTGGCCGAGCAGACGGCCCGCCTGCAGGAGGCCCACGACACGCCCGTCGCGGGCGTGCTGATGGGCGGGACCTCGGCGCAGGACGCCCGAGAGGTACTCAGCGACGCCGGCATCCCCTCGTACTTCGACCCGGCCAGGGCCGTCGACAGCCTCGACCGCCTCCAGGAGTACGCGACCCTGCAGGACAGGGAGTACACCGAACCGGAGTCGTTCGAGGTGGACGAGGAGAAGCGCGACGAAGTGCTCGCGCGGGCGGCCGAGCGCGACTCGACGCGGCTGGGCGTCGAGGCGATGGAGTTGCTGGATGCCTACGGCATCCCGACGCCGGCGGGCCGGGTCGTCGACGACCCGGAGGAGGCCCGCGAACTCGCGGAGTCCATCGGCGGCGACGTCGTGATGAAGATCGTCAGCCCGGACATCCTCCACAAGTCCGACATCGGCGGCGTCGAGGTCGGCGTCAGTCCCGACGAGGTGTGGGACACCTACGAGGACCTGGTGGCCCGCGCCCGGCAGTACCAGCCCGACGCGTCGATTCTGGGCGTCCAGGTCCAGGAGATGATAGACTTGGAGGAGGCGACGGAGACCATCGTCGGCGTCACGCGGGACCCGCAGTTCGGCCCGCTCGTGATGTTCGGGCTGGGCGGCATCTTCGTGGAGGTGCTGGAGGACACGTCGTTCCGCGTCGCGCCGGTCCCGGAACCGGAGGCCCGCGAGATGACCGAGGAGATAGACGCGGCCCCGCTGTTGCAGGGGGCACGCGGCAGAGAGCCGGTGGACACGGACGAACTCGTGGAGGTCATCCAGCGCATCTCCCAGCTCGTCACTGACGTCCCGGCGATTACAGAACTGGACATCAACCCCGTCGTCGCGACAGCGGACGGTGTCACGGCGGTGGACCTGCGGCTGACACTCGACCAGGAGGAGCTATGAACACACTACTCGTCACGTCGACCGAACAGAGTACAGGCAAGACGGCACTCAGCATCGCGCTCGCGCGGCTCGCACAGGAGCGCGGGCTCGACGTCGGCTACATGAAACCGAAGGGCACCCGCCTGGAGAGCGCGGTCGGCAAGACCCGCGACCAGGACCCGATGCTCGCCCGCGAGTTGCTGGGCATCGACGCGGAGATGCACGAACTGGAGCCCATCGTCTACTCGCCGACGTTCGTCCAGGCGGCCATCCGCGGCCGCGAGGACCCCGAGGCGCTGCGCGAACGCATCGTCGAGAACTTCGAGACGCTGGCCGAGGACCGCGACCTGATGGTCGTCGAGGGCGGCGGCGAACTCTGGACGGGCGGCATCGTCGACCTGACGGACGCGGACGTCGCGGAACTGCTCGACGCCGACGTCCTGCTGACGAGCCGGTACCGCGACCCGACTGACCTGGACCAGGTACTCGCGGCCGCGGACAGCCTGGGCGACTCGCTGTACGGCGTCATCTTCAACGCCATCGAGAACGCCGACTTCGACGGCCTCAGCGAGGACGCGATGCCGTTCCTCGACGGGCGCGGCATCGAGTCGCTCGGTGCGCTCCCGCGCGACCGGAAGCTCGCGGGCATCACCGTCGCCGACCTGGCGGACGGCATCGGCGGGAAGATGTTGACCTCCGATGCGGCGACGGACGGCTTCGTCGAACGCTTCGCGGTGGGCGCGATGGGCAGCAACGCCGCCTTCGACCAGTTCCGGCGCACGCGCAACGCGGCGGTCATCACCGGCGGCGACCGGTCGGACATCCAGACGACGGCGCTGGAAGCCTCCGGCGTCGAGTGTCTGGTCCTCACCGGCGGCTACCGACCGTCCAGCGCCGTCATCGGCAAGGCCGAGGACAACGGCGTCCCCGTGCTGATGGTCCAGTCGGACACGCGGACGACCATCGACAGGGTCGAGGAGGCGCTCCGGTCCGGCCGGACGCGCAGTCCGGCAGCCATCGACCGGATGGCGGAACTGCTCGACGACGCCGTGGACGTGGAGGCGCTCGTCGGCACCGGGAGCGACGGCGGGGCAAGCGACGACGCCGAAGTCACTGACGACGGCGACAGCGACGACGACGAGTAGCGCAGCCCGCCACTGTTGTTTCAGTTATACTATCTGATATGCGTCAGACACACTTATTTTCCCCAAGATGTTATGCCGGTGTGGAGCCAGTTGGCTCCGTAGTGTCACACGCAGGGGCTCCCCTGCCCCTTCGTTCCCTTTGGTACTCAACCGCGAGCGACGCCACCGGAGCCGTCAGTCGGTCAACTCCGCGAGGACGAACGGGACGGTGCTTCCGAGCGGGTCGTCGACGCGGCGCTCCCAGACCACCTCGAACCCGGCGGCCGCCAGCAGGTCGCGGGTGCCCCGCATCCCCGGAGTGCTGAAGTACATCGACTCGCCACTCTGCAGCCAGTTCGAGCGGACCTGTTCGTACGAGGAGGAGCCGACGGTCATCAGCACCCGGCCGCCCGGCCGGAGGACGCGCGCGAACTCGTCGTAGACCTCGCCGTGGCGGTCGCGGTCGACGTGGAAGACGGCGTGGTAGGCGGTGACAGCGTCGACGCTGTCGTCGGCGAGCGGAATCGAGAGCATATCGCCCTGGAGAACGTGCGCGTCGGGGACGTTCCGGCGGGCCAGTTCGACCTGCCGGCGTGCGACGTCCATCCCGATAGCGGTGGCACCGGTGACGTTCGCCAGCGTCCGCCGGCCGTCGCCACAGCCGACGTCGAGGACAGTCGCGTCCGCCGGGAGGTCGGCGCAGAGTTCGCCGACGAGGGCGGCGTCCTCGCCGTCGGCGCGGCGCGTGGAGGCGTAGGCGTCTGCGACCCGTTCCCAGGCGGCCTTGACCTGACTGCGGTCCATGCCAACTCAAGGGCCGCCGTCGGAATCCCGCTTTCGGTGGTCAGCCCGTGATGACGATTGGCACGGGCGTGAAACAGAGCGCGCCCAGCACGAGCGTCAGCACTGCGACGGCCCGGCGACGCGAGCCGACCGGGGACTCGTCGACGGGCGTGGCGCTACCGAAGCGGGCGGCGATGAGGACGAGGATACCCCAGAACACCCAGATGCCGGCGGCGCGGCCGTCGCCGAAGAACGTGAGGTACCCGGCGAGACCGAACAGGAAGGCGGGGACGAGCTTCTGGACGGTCCCGATGCGGTCGCCGATGACCGCGCGGGTGACGTGCGCGCCGTCGAGTTGCCCGACCGGCATCAGGTTGAGCAGCGTGACGAGACAGCCGACCCAGCCGCCGATGACGACGGGGTTGACGATGACGCCGGGCTGGTCGTACACAAGCGGCTGGCCCAGCACCGCCGCGATGCCCTGGATGAGCAGCGGGTAGCCCAGTTCGATGCGGGTGATGATCGAGGACGCACCGACCTCCACCGGCGGCAGGGATACGCCGACCGCGGTGACGACGACGGTAGCGGCCAGGCCGGCGAGCGGGCCGGCGACGCCGATGTCGAACAGCGCGTCGCGGTCCGGGATGGTGTCTTTCATCCGGATGACGGCCCCGAACGTGCCGAGAGCGTTGGGAATCGGGATGAAGTAGGGCAGCGTCGCCTCGACCTCGTGGCGGCGGCTCAGGACGTAGTGGCCGAGTTCGTGGACCGCGAGGACGCCGAGGACGGAGAGGGTGAAGGGCAAGGCGTACACGACCGAAATCGGGTTCTCGGCGACGGGGATGCCGTACCACTGCGCGCCGGCGAACAGCGTGGTCACCACCGTCGCGAGGAAGAGGACGACGTTCGTCCACGGAATCCCGTCGACGGACAGCGACCGCTCGGTCGCGACGAGGACGTACTCGCCAGTCTCGTAGTTCATCCGGACGCGGTATCCCCGCTTGCGAAAGCGGGGCGCGACGTTCCGGACGACCTCCTCCTCGTCGCCCAGCGGCTCACCGTAGTAGCGGATGTCGCCGTCGTCGATTTCGACCTCGTAGACTGTGAACGCGTCACCGAGGACGCTGGGGTGGGGGAAGTCACCGCGCATCGAGGGCGGCGACTCGCCCGTTATTGGCGACGTGGCCATCGGATACGAGTAGGGGTTGCAGCCTTAAATTCCTGTTTTCGGGTGGGAGGCAGCGGCGCGCGAGCGTCCCTACTCCGCCCAGTAGTACCGCGGTGCGAGGGTCATGTAGGCGAGCGCAGCGAGCAACAGAGCGCGCGGGAACACACGTCCGAACGCGGCCGGCAGGAAGATTGCCCCGACCTGGACGACGCCCATCACCAGCGCGTCCCGCGCCCGGAGTTTGGGGTAGGGAACCGGCGCGACCATCAGCACCGAGAGGACGACGGCCGCCGGGAGCAGGACGGCGGGGGCGGTGAGCCCCGCGAGGTAGGCCGCGACGAGGATGGAGGCCGCCAGCGTGTTCTGGATGCCGGGACGGTCCTCGTCCTCGCCGACGTGGACGGTGTACAGCGCCGTCCGTATCAGGGAGAACACGACGACGACTGCCGGGACGGCCGACGCCGCCAGCACCGCTAGCCCCTCCGACATCGGCAGACTCGCCGGGACCGCATCGGCGATGACAGCCTCCGTCGCGGCCCACAGGAACAGCGCCGGCGCGGTGCCGAAGGAGACGATGTCCGCGATAGAGTCCAGCAGCGGCCCGACAGCCGTCCCGCCCTGCGAGCGGGCGATGATGCCGTCGAGGCCGTCGGCGACGGCAGCGAGCAGGATGAGCTGGGCAGCAGCGACCGGGCCGACGGTGACGGCGACGACCATGGCCACGACCCCCAGCACGGCGTTGAGCAACGTCATCACGTCGGCGACGCCGAGTCGCTGACGCACCTGGAGCGACATACGCGCCACGAGGAGGAGCGGTCACATGAAGGACGTGGATTGCGTCGCGGGAGTCCCGGAAGACATATACCCGCCGCGGAAAGTGTCCCTCACGACAGCGGGCACGGCCATGAACAGGTGTACGGCAGTCGAGTGCAGGGACTGTGGAACGGTGCTGACCGACGGCCAGTCCCATCCCTGTGACGGCGACCTGACACTGGTACACGACCACGGCCGCGTCCGAGAGAACTTCGAGCCAGAGGACGGCGACCCGGACGACCACTGGCGCTACGCGCCGCTGCTCCCCGTCGACCCGACGAACGCCGTCTCGCTCGGCGAGGGCGGCACGGCGCTCGTGGACGCGCCGACGCTCGGCGACGGCCTCGGCGTCGACCTCTCGCTGAAACTGGAGGGGGCGAATCCCACCGGGTCGACCAAGGACCGCGGGAGCAGCGTTCTCGTCACCTACGCGCGCGAGGCCGGGGCTGAGACGGTCGCCTGCGCGTCGACCGGCAACGCGGCCGCGTCGCTGGCGGCCTACGCCGCGCGCAGTTCGCTCTCCTGTCGGCTGTTCGTGCCCGACGACGTTCCCGATGCGAAGGCGGTCCAGCCGCTGGTCTACGGGGCGTCCGTCGAGGCTGTCGACGGCTCGTACGACGACGCCTACGACCGCTGCAGGACGGGCGCCAGCGAGGACGGCTGGGTCGACCGCAGCGCGGGAGCCTCGCCGTACACGGCGGCCGGTGCCCGGACGCTGGGGTACGAACTCGCCGAGCAGACCGCGGCCCCCGACTGGGTGGTCGTGCCGATGGGCAACGGCGGCACGATAGCCGGTGCGTGGGCCGGCTTCGAGACCTTCGCCGACCTCGGGTTCGTCGAGGGGACGCCCCGGATGCTCGGCGTCCAGGCCGAAGGGGCCCCGGCAATCCACGAGTCGATGCAGGACGGGCCCACCGAAGACGGCGACGGAACGACCTGCGCGGACAGCATCGACGTGGGCACGCCCCACCGCCTTGCCGACGCGCGGGCGGCAATCCGGGACAGCGGCGGGGCATCCGTCACCGTCACCGACGACGCCATCCAGCAGTTCACGGCGCGACTGGGACGTGAGGAGGGCGTCTTTGTCGAACCCGCCTGCGCCGCGGCCGCCGCCGGCATCGAGACCGCGCGCGAGCGGGGCACCGTCGACGCCGGCGATACCGTCGTCGCGGTGATGACCGGCAGCGGCCTGAAAGACACCGCGACGGCCCGGCAGGCGGTCGGTCTCCGGTAGCTCACTCCTCGTCGAGTCCGTACGGGAGGCGAAAGCGCGCCAGCGTGACGACCGTCCCGACGACGAGCACCAGGAGTTCCCAGCCCGCGCGGACCACCGGGAAGATGCGCTCTGGGTCGGTCTCCGTGCCGCTGGGGTCCGGATCGACGCCGGTACTGAAGCTCACGTCGGCGGTGCTGCCGAGTCCCTCCGGGACAGGGACGCTGCCACCCGACCCGGTCTGGACCTCCACGAACGTCTGGATAATGCCGCGCTGGTCAGACAGCTCTATCTTCCCGTCGAGGACGTAGAACTGGTCGACCAGCGGGTAGAAAGGGTTCACGCCACCGCGGACGATGTCGAGCCCGACGGCGGAGACGGCGTAGGCGACGATTGCCACCCACACGACGCGGACGCCGTAGTGGCCGTACCGACCGCGGACGAGGGAGTCGGTGCGCAGCGACGTGTCCGCCCACAGCAGGAGGGCGGCGGCCGCCGGGACGACGAAGTTGTGGAGGACGGCGCGGTGACTACCGGGGGAGACGAGTGCGACGAAGGAGTCGAGGTCCGCCAGTGCGGTGACGCCGACGACGACGGCCACGGCCCGCCTGTCGTAGGCGGCACCGAGGAGCGCGGCGGCCAGCAGGCCCGCGAAGGCCATGTGAACGACTGTCCCGGCCATACGCACACTTGTCCAGCCACCGAATGAGCCTTGCGGTGGTCCGGCCGCTCAGGTGTAGCTGTCGACGAGCTGGCGGAGCGTCTGTTCGTCCTTCACGCCGACCATCTGCTCGGCGGCGCTGCCGTCGGCGAAGAGGACGAGCGTCGGGACGCCCTGGACGTTGAACTCCCGGGCGATGGCCTGGTGGGCGTCGACGTCCACCTTCGCGACGGCCGCCGGCGTCTCGGCCGCGAGCGTCTCGACGGTCGGTTCCAGCATCTTGCAGGGGCCACACCAGTCGGCGTAGAAGTCGACGAGTACCACGTCGTAGTCGGCCACCAGCGACTGGAGGTGGTCGTTACCCTCCACGTGAATCGGCTCCTCGGGGACCGAAGCCGCGTTCTGGAGTTGTTCGCGCTTTCGTTCTCTGATTGCCTCGATATCGTCGGCATCTGAGTCGCTCATACCGTCCGGTAGTAGTCCATGCCGTATAATCACATCGTCGAAATGTGAGCCAGTCACACGAGCGACCGGCGGGCGAGTGACCTTTCGACGCCCGTCGACCCCACTAAAATTAAGAGGCCGCCCTGCCACCCGTGTGTATGGACAGAGACTCCACGCCGCAGGAGATTACGAACCTCGTCGGGCGGGAAGTGTACACGAACAACGGTGTGTTCATCGGTCAGGTAGAGGACCTCCGCCTCGACCTGGACGCTGAGGAGGTCACGGGGCTGGCGCTGCACGAACTCAACACGGACCTCTTCGGGAGCGAGGCCGCGTCAGCGCGCGGCGTCATCGTCCCCTACCGCTGGGTGCAGGCAGTCGGCGACGTCATCATCGTCAACGACATCGTCGAGCGGATACAGAAACAGAAGGCCGAGGCCGACGAGGAAGAGGAAGCGACGGCCTAGGACCCGTTCGAGCCGTCGCTGCCGTCGACGCCCATCGCCTGGAACAGTTTCTTCTTGACCGCCTCCTCCGTCAGTTCGAGCAGCGTCTCCCGGTTCTCGTCGCTGACTTCGATGCCGGTGAAGATGCCCATCGGAATCTCGACGCTCGCGTCCGTCGAGTGCCCCGCCGTCTCGCCGATGTCGTCGAAGGCGTCTTCGAGGACGCGGCCGATGTCCATCCGGATGTCCTTCGAGCGCGCGGCGAGGTAGATGGTGTCGTCCGCGATGGCGAAGACGGCCGTCGTCGTGATGCCCTCCAGGTTGAGGAGGTGCTGGGCGGCCTGCGTGAGCGCGTCCCGGTCGCGGATGAACCCGGCGTTGGAGACGAGATGCGAGCCCTGGACCTCGCGATTGCGGATGGCCTCGGCGAGCACGTCCAGCGTCTCCGGGGACATCGACGGCGACTCGACCTGTTCGAGCGTGTCGTGGTCGGCGAAGGGATAGAGGTATGCCGCGGCGGTCAGGTCCGCCGGTGTCGTGTCACGCTTGAAGTCCAGCGTCTCCGCGCGGATGCCGTAGAGCAGCGCCGTCGCGACGTGCTGGTCCAGGCTCAGGTCGAGTTCCTGGATGTACTTCGTCAGGATGGTCGACGTCGACGAGACGCTGGGACGGATGTCGGTGAACTCGGCGTCGTGGTCGTGCTCGTGTTCGTAGTGGTCGATGATGATGTCGGCGCGTTCCTCCGAGTCGGGTTCGCCGGCCTTCGCGTGGTCGACCAGCGCAGTGGTGTCGTACTCGGCGGGGTTGACCTCGTCGGCCGGGACGAGTTCGATGCCCAGCAGGTTCACGAACGCCCGATTCTCCTGGTGGCCGATTTCGCCCTCGTAGATGATGTCGGCCTCCACGTCGCGGCTGCTCGCGATGAGTTTCAGCGCGGCCGCGCTGGCGATGGAGTCAGGGTCGGGACTGCGGTGGACGCGGATGGCCATCCGGTTCTCCGTCCCGTCGATGACCTCGCCCAGCTGGCGGGCCTTGTGCTCCAGTTCGCCGGTCTCCAGCGCACGCAGCGCGGAGTCGGCGATGACCGCGGAGGGGTTGATGACCACGTCCGCCCCGAGCGTCGTGAGCCGGTCGGCCGAGACGGGGTCGGACGCCCGTGCGACGACGAACTGGTCTTCGCTGCGCGCCCGGATGTGCTCGACGGCGGCGGCGTTGGCCTCGACGTCGGATGACATGATGAGGATGACGTCGCGGCTGGCGACGGCGTCGGCGACCCGCTCGTCCCGGATGTCGTCCTGGCGAGCGTCGAGGTCCTGGTCCCGAAGCGCCTCCACACGGCCCTCGTCGGCGTCGATTATGAGGACGTCTTTCCCCTCCTCGACGAGTTCTTCGGCGACCGCGTGGCCGACGCTGCCGCACCCGAGAATAGCATACGTAGACATCGAAGCCATCGCGATACCGGTGCCCGCACTCATTAGTGTATCAGAGGTAGGTGTGAAGGCCCTTATAACACACAGGTTCGGAGGTGACGGGCAAGCCGGAGCACCGGAGGGCGGAGTGACCGCTACCGTCCGAGTACGTGACGAGCAACTGTACTGTTTGCTGGATGGAACGGTGTCCCGGCCGAAACGAGGGCGCGAAAGGAAACGTATTTTACCGGGCCACAGTAAGCGATTGTTGCTGGGCCGGTAGCTCAGTCTGGCAGAGCGACGGCCTCTTAAGCCGTCGGTCGAGGGTTCAAATCCCTTCCGGCCCGCTTCTGCGAGGAACGGACGTGACGAGCGACGCGGCCACGGAGGATTTGAACGAGAGAACACGCAGCGCGAACGGAGTGAGCGACCGTGTTCGCGTGGTTCACAATCCCTTCCGGCCCGCTTCTGCGAGGAACGGACGTGACGAGCGACGCGGCCACGGAGGATTTGAACGACGCTGGAACTTACGCGTTCGGGCGGTACATGGCGACAGTCCGTCCCGTCCCGGGAACAGCGAGCATCCGGTTTCCGACGGTGAGAATCGTCGCCAATCGCCGCTCCGTGTCGTAGGTCGTGACCTTCTCACCGCTCGCAGTTTCCAACGCGAGGATGCTGCTGTTCTCGAGGGAGAGATACAGCGTCCCCTTCGCGACGGTGGCGCTGGTTATCGGATTCAGCGTCGTGTACTCCCACGCGACGCTGCCGTCGGAGACAGCGTGGGCACGCACCGTCTTTTGTTCGTCACCGAGGACGTAGAGGTGCGTCCCGTCGGCCGCGACAGGAGCGAGCGACGCGTAGGGGGTGTCGGGGCCCGAGACGCGCCAGTTGCGCTCGCCGGACGCCTGGCTCAGCGCCTCGATAGTGGTCTGTCCCCCGTCGCTCTTTTCCAGTTTGACGTACAGTTGGTCGTCACCCGCGATGGTCTGCTGCGGGTTGAGGCCGGGGGCTTCCGTCTCGACCTCCCACGCTTTCGAGAGGTCGTCGCGGCTGAAGGCGACGAGATACCGCGTCGCGAAACCCGTCGTCGGCTCGAAGAAGTGGTACGCGTCGCTCGACCCGCGCCACGTCAGGCCGTCGTAGATGTCCGAGACGCCGGTCTCGACGACGGTTGAGGAGCGAGCGACGGTCTCGTCGGCGACGTCGTACTCGGCCAGCTTCCGTTTGCCGCCACCCGCGGAGACGACGAACAGGTACCGCTCGTCGTCGACGGGTCGAACGGGGAGCCTCGCGTTCTCGGGATGGGATTTGACCCACCGTCTGCTGCCGTCCGCTGCGGCCAGGCCGATAAGTCGGCGCTCTTCACTCTCGAAGACGAGCGTGTCCCCCATCAGGTACGGGCCGGCGGTGAGGCCGTCGATTCGTTTCCGCCACTGTTTCTCGCCCTCTGGTCCCAGTTTCGTGACCGCGTCGGTCAAGACGTAGGTGTTGCCCTGGTGTGCGACCAGCCGCACCTCACCGTAGCTCTCGGTCTCGTACGACCACGCCCGCTGGATGGCACTCGCCGGGGCCGGCCCGTCGAAGGACCGATTGTAGGCGTTCATCCCGGGGTCGGTCAGCCGACTCGGCGTGCTGGCGGTGTCCGTCTCGAAGGGCGTCTGCGATTCCCCCGTCGAGGACGACGTGGCATCGTCCGTCCCCGTTTCTGCACCCGGGTCGGTAGCGCCGCCGGTCCGACCTTCCGAGGGCGTCGCGTCTTCCCCGCCGTCTCCGTCACCGCCGGACGAACAGCCGGCCAGTGCCGCCAGGCCGCCTGCGGTCGTCGCCAGCACGCGCCGGCGGAACCACTGTCTGTCGTCGGTCTCGTCACGTTGCGCGTCGCCGTTGCAGGCTGCATCGTCTCTCATCCTGCATCCACCAACGGACGGATGGACAGAGAACTCACCCCGCGGGACAGTGGCCCGGACCGTGAGCCAGTTCAGATTATTTAAGTCCTCACCCCCCTCACCGCCTGACACGTGTCTCCCGACGACGCAACATTGGACGAGCAGATGGCGGTGGTCACCCGACGACTGGAGTTCATCGACCTGCTCGCGGAGCGCGGGCCGCTGGCGACGCGGGACGTCGTCGACGCGGTGAGCCAGTCGCGCTCGACGGTCACGCGTGCGCTCGGGGAACTCCGCGACGCAGGGCTGGTGGGAAAACGCGACGGGGGCTACGAGGCGAGCGTCGCCGGGACGATGGCCGCCGAGCAGTACCGCCGCCACGAAACCGCGATGGGGGCTATCTTCGACTCGCGGGAGTTGCTCGCACCGATTCCCGAGTCCCACGCGCCGCCGGTCGAGTTCCTCACCGGCGCGGAGACGATACTCGCCGACGAGGACATCCCGGTTCGACCGCTCGAAGCCATCTCGGAGCGGGTCCGCGGCGCGGACGCGGTGCGGGCGTACCTCCCGACGCTCGTCAACACCCACCTGCTCCGGGTCTGGCACCGGGTCGTCGTCGACGACGGCGTCGACAGCGAGGCGCTGTTCGACCCGGACTTGCTGACGGTGCTGAAAGGACAGTACCCACAGATTCTCTCGGAGATGGCTGCCGCAGACGACTTCTCCGCGTTCGCCGTTTCCGGGCCGCCCTACGGCGTCTTCCTCACGACACACGGGAAACGGGAGGTGGCAGGGCTCGTCGTCTACGAGGACGGGACCGCGGTCCGCGGTGTCGTGGTGAACGACACCGACGACGCCGTCGAGTGGGCCACAGACGTCCTCGGGACGGTCCGGTCGGAGGCGGACGCTGTAACCGACGACTTCGCCGCGCTGAGCGCCGCACTCACGGACGGCACGCCGACCACCCGGTCGACCGGCCACCAGCGGCCCCAGCGGGCAGACCTGCGCCCGAACGCTAGCCACGCGCTCCCGCTCGCGCTGGCGGAAGCGGGATTCATTCGTCTCTCGCCGGCGTCCCGCGACACGCACGAGGCAGCACCGCCGGAGGTGAGCTGGCGCACGGGACTGGCGCTCGCGGACGTCCGGGCGGGCCACGCCGTCCACCGGCGCGACGACGACGACGGGCAGAACCTCACCGAACGCCTCCTCGACGGACTCTCCCGGGGCCGCGACCACGTCGTCCTCGGACCGCCGGGGACGGGAAAGAGCACCGTCTGCCAGTCCGTCGCATCCGAGTGGGACGCCCGCGACTTCGGGTCGGTGCTCTACCGTCCGTACGGACGCGGCGACCCGTTCGACGCGCCGGCACTCCTGGAGGCATATCTCCGCCAGCACGAGGCGGACGTCCTCGTCGTCGTCGAGGACGCCGTCCGGGAGTCGGCCGACGCTCTGTTTCGGGTCGTACGGGCGCTCGAGGACGCCGAACACGTGTCGTTCCTGCTCGACGCTCGGACACGGGAGTGGGAGGATATCGACACGTTCTCTCTCGACCCTCGGCTCGACAATTACCGACGGACTGCGCTGGAGCAGGTGCGCGTGCCTGCGTTCGACGAACGCGAGTGCGAACGATTCGTCGAACACTTCCGGTCGCTCGTCGGCGACCCCGGCATCTCGGGAGCAGAACTGTTCGCGTCTCTCGACGGAGCCGACGGGGACGACGCTTCGGACGTCACACCCGGGAGCGCAGTACACGTTCAGTACCGGCTGTCACGCCATCACGACCCCGCGAGCGACGCGCCGACCGCTCTCGACGCGGCTGTCGCCCGGACGTATCGACGCATCGCCGACGGAGAGAACACGCTCGCGCTCGACATCGCCGTGACGAGCGCCGCACTCCACGTCGCTGGCGTCAGCGTGCGGCCGGCGTACCTCTCCGCAGTCGCGGCAGACGACGAGTTCGGCGCCGTCGACGACGCGCTGTCGGCACTCGAAGGGGAACTCCTGTTCGACCAGCGTCGCCACCGGCCGACGCAGCGCCCGGCGACCTATCGACTCCGCCACGAAACCTGGTCCCGGCGGTTTCTGGAGACCTTCGTAGAGCAGGTCCCCGACGGGGAAGCCCGCGAGCGGTTCGGTCGCTGTCTGACGCGGGTTTTGGCCCTGGCCGACCGGCCCGACCAGCGGGACCGGATAGAGCGTCACCGCGACGGTCGTACGCCCGGCCTCCACCAGATCGCTGCCGACCCCGAGACCTGGGCCGACAACGTCTCCGCCCGCCTGTTCGGCATCGGCAGAACGAACCCCGCGCTCGCGCCGCTTTTCGGGGACACCGACGGGAGTGCGCTCACGCTCCCCGACGCCTGCTCGCCGAAGACGCACCTCCAGCAGGCGTACTGGCGAGGGGAGATGAACCGCGTCCACGGCGCGTACGAGCGGGCCGAAAGGGAGTTCCAGACGCTCCGCGACCGGGCACAGACCGTCGCCGTCCCCACCGGCGTCTCGACAACGCCCTCCGCGCCGGCCGGTGCTCACGTCCACGATACCGACGAGACAGCCTCAGAAACGGCGTCGACACGCCGAGCGTACTGGCAGGCGCTCGCGCTGACCAAACTGGGGACAGTGTCCCGGGAGCGCGGCAACCTCGAGACGGCCGAGGACCGTCTCCGAGAGGCGCGGTCGCTGTTTCGGGAGATAGACGACCGACACGGGGAGGCGACGGTGTTGCTGAACCTGGGCGCGCTGGGCCACAAGCGAGGGACGCTCGAAGACGCCGCGACGGACCTCGAGGAGGCACTCGACAACTTTCGTGACGTCGGTGACCGCCACGGCGAGGGGAAGGCGCTGTTGAATCTCGGGGCCGTCGCGCACCGCCGCAAGTCACTCGACACGGCGACCGAGTACTTCGACGCGAGCCTCGACATCTTCCGACAGACGGCCGACCGCCACCGCGAGGGACTGGCCCTTCTCAACCTCGGCGCGGCCGCCGGGAACCGGGGCGACCTGTCGACTGCGATAGAACGGCTCGAAGCGAGCCTCGCCGCGTTCCGCGACATCGGCGCTCGCAGACGGATAGCCCACGCCCACCACTCGCTGGGGGAGATGGCCAGCAAGCGTGGGGACCTCGACACTGCCGGTTCCTCCCTCCGGGAGGGGCTGGCGCTCGCACGCGACATCGAGGCGCGAGCCATGGAGACGCTCCTGCGAATCAGCCTGGGCAACGTGGACCGAAAGCGAGGCGACCTGGAGACGGCCGCCGAGCAGTTCCAGCGCAGCCTCGACGCCGCGCGCGAGACCGGCGCTCGGCCGCAGGAGTCACTCGCGCTCGTCCACCTGGGGATGGTTGCCCGCGAACGAGAACAGTACGACGACGCGGCGGCGTACGTCGACGAGGGTCTGACCGTCGCCCGTGACAGCGACGCCCGCCGGGAGACGTGTCTGGCACGCCTCGAAGAGGGAATCGTCTCTCTGGAACGGGGCGACCACGAACGAGCGTCGAGTGCCCTCGAAGAGAGCCTCACGACTGCTCGGGACAGCGCCGACCAGCACCTGGAGGCGCGGTGTCTGTACGCGCTCGGCCGCCTCGCGCGGGCCCGTGACGCGCCCGAACGGGCGCAGTCGAGGCTGACGGCGGCCGCAGAGGCTGCGTTCGACATGGGTGCCGGCGTCTCCCGCGATATCGTCGACGAACTCGTCGACCTGTGTGAGACGCGTGGAGATGCCGAGACGGCCACAGAATGGTGTGACCGCGCGGTCGAGTTCGCCCGCGAGACCGACCGAAAGGAGATGCGCCGGCACTTCGACGGCCGCCGGAGTGCGCTCGACGGATGAGCGCGGGGAGCCTGGACTCGGTCGCCACACGAGAGCACTCGTATCCGCACCCACGGCACACCTCGCCAGCACACGCCGAATCTCCCCGGCCGTTCACCGGCAGACTCGATGGGGAGCCGCGCGGCCGAACCCCGCCGCGCTGGTGGCCGGTTCCGACGGACGACAGCCGTCCGTCTGACGGACCTTTTTGACGTCGACCCGCCTGCCTTCACGTGATGAACGACGTTCTATCCGACATGCCGGAAGTGGCTATCGAACTCTCCGAGGAGGAACTCGAGGCCATCGACGAGAAGGCCTTTGCGGACCACCGGGACAACCGCGAGGCGGCCATCCGGTCGCTACTGGCCGAGTGGCTGGAGCAGCGCGAGGAGTAGTGCAGGCGGCCGCTACAGCTCTTTTTCCATCTCGACGTGGGGAATGCCGGCCTCCAGGAACTCGTCGCTGACCGTCTCGTAGCCCAGCGACGCGTAGAACTCCTCGACGGCAGTCTGCGCGTGCAGGTCGACGGTCGAACAGCCCTGCTCGCGTGCCTCGGCTTCGAGGTGTTCCATCAGCCGTCGACCCAGCCCCTCGCCGCGGTGCTCGGCGCGGACGGCGACGCGTTCGGCCTTCGCCGTCTCGTCGTCGACGTACCGGACGCGCGCGGTGCCGACAGGGCGGTCGGTATCGGTCTCGTAGACGACGACGTGTGTCGCCTCGTCGTCCCTGCCGTCCATCTCCTCGGCCTCGGAGACGCCCTGCTCCTCGATGAAGACTGTCCGGCGGACGTCGTGGGCGTCCGCCAGCGTCGCCTCGCCGTCCACCCGACGGACCACGTACCCTGTCATCACCGGTCGTTCGTCGGCGTCCTATCTCAGAGTTACGGGACGTGGCCGGTGCGGTCTGCGAGACTTGAAAGTGTCTGGGAAATTCATTTTGCGCTGCACGTCGAACGGGGAGTGTATGCCGAACTTCGAGACAGTGAACTGCAACAACTGTAGTAGAGATTTCAAGGCACACGCGAGCGCGGAGGCCGCGGAGACGGGGTACTGCAGTCCGCGGTGTCAGACAGCGGGCGACGGCCTCGCCTGACTCAGTTCCCGTCGGGCGAGTAGTTCGGCGCCTCGTCGGTGATGACCACGTCGTGGGGGTGACTCTCCTGCTGGCCGGCCGAGGAGACGCGGACGAACTCCGCGCGCTCCTTGAACTCCGGAATCGACTCCGCGCCGACGTAGCCCATGCCGGACTGCATCCCGCCGACGAGCTGGTGGAGTTCGGATTCCAGCGTCCCCTTGTACGGGGTTGCCGCTTCGACGCCCTCCGGGACGAAGTCCTCGTCGTCCTCGGTGTCCTTCAGGTAGCGTTCGCCGCCGCCGGATTTCATCGCGCCGACGGAGCCCATCCCGCGGTACTGCTTGTACTTCTTGCCGTTCATCGTGATGACGCGACCGGGCGCCTCGTCGGTCCCGGCGAAGTAGGAGCCGAGCATCACCGCGTCCGCGCCGGCGGCGACGGCCTTGATAGCGTCGCCGGAGTAGCGGATGCCGCCGTCGGCGATGACCGGCACGTCGTGGGCGTCGGCCACGTCGGCGACCTGTGCGATAGCCGATATCTGGGGCATGCCTGCCCCGGTGACGACGCGCGTCGTACAGATGGAGCCGGGGCCGATGCCGACCTTCACGCCGTCGGCGAAGTCGATGACGTCCTCGGCGGCCTCGCGGGTCCCGATATTGCCGACGACGACGTCGGCCCCGACCTCCCGTTTGATGTCGCGGGCGCTGTCGACGACGTTGCGGTTATGCGCGTGCGCGCAGTCGATGAACACCACGTCCGCGCCGGCCTCGTCGGCGGCCTGTGCGCGGTCCATCTCGAAGGGGCCGACGGCGACGCCGGCGCGGAGGTGGCCGTTCTCGTCGCGGGCGGCGTTGTCGTACTCGCGGCGCGCGAGGATGCCGGCCATCGTGACGAGGCCGACGAGGCGGTTGCCCCCGTCCACGATGGGGACGCGCTCTATCTTGTGCTCGTACATGAGTTCCAGCGCCTCGCGGGGCGTGACCTCCTCGCCGGCGGTGACGACCTCGTCGGTCATCGCCTCGCTGACGGCGTCGGACTCGCCGACTTCCAGGTACGGACGGATGTCGGTGCCGGAGATGATACCGAGCACTTCGCCGTCGTCGCTGACGACCGGGGCACCGGAGACGCCGCGGCGCTCCATCATTCGGTCGACCTCGCGGACCGTCTGGTCCGGCGAGGCGGTGACCACGTCGCGGATGATGAGTTCGTCGGCGCGCTTGATGCGCTCTATCTCGGCGACCATCTCGTCGACGGTCATGTTGCGGTGCAGGACGCCGAGGCCGCCGTGGCGCGCCATCGCGATCGCCATGTCGCTCTCGGTGACGGTGTCCATCGCCGCCGTGAGCACGGGGACGTTCAGCGAGACGTTCTTCGAGACCCGCGTGGCCGTGTCGGCCTCGTCGGGTTCGATGTGACTCTCTTTCGGTCGCAGCAGTACGTCGTCGAATGTCAACGCCTCCGGCACCCGGAGTTTCTCTGAGAAGGGCTCGGACTCGTTCGCCATGTAAACCGTCGTCGGGCGTCGCTCAAAAGGGTTGCGAGATTCGCCAGTCGTGCCCCGTCGACACATGGCCCACGGGCAAACCAGAGGGTCCTGCCGGTGACAATCGCAGGGGGCAGCTACCGCTTCCCTCGAAGGAACTTCGCCGGTGCACACATCCGGGAATCGATGGGCGATTTCACACATTCCGCCCAGAAACAACGCGCGAATCTGGATGTGCGTACGGTGTGGTGCCGCTTCTCACACAATATTTTTACTCCGATGGCGCAATATTTACGACTATGTACTCCGCTGGTCCCACTTGCGGATGTATCGCCGCCAGGCTGTCGCGCTCGACGGAGAGCGTGACGAATACATTTTCCGTGGGACCCAACTTCGACGCGGAGTCGCCGGTGCGGGACCTCGGTCCACGAGCGGACAGGCTCGTACCGCAACACCCACCGGCCTCGGGAGACGGCCACCGGCCCTGAGCGATGAGTAGCTCCCGACACCCGATTGCGCTGTCCATCGAGCGGAAGGTCGGCGACGCGACGAAGCTGCTTGCTATCGTGATGTGTCTCCCGCTGGTCGACGGCCTGTTCCCCGCGCTCGTGCTCGCGGGCGCGCTCGACAGCATCACCGGCATCGTACAGGTCGGCCTGCTGGTGTTCGGCGGCAGCGCGACGGTCGCCGTCATCATCGCCGAAATGGACGACTCGCCGCGAAGCCAGGCACGAATCGTCCTCGGCGTCGGCGCTGTCGTGACGAGCGTCGCCGTCGTCGAGGCTGCGCTGGCGCCGACCATCGCCGGCGTGTTGAACCTCGTCATCTTCGAGCGCTTCGCCGGTCTCGTCATCCTCGCAGTCGCCGCGAGGACCGCCAGCGCCCGCATCGGGGAGTACCTGCCCCGACCGGCGGTCATCGTCGCGCTGGGGTTCGTCGCCAGCGTCGACCCCGCCGGCGCGGCGCTGGTCGTCGACGCGCGACCGGAACTGATGCTTCGCGCGGCAGCGGCAGCGGGCATCGGCGTCACGTTCGCGCTCGTCGTCGCACTGGTCAGCCCGTGGCTGCGCAACGCAGTCCACCTGGACCGCTTCCGGTTCGGGAGCGCGGTCGCACTCGGCGTGCTCCCGCTGTCGGTCTTCGGCGTCATCCCGGCCAACGCACCGCTCGCACTGGCGGTGCTCGTCATGACTGCGGTGTTCGCCTTCGAACCGGGCCGGGCCCGCGAGCGCGACTGGGAGTACGAACCCGACGACATCGACATCACCGCCGCGCTCTCCAACGACACCAGCCCGAGCAGCCGGCCCGTCGAGGAGCGGGTCGACGGCAGCGACGGCGGCGACTACGACGACGAACAGCTCCCCTGGCTGTAGCCGACAGCAAGGCTTAGGGCCGCGGCTCTCGCATACGTGGGCATGGCAGAGAACCGCGTGGTTCAGGGGCGGATGGTCACTCCGGAGAGTCTCGCAGAACTCATCGAGGGTGAGGACGTGATGGACGCGGAGCCGATTGGCGACGCCGACCGCGAGTGCCCGGAGTGCGAGGGCGACGTGCTCGAAGTCGGATACATGCCGTCGGCGCTGGAGTTCGTCACGGGATGGAAGTGCCAGGACTGCGACTGGTCGGACACCGACCGGGAGTAATCGAAATTCCTTTAGGCCGTTTCGTCCAACGGTGGAGTGCGGGCTCGTGGCCTAGTCCGGGAAGGCGGCTGACTCCAGAGGCTACGCGCCTGGGACGAGACTCCAGCTGATATACTGAGTGGCCGGCTGATCACCGGCCACCTTGATGACCCTCTGGAGTTCCGAGGCGCATCCGGAGATATCAGCCGATCGGGGGTTCAAATCCCTCCGAGCCCATTCCGTTTTTATAGGTTTCGCCGGATTAGTCGCACGAGAACACCTATTCGTTCGGGGAATATGACCAATTTGTGAGTAACTGGGCACCTGTCTGGTCGTATCGGAGACCCGAGCATGGTGTACCAGCGCGTACCTTCTTTTGTTAAGATAGCAATATGAAAGTATGGAGAGCAAGGGGCGAGAGTCGACATTCGACGATATATTAGATGCGCTTGCAAACCCGTACCGTCGGCAGTTACTCGTCGCGCTGTTAGCTCACAATCCGCAGGACGACGACGACCGCGACCCACTCGACGTGATTCCAGCACCGGACGAGCCGGAGGTCCTCCAGACAGAACTCGTCCACGTCCACCTGCCGAAACTCGCGGACAGGGGGTACATCTCGTGGAATCGTGAGGACAACACGATTAGCAAAGGCCCGAACTGGGACGAAATTGCCCCGCTTCTCGAACTCATCGACACCCACCGGGACGAACTTCCGGACGGGTGGCTCTAGCTCAGCCTCTGACCACTGGAGCGGCAGACGCTTCCGGAGTTCCAGGTTTGTCGGACGCTTCGGTCACCCTCGGCACAGTGGACAGCAGGGGGGACCACTCACTCCTCGTCGTCGCGGTCTCTCGCCAGTTCGATTATCTCGACTTCCCAGTCGTGGGTCGACCCGCGCGTCTGGAACTCCCACGCGCCGCGGACGTCGACGTTCGCTTCGGTCGCTTTCTCGACCGCGGCCGCGAGGACAGCCTCGAACTCTTCTGCATTTTCTATCGAAACGTCGGTGAGTATATCACGTGTCATGGGAGAGTGAGCCGTCTGACCTCGACTCGAAGAGTGTAACGACCCGCGACCTCTTCGTCTCTGACGAGGCCTTCTCCGGGTAGAGCGTTCGGTCTACCTCACCGCAGGTGGGCCACACTCAAATGCCTACCGTTGTGCTTGGTGTACCATGCATCTCGTTGCCGGTTGGTACACCAAGCATCCCTTATTTACCCGGCACGTACAGAAGATAGGACCAAACGAATGGCCGTCATAGCTCACATCCGGATACCCGCCGAGTCATTCGAACTCGGGCGCATTCTCGAACTGGAATCCGGTACAACAATCGAACTCGAAACCATGGTGCCCCTCGGCGAGAAGGCAGTCCCGTTCTTTTCGGTGACCGAGGAGGTGCACGAATCCTTCGAGCAGCGGGTGCAAAATCACCCGTCGGTCGATGATATCGTGGAGGTGAGCCGCCACGACAACGAACGGCTGTATTCGCTCGACTGGAACATCGCCCGGGACGTGTTCTTTCAAGGTGTCATGGAAGGCCAGGGGCAGTTACTGAGTGCGAAAGGAACCCCGGCCGAGTGGGAGTTCGAACTCCGGTTTCCGACCCACGAGGCACTCAGCGAGTTCCAGAAGTACTGTTCGAACGCGCACATTTCCCTCGAAGTCGGCCGCGTCTACAACCCGGTTCGTCCCGGCACGGGCGCGTGGTACGGGCTGACACCCGCCCAGCGGGAGACACTCGTTCTGGCAGTCGAGGGTGGCTACTATTCGATTCCCCGGGAGATATCGACACAAGACCTCGCCGACGCCCTGGACATCTCCGACCAGGCGGTCACCGAACGATTGCGCCGGGCAATCCATACTCTCGTCGAGAACACGCTCATCGCCATGGAAGCGGCCGAGGCGGAGGAGTTCGCACCAGTCGAGGACTGACGTCGGTGGGTTTCGAGCGGTGTAACCCCGCGGACGGGAGAAGGGGACCACGGGACGGCATCCTGTGAGACCGTCGGTACCAGCGCCGAGACGTGCCCGAAAACGACAGTCCGGTGAGTTGTCAGCGGAATTGCTAAGTCTGTCGACACACAGATACGTTAGTGATGGAGGGGGACCGCTGGGGAGACCGGTTTCGCGCGCTCGCTAACCCATACCGGCGGCAACTACTCGTCGCATTGCTGGAACACAATCCACAGCGCGACGACGACGTCGACCCGCTCGACCACGTGACCGCCGCCGAAGCGGACGCAGAACAGTTCCGGGCGACGCTGACCCACGTACACCTGCCGAAACTCGCGGAGCTGGGCTACATCGACTGGGACAGAGAGACCGGAAACATCAACAGAGGGCCGAACTGGGACGCCGCCGCCTCACTGTTGCAGTTGATTCGAGACCACCGCGACGAACTCCCCGACGGGTGGCGCTGACCGCGCTCGCAGGCCGGTCGAGAACTGCTATGTTATCACATCTGGTAATAGTTGGGTTTGTGATGGAACCCGAAAATCCAGCTATACCGTATTTACGGGTTTCTGAAGGAATTTAGCGGCCATTATCAGAACTGTCGCATCCACCCGAATTATTATCACACGCGATATCTAACCACCCACACAGGCACGGTCGGAGACTGGAGCGGACGCGACTGGCGTGGCCGGAGCGGAGACACCCACATGCACGTATCCAAACGCAGCCTCGGTGAGGGCTACATCGTCGGAACGGGCGTCGTCCTGGCGGTCGTTCTGGTCGGGCAGCTCCTGCGCAGCGAGCCGGGAGCCGCGCTGTGGAGCCTCGCCTGGAGCGTCCCCGTCGTCGTCCTCGTCGGAGCCGCGTTCTGGTTGCAGCGGCTCGACCTGACCAGCCAGCAGATATGGACCGTCGCGGAGTGCAGTTCGCTCGGCCTCGGCATCGGGACGCTGGTCCTGTTCGGCGTCGAAATCGGCACGCCAGCGGCACCGCTGTCGACGACGGGGTCTGTGCTCCTGGGCACGACGCTGTCGACGATGGCCGTCGCCGGCGCGTTCGCGGGGGTCACCTGCAGCGTCCACCAGGCGAAGCTCGACCTCCGGCGGCAAAACGCCGTCCTGAACCGGGTGCTGCGGCACAACCTCCGCAACGACATGACCGTCGTCATGTGTATGCTGGACGACATCGACGCGGCGACGGACCAGGCCCACGAGGACACCATCGACCGGGCGAAAGAGAAGATAGAGTCACTCGTCAGGCTGACAGACAAGGTCAGGCGAGCCAGCGGCCCGCCGACGGCCAACCGAGACCCGACGGAGCCAGTGGACCTCGCCAGACTCGTCGAACGGCGAGTCTCCGAACTGGACGATACCTACCCCGACGTGACCATCGAGACGGCGCTACCCGGCGAGGCGCTGGCCTACGTCGACCACAGTTTCGGGCTCGTGGTCGACAACATCGTCGAGAGCGCGCGCTCGACTGACGCCGCGCCCGACCTGGAAATCGCCGTCGAAACCGGAGCCAGCACCGTCAGCCTGTGCGTCGAGGACCGCAGCCGGACGATTCCACAGGCAGACCTCGCCGCCGTCGCGGGCGGGTCCGAAACCGCGCTGGAACACGGCCTCGGGGTGGAACTCTGGCTGGTGGAGTGGCTCGTCGACGCCAACAACGGCGATGTGACCTTCGACGCCGACGGCGAGGTGCGACGCATCACTGTCGAGGTCGACCGCGCGTCCGACCGCTGGCTGCAGTGACCGGGCGATGCAGTGTCGACCCCAGGACCCATCGACTTGTTTCCGGGCTCTGTGAGGATAGGTGACACATCTCTCATCCAGATGACAGCCAACGGGTTCGTTCCCCGTAGACAGACTGTTGCAACTGCAGACATCCCGCACGAGAGCGTGCCGGGACGGTAAGTAGACTCTTTATCGGAACTCCAGACAGTCAGAGCGAGTGACTACTGATGGGTACCACCGACCACTTCGGCGGCCGCGGGGGGCAGACACTCGCGGCGGTCCTCGTTCTCGCGCTTGTTTGCAGTGCTGGCCCGGCCGTCGCCGCACCGGCGGCAGTGACTGACGACGGCAGGAATCGGGTCGTGGATACCGGGACGGCCGATGCCCCGACGCTCGACGGCGCCATCGCACCGGTATCGGAGCCGAAAGACGGCGCGTACAGGGCGAGCGTCCGGTCGGCGTCACCGCAGGTCGACCCCGGGGACGTGCTCTCCGAGGAACAGCAGGCCGCAATCGAGGCGGGTGTCAGGCAGGGCATCCAGCAGGCCCGTGACCGCGGTGCGAGCGTCGACGACGCGCGCGTCGACGAGGCCATCGCCGCCGCCACCGCGGCCGCGGCACAGTGGCCCGACGCGACGCCGGACCAGATGCGTGCGGCAGCAACCGGTGGGGCACACGGGACTGCCATCCAGACGCAGGCCGCCGAGGTGTCGCAGCGACAGAGCGCCGTCCGCGGTGCCGTGGCGGGGTCGCTGTCCCAGTACCAGTCGGCGAACGTGACGCAACTCCAGAGTGCCGCCTACGGCGGCGCACACGGAGCACTCGCCCAGTCACAGCGGGCGAACGTGTCCCAGATTCAGCAGGCCGCGGGCGGTGGTGCTGGCGGTGCTGCCGCCGGCGCTGCCGCTGAAGGGATAGCGTCCGTCGGCAAGATACAGGAGGCCGCCCAGGGCGCCGCATTCGGAGCGCTAGAGAAGGGCGACGCGAAGCCGGAAGACGTCTTCTACGCCACGCTCGGGGGCGCCCACGGCGCACTCGTCAGCTCCCAGACGGTGAACGTCAAGCAGGTTCAGGTGGCGGCGATGGGCGGAACGAAAGGCGCGCTGGTCCAGCGACAGGACGTCTCTGTGGAGCAGCGCCAGTACGCTGCCCGCGGGGGTGCCGCCGGGGCGCTGCGACAGACCCAGCGCGTGACCGTCGAACAGATTCAGGTCGCCGCCCGCGGTGCGGCCGAGGGTGCGGTGCGGAAAGTCGTCCAGCAGCAGACGGTCCGCGTCGAGCAGGTCCAGGCGGCCGCACAGGGGGCAGCGGCAGGGGCACTCCGGCAGCGTCAGGACGTCGACATCGAGCAGATACAGTACGCGGCCCGCGGTGCCGCTGGCGGGGCCATACTGCAGTCCCAGTCGGCGACGGTCGAGCAGTTGCAGAGCGCCGCCTTCGGCGCGGCCCATGGCGGGGTGCTCCAGCGCCAGACCGTCAGCGTCGAGCAGGTCCAGTACGCCGCCGAAGGGGCGGCCGCGGGCTCGCTCGTCCAGGTCCAGCGAGTCACCGTCGAGCAGATACAGTACGCGGCCCGCGGTGGCGCGTCGGGAGCGCTCGTCCAGCGCCAGACCGTCAGCGTCGAGCAGGTCCAGGCCGCTGCCCGGGGGAGCGCCGCCGGCGCAGTAACCGAGGTCGTCCAGCTACAGACAGTCCGCGTCGAGCAGATTCAGGCCGCCGCCTCCGGCGCGGCGAAGGGGGCCCTGACCCAGCGCCAGCGGATTACAGTCGAGCAGACGCAGTCCGCCGCCCGCGGTGCCGCAGGCGGCGCACTCAGGCAGTCCCAGCGGGTCACCGTGACCCAGATCCAGCGGGCCGCCCAGGGCGCTGCGGCCGGGGCCGCATCCGCCGTCGTCCAGCGCCAGGAGGTGACCATCGAGCAGGTTCAGGCGGCCGCCAGCGGGGCGGCCGAAGGCTCACTGACGCAGATTCAGCGGGTCTCGATTACGCAGATACAGTTCGCAGCGACGGGGGCCGCGAAGGGAGCACTCATCCAGCGCCAGGAGGTGACAGTCGAACAGATACAGGCGGCGGCACTCGGTGCGGCCAGCGGGGGCGTCCAGATACAGCAGGTGACAATCGTCCAGGTACAGGTCGTCACGCAGAGCGCTGCCAGCGGGGCACTCTCGCAGAGTCAACGGGCCTCCGTGACCCAGATACAGGGCGCAGCCACCGGCGCCTGCCGGGGGGTCCTCTCCCAGACCCAGCGGGTCTCGGTCTCCCAGTTGCAGTACGTCGCCTGGGACAGCGCGGCGAGGTCGGCCTTCACCGCCTCGGAGGCCGGCGTCGAGGACGCGGACGAGGTCGCCACGAACTCCGAGAACGATACGCGGGCCCGCATCGAGGACCCCGAACCGCGTCCCACTGCGAACATCTCCATCCGCGACCAGACCAGCTCCGGTGAAACGGTCACCGTCGAGTCGGTGAACCTCAGCGAGGGCGGGTTCGTCTCGATTCGTGACGCCGGCTACGGGGAGGGCGACATCCTCACCAGCGTCATCGGTGCCAGCGACTACCTCGAACCGGGCCGGACCGAGAACCTGACCATCGACCTCGACCAGCCCCTGACCGGCAACGGGACCGTCTTCGCCGTTGCACACCGTGATACGGACGGGAACCAGCAGTTCACGTTCAGCGAGACCAGCGGCATCGAGGACGACGCCTACACGGACGACACCGGAGCCGTCGACGATAGCGCGACGGTTACCGTCCCCGCCGAGGAGGGACCGGCGACCGCCAGCGTGACCGCCCGCGATACCGCCTCGAACGGGACGGCGGTCCAGGTCACGGTGGCGAACCTCTCGCAGGGCGGGTTCCTCGCGGTCCACGACAGTACCTTCGACCCGACTGCCCTCGGCGAGAGCATCGTCGACGCGAGCGGGTACCTCGAACCCGGCGAGACCCGCAACGTCACCATCACGCTGACCGACCCGCTGACCGACAGCGGGCCCGTGTACGTGGTCGCCTACCGCGACACGAACGACAACGAGGTCTTCGACTTCGTCGACACGGCTGGCGACGAGGACGGACCCTACACCGAGGACGGCGTGCCCGTCTTCGACCCCGCCAACGTGACAGGCACACCGAACGCCACCGAACCGCCGAACGCGACTCGTCCCGGACCGAACGCCTCGCTCGACGTGGCGGACCAGTCCGGCGATGGGTCGACGCTCGCCGTCGACAACGCCACCGCGGACACGGCGTTCACGCTCGCAGTGACCCTCGACAACGAGACGCTAAACGAGACGCAGACAATCGACGCCAACGAGACGTTCAGCGGGAACCTGTCGCTCGACCCGCCGCTCGACGAAAACACGACCCTGACTGTCGAAGTCAGGGACGCCGAGACCGGGGACGTCCTGAGGACAGCGAGCGTCGAGTACACCGTGGTCGCGCCGGAACCGTCGCCAGAGGGGTCGGTCTCGGTCGACGATCAGACTGGCGACGGAACCGCGCTCGTCGTCCAGAATGCGACGGCGGACGTGGACTACTACCTGGAAGCGAGCATCGACGACGAGCCGCTGAACAGGACGGCCGTCATCGACGCCGACGAGACATTCAGCGGGAACCTGACACTCTCCCCGCCGCTCGACGACAACGCGACCGTCACTGTCGGCGTCTACGAGAACGAAACTGGCGAGGAACTCGACTCGACGGCGGTGAACTACACCGTCTCGACGGTTCCGAACGTCACGCAAGCGGACAACGTCACGGCCGACGGCGACAACGTCACCGAGGGAGAAGAGAACGTGACCGCGACGCTGGGAGTCTTCGACCAGTCCGGTGACGGAACGACGCTGGCGGTCGACGACGCCACGGCGTCGATTCCGTTCAGTCTGGTGGTGAGCGAGGACGGCGAGACGCTGAACAGCACCGACCCGTTCCCGGCGGGCGAGACGTTCAGCGGGAACCTGACGCTGTCCCCGCCGCTCGACGACAACGCGACCGTCGTGGTCGAGCTACGTTCGAACGCGACCGGCGACGAACTCGTCAACCAGACGGTGAACTACACCGTCGAACGCGCGGAAGTCACCGCGACGCCGACGGCGACGCCCGCGGACGGTGCGAACGTGACGCCGACCGAGACGCCGACAGCGACCGTGACACCGACGGAGAACGAGACGGTGACGGCGACACCCACAGAGACGGGGACTGCGACTCCGACCCCGACAGTGACGAGCACTGCAACCCCGACGCCGACAGCGACTCAGACCCCGACGGCGACGGAGACTGAGAGTCCGACGGCGACGGAGACTGAGAGTCCGACGGCGACGGAGACTGAGAGTCCGACGGCGACGGAGACTGAGAGTCCGACGGCGACGGAGACTGAGAGTCCGACGGCGACCGCAACTCCGACGGGAACAGCAACAGAGACACCGACAGCGAGTCCAACCCCGACGGCGACCGGGACGCCCACGGCCACGGCAACTGGGGCCCCAACCGTGACGGCAACCGCGACCCCGGCTCCGCCGGAGACTGAGCCACCGACGGCAACGCCGACGCCGGAGCCGGCTGAAACCCCGACTTCGACCCCGACGGAGACGGCCGCCCCGGCGGTGACCCAGACGCCGGCCGCGGCGGCCACGCTGTCAGTCCCCGACCAGACTGGCGACGGGTCGACCCTGGCAGTCGAGGCGGCCAGCGCTGGTCAGTCGTTCTACCTCACCGTCGAAGCGGGTGAGGAGACGCTGAACAGAACCGAGACCTTCGCCCAGGGAGAGACGTTCACCGGCGACCTGGCGCTCGAACCCGTCCTCGGTCGAAACACGACGGTAACGGTCGCGGTCCGCGACGGCGCGACGGACGAGGCGCTGACCACGGCGTCGGTGAACTACACGGGGGCGCTCACGCAAGCGACCGTCGACGCACTCTCGCGGTTCGAGGACGTCGACGCCGCGCTCGACGCGGGCTACGTCGACACCCACCAGTTCGCGACGGACGAGCAGGGTGCGACCGGCATCCGCTTCGTCAACCAGGCGCTGTTCGACGGCGAACTCGACCCCCGCAACCCCGAAATACTGCTGTACACGCTCGACGAACAGGGCGAGTACGAACTCGTCGGCGCGGAGTGGGCCGTTCCCGAATCGGCGGCCGGCGAGCCACCGGCGCTGTTCGACCAGTCCTTTACCGGCCCCGCGCCCGGACACACCCAGACGATGGAATCCCACTACGAACTCTACGCCTGGGCCTTCCGTGAGAACCCGCGGGGGACCTTCGCCCCGTCCAACCCTGACCTCCCGCTGCCGACGCTGATATCCGCGAGCGACCAGGTCAGTAACGGCAGCGTCGTGCGCGTCGATAGCACGACCTTCGGCGGAATTGCCCACGAGGGGATTCCCGACGGCTACTATGTCGAAGCCCGGTCGATCGACGGCCAGACTCTCGGCCGCTCACAGGTGCTGACGGGCCAGGCGGTGGACGTGGTCGTGCCGCTCGACCAGCCGCTGACCGGACCGACTGACGTCACGCTGGCACTGCGACACGCCGACGGCGAGGCTGCGGAGATCGCCGAACCGGTCGCGCAGGTGACCGTCACGGTCAGCGTCGAGCAGACGCCGACGGCGACGGCCACACCCTCACCGACGGCACCGGCGACAGCGACCGCATCCCCGACGCAGACGGCGACTGCAACCGAGACACCGATGGAAACCCCGACGGCGACTGCCACTGAGACGCCGACAGTGACGGCAACCGCGACGGCGACACAAACCGCGACCGCAACGCCGACCGAGACGCCGACACCGACGGAAACGGCGACTGAAACGCCGACACAGACGGAAACGGCGACTGAGACGCCGACGGCCACCGCCACGGCGACGGCCACCACAACCTCGACCGCGCCCGAAACGGCCGTCGGGACCGGACCAGAAGCCGAGACCGTGCAGCCGTCAGTATCGAGTCCGTCCGGGAGGGTCACAGCGGCCGACGGCGGGTCAGGGACACCCGACAGCGTTGCTGTCCAGGGATAGGAAGCCAGGTGTAAATCCACGTCGCCGTCGGCAACGCCGGCGCTGACTGCGACCAGCCCGGCTATGACCGGGGCACGACAGGCGCAGGCCAGTGACCCCAACGCGATTCACGGCGACATCTTCGAGCGACCCGGCGAGACGGCGAATCTTTTTGCACCGGCCACACTCAGGGCCGGTATGGTTTCGGAGCTATTCGACCCCGACGAGTGGACGGCCGTCGACGCCTTCGACTTCCGCGACATCACGTACCACCGCGGGACCGACGTCCCCGCGGCCCGCATCGCCTTCGACCGGCCGGAAGTCCGCAACGCCTTCCGCCCGGAGACGGTCGACGAACTCTACACCGCCCTGGACCACGCCCGCAAGCAGGCCGACGTGGGCTGTGTCCTCCTGACGGGGAACGGCCCCAGCGAGAAGGACGGCGGCTGGGCCTTCTGTTCGGGCGGCGACCAGTCCATCCGTGGCGATTCTGGATATGAATACCACGATGACGACGAGGAGGCCGCCCAGCAGGGCGTCGGCCGCCTCCACATCCTGGAGGTCCAGCGACTCATCCGCTTCATGCCCAAGCCCGTCGTCTGTGTCGCGCCGGGGTGGGCCGTCGGCGGCGGCCACTCGCTGCACGTCGTCTGCGACATGACCATCGCCAGCGAGGAGGCTATCTTCAAGCAGACCGACGCGGACGTGGCGAGTTTCGACGCCGGGTTCGGCTCGGCCTACCTCGCGAAACAGGTGGGCCAGAAGAAGGCCCGCGAGATATTCTTCCTCGGGAAGGACTACAGCGCCGAGGAGGCGGCGGAGATGGGGATGGTCAACGAGGTGGTCCCCCACGAGGACCTGGAGGACGTCGCGCTCGACTGGGCGGACACCATCACGCGGAAGTCGCCGATGGCGATTCGGATGCTCAAGTTCGCGTTCAACGCGACGGACGACGGGATGGTCGGCCAGCAGGTCTTCGCCGGGGAGGCGACGCGACTGGGCTACATGACTGACGAGGCCAGCGAGGGGCGGGACGCGTTCAACGAGGGGCGGGAGCCGCAGTTCCGGGACTACCCCTGGCACTACTGACCCGCCCGGACGGCCCGGCAACCACAGTCGCTTTGAGTCTCGCGTCCGTACTCGCGTGCAATGACAGCGACCGCCGACATCTCGCGCACGCAGGCGTGGCTGATGGCCGCCCGGCCACAGACGCTGCCGGCGGGCGCAGCCCCGGTCCTCCTCGGCGCGGCGGTGGCGGTGTACGAGGGCGTCTTCGCACCGCTGCCCGCCCTCGCCGCGCTCGTCGGCGCGCTCCTCATCCAGGTCGGCACCAACTTCGCCAACGACTACTACGACGCCGTCAACGGGGCCGACACCGACGAGCGGGAGGGATTCACCCGCGTGACCGCCGGCGGTCTCATCGAACCCCGGAAGGTCAAGTACGCGATGGCCGCCACCTACGGCCTCGCGGTCGTCGTCGGCCTCTATCTCGTCTACGTCGGCGGCGTCCCCATCCTCGTCGTCGGCCTCTCCAGCATCGTCGCCGGCGTGCTCTACACCGGCGGCCCCTACCCCTACGGCTACTACGGGCTGGGCGATTTCTTCGTGTTCCTCTACTTCGGGCTGGTCGCAGTGACCGGAACCTACTACGTCCAGTCGGTGACCGAGGTGGCGGGCGCGTTCCCGACGACGCTCCCGCCGGGGACGGTCACGCCAGCAGTCGTCGTCGCCGGCCTCGGCGCAGCGGGCCTGTCGACGTGTATCCTGGTCGTGAACAACATCCGCGACCTGGAGACCGACCGCGAGACCGGCAAGCGCACGCTGGCGGTCATGCTGGGCTACCGGTGGAGCCGCGCGGAGTTCGCGGGCCTGATTGGGCTGTCCTACGCAGTGCCGCCCGTCCTCTGGCTGGCCTTTGGCTACCCGGTGACCGTGCTGGCACCGCTGCTGTCGCTCCCGCTCGCGGTCACGCTCTCCCGGACGGTCATGACACGGACCGACGGGAGCGCGCTGAACCCGGCGCTGGAGCGGACCGGCCAGTTGCTCGCCATCTACGCCGTGTTGCTGGCCGCCGGCCTGGTCGCCCCAGGGGTGACGTGAGATGGAAGTCGAACCGTTCACCGTCAGCCTGTCGTCGCCACTGGAGACGGCAGCGGGACGGATAGACACCCGCGAGGGGTTCCTGGTCTACATCGACTACCAGGGCGCGAAGGGCGTCGGCGAGGCGACGCCGCTGCCCGGCTGGACCGAGTCGAAAGAGGAGTGCCGGACCGCGCTCGGACGGGCCGCGGAGATTGCCGAGGAACTCGACTGGGGCATCGCACTCCGGAAGACAGACGCGCCGGCGGCGCGACACGGCATCTCGCTGGCGCTCGCGGAGGCACGCGCCCGGGCGAGCGAACAGCCGCTGTACCGGTATCTCGACGGCGACCGGCTGGTCACGTCGGTGCCCGTTAACGCGACCATCGGGGACCAGTCGCCGGCGGCCACCGCCGACGCCGCCGAGCGGGCAGTCGAGGACGGATTCGGTGCGCTGAAGTGCAAGGTCGGCGCGCGGCCGCTGTCGGAGGACGTCGACCGTCTGCGGGCCGTCCGCGAGCGGGTCGGCGACGGTGTGGAGCTACGGGCCGACGCCAACGGCGCGTGGAGTCCCGAACGAGCCCGCGAGGCGGTCGAGGCGTTCGCAGCGTTCGACGTCTCCTACGTCGAACAGCCGCTCCCGGCGGGAGACCTGCGGGGTCACGCCGCCCTCCGCGGGGGCCCGGTCGACATCGCGCTCGACGAGGCGCTGACCGAGCACTCGGTGGCGGACGTGCTCGCGGCGGACGCGGCGGACGTCCTCGTCGTCAAACCGATGGTCGTCGGCGGCCCGGACCGTGCCCACGACGTTGCCACGACGGCCAGCGAAGCCGGCGTGGACCCGGTGGTCTCGACGACTGTCGACGCCGTCGTCGCGCGGACGGGCGCGGTGCACGTCGCGGCGAGCGTGCCGGACGTCCGGGCGTGCGGGCTCGCCACCGGGTCGCTGCTGGCGAAGGACCTCTCGGCCGACCCCGCCCCCGTCAGCGACGGGAGCATCGAGGTGCCACAGGGCAAGGGTCTTGGCCTGCCGGACCGACCGCCGAGGTAGATGCGCGAGCCCGTCGACTGGCCAACCCGGGACCCGCTCGCACACCGCGCCGCGGCGACGCCGGACCGAACCGCGCTGGTAGACACCGAGACCGACCGCGAGTGGAGCGTCCGGGACCTGGACGCGACAGTCGACCGTCTGGCGGCCCGACTGACCGCAATCGGTCCAGGGGACACCGACGAGACGGAGGGCCGAGTCGGCCTCCTGGCCGCGACGAGCGCGGGTTTCGTCGCCGCGGTCCACGCTATTTTGCGGACGGGCGAGACGGTCGTCCCGCTCAACCTCCAGTTGACCGACGCGGAGCTGTCGGACCACCTCGCGCGGACAGCGCCCGACGTGCTCGTCTGCGAGCGGGACACCGAGGAGCGGGCAGTGTCGCTGTTCGACGGCCCGGTCGCCTCGCTGGACCGTCCGGAGACCGAGGGCGTCTCGGGACTGCGGCCGGCGAAGACGGCCGAAACGAACGTCGAGCCGCCGGCCTGGGACCGCCGCGACGAGGCGGTGGTACTGTTCACCTCGGGGACCACCGGTCGGGCGAAGGGCGTCCGGTTGACGCTGGGGAACCTCGTCGCCAGCGCCACGGCGTCGGCATTCCGGCTGGGCGTGGCACCGGGAGACCGGTGGCTGTGCTGTCTCCCGACCTACCACATGGGCGGGCTGGCCCCGATTCTGCGGACCGCGCTGTACGGGACGACACTGGTGGTGCAGCCGTCGTTCGACGCCGACAAGACGGCGAGGGTCCTCGATACGTCCGGCGCGACGGGGGTGTCCCTCGTCCCGACGCAGCTTCACCGGCTGCTGGAGACCGGCTGGCACCCACCGGAGAGTCTGTCGGCGGTCCTGCTGGGCGGCGCGCCGGCATCCGAGGACCTCCTCGAACGGGCGCTAGCGCGGGACGTGCCGGTCTACCCCACCTACGGGATGACGGAGACGGCCTCGCAGGTGGCGACGGCGACGCCGGCGCAGGTCGCGACGGACCCGGAAACGGTCGGCCAGCCGCTGGTGTTCACCGAGGTCACGGTCGTCGACGACTCCGGAAACCCTGTCGAGCGCGGCGAGAGCGGCGAAGTCGTCGTCGACGGGCCGACGGTCACGCCGGGCTATCTGGACGCGGAGGAGACGGCGACGGCCACCGGCGAGTACGGCCTCCACACCGGCGACGTCGGTCGTCGGGACGCCGACGGACTGCTCTATATCCTGGGGCGGGTCGACGACACCATCGTCACCGGCGGCGAGAACGTCCACCCGTCGGATGTCGCCGACGCGCTGCGGTCGCATCCCGGTGTCGCGGACGCTGCTGTCGTCGGACTCCCGGACGAGGAGTGGGGCGAGCGTGTGGCTGCGATGGTTGTTCCCGGGACCGACCGGGTGACCGTGGCGGAGGTCGAATCCCACGCGAGGGAACGGCTGGCGTCCTACAAGGTTCCGAAGACGATTGCGTTCGCCCCGGAACTCCCGCGAACGGCGTCGGGAACGCTCGACCGGGAAGCGGTCGCACAGCGCCTCCGGGAGTGACCCTCCCGCTTTTGGTCGACGGTGCCGTAGGTGGCCGCGTGTGCACACTCGCACTCGCGTGGCAGGTGTTCGAGGACGCGCCGGTCGTCGTCGCGGCGAACCGCGACGAGATGCTGGACCGGGCCTCCGAACCCCCGGCCCGCCGTGACTGGGAGGCGACAGCCGTCGCACCGCAGGACGCAGAGGCCGACGGGACCTGGCTCGGCTACAACGAGCACGGCGTCCTCGTCGCCATCACGAACCGCTGGATAGACGCGGACCCGCCGGCGGAGCGGTCCCGCGGGCTGCTGGTCCGGGACGCGCTGCGCCACGAGACGGCGGAGGACGCCATCCGCTACGTCGAGCGGGAACTCGACGTTCGCTCCTACGACGGCTTCAACCTGCTCGCAGTCGACGAGAACGCGGCACTGCTGGTCGAGTGGGACGGCCGCCGGAACGTCCGGAACCTCGACCCCGGCGCCCACGTCGTGGTCAACGTCGGCGCGGACGGCAGCTACACCATCCCGACCGTCCGCCCCGACCGGGGCGAGGAGCAGGCGACCAACGCCGACCAGTTGCGGACCGCGCTCCAGCCCGAGCCCGGCGAGCAGGCGAGGGAGTGGCTGGACCGCGCCGCGGCCGCAATCGCCGACCACGACTATGGGGTCTGCATCCACGGCGACGGCTTCGGCACGCGCTCGTCGTCGCTGGTGTTGCTGCCGTCGGAGGGCCCGGCGACCTACGAGTACGCGGACGGGCCGCCGTGCGAGACGCCGTTCGAACCAGTCGACGCCGTGCTGTGAGGGGGAGTCGCGGGGACAGTCAGGTTTAAACGGGAGACAACCCGTGTGTTGAGTATGAGTCTATCCGAAGCGGAGGAGAACCTCTCCGACGACGAGCGCCGGGGGCTCGAACTCGTCCGCGAGACCGGCGGTATCCACCAGAGCAACTTCTGGAAGGAACTCGACGTCTCCTCGCGGAAGGGCAGCCGCATCGTCGACGCGCTGGTCGCGGAGGACCTCATCGAGCGCGAGGATACCGTCTACCAGGGCCACAACACCTACTATCTGACTCCCGCGGCGAAGGACCTCGACTTCTCGCTGCTGATGGCCGGCGACAAGCTCTCGCCGTTCGTCGGCGACGAGGAGACCGACCCACACAGCGACGCCTTCTCGCAGTGGGTGATGAGTCTCGCCTACGAAGAATAGAACCGCAAAACGTCGAGACGACGTCGTTCTCAGTCTTCCAGCGCGTCAGCGATGCGGTCCAGCGTCCGACGGACGTCGTGGACCTCGTCCCGGAGCTTGCGGACCTCGCGGGTCAGTTCCTCGTTGTCGCCCTCCTGTCCCTGACCGCCGGGGCCGCCACCCATGCCGGGGCCGCCGCCCATGCCGCCCGGGCCGCCGCCCATCATGCCGCCCATCATCTGCGCGAAGGGGTTGCCGCCCATGCCACCGCCGCCACCGCCCATCATCTCCTCGGGCGGGCCGCGCTCGCCGCCTTCGCCCTCTTCGCCCTCCTCGGCTCGCTGCTGTCGAATCTCCTCGACGCGCTCGCGGAAGGACTTCTCTTCGCTCTCGCTCTCCTCTCCGTCACCGGACTCGCTCTCTTCGGGTTCGTCTGCCATGCCTTCCGCTTTAGCGTCCCGATGGAAAAGGGTTGCCGTCGGGCACGGCACCGCGGGGTCGCGGCGGCCTACCCGAACGCGCCCAGACTCGATTGCAGTTCGCGGTCGGTCCCGCCGTCGTCGAGTTCGTACCCCACCAGGTCGCGCATGTCGACGGCGTAGGTGCTGCCGCTGGTATCGAGGACGAGGACCCGTCCCTGCGTCCCGCGGACGGTCCCGGACAGCAGCGTCTCGGCCATCGGGCGTTCGGTCAGGTCGAAACCGTAGTCGAACTTGTAGGTCGCGAGCGGGTCGAACTGCTCCAGCAGGCGCGCCCAGGCGTCCTCGTCGACGGACTCGTGGAGCCCCCGAACCTTCGTCGGGACGCGCACGCGGTCGCCGACGTCCGCGGCGATGTCGGCCTCTATCTGGCGCGCGATGCGGCCGTCGCGGACGGTCCGGAGGTGGGCGGCGCGGTCCGCCCCCTGCTCGCGCAGCCGCGTCTCCAGCCGCCACGAGCGGGTGACGCCCACCTTGAACGTCTCCGGCGCGAACGCCGCCAGGTAGACCGCGTGCTCCTCGCGACACGACGGGAGCGGGCGGTCACAATCCCCGGTGCAGCGAGCGCAGGCCCACCGGCTGGTGTGGCGGTCGCAGTACGGTGCCGACGAGCGGTCGCAGGCCTCGTGCGTTCCGCCGTCGACGCTGCCGGCACAGTGGCGCTCGCCGAGGCCGTAGCTCAGTTCCGTCCCAGGAGGGAGGGGTTCGCGCTCGACAGTCCCGCCGGTCGCCAGTCGGAGTGCCGGAGGCTCGTCCGCGTCGCCGACGCCAGTCTCGTATCCGACGACCTGCACGGCCCGGGGTAGGACACGGGGCAGTATAGGCGTACTGCTCGCCGCCCGCCACACCGCTTTTGGGCGTGGTTGGCGTAGGTTCCCGGGAGGGGAGACCATGGAACTATCGAGCCCGGCTTTCGACGACGGCGAACCGATTCCGCGGACGTACGGCTACACGGAGACGAACGTCAATCCGCCGCTGCAGGTCAGCAGCGTGCCCGACGAGGCGGCGGCGCTCGCGCTGGTGATGGACGACCCCGACGCGGTCGAACCCGCGGGGAAGATATGGGACCACTGGGTGGTCTGGAACGTCGACCCGACGGTGTCCGAGATTCCCGAGGACTGGAGCGCCGTCGGGGCCGTCGAGGGGCGCAACGATTACGGCGAGACCGACTACGGCGGGCCGAACCCGCCGGACGGTCGCCACACATACCGGTTCCGGCTGTACGCACTGGACACAGAACTCGACCTCGACGCTGGAGCGACCGCGGCGGACCTCGAAACGGCGATGGAGGGCCACGTCGTGGCCGAGGCGTCGCTCGACGGGACGTACGCGCCGTAGCGCCGGCCTCGGAGCGCCTACAGTTCGTCGAGGAGGTCGCGGACGGACTGGCGGACGGCGTCGTCGCTGGACTGTGCGGGTTCCCAGCCGAGCGCGGCGAGTTTCTCGATAGAGAGGCGCATCCGCGGGACGTCGCCGGTCCAGCCGCGGTCGCCGCCCGTGTGTTCGTACTCCGGAGACAGCCCCATCTCGTCGGCGACGATGTCGGCGATTCGGTCGACCGAGGTGGTCGTCCGCGTGCCGAGGTTGTACGTGTTGAGGGCGTCGTCGGCGTGTTCGACGGCGTAGGTCATGGCGTCGACGCACTCGTCGACGTGCATGTAGGACTTCTGCTGGCGGCCGTCGCCGAGGATGACCAGTTCGTCCGGGTCGTCGCGGAGTTTTTCGATGAAATCCGGGACGACCGCACCGCGCAGGCGCGGGCCGACGATGTTGGCGAAGCGGAACACCCACGCTTGCAGGCCGTGGCTGTGAGCGTACGTCGAGATGAGTCCTTCTTCGGCGAGTTTGCCCGCGCCGTACTCGCTGATGGGTTCCAGCGGCGCGTAATCCTCGGGCGTCGGGCGCGGTGCCTCGCCGTAGACCGTCGAGGAGGAGGTGTAGACGAGGTGGTCGACGCCGACGCTGTCCATCCGTTCGAGGACGTTGTGGGTCATCCGGAGGTTGTCCTCGAACTGCTCGCGCGGGCGGTCCGTGTTGACGGCTTTCGCCGCCGCGAAGTGGAAGACGCCGTCGACGTCACCAGTGATGGTCTCCGCGACGACGTCGGGGTCGGTCAGGTCGCCCTCGACGAGGTCGACCCCGTCGGGTACCCACTCCCGGCGTCCGTTCGAGAAGTCGTCGACGACCACCACGTCGTTGGCCTCGACCAGACGACCGGCGAGGTGCGAACCGACGAAGCCCGCCCCACCGGTGACGACCAGCCGCTGTCCGCTCAGGTCCATGTCGGGTTGTCTCCGACCGGAAAAATGTGTGTTCCGGTGTCGCACCGGGGACCGTCAGGTCTCGTTGTCGGCCGTCGCGTTGTCGACGATGCCCGGAGCGGCGGTCTCCGTCTCGTTGTCTGTCGTCACATTGTCGGTTTCCGTCCCTGGCAGCCCCTCCTCGGGCGTTTCTGCCTCGGCGGTCGCCGTCTCCGGTGTCTCCGCTTCCGTGGGGGTTTCGCCGTCTGTCGGTTCCTCCGTCGCCGTTCCCGGCCCCGCGGCCTGGGTGGCCTCCAGGTCCTCCCACAGGACCTCGCCCTGTTCGACGATGTTCTCGGGTTCGAGGGCGGGGTCGGTCAGCGTCACGCGGGCGAGGCCGACCGGTCCCGCGCGGGGTTCGGGCAGCGCCTCGGCGTCGGACGTCTCGAAGTCGGTCTCCGTCTCCTCGCCGACGACGACCCGCAGCGCCATCCCGAACGTCTCGTGGGGCGCACACTCCATGTCGTAGACCCCAGGCGTCTCGAAGGCGTGGAGCCACGTGTCCGGCCGCAGTTCGCTGTCACCGCTGACGGCACCGGCGTCGGCAGGTTCGCCCGCGTCCGTCTCGTTGCCGTTCGTCTCCGATTCGTCGTCGGCTTGCTGTTCGGGGTCGCCGGGGACGAGCGCCGGTTCCTCGTCTCCCGCCGGTTCTGCGGCGCTCTCGGCCGGTGGTTCGTCGATGTCGTCCGGCAGCGAGTTGGGGTCCCACCCCAGCAGCGGCGAGGAGAACGGTTCGACGCCCGAGGGAATGCGCCGGTTCATGCCGAAGGCCGGGTGGTACGAGGTGACGTTGTGGTCGGGGGTCTCGAAGACGAACTTCACGACGTCACCCGGCTCGATGCTGAGGCCGGTCGGCTGGTAGAAGAAGTCGGCCGGTCGCTCGGGGTTGGTCGACGGGCCGATGAGCGTCCGGACGACGTGGACCGTGTTCTCCCCCTCTGTCCCGTCGGCAGGTTCCTCCTCAGTCCCGTCCTCGGGCGTCTCGTCGTCGTCCATCTGTGCCTGTGCCCCTGCTGCACCGCCGAGGACCGCGAGCGCGCCGCCCGCGCCCACGGCCTTCAACACGTCGCGGCGCAACGTGCCGCGGCTGTCGTCGTCAGTAGCGTCGGTCTGTCGTGTCATGCGGGGAATCTGTCGCCAGCCGGGGCTATTGTTATGCAGCGGCCACGACGGCGTCGGTTCAGGTACGGTCGGGTTTCACTGTGATTCGCTGTAATTACTCGGAGAAAGGCTATCCAAACCGCCCGACAGGAGCGCGACAGCGAGCGTCTCCGTTGCGGACCGACTCGGGCGACCGAAAGCCGTTTTGCCCCTGTCGGGGTAGACGGTGGCATGCGCGTGGTGGTCAATGCCGCGATGAGTGCTGACGGGAAGCTCTCGACGCGGGAACGCGAGCAGATAGAGATCAGCGGTCCGAGCGACTTCGAGCGCGTGGACCGGCTCCGCGCCGAGAGCGACGCCGTGATGGTGGGCGTCGGCACCGTGGTCGCCGACGACCCGTCACTGACGGTCGACGACCCGGACCTCCGGGAGGCACGCCGCGAGCGCGGGGACCCGCCCCAGCCCGCCCGGGTGGTCGCCGACTCGCAGATTCGGACGCCGCCGAACGCTCGCGTGCTGGACGACAGCGCGGCGAGTTACCTGCTGGTCAGCGAGGCGGCCACGCCGGATTTTGTCGCACAGATGGAGGAACAGGGCGCGACGGTCGTCGTCGCCGGGGACCAGCGCGTCGACCTGGCTGCGGCCTTCGAGGAACTTGCAGCGGCGGGCATCGACCAGTTGATGGTCGAGGGCGGCGGCGAACTCATCTTCTCGCTGTTCGCGGCGGGACTGGTCGACCGACTCTCCGTCTTCGTCGGGCCGATGGTCATCGGCGGGCGGAGCGCGCCGACGCTGGCGGACGGGGAGGGGTTCGTCGAGGCGTTCCCGAGCCTCCGGCTGGAGACCGTCGAGCGGCTCGATGGGGGCGTTTTACTGGAGTACGGAGTCGAGGAGAGCGGTCAGTGACCGTGGCCGGTGACCTCGCCGTAGGTCTGTCCGAAGCGGTCCTCGAAGAGGTCCATCATCAGTTCCTCGGCTTCTTCCAGCGCCGGGCTGACCTCGCCGTGTCCGTGGTGGACGACGCCGTGGGCCTGCTGGGCCAGTCCCAGGACCGCCAGGTCGCCGACGACCGACGGGACGGACTCGTCGCCCTCGCCGAGCATCTCGACCAGCGTGACCGGAACTTCGATTTCGTCGCTCGCGTCGTCGGTCTCTAGCGTGACGGTGACTGTCTCGTCTGTCATTGCCCCTCCTTCAGCGCGCCACACTAAAGGGTCTGTGGGTCCGTGAGGACGTGGCGCGCGACCGGGCGGTCAGTCGTCGGTTTCGGCAGCCGTGGCCTCTGCGCCGGCGGCCGTCTCCGCCGGCAGGTCCTCCAGGTACTCGTCGGCGTCGATGGCCGCCTTCGACCCCATCCCACCGGCGGTTATCGCCTGCTGGTAGTGGTAGTCGACGACGTCGCCGGCACCGAAGATGCCTTCCACGCCCGTCCGGGTCTGTCCACCGCCGTCGCCGCCGACGGTCTTGAGGTAGCCGGACTCGTCCATCTCGACGCCGGTGTCCTCCAGGTAGTCCGTGTTCGGCGTGTGACCGATGGCGTAGAAGACGGCACCGACGTCGAAGTCGAACGTCTCGGTGTCGGGGTCGTCGAGTTTGTCCGTCGGGTAGCCCTCCTCGTTGCGGGCCAGCGTCACGTGGTCGACGCCCTCCTCCGGGGAGCCGTGGATTTCGAGGAGTTCGGTGTTTCGCATAATCTCGATGTCGCCCTCGTCGACCTTCTCCATGACGCGGTCTATCCAGTAGTCCTCCGCGCGGAAGTTCTCGCGGCGGTGGGCGATGTAGACGGTGTCGGCGAACTTCGTCAGGAAGTTCGCCTCCTCCATGGCGGCGTCACCGCCGCCGACGACGAGCATGTCCTCGTCGCGGAAGAAGGCCCCGTCGCAGGTGGCACACGTCGAGAGGCCGTAGCCCATGAGTTCGTCCTCGCCGGGGACGCCCAGCGTGCGCGCGCTCGCTCCGGAGGCGGCGATGAAGGCGTCGCAGGTGTACAGGTCGCCGTTCTTGAGTTCGACTTCGAACGGCCCCGCGCGGTCGCCGGGTGCCTCACCCGTCGGGCGGACGTCGACCACGATGCCGTGGTCGAGTTCGGCCCCGAACTTCTGGGCCTGCTCTTTCATGTTGTTGACCAGTTCCGGGCCGCCGATGCCCTCGGGGAAGCCCGGGTAGTTCGCCACGTCGGTGGTCAGGGTGAGCTGGCCGCCGGGCTCGTCGCCCTCGAAGACGAGCGGTTCGTTGTTCGACCGGCCCGCGTAGATGGCCGCCGACAGGCCCGCGATACCCGTCCCGGCGATGATGAGTCGCCGGTGCTCGACTGGCTGCTCTGTCATACTCGAGGGTTGGATAGGGCGCTGTATGTACGTTGCGCTGTGATGTTCGGCGGGCGGACGGACACGGTTAATGTGGCCGCCGGACGAAGCCGATATATGGCAGACATCGAGGAGAAGACCGACAGATACGAGGACTTGCTCGCGGAGGCGCTCTCGGCCGCGACGGTCGCACCGCCGGCGGGGACGCCGATGGCAGACGCGGCGGCCGAGTGCGAGGAGATGGCGCGGTCGTATCTCGACGACGGGCGACACTTCCGGTCGGAGGGCGACCTGGTGAACGCGCTCGCGTCGTTCTCCTACGGCCACGCGTGGCTGGACGCGGGCGCACGCATCGGCCTGTTCGACGTTCCAACCGACGGACACCTGTTCACAGTGTGATACTAACTCGTTAGGTGTTCGTTATCTACGCTCGGAGAGCCTTCTACTATACGTGGCCAGACACTCGCGTCGACGGGGACACTCTGCGGTCAGCGGCGACCGACCCCGTCGGCCGCTCCCGGGCGGGTCCTCCAGCGCAGGGAGCAACAGCCGCGTGACCCGCCGGCCTCTCAAAAGTGAGACGGTAGCCGCTACATACCGACCGTCTGCGGTCGTGCGTTTCTGGTCGAAATCGGGAAAAGGTTTAAATACTTTACGCACTTACTATACGTTAACAGAGACACCGGAAGGGATTTGTGCGTTTCCCAACCGGCAACTCGGAACACACAATCATGAGTGAATCACCATCGCGGATTACAGAACGAGTGGAGTACAGTGAAACGACCCGGACACGCGACGAGACGGAAGCGGAGACGGAGACCGAGACGGAAAGCGAGTCGGTAGAGACGTGTCCGGAGTGCAACGGCCGCCTCGTCTCGGACGCGGAGCACGGCGAGACGGTCTGTGAGGACTGTGGCCTCGTCGTCGAGGAAGACGAGATAGACCCCGGGCCGGAGTGGCGCGCCTTCGATTCCAGCGAGCGCGACAACAAGTCTCGCGTCGGCGCGCCGACGACGAACATGATGCACGACAAGGGGCTGTCGACCAACATCGGCTGGCAGAACAAGGACGCCTACGGGCGGACGCTCAGTTCCAGCCAGCGCGAGAAGATGCAGCGCCTGCGCACCTGGAACGAGCGCTTCCGCACCCGCAACTCCAAGGAGCGCAACCTGAAGCAGGCACTCGGTGAAATCGACCGCATGGCCTCCGCGCTCGGCCTCCCGGAGAACGTCCGCGAGACGGCCAGCGTCATCTACCGCCGCGCGCTGGAGGAGGACCTCCTGCCAGGCCGGTCCATCGAGGGCGTCGCCACCTCCGCTCTGTACGCCGCGGCCCGACAGGCCGGCACCCCCCGCTCGCTCGACGAGATTGCGGCAGTCTCGCGGGTCGACCGGATGGAACTAACCCGGACGTACCGGTACATCATCCGTGAACTGGGCCTGGAGGTCCAGCCCGCCGACCCCAAGAGCTACGTCCCCCGGTTTGCCTCCTCGCTCGACCTCTCCGACGAGGCCGAGCGACAGGCGCGCGACCTGCTCGACGCGGCCAGCGAGACGGGGACCATCAGCGGCAAGTCGCCGGTCGGCCTCGCCGCCGCCGCCGTCTACGCCGCCGCCCTGCTGACCAACGAGAAGGTCACCCAGAGCCAGGTCTCGGAGGTCGCCAACATCTCCGAAGTCACCATCCGCAACCGCTACAAGGAACTGCTGGAAGCGGACCAGGAACTGACGGCCTAGAGCGGCGGAGACCACGTATTTTCGACGCTACCGCGATACCGGACGACGCAAACCTTTTGCCGGTTCCACGTGTGACAGTTACACGCATGAAAGAAACGTACGTGCGGTTGCTCTGTCCGGAGTGCAAGAAAGACTGGGAGTCACCGCCGGGTGACCTCCCCGAGTCGAACCGGACGTTCCACTGTCCGAACTGCCACGCCAGTCGGCGGATGGCGGAGTTTACCCGCACGGAACACGACCTGAAGACGCTGAAGCGACTCTCCTGAGTCCACCCGGGTCCCTCGTTTCTCACCCGCTCGTCGACGACCGCGCGCCACAGGCCTCGCACCGCAGGATGAGCGCGCCCTGTTCGCGGTCGAGCACCGTATCCGGCAGTCCACACTCCGGACAGAGGACGTACTCCTCGGAGTAGGCCGCCAGCGCCTCGTCGATGCGGCGTGCGTTGAAATCGCCAGTCAGCCGCGCACGGCCGCTCTCGTCGATGTGGCCGCTCGTGCCGAGTTCGTTCTGGAGGAACTTCATCAGGTGGTCCTCGTCGCGGCCGAGGTCCCGGCAGACCTGCTGGAAGTTCTCGAAGACCGTCACGTTGCCCTCCTGTCGGACGTCGGCGTCGGGCACCGCGAACCGCTCGGAGCTCCCCTGGATATCGGGCGTCTCCGACAGTCCTCGGTCGAGCATCTCGTCGTACTTCATGTGTGAGGCATGCTGACGGCCGACCAAAAACGCTCCGGGATTTGTCGAGAGCGCCCGGGGAGACCCTCAGTCGACCCGCTCCGCGGGGACGCCCGCGACCGTCGCACCGGGGGGGACGTCCTCGGCGACCAGCGAGTTCGCCGCCACCCGGGCGTTCGCGCCGACGTGGACCCCAGGGAGCAGGACCGCGTCCGCGCCAATCATCGCACCCTCGCCGACGACCACCTCGCCGGTCCGGTACTCGTCGCGGAGGAACTCGTGACAGAGGATGGTCGCGTCGTAGCCGACGATGGCGTCGTCCTCGATGGTGATGAGTTCCGGCCAGAACACGTCCGGCGTCGCCGACAGCGCCAGCGAGACGCCGCTGCCCACGTCGGCCCCGAGCCGTCGCAGGAGCCAGGTCTTCACCCGGAGGATGGGCGAGTACTTGATGAGTTGCACGACGACGAAGTTGACCATAATCCGGAGGGGACTGCGCGCCTCGGTCCAGTACTGCAGCGAGTTCAGCGGCCCGGGCGTCGCCGTCGCCGTGATGCGGTCGTGGCGGGGATTCCTCGTGCCGACGCTGCCCGCCGCCTGGTCGTCGTCGGAGCGGCTGTCCTGGCCGCGCCTGCTGGCGTCGTCTGCGTCCCCGGAGGTGGCGTCGCTCACAGGCCGTGGTTGGCGGCGGGGCCTATTGAAATGCGCGCCCGTGACGTGCGCGACTGACGCACACGTGCCACCAAAGTTAGCACCCCGGCCGGCGAATTCCCGACGATGACGGACGAGGACGGTCGATGGCGGATGCTCGCGCTCGTCGGGGTGGCAGAACTGTTCGCGATGACGCTGTGGTTCAGCGCGTCGGCGGTCGGGCCCGAACTGGCCGACCTGTGGAACCTCACCGGCGCAGAGACGGCCTGGCTGACCAACGCCGTCCAGCTCGGCTTCGTCGTCGGTGCGCTGCTGTCGGCGGTGCTCACCATCGCCGACACCATCCGCCCGCGCTATCTCTTCGCTGGCTCCGCCTTCGCCGGCGCGGGCGCGACGGCGCTCATCGCGGGCGTCGTCGACAGCGCGATGCCAGCAATCGCGCTCCGCTTCCTTACCGGCGTCACCCTGGCCGGCGTCTACCCGACGGGAATGAAGATGATGGCCGGCTGGTTCAAGCAGGCCCGCGGGCTCGCAATCGGCGTGCTCGTCGGCGCGCTCACCGTCGGTTCTGCCGCGCCCCACCTCCTGCGAGCGGTCGGCGGCATCGGCCAGCCACGACTCGTCCTCTACGGTGCCGCTGCCATCGCGGCCCTCGGTGGCGTGCTCGCGCTGGGCTACCGCGACGGCCCCTACCAGCCGGAGACCGCACCGTTCGACCCAACGGCGATACGTCGCATCCTCACGGACCGCGGCGTCGTCCTCGCGAACACCGGCTACTTCGGCCACATGTGGGAACTGTACGCCGTCTGGACGTGGATTCCGGTCTACCTGCTCGCCAGCCTGGAGGCCGGCGGCGTCGCCAATCCCGAACCCCTGGCGGCGCTGCTCGCGTTCGGTACCATCGCCATCGGCGGCGTCGGCGCGTGGCTCGCCGGGTCCGCGGCCGACCGCTGGGGTCGCTCGGTGGTCACCAGCGTCTCGATGACTGTCTCCGGCGCGGCCTGCCTGCTCGCCGGCGTCGTCTTCGGCTCCTCGCTGCTCGTGCTCGTCCCGTTCGTGCTGGTCTGGGGCTTTTTCATCGTCGCGGACTCCGCGCAGTTCTCGGCGGCCGTCTCCGAACTGGCTGAGGGGAGCTACGTCGGCTCGGCGCTGACGCTGCAGACCGCCATCGGCTTTCTCATCACCATCGGCTCCATCCAGCTGATTCCCGTCGTCCAGGACGCCGTCGGCTGGCGGTGGGCGTTCGTCCCGCTGGTCGTCGGGCCGCTCGTGGGGACGGCGGCGATGCTGACACTGAAACGGCTGCCCGAAGCGAAGCAACTCGCGGGCGGCAAGGGGTAGCGCGGCCAGCGGTGGCACTCACGGCCGCCGCCAGAACGAGAGTCGCAGCATCACCAGCACCGGGATTATCTCGATGCGACCGACCCACATGAGCAGCGTCATGAACAGCTTCGACGTGTCGGGGAACGTCTCGTAGGTGCCGAACGGGCCGGCCTGGCCGAACGCGGGGCCGATGTTGAAGAAGGTGGACGCGCTCGCGCCCAGCGCCTCCAGTTCGGTCACCGGGTGGGCGACGCGGGCGCTGTCCAGCACGATGACGACGGAGGCGAGCACGAAGAAGATGAGGCTGACCAGCGTGTACGCGTAGATGTCCCGCACCGTCTCCTCGTCGACGACGTTGCCGCTGAGCCGGACCAGCCGCACCGACTCCGGCCGGATGGCGACAAAGAGGTCCCGGCGAAAGGCCTTCGTGATGACCAGCCAGCGGACCATCTTGATGGAGCAGGTGGTCGACCCGGCCATCCCGCCGAGGAACATGGAGACGAGCAGAATCTGCTTGGCCGGGGCCGACCAGAGTTCGAAGTCCGCCGACGCGTAGCCGGTGGTCGTCACGATGGAGACAATCTGGAAGACGGCGTGGCGCGCCGTCGCCTCCAGTCCCCTGATGCTGTCGACGCTGACCCACACCAGCGCAAACATCACGACCGACAGCACCCCGAGGACGAACAGGTAGAAGCGCAGTTCCTCGCTCCGGCGGACGCGCTTGAAGTTCCCCCGCAGCGCGGCGTAGATGAGGATGAAACTCGTCGCCCCGAGGACCATGAACGGAACCAGCGCCCACTGCACGGCCGGGGAGAAGGCGGCGATGGACTCCGCACGCGGCGAGAAGCCGCTGGTCGAGACGGAGGTGAGCGCGTGCGCGATGGCGTCGAACAGGGTCATTTCCGGTGCGACGCCGGTCACTCCGAGCGCGTACAGCGTCGCGATAGCGACGGCGGTCAGGCCGATGTAGAGCGTCCAGAGGAGTTTCGCGGTGTCTGCAATCTTCGGGGTGAGTTTGGTGACGCTCTGGAGCTGAGATTCCGTCTCCATCAGTTGCGCCCCGCCGACGGCCAGTTCCGAGAGCAGGGCCGTCGCCAGCACGAGGATACCAAGCCCGCCCAGCCACTGGATGAGCTGTCGCCACAGCATCACGGCCCTGGAGTGGGCGGAGAAGTCGACCAGCGTCGTCGCGCCGGTCGTCGTGATGCCGCTCATGCTCTCGAACAGCGCGTTGACCGGGCTTTCGAAGACGCCGCTGCCCGCGACGACGAAGGGAATCGCGGCGACCAGGGCGACCGCGAGCCACGTCAGCGCCACCATCAGGAAGGCCTCGCGGGCCTGCAGTTCCGGCTCGGCGGCCAGCCGGGACAGAGCGGTGCCGACGACGAGCGTCACGCCGATGGTCACCAGGAACGGAACCGGGTCGGTACCGTCGAGGACGGCCAGGCCGAGCGGGGCGAGAAGCGGGAGCGCCAGGTACTGGAGAATCGACCCGACGAGACTACAACTCGACCGCCAGTCGACCTGGAGCGCCATCACTCCACCCGGGGTGGCGCGTCAGTCGCTCCGGAGTTCGCTCATGTGGTCGATGCGTCGCTGGACGAGGTCCGGCTTGCCGATGTCGTGGCGCATCCGCAGGCCCTCCTCGCCGGCGGCGGCCAGCGCGTCCTCGGCTATCTCCTCGGCCTCCGTAATCGAGTCAGCCACGCCGACCACGGCGAAGGAGCGGGAGGTGGTGGTGTAGATGCCGTCCTCGCGCTCGTCGACGCTGGCGTAGTAGAGGATGGCGTCGCCGGCGCTGTCCTCATCGATTTTCACCAGCGCACCGGATTTCGGGTCCGTCGGGTAGCCCTCGGGGACGGCGTACTTGCAGACGGTGGCCTGGCGCTGGAACGTGAGTTTCGGCAGGCTCTCGCCGTCGCGGGCGGCCGTCAGGACGTCGAGGAAGTCCGTCGTCAGCACGGGCAGGGTGTTCATCGCCTCGGGGTCGCCAAAGCGGGCGTTGAACTCGACGACCTTGATGCCGTCGGCGGTGAGCATGAACTGGCCGTAGAGGACGCCCTTGTACCCGTCGAGGGCGTCGACGGTCGCCTGCATCACGTCCACCGCGTCGACGAACTCCTCCTCGGTCATGAAGGGCAGTTCCAGCGAGGCGTCGCTGTAGGAGCCCATGCCGCCGGTGTTCGGCCCCTCGTCGCCCTCGTAGGCGCGCTTGTGGTCCTGGACCGCCGGCGTCACGCGGAGGTCGCCGTTGGCGACGAACCCCTGGACGGTGAACTCCTCGCCGACGAGGCGTTCCTCCAGGACGATGCGGTCGTAGTCGGACTCTCGGATGTACTCCTTTGCCTCCTCCGCGGTCACCTGGTCGCCCATGACGCGGACGCCCTTGCCGCCGGTGAGGCCGGCGGGTTTGACGACGAGGTCGCCGTCGTAGTCGTCGACGTACTGGCAGGCGGCCTCCATGTCGTCGAACGTCTCGAAGTCCGGACAGCCGGGGATGTCGTTCTCGGCCATGAACCGCCGCTGGAAGGCCTTGTCCGTCTCGATGCGGGCCTCGGCCTCCTGCGGCCCGAAGGCGTAGACGCCGGCGTCGTCCAGCGCGTCGGCGACGCCGGCCTCCAGGGGTGCCTCGGGACCGACGACGGCGAGCGTGGCGTCGACGTCGGTGGCGAAGCCGGTCACGGCGGAGGGGTTGGTGGTATCGAGCGTCTCGAACCCCTCGGCGATGCGGGCGATGCCGGGGTTGCGGTTGCCGGCACAGGCGTAGAGGTCACAGTCCGACTCGGCGAGCGCGCGGGCGATGGCGTGCTCGCGGCCCCCGCCGCCGACGAGCACCACTGTCTCTGTCATACCCGAATGGGTGGCAGGCCGCCACGTAAGCGTTTCCCATCGGCAGTTTCCGCTCGCGAGCCGCGCCACCACCTCACTGATAAGGCAGGGTTTTATCCCGGCAGGGGGAACCACTCCCGGGTAATGGGGACCTCTGAGTACAAGGTCGACGACGAGAAGCGCCGGCAGGTAAACGGACCCGGATTGACCGACGAAATCGGCATCGACGGCCGGGAAATCGACTGGCGCAAGGAGTTCACCGGCTTCGACGAGGCCGACAGGGAACGGCTGGCCGGCCTGTCGGGGACGCTGGACGGCATCGCGGACGAACTGGTCGAGGACTTCTACGACCACCTCCAGCAGCACTCGGAGACGATATCCATCCTCGACAGCTCCTCGAAGCCCGTCGAGGCGCTCAAGCGGTCACAGAAGCAGTACCTCAGGGACATCGGCAGCGGACAGTACGACCAGGAGTACTTCGACCGGCGCGCACGCATCGGCAAGATTCACGACATGCTGGACCTCGGGCCGAAGATCTACCTCGGCGCGTACCACATCTACTACGAGGGAATCCTCGACGCCATCGCCGAGGACGTCAAGTCGCGGCTGGCCCAGCCCGACGGCGGTGCGGTCGAACAGGGCGGGACCGGCGGGACCGGGGAGACGCTGACGCCCGAGGAGGCAATCGACGAGGTGGTCGAGCAGTCGATGTCGGCGCTGAAGCTCGTCAACCTCGACCAGCAGGTCGCGATGGACACCTACATCCACTCGTTCAGTCAGGACCTGGAGGCGGAACTGAACAGACAGGAGGACGTGGCCGCGGAGGTCGAATCGTCCGTCGACGACCTCACCGAGACTGCCGAGGAGGTCGCAGAGCGCTCCGAGGAGATAACCGACCTCGCCGACGAGCAGGCCGACACCGTCCAGTCCGTCGCCGGCGAGGTTGCCGACATGAGCGCCACCATCGAGGAGATCGCCTCCAGCGCGAGCGAGGTGGAAGCCACGAGCGAGCGCGCCCGCTCGCTCGCCGAGGACGGCAAGGAGTCGGCCGACGACGCAATCGACACGATGGAAACCGTCTCGGACTCCGCGGAGTCGGTCACGGACGACGTGACGACGCTCCGGAACCGCCTGGACGAGATAGACGAAATCGTCGAGGTCATCAACGACATCGCGGACCAGACGAACATGCTGGCGCTGAACGCCTCCATCGAGGCCGCGCGCGCCGGCGAGGCCGGCGAAGGCTTCGCCGTCGTCGCCGACGAGGTCAAGAGTCTCGCGGAGGAGTCACAGAAGCAGGCCGGCGAGATAGAGCGGATGGTGACCGACATCCAGGACGAGAGCGAACAGACGGTGGAGAACCTCGACCGGACGACCTCGCAGGTCGACGAGGGGCTGGCGGAGGTCCAGGCCGCGATGGACAACCTGACCGACATCGTGGAGGCCGTCCAGGAGGCCTCCGAGGGCATCAGCGAGGTCTCTGACGCGACCGACGACCAGGCAGCCTCGACGGAGGAGGTGGCGAGCCTGCTGGACGAGACGGTCGACGTCGCGGAGAACGTCTCCCGACAGGTCGAAGAAATCGCGGACGCGAACGAGGCCCAGCGGGAGAAGGTCGAGCGCATCCACGACACGGTCCAGAGCCTGACCGACCGCTAGAGAGCCGAAGGATTACCTGCCGCCGGGTGCTTCACTGTGGCATGAGCGACCCAGCGCGCCGGAACCGTCTCGACGACGAACAGAGTCCATACCTGCAGGCACACGCCGACAACCCGGTGAACTGGCAGCCGTGGGACGAGACTGCCAGGGAAGCGGCCCGCGAGCGCGACGTCCCCATCTTCCTCTCGGTCGGCTACGCGGCCTGCCACTGGTGTCACGTGATGGCCGAGGAGAGCTTCGAGGACGACGAAGTCGCGAAGGTACTGAACGAGGACTTCGTCCCGGTGAAGGTCGACCGGGAGGAGCGCCCGGACGTCGACAGCATCTACCAGAGCATCTGCCAGCAGGTGAGCGGCCGCGGCGGCTGGCCGCTGTCTGTCTGGCTGACGCCCGACGGCCGGCCGTTCTACGTCGGGACGTACTTCCCGAAGGAGGAGAAGCGGGGCCAGCCGGGCTTTCTGGAGCTGTTGCGGGACATCCGCAACTCCTGGAACGACCCCGACCAGCGCGGGGACATGGAGGACCGCGCCGACCAGTGGACCGACGCCATCGAGGGCGACCTGGAGGAGGTGCCCGAACAGCCCGGCGAACCGCCGGGCAGCGACGTGCTGCTGACGGCGGCGGATGCCGCGACCCGCGGGGCGGACCGTGAGCACGGCGGCTGGGGTCGCGCACAGAAGTTCCCCCAGACGGGGAACCTCCACATCCTGATGCGCGCCGCCGAGCGGGCGGGCCGGGACACCTACCGGGATGTCGTCGAGGAGACGCTGGACGCGATGGCCGGCGGCGGCCTCTACGACCACGTCGGCGGCGGGTTCCACCGCTACACGACCGACCAGCAGTGGGTCGTCCCGCACTTCGAGAAGATGCTCTACGACAACGCCGAGATACCGCGGGCCTTCCTCGCCGGCTACCAGTTGACCGGCGAGGAGCGGTACGCGACGGTCGCCGCGGAGACGTTCGAGTTCCTCCAGCGCGAACTGCAACACCCCGACGGCGGCTTCTACAGCACGCTCGACGCGCGAAGCGAGGGCGAGTCCGGCGAGCAGGAAGAGGGCGCGTTCTACGTCTGGACGCCGGAGGAGGTCCACGATGCGGTCGCCGACGAGACCGCGGCGGACCTGTTCTGTGACCGCTACGGCGTGAGCCCGCGGGGGAACTTCGAGAAGGGCCAGACCGTCCTCACCGAGTCCACCAGCGTCGACGAACTCGCCGAGGAGTACGACATGGACCCTGCGAACGTCGAGGCCGCGCTGGCGGAGGCCCGCGAGCAGGTCTTCGAGGCCCGCAGCGAACGGCCGCGTCCGGCCCGCGACGAGAAGGTGCTGGCTGGCTGGAACGGGCTCGCCATCTCCGCGCTCGCGGAGGGTGCGCTGGTGCTCGACGACGAGTACGCCGACGTGGCCGCCGACGCGCTCGGGTTCGTCCGCGACCAGCTCTGGGACGGGGACGCCGGCCGCCTCCAGCGCCGCTACAAGGACGGAGAGGCGAAAATCGACGGCTACCTGGAGGACTACGCGTTCCTCGGGCGGGGCGCGTTCGACCTCTACCAGGCGACCGGTGACGTGGACTACCTGGCGGTGGCGATGGACCTCGCGGAGGCCATCGTCGAGCGGTTCTGGGACGCCGACGCCGGGACGCTGTACTTCACGCCCAGCGGCGGCGAACAGCTCATCGCCCGCCCGCAGGAGGTCAGCGACCAGTCGACCCCGTCCAGTGCCGGCGTCGCGGCCTCGCTCCTGCTCGGCCTGTCGCACTTCCGGCCCGACGAGACGTTCGCGGACGTCGCCGAGAGCGTCGTCGGGACGCACGCCTCGAAGGTGACCGCGAACCCGCTCCAGCACGCCACGCTCACGCTCGCGGCGGACAGCTACGCCACGGGGCCGCTGGAACTGACGCTCGTGGCTGTCGGCCAGCCGGCGGCGTGGCTGGAGACGCTGGGTGAGACGTACCTGGGCGACCGGCTGCTCGCGTGGCGGCCCGGCGAGGCGGAGGCGTTCGAGTCCTGGCTGACGACGCTGGGGCTCGACGAAGCGCCGCCCATCTGGGCGGAGCGGGAGATGCAAAACGGCGACCCGACCGTCTACGCCTGCCGGTCGTTCACCTGCTCGCCGCCGAAACACGAACTGGAGGCGGCGCTTTCCTGGGCCGCCGACAACGCAGGCGAGTAGTTACGCGTCGTCCTCGACGGGGCCGAGTTCCGCTTCGATTTCGTCGGCCAGGTAGACCGCGATGGGGACCGGCTCGTCCTCGACGAAGCGGGCTATCTCCTCGCCCTCGTACTCGACGACCACGGTGGGGATGTACTCGATGCCGTACTCCTCGACGCCCTCGCCCTGCTTGTCCTGGTCCAGCGGGTAGTGGTGGACGTTCTCCCCGGGGATTTCCGCGGCCTCCAGCGCCGCGCCGAAGTCCGGCAGTTGCGACCGGCAGTCCTTGCACCAGTCGCCGCCCCAGACATGGACGACCAGGTCCGGGCCGTAGGCGGTGAGTACGTCGACCGTGTCCGGGTAGGCGTCCGCCGCCCACACGGGGTTGGGTTCCATCGTTTCGAGTGACATTGCCATTGGCGGTCATTGGACGCGGTGTGATTTAACGGCAGCGTCCCGCCACCGAGGCGACGGCACGCACTGCCGGTGGCAGACAGCGTTTAAACGGGGCTGGCGTACGTGCGGTCGATGGACGACAGCATTCTCGACACAGTGGGGTCGCCGCTGGTGGCCGTCGACGCCCCGGCGGGGACGACGATAGCGGCGAAGGTGGAGTCGTTCAATCCCGGCGGGTCCGCCAAGGACCGCCCGGCACTGGCGATGGTCGAGGCCGCCGAGGAGTCCGGTGACCTCTCGGCGGGTGACACCATCGTCGAACCGACGAGCGGCAACACCGGCATCGGGCTGGCGATGGTCGGCGCGGCGAAGGGCTACGACGTCCGCCTCGTCATGCCCGCCTCGAAGTCCCCGGAGCGCCGCCAGATAATGAAGGCCTACGGGGCGGACCTGGAACTGGTAGAGGGGACCATCAGCGACTGCCGCGAGCGGGCCGACGAACTGGACGCCCGCGAGGATTTCGTCCAGATGCGACAGTTCGAGAACCCGGCGAATCCCGGGTCCCACTACGAGACGACCGGCCCGGAGATAATCGAACAACTGGGCGAGCGAACGCCCGACGCGCTGGTCGCCGGCGTCGGAACCGGCGGGACCATCACCGGTATCGGCCGCCGCCTCCGTGAGGCGTTCCCGGACGTCGACGTCGTCGCCGTGGAACCGGAAGACAGCGCCGTCCTCTCGGGCGGCGACCCGAGCGACGACGACTTCCAGGGGATGGGACCGGGCTTCGTCAGCGAGAACCTGGACGTTGACCTGCTGGACAGCGTGGAGACGGTGGGCATCGAAGCGGCAGAGGCGGAGTGTCGTCGCCTCGCCCGCGAGGAGGGAATTCTCGTCGGACAGTCCTCCGGCGGGTCGCTCGTCGCGGCGAAGCGCTACGCCGAGCAGTTGCGCGAGAAGGTCGACGACCCGCTGGTCGTCACGGTCTTCTGGGACTCCGGCGAGCGGTACATGTCGACCGGCATGTTCGACGAGGAGTGAGTCGGGGTCAGGCGTCGAACTCGGCTTCGGTGACGCGGACCGTCAGCGTCTCCTCGACGTCCCGCAGGTCGTACTCCGGTATCGTCTCACCGGTCCGGGCGACGAGCATCGGCTCGACGAGTCGGGGTGGCTGCTCCTGCGTGGGCTCCGTTTCCTCCGCGTCCTCGTCGTCAGTCGCTTCGCTCCCAGCACTGTCGGCTTCGTCGGCGTCGTCCGCGGTCGCGTCGGGTCGCTCGACGCCGTAGACCTTCAGGAAGCGCCCGGTGTCGGCGGCGTCGACCCGGTTGTCGCGGATGGCCCTCGCGAGGTCCCGCGAGAGCCACTCGGTCTCGGAGATGGACGGCTCCTCGACGAAGGCGGCGTCGACGAAGCGGACGAGGTACCAGTCGAGGTCGTTCAGCAGCGCGACGGCGGCCCCCAGGCTCACCGTCTCGATGCCGACGGCGTTCTCGAATGGCTCGCGCAGGTCGTAGGTCACGAGCGCGTTGCGTGCCGTCTCCCGGGAGAGAAGTTCGTAGCGGAGGTTCACGTCGTCGTCGCCGAGGAGACAGACGCGCGTCATGGTGAGTGCCAGCGGCGGACGGGCAAAAGCGGTTACGCTCGATACCCGGCGGAGTCCGCGAGGGACGCCGGCAGACAACGGAGAATCCGCCATTTCCGTGTGTAACCCGGAGTCCGACGGGAGCGACCGACGCCGCCAGTCGATCACCTGACGCGTCATCGCGCAGATATACCCCGACCAGCCGATTTATTGTCGTGGTCGCCCAACGGGGTGATGGGTCGGCAGTCAGGTTCCGGTTCCCACGAGACCGTGCCTCTGACAGCACATACCGGTCGCCTGGGAGAACAACGACTGCCGCCACCCAGGGGCGGGGTCGCGTGGGACGACCGCCGTCCGTTTCTCTCCGGAGTGTCAGAACGTCGCCAGTTCGTCCTCGATGACGCGGCGCGTGATGCCCGTGACGTTGGCCAGTTCGTCGTCCATGGCGTCTTCGATGGACGATTGGATGTCGGTAATCGTCACGCCCGACTCGGTGACGACCTCGGCGTCGGCGACGTGTGGCTGGTCGATGGGCTTGCCAATTTGACTGAGCAGGCGGACCTGAAGCTGGCGGATGCCGTCGACCTCGTCGACGACGGATTCGGCGATTTCGGTGCTCAGGAGGTTGTAAATCTTGCCGATGTGGTTGACGGGGTTCTTCCCGCTGGTGGCCTCCATGCTCATCGGGCGATTCGGCGTGATGAGACCGTTTGCGCGGTTACCACGGCCGACGGAGCCGTCGTCGCCCTGTTCGGCGCTGGTGCCGGTCGTCGTCAGGTAGATGGCCCCCTCCTCGTAGTCGTCGGCGGTGTTGACGTGGACGGTCACGTCGCGGTCGGTGTACTCCGTCGCCATCTCGGTGACGAACTCGCGGACGCCCTCGACGGCCTCCTGGTAGACCATCATGTCGTCGATGAACCGGTCTATCATCGCGACGGCGACGGTCACGTCGATGTGGTCGCCCTCGCGCTTGCCCATCACCTTGATGTCCTCGCCGATTTCGGGGTTTTCCTCGCTGTACTCGCCGTTGAGGCGCTTCTCCGTGTTGTAGACGATTTGCTCGGTCTCGGTCAGCGGCGCGTGGCCGACGCCGTAGGAGGTGTCGTTGGCCATCGGGACCGCGCCCTCCTCTCCGAAGACCTCCTGGAGGTCGCCGCTGCCCTCGCCGAGGCGGATGTCGACGACGATGTCGGAGCCGACGTCCAGTTCCGGGAAGTTCTCGTCGAGGTACCTGCGGGCGGCGTCGAGGCCGATGGTCTCGGCCGGAATCCGCTGGCCGTCGTAGGCCTTCGTGGCCCGGCCGACGATGAGCAGGTAGATGGGTTCGAGCATCTCGCCGCCGCCGAAGGCGGGCGCGCTGGACCCGGCGACCAGTTGCGTCTCGTCGGTGTTGAAGTGCAGGACCTTCCCGAAGCGGTCGAGGTAGGTCTGGGCGAGCGCCCGGGAGACGGTCTCGGCGACCCCGTCGCAGATAGAGTCGGGGTGGCCGATGCCCTTCCGCTCGACGATTTCGACCTCCTGGTCCTCGACGGCCTCTCCCGCCGCTCGCTGTACGTGGATGTTCCGTTCGGTCATTACTGCTCGCTTTGGATGGGGCGCGTCTATAACTTTCGGAAACCAAAATGCCGATTTTGATAACCCGTAGTTATTCAGCAGCCAGCAGGAGGCCGAGATAGGAGGTGCGAATCTGCTCGTCGGGGTCGACTCCGAGCGAGTCCATGACGTCGCGTGCGCCGTTGCGTGCGGTCTCGACGTCCGATTCCGTCTCCGTCTCGACTTCCACGAACTCGCCGAGTCCCTCGACGGTGTCGAGCGAGACGGTGTACCCGCGGACGTGGTACCGCGTGCGCTCCTTGCGGACCGTCGCGGCGGGTTCGTAGCCCAGTCCGGAGAGGATGTCCGCGAGCCCGTCCGAGTCCGCGACGGCCGTCTCGGCCTCCTCGCGGGTCTTCGACTCGGCCTCCACGAGCGGTCCCTTGTAGGTCAGACACGTCGTCACGCCGTCGTCGCGCTCCTCGCGGACGCGAAGCGCCTCGTCGGTCTCCGCGAAGTCGCGGTCGGGGGCGTCGTAGTAAGTGTCCTCCTGGACGACGGTCCCGACGCGGTCGGCGTTGCTGTCGTCCAGCCGGCTGCGGACCCGCTCGTGGTCGGCGCGAACCTTCAGTTCGACCTCGTACATACGGCGAGGGTTGGTGGCCCCGAACAAAAGCGACCGGGAACGGTCGCGGCGGCTCCTCGGCGGTCGGGGGGGCCCGTGACTGTCGGAGAAACGTTGTGCTTAAGAGTGCAACGACTGACGAACACGGTATGAGCAACGACTCCGAGGCCGAGGAGGCCGACGACGACGAGACCCAGCACGAAGAGACAGAAGCGGCCGAGGAAGAAGTGGAGGAGGAAGAAGCCGAGGAGGAAGTCGAAGGGCTGCAGGACGGCGACTTCATCAAACTCGCCTACACCGCTCGCACCGTCGAGGATGGCGACCTCGTCGACACGACCGACGAGGAGGTCGCGGAGGAGGCCGACATCGACACCGAGGGCCAGGAGTTCGCGCCCCGGACCATCGTCCTCGGACAGGGTCACATCTTCGAGTCCGTCGAGGAGGACGTCATCGGCAAGGACGTCGGCGACTCCGGCAGCGTCGTCGTCTCCGCCGAGGAGGCCTTCGGCGAGTACGACGACGAGCAGGTCCGTACCGTCAGCAAGGACAAGATTCCGGAGGACGACCGCTACCCCGGCGCACAGGTCCAGATTGACCAGCAACAGGGCTTCGTCGAGACCATCATCGGCGGCCGCGCCCGCGTCGACTTCAACCACCCGCTGGCCGGCGAGGAAATCGAGTACGAGTACGAGATCGTCGGCGAGGTCACCGACCGCCAGGACAAGGCGGAGGGCCTCATCGACATGATGCTCGACCTGGACCTCGACGTCTTCTTCCAGACTGACACGGTCGAAGAAGAACAGATGGTCGAAAGCGAGGACGACGAAGACGAGGAAGGCGACGAGGACGAGGAGAGCGAACCCGAGTTCGAGACCGTCGAAGTCGAGAAGGAGACGCTGTACATCGAGGCGACCCCGCAGCTCTCGATGAACCAGCAGTGGATGATGGGCAAGCAGCAGATCGCCCAGCAGCTGACCCAGCTGCTCGACATCGACCGCATCATCGTCCAGGAGGAACTCGGCGGTGGCGGCATGGGCATGCCCGGCATGATGGGCGGCATGGGCGGCGGCGCCGGCGGTGCCGACCTCGAAGCCGCGCTCGAAGACGCCGACATCGACGCCGACGAACTGGCCGAGGACCTGCCCGACGACCTCGAAGAGTAACGCAGCAGCGAGAGAGGCTGTCGGTCCCCGACGCGGACGCTTCTCGAACCGTCACAGTGACAGAGAGCGGCAGGACCGTCTGCGAGGGACCCGGGAAGGGGGACAGGACAGCAGAAGGGGGGTCAGACCAGGATGTGCGCGGCGAGGTTCTCGCGGATGATGGTGTCGCAGTACTCACAGCGGACGCCGTCGTCCAGCACCTCGAAGCGGGAGTCGACCGGCTCCTCCTCGGTCGTGATGCAGTTGTGGTTGGGGCACTGGAGGATGCCGGTGACGTGGTCGGGGCGCTCGACGAGGTGCTTGTCGACCACGTCGTAGTCGCGGATGATGTTGACCGTCGCCGCGGGCGCGATGAGCGAGAGGACGTCGAGTTCGCTCTGTGAGAGTTCGCGGTTCTCGACCTTGACGACGTCCTTGCGGCCGAGGCGGTCCGAGGGGACGTTCATCCCGATGGAGACGACTTCCCCGGCGGTGCCGTCGATGCCGAGGATGGCGAGGACGTTCAGCGCCTGTCCGCCGGCGATGTGGTCGATGACGGTGCCGTTCTCGATTTTGCTGACGCGAAGCTGGCGGTCGTCTGTCATTGGTCACCTCCGAGCAGCATGTCCAGAAGCGCCATCCGGACCGGGACGGCGTTGTGAGCCTGCTGGAAGTAGTTGGCGTGGCTGGTCTCGTCGACGTCGTAGGCGATCTCGTCGACGCGGGGCAGTGGGTGCATGACCGTGAGGTCGTCCTTGGCTGCTTCGAGCGTCCCGGCGTCGATCTGGTACTGGCCGGCGACCTCGCGGTACTCGCTCTCGTCGGGGAACCGCTCGCGCTGGATGCGGGTGACGTAGAGCACGTCCAGGCTCGGCAGGATGTCGTCGAGTTCGGTGTGTTCCTTGATGGACGACCCGGCCTCGTGGAGGTCGTAGCGGACGTTCCGCGGGAGTTTGAGGCTGTCGGGGCTGACGAAGTGCTGGCGCGTGTCGAAGTTCGTCAGTGCGTAGGCCAGCGAGTGGACGGTCCGCCCGTACTTCAGGTCGCCCATGATGCCGATTGTGAGGTCGTCCAGGCCGGCGTTCTCCCGGATGGTGTAGAGGTCGAGCAGCGTCTGTGTCGGGTGCTGGCCGGCCCCGTCGCCGCCGTTGATGAGCGGCACGTCGACGTGTTCGGTGGCCATCTTCGCCGACCCCTCGCTGGGGTGGCGAAGCACCAGCGCGTCGGCGTAGCCCTCGACGACGCGGACGGTGTCGGCGAGGCTCTCACCTTTCTTGACGCTGGAGTACTCGACCGGCCCCATGTCGACGATGTCCCCGCCCAGCCGCTTGATGGCGGCGCTGAAACTCATCTTCGTCCGCGTGCTCGGCTCGAAGAACAGCAGGCCGAGGAGGGCGTTCGGATGTCGGTCCGCGTAGGCCCCCGGGTCGCTCGCGATGTCGCTCGCGCGGTCCAGGACGGTCTCGATGTCCGCCCGCGAGAGCTGTTTCGCGCTGATGATGTGGTCCTGGCGCATCGCTCTGATGGGTGTTCCGGATGGTCTTCAATCTCCCGGACCAGGTTTCTTGAGCGAAGACGCGACCACCGACGACCATGTTCGCACTCACCGGCGGCAAGGGCGGCAGTGGCAAGACGACGGCGGCGCTCGGACTGGCGCGGGCGCTGGCGGCGGATGGTGCCGACCCACTCGTGGTCGACGCCGACGTCGGCCTGCCCGACGCACACCTGCTGGCGGGCGTCGACCGCGACCCGACCTGGGACCAGGTGGCACGCGGCGAGCCAGTCACACGAGTCTACCAGCGGTCGGCCGAACTCGGCGGCATCGCGGTCCTGCCGGCGGGCACCCGCGACCTGCTCGGGCCGGCACTGGAGGCGGCAAGCGACTGGCACGGCCCCGTCCTCGTCGACTGTCCTGCGGGTGCGGGTCCGGGGACTGCGACGCCGCTGCGACACGCCGAGGGTGCCGTCCTCGCCACGACGGCGGCCCCGGCGGCGCTGTCGGACGCCGAAAAGACCGCCCGCGTCGCGGAGCGCCTGGACGCGCCCGTACTGGCCGCGCTCGTCCGGGACACTCGCGAGACGACCGCTCTCCCCTTCGAGTGCCCCCACGTCGAACGGGTGCCCGCAATCGACCTCGCGGAGTCGGGCGAGCCGGCGCTCCGGACGGTGCTCGACGACCCGCGCGTCAGGGCCGCTCACCAGTCGGTCGCGGCGTCGCTTCTGGACCCGGAGGGCACAGCCTCCACGAGGCGGCGTCGGTCGGCCGACTCCCGGCGGAAGTCGCGGTCGGCTGGCGGCACGAAGAATCGTTGACGATAACGGGGACGGAATCTTTAACGGTGGGTAGCGAAAACTGTACGGTGGTATGAGCAACCCGTTGCCGACCGGGATCGACGTGCTCGACCGCAAGCTCGGCGGGGGGCTGCCAGCCGGCAGTATGGTCGCGCTGACGGCCGAACCCGCCAGCCAGGCCGAGCTCTTTCTGTACGAACTCACGGCAACGCGGGGGACGCTCTGGCTCTCGCTGGACCGCACGGCCGAGGCCGTCCGGGACAGCATCGAGAACACGCCCGCGAAGACGGGCGACCCGACCGTGCGCCACATCTCCGGCGAGGCACCGCTGGACAACGCCGGGAAACTCGTCAGCGCGCTGCCGGAGACCTCGAACCTCATCGTGGACCCGCTGGACGTCCTGGAGTCCCAGGAGCCGCCGTCGCGCTTTCGCTCGTTCATGAACGACCTCCAGAACCACATCTTCAACACCGACAGCCTGGGCATCCTCCACTGTCTGGAGGGCCGGTCGGTGCCGCCGCTGCGGGACACGACCGAGCACTTCGCGGACGTCGTCTTCCACCTCCAGACCGACATCACCGGCGACGAGGTGGAGAACAAACTCGCCATCCCGAAGTTCCGAGGCGGGCGCGCGCCGTCGGACACCATCAAACTCGACCTCGTGGAGGAGGTCTCTATCGACACCAGCCGGGACATCGCGTGAGGGTGTCCAGAAAACCTATACGCCAGTACGGCCTACTTCCATAAGATGTCGAAGAAGGTCAAACTCGTCGTCGCCCTGGTCGCAATCGTCCTCGTGTACCGAGCCGTCTCGCGATAGCGACGGTCCCGGCCAGCCGCCACGGGGCCGCAGCAGACGCCAGGTGGGGGCGACCCGCACCACGAACCGTTTTCCAACCAACCCTTCTCGAACCAGTTACGTAGCTCCAGCACCGTAGCCCGTGACATGTACGGCGTCGTCACGCGCAACGAACCGGAGGTGTCGTGGGCGGAGTTCGACCGCGGGTTCTACGAGATGAAAGACGTCACCGGACGGGCGACCGAACCGGTCGACGGCGCCGTCAACATGATATCCTGCTTCGGGGACAACGCCGCCGTCGAGGGCAACCCCGACGTGGCCTCCGTGAGCGAGGACGGAACGATGGCGACCCGCGAGGAACCCTACTTCGACTGGGACTACGTCTGTCCGACCCACGCGGAGTATCGCCGCGGCCTGCTGGAGATGGTCGAGACCGCTGCCGAGGCCAACGAGGACGTCCGCCTCGACGACGTGGGATTCGCACGCGCCGAGTACTGCCACTGCGACCGGTGTGACGAGCACTTCGCCGACAGCGAGTTCGACGACCGCGGCGAGTGGCGCGCGCAGGTCATCACGGACTTCGTGGCCGACGCCCGCGAGCTGATTCCCGGCGACCTCATCGTGACGCTGTACCCCGACCCGTATCCCGGTCACCTCTACGAACGGAGTGGCCTCGACCTCGACGCGCTGGACGAGTACGTCGACGAGTACGTCGTCCCGCTGTACGACATGGCCTACTCGACGACCTACTGGCTGGAAGTCATCGCCAGCGGGTTCGCGGACCTGCTCTCGAAGCCGCTGACGCTCGAACTCTACGCCGTCGAGGTGGACATCGACGCCCTCATCCACGCCGCCGAGGTCGCCGACGCGTACGCCGAGTCGGTGCTGTTCGGCTACGACGCGAGCAACGCGGTCGCGGCGCTGCGCCGGATGCGGGCCGACGAGCGCGACGGCGTCTCCCACGGCCCCGACGAGTTCACCGAGGAGTGACTCAGCCCAGCGCCGCGTCCCGCCAGGCCAGCAACTGCTCGCGGTCGCGGGTGTCTTCGGGGAGGTCCGAGAACCACCGCGCCGCGGATATCTCGTCGTCCGGGTCCTCGACCGTCGGCGCGGGCGGGTCCGGACCGACGGCCGCCTCGAAGATGGGGAGGACGCCCCACGTCGCGTGACCGCCGGCGCGGAACTGCACGCGACCGAGCATCGCGAGGCCGTCGTAGCGGGCCATCATGCCCGCCTCCTCGCGGAGTTCGCGGGCGGCCCCCTCCTGGAACGTCTCGACCGTGCGGGTCTCGCCGCCGGGCAGGACCCACATGTCGACGCCCTCGTGGCGGACCAGCAGCAGGCGTCCGTCGGAGCGGTGGACGACGGTGTGTGCGCCGTAGGGCGCGCCGTTGTCGCGGATGCGCTCGGCGACGGTTCGAAAGCGCCGGCGGGAGACGTGTTTCGTGGTCTCGAAGGCCGTGAACTGCTCGTAGCGCTGCTGGAGGGTGTGGAGCGTCTGTTCGGCCTGCTGGTCGGCCTCGTCCGCGAGGTACCAGAGGTCGTCGAGGGTCGTCATCGGTCCGGCGGGAGGGAAAGCGGTGGCTGTAACGCCGACGCACCGTGGCGGAGAGCGGAGTTGCACATGGCAGAATCTTCGTGTGTCGGCACAATAAGTGTTCGACCTGCCGGTGGCCGTCGAATCAGTCCCTTTTTGTCGAGTCGCCCAGTATCGCAGGGTATGACATTCGAGGAGGACGACACCGTTGTCCTGCACGACGAACACAGCGACTACGACGGCGAGGAGGGGACCATCACGCAGGTGATGGAGACCATGTTCGGCGACGCGACCTACACCGTCAGCTTCGAAGACGGCAAGGAGCAGGGCGTGCCCGAGGACAACCTCGAAGCCGTCGAGGAGTAGCGGATGTCGTCGGTCCCGTTCCACTACGTCGACCTCCGCGCCTTCTGTTACGTCACGGAGGACGAGGAACGGGTCGAGGACGCACTGCGGACCTTCCTCCCGGAGGACTTCGAGTTACAGCGCGCCGAGTCCGAAGGTCACTACGGCGACCGGATTCTCGTGCTGTCGGCACGCGTCGAGAATGCCGACGACGTCCGGACGGTGCTCGATTCCGTCGGTGACCTCGCAGACGACGAACTCGACCGGATACGGGCCGAACTCGACGAGCGGGTCAACGAGAACTGCTCGCTCTTTCTGACCTTCGACAAGCAGGCGGCGTTCAAGGGCGACGTGCGCCTGGGCGACGGCATCACCGTCCGGGGGAAGGTGGAGGCGTACCCGGCGAAACAGGAGGCCGCCGTCGAGAACGTCGGCGAGGCCTTCGAGGACCTGTGATGTACGAGGCGGTCCACGCCGTCCCGGACGGCGAGAGCACCGTCGCACGGCTGGCCCTGACCGCGAGCGAGCACGGCTACGACGGCATCGTCGTCCGCAATCACGGCGACGCGCCGGCGTCCTATGCGCCCGAGGAAATCAGCGAGGAGTACGGCGTCGACGTGGTTCCGGGCGTCGAGGTCCGGGCGTCGGACCCTTCGCGGGCGAGCGGCTTCGTGGGGAACCACCGCCAGGACCGGCCGCTGGTCGCCGTCCACGGGGGCGACCCCGCCATCAACCGCTTCGCCGTCGAACAGGCCGCCGTCGACGTGCTCGCGCACCCGATGGAGGGGGAGGGCGATTTCAACCACGTCCTCGCGCGTGAAGCCGCCGACAACGGCGTGCGGGTCGAACTCTCGCTGGCTCGCGTGCTGCGCCGCGACGGCGGCCCGCGCGTGCAGTCCCTGCGGGACCTGCGGAAACTGCACGAACTGGTGACCCACTACGACACGCCCTTCGTCGTGAGCGGGGACCCGTTCAGCCACCTCCACCTCCGCTCGCCGCGGGAGTTGCGGGCGCTCGGCGAGGTTGTCGGGATTTCGGGCGAGGACATCGAGCGGGGGCTGACGGAGTGGGGGCGACTCGTCGAGCGAAACCGGGACCGACTGTCCGACGAGTTCGTCGAACCCGGCGTCTGGCGCGGGTCCCGGACGGAGTGAGGGACGCGGTCGCGTCCGGGCCAAGGGGAATGCTTTAGCCGGGGGGCGAACAACAACCGTCGAGATGGAAGGCGGTGCCGCCGAGAACTTCGCCCGGATGGGAACGCTCGGTATCGAGGAGGAGTTCTACGTCGTCGACGAGCAGGGCAGACCGACCAGCGGGACGGACACGCTGGTCTACGAGTCCGACCCGCCGGAGATTCTCGACGGCCGCCTCGACCACGAACTGTTCAAGTGCGTCATCGAGACGCAGACGCCGCTCATCGAGTCGCTGTCCGACGCCGAGGACTCCCTGCTGGCGGTCCGCAACGCGCTGGTCGAACACGCCCGGGGTCACGGCTACCAGATAGCAGCGGCCGGCCTGCACCCGCTCGCGAAGTGGCGCGAACTCGAACACGCCGAGAAGCCGCGCTACCGGGCGCAACTGGACCGCATCCAGTACCCACAGCACCGGAATACGACCGCCGGGTTGCACGTCCACGTCGGCGTCGACGACGCCGACAAGGCGGTCTGGATAGCCAACGAACTCCGGTGGTATCTCCCGCTGCTGCTCGCGCTGTCGGCGAACTCGCCGTACTGGTGTGGCTTCGACACCGGCCTGGAGTCGGCCCGGGCCAAGATTTTCGAGGCGCTGCCGAACACAGGGATGCCGACGGCCTTCGAATCCTACGACGAGTTCGACGCCTTCGAGCGGACGATGCTGGAGACGGACTCCATCGAGGACCGCGGCGAACTCTGGTACGACGTGCGGCCCCACTCCGAACACGGCACCGTCGAGGTGCGGACGCCGGACGGGCAGGCGGACCCCGACCGCGTGCTGACGTTCGTCGAGTACGTCCACGCGCTGGTCCGTGACCTCGCCGCGCGCTACGAGGACGGCGAGAGCGGGACCGACGTGCGCCGCGAGCTGCTCGACGAGCAGAAGTGGCGGGCGATTCGCCACGGCCACGACGCCTCGCTGCTGTCCCGCGAGGCCGACGGGACGATTCCGCTCGGGGAACTCGTCGACAGGGAGGCCTCGCGGCTGTCGGTCCCCGGCCTGCGGGACATCTACGACCGCGAGAGCGGGGCGACGCGTCAGCGCCGCATCCGCGACAGCGAGGGCGACGACGCCGTCTGCGAGGCGCTGTTGCTGGAGACGCGCTGACCCGTCGGGGCGAGCGAGAGATTTTTACCACGGAGTCGCTTTCGTCCTCCTAGAAACAACGTATGTCTGCCGATGATACTCCAGAAGGCGAAGAGGGCGCTGTCGACGCGGCGGGGGAGGAGTCGGATCAGGACGTACGCGAGCGCCTGGAACGGGGGGCCGACCGCGCCGTCGAACAGTTCGACGACGGCGTCGTGGACCTGCTGTCGTGGCTGCTCGACACGGAGACGCGCGCACGCATCTACGTCAGTCTCCGGCAGGAGCCCGACAGCACGAGCGACGAGGTGGCCGACGGGACGGGCCTGTATCCGAGCACGGTCCGTGAAGCGCTGGCGGAACTCCACGACGAGGGCATCGTGACCCGGCACAAGCGCGAGAGCGACGGCGCGGGGAACAACCCCTTCGAGTACAGCGCGATTCCGCCGAGCGACCTGGTCGGGAAGGTGGTCGAGGACGTGCAAAACCAGCTCAACGCCGTCTGCAATCTCGACCGGTACCTCGACGGCGACTCCGACACGGAGCGCGACACGGAGCCGGTCACCATCACCGTCGAGGAAGCCCCCGACGAGTAGCCCGGCATGGGCCACGGTGACTCGAGTCGAAGACTCTAAAGGCAGACGTGCCCTGGCAGGTGGTATGAGAGTCGCGCTGGGTGGGACGTTCGACCCGGTTCACGACGGCCATCGGGCCCTGTTCGACCGGGCGTTCGAACTGGGTGACGTCACGGTCGGGCTGACGAGTGACGAACTCGCGCCGCGGACGCGGGCGGAGACCCGGAACGTCAAACCGTTCGAGACCCGCAGGCGCGAACTGGCGGCCGAACTCGACGACTACGCCGAGGAGTACGGCCACGAGTATCAGGTCCGCGAACTCACAGAGCCGACCGGTATCGCGACCGAAGAGCAGTTCGACGTGCTCGTGGTCTCGCCCGAGACGGCGACCGGCGGCAAGCGAATCAACGAGATACGCAGGGAGCGCGGCAAGGACGAACTCGACATCGAGGTGGTCGACCACGTACTCGCCGAGGACGGGAAGATTATCTCCTCGACGCGAATCGTCCGCGGCGAAATCGACGAACACGGGAACCTGACGCCGGAGCGGGACGGCCGCCCCGTCGAGAGCGAGTGACTCACCAGGTGGGCGCGTCCAGCCCGGAGGCTTCGAGCAGTTCCTTCCAGTTTTGCTGCACCGACAGCCGTGAGACGCCGACGGCCTCCGCCACCGACCCCTGCGAACGCTGTTCGCCGGCGACGAGCGCGCCGACGTACAGCGAGGCTGCGATGCGGGCCTGCTTGGACCGGTCCTCGTCGGGGAGATTCGAGAGAAACACGTCCGTCGCCCGGGACCGGGCCTCCGTGCCGAGGTCCAGTCGGTCCGCGGCCTCCTGCAACCGCTTCAGGTGGGTCTCGTTCGCCACCTCGTCGCTCGCACGGTACACACCAGTCCATACAGAAGCAGCGAATAAATCCTTTCCCCGCCCTGTGTCGGCAGGTCCGTCGAGACCACCCGGCGGCCGGGGGCGGGTGGACGGGCAAACGGCAGATTCTTGAACCGGTCGCGGAAATGTGGGCGTGAGCGCGGGTTGCCGAGCCAGGCCAAAGGCGCAGCGCTTAGGACGCTGTCCCGTAGGGGTCCGCCGGTTCAAATCCGGTCCCGCGCATTTTGCGGCGAACACTTCGTGAGCCGCAAATGCGGAATGAGGATTTGAACCCTGCAAGTCGCAGCGCGAACGGAGTGAGCGACCGTCTTGCTCCGGTTCGAATCCGGTCCCGCGCCAGCGTAGTCAGAGATTTTCGAGGAGAGCGAGAGGATGAGCAGGGCCACCCTGTGAGAGACCGAGAGCTCGTCCCAGCGGGCCGGCGACGATGGCTGCGGAGTGACCCACCGGCGGCGGGCGGAACCGGACACCGACGGCTTGAAGCGGGACTGTGCGAACTCCAAGGCAATGAACGAGGACACACAGGCAGTCGGCGGGGGGAGACGGTGACGAGGCTCGTACTGTTCGCCGGGACGACCGAGACAGCGAGAATCGACGGTATCAGCGCGGCGGGAGCGGACCCGGAGGCGATGGCACACACGCCGAGTGCCGACGCGGAGATACTCACCTACGGCGCGCCGGTTCGGTCACCGGTGGTGCCGGTGAGCCCGACCGGGTGTCCGACGCCCGCGGTGATGACCCGGGCGGTCCGTGAGGAACTGGGCTTCGAGGTGACAGTGGTCGACGGTGGGCTGGCGGAGCCGACGGCAGCGCCGACGACCACCGTCGGGGCCCGGCCCGGCGGCGACATCAGGGACGCGGACCCGGTTCCCACCGCGCCGGGGGCCTACGAGGCGGCGCGGCAGTTCGGCCGTGCCATCCCCGCCGACGCGGTGGTCCTCGCGGAAACGGTCCCGGGCGGGACGACGACGGCGCTGGGCGTGCTCGCGGCGCTGGGCGAGCGCGAGGTGGTCTCGTCGTCGCTCCCGGAGAACCCGCTCGCGAGGAAGCGCGAGGTCGTCTCGGAGGGGTTGGCGTCGAGCGGGGTGTCCCGCGGGGGTGCCGAGGGGGACCCGAAGCGGGCGGTCCGGCGGATGGGCGACCCGGTGCTGGCGACGGCGGCGGGCTTCGCCCGCGGTGCTCTCGCGTCCGGAACGGCGGTGACCTTCGGAGGCGGGGCCCAGATGCTCGCCGTCGTGGCGCTGCTCCGACACGCCGGCGTGGAGCGTCGTCTCCCGGTCGCGACGACGTCGTTCGTTGCCGACGCGACGCCGGGATTCGACGACCTGGCCGGGGACCTGGCGGTCGACGTCACGGTGAGCGACCCGGGGTTCGAGGGGGTCGACCATCCGGCGATGGCGGCCTACGCCAGGGGCGAGGCCAAAGAGGGCGTCGGGATGGGCGGCGCGCTCGCGCTGGCACAGCGGGCTGGCCTGTCGATGGCGACCGTTCGCGAGCGAATCCGGGCGGTCTACGGGCGACTCGTCGAGGGAGGGGAGGAGGAATGACGAGTCCGCTCCTGCAATGCGAGAAGTCGCCAGCGGCCAGCGGAGACCCGCCGGGGCGACATGCCGGGTCCAGCCGTCACCGGCGACGTCCCTGGCGCAGGACATTCGGTCGTGTGACACGCCCAACACGCCCGGAAGACACGCCACAAGGCTTTTTCCTGTCGTATGAGTTGATACGACAATGACCGCGCTAGACGAGCTGTTCGACGACGTCGTTGCCGACGTCGATGCCGTGTTGTTGTTCTCTCCGAGCGCGTCGGCGCTGGAGCGGTTCGAGGGCGGCGACGTGCCCGTGGTGGTCGTCGCGCCGGAGAACACCGTCGACGCGGAGCGGTTCGTCGAGTTGCCCCTGGAGTTTACGGACCTCACCGGGCGCATCAGATTCGGCCTGGAGGGGGCGCTGAACCAGGGGCTGCTCAACGAGGACGAAACCGTCGTCTGCGTGACCGAGGCGTTCGGCGACGAGGTGGACAGCATCATCAGGGTCAAGGCAGACCAGTTCAGCCGAACGGGCGTCTACGACCTCTTCGTCAACTCCCGGGCGGAACCGGCTGTCGTGCGGGACGTCTTCGAGGTGTGTATCGAACTGGGGAAGAAAGGCCAGAAGGGCAAGCAGGTCGGCGCGCTGTTCGTCGTCGGCGACGCCGGCAAGGTGATGAACAAGTCCCGGCCGCTGTCGTACAACCCCTTCGAGAAGTCCCACGTCCACGTCGGCGATCCCATCGTGAACGTGATGCTCAAGGAGTTCTCGCGGCTCGACGGTGCCTTCGTCATCTCGGACTCGGGGAAAATCGTCTCCGCCTATCGCTATCTCGAACCGTCCGCCGAGGGCGTCGACATCCCGAAGGGGCTCGGGGCGCGCCACATGGCCGCGGGCGCAATCACGCGGGACACGAACGCCGTGGCAATCGTGCTCTCGGAGTCCGACGGGATGGTGCGGGCGTTCAAGGGTGGTGAACTGGTGCTGGAACTCGACCCGGAGGAGTACTGATGCAGTTCGACTGGGCAGAGCTCGTCCGGCAGGTGTTCTCCCGGGAGAGCGCCTTCATCGTCTCCATCCTGGTGCTCGTCCTCGGCATCGTGGTGGCGTACTGGGTCTGGCGGGGTGTCAGAGGGCTGTTGCGCGGTGCCGACGTCGACGATTCCGTCGAGGGGACGCCGTTCGAGCGCACGGCACAGAGCCTCGGAACCTCGACGGTGAACATCCTGGCGGTGCTCACCGGGCTCTTCGTGTACGTCGCAGCGGTCATCATCGCGCTCAACATCGCACAGCTTCTGGACGGCCGCCTGTTCTGGTCGCGACTCACCGGCTACCTCCCCCGGCTGTTCATCGCGGCGATCGCGATCGTCCTCGGGCTGGTCGCCGGCGACAAGGCCGCGCTGCTGGTCAGCGACCGGCTGCGCAGCATCAAGTTGCCCGAGGCCGAACTCATCCCCGAAATCGTCAAGTACAGCATCTTCTACATCGCGGCACTGCTGGCGCTCGCACAGATCGGCGTCGCCACGAGCGCGTTGCTCATCCTGCTGGCCGCCTACGCCTTCGGGCTGGTCTTCCTCTCCGGACTGGCGTTCAAGGACCTGCTCGCGGCCAGCGCGGCCGGCATCTACCTGCTGCTGGTCGAACCGTACGCCATCGGGGACGAGGTCGAGATAGACGAAAAGCGCGGCATCGTCCAGGAGGTAGACATGTTCGTCACCCACATCGAGGCCGACGGCGAGGAGTACGTCATCCCGAATCAGCGCGTGCTGAAGTCACCCATCGTCCGCATCCGGGACTGAGTGCGCGCAATAGCTGTTGGAAATGGATAACGTGCATTTACTTTACGTACGTAAGCTATGCAAATAGCTAGACGGCTATATAACTTCGACAGTTCGCATTATATACTTACGGTCTGTGACGGGCGTCAGAGACACAGCGGCGGTACAGCCGCTGAGGGCGCAGTATTGGGAGAACCATGTTAACGGGGCTCAGAGTACTACTATAACCCTCCAGTTGTTAGGTGGAGGTGACCATGAAGAAGCAGGAGCTCATTCACCTTCACGGCCTGCTTGCACAGGTACAGAACCACTACGAGGAAGAAACTGGCAACACCGTCGAGCACGACGAGTACGCGAAACTCGGCGTCCAGCCGACATCGATTCACAAATCGAAGACAGACCACAAGGCTGCCGTGTTTGCTATCGCGAACGGTATCACTTCCGAGATGACCAGCGAGGAAACCGAACGCGTCTCTGCTGCCGCCGACTGACGACTTTCTCGCGGCTCACATCGGGCCTCGCAGACCACACTGCCCTGGAGTGGTAACTCCGAGAGAACTACTGACGTTCCTCCCCGGAAAGCGGCTCGGGTCCCCCACCCGGAAGACGCGACGGACTGCTGAACTGACGTCGAGACAGGTCCCAGCTTACTCGTCGATAAGGTCCTCGAACTCTGGCAGGACCTCGTCCTCGTCACTGGACTCCGGTGTGGGCGCGCGCTCGTCGTCGTCTGCCGGCGCGTCGTCGTCCGCGCCCCCCTCGTCGGTGTCCTCCTCCACGTCCTCCTCGTCGTCTTCGTCCTCCTCGATGACCTCGATTTCCAGGACGTCGAGCGGGATGTTCTCCAGCCGCTGCCCGATCTCCTTGCGGGCGATGCGGGCGGCGTGTTCCTCGCGCTCGACGTTGAACACGGTCATCTCCAGTTCGAGCGCCACGAGGCTCTCGTCGGCGGCGATGAAGGCCGGTTCCAGTTCCTCGCCACAGTGCGGGCAGGACCGTTCCCCCATGTTGATTTCGACGTAGTTGAGGTCGGGGTTGAGCATCTCACCGGTCTTCGAGATGGCGATGCGAACCGCCTCGTCGGGTGTCTCGACGTCGTATACTGGGACCGCAGCCTCGACGACAACTCTGCAGTTCATATCCAGTCATTGTCTAGGCATCACTATCAAGGTTGGCCCGCCGGGCCGACTCGAAACGTCGAAGTCAGAACCCCACCTGCCTAGACGTGATGGAACGGGGCTCAATTCCGGTCTCGTCGCTGGCGGGTGGCGTCGACCTCCAGGCGACACTGGAGAGCGGACAATCCTACCTCTGGTGGCGGGAGGACGGTAACGACTACGGCGCGGGGACACACGGCGACGACGGCTGGTACCTGACGACGACCCGTGCGACGGGCGAGCCGGCGGTCGTCCGCGTCCGCCAGGCCGACGGCCGCCTCGAATGGGAATCGACCGTCGACGCCGACCCGGTGCTCCGGGAGCGCCTGGGGCTCGCCGACGACCTGCCGGCAATCCGCGCGAGCGCACCCGACGACGACCTCGTACAGGACGCCTACGACGAGTACTGGGGGATGCGTATCGTCCGGGACCCGGCCTTCCCGACCACCGTCGCGTTCATCTGCTCGGCGCAGATGCGCGTCTCGCGGATTCACGGCATGCAACAGTCCCTCCGGGAGGCGTTTGGCACCCCCGTCGACTTCGACGGCGAGACCTACCACGCGTTCCCGACGCCCGACCAGCTCGCCGCCGCGACCGAGGAGCAACTCCGCGACCTGAAGCTGGGCTACCGTGCGCCCTACGTCGAGCGAACCGCGGAGATGGTCGCCAGCGGTGAGGCCGACCCCGACGACGCGCGGGGCCTGCCCTACGAGGACGCACGCGAGTACCTGACCAGATTCGTCGGGGTCGGCGAGAAAGTCGCCGACTGCGTGTCGCTGTTTTCCCTCGGCTATCTGGAGGCCGTCCCGCTGGACACCTGGATCCGCACGACCATCGAGGAGTACTATTCGGACTGCGACCGCGGCACCTACGCCGAGACGTCCCGCGCGATACGGGACCGACTCGGGGGCGAGTACGCCGGCTACACGCAGACGTACATCTTCCATCACAGACGAACGAATAGCTGAATCGCCACTGAAGGGCGCTGCTGTCGCGGGAGTGCGACGGTGACAGGGATACCCCGGGAGACTGGTGGGTGAGGACTTGCTGGCCGTGGTCGTACCCTCCCTCACCGAGCGTCGACCTAGACGAGTTGCGGACCCACGAGCGCCAGTCTCTAGTCGACCCGTGGCGAAGCCGCCTAGACTTCGCTTTCGAGTCCGAGCGGCAGTCCTCGATTCCACGGACGGACCCCATCGGCGAGGGCGACAAAGCGCTCCGGGAGGTGGCAGCTAACGACCAGGCGAGGGGCCTGACCGAGGGTGGTGTATTCTGGCCAAACGAGAGACAAAGGGGAGAGGGAAGTCAGCCCACCGCACTGGAGAGTGCGCAGTAGCAGTTGATAACCGTGATGGTGGCAGCGAGTCGGCGCCGAGACCCAGGGGCGGCCCCGAATCGTTCTCGGGTGCAGTCGTGACGGACGTCAATGGCTCGCGGGCCACCACCAGCGTGTCAGCCGACGGTAGCTGAGCGAGGCGGGGACGCTCGCGTCTCGAATTACTCTTCTTCGGACAGGACCAGCGCTTTCCCGTCACTGAATCCGCCCACTGTGGAATCAGCGAACCGCTTGTGGACGCGCTGCACGGCTTCGAGAGTTCGGTTCGAAAGCCTCTCGTCGACAGCTGTAGACTCTCTGAGACTCTCCTCGATTTCCCGCCACTTGCTCTCAGTGGTTCGGTATATTTCGACCCCCTCGGTTGTCACGACTAATTCGTGATCTTCGAGGCCACTGCGGGCGAGTCTCTCGACATCGCGACGAACCCAGTCCATCTCTCGGTCGAGAACGCTCAGCGCCCGATGAATCTCGTCTGTGGGCGCCAGCGCTTCGCTGGCGTAGATGATGGACTCTTCGTCAAACGGGTGGTCACGCTCATCCCCAGCACGTTCAGACGACATACTCCAGCCCAGAATCCGCAGATACATAAATATGATATCTGGATTGTAAAATCAGCTAATAGGACGGGTCTGTGCGAAGCCTGCGGTATGAATGCCAGTTACCCACGACCAGTGACTTTGTACGTACACGGAGAGTTTGTCGTGGTGAATATCCAACCTCTTCGGCCGACGTGACGCTACCCTACTGGGCGGCGGGCTGTCGGGCTTCTCGATTCTCTTGTGCTCGGCACTCGGTGCGTCGTTCACGAGAAGCAACAGGCCTGTGCAAGAGACAGGGAGCATACCGAATACACGACGGCCCCGGCTTCTCGTCGTTGAGCGACCAAGTGTGTGTTGCGCGTGCCGACGCCTCCACGAGCTTCAGAGAGGCAATCCCTGTTTTAGTAGAAGCACTGCTGTATTTGCAGTATGAGCCGCAGTTCGCGGGGCTCCCCACCCGCAAGAGCGTCCGACGAGGAGTTCGACGTCGAAGACGTCTACGACGAACTGGAGGAACTCGAAGAGATCGTCGATTCCCCAGAGGAGTTAGAACAGGTACGCGAAACGATGCGAGTCCTCCGGCGCACCCGTCCGTCTCGTCTCCTCGGGCGACTCAATGATTCGTTCGATTCACGTGACGTCGGCGAAGCCATCATCGGAAGCTTCCTGTTCGGGATACCAATGGTCGTCGAGGACGGAACGCTCGACATCGGTCGGTTCATCGCGGGAAACGCACTGTACTTCTCCGCAACACTCCTGTTCGGGTTTGTCCTGGTCTACGAAATCCTGCACGCAGTCGAATTCGAGAAAGTCGAAGAAGATCTCGTGTTGGGCGTGGTTCCCCTCCGACTGATAGGCATCCCGGTGATCGCTGGCGTAATGGCTATCGTGTTGATGACGATCTGGGGACGGGTCGAGTGGACCACACCGTTGACTGCCGCGGGGCAGGTCACAGTGACGGCTATCGTGATGGCTGTCGGTGCCTCTCTCGGTGACGTCCTGCCGGGAACGTGAACGAATCCGGCGTCGACGAGAAATCAGGCGGACCGAGGTAACACGCAGAGTTACAGCCCCTCCACAATTTATCAATTTTTGGTACCGAATGGAGAGGTATATGTACCAAAAGTGTGCTAATTATTCGTACTTTTAACCAGATACTCGATATAACTTGCGTTCTCTCTCACGGGATGGGAAGTTCAGCTGGGAATTTTGTTAATTGTTAACATACACTGAAACGGAGGCCGAACGATGTCGAAATCTGATAACAAAGAGCTTCAACAGCGATTCGTAGACGAATGCTGGAACGAGGGCAACACCGACCTGATCGACGAGCTGTACAGCGAGAACTACGTCGGCCACTGGTACCTTCTCGGTGGCGGCGACGCCGACCGTGAAGCATTGAAGGCATTCATTCAGGACGTCAGAACAGGATTTCCCGACTTCGAGATGACAGTCGAGTTCATGATTGCCGAAGACGACATGGTCTCCATGGGATTCACCGCCGATGGGACTCACGAAGGTGAATTCATGGGGATTCCACCCTCGGAGACCGAATCTGGAACTGCTGGGGCGACCCCGGGGCATCTTACGCACCGGTTCGAGGACGGGAAGATCGTCGAGAGTTGGTCGACCTGGGACGCACTCGGATTGCTCCTGGGACTCGGCGTGATCCCCGAGGATCTCAGCGCCGCTCTCCCTGCGGCAGACGACTGATTCAGGTCCAGGTCACGCCCGTTCACGGCGAAACAGGCTGGTGAACATATCCGCGGCAGCCAGCACACAGGGCTTCCGAGTGGTGAGTAGCCTGGATAGGACACCGCTGCCATGCGGTTCGTCTCGTGCAGCGTGTCGTCGAACCCGCTTCGTACTGTTCGAAGTGAGAGGGACAGAGCGCTCACCTTGCGAACACTCGTTCGAAATGTATATTGGGAAACAGTTAGTGCATCGACGTATGAAGCGTCGCTCGGTCCTCGCTGCCTCCGCTTGCGCTCTCCTGCCGTTATCTGGGTGCGTCGCTGAACCCGGAACGAATGGAGGATTGCTAGAAATACTGGAAGCCCAGAAGCCGTCTGGGGCAACAGTTACGCCAGCAACCGACGAGCGGATTCGTTCTGTCGAACCGATCCAGACCGCACTCAATCGGGCAAGTGCAAATGGAACTGCCGACCTACGGTTGGACCAATCCGAGTTTGAGGCCACTGCAGATGCGCTTACCCCGTTGCCGTGGTACGAACGGGAAGATAACTCCCCCTCGGGTATCTATCTTCGTCACGAAGACGAGATTTTCGTTGCCTCGCTCTGGCCGTATTGCACCGACTCAGTCCTTGGAAGTGCAGAGAGCGAGCGCGGCGTCTACGGTCGTGGTGGTTGTCTGGACCGTGAGGAGCGCCCAGGGAATCCATGAGCGATTCGCACGCCCACTCTCCCCGGCCACGGCACTCAGCCGGACAGACCGACCGGTATCCGGAGTGAGAGTATGTTACCAGGTGTCTCGAAGAGTCGCCTGGGACTCCTGTTGCTCGTCGTGGGCGCACTTCTGTTCGCTGGTGGAGGCACGGCCGCGTATAGCGTTAGTGCTGATATCGACACACATCAGTATACTATCACTGAACTCAGTGAGGAGGAAGCGACGGCGTACCACCAGCAATTCCAGTTCAAATTCGAGACGCTCTCACCGACGAGCCAGCGTATCTTCGAACGCGCCGTCGAAGAGGGTACGTACACAGCTCGACAGGAGTCAGCGCAGTTCCACTACGCCGGAGATACCGACTCTGTGAACGTCATCGAGTATCACGAGCGCTGGTACCTACTCGAAGCCACTCGGGGAGGTGGGTTCATGGCTGGCGCACCACTGTACCTATGGGTTCCACTGGCCACGCTCGGTGTAGTTCTCTTTGTGCTTGGCTTCTGGCTCTCTCCCTACTCCCGGCGACTTCGTCGATTCTTTTTCCCGGGCACGTACAACCGGTAAGCAGGCTTCCCAGAACACGTTGCGCAAGCCCTCGGCGGTGGCAGTTCGTGTGCTGGTACCGTCCCCGTGCTCTGGGCGGTTACCTATTCGGAGTCCGATTCCAGTACCTCTCCGCGACCAGAGTGGCTCGGTCGGCGTCGCTCTACTGGCAGTCTATTTCCTGGCCTGCCCACGCTCCGATGGCACCACCGGGAGGACCAGCAGCGAGACACTCCCCTCGCGGACAGGGCCATCCACGATTGAACGAGGAAGCCAGACGCGAGAGCCACAGCTAATCAGCTGTCCAGTATACGTGACAATGTGGATAACTTAATAGCTATAGGAACACAACACTGTGGGTATGCCAGACACAGCCACCCTCCAGTTGACGCTCCACAAGTGTACGGCTATTCTCGTGACAGCGATGGGTGTCGCGGCGGGCAGCCTGGCACCGCCGAGAACCCTCGTGCCGTGGGCACTCGCCCTCGGCGGCGTCGTCTACTTCATGTGGGCCGAGGGGTTCCTTCCCGAGGAGTGGGGGTCACCGGGTCACACCGAGCGGTGAGCGGCCGCCGAGTCCGCGAGAGAGGACGCGTCGGGAGTGCCACGAGCGACCGAGTACGCAGAGGTAACTTGAGTAGTCCGGGAGTACCCGCGTTCGGAGCGGCCGGGCAGACATCGAAATAAGGCAGTCTTTCCCGGAGCGGGAAATCCGGGCCGCAGGGTTACCGCCGTATAACGAAATAGCAGCCACACGTCTCCCGTCTTGGAGGTCTGAACTGATGGCAAAAGAGATCGCCTGTCGAGATGCGGGATACGACTGTGACTTCATGGTTCGCTCCGAGGACGAGTCACAGCTCATCAAGTTCGTACAGGAACACGCACAGGAGACGCACGACACCCAGATGTCCGCGGACGACATCCGCGGTGCCTGGAAAACGGTGTAGAGGCCGGCATCGAACACGACGAGGTCGTCGCCCGCGAAGCGTCGCGACACCACGTCCGAACTCGGAACGAGATGCCGCTGTGGCGCGCCGGTGGGCAACTGACCGGCCCGTTACACAGCGGCGTCTGCGAAAGTCCGCGAGAGTTCGTCGATTGTCGTACAGGGGTTTAAGTTCTGTCGTACCCACGTAGTCACTGATGACGCCAAATCCGTCCACTCCCGGCGAGCCAGCAGGAACGAACACCCGGCAGATGCCGCGCTACAACTGCCCGAAGTGTACCGGCAGTCTGCACCGGGAGGAGCGCGTCCTGGTATGTGTAAGCTGTCGACACGTCCCGAAACACGGGGCAGATTGACCGCCGCCGCGAGCGACCAGGGGCCGGACAGGCCGAGCCTAGGGTTTTCACAGCGGCACCAGTAATGACGCACATGGCAGCGCGAACGCGTGCGCACGTCTTCGTCAGCGGGAACGTCCAGGGCGTCTACTTCCGTGCAACCACTCGCGAGACCGCAGAGCGCCACGGCGTCGACGGCTGGGTGCGCAATCTGGACGACGGCCGCGTCGAGGCAGTCTTCGAGGGGCCGGAGGCCGACGTCGAGCGACTCGTCGAGTTCTGCCACGAGGGCAGCGACGCGGCCCGCGTCGACGACGTGGACGTGACCTACGCGGAACCGGAGGGAGTCGAGGGTTTCAGAATCCGCTACTGAGCGCCAGCGACTACCCCCAATATAAAGGGGCCGTGGGAACGGGGCAGCAGATGCTCGGGGCCACGGCGTGGACTGTTCCGTATGAGTGGGTCCCGGACAGTCACCGCAGTAGCGTCGCGCGCCAGGAGACGGACCGTCACCGGGAGTGGGTCGCCGTGACGGCACCGGTGCTGGCGACGCCGCTGGTGGACGCGCTCGCGGAGGCGTTCGGATTCGCCCCCGACGGGTCCCTCGGGAGTTTCGTCGGCGGGCTGGCTGGTGGCGCGCTCGTCGTCGCGGTCATCCTCGTCAACGCGGCCATCGCCGGCCCGTGGGCGAAACGGCGCATCTACTCGGGGTTCGGCGACAAGGTCGGTCCGAGCAGACACGGCCCCGCGGGCTTGCTCATCATCGTCGCGGACTCGCTGCGAATGCTATCGAAGGAACTCGTCGTCCCCGAGCGGGTGGACCGACCGGCGTTCGACCTCGCCCCGCTGGTCATGGCCGCGTCCGCGCTCATCGGCTTCGCGGTCGTCCCCTTCGGCACGATGTTCGGTATCGACTTCCAGCTCGCGGACCCGGCCTCCGGCCTGGCCTTTGCCTTCGCCGTCGCCTCGCTGGCGTCGCTCGGGCTGGTGATGGCGGGCTACGCGTCGAACAACAAGTTCTCGTTCATAGGCGGGTTGCGTGCGGTGGCCCAGACCCTCGCATACGAGATACCACTGGTGCTGACCGGTGCCTCGGTCGTCATCTTCGCCGGGACCCTCCGGATGAGCGAAATCGTGGCTGCACAGCAGGAGACGCTGTTCGCGCTCGGGCCGCTCGTCGTCCCCTCGTGGTACGCGTTCGTCAACCCGTTCGCGTTCGTCCTGTTCGTGATTGCGAACCTCGCGGAGGTCGGCCGGAACCCGTTCGACATCCCGGAGGCGCCGCAGGAAATCGTCGCGGGGCACATGACGGAGTACTCGTCGGTGTACTTCGTGTTGCTGTACCTGGCCGAGTTCCTGCACATCTTCCTCGGCGGTGCCATCGTGGCGACGCTCTTCCTGGGTGGCCCCGCCGGACCCGTCCTCCCGGGCCCGGTCTGGATGTTCGTCAAGATATGGGCCGTGTTCCTGTTCACCCAGTGGGCGCGGGTCTCGCTGCCGCGGCTCCGAATCGACCAGTTGCTCGAACTCGGCTGGAAGGGGCTGCTGGTCGCCGCCTTCGGGAACTTCGTGCTGACGGCGGTCATCGTCGCCGTGGTCTGAATCGCCGCGGGCCCCACAGTTTTGCCCCCGCCGCTCGTACGCTCGGACATGATTACGGGTTCGGAGATGGCCGTCGTGGACGCCAACGCCGCCGCCCTCGGCGTGCCGCGCAAGCAGTTGATGGAGTCGAGCGGCAACGCCGTCGCGCGGGCGGTCCGACAGCTCGCCGACGGGGGTGACAGCGTCACCGTCGTCGCCGGCCGGGGCAACAACGGCGGGGACGCGCTCGTCGCCGCGCGCTTTCTCGACGAGTTCGACCTCAGTGTCCGCCTGCTGGGCCGCGGGGAGACCATCACGACGGACATCGCGCGGGAGAACTGGGAATCCCTCCAGCGCTGCGCCTACGACGCGACGGAGGTTCGGGACTCGACCGACGTCGAACTCGGCGACCCCGACATCGTCGTCGATGCCATGCTGGGGACGGGCATCAGCGGCGCGCTCCGGGAACCCGCGGCGACGGCCGCGGCGGTGATGAACGACGCCGACGCGACGGTCCTCTCCGTCGACGTGCCCTCCGGCCTGGACGCGGAGACGGGCGACCTGGCCGAGAACGCGGTCGAGGCCGACCACGTCGTCACGTTCCACGACACGAAGCCCGGCCTCGGTGACATCGACGCGCCCGTGACCATCGCGGAAATCGGCATCCCCGACGCGGCCCAGTCGTTCGTCGAGCGCGGCGACCTGCTACGGCTCACCAGAGACCCGGAGAGTCACAAGGGCGACCACGGCGAGGTGCTGGTCGTCGGCGGGGGTCCCTACACGGGCGCGCCGGCGCTGGCCGGCTACGCGGCGCTTCGCGCGGGCGCGGACCTGGTCCGGGTCGCCTGTCCGACGGCCGTCGCCCACGAGATACAGGGCTACAGCGAGAACCTCATCGTGCGGCCCGTCGACGGCCGCCGCCTCGAACCCGAACACGTCGGCCCATTGCGGGAACTCGCGGCGGAACACGACGCGATGGTCCTCGGGCCCGGCCTCGGCGACCACGAATCCACGCTCGAAGCAGTGGCCGGCCTGCTGGAGAGTTTCCGCGGCACCGCCGTCGTCGACGCCGACGCGCTCCAGGTGGTCCCGGACGTGGACACGGACGCAGAACTCATCTGCACCCCGCACCAGGGCGAACTGGTTGCGATGGGCGGCGAGACGGCGGCCGACTGGCGGGAGCGACGCGACCTGGTGGAAGCCTTCGCCGCTGACGTCGGGCACACGCTGCTCGTGAAGGGCGCGGCCGACATCGTCTCCGACGGCCGGACGACGCGAGTCAGCAGGACCGGGAACCCGGGGATGACCGTCGGCGGCACCGGGGACGTCCTCGCGGGCGTCACGGGTGCGCTCGCGGCCACGCAGGAGCCGATGCACGCGGCGGCGATGGGCGCGTTCGTCAACGGCCGTGCCGGCGACATCGTCTACGAGGAGGACGGTCCCGGTCTGGTCGCGACGGACCTCGTCGACGAGGTGCCGGCAGCGATGCGCGCCGAGGAGTAGTCAGGCGGAGGCACCCGCCTCGACCAGTTCGCTGGCCTTCGAGCGGGCCTGTTCGACCACCGCAGGGCGGGCCTCGAACTCGATGACCACCTGGTCGCCGTAGTCGACCGTCTCGACGTTCGCGTTGTCGTGAATCCACGAGACGACGCTCATGGTGTCGTCGGTCATCGGGAGCACGAGGCGCTCGTCCTGGAACTCGGGAAGTTCGGCGTGGATGCGCTCGCGGAGGCTGTCGACGTTCTCGCCGGTGCGTGCGCTGACGGCCACCGGGTTCGGGGCCAGCGCTGACAGGGCGTCGCGCTTGCGTTCCAGTTCCGCCTCGTCGACGGTATCTATCTTGTTCAGGACGGTGACGATAGGAGCCTCGTTGCGCTCGTAGAGCGTGTCGTGGGACGTGACGAGCTTCTCGCGAATTGCCTCCACGGACTCGCCGACGTCCACGACGAGGAGGACGAGGTCGGCCCGGTAGACGGCGTCCAGCGTCGACTTGAACGACTCGACGAGCCAGTGGGGCAGGTCGGAGATGAACCCGACCGTGTCCGTCACGAGCACGTCCCGGCGGTCCATGTCCGCCTTCCGCGTGGTCGTCCCCAGCGTCGTGAACAGGCGGTCCTCGGACTCGGCTGTCGTTTCGAGGTCACGGTGCAGGTCCTCGTTCTCGTCGACGTCGAGGTCGGCCGCCAGCCGCCGCAGGAGCGTCGACTTCCCGGCGTTGGTGTAGCCGGCCATCGCCACGAGGTCGAACCCCGACTCGCGGCGCTGCTCGCGGCGGTGTTCCTCGGTCTGCTCTATCTGTTCGAGTTCGTCGCGGATGCGGGCGATGCGGGCCTTGATGTCGCGCTCGCGGCTCTCGTCGTACTCGCCCAGCCCCATGAACCCGGGGCGCTCGTCGCGTTTCGCCAGGCTGGCCTTGGCCTCTGCACGGGGCAGTTCGTAGCGCAGTTCCGCCAGTTCCACCTGGAGCTGTGCCTTCCGGGTCTGGGCGCGCTGGCCGAAAATCTCCAGAATCAGCCGGAAGCGGTCCACGATGCGGACGCCCTCGGGGAGCTTGTTCCCGATGTTGAAGGTCTGGTAGGGACCGAGCTGGTTGTCGCAGACGATGGCCGTGGCGTCCGTCTCGACGACCCGGTGTGCGAGCGTCTCGGCTTTCCCCTCACCGAAGTGATACGCGGGGTCCTCCGTCCGGGTTTGCGTGATTTCGCCGACGACCTCGTAGCCGGCCGCCCGCGCGAGGTCCCGGATTTCGGCCGTGTCCGGGTGGCCGCTGTCGACCCGCTTTGCGATGACTGCCCGTTCCGTACTCGGTTCAGTTGCCGTCACTTGCACCGAGATACGGTGGCACGATATTTAAATCCGGGCTCGCCCCCGCGCCGGCGGGCACAAAGGGTTTATACACTCGGTGTCAGGAGCCGTACATGGCTCTGGACATCCAAGGACTCGGCATGCAAATGGGAGGTAGCGCCCTGATTGGTGCCGTCATCGGCTTCGCCGCCAAGAAGGTGGCGAAGGTCATCGCTATCATCATCGGGCTGGAACTCGTGCTCTTCAAGTTCCTCGAATCGCGGGGCGTCCTCTCGGTCAACTGGGACGCGCTGACGAACGCCTCCCAGGCGGCCGCCGACCAGGGCGTCCAGGCGACGCAGACGCTCGTCGAGACGTTCATCTCCACGGCCGGTATCGGGGCCAGTTTCGCCGGCGGCTTCGCGCTCGGCTTCAAGCGGGCCTGAGACTGATTCTCTATCGCGTGTTGAGGTCGTCCTCGTCGGCGATTATCTCCGTCTCGGCGTTCCCGCTCGACACCTCGTTGACGAGGTCGTAGAAGTCGTTTTGCATCCCGGCCGGGAACTCGACCACGCCGATCCACGAGCCGTCGGGCTGCCACTCCTCGCGGTCGAGGTCGCCGAACTCCCGGACCTTCGCCTGCCCGCTCCCCGCGTAGTCGGCGGGCAGGTGGACCGCTACTTTCACCGTGTCGAAGCGGATGGGAATGACCGGCCGGAGCGCCTCCAGCGCGTCGTCGACCTGGTTCTCGACGGGCTCCATCGGGTCGATTTTGAAGTCGGTCTCCTCCAGCGCGGACTCGATGCGCTCGGGCGGATGGGGAGCGTCGTCCATCTGGGGGTTGACCGCGTTGCGCGTGATGCGGTTGATGAGCTGCCTGTGCTTCTGTTCCTGCATCTCGCGGCGCTGTTCGGCCGTTATCTGAATCTCGCCTTTCTTGATGACCTCGGGGATTATCTCCATGGGGTCTGTCGTTCCGAAGACGTCCTCCAGCGCCGTCTCGGCGGGCCGGTCGCCGCGCGAGGCGTTCTCGAAGACGTCCTCGGCGGCGATGACCTCCTCCAGGTCGCCGTCGAACTCCCCGCGTTTGATTGCCAGCGCGGCGTCCGGGTCCACCAGTACCTCGAACCGCTCGCCGTGGGATTCGAGGCGCGCCGTCACCGCCTCGTCAAGCGATATCATACCCTCTGCTACTGTCCCCCGATAAAAAGGTGTTTCCCGACGCGACAGTCGCGCCGCTCGCGGACGGAGCGACGGAGAAAGACGTCACCGGACGGGTCCGTTACTCCTCGTCGGACTCGTCGGCCAGCAGTTCGAACTCGGTGAGGTAGTCGGTCTTCTCCTCGTCGGTGAGTTCGTGGAACCGCTCGGTCTCCGTGTCGATGGTCGCGACGCCGATGCCCTCCGGCGAGAGTTCGTCGTCGTTGACCGAGGCGAGCGCCTCCAGCGCCAGGCGGACGCCGCCGTCGAGGTCGATGTCGTCGGCGTAGTTATCCTCAAGATACTGTCGGATGTCGTTGCGGTCCGCGCCCACGGCGAGTGCCTTCCACTCGTAGGGCGTCCCCGAGGGGTCCGTCTCGTACAGTTTGGGCTCGCCGTTGGCGATGCCGGCGATGATGAGCGCGACACCGAACGGGCGCGCGCCGCCGACCTGCGTGTACTGCTGGATGTAGTCGGTGACTTCCTTGGTCAGCGTCTCGACGCCGATTGGCTCGCCGTAGCGGAGCTGGTTCACCTGGGCGCGCTGGCGGGCGAAGTCGATGAGCTGCCGCGCGTCGGCGACGTGGCCGGCCGAGGCGATGCCGATGTGATCGTCGGCCTTGTGAATCTTCTCGACGCTGTCACGCTCCATCAGCGGGGAGCGGATGCGCTTGTCCACGGCCAGGACGACGCCGTTGTTCGTTCGAACGCCGATGCTCGCTGTCCCCCGCTTGACCGCCTCACGGGCGTACTCGACCTGGTAGAGGCGACCGTCCGGCGAGAAGATGGTAATCCCGCGGTCGTAGGCCTGCTGTTGATTTTGTCCCTGCATAGTTACTGGAGATCGAGCGTCGTCGCGCCCGTGAACCCGTCGTCGAGGCGGATGTCGGCCCGGTCGGCGGCGGTGACCGCCGTCCGCTCGGTGCCACGGAACACGACGTGTCTCTGGTCCGTTCCTATCGGTCCCCGACCCATATACTTTTCTTCACAGGCCCGCACGGTCCCGCTGACCCCCCGCACGCGGAGGCCCACGTCGCTGCCGTCGATGCGTGCGAGGCTGGCGACGACCGCCCGGCCGCGCTCGACCTCGTCACGGCGAACCCGGACGAGTGCCTCACCGTGGCCGTCCGCGAAGGAAAACGAGAGCACCGAGAGGTCCACCGCGGCGCTGCCCGCGTCGCCGACGAGGTTCTGTGCGGCGTACCAGAGGTGGCGCTGGAAGGTCCCGCGGTCGATGTCGACATCGGGCCACGTCTCGATGTCGACCGCGAGGTACCGCCAGCGCGGCCGGAGGTGCTTCGGGAGGTGTTTCATCCGTCGCCCTCGATGCGGTCGGCGACGAGGACGCCGACCTGTTCGTGTATCATCTCGACGGCAGTCAGCGCGTATCCCTCGTCGGTGAACGCGTCGGCGAGTACCCCGACCGTCGCCGGGTCGTCCACTTCGGGGCTGTAGAACGGTTCGTCCGGGTCCGGGTGCCCGAAGAACATCACGTCGCCCAGGACGATGCGGCGGGGGTCCAGTGCTGCAAGCGTCGCGATGGCCGCCCGTTTCTCGTCGTCGGCGAGGTGGTGCATCGCGAAGTTCGACGTCACCACGTCCACGTCCGTCGCCTCGGGCACGTTCGGTTCGCGGAACCGCCCCTCCCCGAAGGAGACGTTGTCGAGTCCGCGCTCGTCGGCTTTCGCGCGGGCCTCGGCGAGCATCCCCTCGCTGATGTCACGGCCGACGACGGTACCTGCCTCCTCGGCGAGCGCGAGCGCAATCGCACCGGTGCCGGTCCCCACGTCGAGGACGGTCTCGTCCCGACCGGGAGCGGCGTGCTCGACGACCAGCGAGACCGCGGCGTTGTACTCCTCGCTCTTGTCGCCGTCGTATGTCGCGGCCTTCTCGTCGAACCGCGAAGCGTGGTCCTCGATCGGTCGTTTCATACAGGCGATTGCCGCCCGGCAGGTATGAACGCCACGGAGGACCAGGAAGGTAGTTTCAAGGGACGCGCCGGCGAGGTGGCGATAGAGAATCATGCAGCGGCGACACGTCTACGGGGCTGGCATCGCACTCGCCGGGGTCTTCCTCGCTGGCGTCCAGACGGTGCAGGGTCTGCAACAGTCCACGCGCGGCATCGTCTTCGCCTTCGAGGCCGTCCCGTTCGTCCTGATGGCGCTGACGCTGACCTACGCGGGGTACTGGCTCGCGCGCCAGCCCCACCTCGACCCGGACGCGGCCCGGATTCTGTCCTGGGGCGTCGGCGGTGCGGTCCTGTTCGCCTCGCTGGCGGCACTGCTCCTGTTCGGCCAGCGGGTCTTCCTCGGCACCCTCGACCGGGCCGCCGTCGTCGCGATGGACCACCTCACGGTCGGCAGCGTCGTCGGGGTCGTGGTCGGCCTCTACGACGCGCGCGGGCGAAAGCGCCGCCGAGACCTCGAAGCCGAGCGCGACCGCGTCGAGGCCTTCGGCAACAAGGCCGCCGACGTGAACAACTACGGTCGCGCACTGAACGAGTGCAGCGACGTCGACGAGGTGAGCGCGCTGTGCATCCAGGGGATACAGGCGCTGCTCGGCGTCTCGGAGGTGGCCGTCCTCGCACTCGACGACGACGGCGCGTCGGTCGTCGACGACACCACGCTGAACGTCGAGCGCGCGTCTCTGGAGTCGCTCGGCCGGCGTGCTCGCGGCGGCGAGCGCGCCACCGTGGTCACCGGCGACGACCTCCCGGAGGCGGTGGCGGCGCGGGCGAACGCCGTGGTCTCGCTGGAGTTGACGGGAACGGACGAGCGGTCCTTTGTCCTCGTCGCCCTGGCACCGGAGACGACCGTCGCCGAGGAGGACGTCCAGTTGCTGGAGTTGCTCGCCTCTCACGCTGGAACTGCAATCGACGGTGCCCTGGCCCGTGGCTGGAGCGACGACCGACACGCAGCGGCCGAGTGACCGCAGACGCCGCAACGGCTGTTGTCGCGTGCCGCGAGGTTCAAGAGTCTCGACGTGGAACGACAGCACATGGCAGAAGTCGTACCCCCGTCGAAACGGGCCTGTGAGCGCTGTGGTCGCATGGACGTGTGGGACGAGTCACAGGGGAAGTGGGTCGTCGCCGAAGCGGACGGCCGCGAACAGACGGGCACGCCCCACTGTCTCCACGAGTGGGACATCAACGGGTCGTACAACCCGTTACGCGACGACGCCTGAACGCTTCTCCCGTCCGCCTCTCTCTCGCAGCCGATACCGTCATCACCCACGGCCGCGACTGTCCCCCTATGCCGACGGTCTACATCACCGCCCCCGAAGACGCCGCGGCAGCACTCGCGGAATCGCTCGTCGAGGACCGCCTCGCGGCCTGCGTCAACCGCGTCCCCTGCCGGTCGGTCTACCGGTGGGAGGGCGAGGTAGTCGACGACGAGGAGGTCATCCTGCTGGCGAAGACCACGGCGGAGCAGACAGAGACGCTGGTCGAGTCCGTCGTGGAGAACCACCCCTACGACGTCCCCTGCATCGAGGTGTTCGAGGAGGACGACGTCCTGTCCGCCTTCGCCGACTGGCGCGCGGACAGCGTCCGGGACTAACCCGCGACTTCGGAGAGGTCGGCCGTGTAGTAATCGAGCAGCAACACCGCCGCAGCGCCGACGGTAACGGCGACCAGCACTGACAGCGCCGCCGTCGGCGTCCACGCCGCGATTCCCTCGCGGACCTCGATGACCGGTAGCCGCAGCGAGCCGACCATCAGGCTGACGAGAAACGTCAGCGTCGCCGCCCGGTAGTGGTCCAGCGCCCACCGGATGAGGTGTGCCACGCTCAACAGGCCGATCAGTGCACCCGAACAGAAGACCGTGACGACCGCCGCGTTCCCGAGGAGTCCGTCGGTCCCGCCCCCGGTGACGACGCCCAGCAGCTGGTCCACGAAGTCCGTGAGCACGCCCGTCAGGAACTCGTACTGCCCGAGCAGGATCAGAATGAACGACCCGGAGATGCCGGGGAGAACCATGGCCGTGATGGCGATGGCACCGGCACCGAAGACGACCGGCAGGCTGTTGCCGACTACGCCACTCGCCGCCGCCCCGCTGACGTCCAGCGCGATTGCGACGCCGGCCACGGCCGCGACGACACGTCCCGGGGTGTCCACTCTGAGTTCGCGGTAGAGAACGACCGCCGACGCGGCGATGAGGCCGAAGAAGAAGGCGAACGTCTGCGCACGGAACGCTCCTAGCGCGGCGTGAACGACCCGCGACAGCGTCACGATAGACGTGAGCACGCCCAGGCCGAGCACGACGAGAAAGAGCACGTCCATCCGCCGCAGGTCGGCCAGGAACGCGCCGCGTTGCTCGGCCCGCCCCAGCGCCGGGACGCGACGGAGCACCCGTGGGTCGAGGCGGGTCAGCGCCGTGACGAACCGCTCGTAGACGCCGGTGATGAGCGCAATCGTCCCGCCGGAGACGCCGGGCACGGTGTCGGCCGCTCCCATCGCGGCCCCCTTCAGGTAGACGCCGAGCCACGCGCGCGGAGTCCCGCGGGACCGCTGGGTCTCCGGCGGATGCTCCCCGCCTGTTTCGGTCGACGACTGGTCAGACGTATCTGCCGACACGGTTATGGACTGACGAGTCTGGAGGACGGGTCGAGGGCGACGTCGGTGCCCAGCGAGTTCGACGTGTCGTTCCCGGAGCCATCGCTCGACGACTGGCCGTCGTCCGTCGAGTCGCCCGCAGAGCCGCCGTCGGACGAGCCCCCGGAATCGAAGTTACCGACGACCTGCTCCTCGACAGTCGCCGTCACGGGGTCGTCGTCGACACCCAGGACCTGTGCTTCGGTGACGTTCACCGTATCACGGTACTGGAGAATCTCCGTCCCGTTGACGCTGGTCGGACCGGTAATCCGGTAGGGACCGGTCGCCCGCACCGTCGTGTTCGTGTACCCCTCCTCGGGCCCGAGTTCGTCGTACCCGGTCGTCGAGTAGGGAACCGTCGCCGTGAACTCGCCGTCAGCGCCGGTCTGAACCTGCTGGGTGTAGGTGAAGTTCCCGTTCGCGAGGCCGGGAACGTTCGTCCGGCCCTGCGGGAGCGTCATCACGCCGCCGGTCTGCGGGCTCATGTCGACCTGCAGCGTGAGCGTCGTGTTCGCTGGCCCCGTGCCTTCGATGGTCGCGCCGGGGACCTTCTCGAAAGTCTTCACCCACGACGGCGTGTTCGGGTACAGGAAGTTCGCGGCGCTTGCGAAGGCCTGCGACCCCGAGGTGTTGCCCTGCGCGAACTGCTGGACCAGCCCCGTCCCCAGCACGTCCCTGGTGAGGACCTGGCTGAGACGCCCCTGCATCCCCGAGAACTGACTCATGTGGACGAGGCGGTAGTGCTCCATCGCCGGGACCCGTTCGGACGGATACGGGCCGATACCGCCGAGCTGTGCCGTGCCGTCCTCCTCGACGTACTGCCGCGCCGCGCTCACGTTGTCGAAGAACTTCACTATCTGGCCGTCCTGTGGCGGTTCGACGAACGTGCTGACCGACGAGAGCTGGCGTTCCGCGCCCTGCCAGTCAGTCACCACGGGTGCGGGCTCCATCGCACTGCCGTGATAGCGGTACAGGCGCGTCAGCGTCGAGTTGTAGTACGGCTGTTTCTGCCAGATGCCGCGAGTCTGCAGCCCGCCGTTCTCGGCGACACTCGCGACGCGACTGTAGAAGTCAGACCGTATCGTGTCGGGGTTGAACCGTGCCGGCGCGAAGAACTTCCCGTTGACGCCCGTCTCCGTCTCGGCCATCTTCCAGTCGATCATGACGTAGCGGGTCTTGGCGTCCTCCTCGTCGATGTCCGCGAGCACGTCGTTCGCCGCGGTCTCGTTCTGGGACGTGAGGTACAGCGCCGCGTCGCCCGCCCCTTGCTGGAACGGGTTGGCGTTCGGGATGCGCTCGCCCTGGGCCGTAATCCAGTGACCGTAGTCCCACCAGGACATGACGCCGTAGTCCCCGGCGCTGTAGTTGTAGTCGTCAGTCCTGTCGAAGACGCCGTAGAGCTCCATCGGTTCGCCGTCAGGATTCGCGTACTGGCCCTCGACCGGCGTGTTGTCCGAGAGGAAGTCCAGGCCGTCGTTCCAGCCCACGACGCCCCCCGGCTGCGCACGGTTGTCGGCCGCGATCATCGCCGGTCCGCCCCACGCAAGCGGGGCGATAGTGACCAGCAACACCGCGAAGACGACCATGACCTGGTACGCCTCGACCTGGAGGAAGTCGTCAACGCGGCCCACGTACTGCATCACGGTGCCGACCGTCAGTGCGGTCAGCGCCGCCACCGGGATGGCGAGGTAGTATGAGAACCGCGACTGCGTGAACGTCGCCGCGAGCATGAAGACGAAGAGGATAGCGACCAGTAGCTCACCAGCCGCGGGATGGTCCCGCGTGTACTGCCGGTAGAGAACGATTCCGACCCCGGCGATGGCCGTGAAAATCGCCAGTCGGTACCACGAGAACAGCGCCTGTGGATTCTCGAGTGGCTGGGCCTCGCCGACCGTCCCTGCCGTGGGTGACGTCTGAAAGCCGACGACACGCAGGACCTGGTTGACGAAGTACGAGAAGATGTCCGGTAGAACGAGGGCGGTAAAAGCAGCGCTAGCGACCAGGATAAGAGCGATTGCGCCGGGATAGCCGTATCGGCTGAGGTCTCTCGCCTCCCACTGCCGGAAGAACCACGCCATGAACAGGCAGCCGGCAGCGACGGCGAAGGCCAGCCCAGGCTGGAGGAGCGAGCGCGACGTCGCGCTGATTTCGAGCGTGTTGACAGTCGACAGTTGCAGGAGTCCCGCCGTCGTCAGGGAAACGAATCCTACGAGCGCGGTGTGCTCGGGACTCTCGCCCTTGACCGCCTGGATGCTTAGGTGGATGACGAAGAACACTCCAAGGATACCGAGAAGGAGAACACCAGGTGGCCACACCCAGAGGTACGCGCCGATGCCGACTCCGGCGAGTATCGACCAGCCCAGCGGCCGCCTGATGGCCTCGAACTCCCGATCTGCGACGAGCTCGTACACCGGCCGTTCGCGCTGTGCCACGTAGAGGGCGACGAGGACGCCGAGAACAGCGATACCCTGGAACAGCGCTTCGGCGACCTGGTGGTCCGAGAAGCCGACCACGCTTCGGGCGAGCAGTCCGTCTGGAGCGAGCGCGATGACGCCCGCTGCGATGACACCCGCGAAGCGACCGCCGAGGCGGCGGCCGATGAAGTACGCGGGGACGATGATGGCCGTCCCGAAGAGCGCGGGCCCGAATAGGACGACCAGACGGACCGTGTGGTCGCTGGGGTTCCCGAGGCCGACGATCAGGGCGATGGTAGCGAGTATCTGGTCGAAGATGGTGCCGAACTGTGACTGTGACGTCCCGAACGAGAAGTAGGTCCAGGCGTCGAACGGCATCGTCTCCGGGAAGTGCTCGACGACGTACTTCGTCGAGCGGTAGTGATACCACGGGTCGTTCGACCGAAAGAGCACCTCGCCGTCGATGACGAAGTTACCCCATTTACGCGCGCGATTCCAGAACGCAAAGGCGACGAGAAAGACGAGCGTCAGGTAGTGGTAGTACTGGCCCAGCCAGGCTGTGAAGGCGTGGGCACCACTCCCGTCTTCGAACTGTTCGCGCCAGTTACTCATTAGCCGTGCACAATCCCAGTGCGCGCATAAACCTTCTGTAATCAAATCAGTACAGTAAGGGAATCTACAATCTGCCGTGTTGAATAGCAATCTCATTGGTTGATGTCACGGATTAGAAAGATGAAGCAGAGGAAATCGATTATCTCCTATGACATCCGATCAGGTTAGCCTCGTTAATTAATGTCGGCATTCAGTCACAAATCGGGTATGCAGGCGAGTGAAGATAGTAAGCGACTGGGTCTCACCCTGGAAGCAGAGCCGGCGTCAGAACAGCTGCAATCTTACTCGGGATCAAAATCTCGAATCGTCTTGATGACGTATTCGATGTCCGCCTCCTCCAGATTTGGATGGTTTGGCAGGCCAATGGTGTTCCCGGCCACGGCCTCTACGTTAGGCAACGAAAGATCGTAGTCGTGATTGTTGTCGTTGACGCTCCACGGGAACTCCGAATTGAAACCCCGATGGTTTTCGAACACGGGCTGATCGTACAAGGGGTCGACATAGCGGTGGCGAGTCTCAACGCCTCGCTCGTTCAGCTCGCGCCACACTTCTTTCCCACTCATCCCAGCGACATCCGTCTTGATCTCGATTGGTGCCCAAAAATATGCGTGGTCGACGTAGTCCCGAACCGTGGCGGGTTCTAACCAGTCGAGATCGGCGATTTCACTCAGAAGACGTTCTGAGATTTCGCGGCGACGTTGGTTGAACCCCGCAAGTCGGTCAACCTGTGCAGTTCCGATGGCCCCGTTGATATCCGACATGCGGTAATTGTATCCGAGGGTAATGTGTTGGTCTCGACCGGACATTCCGTGGCTCCTGAGCAACCGGATTTGTTCTGCAATTTCGTCATCATCCGTCGTAACGATACCACCCTCACCGGTGGTGATGTTCTTCGTCGCATAGAACGAGAAACATCCAGCGTCGCCGAGAGAGCCCACAGTCTCCTCACGATACCTCGCACCGTGGGCCTGTGCAGCGTCTTCGATGATATACAGGTCGTGTTCGTCGGCAAAGGCGCATATCTCGTCCATCTCGGCAGGGTGCCCGTACAGGTGGACCGGCATGACTGCAACGGTGCGGTCGGTTAGACACCGTTCGAGGTCGGTGTGGTCCAGCGTATACAGTTCGCGATCAATATCTGCGAAAACCGGAACGCCTGCCTGGTGAACGACGGCAGTAGCAGTCGATCCGAATGTCATAGAAGGCACAATTACTTCGTCGCCGGGTTCGAGCCCGATGGCGTTCAATGCGAGCTGGATGGCAGTCGTCCCATTGCTGACAGCGACAGCGTGGTCGGTCCCCACGAAGTCGGCCCACTTGTCCTCGAACTCCTCAACCATGGGACCCTGGAGGAAACGGCCGGAATCGAGGACCTGCTCAACGTTCTCGTATTCCTCGTCGCCCAGAATCGGTTCAGCGACGCTCACATGTCTCTCGGCCATACGACTGACTGGCGGACGCCATGGTAATCAACTCGTTGGTGAGACATTAGTACCATCAAAGCAGGCCGTACAAGTACCCGAGACCTGTTACACAGAAACCGGGTATGACGAGCTGTGCTGATTTGTTCTTCGTCAGCGGGAGTCCAAGTTCACCAGACTGCTCGCAATAAACGCAAAGAGAAGCTGCCAGAGGTGGTCTGACCTACTCCCACAACGACTCCACGGCTTGTTTCGAGTGGTCCTGCCAAAAGGAACCTCGCAGAAGCTACCGCGGCTCGTTTTGGAATTGGCAAATCTCGTGGTCGACCATCGAACCGGGAGGGTAAATTACCCTTTCGCTGAACTCTCGCCGTAGTGAAACATGGATCCATGATGCATCGCACCGAGGAGGAAGTAGAACTCCGCCGGTATGTAGGGTGCAGCATCCTGACCTAGTCGGGTTCGGTTCGGCCACAACCTGCCAATGCATCGTGACTTTCGTAGGCAGCGACCAGCTTTTCGACCCCGCCTGCCGCCGAAGCCTGGCCGTCATCGTTGAGCGCAGCGATGTCTCGCCTGGACATAATACCTGGTCGTACTGCTCAGCGGTCCAGCGTCGTCGTGGTTCGCGTAGATTACTACGACATCTCAATCCGGATAATCTTCGATTACGCGTTTGTGGACCGTCTCGTTGCTGTCGATGATAGTGACTACTTCGATGTCGTCGGACGTCTGTGAGCGAACTGCATCGGCACACCCGAAAAAATCGTCGTAGCGGTCTATCGAGGAGGTAGGAACGACAACGGAGACTTTTATATCAACGAGATTTCGATCAAGTGGAGTAGGTGTTACGTTTCGCAGACGGCGCGCCTGTCGCCGGTAGATAATCGCTCTATAACTATACGTCGCCACGCGATAGCAGATGGCACGCTATCACGCGGTGTAGCCCATCTGCATCCGCCAAGGCCAGCTATGAATGGAGAGTTCATTTACCGGGAGACCGAAACCGAGACAGATCAGACGACCGAAGGGGGGCGACTGGAGACGTGTCCGGAGTGCGAGAGCGAGGCACTCGTCGCGGACGACGTCCACGGAGAGGTCGTCTGCGAGGAGTGTGGCTGCGTCGTCAGGACACAGCAAATCGACACGGGCCCGGAGTGGTCCGCCTACACGCACTCGGAGAGTCAGGAGAAGTCACGGGTGGGCGCGCCGCTCACGCGGACGATGCACGACAGGGGACTGACGACGAAAATCGACTGGAAGAACACCGACGCGCAGGGACAGGCAATCTCGGAGCGCAAGCGCACCCAGCTCAGGCGGATGCGGACGTGGCAGGAGCGCATCCGGACCAAAGACGCCGGCGAGCGGAACCTCCAGCTCGCACTGGCGGAGATAAACCGGATGGCCAGCGCACTCGGCGTGCCCAGACCGGTCAGGGAGGTGGCGTCGATGGTCTACCGGCAGGCGCTCGACAGGGACCTCGTCCAGGGGCGGTCGATAGAAGGCGTGGCGACGAGCGCGCTGTACGCGGCCTGTCGGAAGGAGAACATCCCGCGGAGTCTCGACGAGGTGGCGGACGTCTCGCGCGTCGAGCGCGTCGAAATCGGCCGGACCTACCGGTACCTCGCGGACAAACTCGACCTGGAGATGCGGCCGGTCGACCCGCGGCGGTACCTCCCGCGTTTCTGTTCGGAACTCGACCTGGAGGAGTCGGTCCAGCAGCGGGCGGCCGCCGTGCTCGACGAGGCGGCGGAGGCGGGGCTGCTCTCGGGGAAGTCGCCGACCGGACTGGCCGGGGCGGCCATCTACATCGCGTCGCTGGACTGTAACGTCAAACGGACCCAGAAGGAGATCGCGGACGTCGCACAGGTGACCGAAGTGACAATCAGGAACCGGTACCAGGAGCAACTCTCGCTCGTCGAAGGAGACGGGGCCTGAACCGGACTGCCGCCGACTGCAACCGGCGTTTCGGGAGACGGCGCGCGACGAGAGACAGTTGGGACCCGCTTCCGTCACGCGCCGGCAAGAACTACCACCCAGACCGGCTTACATGTTGTGTGACGAACTGAGTTACATCGACACGACGGGATGCCCGTATGTGATTTCACATGATAATTTTTATTTTTTCACAGGTTTTTGTATCGGTCAGGTTGGGACCCATGTCAGAGTCACCGGAGGTAGACGAGGCTGTCGAGATACTGCAGGAACTGGGGCTGAAGGAGTACGAGGCGAAGTGTTACGTGGCGCTTTCGCGGCTCGCCGACGGGACGGCGAAGGAAGTCAGCGACGTCTCGGAGGTCCCCCGGACCCGGGTGTACGACGCGACGCGGGTCCTGGAATCGAAGGGGCTCGTCGAGGTCCGGCACTCGAACCCGCAGGTGTTTCGCGCGGTCGACGTCGACACGGCCATCCGGACCCTCCAGTCGGAGTACGAGTCCCGGATGGCGAGTCTGAGAGAGCACCTGGAACGGGTCGAGCCGGTGCAGACGGCGGAGCGCGGGACCGGCACGAACGAGGTGTGGACGCTCTCGGGCGCGACCAGCATCAGGAAGCGCCTGCAACAGTTCATCGGCGACGCGAGCGAGGAACTCAGACTCCTGGTCGGGACCAGCGACGCCGTCTCGGGCGAGGTGACCGACGCGCTCCAGGCGGCCACACAGCGGGGGGTCAGCGTGGTCGTGGGGACGGTGTCCGACTCCCACCGGCGGGCGCTGGAGGACGACCTCCCCGGCATCGACGTCTCGGTGGTCGATTTACAGTGGTTCGTCGCCCCGGAGAGTGAGGGGGCTATTCTCAGGCGACTCCTGCTCGTCGACGGCGACAGGATGCTCGTCAGCACGGCGGACGACTCCGGAGGGGTCGTCGACGAGCACGCGACGCTCGGGAGCGGGCTCGACAACGGCCTGGTGGTCGTCCTCCGGCGATTGCTCGCCGGCGAACTGGACCCGGGCGCGGAGCGGTAACGCGCCGCGGCTGCCCGGGGAGTGCAAGCACCCAGAAGGCCTATACATTCGTGTGTGCAACCTCATCTATCCAGCCCGGGGGAGTCGACGTCGCACCGGTGGTCGTCCGCCGGCGCGTGCTGGGATAGCCTGTTCCGACATGACATCAGAGAACGACACGCCGTACACGGACGAGTTCGACTGGGAGACCACGCCGCCGTCGACAGCGGTGGTCGAGGCAGTGTGTACCGCGACCGACAGGGAGGTCCAGGATATCGACCCGCTCTACGAGTCGCTCGACCCCGACGCGCTCGACAGACTCCTCGAAGCGGAGGCGGCCAGGGGCGCCGACCTGCAGTTCGAATTTCTCTTCTCCGGGACGCGCGTGACCGTCCGTGCCGACGGACAGGTAATCGTCGTCCCGCAGTAGCCGCCAGGGTGCCAGCGGTAGCGCCGGTGCCGAGACGCGAGACGGACACTGCCGAGCGGCATAGGCCGGGCTTACCACGTTTCCAGACGTGAGAGGCGACGGGACCCCGGCAGTAGTGAGTATATACCCAAATGAGGTCCGTCCGAAGGGACGCGCCGAGATGAGTCAGAACCAGGATTCGGAGGGGGAGCAGGAACCGGCAGCGTGGACCTACCGGGCTGTCGTCGAGGAGTACGAGGACAAGCCCGACCAGTGTACGATCTTCCCGCGTGAATCTGCGGGTATCGACAGGATGGAGACGTGGGTTACGGCCCGGGAAGGGTCGTACGTCCGCCTCGACAGAATGCGGTGAGGCGAGACTACTCTTCTGCTGAGCGGTAGCGAGTCTGTGCGAGCGAACAGATGCCGATGGCGACCAGCAGTGCCGCGAGGACGACGGTCGGCGTGAGGCCGAACGGCGCGTTACCGACCACGCTGACGGCGAAGAGTCCGGTGCCGGCGGCGGTGATGCCGCCGTACATCCGGGGCCACGGTGGCTGCGTCGACTGGTCGAGGTACGGTTCGAGCTGGTCGGCGTTCGCCGCGCGCACGACAGTACCCCTGTTCTGGTCGAAGTCGATGATGTCCATGTCGTCCATCTTCGGCAGGTGGCACTGGTACAGCCCGACGTAGACGCGCTTGCGCTGGCTCGACGATATCGCCGCGACCGTGGTGTCGTTCTCCAGGGCCGCGATGTGCTCGGCGAGTTCGCTCAGTGACGCCTCGCCGCCGTTTTCGTTCAGGTAGTGGAGCGTCTCGCGACGGCGACTGTTCTTCAGTATCTCGAAGACCTGGTCGAGTGGCAGCTGCCGCTCGACCGTCTCCGGTTCGCCGTCGCCCGGCTGATCGTCGCCGCCCGCGTCCGTGTCGCTCGGGGGAGACCCCTCGCGACTTGTTTCGTCACCGGCGGGACCGGACTCCGGTGATTGCGGTCCATCTTGGTACTGGCTCAACCCGACCGCGTCGGAAACGGTCAAAGCGAGCCGCCGCGTTACTCTCCTCTCGCCGCTGATTTTTGCTGACTTCATTCGAAACCCCCTCTCACGCTGTCTGGAACGGGAAGGCTCTCCAGCGACACAATTTTTGTTACTTTGGTATTTAATAATTGTTCCTCCGATTAATTTCAATTTTGAAACGTCCCCGAGAGCGTCCGAACGGGCCGAATGCAACCGAATCGTTCGTCGTGATGACAGGGAGACGAACAGTTTGGCCGGGTTCTCGAGGTACCGGCGAGGTCGACGTCGGCCCCGTCTCCGGCCCCACCACGCCGCCGAGAAAGCGCTCTCTGTCGTGGTGAATGGGATTGCATTATTCCGGGCCCGCCCTGCCCTGTGGTGTTCTGCGCGCTGTGCACGGGAACAGAAATCGTCTACTACCTCCTTTGTTATCCCGTGCCTGTGACCCGGTAGCAGCCGACTGTCGGGGTCAGCAGCGGTGAACCACAGCCGCCTGTGCGCCGGAGATGCGAGACAATCCCCGCGCCGTCCTGCGGTCCGTCGGCGGCAGTACACCTCGGCCAGTGCGCGTCAAGGGCTGGATTTGCCACCAAGGACGCCGCTCGCGGGTAACGTGACGGTAACAAAGAGGAACGCTAGTGAGGTTTCTTTCATCGTCGGACACACGAACAGCGCGGAAGCTACCGGAGTCCCGAACAATCTCATGGGATCAAGCGAACGGTCACTCTCACAAGACCTCGTCTACGACATCCTGAGCAGCCCGAGACGTCGGTACGTCCTCTACTACCTCCGTCAAGTGGACGAGCCGATCGAACTGACAGCACTCGCCGAGCAGGTCGCCGCGTGGGAGAACGAGACCGACCCGGACTCGCTCACCGATCAGGAGCGAAAGCGCGTCTACGTCTCCCTGTATCAGACGCACATCCCGAAGCTCGACGACGCAGGCATCGTCGACTACGACCAGGACGACGGGACGGTCACGCTCGCGCCGGGCGCGAGCGCTATCGACGAGTATCTCCAGAAATCCGAGACAGACACGCCCTGGCAACGTATCTACCTCGCAATCGCGGCCGCCGGCAGTCTCCTTCTCCTGCTCACCGTGTTCGACGTCAGCGTCTTCGGTGTCGTCGCCGACTCCGTCGCCGCGCTCGTCGTCGTGGTCGGGTTTCTCGTCGCCTCTGTCCTGCAGTACGTAGAATACCGCCAGCGGAAGGCCGAGACCCCTCCGGAGCTCCAGCGCAAGCGGTAGTCAGTTCCTCGCCCCGCCCTCGCCCTCCCGCAACGCGTGGAGCGTCGAGCACTCGATGCACGCGTGGACGGTGTTGTCGTTGTCGCCGAAGACGCGGGCGAACTGCTGTGTCACGTAGGTGTTGCAGTTGTTGCACTGGTTCGTCGCGTGCGAGGCCGACTCGCGGGTGTGGTCGTGGGTTGCCATCGGGTGCTTGCTCAAGCGAGTCGGGCTTTGTTATAGACTGATTACGTCCGCGAATCACTCGCTGAAACGGGGAAACAGCGCGACGGCCCGCCGGGGCGACAGGCCAGTGACGTCGACCCCGGTCGCGTCCGCTCTGCATCGGACGCGAACACGCAGACGGCTGCCGTCCGCTCCGCTCGGCATCGGACGGGACAGCTATGATATGGCCGTAGAAGATCCGCGCGTTCGCCGCGGGGTCAGTCGTCCAGGGTGGACTTCGGTAGCAGTTGCTCGGGCTCTCTCTCGTAGACAGGTGTCTGTGCGAACTCTGCCATCCGCTCCAGTTCGCTTTCGGACAGGTGTTCCGGCATCACACCCAACTGTTCCCTGAAAGCGGCATAGTAATTTATCTCCTATGCCCGGCGGCGACGGAGTAGCAACGTCGTACGTTCGTAAACGGTCGACGTAGGCTATCCCAGACTGGCGGCGACAGTCGTCGCTCGGAATTACGCCGATAGCGGTTTTTCCGGCCTAGGGAGGGCGGTAACTGGTGTATAACAATAACGAATTGGAGCCGTTGGCACTGCTATGACGAGAGGCCGGCAGGGGAAACAAGACATCGTCCTCCGCCCCCGGGACCGCCAGCTGTTGCAGGAGGTCGTCAGCCAGGGTGGAACCGACAGGCTGGCGCGGATTGCGCGGTCGCTGGCCGAGTCAGAGCCCGGGCGGGAAGCCGTCCCCGTCAGGACACAGCGGCTGTACACCTCGCTGTACCACGACCACCTGCGCAGGCTGGTCGATGCGGGGCTGGTCACCTACTCCGAGGAGAACGGCGAGATACAGCTGACGAGCCGCGGGCGGTCGCTGTGGACGGACGACGGGTAACGCGACGGCTCAGACGAGATTCTCTGCCTCGATAGTATCCCATACCTCCCGTCCGCGTTCCGTGAGTCCGTACACCCGCCCCTTCTTCCTGTCGTCGGAGACGAGCAGGTCCACCAGCGAGTGCTCGCGCAGTCCCTGGAGCGCACGCGAGACGTGGGCGATGCCGACGTCCGCGTCCGACGCGATCTGTGAGGGCGTTGCAGGGCCGACTGCGAGCCGGCGCAGGGCGACGATGCGGTACCGTGAGCTGATGACGAAACTGATGTCGTCCCAATCGTTGTTCATGTTTGGTGTGTGGGTGAGTGCCGGCGCGAGTCCCGCTCTCCGGACACGACCCCGGGCCATCTGCGTCCCGATAGTCGCGTCCACTCCCAACTTCCTCATCACTCGGGTACGCAATAGTCGTTCCGTCGTTTCAGCCTATTTTACGGATTAAGACAGGATTTCATGCAGTAAGCTTCCATTTAGAGCAGTTTCAGCGATTTATGTCGAGCACGTAGCTGGCCGCGCCGACAACCGAACGAGTGCGGGCGGTATTCGGACCTGCCTACGACGCTGTACACGACGAATAACAATGCCTGCCCCCCACGAACCCGGCTGTCGTGACTACGGCAGCACGGACCGCCGCCGCCGGACAGCGGCGGCCACGGCGACTGGCGTCGGGACTGACGCCAAATCGATACACACCGACGGGGACGCGGCGTCTCTCCAGCGAACCACCAGCCGGCCCGTCCTCGCGGGCACTCCTGGCGGGAGACGAGGCGGGCGGCTCCCGCCAGGCCGGGCCGAACGGACCCGACGATGGCTGAGGAACCGCAGGCGGCCGTCGGCGCGTTCGACACGGAGGAAGCGATGACAGAGGCAGTGCGGACGCTCGCGACCGGCACCGAGTCGGCCCTCGACGAGGTCGAGCACCTGCCCGCGGACGAGCTGTTCTCGGTGCTCTCGAATCCCGGACGGCGGTACGTCCTGACGTATCTCCTCCAGTGCGAGGGGGACGCGACCTGTGGCGAACTCGTCGACCACGTCGTCGCCGCCACCGACCGCGGCACGAGCGACAGCACGTTCCGCACGCGCGTGGCGACGGAGTTGACCCACGCACACCTGCCGAAACTCGGGGACGCGGGGCTGGTCGACTACGACGTGGAGCGCCAGGTCGTCTCGCCGACGGCGCGGACGCCGCTGGTCCGGCCGTACCTCCGCCTGGCGCTGGCCCAGGAGCGGCTCTGCGAGGATTCCCATGTGTAACTACATGAAGACGACGCGGCGTCCGACCGTCTCTAACGTGTGACTAAGCCGCTGAAACGCTTTTTCCGTTGGCGGCCCTCCCTTCCAGTGACAGCGGCACCCCGGTCGCGAGGAATCACCCACCCCACACAGTCTGCACCCTGTCACCCACCCCAACTGTGCTATCGACTCCCCGCCGGGACTTTCGCCGGTGCACACCACCGGCGCCCGCTGTCGACAGTCACCGGGGATTCCCCCGGTGTCACTTTGTTCCCAGGCTCAGCGAACGCGGAGCGACCGTGCAAGCCGCCCATAACAAAGGGTGACTCACCGCCAGTAGTGACAAGCGACACGCTCCGTGTCGTCCCGGTCACAATCATGACGAGCATCACTACGGGAACTGACTGTTTCATCGCGACGGACGCGACCGTCGGCGACGTCGAATCCCATGGCGGGGGCGAAACCGTCATCGGCAACAACGCGACAATCCGCTCCGGGACGGTCGTCTATCCCGGCGTCCGCATCGGCGACGACTTCAGAACCGGCCACGACGTGCTGGTCCGGTCGCACACGGACATCGGCGACGACGTCCTGGCGGGGTCCCGGGTCGTCATCGACGGCCAGGTCTCCATCGGCTCGCACGTCAGCCTCCAGACTGGCGCGTACCTCCCGCCGGAGACGACCGTCGGGGACAACGTCTTCCTCGGTCCCCACGCCGTCGTCACGAACGACGTCTACCCGATACGGTCAGAGAGCGACATCCGGGGGACCAGACTCGAAGACCACGTCTCCATCGGTGCGAACGCGACGGTGCTGCCGGGCCTGACAGTCGGCGAGGGCTCCTTCGTCGCCGCCGGTGCCGTGGTCACCGAGGACGTCCCGCCGGAGACACTCGCCGTGGGCGCGCCCGCGACCCACCGGCCGCTGCCGGCCGAACTCGACGGAGGGAACCACATCGCATGACGACCTTCGAACAGCAGCCGTCGGTCGCGATAGCGGACCCCTGGGTCGGCGACGAGGAGAAGGCCGCCGTCGAGCGCGTCCTCGACTCCGGCCAGCTGGCCCACGGCGACGAGGTGGCCGCCTTCGAGTCGGAGTTCGCCGACTACTGCGACTGCGAGCACGGCCTCGCCACGGCCAACGGGACGGCGGCGCTGCACGCCGCCCTCGAAGGGCTCGGCATCGGCCCGGGCGATACCGTGGTCACGACGCCATTTACCTTCATCGCGACGGCCAACGCCGTCCGCCTGGTCGGTGCCGAGCCGGTGTTCGCCGACACCGACCCCGAGACGTACAACATCGACCCCGAAGCGGTCCGGGCGCGGATTCGCGCCGCCGACGGCGACGTGGATGCCATCCTGGCGGTCCACCTCTACGGACACCCGGCCCCGCTCTCGGAACTCGCCGCCATCGCCGACGAGTACGACGCCGCGCTCGTCGAGGACTGCGCTCAGGCACACGGCGCGCGCCACGAGGGACGCCCGGTCGGGTCCGTCGGGGACGTGGGGTGTTTCTCCTTCTATCCCACGAAGAACATGACGACCGGCGAGGGCGGGATGGTCGTCACCGACCGTGACGACGTCCACGAGCGTGCCGGCCAGTTCGTCGACCACGGCCGGGACGGCCACTCCGGGCACGTGCGCGTTGGACACAACCTCCGGCTGCCGGACCTCGCGGCCGCCATCGGCCGGGTGCAGTTGCGCCGCCTGCCGGAGTTCGTCGAGAAGCGCCGCGAGAACGCCCGGCGACTCACCGAGGCTATCGAGGAGGCGGACATCGAGGCGCCGACCGAGCGGTCGGGCGTCCGCCACGCCTACCACCAGTACACGGTCCGCTCGGACCGGCGCGACGAGCTGGCCGACCGCCTCGCCGAGTTCGGCGTCGACACGGCGGTCTACTACCCGAAAGCGGTCCACAAAGAACCAGCCTACGACGAGTTCGACCCCGAGGCACCGGTCGCCGAACGCGCGGCAGAGACGGTCCTGTCGCTGCCTGTCCATCCGCGGCTCTCGCGGCGTGACGTCGACGCCATCGTCACCGCGCTCGGCTCGCTGACGGACGGTTTCTGACCGACGGACATCCGAACCCCGATGAAAACAGAGACACACCCCGATACGGAATCCGCGCCGTCGACGGACAGCCTCCGGACACTCCTCGTCGGCCTCGACGGCGTGTGCCGTGACGTGCTCGACGCCCGCGGGGACGGTGTGGTACCGACCCTCCGCGAGATACTGGACGAGGGGACTGCGGCCCCGCTGGAGTCCCAGATACCGCCCTGGACGCCGAGCGCCTGGCCCTCGCTGTACACCGGCGTCAATCCCGGAAAACACGGCGTCTACTCCTTCCTCCGGTTCGACGGCTACGACTGGGACGTCGTGAACGCGACGGACGTCGGCGAGTTCGCGCTCTGGGAACTCGTCGACCGGGCCGGAATGACGAGCGTCGTCGTCAACGTCCCCGTCACGCACCCGCCGCGCGAGTTCGACGGCGCGCTCGTCCCCGGCTACACCGCGCCGGAGGACCCCGAGTGCCACCCGCCGGGCCTGCTCGACGACCTGCGCGCCGAACTCGGCGAGTACCGGCTCTACGACGACGCCACGAGCGACGCGACCGGGGAGGCGGCCGTCGAGGGCTACCGGCAACTCACGGAGATGCGCGGCGCGGCCTTCCGGTACCTGGTCGACCGGTTCGAACCCGCCTTCGGCTTCCTGCAGTTCCAGCAGACCGACACCGTCTTCCACGAACACCCGGAGGAGGACGCCATCGTCGACGGCGTGTTCCGCGCGGTCGACCGCGAGGTTGGACGGACCCTGGCCGCCTGCGACCCCGACGTCGTCGTGCTCGCGAGCGACCACGGCATCGGGCCCTACGGCGGCCACGAGTTCCGGGTGAACTCGTTCCTGCGTGACCACGGGGCCGTCGAGACGGTGGCCGGCGAAGGCGGCATGCCGTCCTGGGACAGCATCGCGCGGAACCGGCTCCGCGGCGACGAGGAGACCGGCGGCGGGAGCGCCCTGTTCGCACGGCTGACACGGGCCGCCGCGCGGGCGGGCGTCACCAGCCAGCGCATCGCGACCGTCGTCCGTCGCCTCGGCATCGAGGACCTGGTGGTCAGCATCGCGCCCGTCGACGCCATCCGGGCGGGGACCGAGCGCGTGGACTTCGCCGCGTCCACGGCGTACCTCCGTGACCGGGTCGAACTCGGCGTCCGTCTCAACGTTGCAGGACGCGAACCCGACGGCGTCGTGTCCGAAGCGGAGTACGAGGCGAACCGGGACGAGCTAATCGCGGCCCTGTCGGCCGTGGAGACGCCCGACGACACGCCCGTCTTCAGCGACGTACTCCGGCGCGAAGAGCTCTACCACGGCCCCTACGTCGAGGATGCGCCCGATATCGTCGTCGTCCCCGCGGCGTTCGACCAGTACATCTCCGCGTCGGTCCGGGCCGAGCAGTTCGGTCCGCCGTCGGAACCCTGGAACCACAAACTGGACGGCATCGTCGCCGTCGCGGGCGACGTGGACACCGAAGCCGACCTCACCGGCGCGCACATCTTCGACGTCGCCCCCACGGTGCTGGCGACGCTCGGCGTGCCCGTCTCGGACCGGATGGACGGCGACCCGCTGCCGGTCGTGACGGACCACGACACCGCCACCTACGAGGCCTACGAGAGTCGCGCAGTCGAGGAATCGCGCCCGGACGTCGAGCAACGACTGGCGGAGATGGGGTACCTGGAACGATGAGCATCGACGTCGACGTCGCCGACGAGAGTGAGTGGAACGACATCGTCGAGCGCCTCGACGGGGCGACGCCGTTCCACCGCTACGGCGCGCTCGCGGTCACCGCCGACCACTCCGGGCGCGAACTGGTCCCCTACGTCGGCTACAAGGGCCAGGAACCCGTCGGGCTGTTCCCGCTGTTCGAGGGGTCGAGGGGACCAGTCCGGACCGTCTTCTCGCCGCCGCCCGAACTCGAAGTGAACTACCTCGGCCCCGTCGCCAACGACGGCCACGGCGCGAAACAGCGCAAGGCCGAGCGTCGCCACCGGCGATTCGTCGAGGCAGTGATGGAGACGGTCGGCGAGAACGGCGACCCCGACTACACACACGTCCGGACCGGCGTCGACTACCCGGACCCGCGCCCGTTCATCTGGAACGGCTTCGACGCGACGCCGCGGTTCACCTACGTCGTCGACGTCGGGCGAGACACCGACGACCTGTTCATGTCCTTCAGCAGTGACGTCCGCAGCAACGTCAGGCGCGCACGCGAGGACCTCCAGTTCGACATCGAGGAGGGCGACGCCGGGGACGCAGAGCGCATCATCCGCCACGTCCGGGAGCGCCACGACGAACAGGACGTCCCCTACAACGTCCCGCCGGCGTACGCGGGTGACCTCCACCGCAGGCTGCCGGACGGCACCGTCCGGCCGTACACGCTGACAAGCGGCGGCGAGTTCGTCGGCGGCCTGCTCACGCTCGAAGACGACGCGACCCTGTACACCTGGCAACGGGTCGCCGACCTCGACAGCGACGTCCCCGCCTCGGACCTGCTCGACTGGGAGGCGATACGGCAGGCGGCCGACCGCGGCCTTGAACGCGTCGACCTCGTCGGGGCGAACAACCCCCGGCTCTGTGGCTACAAGGCGAAGTTCAACCCCGAAGTCCGCACGCACTACAGCCTGGAGCGGAGCTCGCGGATGGCGGACGTCCTGAAGTGGCTGTACCTGCGCTTCCGGTGACGACCGCGTTCACTTCGAGATGACGTGACGAACACCGCGGAGGAACGGGCGGGGGTCGTCCAGGCGGAGCGTGTCGAAGTGCGGGTCCGTCAGACACGAGCGGGCGACGTCGACGGTGGCGCGGGACAGCGACGGCGTCTCGTAGAAGGGTGACCCGTCGGCGCGGATGCTCTGGAGGTAGCCCAGTTCCCCGTGCAGCAGGTGGGTCCGGACACCGACCTGGTATTCCGGGTCGATGTCGTCGGCGCGGCCGGTCGCGGCCTGCCAGTAGTACCACGGGAAGTCAGCGCCGGCGCGGACCGCACAGGGGAGCGACTGCCAGAGCCGGGGATTTATCTCCGCCAGCTTGTACTCGCCGGTCGTCTCGTCTTTCATGTACTCGATGCAGGCGAGACCGTGCCAGTCGAGGTGGTCCAGCAGCGCGCGTCCGACGGCCTCCAGTTCGGGGTCGTCGATTGACTCCCGGTAGACGCCGCCGCCACCGGTGTAGGAGTCCCCCCGGAGCTGGCGGTGCTGGAACGTCGCCAGTGGCTCGCCGTGGTCGTACAGCGCGCCGAAGACGTACTGTCCGGACGAGGCGACGAACTCCTGGACGATTGGGTCGTGGCCCATCCGGTCGCGGACCGCCTCGACGTCGATCGTCTCGCTGGACGGGACGTGCTCGACGGACTTGACAGTCTCCGCGTCCTCGGGCGCACGCTCCGGGCAGTACGTCGACGTGAGCAGGTTGTACCGCGACTTGACGATGCGCGGGGTCGGCCAGTCCGCCCCATCGGCGAGTCGTCTGGTCTCGGGTATCGGCACGCCGGCGTCTGCCGCCGCCTCGAACAGTTGCACCCGGTCGAAGACGGTATCGAGCGTGTCTGCGGGGGGAGTCACGAGCGAGACGTGCCGGTCGAAGCTGGCCGCGTCCCGCGCGAAGACGTACGGGTCGAACGGCCGCAACGGGAGGATTGTCCGGACCGAGGGCCGGCGAGCGAGCGAGAGCAACGCGTCGCGGTATGCCACGAGGTCGTCGTCGGGGTCGGGGACGTCGACCGCCTCGTCGCAGTAGCGTGAGGCTGCGGCCGGCACGTCGTCGTAGTGGGACGCGACGATTGTGCGGACGCCGCGGCGAGCCAGCGAGCGCACCGCCGAGTAACTGCCGGGGTCGTACCCCGTCGGAATCACGACAGTATCGGTTCCACCCCGAGTCTCTGTCATGCCCACCGGTTCGCAGTACATCGTCATTAGTAGTCAGCGCGTACCGACGGTGTGCAGTGCGGACGCACCGGACCGAGCGGGCGGTCCTGCTCCGACTGACCCTGCCGTAACCGGTTGATAACTATACCGCGGCGTGTGGTTCGGCAAGCCGATGGTGTCCCTCCCGACCGGCGAGAGCGTCCTGTCGAGCGTCGAGACGCGTCTCCGGGCGGTCGGCGGCTCGCTCGCCGGTACCCACCCGGCCACGCGACGGCTGGCGATGGCGCTGTGGAGCCAGTACGTCAGGCTCTACCCGGAGGTCGCAAACGGCGTCCTCGCGACACGCGTGGGTCGTCAGGCCACCGTCGAGCCGTTCCGCGTGGTCGAGATCGACCCCGCGCGAATCGAGTTCATGGTCGAGTCCAGCGCCCTCCCGCGGCAGGCCCGCTCGGACGACGTCTTCCCCGAGTCGAAGTTCAAGTACGCGGGGGCGGTCCTCGGCGGCGACTGGGACCGCTCGTGCGAGCGCTTCGAGGACTCGGAGCTGTATCGCTCCTTCCGCGCGCACTTCCGGGACGGCGTAGACTGGGCGGCGACGCCGTTCTACGAGACCGTCGTCGACCACATCGAGGCGGGCACGACGATGTGGGGCTGCCGGACCGCCGGCGAGTTCCGGGAGCGCTGTCGCGACCTCGACCGGCTCTACGACGCCATCGCGTCCCACGGGTTTCGCTCCCAGCGGGAACTCGCGACATCGGAGATACCGGACCCGGTCGACGGCGACAGCCCGCCCCGCCCTCACAGGGTGCGTCTCGTCAACGACGAACTGGCGGTCTGCATCGGCCGCGACGGCGACTTCCTGTTTCTGGACGGGCGCGACCGGCTGGCGATTGCGAAACTCCTCGACGTCGAGACGGTGCCGGCCTGGGTGGTCGTCCGCCACCGGGAGTGGCAGCGACTCAGGACGGCCGTCGCGAGGCGGCCGTGGCTCGCCGGACAGCTCCAGGCAGACCTCCGGGACCATCCGGACGTAGACTCCGACGGTTCCGCCGCCGTGGCCGGTAGGCCCTGAATTACAATCAGTGGGATATCCGTCTCAACCGACGATGGGACAGCTTACACTGGCTGAGGGCGGCCGCGCGAGCACGGACGGATGAGTTACGACTTCGACGAGTCGCTGCTCCTGGCGGCGCTGCGCCCGCTCATCGCACCCTGCGGGGACCTGCTCCTGGGCATCCTCCTCACCGTCGTCGCGGTGGTCGGGATGGTGACCACCGGTGGGGCCATCCGGGCGGCACTCGGCCTCCCGCTGGTCCTGTTGCTCCCGGGGTACGCCGTCGTCTCGGTGCTCTTTCCGGGACGGCCGGGCCGCGACGCCAGGCTGGCTCCCGGCCTCGGCACCCGCCTCGCGCTCGCTGTGGGCATCAGCGTCTCGGTGTCGGTGCTGGTCGGCTTCGTGCTGGGTGCCGTCGGCCTCCCGCTGTCGACGCTGTCGGTCGCTGGCAGCCTCACAGTGGTCTCGCTCCTCGGACTGACCGGCGCCGTGTGGCGGCGGCTGCAACTCCCCGCCGAACGGCGGTTCGGCCTCCCGTTCCGGGAGTGGGCGGCGAGCGCCTGGCGGGGCGTCGCTCGGCAGGACTCCGCGCTGGACGGCGTCTTGAACGTCGCGCTCGTCCTGGCCGTGCTGGTCGGTGTCTCGACGCTCGGGTACGCGCTGGTGGTACCGGCACACTCTGCCTCGTTTTCCAGTTTCGCCGTCCTCTCGGCGAACGGGTCGGACGACCCGGTGGCCGGCAACTACTCGACGAACCTCACGCAGGGCGCGCCACAGGAGTTCCTGCTGTCGGTCGAGAACCACGAAGGCGAGCGCACCGAGTACGCCGTCGTCTCGGAACTCCAGCGGGTGAACACGACGACGGACACCGTGACCGAGCGGGCCGAACTCGACCGGCGGACCGGCGTCGCCCAGGCGGGCGAGACGTGGGAGGAAGCGGTCTCGGTCACGCCGTCGCTGTCAGGCGACCGGCTCAGAATCGCGTTCTACCTCTACACCGGCGACGCACCGGCACAGGTCGACAGCCGCTCGGCCGACGAACACCTCTACCTCTGGGTGACAGTGACACCGGGATGACGGCGCTGGTCGTCGCGGTCCTGTTCGCGCTCTGGGCCGGCTCGGCGTTGCTTGTCTGGGCACTGCTGTACGCGATGGGCGAGTCCGAAAAGCGCCGCGGGTCGTCGCGAGCAGAGGAACCCGAGAAGTAGTGGGACTCGGCTCGGGAAACCGCTCCATAACAAAGAGTCGAGCCGGCGAGCGTCGGGACGATGACGCTCAGCGCTGCGGTCGTCGGTGGCGGCGTCGTCTCGGACCGCCACCTCTCGGGACTCGCACAGAATCCGCTCGTCGAACTCGTCGCCGTTTGTGACATCGACGAACAGCGAGCGCGCGAACAGGCCAAGAAGTACGGCATCAAGGCGTACTTCGACATGGCGGAGCTACTGGAGGGGGAGTCGCTTGACTGGATACACCTGTGTACGCCGGTCCAGACCCACCGCGACCTGGCACTCCAGGCAATCGAGGCCGGCGTCGACGTCCAGATAGAGAAGCCGGCGACGCTCGCCGTCGAGGAGATGAAGGAGATCGCCGCCGCCGCCGACGAACACGACGTGACGGTGACCGTCGTCCGGAACCACCTCTTCGACGTGGTGACGGTCGACGCCCGGGAACGGATCGAGTCCGGCGAACTCGGCCGGATTCGCGGGGTCGACGTGGTCGCCGCCGGCAAGACCTTGCCCGACGACCAGAACCGCGGCTCCTGGGCCTTCGACCTCCCCGGCGGCGAGTTCGAGGAGGGCATCCCCCACCAGATATACCTCGCGCTCGCGCTGGGCGGGTACCCCCGCGACGAGGATGCCGTCCACGCGACGACCGCTCTCGCGGGGGAGTACGACGGGGGATTCACCTACGACGGGCTCCAGCTCCAGTGGGCGACCGACGAGGAGGTACTCTGTTCGGTGAAACTGCTCGCCGGGGGCGTCCCCCAGCGGGTCCTGCTCGTCCACGGCGAGGAGCGGTCGCTGGCGGTCGACCTGCTCTCGCAGACGACCATCACGCTGGACCGCGACTACGGCGCGTCGCCGGTGGCACGGGCGATGAGCAACGTCGACCACGTCCTCGGGCGAGTGGGCGGGTCGCTGCGCAACGCCGCCGGCATGGCAAAGCGCCGCTTCGGTGACGACCTGGAGACGGAACTGAAGTGGAACGCGCACTACCGACAGTTCGACGAGGAGGCCCGCGCGCTGCTCGCCGACGAGGAGCCCACCGTCTCGCTGGATGAGGTCACCTGGACCGTGCGGCTGATGGAACTGGTCCGCGAGGACGCCGAGCGGCGGGAGGCAACGGGCGAGCGCGACACAGCAGAGAGCGCGGAGGCGGAGGACGACCAGCACGCCACCGGAGCGGTCGCCGAGGACGACTAGAGGAGCGCCCGCGGGTCTCGGGAGTCACAGCAGCGCCGAGACCTGTTCGACGTCGACGAGGCCGCTCGCCAGCGAGAGCACGGCCCAGACGCCGCCACCCAGCAGGATGACGCCGGCGAGCGTGAACGGCCCGGAGATGTACGGGAGCGCGAGGACGACGGCGACACCCATCGCGGCCGTGATGAGAGTTACGCCAGCCCCGACGCGGGCAAGCGCGCCGAGGCGCAGCGAAAAGGCGCGGTGGATGTAGTAGACGTTCCCGAGCGTGTAGACGGTGTAAGTGGCGACAGTGGCGACGGCGGCACCCACGACGCCGAAGACGGGGATGAGCAGCAGGTTGAGCAGGAAATTCGCGCCGGCGGTCCCGGATTTCATCAGCGCCCGCTCGCGCGCCCGGCCGAGGTAGTCGAGGCCGTCGCTGGTTATCTTGTTGACGCTGTTGACGAGCACGAACCCGCTCATCACCTGGACGACGGGGACGGCCCCGGCGTAGTCCCGGCCGAAAATCAGCGGGATGGCCGGATCCGCGACGAGGACCAGGCCGACGCAGGCCGGCAGGTAGAACAGCATGACGTACCGCAGCGCCCGCTCGTAGAGCCTGGCTGCCCGGTCGGTCCGGTCCATCGCCGACCGGGTGCCGAGTTCGGGTGAGACGGTGTAGCCAAGCGAACTCGCCGGGACCGACGTTATCTCCGAGACCTGCTTGGCGACGACGTAGTAGCCCACCGCCACCGGGTTCAGGAGCGCGCCGACGAGGATGATGTCGACGCGCTTGTCGAGGACACCCGCGCCCTTCGTCAGCGTCAGCGGGAGGCTGTACTCCACGAGGCGGCGAGTCAGCCCGGACTCCATCTCCGGGGCTTCCTCGTAGTCGGCGTAGTGGTGGCGATACAGCAGAACGAGGCCGACGACGGCGGCGAGGCCGAAGCCGGCGACGTAGCCGACGAACGCCCCGACGGCCTCGAACCCGGCGAGCACGAGCGCGACGACGAACACCAGCCGACCGATACCCGAAAGCGCGTTCAGGCTGGCGCTCCACCTGATGCGGTTGAACCCCTGGAACAGCGACAGCAAGAGGCTGTGCAGCGCGTATCCGGCGACGTAGAGCGGGCCGAGGAGCAGGAAGGGAGCGACCTCCGGCGAGTCCAGCAGGGCGGCAATCCGCTCGTGTCCGAGGAACAGCACGAGACCGACCAGTCCCACCAGCAGACCCATCGCGAGCATCGTCCGGCGGAGGATGTGCGGGACCTGGGCCGGGTCCTGCTCCGTGTACTCGTTGACGTACCGGGCGGCGGACTTCGGGATGCCGAGAATCGCGAAGATGCTCCCGACGGTGAGCACGGAGATGGCGAAGTACAGCGTTCCGAAATCGGTCGGCGAGAGGAGTTCCCGCGTCAGGAGCAGTATCAACAGCCCGTTGGCGACGAGGTAGACGGTGTTGCCGCCGAGCGCCGCCGACGCCCGGCCGACGATACCCGCGTCCCGCGCCGACTCCTCGTCACTCATCGCCGATGTAGTACAGTTCGAAGCCGCCGGTGCTCTGGACGCGATGGATGCCGGGCGTCGTCTGGAGGGCACGGAAGCCGTCGCTGCCGTACCGGAAGCCGCGATACAGCGAGAGTTCGCGGGGCTGGTCGGGCGGCCGGAGCGGGACGTAGGTCCCGTCGTCGTACGCGCCGGTCAGGTTGGTCCACGCGGTGAACGGAATCGCCTCGCCCGGGAACGCAAGCGCGGTCGACGACTCCGGGCCGTAGATGGCGTCGGCGAACCGGTCACCGCCGCCCCGGGGGCCGGCGAACGTGGCGTCCGGTACCTGGTGTTCGATCGCGACCTCGTAGCCCGTCATCTCGCTGTCGGTGACCTGCGGGTTGTCCTGGAATATCCACGGCGAGGGATGCAGCGAGAAGACCGCGAGCGGGAGCAAGAGAGCGAACAGGACCGCCAGGAGTCGGCGGCGGCCGGTGGTCGTGAGCCGCGAGCGAAGTGCGGGGACGCCGCTGGCGAGCGCGGCCGCGCCGACGAGCGTCACCGGGAGCATCAGGAAGCCGACGAACCGGAAGTAGTGGTCGCCGAAGTCGCCGACGAAGACGACGGCCGTGATGGCCGCCAGCGGGACGAACGCGGCCGTGAGGTACTTGTTCAGGGCGTTGTGGTCCGGGAAGACGTCGTCGAAGCGCCCGAGCGGACTGCCGAGCATGACGATGCCGGCGACGGCGGAGAACACCGCCGCGGCGAGGAAGAGTTTGAGGAACAGCCCCCCGAGACTGGCACCGATGTCGGTCAGCGAGGCCGAGCGACCGGCGACAGTGCCGCCCGCGCTGGTCGCGCTGCCGCCGACGACGAAGTCGTAGGCGGCTTCGAGACGACTGGTCACGCGCGGCCGGCCGCCCGCCCAGGCAGTCCACAGCGCACCGAGAAAGAGCGTCTCGAACAGCAGTGGCCGGTGCTGGGCGATCGGATGCGTCGAACTGAACAGCCGGAAGACAATCTGGACCCCAAGAATCGCGCCGAAGAGCACCAGCAGGCTCAGCGTCTCCTGAGAGTGGACGAACAGCATCGTCGGCGCGACGACGGCGAAGGCGAGTCCGAGTCTGCTCGGTCGGAGGCGGCCACGGGTGGGCAGCCGGACCCCGACCAGCGCGATGAAGAGCAGGAACGGCGCGAACAGAATCGCCTCCGAGGAGGGGTGTGCGACGACGTGCGTGCCGACGGCGTTGATCGGCAGGAGGAGGAGGGCGGCGAACAGCCCCACCACGAGCGCCCCGGGGGCGTCGGTCATCTCCCGGACGCACAGCGGGACGAACAGGAAGAAGAGGCCGAAGAAGACCACGACAGTCAGCAACAGCGACCTGGTGAGTGCCAGCCCCGTCACCGCGTTGAGCGCGACGGAGAACAGGTGGACGCCGGGGTAGAGGAGGTCCTGGGGCTGGAGGGTCCCGCCGACGAGCGAGCGGGCGAAGCCGAGGTGGGTCAGCGCGTCCCCCTGACCGTAGAAGTGATAGCCGCGGACGACGGGGAGCGCGACCACGGCGATGCCGGCGCTCCCCCCGAGAACGGCGGCAGTCAGCCGGCCCCGGCCGGAGTCGCTGGAGAGGCCGACGACGAGGGCGGCGAGGAAGGCCACGGCGACGCCACCCCAGAACAGGAGCGGCGTCGCGCGGTAGAGAGAGAGTTCGTAGCCCGCCGCCGGCGCGTCCAGTGCGGTGCGGACGCCGCCCGCGAGCCCGAGGAAGCCGACGACGAGCAACAGCTTCCAGCGCCGGTCCAGCCGGCCGCGAGTCGCAGTGTAGTGTGAGGCCATGGTGTCCCGGAGAGTGAGTGTGCCGACACTGGCCGCGGTGACCGTTTTGTTATTGAGCGGTGAACCTGCGGTAGCCGGGCCTTACCGGCCGACGGTGACCGGTTGCGAGACGTCCGCCGACCCGTCCTCGACGACTCGCCGGTAGATGCCCTCCAGTTGCTCGCCCATCCGTTCGAGGCTGACCTCGCGGGCGCGCTGGCGGCCGTTCGAGCGCCGCCCGGCCCGCAGGACCCGCAGCAACCCGTCTACGAGGGCCTCGTCGGTCCGCGCGACCGTCGAGAGGTCCACTCCGGCCAGCCGTTCCCCGACGTCGCCGACGTCCGTGGAGACGACCGGGAGGTTACAGGCCAGCGCCTCCTTCACGGAGTTCGGCGACCCCTCGCGTCGCGAGGTCAGCAGGAGGGCGTCAGCGGCGTTGTAGTAGGCCGGCATCCCGCGGTGCGGGACGCCGAAGAGGGTGTGGAGTTCGAGACGCCCGGAGAACTGCTCGCGGACGGCCTCGACGACGCGCTCGGCGCGCGGATAGTTCTTGACCTCCCGGGTCTCCGGGTACGGGAAGAGGACGTGGTGGGCGTCGTGGCGCCAGCCGACGCGCTCGCGGGCGTCGCGCTGTGGTTCCGGGGCGAACCGCTCCAGGTCGACGCCGTGGGGCACCACGTAGGTGTCGCAGTCGAGTTCGGCCGCCATCTCCGGGCTCATCACGACGACGGCGTCGGCGAACTTCGCGCACCACTTGCTGAGCCAGCCGTACTCGCCCATGAGGTCCGACCCCCACAGCGAGAGCACGACCGGCAGGTTCGGCTGTGCCAGCGCCGCCGGCGCGGTCAGCCCGTAGTTCGCGTGCAGCAGGTCGTAGTCGCCGAACGACGACGTGAGCACGGGCGGGTAGAACCGGAGGTAATCCAGCACGGACCGTGAACTGGACTCGTCGTCGGTCCGGACACGGGTTCCCGGGACCGAGACGGTCCTGGACTCGATGCCACGGGATTCCAGCGTCTCCACCTGCTGTTTGAAGAACCGGGACTCCTCGTTCGTGACGAGGTTGAGAACGCGCACCGGCGTCACCGCCCGACCAGCTGGTAGGCCTTCTTCGCGAGCGCCATCGACGCCCCGCTGGACTCGACGACGTAGTAGGGGACGAGGTCCGCCCCGAACTTGCTCTTGTACCGGCAGAGCCGTTCGGTGTTCGCGCCCATGAGGTCGTAGCGGGTGACCGACTCCCGCGGCGGGTCCGCCACGACGTCCTCGATGATGTGCCAGTGCAGCAGGCTGTTGATGCTGACGTTGTCGTGCGTGGCACGGGCACCCCCCTGCCAGAAGTAGGCGGCGTCGTTGGAGTAGAGGACGGTGATGCCGCTGAGGAACTCGCCCGTCGGACTGTGTGCGGTGTAGACGCGACAGCGGTCCTCGGCGGCGAGCGCGTCGGTCAGGTCGCTGACGTAGTCCCACGCCAGCGGGTACGAGCGGTCCTGCTCGCGGTACCGCGCGGCGGTCTGTTCGTGGACGCGCTCGGCCCACTCGGTCCCGTCCCGGCGCACCTCGACGCCCAGGTCCAGCCCGTCCCGAATCTCCCGCCGGAGGCTCTTGCTGAACGACGAGAGGAGGTCGTCGCTCGTCAGGCCCGCGGTGTCCAGCGAGTAGGTGAACACCGTCTCCACGTCCAGCCCCTCCCAGGTGAACGGTCGCGGGTCCGTGTAGGCCGTCGGGCAGACCACACGGAGCAGCGAGCGCGAGGCGTCGGCACCGACGCGCTCGATTGCGGCACTGGTAAAGCGGCGGTTCAGTCGCTCGCGCTTGCGTCGCTTCGGGCTGGCCGGCATGATAAGGGGGCCGAGCCGCGGCACGCCCATCGACGGCGGCGGCGAGAGCACCGCCTTCCCCAGCCCCCGGTCCTGGACGACCAGCGGAAACAGTCCGACCGGGCGGTCGCCCTTGTACCCGGCGAGCAGCCGGAGTTCGCCCGCCGTGTGCCTGTCGAGTACCTCCAGTGCGGCCGGGACGTGGAACACGTCGAAGCCGCTGGCTGGCAGTGCGCTGTCCCACTCCGTCGTGTCGATGCGGTGGATGTCCATGGTCAGTCCTGCCCCGTGGCTTGCGCGCCGAATCTCTCCTCGTCACTCCTCGCGTCCGGCGGCGCTGCCGCCGTCGACGCCGGTTCCCGGTCCGCCGCTGTCGCGTGGTCGAGGTCCCGATAGAGGTCCCCCGGTGGCCCGACCCACGCGCCCATGTCGAGGGCCCGCTCGACGAGACGGCGGTAGAGCCCGCCGTAGTTCGGGAAGTCCCGGTCGCTGAAGTAGCAGGGGTGCCACAGGACGGTCATCACGGCCCCGTTGTCGCGGGCGTCGGCCAGCAACCGCTCGCACTCGTCCCAGGCCCGCTCGGGGGCGGAGCGGACCGCCGGCAGCGCGGCCTCCATCAGCGTCAGCGGGAAGACGACGAACTCGTCGTCGAACGGGCGGATGGGGTCGTAGCCGTGCTGGAACCCGTACCCGTCGCTCGACCCGAGGGAGGTGTCGTACCGGAGGCCGACGTCGGCCTGGTAGCGCCAGGTCTGGGGTCGGTCGAGGTTGAGGTGGTGCTGGCGGCCGCCGAGGACGCGCCCACCGAGGACGCTCTCCAGGCGCTCGCGCTCGAAGGCAAGCCGGCCCCGGTCCCGGTAGGAGCCGTAGGAGCCGTGGAGACCCACCTCCCAGCCGCCGTCGTCGAGCCGGCGGACGAGGGCGCGGATGTCGGGGTCGTCCAGGCTGTACCGGCCCAGGTACAGCATCCAGTTCTCCGGCCGGACCCACTCGCGGGGCGGGCGGTCGTGAAACAGGTGTTGCTCGTTGAGGAAGTAAAAGGCCGAGCGGACGCCGAGGTCCTCCTCCATGCGCATGATGTCCTCAAAGGTCCAGAACGGCTCGCGCCAGGGCAGCAGGTCCAGCAGGTGTCCCGGTCGCCGGTCCCGGACCGCGTAGTACAGCGACTGGTAGGTCTTGTACGGCCTGTCGACGTCGTGGGTCAGACAGAGCGCGAAGGAGTGCTCATCGAGGACCGACACGCGTCATCCCTCCGTCGGCGGCCGTCGCACTCTCGACCCGGCGATTCGAATGCACGCCCGCTGGTTGACCGACCCGGCAGTTTGTTATGGTCGGCTTACCCGCGCAGACAGCCGGGGCGGAGATTGGTGGGCCGACCATCGGCGTCACCCCGTCGGCCAGCGGCCGCCGATAGTGTAGACCGGGGCCGGTATCGTCTCCGCATCCAGCGCGCTTCGACCGTCCAGTACCGGCGCGTCCACGGCCCCCCAGTCGAGTTCCAGGAACTCGTCGTGAGGGGTCAAAAGCGCCACCGCGTCGACCGGTCGCTCCCGAGCGGCCGCCAGCGACAGCGCCTCGACGTCGCCGAAGGCGTCCCAGTCGTCGACCAGCGGGTCCACCGCCAGGACCGTCGCGCCGCGGTCCTGGAGCTGTCGGGCTATCGGGACCGACGGCGCGTTGCGGAGTTCGGCGGCGTTGGCCCGGTAGGTCACCCCGAGCAGGAGGACCGTCGCGTCCCGGGTCGGGACCCCCTCGCTGTCGAGGATAGCGTCGAGTTTCTCGACCGTGTGGCTGGCCATCCGGTCGTTCAGTTCCCGCGCGGTCTCCAGCAGCGGCGCGTCGACGTCGAACTGCCGCGCGAGGAAGTAGGGATAGACGGGGATGCAGTGGCCGCCGACCCCGGGGCCGGGGTCGTGGATGTCACAGAACGGCTGGGTATTGGCAATCTCGATGGCCTCGTTCGTGTCGACGTCGAGGGCCCGCGCGTACAGGGCGAGCTGGTTCGCGAGCGCGATGTTGACGTCGCGGTAGACCCCCTCGAAGACCTTGACGGCGGCTGCCGTTGCGGCGTCCGAGACCGTGAGGACGTCGTTGTCCGTGATCTCGCCGTAGACGAGTTCGGCCGCGCGGGTGCTCTCGGCGTCGACGCCGCCGACGACCTTGGGATGGGTCCCGCGGATGTCAGCGAGCGCGCGTCCGCTGAGCGTGCGCTCCGGGCAGCAGGCGACGCCGAACTCGCCGAGCGAGAGGTCGCTGCCCGCTTCCAGCGTCGGGACGACGAGGTCCCGGCAGGTGCCCGGCGGGACGGTCGACTCCACGACGACGAGGTCGCCCGGTGACAGCCCCGTCGCGACGGTCTCTGCGACCGCCGACAGCATCGAGAGGTCCGGCTCGCGCGCGTCTGTCAGCAGCGTCGGGACCATCGCGACGTGGATTGCCGCCCGCTCGGCCGCGCTGTCGCCGTCCGTGGTCGCCGCGAGCGCGCCGCCGTCGACGACGTCGGCGACGAGTTCCGGGAGGCCGGGTTCGCGGGGGACGTGGCACCCCCCCTCGTTGACGGTCCGGACGACCGACTCGTCGACATCGACGCCGACGGCGTTGCCGGTGACGTCGGCGTAGACCGCGGCCAGGGGGAGTCCCATCTTCCCGAGTCCGTAGACGGCGACCGGGACAGACCCGTCGCGGAAGGCCCGCCGCTGGGTCTCCGCGTCGGCTTCGGAGCCGTAGAGGTGTCCGGGGCGACCGGTCGACTGGCTGGTCACTGGGAGACCTCCCTGGGAAGCCCGAGCGCCTCGGACTCGATGCGGTCGGCCACCTCGATGACGCGGAGGCCGTCCTCGGCAGTGACGGCTGGGGTCGTGCCGTCGCGGACGGCGTCGAGGAACGACTGGAGTTCGCGCTTCAGCGGGTTCCCGGTGTCGACGACGGGGCGCTCGACGACGCTCTCGTGGCGGTAGCGGACGTCGCCGTTCTGTTCGACGTACTCGGGGAGCGACTGCCGGTGTATCTCGACGGACTGGTTGATGAAGTCGGCCGTCACCCGACACTCCATGGCGGTGACGGCGAGCGTGCGGACCTTCTGCTGTGTCAGCCTGCTCGCGGTCAGTTCGCCGATGCTGCCGTCCGCGAAACTCAACTGCGCCGAGACGTGCTGGTCGTTCGCGGCCGTGGCGGTCAGCGAGTCGATGTCGCTGTCCAGCAGGTGAAACAGAAGGTCGATGTCGTGGACCATCAGGTCGTAGACGACGCTGTCGGAGACGTCCCTGTCGAGTGGCGGGCCGAGACGCTGGACGTCGACGGCCACGACGTCGAGGTCGGGAAGAATGTCTTCGAGCGCGCGCACGGCCGGGTTGAACCGCTCGATGTGACCCACCTGGAGCGTGACGCCGGCCTCGCGCGCCCGGCGGGCGAGCCGGTGTCCGCGCTCGACGTCGTCGACGAGTGGCTTCTCGACGAGGACGTCCACGCCGCGGTCGATGCACTCTCGCGCGACGTCGTAGTGGTTCGCTGTCGGGACGGCTATCGTGGCGACGTCGACCCTGTCGACGAGGTCGTCGGTAGTGAGCGACCGCGTGCCGTACCTGCTGGCGACGGCGCCCGCCTGCTCGCGGTCGACGTCTGCCACCGCCGCGAGGGTCACGTTCGGCAGTTCGCTGTAAACCCGTGCGTGATGTGCGCCCATGGAACCGACCCCGATGACGCCGGCGTCGAGTGACTGTTCTCCGGTGGCACCGTTCTCTCTGGTCATGGATTGGTAGAGGCTGCCAGTCCGGGGCCACGACGGGCGAGCGCGGGCTGCCCCGACAAAGACACGCGTACTCACCCGTAAACGCCGCCGAGGCTGTCTGAGGCCGCCGTCTGACAAGCTTACCCACCTATTTGGATGGAGCCTGTATTGTTATCGTCACCTTGCTACCGATAGGCGTTCTCTATGGCCGTTCGGTTTCCTAGCAGGCAGTGACTTCGGAAAAAGACCGCACCGTGAATGGTCTCGGAGACGGCGAGAGCGGACCGACCGCCGGCTCAGTTGCTGGCTTCGTTCGTGATGTTGACTTCGCCGTCGACTTCGAGACCCACCAGCGCACCGGAGTAGCGGTAGCCGTCGAGGCCCTTCCCGACGACGCCGGTGACCGTGCTACCGTCGATGTTGTCCTGCAGCTCGTCCCAGCGGTTGCCGTCCTCGGGGGCCGAACTCAGGTCGGCGCTGGCCTCGACCGACCCGGAGACGGTGAAGGAGTACACCGACGCGGCGTCGGAGTCCGTCCCGTCGATGAGGAGCTTGTTGTCGAGGGTGTCGCCCGCCGAGTCGCCAGTAGACCCGTCCGAGGAGGAACCGTCGGACCCGCTCCCGTCGCTCGTCGAGCCGTCCGAGGACGAGTCGTCGCCGATGCTGGCGGGGTCGAGCGAACTCCCGTCGAGTCGCAGCTCGTACTCGCCGCTGCTCGTGCTGGGGTGTTTCGTCGCGCTCCAGGCGACCAGGTCGCCCGTGAAGTCGAACTCGTCGGTGAAGCCGTTCCCGGTCTCACCCGTCGCCGTGTACGTGCCGTCGTTGTTCTGGACGATGGCGTCGTTGTCCTCGACGTCGACCTGCGCTATCTCGCCGGTCGCGGTGAACTCGTAGTTGATACCGGTCCCGTCGTAGGTCTGGATGACCAGGTTGTGGTCGAGCGTCGTGCCGCCGCTGGAGTCGCCGGACCCGTCGCTCGTGGAGCCGTCCGAGGTCGACCCATCAGACGTCGAGCCGTCGGTCGTCGAATCGCCGCTGCCGGAGTTCTGCGGGTCGTCGCCGGAGGGAGTCGCACAGCCGTCGCCGACGCAGACGCCCTCGAACTGCGAGGGGTACTCCAGGTTCCCGGAGCCGGTGATGTTGACGTTGGTGGCGGTCCAGTCCGCCGCGCCGCTGCCCTTCTCGTTGATCGCGGCGTCGCCGGCGTCGTTTTTGACCGTCGTGTCGACGATCTGTCCGGACCCGCCCTCGGCACCGTCGTGAATCTCGATGGGTGCGCCCGCGCCCTCGTAGGAGTGGATTACCTCACAGCCCTCGATGGTGATGTTGTCGCCGGGTTCGCGGACGCGGATGCCGCGCTGGTTCACCGCGCCGTCGGCCGCGGCGGTGGCCTCGGCGTCGTTGATGACGAGACAGTTCCTGACGATGCTGTCCGAGGAGCCGACGCGGATGCCGGAGATGTTGACGTTGTGCGCGACCGTGTTCTCGACGATGACCTGGCCGTCGCCCTCGTAGGCCGGGGAACTCGCGTAGATGCCGTTGTCGGAGAAGCCACTGATGTAACAGTTGCGTATCTCGACGACGCCAGCGTGCTCGCGCGGGACGTAGAACGCCTTCGACTCCGCGCCCTCCTGGGACCCGTCGGGGAGGTTGAAGTTGTCGATGAGGACGCTTCCGCCGGAGGATGCCTCCAGGCGGAACCGGGACTTGTCGGGGCCGGCGGCCCCGCGCAGCGTCAGGTTCTTGATGGCGACCGTCCCGCTGTCGACCGAGATAAGCGGCGTGAAGTCGCCCGCCGTGTTGTTGAGGATGACCTCGCCCTGGCCGACGATTGCGGCGTCGGAGGAGGCGTTGCCGAAGCCGTCGCCGTTCCAGTCGTACTCGCCCTCGGGGATGCGTACCTCGACGCCGTCCGTGTAGTAGTCGTCGAGATAGCCGTCGATGACGTCCCCGTTCTGGAGCCCCTTGTCACCGAGGTTCACCACCGAACTTGTGTTGGGGTCGGATGTGACGGCCGCGACGCCCGCGCCCGTCATCGCTGCGGCACCAACTGCACCGGTGACCATCTGCAGGTACTGCCGCCGATTAAGCTGCCCGTTACTGCCGTCTTCCTGGGGGTGGCGGTCCACCATGTCCGGGTAACCGGAGACTACTAAAATAACAATTTTTGCTTACTGCATCGTGAAAATATGTTGGTTGGTCGTCTTTGGGCGTCAGACACCACTCGGGTGACTGCCGGATGGTGAGCGTTACACATGACATCGAAGGAATTGATTATACCGTGCTAGTGCCTTCCTACCACGGTGGCGATGGTCCCGCGCCCGACAGGCCGTCCCTGGTAGGCACCTCCGACCGGGCGGTAGAGAGCGACAAACTACGGTAAGGAGTTCCTTAGCGGGTCGAAAACGGCGAGTTCGTCGCGAGCGCGCCAGTCAGGAGTTCAGGTTCGGCGGGTAGGAGTCGACGACGTGCGCGGTTGAGTCGCCCATCGTGACGATGGGTTGGCCCGTCACCTCGACCCAGCAGTCACGGATGGCGGCCGTCGACCTGTCGATGAGGAACCCGTCGCGGTCGTCGCCCGACTGCTTGATGGTGAGGTTCTTGAACGTGCAGTCCCGCCGCTGGTGGACCTCGACCGCGCTGCTGCTGGCGGCCCCACCGGTTATTTTGAGCGAGTCGAGTTCGATGCGCTCGTCGCCGGCCACCCCCTCCGGGTGCTTGATCTGGACCGCGTTGACGTTGTCGGCGTCGACCCTGATGCGGGTGTCCTTGACCGTGGCAGATTCACAGCCCTTGCCGAAGGTGATGCCGCCGTCGCTCCCGGCGACTCGCCGCATCTCGACGGTGCAGTCCTCGACGACCGCCCCGTCACCGTGGGTGATGCGGATGCCGCGCATGTTGCTGAACTGGTCGGGCGCGGCGTCACAGCGGACGTGCACGTCGCGGACGACGCTGTCGTTGCCGATGCGGACGTTCGCGATGTTGGAGTTGGCGTAGTAGCCGCCGACGACCTCGACGGAGCCGTGTTGCGGGTCGGCGTAGAGGCCGTTGTCGGGGAAGCCCTCGACGCGGCAGTTCTCGAAGCGTATCGTCCCGGTGTGGTTGTCCCCGACGAGGACGCCGTTGGAGCTCGTCTCGAACACCGCCCCGTCGGGTATCTGGAGGTTCTCGACCAGCCCCGTCCCGTCGGCGTCGGTCACGTCGACCCGGAGCATCCCCTGTCCAGTGTCCTGACGACCCGTCACGAAGAGGTTCCGCACGACGAGACCGTCGTCGACCAGCGCGCTCACCGGCCGCGACCCGACGCCGGGCTCCCGGAAGTCGAAGGTGACGTCCTCGAAGAGCAGGTCCGAGGCCTGCCCCGGCCGGCCGAGGTCGAAGAAGACGCTCCCGAACCCCGGTTCGGGGACTATCGTGGCCTCCTTGCCGACGATGCCCAGGTTGACGAAGGACTTGGCGCGCATGGTCCGGTCGACGAGGTAGCGGCCGGGCGGCAGGTACACCAGCGTGTCGTCGGTGAGGTTGTCCTCCAGGACGTCGACGACCGACTCGTTCGCTTCGGTGTCCGCGCCCGCCTCGGCCAGGTCGACGACGGTGTCGAACCGGCCGGTGTGCGGAATCTGCTCCGTCGGCGTCCGCGGCGTCTCCGTCGGCGTCGCAGTCGCGGTCGCCGTCTCGGTCTCCGTCGGCTTCGGCCCGGGTCCGGGTTCCGGCGTCTCGTCGCCGTCGGGGTCGAAGGTCGCACAGCCCGCCAGGCCGGCGACCCCTGCTGCCCCCAGTGCTTTCAGATACGTTCTCCTATCCATGGCTTTCGGACCGCATACCCGGGGGCAGGCATCCGACAGACATTAGTATAGGTTGCCAAACGAGCTGCGTGCCCGTCCGCCGACTGCCGAATCCGCTGCCAGCGAGTGACTATCCCGGCGGGTCGGGGGTACGCACCGACTACCCCGGCGTCGGTCTGGCCGCGTCGCGGACGAGGCGCACCAGTTCGCCGGTCACGTCCGTCGCCTCCCCCAGAAGGCGGTCCCGCCGAGTCTGCCACTCCGCCGCCGTGTCGCCGTTCTCGACGAGTTCCCTGACCTTCCTGACCGCGTCGCGGCCGTCCCTGTAGGAGTACAGCAGTCCGTACTCCCGTTCGAGCGCGACGAAGGTGTGCTCGTCCGACTCGCCGGCGGTCGAGTTCGTCCGCACCGCGGGCGTCCCGAGCATCGCCGCCTCGGTCGACATCGTCCCCGAGTCGCCGACGTAGAGGTCCGCGTGGTAGAGCAAGTCGTGGATGAGGTGGGGCGGCGTCGGCAACGGGTGCATCCCGTCGATGTCGGGGACCTCCCCCTCCGCGGAGACGTAGAGCGTCCCGTGGGCGGAGAGGTACGAGGCCAGTTCCCGCATCGTCACCTGGTCGATGCCGCGGCGGCCGACGTCGTGGTAGGCGTCCCAGCCCGCCAGCCGCATCACGAAGTAGGGCTCGTCGACGGCGACACCGTGTGCCGCCAGCGCCTCCGTGCTCGGCGAGAACCGCGCCGGGTGGAGGTACGCCAGTTCCTGAAACGCGAGCACGTACTGCTTCTCCCGGGCGGCAGTGAGTCCGAGGTCCGGCGGGCGACAGATGACGTCCGCCAGCGGGAGCGTGAGGGCGTGGTAGGCACGGCCGAGGAGCGTGTCCTCGATGTCGGTGTCCGTCACGACGACGCTGGCCGCACCCACGAGGGCCGCGGCGTGGACCGCCGGCGGACTCACCCTGCTGACGAACACGTCGGGGTCGAACCGACGGGCGGACAGCGCCGTCCGTATCTCGCGGACCGCGAGTTCGAGGATGGCCGCCGGGAGGCCGCCGCGGCGGCGCGACAGCGACACGTGGTCGATGTCGTAGGCGTCCAGCAGCGCGTGGGTGACCTCCTTGTCGCGGGAGAGAACCAGGGTCTCGTGGCCCGCCGCCTCCAGGTCCCGGATGGCGTGTTTGAACAGGTGAACCTGCGCCGGGTGCTGGATGTCGAACGCTACCTTCACCGGGTCCCTCGAACGTCCTCGGGTCATAGACAGCAAACTGCCGGCAGTTTGCCGCCTCCCGGTATTGTTATGCCGGACATACTCCAGGGAGGCCCGGCGGCGGCGACCGGCGACCCGCGCGCCCCTGTCGGAAACCACTCAATTACCAACACCCGGGAGTTCGTCCCCTCACCGATGAACGTGCTCGTTACCGACGGGGCGACGAACAAGGCACTGGCTGTCGTGCGCGCCCTCGGGGACGCCCCGGAACGGCTGGGTGTCTCCTCGCGGTTCCCCGTCTCCCCCGCCGGGCTCTCGCGGTACGCCGACGACCGTCACTGGCTCCGCGACCGCCGCCCGGATGCACTCGTCGCCGCGTTCAACGACCTCGCGACCGACGGCAGGTACGACTACCTGCTCCCGGTCGGCGGCGAGACTTTCGAGTTCGTCTCCGAACACCGCGACGAACTGGACTTCCCCGTCGGGGACATCCTCCCCGGCCGGGAGGCGATGCGGACCGCCGTCAGGAAGGCCGAGACGTACCGCCTCGCGGACAGGGAGGACGTGCCGGTCCCGAAGACTGTCAGGCTGACGAGCGAGGACGGCGTCGACCGCGCCGCGGACGTGGTCGGCTTCCCGGCGGTGCTCAAGACCGGCGTCGAGACCGAAGAACGGTTCGTCCGCCGGGTGGACTCGACGGACGAAATCCGGGCGGCGTACCGGGACTACGCCGACAGCCACGAGTCAGCACCGCTCGTGCAGGAGGCGCTGCCGGGCGACGGCCGGGGCTATTTCGGACTCTGCGTCGACGGCGAGCTCGTCGCCGGCTACGCCCACCGGCGTATCCGCGAGTACCCGCCCGAAGGCGGTGCGAGCGCCTGCGCGGTCTCCGAAGACGACGACGAACTTCGGGAGTACAGCGAACGCCTGCTCTCCGCGCTCGACTGGACCGGTGTGGCGATGGTCGAGTTCAAGGAGGCGGCGGACGGGACGCCCGCGGTGGTCGAGATGAACCCGAAGTTCTGGGGGTCGCTGGACCTCGCCATCGCGTCGGGACTCAACCTCCCGCGTGCGCTGCTTTCCTACGCCGAGACCGGTCGCGTCGACAGGTCGGACCTGGAGTTCACGCCCCAGCGCGTCCACTGGCCGCTCTCGGGCGACCTGACACACGCCTGGCGGCGGCCGCGGTCGGCACCGGCAGTCGCCCGCGACCTCATCTCCCCGGAGACGACGTCGAACCTCCGCGCTGACGACCCGCTTCCTCACACCGTCGAGGCCCTGATAACGCTGGTCAGGAGGGACATCTGAGATGGCCGCGGTCCCGCGGTCGACCAAACTGGCGCGGGTGCCAGGGGCCGTCTACAAGCAGACCAGGCGGGTCCTGGCGCAGCGGTACTGGGCGCGGTACTTCCGCCGGCGTCCGACCCACCCGGCGCTCGACGAGCAGCGGGCGGCCGAGAGCGTCGGGGAGGCGGACAGGCTGCTCGTCCTCTGCTGGGGGAACATCTGCCGGAGCCCGATGGCCGAGCGGTATCTGCGAAGTGCGCTGTCGGAGACGCCCGCCGCGGACCTCGCCGTCGAGTCCGCCGGACTCGGCGAGCGCGAGGGACGTCCGAGTCCCCCGCTGGCCGTCGAGGCGGCGCGGCGCTACGGGGTCGACCTCTCGGACCACACGTCGGTGTGCGCGACAGAGTCGATGGTCGCCGACAGCGACTGCGTCCTGGTGATGGACTACCACAACTACCACCTGCTGCAGTCGTCGCACCCGTCGGCGGACGCGGTCTTCTTCCTCTCGGCGTTCTCGCCGGTCCGCGAGCCGATGGAGATACGGGACCCCGCCGGCGGTGACCGCGAGACCTTCGATTCGATCTACGGCACCATCGCCGCCGCGCTCGACCGCCTGGCCGCGCAGGTCGTCCCCGCAACCCACCCGCGCTAGGGACCGACCGGGAGGGACCGGAGCGCCTGGAGGCCGTATTTCGCGGTGTTCTTCGCCGCGTCGAAAGTTGTCTCGAAGACCCGCTCGGGCAGCGTCGCCGTCCAGCGGTCCGGGTGAGTCAAAAGACAGAAGCGACCGTCGGACCGGGAGGTGATGAGGTCGACGAGGTCGGGAGTCGTGTCCACCTGGGTCGTCTTGGCGTCGCCGCCGACGGTGTGGTCCTTTATCTTCAGCGGGCCGTCGCGCCAGGTGCGACCGGTGTCGGAGTAGTAGTGGACGTCGGTGAAGTCCATCGAGAGGTAGGCCTCCCCGGCGAGGTCGTGGGCCGCGAGGCCGTCACCGCTGTTCCACATCTCGCGGTTGTCGTGCGGGGTCAGCGGGTTGCCGTGCATGCAAACCGTGTCGACGTCGACGAGGCTGCGGAGCTTCGCGAGGTGTGCGCCGAAGGAGCGCCGCGCCGCGGTCACGTCGCCGTCGGCGCGGTCGAGGTCCTCGTAGTGGTAGCCGATTTCGTGGCCCAGCCGGTCGATTTCGCAGATGACCTCCGGGTCGAAGGTGTCCGGGACGGTCCGGACGTAGTAGGTGCTCGCGACGTCGCGCTCGGCCTCGATGCGTGCGAAATCGAGTGCGTTGTCGGGCTTGCGGTCGACGTCGTGCCGGAGGACGACGAACCGCTCGGGGAGCGCGTCGGCCGCGAGGTACTCCCGGACGGTGAGAAACGCGTAGTCGCTCTCCCGACACGCGTCCAGGAGGGTCCCGTACATCTCGTAGGTGAAGTCGGCTGGCATCTGTGAGGGGAGACGCCGCGGGGCGTCGTTGTTACGCGGGGACTAGCCGGTCGTCGTCGACTCGTCGATGAGCGGCGGCAGTTCCTCCAGGCGCGCGATTTCGACGTTCGCCTCGGCGCGGTCGGCGGGCGCGTCGAGGTGGCTGAACCGGCCGCGCCGGACCCGCACGGTGCCCATTCCGAGGCGGTTCGGCACCTCGAAGTCGGTGCGCGGGTCGTCGCCAACGTAGATGGTCCCGTCGGGCGGGACCGACAGCCCGGAGAGCAACCGCTCGAAGGGGTCCCGGTCGGTCTTTGCGGCGTCGAGTCGTGCCGTGGCGACGACCGTCTCGAAGTACTCCGCGAGGCCGAGCATGCGGAGCTTCCGGTCCACGTTGCGGCCATCGGCGAGGAGGCCGAGCGCGTGCCGGTCCCGGAGGAGTTCGAGGACGGCGGTGGTGTCCCGGTAGGGTGACAGCCCGACGTCGACGTCGTGGTAGGCCCGGACCATCTCCGTCGTGTGCCGGTCGGGAATCTCGTCGTGACGGTCGAGCAGTCGGTCGAAGATGCCCGGGGTGATTCCCTCCTCGAAGTAGAGGTCCGCCAGTTCGTTGTGGAGACGGTGGCCAGTCACGTCGGCCAGCCGGTCGGCCGCCGCCCGCAACCCCGCGCGTGCGTACTCGTCGTAGGGGTACAGCGTGTCGTCGAGGTCGAAACAGACCGCCGAGAGCGTCATCGGCGTCCCACCCCCGCCGAGCCGTCGGCGACGAGGTCCGGCCGAACGGTCCCAGCCATCGTCTCAGGCCTCCGGCGACCCGTCGACGGGCTCCCCGTCGGGCGTCTCCCCGTCACCTCGGACCGACGGCTCGCGCGCGGTCGCCTCCGTTCGACCCGTCGACCGCTCGGGCCGTTCGAGGTGGCGTTCGAGGTCACGGTTGTCCTCCCGGTCCAGCAGCGTCGCCCAGAGGAGCGTCCCGAGTCCGGCGGCGAGTCCGAGCAGCCAGGCCGCCGGCCCGTCGCGGGTCCGGCCGAGGACCGCCCCGAACAGGCCGACGCTCGAAACGGCAGAGAGCGCGCCGCCGAGGAGGTACAGCGGGGCCAGCGGGTGGTAGTCGTGGAGCAGGTACTTCCTGGTCAGTCGGCGGAGAAACCCCCGCAGGAGCATAACCGACACCCGGGGGACGTACGCCCGGAGTTCGATGTGGCTCTTCCAGCCGTCCTCGTAGGTAAACTCGGCCGAGTGGGGGACGTCCGCGACCCGCATCTCGGCGGTGTTGAGGCGGACGAGCAGGTCGTTGCAGTAGCCGTAGTACTCGTAGAGGCCGTCGAGGTCGATAGCTTCGAGCGCCCGCAGGGAGATGGCGCTGTAGCCGTTCTGGGAGTCCATCGACCCCCAGTAGCCGCTGGCTATCTTCGTGAGATACGAGAGGACGACGTTGCCGACGAACCGGAACCGCGGCATCGCCCGCCAGTCGGCGGCGTCGGCGAAGCGGGTCCCTTTCGTGTAGTCGGCCTCGTCCTCGACGATGGGGTCCAGGTACCGCGGGAGGACGGCGGGGTCCATCTGGTCGTCCCCGCCGAGGACCGCCGTCACGTCGATGCCCTCCGCCCGGGCGCGCCGGTAGCCGGTCTTGATGGCACCGCCGACGCCCCGGTTCTCGTCGTGTCTGACGGGGACGACGAGGTCGCCGAAGGCGCTGTCGACTTCCGCGTTCCGGGCGGCGGCGTGGCGTCGAATCTCCGCCCAGGTGTCGTCGGTGGAGCCGTCGTCGACCACGTACGCCCGGTCGACGTAGCCCGGGATGGCGTCGATGACGCTGCCGACGTATCCCTCCTCGTTGTACGCCGGGACCACGACGGCGACGCTGTGGTCCCTATACATTGTCGCACACCCGGCCAGGTCGGGTCACCCCCGGACTCTCGCTGCCCCCTCCCGGGGCGCTGCCTGCAAACGTGCTCATGCTATCCGAGGTAAGCGGCAGAGAGCAGGTTAGTAATTCAGCACATTCCCCGGAACTGCCGCGAGTAGGAGCGGACTTCCGAGGGGGGCCGGGCTACTTCCGGCCCTGCTGGCCGACGGCCGCCCGGTGCAGCCAGCGGACGCCCGGCAGTCCGTCGGCGACCCACAGCGCCACTGCCAGGAGAAGCGCGAGCGCCGACAGCGCCAGCGCCGGTGTCGGGCCCTGCGAGGTGACGTCGGCGACGTACTCGCGGATGTAGACCAGCCCGCGGCCGAGGCCCAGGTCCTCGCCGTAGGGCTCCTGGCGGACGACCGGCCAGAGCAGTCGGTCGACGGCGAGGGGGTCGCCGGCCCGCAGCGGCGAGACGACGTCGCCGACGAGGTGCGACCAGTAGCCGACGACCAGGGCGACAGCGGCGTCGCGGCGGCCGCTCCGGGCCAGTAGCCACGCGCCAGCGATACCGACCGGGACCGCGACGAACACGGAGTGAGCGACCGAAAAGCCCGCTGGGAACAGGTCCAGCCCCCAGGAGAGGGGTTTGTCGACCAGGTCGGGGAGCTGAGTCGCGAAAAGCAAGAGGAGCGCGCCCGCGCCCGCCGGCGACCGCCGGTACAGGCCGTGGACGACCAGCGAGAACAGCAGGTAGCCCACGGCGGCGTGCTCCCAGGGCCACATCAGTTCCGTCCCCCCGCTGTCCAGCCGTGGCGGCCGCTGCTGGGGGTGGTCCACGGCACCGTCGAACTCGGTACTCGGCACACGACAGTTTGCTGGAGCCTGGCGGGAGAGCGATATAGTTATCGAGTGCTTACGACCCGGCCCGGGACGGGACCCAGAACACGAGGACGCCGCCGAGTGTAGCGGCCACCGCACCGAGGCCGGCCAGTACCAGGAACAGCTGGTCCGCGGAGAAGTAGGTCAGCAGCGTCCCGGCGAGGACGGCACCGATAGCGCCGACGCCGAAGACGCCGAGGTACGTGTAGCCGTAGGAGAGGCCGCGCTTGCCCGCGGGCGTGAACTCGGCGACGCTGGCCTGGTAGAACGGCTGGACCGAGAACAGGAAAAAGCCCAGGAGGGCGGAGACGACCAGCAGCGCGGGCAGACCCACGGCCGCCGCCGGGAGGAAGAGCAAGGCGACGACGGCGAGCGCGCCGAAGCCGGCGAGGATGCCCCACTCGGGGCGGTAGCGGTCGGTGAGTTTGCCGGCGGTGTACTGCCCGAGGATGCCGACCATCAGCAGGCCGACGTAGATGTAGTCGCCGGGGGCGAACTCGCGGCCGCCGAAGGTCACCGGCGACAGCGAGGGCACGTCCCGCAGGAGTTCCGGCAGGAAGGTCAGGACGCCGCGATAGTAGAGGCCGGAGCAGAAGGTGACCAGAAAGACGAGGACGAACGCGCTGGCGAAGAGCGTCTTCGAACTGGAGAGAAACTCGCCGAGCGAGGAGACGCCGCTGCCGGCGCGGCTGTCGCCCCCGCCGCCGTCAGTCTCGGCCACCGCCGCCCGCTCGTCGATGTCGACGCGGATGGCGTAGAACGCGGCGACGGCTGCCGGGATGGCGAGCAGACCGACCACCACCCGCCAGTCGAGGACGACCAGCAGCAGGATGGTGACCAGCGGCCCGACGGCGATGCCGAAGTTGCCGGCCATGCCGTGGTAGGCGAAGGCGCTGCCGCGCTGGGTCACGCCGCGGCTGATGAGCGACAGGCCCGACGGGTGGTAGACGCTGGCGGAGATGCCCCAGACGACCAGCGCGAGGCCGATGCCGACCGGGGACGGAGCGACCGCGAGCACGAGAAAGGACAACCCCATGCCGACGAGACAGCCGGTGATGAGCACGCGCGCGTCGAGTTTGTCGACCAGGACGCCGCTGGGGAGCGCGCCCAGCCCGAACAGCGCGTACCCGACGGTGACGAGCGCGCCGAGGCTGGCCTCCGTCACGGTGAGCTGGGTGACTCCCAGGTTGATGACGTCGAACTCGGAGAGCCAGATCGGAATGAGGACCGGAATCGAGAGCTCGTAGGTGTGGACCATCGCGTGTGCGGCCATGACGAGCCCGACGATGGACCGGTCGTTTCCGTTCACGGGGGGAGCTACCGGGGTCGACTCATTGAATCTATTGGTTGCCGGGGCGCGACAGCCCTCTCCCGGACGGACGCCCACAGCGGCGTCATAACGCGAGCATAACAATACCGGAGGCTCCCGTCGCGGGCCTGTATGCGACACGTGGAGCCAGCGAGACGGGGGGGAGCCAGGTGACCGACAGCGACGGTCCGTGGCCGTCCGGGCAGCGGGTACTCGTGACCGGCGGCGGCGGGTTCGTCGGGGGCGCACTCGCCGACGCGCTCGTCGGCGACAACGAGGTCCGGGTGCTGGACGACTTCTCGACCGGCGAGCGCGAGCGTGTGCCGGAGGAGGCGACGGTCGTTGCCGGCGACGTCCGCGACGCCGGGACTGTCAGAGCGGCGATGGACGGCGTGGACGTGGTCTTCCACCAGGCGGGGCTCGTGAGCGTCGACGACTCCACCGAGCGCCCGGCCGAGAGCGAGTCACGGAACGTCGCGGGGACGGTGCGGGTGCTCGACGCCGCTCGGCGGGCGGACGCACGCGCCGTCGTCGCCTCCTCGGCAGCGGTCTACGGCCACCCCGAGACCGTTCCAGTCCCCGAGGACGCAGCGCTGTCCCCGACGTCGCCGTACGGCGTCGACAAGGTCGCCGTCGACCACTACACGCGGCTGTTCGCCGACCTCTACGACCTGCCGACGGTCGCCCTGCGGTACTTCAACGTCTACGGCCCGGGGCAGCCCGACAGCGGCTACAGCGGCGTCGTCAGTACCTTCCTCGACCGGGCCAGGGCGGACGAGCCGCTGCCAATCCACGGTGACGGCACGCAGACGCGAGATTTCGTCCACGTCGACGACGTGGTCCGCGCGAACCTCCGGGCGGCGGAGACGTCCCACGTCGGCCGGGCGTTCAACGTGGGCACGGGCGAGGAGACCACTGTCGAGGGCCTGGCCCGGACCGTCGTGGACGTCGTCGGTGCTGACTCCGAACTCGTCCACGCCGACGGGCGACCGGGTGACATCGACCGGAGTGTGGCCGACCTGACGGCGGCCACCCGCGACCTCGACTTCCGGCCGCGGACGACGCTGGCCGACGGACTGGCGACGCTCGTGGACGGTAAGTAACCCGTTCCTAGACACGTCGTAGCATACCAGCCAACGGCGGCGACGAGCGTAAGCACGGATGAACGCGGGCGCAGCGGCCGACCGCGAGACACATGCATTACACTTCTGGCTGGTCCGTGAACCGCCCGACATCGGGGCGTATCTGATACGTATCCGGCACGTATTCTGCACGTACTCACGACAAGCTGGACAGATGTATTATACGGGTAGGTTGTAACTACCCCGAACTGGAGGCGCTGTACGGCTCGCCGCCACTAACGAGGAAATCAGGAATGTCAGAGGACAGTAATCCGGACCGAGGGAAGAATAGGGCGAGGACTGACGAGAGCGCAGTCGGACGGACGACCAGTCCGGACCGGACCGTAGCGTACTCCCGCGAGGAGTGGGAGGAACTGGCGTCGGACCCGGACCTCCGGCACGACCTCGGCTACGACCTGGCCGCGTGGGAACAGTTCCGAACGCTGGACGGCTCCGAACAGTTGATGTTCCTCCCGGAGGACGAGGAGTTGATCCACGACGACGCCTTCGTGGTCGCCGACGAGGACGCCATCGTCGACCTCGGTGGCCGGTGCTGACGGACGTGTCCGGAACGCTCACTCGACGGTAACGCTCTTGGCGAGGTTCCGCGGCTTGTCGACCGGCCTGTCGAGCAATCTAGCTGTGTGATAGGAGAGCAACTGTAGCTGCGCGTTCGCGAGCAACCCGGCGAGTTCCGGGTGGGTCTCGGGAATCGGGAGGACCGTCTCGGCAGCAGCGGCGACGGCGCTCTCCGGGTGCGTGACGGCGACGACCGGGGCACCCCGGGCCTGGACTTCCTCGACAGTGCCACGCATCCGGTCGCTGTGGTCGCCCGTCTCGATGGCGAAGACCGGCGTCTCGGGTGTCACGAGCGCCAGCGGTCCGTGTTTCAGTTCGCCCGCCGGGAACCCCTCGGCGTGTTCGTAGGAGATTTCCTTGAGCTTCAGCGCGCCTTCGAGGGAGACCGAATGGGCGACGCCACGGCCGACGAAGAAGTAGGCGCTGGCGTCCGCGTACGTCCGGGCTACCTGCGGGGCCGTCGTGTGGTCGAGGACGTACTGGAGCGCGTCGGGCACCGTCGACAGCGCCTGGAGGATACCGGTGTCGGCGTCGGCGAGTCGTTCGGCCAGCAGCGCGAGCGTCACGACCTGCGAGGAGAACGTCTTGGTCGCGGCGACGCCGATTTCGGGACCCGCTCTGATGAAGATGGCGTCGTCGCACTCACGGGCCGCGGTCGAGCCGACCACGTTCGTGACCGCGAGCGTGCGCGCGCCGGCCTCGCTGGCCCGCCGGAGCGCACCGAGAGTGTCCGCTGTCTCGCCGCTCTGGGTGACGCCGACGACCACAGAACCGTCCACGAGCGGTGGCGGACTGGTCGCGAACTCGCTGGCGAGCGAGGCCTGGGCCGAGATTCCCCGCTTCTGGAGCAGTTCCACGGCGTACAGCGCCGCGTGATAGGACGTCCCGCAGGCGACGAACCGTACGGGGACGCCGTCCGGGTGGTCGAGCAGCCACGCCGGGACCTCGATCCCCGCGTCGATGCGCCCGCGGAGCGCGCGCCGAAGCGCCATCGGCTGCTCGTGTATCTCCTTGAGCATGTAGTGGTCGTACCCCTCCTTCTGTGCGTCCTCGGGAGTCCAGTCGACCGTCCTGACGGGGCGGTCGACGTGGTACCCGTCGCCGTCGGTGATGGTGTACTCGCCTGCCTCCACGGAGAGCACGTCGCCGTCTTCGAGGTAGACCACGCGGTCCGTGTGTTCGAGGAAGGCCGGCACGTCACTGGCGAGGTAGCAGGCGTCGTCGTCGACGCCGAGCACGAGGGGCGAGCCAGAGCGGGTGGCGAACAGCCGCTCGACGCCATCGACGACCATCACGATTGCGTAGCTCCCGCTGAGTTCGTCGACGGCACGCCGGAAGGCAGTCCCCGCGTCGGCACCCCCGGCGAGGAACTCCTCGACGAGGTGGGGAACGACCTCTGTGTCGGTGTCGCTCCGGAACTCGTGGCCGCGGCGCTGCAGGCGCTCGCGGAGGCGCTCGTGGTTGTCGATGATGCCGTTGTGGACGACGGCGACCCGCCCGTCACAGCCGGTGTGCGGGTGGGCGTTGGCGTCCGTCGGCGGGCCGTGGGTACTCCAGCGGGTGTGTCCGACGCCCAGACTGCCGCCGGCGAACTCGCCGTCGACGGCGGCCTCCAGTTCGGACACTTCGCCCTCGCGCTTGCAGACGGAGAGCCCGTCGCCGTCGAGGACGGCGAGCCCTGCGGAGTCGTAGCCGCGGTACTCCAGGTTCGAGAGGCCATCGAGGAGACAGCTGACGGCCTCGCCGGTGCCGACACATCCCGTGATGCCACACATCAGTATCCCTCCGGAGCGGGGGAACTGGACGGGGACTCGTGAGGGTGCTGGTCAGCCGACGGCGGGGAACCAGACGTTGGCATACCGCCCGATAAGTCACGAGTCGTCCTTTGTTATAGAGAGGTTGCCCGGACGGGCGGGGAGGGCGGCGGAAGTAAGGGCGGTTTTCGGATAGGGCCGGATTACGCCTCGGCCTGAACGGTCGCGGGTGCGTTCTCCAGGGTCGTGAACGCGTCCAGGAAGTCGGTGACGCTCACGGTGACTTCCTCGACGGCCGCGGGGAAGACGCCACGGAGCGAACTGTCGACGTAGACGGCGAGGCTCACCTCCGGGGGCACGAGGAGGGTGTAGTGCTCACCGGTCATCTGTGAGTCGACGGTCCGCGTCGAGAACGCCAGCGGTTCGATCTCGTCGCTACCGCCCTCTCGCAGCGTCGCCAGCGTGTCGTGCATGTGCCGTGCGAGACGGGTCTCAGCGCAGTCCTCGCAGAGACACATCCCGTCGCCGACGACGTGGAGGTCGTAGCTGTCGAGCGAGGACGTGCTGCTGGCCTCGTCGAGTTGGCTGACGATGCGACGACGCTTGTCGTGTGCCCCCTGACTCGGTGCCAGGGAGCGAAAGAAGACCTCGATGCGGTGTGGCTGTCCCGCGGCTACGTCTGTTCGATAGCTCTCCCACCACGACGTCGTTGCGATTGTCTCGTCGGACATGTATTGGACGAACGTATTGTACGAATGTACAGCGTCGTTCGGGTGAATCCATATCGCGTGTCCGCATAAGGGGCGAGAATCGTTCACCCCCCGAAGCAACCCCATACCCGCGAGTATAGGTAGATTATAAAATAGACTGCGAGCTGATACGTTGGGCAATCTGAACTCCCGTGACCGTCTGTTCTCCCGGACACATGGACCGCGATACCTGGACGCCACTAGTCCGAAAGTACCCGAAAACAGGGGTTGCGTTGGCCGTCTGGCGCGGGTTCCCGACGTCTCTGTTGGTGGATGTTACCACCTGTCACGAAATGAAGAGATACGTCGGGGTCGGTGTCTGCCAAACCGTCGACTATGCAGCGTGTACGGCGAAATAGGTCCCGTCTGACGACACGTCTGTCCTGGTACACACCGGCGAGAAAGTGACTGTCAGAACCACAGTTAGCCGGAGAACTGGTCGTTTGGGCAGTTTCCGGCAGCCAACCCCAGGTGAGAACACCACCGTGGACTGTCCCGACCCGTGAGCTACGAGTCCGAATCCGGCACCGCGCCAGAGTCGGGGTCGTAGGGGCGGCCGATGTCGTACCGCGGCGCGCCGATACCCAGGACGCGGACGTCGGCGTCCGCGGACGCCGGATTGTACGGCCGGTGTGGACTGTCGGGTTCGGCGACGAACACGGAGCCGGTAGGAACGGCATACTCGCCGTCCGGCGTCTCGACCGAGAGTGTGCCGTCGACGACGTAGAACAGTTCCTCGCGTTGCTCGTGGTAGTGGTACGTCCGCGGGAGCTGTTCGCCGGGGGCGATGGTGTAGACGGCGCTGGCCAGGTTCGCGAGGTCCGCGGCCTCCGTAATCGACCGTCGGTCGCAGGGGTAGTCCTCGGTCGGTGCAAGCGCCGCCGGGTCGACGACGTGATAGCCCATACCCGACCTGCGAGGCGCGAAAGGTAAGACCTGACGCCCGGCGACGAGTGCGCGGTCGACGGCCCGGTCGCCACCCGGCCGGTCAGACCGGGTCGACGTCCGACCTCCGGCCGTCCAGGACCGGGAAGTGCTCCCCGCGCCGTCGTTCCAGCCACGCCAGGAGGCGCTCGGCCCACCGGAGCTTCCGGCCTTTCGACGCGTCGACCGACGGGTCGTCGAAGTCCCAGCCGGGGAAGACGAGCCGCTCAGCCCCCAGGTGGTCCGCGAGGAAGGCCGCGCGGTCCCCGTCGGTGAACCCGCCCGGGTTGACGACCGGCCCGACCGGTGCCGCCTGCGTCGTCGGCAACACCCAGTCAGCGTCGAAGGTCGGCACGTGCTCGCGGACGGCGGGGACGTTGTCGCCGTGTGCGTGGACTGCGACCGGGACGCCACGTTCCGTGAGAGACCGGACAGTCCCGGGATTCTTGTCCAGGTCGGTCACCATGCAGTCGACCGTGACCCCGGCGGAGAGCAGTCGGTCCGCCGCGGTCGACGCCGCGAACACGGCGTCCGCCTCGGCCGCCATAGCGGTCTCGGCCTCCAGGTTCGGCCCCGCCCCGGCGACGGCGACGGTCTCACCGTCGGCATCCAGCCCGTCGAGGGCCAGCGTGCGCTCGTCGGCGAGCAGTTCGGCCAGCAGGTCGCGTGCTCGCTCGTCGGCGGCCCGCTCGAACCCGAAGTCGGCCAGAATGTCCTCGTAGACCGGCTCCCACTCGGCAAAGTTCATCGACGGCCACCCGTCTCGGCAGGTGCTAGGTCGTGCTTACCTCCAATCGGGACCGCCAGCAGTGGCTCGGGGGCTCGGTCACCAGATAAACCGGGTTGAGCCGAAATGGCACACTGAACTACCCCTGCCCAGGTGCCCTTTCGGCCTTCACCCGGCGATTCATCCGCATCCGGCATAAGTTTTCTTACCTGCACCCCTCTCGTACCCGGGCGAGCGCGTCGACGAGTTCGGGCGGACCGGTCACCCTCTCGGCCACCGCGCGCAGGTCCGCGACCGACCCGCCGAGGACCATCCGCGTCCCGGCCGCAGCGACGACGGCCCCCGTCTCGGCGACGGCACCGCGCAGCGACTTCCGGGCCTCGGGCGAGAGGTCCAGCGCGAACAGCCGCGCTACGCCCGCTTCGGGGTCGACCGCTACCTCGGCGTCGGAGGGGCCGCCGGCGAAGTGCCGCTGGGCCTCTACGACGGTCGTCACGTCGAGTTCTTCCACGCCGTCGTCTCTGACGCGCGGCCGTGCGAACTCCTTGCCCACGAGGGCAGCGTCGCGGGTCTCCCGCACGTCGTGGGTGCGGACGACGTGTGCGCCCCGCTCGACCGCCATCGACGTGGCCGCCAGCGAGACCGGTAGCGCCCCCTCCGTCTCGCGGCCGGCGATGTCGCGGAGGAAGTTCTTGCGGTTTATCGAGACGAGGATGGGCTGGCCGATGGCCCGGAACTCCCGGAGACGGTTGAACGTCTCCCGGTCGTCTTCGAGCGTCTTGTCTTCGCTCCACCCGCCGAACGCGGGGTCGACGAGCGTCTTCTCGGTCAGCCCGTTCTGGAACAGCGCGTCGTAGATGTCGTCTACCGTCTCGACCGCGCCGGGACGTTCGAGGTCCGGCGGACTCGCCATCTTGCCGACGGCGACGTCGTACTCGGCGCAGACGGCGGGCATCTGCGGGTCGGCGAAGCCGCAGATGTCGTTGACCATGTCGAACCCGCGGTCGAGGGCCGCCTCTGCGACCTCGTGATAGCGGGTCTCGATGGAGAAGACCGCGTCCCCGGAGACGGATTCGATGGCGTCGACGGCGGTGTCCAGCCGGTCGAGTTCCTGCTGGGCGGAGAGCACCTCGAACTTCTTGTTGGCCGATTCCAGGCCGACGTCGACGATGTCGGCCCCCTCGTCGATGAGGTCCTCGTCGACGTAGCGGGCGGCCGCGGCGGCGTCGTCGAACACGGAGGGTTTGTAGGGGGACTCGCTGCTGACGTTGAGGACGCCCATGATTCGGGGCGGGTGGTCGTCACCGATGGACAGGCCGGCGGCGTCGACTGTTCGCATACCCCTGTGTTGGGCGCAGTGACAAAAAGCGCGGCGTTCGCGGCGGTCCGGGAACCCGCGTTCAGGTGGTTTTTATCCGGTTGTCTCCTACCGGCGGCCATGGGGAAAATCTCTATCGGCATCCGCGGCTGGCGCTTCGACGAGGACGAGGTGTTCGACGATGCGGGCAACATCCGACCGCTGAACGAGATGGACGAGGACACGCGCAACCGCCTCGTCCGGCTGTCGGCCGTCCTGGGCGAGCCCTGCAGCGCCTGCTGGCTCATCCACGGCGAGGACAACCTGGAGAAGACGAACGCCGCGGAAATCGTCTACGGGGAACCGCTGGCGGAGGTCATCCTCTGTTCGGAGCACGAGCCCGACTTCCTCTACTGGTTCCGCGAGGCGGGCGGCGAGGAGTACGCCGGCACTGGCCAGCTACAGGAGGAGTTCCACGAGTGGTTCGCCGACGGCGGCCGCGCCCCCGAGGGCTACGCCGGCCTGGAGTACGTCGACGAGGCACCCGACGAACTGCCCGAGGTGCCCGCCGACCCGGCCGACCGCGACGGCATCCCGGAGGTCGAGGAGCAGGTCGCGGCGATGGAGAAGGCCGAACGGGACGCGCTGGACCTCGACCTGGACGACCTCGACGTATGAGCGTCGCGGTCGCCGTCGTCGACGCGGAGACGCCGGGCAACGTCGGCACCATCGCCCGCGCGATGAAGAACTTCGGGCTCTCTGACCTCCTGCTCGTCGACCCGCCGGAACTGGACCCCGACGGCGAGGCCTACGGCTTCGCCGGCCAGGCCCGCGAGGACGTCCTGCCGGACGCCCGCGAGGTCACCCTCGACCACGTCGTCGAGAACTACCACACCGTCGGCTGCACCGCGACGACCAACGAGGACGCGACGAAACACGTCCGCTACCCCTTCGAGACGCCAGCGGACCTGGCCGACAGTCTCCAGGGCGTCGACGCGGACGTCTGCCTCGTCTTCGGCCGGGAGTCGTCGGGGCTGACCAACGACGAACTCGCCAGGCTCGACCGCATCTGCGCGATTCCCGCGAGCGCGGACTACCCGGTGCTGAACCTCGGCCAGGCGGCCACCGTCGTGCTGTACGAATGCCGGGACCTGACCGTGTCGGAGACGCAACTGCCGGGCGAGGACCACAGCGCCGACCCCGCCGCAGTCGAGGGGTTGCACGACCAGTTCGCGGACTTCCTCGTGGCGCTCGGCCATCCCGGGGAGAAGCGCGCCAAGACCGGGCGGATGTGGCGACGGCTGCTCGGACGCGCCGACCCGACCGGCCGGGAGGTCCGCACGATGCGAGGTCTGTTCCGGCGAGCGGCCGACCGGATGCGCGACGACGACCAGTGAACGCGACCGGCAGTGAACTCGCACGGTACGAGATGCTTACCCCGGCCAATCGGCGTTTTAATCGGTCAATAACCATGGTAGGTGGTACGGAAGTGGAAGTATGCAACAGCGTGCCAAGCTACGGTGTGACGAGTGCGGGGACTGGGTCCCGGTAGAGCAAACGGACGGGCGGGTGACCTGCGACTGCGGCCGCGGGTTCCTCATCACGATAACCCCAATGCCCTCGAATCCGATCTGAGCGGGGCCGTCAAGCTCGCTTCTGTATCTCCTCGCGGAGGACGTCGCTGACCACGTCGCCGTCGGCCTTCCCGCGGAGCGCGCCCATGCACTCGCCCATGAGCGCGGAGAAGGCTCCCATCCCCTCCTGTTCGACCTGGTCGGCGTTGCGCTCGACGACTTCGGAGACGGCCTCGCGGACCGCGTCCTCGCCGGCGCTGCCGAGGTCCTCCTGCTCCGCGGCTTCGTCGGCGGAGAGGCCAGGATTCTCCGCGAGCGCCGTCAGCAGGTCCGGGACGCCCTCCTTGGCGAGGTCACCGTCGGCAAGCAGCGCGAACAGTCCCACGAAGTGGTCGTCGGTCAGGTTCTCGACGGGCACGTCGTCACGGCGGAGTTCCGTGACCGTCGACTCGACGGTCCCGGCGGCCAGCGTGGGGTCGACACCCATCTCGACGGCGCGCTCGAACAGCGGCATCCGGCGGCCGTAGGCGACCTGGTCGGCGAGACCTGCGTCGAGGCCGAACTCGGACTGGTAGCGCTCGACCTTCTCTGTCAGCAGTTCCGGCGTCTCCACCTCCGACGGGTCGGGGTCGACCGGCGGCACGTCCGTCTCGGGGTACATCCGGGCTGCGCCGGGTAGCGGGCGCAGGTAGCGCGTCGTGCCGTCCTCGTTGGCGTCGCGGGTCTCCTCCGGCACACCTGCCAGTGCGTCCTCGGCGCGCTCGACGACCGCCTCGATGGCGAGGTCGGCCGTCTCCGGGTCGTCCGCGACCAGCGCGACGGCGTCCTGGGGCTCCGCGCCGACTGCCGCCCGCAGGTCCTCGACCTCCGCTTCGGTCACGCCGTAGGCCGGCAGTTCGTCGGTGTGGAAGATGCCGCCCGCGCCGTGGCGCTTGGCGTGGTCGGCCAGTTCCGTCCCGAGTCGGCGGTCGGGCTGAATCTCCCGCCCGACGAGGCCGTCGAAGCCCGCGAGGCGGACAGCCATCGCCGTCCCGCCGGCGGAGAGCGCGCCGCCGATGACGCCGCTGTCCGTGTCCGCGAACACGTCGCTGACGTCGACGGGGTCGCCGACCGCGCCCCCGCGTTCGGCGAGTTCCTCGGCGATGGCCAGCAGTTCGACCTGGCGGCCGACCTCGTTGCGGACGATGTCGTCGATGTCGTCGAGGCTCTGGACGCCCTTGATCTCGACGCGGGCACCATCGGCGATAGAGACGTTGACGTCCTGGCGGATGGTCCCCAGTCCGCGTTTGACCTGCCCGGTCGAGCGCAGCAACATCCCGATGCGCTCGGCGGCCTCGCGGGCCTGCTCGGGCGAGCGGATGTCGGGCTTGGTGCCGATTTCCACCAGCGGGATGCCCAGGCGGTCGAGGCTGAAGCGGACGCCGGCGTCGGTCTCCTCGACGCGCTGGGCGCTCTCCTCCTCGAGCATCATGTCCTCGATGCCGACTGCGCCCTCGCTGGTGTCGATTTCGCCGTCGTTGGCGACCAGCATCGTCCGCTGGAAGCCCGACGTGTTCGACCCGTCGACGACGATTTTCCGCATGACGTGAGTCTGGTCGACGACAGTCATGTCCATCAGCTGGGCTATCTCCAGCGCCACTTCCATCGCCTCGCGGTCGACGCGGTGGGGGGGTTCGTCGTCCTCCTCGACGAGGCAGGTCGTGTCGTAGGCGAGGTACTCGAACTCGCGGTCGACCATGCTCTCCTCGAGGGCGGCGGCGTCTATCTCCCCCAGTTCGCTCTTGGTCGGGTGCAGATAGCGGGTGAACGACCGGTCGCTCGCCGCCGGCTCGCGAATCGTCGTCGGGCACTGGCAGAACAGCTTCGTCTCCGTGTCGAGTTGCTGGTGTATCTCCAGCCCGGCGACGAGCCCCAGGTCCTCGTAGTCGTAGTCGGTCATTGGAAGTCAGTGGTCGGCGGAGGGGCAAAAAACGCACTATCGACACAACACTGACTGCTCGCCGTGCCGTCGGCCGAGTACGGTGTGCTTGACCCGCTCGCGATAGCTTCCAGCTGGCGACAACTTTCTCGGGGCTTTATGACCAGGTGGTCCCTGGTTCGCGTATGGGACGGGTGGCAGGAACCAGAGACGTGGTCGAGGACCACCTCTCCGGGCTCGAACAGCTCTACGGTGCCTTTCCGGTGAATCAGACGACCGTCACGCTGCCCCACGAGCAATTCGAGCGGGTCGGCGAGGACCGCGATTCCCAACTCGTCGACGCCTACGTCGAGGTCCACGACGAGGACGAGCGCGTCCTCCACGTCGAGACGTCGGGGACGATGGAACTCCCCGGACGAACGGTCGACCTCGACCGCTCCATCGAACAGCAACTCCGCGAGGCGGTCCGGGAGGACACCGGCGTCGAGTTCACCGTCGAGGGCATCGAGAGCGCGACCATCGCCGGCGTGCGCGACGAGGACGACCCCGACGCGGAGACGCTCTATCACCTCGTCGTCGTGTTCGAAGGACAGTACGAATCGGGCGAGGTCGACGGCGGCGCCCACTGGGAGCGCGAGCGCAACGAGATAGCGGCGCTGCTGGCCTAGCGGTCAGATGACGCCGGTGACGCTCGCGGCCTCGCGTGCCGCCTCCTCGCTCATGCCGTCGCCGAGAATCGTGTAGCGGTCGCGTATCTCGTGGGCCGTCGTCAGCGCCTCGATGACCGTCTCCTCGTCGATGCCGAGTTCCGCCGCCGTCGTCGGCGCGCCGATGGTCGCCAGCGCGTCGCGGACGTCGACCCACTCGCCGTGCTCGCCGCTGTGGAGGTACTCGACCATGATGGAGCCGACGCCGACCTGGTGGCCGTGCAAGGCCGCGTCGGGGACGAGCTGGTCGAGCTTGTGCGAGAAGAGGTGTTCCGCGCCGCTTGCGGGCCGGGAGGTGCCGGCGATGGACATCGCGACGCCGGAGGAGACCAGCGCCTTCACGACCACCCACGCCGACTCCTCCAGCCCCCGTTTGATGGAGCCGGCGTTCTGGACGAGCATCTCGGCGGTCATCCGCGAGAGCGCGCCGCCGTACTCGGAGTACTCGACGTTCTTCAGCCGCTTCGCCAGTTCCCAGTCGCGGACGGCCGTGTAGTTCGAGATGATGTCGGCACAGCCCGCCGTTGTCAGCCGCCAGGGGGCCTCCGCGAGAATCTCGGTGTCGGCGACGACGGCCAGCGGCGGCTCCGCGGCCACGCTGTGACGGGTGTCGCCCTCGGCGATGGAGCCCCGGCCGGAGACGATGCCGTCGTGACTCGCCGCCGTGGGCACCGAGACGAAGCCGACGCCGCGGTCCTCCGAGGCCATCTTCGCGATGTCGATGGCCTTCCCGCCGCCGACGCCGACGAGGTAGCCCGCGTCGACCTCCCGTGCCGCGTCGATGACCTGCTGGACGGACTCGAAACTGGCCTCCTCGATGGTGACCGTGGCCGGGTCGTCGCCGCGCTCCTCGAACTGCGCGGCGAGACGGTCGCCCGCAATCTGTCGCGGGGTCGGGCTGGTCACGAGCAGCGGCCGTCCCCGGAGGTGGAGGTCGTCGACGGCCGCGGCCGTCTGCTCGATGACCCCGTGGCCCACCAGCACGTTCCGCGGCAGGCGAATCCACGTCGACTTGTCGAACATACCGCCCCCTATTCCGCCGACGCATTTAGTAGCTGAGGGTCCCCGGCCGCTGGAACCTGCAGACGCTCGGGAGCGGTGTCCGGAGACACAATATGTTCGACTTACCCGAACCGCCGGTACAGTGCGTACAGCACGACGGCGACGACAGCGACCCAGAATAGCGAGGTGCCAAGTTCCAACTGGCTCGCGACCCCGGGAGACTGCTCGGGAGTAGCCGTCATCGCGAGCGCCGTCGTCGCCAGGGTCACTCTCTGCACGGCGTGCGGGTTCGTTGGGTGGACGAATCAAACCTCCGGGCGTGTGCGCGGGGTGTGCAGGACTGGCTACTCGCCGAGGCGGTCCATGACGTCTTGCTCGGCCGCCGGGTCAGGCGTCCCGTCGGCGGGACTCGGCCCCGCCGCGAGCGCAGCGTCGACCGTCCGCTCAATGGCGGTCTCCGGGGCGACCGGGTCCCAGCCCAGCGCGGCCAGGCGCTCGGTGTCGAGGACGTGTGGATACCGGCGGTAGAAGGGGACGGCGTCGGGGTCGACGTCGCCGGCCAGTTCCCGCGGCCCCGCGGTGACGAGTTCGACGTCGGCCCCCGCGGCGTCGGCGACCAGTTCGACGAACTCCGAAAGCGTGAGCAGTCGCCGGTCGCCGACGTTGTAGGCCCGGCCGGGGGTCCCCGCCTCGGCGACGGTCCGCAGCGCCCGCGCGACGTTCTCGACGGAGGCGAGGTGCCACAGCGCGTCGCCGTCGCCCGGCACCAGCACGCGGTCGTGCTCGACCACGCGGTCGACCCAGTAGTCGAACCGGCCGGTGTAGTCGTGGGGGCCGTACACGATTGTCGGCCGGACGCTCATCGCATTGACCCCGCGGTCGGCCGCCGCGAAGACGGCACGGTCGCCCTCCGCCTTCCGTGCGCCGTAGGTCTCGTGGCTGTCGTCGGTCGCCTGCTCGTCCGTGCAGGGTTCCAGCGCCGTCTCGCCCTCCCGCTTTGGAATCTCCTCGGCACCGTAGGCCGCGCCGGAGGAGACGTAGACGTAGGCGTCGACGTCCGCGAACACCTCCGTCGCTGCGCGGACCTCCCGCGGTTCGTAGGCCACGCAGTCGATGACGACGTCGGGGTCGACGAGTTCCCGGGCGGCTTCGAGGTCGGAGGTGACCGTCCGGTCGCCGGTGACCTGCTCGACGGCCGACTCGTCCGCGAAGGGGTTGTCGTGGCTCCCGCGGTTGAAAATCGCCACCTCGTAGCCGTGGTCCAGCAGTTCCTCGACCGTGAAGCGGCCGATGAATCGCGTGCCGCCGATGACGAGTGCGTCCATGCACCCACCTCGGACGGGAGTCGGATAAAAGCAGAGAAGCGACGCGGCGTCAGTCGTCGGCGCGCGAGCGGACCGCGTCACCGGCCGTGGCGACGGCGTCGGCGGCCGGCGGGAGTTCGTTGCGCACGTCGTCGCGCTCGCGTTCCTCGATGACCTCCGCGTACGCGTCGGGCATCACCTTCGTGAAGTTCTCCAGTTCGTCGTCCCACTCGTCCAGCAGTTCCCGGGCGCGGTCGGAACCGGTGTAGGCGGCGTGGTTCTCCACGAGGCGCGTAATCATGTCGCGGTCCTTCTGTTCGAGGCTGCCCATGAGCGTGACCATGCCCGTGTTGGCGCGGTCCTCGAAGGTGTCGTCGGGGTCGTAGACGTAGGCGACGCCGCCGGACATCCCGGCCGCGAAGTTCTTGCCCGTGTCGCCGAGCACGACGATGGAGCCGCCTGTCATGTACTCGCAGCCGTGGTCGCCGACGCCCTCGACGACGCCCTTGACGCCGGAGTTGCGAACGCCGAAGCGTTCGCCGGCCATCCCGTTGATGTAGGCCTCGCCCTGGGTCGCGCCGTAGAGGGCGACGTTGCCGATGAGGATGTTCTCGCTGGCCTCGTAGGTGGCCTCCTCCGGCGTCCGGATGAGGAGTTTCCCGCCCGAGAGTCCCTTGCCGACGTAGTCGTTGGCGCTGCCGACGAGGTCCATGGTCACGCCGTCCTGCAGGAAGGCACCGAAGGACTGGCCAGCAGTGCCGTCGAAGCGGATGGTCAGGGTGTCGTCGGGCAGCCCCTCGACGCCGTACTTCCGCGAGATGCGGCTGGACAGCGTCGCGCCGACCGCGCGGTCGACGTTGTCGATGTCCACGTCGAGCGTGACGGGGTCGCCGTTCTCGACGGCCGCCTCCGCCTGCTCCAGGAGGTCCCAGTCGAGTTGCTCGTCCACGTCGTGGGTCTGTGGCTGGGTCTTGTAGCGGTCGACGCCCTCCGGGGCCTTCGGGTCGGCCAGGACCGCCGAGAGGTCGAGTTTCTTCGCCTTCTCCTGCTCGACGTCGTCGCGCTGGCGCAGCGCGTCCACGCGGCCGATCATCTCGTCGACCGTCTCGAAGCCGAGTTCGGCCATTATCTCGCGCAGTTCCTGCGCGATGAACGTCATGTAGTTGATGACGTGCTCCGGCTGACCGGGGAAGCGGTCGCGCAGTTTCTCGTTTTGCGTCGCGACGCCGACCGGACAGGTGTTCTCGTGGCACTGGCGGGCCATCACACAGCCCGAGGTGACCATCGAGGCGGTCCCGAAGGCGTAGCCCTCGGCGCCGAGCAGCGCGGCGACGGCCACGTCTTTGCCGGTCTTCAGGCCGCCGTCGGTCGTCACCTTGATGCGGTCGCGCAGGCCCGTCGCGCGGAGCATCTGGTTGGCCTCGGAGACGCCCAGTTCCCAGGGCAGGCCGGCGTTCTTGATGCTGGTCTTCGGCGACGCGCCGGTCCCGCCGGAGTCACCCGAGATGTGGACCTTGTCGGCGTTGGCCTTGGCGACGCCGGCGGCGACGGTGCCGATGCCGGCCTCGGCGACGAGTTTGACGTTGATGTCGGCCTCCGGGTTCGAGGCCTTCAGGTCGTGGATGAGCTGTTTCAGGTCCTCGATGGAGTAGATGTCGTGCAGCGGCGGCGGCGAGATGAGACCGACGCCCGGCGTCGCGTAGCGGACGTGGGCGATCATCTCGTTGACCTTCTTGCCGGGCAGGTGGCCGCCCTCGCCTGGCTTGGAACCCTGAGCCATCTTGATCTGCAGTTCCTCGGCCTCGGAGAGGTACGTCGAGGTGACGCCGAAGCGGCCGGAGGCGACTTGCTTGGTCTTGCACTCTTTCTCGGTGTTGAACCGCTCTGGCGGTTCGCCGCCCTCGCCGGTGTTGGCGTGTGCGCCGAGGCGGTTCATCGCGATGGCGTTGTTCTCGTGCATCTCCGGCGACAGCGAGCCGAGACTCATCGCGGCCGTCTCGAAGCGCGGCACGATGTCCTCGATGGATTCGACGTCCTCGATGGGGATGGAGTCGCGGTCGTCGGCGTCGAACTCCAGAAGTCCCCGGAGCGTGTGGAGGTTCTCGTTCTGGTCGTTGACGAGTTCGGCGAACTCCTGGTACTGCTCGTAGTCGCCCATGCGGACCGCCTGCTGGAGTTTCCCGACCGTGTTGGGGTTCCAGGAGTGGTAGATGCCACCGGAGCGGTTCTCGTACTCGCCGACGCGCTCCATCTGTGGCTCCTCCTCGGCCCAGGCGACCGTGTGGCGCTTCTCCAGGTCGTCCTCTATCTCCGCGATGCCGATACCCTGCGTGCGGTTCTCCGTCCCCTCGAAGTACTCTGCGACGAAGTCCGAGGAGAGGCCGACGGCCTCGAAAATCTGTGCGCCCTGGTAGCTCTCGACGGTCGAGATGCCCATCTTGGACATCGTCTTCAGCAGGCCGTCCTCGACGGCGTTGATGTACGCGTCGATGGCGGTTTCCAGGTTCGCGCCGTCCGGCCCGGTCACGAGGTCCTCGATGGTCTGGTAGGCGAGGTAGGGGTTGATCGCGCCCGCGCCGTAGCCGATGAGCGTCGCGAAGTGGTGGACAGCGCGCGGGTCACCGGACTCCAGGACGAGGCCGACGTGGTTGCGCAGGCCGTTGCGGACGAGGTGGTGGTGGACGCCGCCGACCGCGAGCAGGCTCGGAATCGGGACCTCGCCGGGCCCGGCGCTGCGGTCGGAGAGGACGAGGATGTCGTGCTCTTTCGCCGCCCGGTCCGTTTCCTCCCGGACCGACTCGACGGCCGACTCCAGGTCCTCCTCGTCGGGGTCGTAGGTGATGTCCACCGTCGCCGCCGACATCCCGTTCTCGGTCATCGACTTGATGTCGGCCATCTCCTGGTCCGTCAGGATTGGCGAGTCGAGCACGAGTTGCCGGGCGTGCTCCGGCGTCTCGTCCAGCAGGTTGCGCTGGTGGCCCAGCCGCGACTCCAGCGACGTCACCAGTTCCTCGCGGATGTAGTCCAGCGGCGGGTTCGTGACCTGTGCGAACAGTTGTTTGAAGTAGGTAAACAGCGGGCGGTTGAACTGCGAGAGCACCGACAGGGGCGTGTCGTCGCCCATCGAGCCGACGGGGTCCTTGCCCTTCTCGGCCATCGGTTCGAGCAGGTGGTCCACCTCGTCGAAGGTGTACCCGTACATCGCCTGATGCGAGCGCAGGTGGTCGACGGGTGCCTGTGGCCGGTTGTCGTCGTCCGAGGAGATGTCGCCCATGCCGACCTGCTCCTGGTCGACCCACTCGCCGTACTTGTCGTCGATGAGGTCCTCGAACACCTCCTCGTCGGGGACGACGCGTCCCTCTTCGGGGTCGGCGAGGAAACACTGACCGGGCTGGAGGCGGCCGCGCTCCTCGATTTCGCTCTCGTCGTAGTCGACCGCGCCGGCCTCCGAGGACATCACCAGCGTGTTGTCCTTCAGGATGTCGTACCGGCAGGGGCGCAGTCCGTTGCGGTCGAGCACCGCACCGACGCGCTCGCCGTCCGTCGCCGCGACGAGTGCCGGGCCGTCCCACGGCTCGACGAGGGAGGCGTGGTAATCGTAGAAGTCCTTGCGGTCGCCGTCGACGTGGTTCTCCTCCTTGCGCCAGGCCTCAGGGATGAGCGTCCGGAGCGCGTGGGGCAGGTCGCGGCCGCCCTGAATGAGCAGTTCGAGCGCGTTGTCGACGCTGGCGGTGTCGGACTGCTCGGGGTCGTCGATGATGGGTTTGATTTTGTCTATGTCGTCACCGAAGGCCTCGTGAGCGATGTCCGTCTCGCGGGCCCGCATCCAGTTGATGTTGCCCTGGATGGTGTTGAACTCGCCGTTGTGGATGATGTTGCGGTAGGGGTGGGCGAGGTGCCACGCGCCGAGCGTGTTCGTCGAGAAGCGGGCGTGGACGAGGACGAACGTCGAGACCATCCGGTCGTCGCGCAGTTCGGGGTAGTACTCGGGGACCTGTTCGGCGAGCAGGAGACCCTTGTAGACGACCGTGTCCTTGTCCAGCGAGACGATGTAGAAGCGCTCGCTGCCCGGGGGCTGTTCGTCCTCGACGCGGTTCTCGACGACGCGGCGGCCGACGTAGAGTTGCCGGTCGAAGTCCTTGCCGGTCTTGTCCTCCGTCGAGGTGACGAAGACCTGCTGGACGTCGGGTTCGGAGTCCAGTGCAGTCTGTCCGAGCGAGGAGTTATCGGTGGGGACCGACCGCCACGCGATGACCTCCAGGCCCTCCGCGGCCAGTTCCTCCTCGACGAGTGCCTTCAGGTCGGCCTTCGCCTCGTCGTCCTGCGGGAGAAAGAGCGAGCCGACGGCGTACTCGCCGGGGTCCGGCAGGTCGGCGTCGACCTCGTCGGCGAAGAACTCGTGGGGAATCTGCAGCATGATGCCCGCGCCGTCGCCGGTGTTCTCCTCTGCGCCTGTCGTCCCGCGATGTTCCATGCAGGCGACCAGGTCGAGGCCGTCCTCGACGACCTGGTTCTTTTGACCGCCGTCGAGGTTCATCACCACTCCTACACCACAGTTCGAGCGTTCGTCCGTCGGGTCTGCGAGCCCGGCTTCGCTCGCAGAGTCCGTGTCCTGTCGCGTAACCATGTACCGCGTGACATGGACTGGAACCATATGAGGCTACCCCTGAAAGCATCGGAGTGTCTTAAACGCAAATAATGGAATATTAGGACGGTAATGTCAATATCCACACGCGCACGTACGGCCACGGAACCGCCGCCTGTCAATCCCGACTGAGTCGCCCGGCCACACTCGGCTTTACCGAGGAGAATCCCGGTGTTGAGGCCGCTCTCCCGGGGGTGAATCCCGCCGTAGAGGCCGCACGCGCTGGCGTGCACCGGCGACGACTCTCACCCGGCCGACGAGGCGGGGTCGTAAACATGAATAATAATTGTGTAGGACAATCCCCACGTTCTGGGAACTTCCTGCGGCGTTTAGCACGCTGCTAGAGAATTGGTACCTATGAACAGTCTCGAAGGCGTCGACACGGGGGACCTGCACGACTGGCTGGACCACGTCGAGGGGAAGGAGTCGGCCCGGTGGCTGATGCTGGCGATCGCGCACAAGCAGGGCGTCGAGATAGACGACCTGGCCGACTGGTACGACATGGAGGCGGGGGACATCCGCGAGTGGTTCGGCGAACTGGCGACCGGACCGCTGGTGACGGCGATTGCGGAGAAAGAGGGGGTAGACATCGACGCACTCGCCGACCAGTACGGCCTGTCCGCGGAGACGATTCGGGACTGGTTCACGGAACTGGAGTCCGAACCGGCCGAGGAGGCCATCGACGTCATCGCACGGTACAACCAGCAGCGGAACGTGCCGGTCTTCCGCCAGACCGAGTCGCAGGTCTACTACCTCGACTACGGCGTCCTGGCCGCGGAGGGGTGGTCCGTGACCGACAACGACCTCTTCGAGAAGGCCTCGAAGGCGGACCTCGACCCCGACCAGTACGGGCGCATCGTCGTCAAGCCCGGCGAGACGATTCTGGAGGCCGCCGAGAACCGCGGGTTCGAGTGGCCCTACGCCTGCCGGGCCGGTGCGTGTGCCAACTGCGCGGTGCTGGTCAAGGAGGGCGACATCGCGATGCCCGGCAACAACGTCCTCAGCGACGAGCAGGTCAACGTGATGAACGCACGGCTGACCTGCGTCGGCGTCCCGGTCACCGAGGAGGTCAAACTCATCAAGGACGTCCAGCAACTCGAACAGTTCAGCGACCTCCGCCTGCCGTCGCCGCTCGGTGAATCGGGCGGGGCGGCGCGCCTTTAGAAAGAGAATCGCGCGAGCGGAGTGAGCGCGGTCCGGTCAGTAGCTCTTCGCGAAGTAGGCCGTCTCCTCGGCCTCGTCGCCGCAGATTGCGCACTCGTCGTGAATCGGCTCCTCGTCGCGGTCCAGGGGCACCATCACGATTTCCGCGGCGATGGCCTCCTTGATGGGGTCCTCACAGTCCTCGTCGCCACACCAGCCACACTTGACGTAGCCGCCGTGCTGGCCGATGGTCCCGAGAATCTCCTCGCGGCTCTCGGCCTCCCGAATCTCGCCCTCCAGCGTCTCCTCGGCGCTGGCGTAGAGTTTCGCGTAGACGGTGTCGAGGTGCTCCCGAGCCGTCTCGGCGATGCCCGCGCGGTCGGCCGTCTCGCTCTCGCCGTCGGGACGGTGGACCAGCGTGACCTCCCCGTCCTCGACCTCGTGGGGGCCGATTTCGATGCGCAGCGGGACGCCCTTGAGTTCCCACTCGTTGTACTTGAAGCCGGGATTGCGGTTCTCCCGGTCGTCGAGGTGGACCCGCACGCCCGCCGCGTCCAGGTCCTCGGCGACCTCCTCGGCGTACCCGACGACCTCCTCCTTGTTCTCCTCCTGCCAGATGGGGACGATGACGACCTGCTTGGGCGCGAGCGCGGGCGGCAGCACGAGTCCCTGGTCGTCGGAGTGGGTCATGATGAGCGCGCCCATCGCCCGCCAGGACAGGCCCCAGGACGTGGTGTGGGCCACCTGCTCGTCCTCGTTCTCGTCGACGTAGGTGATGTCAAAGGCCTCCGCGAAGGAGGTGCCCAGGTAGTGCGAGGTGGCGGCCTGGACGGACTTGCCGTCGGGCATCAGCGTCTCGACGGTGGTCGTCGTGTGCGCACCGGGGAACTTGTCGTGGGGCGGCTTCCGGCCCTTCAGCGGGGGCATCGCCATGACCTCCTCGTAGAGCCGGGCGTACTGGTCGAGCCGCGTCATCGTCTCCTCGAAGGCGTCTTCCTCGTCGTGGTGGGCGGTGTGACCCTCCTGCCAGAGGAACTCCTTGGTGCGGAAGAACGGCTTGGTCTCGGTGGCCTCCCAGCGGACGACAGAGCACCACTGGTTCAGGCGCAGCGGGAGGTCACGGTGCGAGCGCGTCCACTGGGCCATGAAGGGCGCGATGATGGACTCGCTAGTCGGTCGGACGGCCAGGCGCTCTTCGAGTTCCTCGTAGCCGCCGTGGGTGACCCAGGCGACCTCGGGGTCGAACCCTTCGACGATGTCCTTCTCGCGTTCCAGGAAGCTCTCGGGGATGAACAGCGGGAAGTAGGCGTTCTGGACGCCGGTGTCCTTGAACCAGCCGTCGAGGTGGTTCTGGATGCGCTCCCAGATGGCGTACCCGCGGGGGCGGGTGACGATGAACCCGCCCATGGGGGCGTAGTCGGCGAGGCCGGCCTTCTGGACGAGTTCGGCGTACCACTCGCCCGTCGCGTGCTCCTTGGACTCGGTGATGCCGAGTTCCTGCTCGCTGTCGCTCATACACACACGTGACCGACGCCGAGTATAAACGCGCTGTCTTTCCGCCGAGCGGGCACGTCAGCGACGGCGGTGGCTCACTCGACCGCGAACGGACTGTCCCCCTCCGTCCAGTCCCAGCCCGGCAACCGGGTCTGGACCCCCGCAGCCAGCGCCGCGTCGAGGTCGTCCGCACCGGCCGCCGCGTCCGCGTCGCCGTGGGTGTGGACGTCTGCGTAGTGGAAGGTGGCCTCCCCGAGCAACCGGAGCGGTTGCTGGCCGGCGAGCATCGCCGCGAGTTCGCGGCCGAGGAGTTCGTCGACGACGAAGCCCGGGTAGTCACCCTCGACGTCGAGCGACCGCAGGAGCGCGACCAGCGCCGCCACGTTGACCGCGAGGTCGCCGTCGGCGAACACCTCGTCGACGGCCGCGACGTACTGCGCGCCGGTTATCGGGTCCACCTCGGTGTCGAAGGCCTCGCCGAGGTCGGCGCGGACGCCGTTGACGAGCGGGACCACCACGTCCTCGCGGTCCCGGACCCACTCCCACTGGTCGCGGACGGTCGCCGGTGTGAGTTGCATACCGCTTCTGGGACCCGTGGCGGCTTGATTCTTGGTGCCGGCGAGCCAGCCCGCAGACCGGGCGAAGGACAGTCCCGGAACTGGCGAGCAGCGGTGGGATGACACGTTTGCGAAGGCTTTTATAATCGCCGTGGTCTACGATGGATTAGAGGTCGGTTTTCCGGGCGCTACCTGTTGTCCGGAGTTACGCCCCGAACTCGGGGTCGTTCAACACTAACAATGACTTATCCGACTGTAGACTGCGAACCTGGTCAGGTGCCGCACCAGCAGGGTGCGCGCCGACCGAGACGGCAGACGATTCACATTCTTCAGCTATGAGTACGGTAGACAAGCGGTTAGAGGAGATGAGAGAAAAGATTACGAACGAGGTCCCCAGCGACATCACCATCACGGAGGTGACCTACGAGGGGCCGGAGCTTGTTGTCTACACGCGCAACCCCAAGCGGTTCGCCCAGAACGGCGACCTCATCCGGCAACTCGCCTCGCAACTGCGCAAGCGCATCACCGTCCGCCCGGACCCCTCCGTCCTGGCGCGGCCGGACGATGCGCGCGACGACATCATGCGGGTCATCCCCGAGGAGGCGGGCGTGACGGACCTGGACTTCCACCCCGACACCGGCGAAGTCGTCATCGAGGCCCAGAAGCCCGGCATGGTCATCGGCCGCCACGGCTCGACACTCCGGGAAATTACCCAGGAGGTCGGCTGGACGCCGGAGGTCGTCCGCACCCCGCCGATCGAGTCAGCGACGGTCAAGAACGTCCGCAACTTCCTGAAACAGGAGCGCGACGAGCGCCGGGACATCCTCGAACGCATCGGCCGGCAGATACACCGCGAGGAGATGTCCGACGACGAGTACGTCCGCATCTCGACGCTCGGCTGTTGCCGGGAGGTCGGGCGGGCGGCCTTCATCCTCTCGACGCCCGAGACGCGCATCCTCATCGACTGCGGCGACAAGCCGGGCGCCGAGGACGAGGTCCCCTACCTCCAGGTGCCCGAAGCGCTGGGGGCGGGCGCGAGCAACCTCGACGCCGTCGTGTTGACCCACGCCCACCTCGACCACTCCGCGCTGATTCCGCTGCTGTACAAGTACGGCTACGACGGCCCCATCTACACGACGGAGCCGACGCGTGACCTGATGGGACTGCTCCAGCTGGACTACCTCGACGTGGCCGCGAAGGAAGGGCGCGCCCCGCCGTACGACTCCGAGATGGTCCGCGAGGCGATCAAGCACACCATCCCGCTGGAGTACGGCGACGTGACCGACATCGCGCCGGACATCAAACTCACCATGCACAACGCGGGCCACATCCTCGGCTCGGCGGTCACCCACTTCCACATCGGCGACGGGCTCTACAACGTCGCCTTCTCCGGAGACATCCACTACGAGGACACCCGCCTGTTCAACGGCGCGGTCAACGACTTCCCGCGCGTCGAGACGCTCGTGCTGGAGTCGACCTACGGCGGTCGCAACGACTACCAGACCGACCAGGAAGACTCCGAGCGAAAGCTCAAACACGTCATCAACAACACCCTCGACCGCGGCGGGAAGGTGCTCGTGCCCGCCTTCGCAGTCGGCCGGTCCCAGGAGATAATGCTCGTCCTGGAGGAGGCGATGCGCAACGGCGAGATTCCCGAGGTGCCGGTCCACCTCGACGGGATGATATGGGAGGCGACGGCCATCCACTCGACGTATCCCGAGTACCTCCGCGACGAGGTCCGTGACCGCATCTTCCACGAGGACGAGAACCCCTTCCTGGCCGACCAGTTCAACCACATCGACGGCGGCGAGGAGGAGCGCCAGGACGTCGCCGACGGCGGCCCCTGCATCATCCTCTCGACGTCAGGGATGATGGAGGGCGGCCCCATCCTCTCGTGGCTCGAACACATCGGCGGCGAACCCGACTCGACGCTGACCTTCGTCGGCTACCAGGCCCAGGGGACGCTCGGTCGCCGCATCCAGAACGGCTGGGACGAGATTCCCATCGGCAACGGCAACGGCCGCGGCCGCGGCGACACCCTGAAGCTGAAGATGGACGTCGAAGTCGTCGACGGCTTCTCCGGCCACGCCGACCGGCAGGGCCTGGAGAATTTCGTCCGGACGATGAACCCCCGCCCCGAGAAGGTCCTCTGTGTCCACGGCGACGAGTCATCCACGCAGGACCTCTCCTCCGCGCTCTACCACGAGTTCAACATGCGGACCTTCGCGCCGAAGAACCTCGAAACGTTCCGCTTCGTCTAGCTACCACACCCGGTAGCGACTTCCACCCCCCGGACGGGACCCTATATCTCCGTGGCGAGCGTATAGTTGCGTATGAACGCGTCCCCAGAGCCGACAGTCCTTGTTACCGGCGCGACCGGAACCGTCGGCGAGTTCGTCGTCGAGGAGTTGGGCCAGCGGGAGTGCACCGTCCGGGCGCTGAGCCGTGACCCGCCGGCCGACGACGAGCACGCCGTGGCGTTCGACTTCACGAAACCGGAGACGTGGGGCCGGGCGTTCGAGGGTGGAGACACCCTGTTCGTGGTCAGGCCACCCGACATCACCCGGGTCGGAAGCACCGTCAACTCCGCTATCGACGCGGCCATCCGCAGCGGCGTCCACCACGTCGTCGTCCTGTCGGTGCTGGGCGCGGAGCGGAACCCGCTGTTGCCCCACCGGCGCATCGAGCGCCACGTCGCCGACGCCGACTGCACCTACACCTTCCTCCGCGCGTCGTTCTTCATGCAGAACTTCGACGAGGTCCACGCCGCGGACATCCGGGAGCGCGACGAACTGTTCGTCCCCGCGGGAGACGGCACGACGAGTTTCGTCGACGCCCGCGACGTGGCCGCGGTGGCCGCCGAGGCGCTGACCGAGCACGGCCACGTCAACCGTGCCTACGACCTGACCGGGCCGGAAGCGCTGGACTACCACGAGGTCGCGGCCGTCTTCTCCGACGTCCTCGGCCGCGATATCTCCTACCGGCAGCCGGGTGCGCTGGCCTTCGGCCGCCGGAAACTCGACGCGGGCGAGCAGCCGGGGTTCGTCCTCGTGATGCTGGGCATCTACACCACCGCCCGGCTCGGCCTGGCCGGCCGGGTCAGCGACGACGTGTCCTGGATACTCGGCCGGGACCCGCGACCGCTCGCCGAGTACGTCGCGGACTACCGGGCGGCGTTCACGCCAGCGACCGGGGAACCGGCGACGGAGGTGGCGCATGTCCAGCACTGACGGGCTGACGCTGACGCTTCGCGGCGGCGCTGCGGCGCTGCTCGCCGTCGTCGTCAACTCCGTCCTGGTGGCGGCGGCACAGGCCACCGGCATCGCCCCCGACCTGCGGGCGCTGTCGTACCCGCCGGTCGTCTTCCTGACCGTCGTGGGCGTCGCCGGCGCGACGGTCGTCTACTGGCTGCTCGCCCGTCGCGGCGGGGCCGTCGACCGGACCTTCGTGCGAGTCGCCGTGGTGGTGCTCGTCCTCTCGTTCGTCCCCGACGTCGCCCTGCTGTTCGCCGACGAGACGGCGACGGTGCCGGGCGTCCTCGTGTTGATGGTGATGCACGTCGTGGCCGCCGCCGCGAGCATCCGCCTCCTGACCCAGGGCGGACTCTCGGCAGAGGACCCGACCGGCCCGACGGCCGGAGACCTCTGAAAGGGGGACTCCCCGCGAGGCGACACCGGTCGATAGCCAGCAGAAGTTGCGGTTTGGCTCGAAACACTGAAGTTCGTCGGACGGATGTCTGACGTGGTAATAAATATCTGTTCGTAGTTTGTTTGGTTTGTATGCCAGAACCAGCTAAACTGGCAGTCAGCAACCAGAAGGGTGGTGTGGGCAAGACTGCCGTCGCCATCAATGTGGCTGGCGCACTCAATCAGCGGGGGCACGACGTTCTCTTTGTCGACCTGGACCCGCAGGGGAACGCGACGGAGAACCTGGGTATGCGGTCGGTCTACGACAAGGACCCCCCGTCGCTGTTCGACGTGCTGAGCGACCCGAACCAGCGCGACCGCATCTCCGAACTCGTGCTCGAACACCAGGAGATGGACCTCTTGCCCTCGAACATCGACATGACTGCCGTCGAACCGGAGCTGACGCTCTCGCGTCGCTCCGGCCAACAGCTGGCTCTCACCCTCGAATACGTCGAGGACGACTACGACTACGTCATCATCGACTGCCCACCCTTCCTCGGTAACCTCATGGACAACGCCCTCTACGCCGCCCAGAACACCCTCATCCCGGCGCTCGCGGAGACGACGAGCAAGCGGGCCTTCGAACTCCTCTTCGACCACATCGACGCCCTCAACAAGGACTACGGCATCCAGATACGGGAGTGTGGCGTCGTCGTCAACCGCATCGACGTCCGGAAGCGACAGGCCCAGGAGATGATAACCTGGATAGAGGACGCCTTCGACGACACGCCAGTCTGGAAGGTCCGCGAGCGGGCGTCGCTCCAGCGCGCACTCACGAACGGCGCGTCCCTGTTCGTCGAGGAACCCGACTCCGACCAGATACCCGTCTTCGAGGACATCGGGAAGAACCTCGACAGGCAGTTCCTCCGCCGGGAGGCCAAGCCATGACGGACAACCGCTCCGAACGACTCCGACAGCGGCGCAAGCAGTCGACCGAGCGCATCGAACGCGAGCAGACGCGCGAGGCGGAGTTTGAGGCGGCGGCGTCTGCCCAGCCGTCCAACCCGCCCGAACCGTCGCAAACAGACGGCGGCGCCGAGGCCGACGACGGAGGCCACGAGACGGTGTCGGTCAAGGAGGAGCAGATAGGGACGTACATGTACCTCCCGGAGTCCCAGACGAAGGAACTGCGGCGGCTGTACAACGTGTTGAAGGCGGAGTACGAGTTCGAGTTCGAGGAGGAGTTCGAGAAGAACAGGCACTTCTATCCGCTGGTCGTCCAGCACGGGCTGGACCGACTCGAAGGGATGGACGCCGCCGAGATACGAACCCACCTGGAAGACGTGGTGTAACCCCGGAGGGACGACCATGATTCTGGGGGGACTCTCCGCGCTGACCGCCATGAAGATGGCGCTCGTGGCGACCATCGGGATAGGCGTCTCCGGCGGGTTGCTCGCCTGGCGGGAGCGCCCGGAGCCAGGAGCGGTCCCGCTGGCCGTGTTGCTGGCCTGTCAGGTCTGGTGGTCGGCGACGCTGTTCTTCCAGATGGACGCGACGGGCCTCGCGGCGAAGATATTCTGGGTCGACGTCTCCTGGCTCGGCATCGCATTCCTGCCCGTCGCGTGGCTGCTGTTCTCGCTCGACTACACCGGGTACAGCCAGTACGTCCAGCCGAAGTACATCGCTCTCGTGTCGCTGGTGCCGGTGGTCAGCGCGCTGCTGGGCGTGACCAACGACTACCACAACCTCTTCTACGTCGGCTCGACGCTCGTCGAGCGCGAGGGGACGGCGATGCTGAGCCGGTCGCCAGGAATCTGGTTCTGGGTGCTGGCCGGGTACACCTACCTCGTCGGACTCCTGGGCGTGATTCCGATACTCCAGTTCGTGACGAGCGAAATCAACAGCTTCCGGGGACAGAGCCTGGCGATTCTCGTCGGGTCGCTCATCCCCTGGGTGACCAACGCCCTGTTCCTGCTCGACGCGCTCCCGACCGCCCACGTCGACCCGACGCCCGTCGCCTTCTCGCTCTGTGGCATCGCGTATCTCGGTGCACTGACGCGCTTTCAGCTGTTCGGGACGAGTCCGGCACCGATTCGACCCGCCCGCCGGTCGGTCTTCGACCGGATGCAGGAGGGTGCCATCGTCCTCGACCGGCACGGCCACATCGTCACGATGAACCACCAGGCTGCGGCGGCCCTGGACGCCGACCCGGAGGACATCCTGGGTCGTCCGGTCGAGCAGGTCACGCCACAGCTGTACGCGGAACTCGGCGGGCAGTCCGAGTCGGGCCAGACCGTCTTCCGGCCCGAGAGCGGCAAGGGGTCACGGGGCTACGACGTCTCCGTGAGTCAGCTCACGGACACGCACGGCCGGATGACCGGGCAGATCGTGACCCTCCACGACATCACCGACCACCTCCGACAGCAGCAGCGCCTCGAAGTTCTCAATCGGGTCTTCCGGCACAACATCCGGACGAACACGCAGGTCATCGTCGGCAACGCCGAGTACCTCGCGGACCACAACAGCGAGAGCAAGGCACAGACGGTCCAGGAGAACGCCATGGAGATAGAGGAGATAAGCGAGGAGATACGGACGGTGCTCGACATCTTCGAGCAGGGCCGCAAGGAGACACAGCCCGTCCGCCTGAACAACATCCTCCGCAACTCCATCGGGAAGGTCAGGCAGCGACATCCCGACGTCACCGTCGAATGCGAACTGCTGTCCCGGGACATCTACGTCGACAGCATCCTCGACGACGTGTTCTCGAACCTCATCGCGAACGCAGCCGAACACAACACGAGCGAGGACCCGACGGTGTGGGTCGAGGTAGCGCACCGGGGCGGCCGCGTCGAGGTTGTAGTGCGGGACAACGGACCGGGAATCGACGAGGAGGAACTGGCACTCATCGAGGAGGGCACCGAGACGCCGCTGAAACACGGCTCCGGGTTCGGACTCGCGGTCATCGTCTGGGGCACCGAGGCGGCCGGGGGCGACGTCACCTTCGAGGACGCCGAGCCCAGCGGACTGCGTGTCACCGTCGACGTCCCGACGCTCTCACGCACCGGGGCGCCGTCGACGACGGCCGCCTCGCTCGGGCTTGACGGCGACCCACAGGCTGAACCGGTCGAGACGGTGTCGACTGTGTCCTGGAACATGTACGAGGACGACCACACCGAATCGTAGGTCGTCCGGTGTCCCGCGGCGGGACGCTTAGCCCACCAGCGGGGGAAGAACGAGGATTGCGAACGCGGGCAGGCGAGTGCACTCGGCAGCGATGGCGAGGCGCTGGTCGTCGTCCGCGCGGCCGAGGCGTGAGACCACGGCGAGCAGCGCGAGGAGGCCGACCGAGAGCGCCACCGTCGCCGTCGTCGTCAGGTAGTCACCGGCAGCCGCCGCCGTGACCACGGCCCCGGCGAGCAGCGTCACCCCGTAGAGCGCCCACCGGGTCCGTTTGATACCGAAGACGACGGGCATCGTCGCGACGTCGCTCTGTCTGTCGCTCTCGACGTCGCCGACGTTCGCTATCTCCGTGTTCACGAACGTCGCCAGGAACAGGTACACCAGCACCACCCCGACGGTGGTCGTGACGGGAGCGTCGCCGAAGGCGAGCGGAACGAAGACGACCGGCAGCGACCACGCCGCGGCGACCAGCGCCGAGTTGACGACCAGAATCTCCTTCAGCCGCGCGAAGTGGAGGCGACCGGTGGGCACCCAGTCGACGGCGTACAGAACCCAGACCGCGCCCGGGAACACCGCGAGCGCGAACGCCACCGGTCCACCCAGTGCCGAGATGGCGACGGCGAAACCGTAGGCGACAGCGGCGAGTGTGTACATCGTCCGGCCGTGGCGACGGACGAAGGCAGCGCGTCTCGGGTTCGACGCGGCGTCGGTGTCCACGTCGACGAGCCGGTCGTTCGCGTAGATGGCGAAGGTCACCAGTCCACCCACCACCGGTGCGGGACTGAGCGGGAGCGAGAGCAGGGTACCAACCAGGAGTACCTCCGCTGTGGCGACGAGGGCGAGATACGCGGAGCTGTAGACCAGCGGTCGCCACAGCCACGCGCTGTAGGTGTGGAGCCACCTGAGTACGCCGCTGTTCGCTGAGCCCGTTCGGTTCCCTACGTTCGACCAGTTCTGAGGTTTAGACGCCATGTCTGTGTGTTCGCTTGTCTCCGTGGTCCGCTCCCACCCCGGCGCCACCGCTCAGCGCGGGTGTCTCGGGGGGAGCCCGACTCCCCCTGCCCTGTACCGCCGCCATTTTTTGTACGACTCACGTGTTCGAGCAAACGTCATACAAGTATTTAAATTCCGATAATTTTGGTATTATTTTTATATCAGATAGCTAAAAACGAGTAAATCGCTCCGAACGGGTTTGGCCGTCCAAACTGTCGGCGCCAGGTCGTCCGAGCACGTGTTGTTTCAGGTCGGCCCGAGACACCACCGCTGGGCCTCGGAACGCTTAATGGGGACGGAGCCGCCAAACTCGACCGTGTCCCGCCCCGCTGGCCCCCGCGACAGGTGGCTGCTCGCCGGCGCGGCCGTCGTCGCCCTCGTCGCGACGGCCGGCAGCCTGTTCCTGAGCGAGGTGTGGGGGCTGTACCCCTGTGACCTCTGCTGGTACCAGCGCATCCTGATGTACCCGCTCGTCGTCGTGCTGGGCGTCGCCGCCTACGAGACGCGTCCCCGCGTCTACCGGACGGTGCTTCCGCTGTCGGGCGTGGGGCTCGCGGTGTCCACGTACCACTCCTGGCTCCAGGCGACCAGCGACGGGTCCTGCGGGTTCGGCGGTGGCTGTGCCGCCATCCAGTATCGGCTGGAGCCGCTGGGGCTGACAGTACCCAACCTCGCGCTGGTGGCGTTCGCACTCGTCACCGCGGCCGGGGTCGTGCTCTGGCGGCGGGCCTGAGCTACTCTGCCGTTGCTTCTGCCGGGTCCACGACTTCGCCGGAATCGGGAAAGACGCCGACCTGGTCGCACAGGCCCGCCAGCGGGCAGGCCTCGGGGTCGTCCAGACAGGCCGGCTTCCGGGCAGTGCAGTAGTCCCGGCCGAACTGTATCATCGCCGTGTGTCCGAAGCCGCACTTCTCCGGCGGGACGTCCCGCTCCAGGGCCTCGCGGACGGCCTCGTGGTCGGCGTCGGCGGGAGCAAGGCCCATCCGGCGCGCGATACGGTGGACGTGCGTGTCGACGGGGAAGACGCCGGGGCGACCGCCGGCAAAGAGCAGGACACAGTCGGCGGTCTTCGGCCCCACGCCGTCGATACCGAGCAGCGTCTCCCTGACCGCCGCCGGGTCGCCGTCGCGGACGAACGCGTCGAAGTCGTCGGCGGAGCCGTAGTCGTCGAGGACCCACGCCGCGGCGCCGATTATCTTCTCCGCCTTCTGGTTGTAGAGTCCGGCGGACCTGATGGTCTCGGCGAGTTCCGCGTGGTCGGCGTCAGCGAGAGCCGCCGCGAGGTCGCCCCCGTCGCCGTAGCGGTCCATCAGGGACTCGTGAGCGGGTTGGCTGGCCGAGTCGGAGGTGTTCTGGCTCAGGATGGTGCGGACGAGACACTCGAAGCCGTCGCGGTTGCCGAAGGTCGTCTCCCAGTAGGCGGCGTCGCCGTCCGTCTCGATGGTCGCGCCGTCGCCCTCCGGGAACAGCATGAAGTCGTCGGGGTCGAGGTCGTTGTGGTACAGCAGTCCGAGCGCGTCCACGACGGCCTCGGCGCGCGTCGCGGCCTCCAGTTCCTGCTCCATACCGGGGCCTGGGACCGGACCGTCAAAAGCGCGCCGCCCACGCGGGTTCGTATCGGTGACGGGCGAAGGCGCTGGACTCAAGCGGTCGGGCGCTGAAACAGGGATATGACCGACGAGACGGAGGGCTGGGCCGACCAGCTTCGGGCGAACCGCGCGGAGAAGGACCGCTTTCTCGCCGAGCACCGGCAGTCGCCGATTCCGCCGGACGACCGCGACGACTTCGACGGACTGGACTACTTCGACCCGGACCCGACCTACCGCGTCGAGGCGAGGGTCGCCGTCTACGACGACCCAGACCTGGTGGAGATGGAGACGAGCGACGGCCGGACCGTCCAGTACCGCCGCGTCGTCGCCTTCGAGTTCGACGTCGACGGCGAGGAGTACACTCTCCAGGGCTACCGTCAGGAACACGACGACTCCGACGGCGTCTTCGTCCCGTTCCGGGACAAGACGACGGGCCAGCAGACCTACGAGGGCGGCCGGTACATGGAACTGGAACCCGACCGCGCGCTGGCGGACGGCGACGAGGTGACCATCGACTTCAACCTGGCGTACTCCCCGTTCTGTGCGTTCAGCGAGACCTTCTCCTGCCCGCTCCCGCCGGCGGAGAACTGGCTGGAGACGACCGTCGAGGCCGGCGAGAAGGACTATTGACGCCCCGCAGGATTTATTCTCGCGACCGCACAAGGGGTACTATGGCACTGGGACGCGTCGGCACGGCGCCACAGCCCGTCCGCCAGCCGCTGCTGTCCGCGTTCCCCGCGTGTCGCTGTTGACTCGTTCTGTCGCCAGACGGCTCCCAGTCGGCTGGCCCCCCGTCCGGATTGTCCCACGAACACCCCAGCGCAACGTAGTCATGCTCGACACACTCACAGACACGGTCAGAACAGTACTCCAGCACGTCCGCGAGGACGTCCGCACAGCACGAGAGAAAGACCCCGCCGCCCGCAGTACCTGGGCCACGCTGACCTATCCCGGCCTCCACGCCGTGTGGCTCCACCGCGTCGAACACGCGCTCTGGGAACGCGGCCACCAGTTCACGGCCCGGACGCTCTCGCACGCGACCCGCTTCCTGACGGGCGTCGAGATACACCCGGCGGGCGACATCGGCCGGCGCGTGTTCGTCGACCACGGGATGGGGACGGTCATCGGCGAGACGGCCGACGTCGGGGACGACGTCCACATGTTCCACGGCGTCACGCTCGGGGGGAACGACCCCCGTCCGGTCGAGCGCCACCCGACGGTCGAGGACGGGGCCACGCTCGGCGCGAACAGCACGCTCGTCGGCGACATCACGGTCGGCGAGGACGCGACGGTCGGTGCCGGTGCCGTCGTCACCGACGACGTGCCGCCCGGGATGACGGTAGCGGGCAACCCGGCCCGCATCGTCGGCGGCCCCGAACAGGTGGCCCGGACCGACGGCCCCAGCGCAGACGAGGACGACGAAACCCGCCGGACGAGCGTCTGTTGCTGAGCCGACGCCGGCCGAGACAGGGCACAGCCGGCACCCCGTCGTGCGTGCGTCAGACGCCCGTCAGACGGAGCCTCGGGCTTTAAGACCGTCGAATTCCCTTGTTACAGTGTGCCGTCGTTTCGCTCAGATCCCCTCGACGAACTCGTCATCCCCGACGAGACGCACGTCGAGGAACACGACCTGGTGACGGAGGGTGACGTCATCGTGGGCGGGCAGAGTACGGTGGAGTTCGGGGTCCGCGGCAACAACGTCATGGCGGGCGAACGCGTCCGCTTCGGGGGCCACATCGAGGCGGAGGGCGACTGTCGGCTGGACATGTGGTGTCGCGTCGGCGGGAACGTCCTCGTCGGCGAGAACGCCTATCTCGGGGAGCGCGTCCAGGTCGACGGCGAACTGAAGGTCGCCGGGGACCTCGACATCGGCGACGACGTCGACATCGAGGACGGCTTCGAGGCCAACGGCTGGATCGTCATCCGGAACCCGATGCCGACCATCGTCTTCCTGTTCGTCTACCTCTCGCAGTTGTTGCGCATCGGCGAGGAGGAGGCCGCCGAGGAGATGCTCTCGGAGATGATGGACGAGGACGACCGGGAGCACGAACCCGCGCTCGTCCCGCGGGGGGCCCGCGTCAGCGACGACGCATGGCGCGTCTCCACCCCGGCCCGCATCGGCAACGGCTGTCGGCTCCACGGCAACATCCGCGCGGAGTCGCTGGTCGTCGGCCGCGACACCGAGATATTCGGCAGCCTCCGCGCGAAGGAGGGGGTCACGGTCGGTGCCGGGACGCAGGTGACCGGGAACGTGACTACGCGCGGTGGAACGGTCCGCATCGGGCCGAACGCCGACATCCGCGGCGACGTCTCCGGCGACCACGTGGAGATCCACCAGCAGGCCGACATCGAGGGCGCGATTCGCGCCCGCGACGAGACCACGATGGTCAACGAACCGGTCCTCGACGACTCGGTCGTCGACTCCGTCGACACGGACACGGACTCGACCGGCGAAAGCGACGCGGACGGGGGAGAGACCGACGAGTCGGCGACGTCGGACGACGAGCAGGCGGCCGAGCGGGCGGACTGATTCTCACCGGCGGAGCCGACCGATGACGGCTGTCACCGCGCCCAGCACGGTGTACCACATCAGGACGAAGACGAGCGCTACCGGCGGGAACGTCGACAGCAGCAGGTCGTAGGTCCCGAGCACCACCCACCCCTGCGCCGGGAGGAAATCGGCCGCAGGCGCGGTCAGCGTCACTGGTTCGCCGGCGACGACGTGGCGGTCTACCCACCCCGACAGCGACTCGCCGGCGACGGCCGAGACGGTCTCCTCGAACGCCGGGAGGGTCACGGTCCCGTCGATGGCGTTCAGCCGCCGGATGACGTCGAGCAGCGTCCGCTCGCCGCCGGTCGCCTCGCGGATGCGCTGGTCCAGCGCCGCCAGCGTGACCGCGCCGCGGTAGTAGTGGTTCGGCGTCGTCGTCGCCGAGAACTGGCGGTTCCACTCCGCGCGGTCGTCGAAGGCGTACAGCTGAACCACGTACTCGGCCGTGGAGATGCGACCGGTCTCGGCCTGTAGCCGGTACATGTAGTAGGAGGGGACCGCCTCCGTCAGCCAGCGCAGGCGCGGCGCGTAGCTGTTTCGCTGGCGGGTGTGGACGTACTCGTGGGTGGCGATAGTCGCCGGGGAGGCGGTCCCCGACGGGTTCACCGTCATGAAGTCACCGACGGTGTAGCCGCCGACGCCGGTGTGCAGCGGCGTCACGAGCACCGTGACTGCCTCCGAGCGGTGTCCGAGCGGGTAAGCCTCGCTCGTTACCGCGATGGCCTCGCCGATGGCCGTCGCCGTCCCGCGCTGGACGTCGCCCGGGTAGTGGATGGTGACCTCCTGGCAGCCGACGGCCCGCTCGACGGCCGAGAGCGACCCGACGTAGGCGATACCGCCGCGGAACTCGTCGCGGGGCACCAGCCCGTCCGGGCGGACGCTGTACTCGACCGGGGCGTGGGAGACGGCCGGAATTGGGGCGAGCGCCCAGTCCTCCCCGGCCGCGAACTGCGCGGAGGCGTCGAGGACGCCGCCGGAGCCGTTCGTGACGGCGTACCGGTAGGTTATCGAGGGGGCCGGGTCGCCAGTCCAGGTGTAGGTGTGGCCATCGGCGCGGAACCCGGTGGCGTCGAGGACGGTCGTCCGCGCGCCGGCGGTGCTCACGCTGAACGTCTCGCCGGCCGCGGCCAGCGCCCCGGCGTCGTAGGTCACGCGGACCCGCTGTGTCCCGGCCACGCGCTCGACTGTCGCGTTCAGCACCGGCCCGTCGGCTGTGGCGGCGGTGGGGTTCGTGCAGGCTGGCTCGGCGATTCGGTCGGGCCCGGCGGAACTGCCAGGGAGGGACGCTGCGGAGACGAGAGCGTAGGGGGCGAGCGTCAGCCCGACGGCCAGGGCGAGGAGGAGAAGGGTTCGAAGGACCCGCCGCCGCGTGGGTCGACGGCCGAGGACGGTCCGGCCGCTGCTCCGGTCGGGTTCGGGGTCGCCGCCGTCGCGCTCGCCCGCGGGCATCTACAGTCCACACCGGGGGCGCTGCGACCATATGACTGGCGGCAAGCAAAAGACGCTTGCCGGGGACCGCGGTAGAGAGGGGCATGCTCTCTATCGCGCTGGCCGGCAAGCCCAACGCCGGCAAGTCGACCTTCTACACCGCGGCGACGATGGCCGACGTCGAGGTCGGGAACTACCCTTTCACCACCATCGACGCCAACCGCGGCGTCAGCTACGCCCGGACGCGCTGTCCGTGCCTCGACCGCGACGAGCGCTGTGGCAACGACACCTGCCACGACGGGAAACGCTACGTCGCGGTGGAACTGCTCGACGTGGCCGGTCTCGTCCCCGGCGCTCACGAGGGGCGCGGGCTCGGCAACCAGTTCCTCGACGAACTCACCAACGCCGACGCCATCCTGCACGTGGTCGACGCCTCCGGCGGCACCGACGAGGAGGGACAGCCCGTCGACGTGGGGAGCCACGACCCGGTGGAGGACATCGACTTCATCGAGACGGAGATGGACCGCTGGCTGGCCGGCATCGTCGACCGCAACTGGGAGTCCATCGAGCGCCAGTCCCGCTCGCCCGACTTCGACATCGACGAGTCGCTGACGGAGATGCTGACCGGCATCGGGGCGACGGAACTGGACGTCGCGCGGGTCCTCCGCCGGGTCGAGTACCCTGGCGACCCCCGCGAGTGGACCGACGAGGACCGCCAGCGACTCGCGGCGGAGATTCGCACCGAGACCAAGCCCATCATCGTCGTCGCCAACAAGGCCGACATCGCCCCAGAGGAGAACATCGAGCGGTTGCGCGAGGCCGCCGAGGTGGTCATCCCGGCGACGGCGGACGGCGAACTGGCGCTCCGGCGGGCCGTCGAGGCGGGCGTGGTCGACTACGACCCTGGCGACCCCGACTTCGACATCGTCGGTGACGTCAGCGACTCGCAGGCCGAGGGCCTGGAGCGCATCCGCGACGTGATGACCGAGTGGGACGGGACCGGCGTTCAGGAGTCCCTGAACACGGTCGTCTACGACGTCCTCGACCAGATTACCGCGTACCCGGTCGAGAACGAGACCAGGTGGACCGACGGACAGGGGCGGATGCTCCCCGACGCGCATCTGCTTCCGAACGGGTCGACGCCGCGTGACCTCGCCTACGCCGTCCACTCGGACATCGGCGAGGGGTACCTCCACGCGGTCGACGCGCGCGAGCAGCGACGCGTCGCGGAGGACCACGAACTCGAAGAGGGCGACGTGATAAAAATCGTCAGTACCGCGACGTGACCGGAGAGTAAAAAGGGCGGTGCCGGCCTCAGATGACCGTGCTGACCGGCCCGGCGAGGAGGAAGAACAGCGCCTGGTAGCCGGCGTAGGCGAGCACGAGAACCGACGCGGCCAGCGAGCCCTTCGGGCGGTCCAGCGGGACGCCGCGGCGGGCCTCGGCCTTGCGCGCCTCGAACTCGAAGAAGTCGGTGATGACCAGCCCGACGACCAGCGCGCTCATGACCATCCCCGGGTGGTAGTCGACCGTCATGTAGTAGAAGGAGGCGAGCAGGAGCACGATGTTGAGGAGTTCGTGGGGCAGGAAGCGGGTCACCGCTTCCGCACTCTCCTCTGATTGGCTCACGTGTCGACCGTGTGCGAGACGCCGCGTGATGAAGTTCACCAGGATGAGTCCCAGAATGAGCGCCTCGACGACCAGGACGTCACCGATGCCGAGTTCCACGCCGAGCGCGGCATCGATCGGGCCGAAGATATTGACCTGTGGCATACTCCCGAGTCCGTCCTTCTGGCATTAGAGTTTTTCCAATTCCCGCCCCGGACCCGCAAACGGGGACTGTCCCTCCTGCAGACGGACGCACTCGACAGTACCGTCGGTGTCGACGGTGACCGGGTCGTCGACGGTGGCGACGCCGACGGAGCGGTCGTCCGCGAGGACGTCCACGCTCGCGTCGTCGCGTTCGACTGTCACGGAGACAGTCGACTCCGGGACCACCCAGTGGTCGAGCGTCGTCGCGAACGGAGCGACCGGGACGATAGCGAGGACGCCAGCCGACGGTGGAATCACCGGCGCACCGGCCGCGCGTGCGTAGCCTCGCGTGCCGGCCGGCGTCGCGACGACGAGGCCGTCCGCGCGAAAGCGGGCCACCCGCTCGTCGCCGGCGGTGACAGTGAACTCGGAGATGTGTGCCGGTTCGGACGTGACGGCCATCGCATCGTAGAGTGCCAGTGAGCCCCCGCCGGCGTCCGCGTCAACCGACAACAGCGGGTGACGCTCGGTCGTCCAGTCGCCGTCGACGAGTCGCCCGGCCGCCGCGTCGAGCCGTCCAGCGGGGACCGACCGGACGCCGGCACCGCCGTCGACCGGCAGGACCGGGACCGAGGGCCGGCGTCGAACGAGCGCGAGGAGTCCGGCCTCGCCGACGGCGACGACGGCGTCGGGGGCGGCGTCCAGGACCGTCGCCGGGTCGTCGACGACCGGCTGCGCACCGGCGGCGGTCAGGGCGGCGGCCGCGTCGCTCGCGTCGTCGCCGACCACGCCGACACGCATCGTCCCGTCCGCCTCGTCTGCCATACCGGGACTGTGACGAGGCAGGCAAAAAACCCTCCGCACCGCGGCGACATCCGCCGTCCGGCCTACTGATCGAACGGCCAGTCGCCGGTGACGCGCATCGCCTCGTCCTCGTGGGTCCGCTCCAGCGTCGCGGCCACCTCCTCCGTGTCCAGCCGCGGGACGGACCGGCCGGCCACCTCCGCGACGAGTTCCGCCACCAGTATCGCGCCCTCCCTGAGCGTGCGCGCTTCGAGTTTGTCGAGGGTGTCGGCGTGGGTGTGCCCCCAGCCGCGGCCGCTCTCGTCGGCCGACCCGGCGACCATGTAGCCGGGGACGCCGCGGGCGACGAAGGGCCAGTGGTCGCTGTGGGGGACGTGGTCCGGGCGCACGTCCATGGGATGGTCCAGGTCCGCGGCGACCGTCCGGGCCGCGTCGACCAGCGTGTCGCTCCCGTGTGCCGTCACTTCGAGCGTCCGGCCGCGACAGACGCCGTCGAGGTTGACGACGGTACGAACGGAGTCCGGGTCGACCGCCCCCGCGAGGTGGCCCGAGCCGAGCAGTCCGACCTCCTCGGCCCCGAACGTGACGAACTCGACGCGCGTCCCCAGGTCGGGCGCGTCGGGGTCGCGCTCGCGTGCGGCCAGTGCCCGTGCGACCTCGACGACCATCGCGGTCCCGGCCCCGTTGTCCATCGCCCCCTCGCTGATGTCGTGGCCGTCGACGTGGCTCGTCAGCAGGACGCGCTCGTCCGTCTCGGGCCCGAGTTCCGCGTGGACGTTCTGGCTGGTCGCGTCGTCGTTCTCGGCGTCGACGCTGACGGTGACTGGCTCGCCCTCGAACCGGCGAGCGAGTCGCGCGCCGACCTCCCGCGAGACGCCGACGGCCGGTATCTCGCCGACCGGCGACGCCTCGGTGCCGACACTGCCCGTGGGCGGGAGACAGCCGGGGACGTGATTGCTGAAGACGAAGGCGGCCGCGCCGGCCTGTACCGCGCGGTAGTACTTCTCGCGGCGGTGCATGAAGCGGTCGAACCACTCGGGGACGTCGCTGCGACAGAGGACCACCGCCCCGTCGAGGTCGGCCGCCTCGAAGTCCTCGGGCAGTCCGTAGCCGAGGTCGACCAGCGGCCCCTCGACGGACCCGCTGGGACTGCGGGGCAGCGCGATGCAGTCCTGTTCGGTCCCGTCGGCGTCGATGGAACTCGTCCCTCGCGTCCAGCCGTGGATGTCGAACTCCGCCAGGCGGGCGTCGCGGGCTCCGGCTTCGGACAGCGCGTCCCGCGTGGCCTCGGCGGCCGCACGCTCGCCGTCGCTGCCGGCCATCCGCGGCGCGATGTCGACCAGCCGTTCCAGGTGGGACCAGCCGGCGTCGCTCGTGAACGTCTCGCCAATCCAGTGCATGCGCCCACTCCGACCGGCGTGGCCTAATGGCTTCGGGGACGCCGCCCGCGCGAACTTCGGTGGATTGGTAACGGTGGGACCGCGACCTGGGTCCGAATGGGAGACCCCTGGACCGACGTCGGCGTCGTCGAGACGTACACCGGCCGGCAGTTCGACGTCTTCGATCCGGTGGCCGAGGCGGTAGACCTCGACGACATCGCCGCCGGGCTGGCACACACCTGCCGCTTCGGGGGACACTGTCAGCACTTCTACAGCGTCGCCCATCACTCGCTGCACGTGAGCCGGGAACTCCCCGAGGACGAACCCCGGCTCCAGTTGCTCGGACTGTTCCACGACGCCGCCGAGGCGTACGTCGGCGACGTCCCGCGCCCGCTCAAGGCCAGGTACGACGTCTTCGAGCGCGTCGAGGCCGAGGTACTGGACGCCATCTGGCGGGCGCTGGACGTCGACCCGCCCGACGAGACAGAGTGGGAGCGCGTGATGACGGCCGACGACCGCCTCCTGGCCTACGAGGCGGGGAACGTCCTCGAAGACGGGTCCTGGGCGGGTGAGCCACCCGACCTGGCCTACGAACTCCGCTCCGACTCCATCGAGACGATTCGCACGCAGTTCCTGTCGCGGAGCGAGACACTCCGCGACCGGGTCTGAGTGGACGCGGCGCGTCTGAAGGGGTGGGCGCAGTCCCCGAGCGCCCGGCGGCGTCCGGACGGGCGTACGCGCGGCCCGCACCCGCACAGGGGGTTTTTTGAGCCACCCCATCGCACCTTCCCGCATGCAGGACGTACTCGCGGAGTGGCGGCCGGTGGTGGACGACGCCATCAAGGAGTTGCTCCCGCGACACATCGACGAGCCATACCTGTCGGACTTCTTCGGGGACCCGAGCTACCGGTATCACCCCGAAGCGATGCAGGCGGCGCTCGCCGACCCCATCTGGGAACTGCTGGACCGGGGCGGCAAGCGCTGGCGGGCGGTCCTCTTTCTCGTCGCCGTCGAGGCCTTCGGCGACGACCCCGAGGAGTACCTCTCCTACGCCTGTGTCCCCGAAATCCTCCATAACGGCACCATCATCGTCGACGACGTGGAAGACGAGGCCCGGAAGCGCCGCGGCGACCCCGCCCTCCACCACGGCCACGGCACCGACATCGCCCTCAACGCCGGCAACGCGATGTACTTCGTCCCGCTGAAGGTCATCGCGCGCAACAGCGCGGACCTCTCGGCGGAGCGAAAGCTGGCGGCCTACGAGATGCTCACCCACGAACTCAACCGGACCCACCTCGGGCAGGGCATGGACATCCGCTGGCACAACCAGAAGGAGGTCGTCGTGGACGAACAGCAGTACTTCGAGATGTGCGCGTGCAAGACCGGCTGTCTCGCCCGCATCGTCACCCGGCTGGCGGCCATCGTCACCGGCCAGTCCGAGGCGGTCGAGGAGCAAATCGCCCGCTACGCCGAGGACATGTCCATCGCGTTCCAGATCGGCGACGACATCCTCGACGTCGAGCACACGCTCGACCAGTCCGGCGACTTCGGCAAGGAGTTCGGCAACGACATCCGCGAGGGCAAGAAGACGCTGATGGTCATCCACGCCGCCGAGAACGCCCCGCCGGAGCGGGTAGCCCGTCTGGAGGAACTGCTCTGGGCGGACGACAACACCGACGAGGAGATTCTGAAGGCGATAGACATCATGCAGTCGACCGGCAGCATCGAGTTCGCGCGCGAGACGGCCCACGACCTCGCGTCGAGCGCCCGCGACCACCTCGACGGCCTCGACCTGGACCCCGAGGCTGCCGACCACCTCCGGGCGTTCACCCGGTTCGTCGTCGAACGACAGGTCTGAACCGCGGCCGGCGGTGCCAAAGGACTTTAATCGGTAGTCCCCGACTGCCACACGTGAACTGAGATGTCGGCCAACTCACGGGCGGAAGAGCGCCGAGCGGAGGAGGGTGTCGCGCTTCGCGACGTGTTTCCGCCCGGTCCGGACGCGGCGAGCGTACTCGTCCAGGGACCGGCCATGGTCGGAAAGCAAGAGATTGGTGTGGAACTTCTATCGACGGCGAGTTCGGGCGGTGGGCAGCCGATTGCCGTCACGACGGCCGACACGGCCGGGCAGTTGCGGAGTGCCTTTCGCGAGGCTGGCGGCAACGAGACGGACAGAGTGCTCGTCGTGGACTGTCTGCCGGTCGACAGCGGGTCGACGGACGAGTGGACCCGCAGCGTCGAGTCGCCGAGCGACCTCACCGGCATCGCGATGGCCGTCTCGGGGGCGCTGGAGAACATCCCCGAGTCGAGGCGGCGCGGGTCGCGGCTGCTCGTCGACAACGTGGCGACGATGCTGATGTACGCCGAAATCGAGCCGGTCTACCGGTTCCTGCACGCGCTCGTCCAGCGCATCGAGAAGGTCGGCGGGGCCGTCGTCGCGACGCTGGACACCGACGGTATCGAGAGGAGCGAGAACCGGGCGCTGGTCGGCCTGTTCGACGCCGTCGTCGAGGTCCGGCGGTCGGAATCGACGACAGAGGTCCGCATCGAGGGCCGGGAGGAAGCCCCCGACGGCTGGCACCGCTACGATGGACCGGGAGGTGTCGAACCATGAAGGCGCTACTGGACCGCCTCCGCGCCGAGTCGGTGACGCTGACGGTCTACAACCACGACGGGACGGAGGAGCGACTGGAGACCATCGGGGCGGAGCTGGCGGGCTCCGGCGTCGCGGTCCGAACCGACACGACGGGCCGCGGTGAGCCGGCGAACCTCGGCGTGTTCCACCACGGCGACGAGGTGTACGGCGCGGTGTCGGTCGACGAGCGGTGGCCCTCGGAGGTCGACTTCGAGAGCCTCCTCGCCGGTGGCGAGGTCGAGGACCTGCCGGGACTGCCGATTCTCCCGAGCGAGCGGATAACCGTCTCGCCGGAGACGACCAGACAGCGGATGGTCGGCATCTCGCGGCACTTCGAACGGCTGGCGCTGCGAGAGGCCGGCGGCCAGTTGCTCGCCGGGTTCCAGGAACTGTCGGTCATCGAGGAATCCGAGCGGACCCGCTCGGTCTACGAACGCCTCGCCGAGGCCGGCGTCGACGTCAGGGTCTACGGCTATCCCGACACCGACATCGAGTCGCCCCCGTTCGAGGTCGTCGAGGACGCCGGCGAGCAGTTCCGCGACCACTGGTTCCTGCTGTACGACGGGAACGGGAACGACGAGCGCAAGGCCGCGCTGGTCTCGGAGGAACACGAACCGGCGCTGTACGACAGCTTCTGGACCGTGGACCCCGACATCGTCGACGACCTGTTCGCCCTCGCCAGGGAGGAGTACGCGGACCTGGTCTGAACCGGAAACCGGCGGACGGAAACGGTGAGGTTTGGCCTCCCGAAGTGTTATCCGGCCTGCACACCAATCAGGGTGTATGGCAGCCGTGGAAATAATCGGCCTGAGTCTCCCCTATCTGCTCCTGCTAGTCGGTGCTGGGCTCATCATCGCGGAGGCGTTCATCCCCGGCGCCCACTTCTTCGTCGTCGGCGTCGCCCTGTTCGCGGCCGGACTGGTCGGGCTACTCATCCCCGCGAGCCTCGGCACGGTCGTGACGCTGCTCGTCATGACGGCCGTTGTCTTGGTCAGCGCCGCCGTGACGCTGTACGGGTACCGGCAACTGGACCTGTACGGCGGCGAGGGGAAAGACCGGACCAGCGACTCCGCCTCGCTGCGGGGCCAGGTCGGCCGCGTCACCGAGCGCGTCACCCCCCAGGACGGCGAGGTGAAACTCGAAGACGGCGGCTTCAACCCCTACTACCGGGCGAGAAGCGTCGACGGCGAGATTCCGGTCGGCGAGGAGGTAATGGTCGTCGACCCCGGTGGGGGGAACGTCCTCACCGTCGAGTCGTTCGGGTCCGCGACCGACGAGATAGACCGCGAACTGGCGCGGTCCCGCGAGGAGACGGAGTCGGAGCGCGAGACAGAGTCGGAATCGAGTGCCTGAACCCCGACGGTCATCAGACAAACACTTTTGCCCGGCCGACACCAAGGTCGAGTACCATGCTCCCCGCAGTACCGCTACAGACGCTCGATGCGTTCCCGCTCGTCGCAGGAATCCTCCTGCTGATAGCCATCGTAACGGCCTACAAGAGCGTCGTCATCGTCGACGCATACGAGAAACACGCCTACACGCGATTCGGTAGCTACCAGGGCCTGCTCGAACCGGGCCTGAACTTCATCGTCCCCTTCGTCACACGGACGTACCCGTTCGACATGCGGACGCAGACCCTGGACGTGCCCCGCCAGGAGGCAATCACCCGGGACAACTCCCCGGTGACCGCCGACGCCGTGGTCTACATCAAGGTGATGGACGCAGAGAAGGCCTTCCTCCAGGTCGACGACTACAAGCGCGCCGTCTCGAACCTCGCCCAGACCACGCTGCGGGCCGTGCTGGGCGACATGGAACTGGACGACACGCTGAACAAGCGCCAGCAGATCAACGCGAAGATACGGACCGAACTCGACGAACCCACGGACGAGTGGGGGATTCGCGTCGAGAGCGTCGAGGTCCGCGAGGTCAACCCCTCGAAGGACGTCCAGCAGGCCATGGAGCAACAGACGTCCGCGGAGCGTCGCCGCCGCGCCATGATTCTGGAGGCGCAGGGTGAACGCCGCAGTTCCATCGAGGAAGCGCAGGGTGACAAGCAGTCCAACATCATCCGCGCCCAGGGTGAAAAGCAGAGCCAGATTCTGGAAGCGCAGGGTGACGCCATCTCGACCGTCCTGCGCGCGAAGTCCGCCGAGTCGATGGGCGAACGCGCTGTCATCGACAAGGGGATGGAGACGCTGGCCAGCATCGGCCAGGGCGAGTCGACCACCTTCGTCCTGCCCCAGGAACTCACGTCGCTGGTGGGTCGCTACGGCAAGCACCTGACCGGCAGCGACGCCAAGGAGAACGGCGAGGTCCTCGAAGGGCTGGAGTTCGACGCGGAGACCCGCGAGATGCTGGGTCTCGACGACATCGAGGAGATCCTGGGCGAACTCGACGACGAGGAGAGCGTCATCGACGTCGAGCAGATGGAACAGGAGGCCCAGGCCGTCAAGTCCGGCGAGGCCACCGCCGACATCAAGGACCCCGACGAGGTCATCGAGGAGATGGACTCGGAGATGGGCGACGGCGGGACGGACTTCAACCCCACCGAATCGGGCGACGAGAGCAACAACTAACGACTTCGCACGTTTCTGGTAACAGGTATCACGGAGCGAAGATGTTTTGCCGGTGTCCCGCCAAACAGGTTCTATGGCCGGGGACCGGTCGGGGGACGTCGACGAGTCAAAGCGTGCAACGCTGCGACGATTCGCCGCACTCGGAGCGGCGAGTCCGCTCGTCGGACTGGCGAGCGCGAGCAGCAGCGACGCCCCTGACGCCATCGCGGGCTACCTGACCGCGACGCCCGGCGCACACTTCTCGAAGGTCCGCGACGACCTGCAACTCGGGACCGGCGAGACCCAACACCACCTCCGACGGCTCGAAAACGAGGGCGCAGTCGAGAGCCGCAAGGACGGCGACTACCGCCGGTACTTCCCGGCGAACCGGTTCAGCGAATTCGAGCAGGTGGCGCTGGGGTACCTCCGGAAGCAGACCCCGCGCGGGATGGTCGTGACGCTGCTGGAGAATCCGGGCGCGTCGGCGGTGACGATAGCCGAGGCGCTGGACGTGTCCCGACCGACGATAAGCAAACACGCCGCCGACATGGCCGAGGCCGGCCTGCTCTCGCGGGAGGACGGCTACGCCATCGAGCGGCCGGAGACGCTCCTCATGTTGCTTGTGCAGTACGCGGATTCGTTCGGGCCCGAGGCCGCGCGGGTGGCGGCACGGGCGGACGACCTGGTCGCCTACGACCCCGAGTGACCGTCTCAGGACGTGACCATCCAGGTGGTCGACGAGGAGTAGCCCCACTTCTCGACGTCGATGCCGACGTCGGAGTCCTGCAGCGCCGTCATGTTGGTGCCGACTTCTTTTGCCGACATGTCGAGGGCGTCCCCGATGAGGCGTGACTTGAAGTAGGTCTGGGTGTCGGCGTTCGAGCGGAGGTACTCGAGGATGCGGCGCTGTTTCTCTGTGAGGTTCGGCGAGTCCGCGCTGGCGGCGACAGTCGCGCTCATACCAGGTCGGACGGTAGGCCCACCCTTAGCCGGTTTGGTACGGTCGGTTAACGCCGCGATGTCGTGCGGTTTCGCCGCTCTCTGCGGGGACTGTGACGCGACCGGGACCCAAAATCGGGCCGGGAGTGGTACGGGCGCGAACGGTCAGATGTCTTCCTCGATGATCTCGCCGACGGCGAAGTTCGACTTGACCTCGGTGATTTCGACCTTGACCCGTTCGCCGATTTCGGCGTCGGGGACGATGATGACGTAGCCCCGCTCCACGCGAGCGATGCCGTCGCCCTGTTTCCCGATGTCCTCGATTTCCACGTAGCGAATCTCGCCGGCCTCGACCGGCGGCTGTGGCTCACCCGGTGCGGTGCTGTCGTCGTCCTCCTGGCTCGTCTCGCCGTCGGCCTCGGTCGAGATGAGAGCCACGCGGTAGGTTTCCCCGTCCGCAATCGAGCCGGTTTCGAGTTCGCGCTTCGGTACCTCGATGACGTAGCGGTCACCTGCGGATTCGACGTTCGCACTGAACAGACACAGCAGCTTATTCGAGATTTCCAAGGTAGTTAGACCTCCGTCGGCACCCACGCAGGCCACCCTCAAAGTAGTTGTCGTCCGAACGATACTGCACGTACTCGCTCCGAGCGGCCTACAGCGGGGTGCCGTCCGGTCGCTTCGCGCCCTCCGAGTCGTGGACGACGACTTCACCGGAATCGACGGACGCGGGCTCGTAGGCGTCCCTGACGGCGATGGCTTCCTCCAGTTCCCGGACGGCCCGCTCTTTCAGCGCCGCCGCCAGGTCCGCGGCCTCGTCGGGCGAGATGTCCCTGCCGAGCCCCTCACACTCGTGGGCGCGGACCATCCCCTCGCGGTCGACGGCCTCGCCCATCGGCTGGCTCGTTCCGCCGAGCGCGACGCTGAACGGGTAGGTACGACAGACTAGCGGCCGGTCGTCGTGGACCGTGCACGCACCGCTCACCGTTCCGTCCTCGTCGGCCGTCTCCTCGTAGAAGGCGCAGTCGCCGCAGTCGTCGGTCTGGAGCGCCCACTCGAAGGTTTCCCCCTCCGGGCCGTCCTCGCCCTCAGTGAGACCGTAGGGCATCGGCCGCGCCACGTCACGGAAGTCGTAGTCGCCGGCCGACTGGAGCCGGCGTATCTCGTCGGGGAAGACCGTCGCCGTGTGGGGTTCCGTGTCACCGCTCTCCGAGGCGTCGCCGTCGTCGCCACAGCCCTCGGCGGCCTTGCAGCAGGCTCCACAGCGGGTGCACTCGAAGCCGATGGACTCGATGGCGTCGGCGATGTCCGCAACCGACAGGTCCCGTGCGCGGGCGAGTTCAGTTTCCAGACTCTCCACGGGGGAGACTACGCGGGCGTCGGGAAAAGGCCGTCGGCGCTACGGCGGGCCGGCGGTCGCGCCGTCCCAGCGGACGCGGCCCTCGACAGCCAGTTTCTCCAGGTGGGCCACGACCGTGGCGCGGGCGAGGTCGCGCACGGCGGAGACGTCCTTGTCGTATGCGGCGTCGAGAATCCCGTCCGGCGTCGTGGCACCCTCGGCGACGGCCGCTTCGACCTTCCGCTCGCGGGCAATGCGGTGGTCGACGAGTCGCCGGCAGGTCGCGCGCGGGTCCTCGACGACGGGGCCGTGGCCGGGGTAGAGCCGGTCCGGGTCGCGGGCGTGGAGCCGGCGCAGCGACGAGACGTAGGCGCGCATGTCGCCCTCGGGCGCGCCGACGACGACCGACCCCTCCGCGACCGCGAGGTCGCCGCTGACGAGGCCGTCCGGGGCGGCGAACGCGACGTGCTCCGGGGCGTGCCCTGGCGTGTCGAGGACGGAGACGCCGCTACCGGCGGGAATCGTGTCGCCAGCGGCGAAAGAGCGGTCCGGGTCGACGCCGGTGGCGGCGGCGAAGTCGTCCGTGCGGCCGGCGCGAGCCCACACCGTGAGGTCGAGGTCGGCGACTGCGTCAGCGAGTCCACCGACGTGGTCCGGGTGGTGGTGGGTGACGGCGACGTGCCCGACGTCCCTGGCGGCCGCGGCGGCGGCGAGGTCGTCCGTCCAGTCGGCGGGGTCGACGAGCAGTGCGTCCCCGTCACCGACGACGTAGGCGGCGGTCTTGCCAGTGGGCGCGCGGGTCCTCACCGGAACGGGAACGCGGTGGACACTCACTCTACGAGTGAGTACACCTGTTTGCGGGCGTCGTGAAAACTGTACCGGGAGATGACGAGGTTCTCCTCCTCCAGGCGGTTCAGCGCGTAGCGGACGGTCCGGTCGGGCAGCAGCGACTCCTCGGCGAGCTGGCTCTGGGACAGCGGCTCGTCTATCTCCAGTACCTTCGCCACGAGTTTCGCACTCGGCGGAAGCTCACGCAGGCGGTCTTCGAACTCGTCGGCCGAGAGGGTTTCAGAGGTTTCACCGATTTTTGTACTCATACGTCCGCTTCCTGCGCCAGAACTTGTAAATGTTTGCTATAGATGCCGCAAAAGAATATCGAATGTTAATTCAGCATTAGAGTCCTAATACAAACTCACCTGACAATTTTTGCCGACCACGGGAGATGGGGGCCTGAACCAGTCAACGTCGTCGGGGGGCGGGAGCGACCGGCAGGCGGTACGGTTCCAATAGCATTTTAATTCCGGGGGGGCGAGAGTGAGGTAGCGTGAAAGGACAGGAGTGGTATCAGGCCGACGACGTGGCGGAGGCCTACGAGGACAAGCGGTTCTCCCGCGGCGGACAACTCATCGACGAACGGGAGAAAGCCGCCGTGTTGGACGCTATCGGTCCGGTCGCGGACCGGAAGATTCTGGAGATAGCCTGCGGGACCGGCCGGTTCACCGCGATGCTGGCGGACCGCGGGGCCGACATCGTCGGGCTGGACATCTCCGCTCCGATGCTCCAGCAGGGCCGAGAGAAGGCGCGACAGGTCGGCGTCGACGACTCGCTGGAGTTGCTGCGCGGGGACGCCGCGCGGCTCCCGTTCCCGGACGACCACTTCGACACCGTCTTCGCGATGCGCTTTTTCCACCTCGCGGACACGCCGGCGGAGTACCTCGCCGAGATGCGGCGTGTGTCACGCGAGCAGATATTCTTCGACACGTTCAACCGGTTCTCGACGCGGTCGCTGTACAACTGGGCGCTGCCGATGGGGTCGCGGCTGTACTCCAGCGGGGAGGTCGCGGACCTGCTCACCGGGGCCGGCCTGGAACTGGCCGGGGTCGAACACGACTGGATTCTCCCCTACGGCTTCTACCGCAAGGTGCCCAACAGCATCGCCTCGACGTTTCGCACGCTCGACCGCAGACTCGGCGCGACCGGCATCGGGGACGTGCTCGCCTCCGTCTCGTACTGGGACGCTCGCGTCTGACGGCGGGTGCGACCCCGCGACATTTTTAGGTCTCGGGGGTGCTACCCACAGGTATGGACATCTCGGTAGTCGTGCCGACCCTGAACGCCCGCGACGAACTCGCGGGCTCGCTGGACGCGATTGCCGAGTTCGTCCCCGACGCGGAGGTCATCGTCGTCAACGGCCCCTCCGCGGACGGGACAACGGGAATGGTCCGGGACCGCGACGACGTGGACGTCCTCGTCGAGATGGCCGACCGGACCATCAACGCCGCGCGCAACGCCGGCATCAACCACGCCAGCCGGGACACCATCGCGCTCGTCAACCACACCCTGTCAGTGACCGAGACGTGGTACGACGCGGTCGTGGAGGGATTATCCGAGGCGGCAGCCGTGACCGGGCCGACCCACACGCAACTCGCCGCCGGCATCGAGACGGAGGAGAAGGAGTCGCGGGAAATCAAGGGCCGGTCGGTGACCTACTTCAACGAGGGCAACGTCGCCTTCCGCCGGGAGCCGCTGGACGAACTCGACGGCTTCGACGAGTACCTCGACATCGGCGGGGCCCGGGACTTCGCCCACCGGCTGGCCGGCCGCGACTACGGCGTCTCGTGGGACGACGAGATGTCCGTCCGCCGCGACGTCGGGACCGACGGCGGCGAGCCAGAGACCGACTGGGGCTGGAAGTACCGGTCGCTGGCGTACCGCCTCGTCAAGAACTACGGCCTGCGACCCACTATCGCCCGACGGCTTGTCGGCCACGCCGGGTCAGACGCCGTCGCAGAGTTGCGGGCCGTCCTCGGGGGCGAGGCGCGGCCGTCGGAGTGGCTCGGAACCGGCCGCGACGTGGTCGTCAATCTCGCCGGGGGGACGAAAGACGGCCTGATAAACCGGCGGCTGGACCGCACGCCCCGGCGGAACCCCAACGGCCGCTCGTCGAGCACGAACCGGCCGGTGACGGTCTACGACTGGCGGTCCTAAGGAGCCAGTTCGTCGACGACCCGCGACGCGTTCTTCGAGAACACCTTCCGCATCGCGTCCTCCGGGACGTCGAGGGTGAGAATCTCCATGATGCCGACGTTCGGGTGCGCCCCCGGCGCGCCGCTCCCGAAGAGGACCCGGTCGGGGTGTTCGCGAACGGCCCGTTCCAGCGGCTCGCGCAGCCGCACGTAGGACGTGTCCAGGTAACAGCCGTCGTGGCTGTCGAGCAGGTCGATGGCCGCGTGCATCATCCCGGTGTCGAGGGGATGGCCGCCGAAGTGGGAGACGACGAGCGGCACGTCGTATCGCAGGAGCGTCTCCGACAGCGACTCGGGCGGAAAGCCGTGGCCGGCGTAGGTCAGGACCGGGAGTCCGGCCGCTTCCAGCGCTTCCAGCACCGCCTCGTCGGGTAGTCCGTCGCGGACCGGATGGAGCTTGAACCCCGCGAAGCGGTCGTCGTAGGCGTACTGCTCCACGTCGTCGGGGGAGGTGTGGTGGTCCTTGCGGGAGGCGGTGATGTTTCGCAGCCGGGAGCCAGCGCCGGTGCCGGGGTCGCGGGCGCCGTTGATACGGGCCATCGCCACGAACGGGCGGCCGACGCTCATCCGCGCGACGGCGTTGTTGGCCTTGAGGTACGACCCTTCTCGGGAACCGGGGAACACGAGCGCGCGGACGATGCCGGCCTGGTGGAGTTCGCGCTCGACCTGTTCGGGGTCCCCGGCGGCGTCCGCACGGCGGTCCGCGTCGGGTTCCATCTCGATGTGGGTGTCGACGACCCTGAACCCGTGTTCCAGTTCCAGCATCTGTCTGTTCTTTCTGACTTCGGGTAATAAAACGTCCTGTCCGTCGTCGGCGTGTCGGGCTATCGCCCCGCGTCGGGCCGTCCCGGGTGCGGACCGAGGTGAGGTGGCGCGAAACGGCTGCCGGACGGTCCGCCGGAGACAGTAACTTTTATATAGAACCGCTAACGACGTCTTAAGCGAGGAATTCAAAGATGTCATCTGGACAGCGACGCATGGGCGGACAGCCCCTTTTCATTCTCGACGAGGACTCGAGTCGCACGAGCGGTGAGGACGCACAGTCATCGAACATCACGGCCGGGAAGGCCGTCAGCGAGGCCGTACGGACCACACTGGGCCCGCGCGGCATGGACAAGATGCTCGTCTCCGACGACGGCGACGTCGTCATCACGAACGACGGCGCGACCATCCTCGAGGAGATGGACATCGAGCACCCGGCCGCGCAGATGCTCAGCGAGGTCGCCGACACCCAGGAGGAGGAAGTCGGCGACGGCACGACGACGGCAGCCGTCCTGGCCGGCGAACTGCTCTCGCAGGCCGAGGACCTGCTCGACGACGACGTGCACCCGACCACCATCGTCGAGGGGTACTACGAGGCCGCTGCGCTCGCTCAGGAGGCCATCGACGAGGTCACGCTCGGTGGCGACGTCAGCGACGACCAGCTCGTCGAGGTCGCCGAGTCGAGCATGACCGGCAAGGGCACCGGCGACGTCGCCGCGGAGACCCTCGCCCGCACCGTCGTCGACGCCATCAGCCACGTCGACGGCGACCGAGAGAAGGGCGTCGACCGCAACAACATCACCATCCACGCCCAGGCCGGCGCGTCCTCCAGCGCGACCGAGCTCATCGAGGGCGTCATCGTCGACGAGGAACCCGTCCACGACGAGATGCCCCGCCGCGTCGAGGACGCGACCATCGCCGTCGTCGACGCCGACCTCGAAGTCCGCGAGAGCAACGTCGACGCCGAGTACAGCGTCTCCAACGTCGACCAGCTCAACGCCGCCATCGAGGCCGAGGAGAGCGAACTCCGCGGCTACGCCGATGCTATCGAGGCAGTCGGTGCCGACGTCCTGTTCGTCGACGGTGACGTCGAGGACCGCGTCGGTTCCTACCTCGCCGAGAAGGGCATCCTCGCCTTCGAGGGTCTGGACAGCGACGACGTCCAGTCCATCTGCTCGGCCACCGGCGCGAACCGCGTGGGCTCGGTCGACACGCTCGAAGCCGACGACCTCGGCGAAGCCGGGACCATCCGCGTCGAGAAGTTCGGCGACGACGAACTCGTCTTCGTGGAGGGCGGCGCGGCCGCCGAAGCCGTCACCATCTTCGCCCGTGGCGGCACCGACCACGTCGTCGACGAACTGGAGCGCGCGCTCCGTGACGCGCTCGACGTCGTGACCGCCGCGCTCGACGAGGGCGGCGTCGTCCCCGGCGCCGGCGCGACGGAGATCGCCATCGCCGACCACATCCGCGAGACCTCCGCCGGCATCGAGGGCCGCAAGCAGCTGGCCGTCGAGGCCTTCGCGGACGCCGTCGACGTGCTCCCGCGCACGCTAGCCGAGAACACCGGTCTGGACCCCATCGACGCGCTGGTCGACCTCCGCTCCGAGCACGAGGAGACCGGCCGCGCGGGCGTCATCAGCGAGGGCCAGACGGGCGTCATCGCCGACCCCGTCGACTACGGCGTCCTCGACCCCGCCGCCGTCAAGAGCGAGGCCGTCGAGTCCGCCACCGAGGCCGCGACGATGATCGTCCGCATCGACGACGTCATCAGCGCTGAGTAATCGGTCGAGGGTTCATCCCGAGACAGTACTCAGCGGTGAGAAAGCGCCGAGTGACTGGCGAGGTCTGTACCGAGCCACGCAGTCTGCGCTGATGCAAAGCGCCGAGTAACCGGCCGAGGGGTTATCCCGAGGCAGTACTCAGCGGTGAGAAAGCGCCGAGCAAATCGGCTTCCAGCCGTCCGACAACCGCCAATTTTTCGGCACGTTCACTTCCACGCAGTACGTACGCTCGGCTGTGTCAGAGCCCCCGCACGTCGAGACAGAACCGTGGGAGCGGGTCCAGGAGTGGGCCGAGACGGCCTTCGACAGCCCCATCGTCACTGTCAGGTCCGTCAACGCCGTCTACGAGAACCCCGCCTTTCTGGAGCAGTTCCGCCCGCTGATGCCCGACGGCATCGAACAGACCCCCAGGGCGATATTCACCACGGCGCTGTCGTTCAGCCGGGCGCCGCCGGGTGACGAGACCACCGAGAAGGTCCTGGGCATCGCCGCGAAGTACGCGAGCCGGGAGTTCCGCAAGAGCCTGGGCGAGGACGGGCTGTTACACGTCCAGCAGACCGGCTCGAAGGACCTGCGCCTGCGCGGGCGACGCACGGCGAAGGCCTTCCAGTACGACGCGGGCTATCCGCTGTCCGGTGGGGCACTGGAGATACCCGGACGAACGCCGGAACTCTCCGTCCGGGTGTGGGCTGCCATCTGGCCGACCCCCGACTCCTTCGCGATGGCGGGGGGCATCTACCCGCTGGAGGACCTGGCGACGGTCGTCGAGCGCGTCGGCGGAGCGACGGACGTGACAGTCGAGGCACAGCCGGGCGGGGACCGGCGGGAAGTGCTGGAGCGGATACGCGAGGCCGCGGAGTGAGCGGGCGGCGTTACCAGGTCACCCGGACACGGCCGCCGGCGCGGACGCCGAACGTCTCGTCGCCGCGGCCCTGGTTGACGGCGAGTTCGACGTTGCCGTGACTGCCGACCGTGACCACCCGGTGGCCGGGGTCGACGTCGTCGTAGGCCTGCCGGGTCGAGGCCCAGACGCCGTTCACCTTCACGTGGTCCCCGAGGTGGTCGGCCAGCACGGTCCCTGGGATGTTCGTGATGACGTTGCCGAAGCTGTCGACGGCGAGGGCCTCGCCCAGTGCCCCGCTGTCGTCGATGTCCGGGTCGGGGAGCCGGAGGTCGACCACGTCGTCGGTCGGCGAGAACGCCTCGTCGGCCTCGAAGCCGTCGACGCCGAGTTCGTGGACGCGGGCGGCGGCGGGCGCGAAGAGGTCCCGGCCGTGGAACGTCGAACTGGACGGGCGTGGCGGCCAGGTGACGGCCGTCGGGTCGGCGGTGGTCGGGTCAGCCTGGTCGTAGTCGACCTCGAAGGTCCGAATCGGGGTGTCGGCCGCGATGCGGCGCGCGGCGGGCAGGAGGACGCCGTTGTCGGGTCCGACGAGGGCGTGGTCGCCGGCGCGGACGACCAGTGCGCTCCGGTCCGTGCCCACGCCGGGGTCGACGACGACCAGGTGGACCGCCGGCGGGAAGAACGGCAGGACTTCGCGGAGCCAGAAGGCCGTCGCACGGACGTCCTGCCGGGGGAACTCGTGGTCGACATCGACCAGCCGGGCGTCGGTCCGCGAGAGGAGAACGCCCTTCATCGCCGCCGGGTAGGCACAGCCGAAGTCGGAACTGAGCGTTATCATCGGGAGATACTGCGTCGCGCGTCCTTGTAGAATGTGGGGGTGGGGATGGGGGCCTGGCGGGTCAGTCCTCGTGTGCGTCGCTGTCGGCGATGCGCCGGAGTCGGGCGACGCCGTCGATTTCTTCGATGGTCTCGACGACGGCCGGCGGCACGCGGTCGGTCCAGGATTCGCCGTCGACGATGTCCTCGCGGATGAGCGTCCCGCGCAGGCGGTCGCGGTCGATCATCGCCGAGTCCCGGACCTCGTAGTCCGCCTCGTTGAACAGCCGGATGACCAGCGGGTTGTTCGAGTACACGACGTCGAAGGGCGGACACATGCTCTCGACGTGGCTGACCCAGACGGCGTTGCGGTCGATGTCCTCCAGCGGGACGACGTAGGTCTGGAGGTCGACGTCGGTCAGGACCTTCGAAATCATGACCAGCCGCTCGCCCGCAGTGAAGGGGTTGTGAACGGTGTGGGAGGCGTCGGCGCTGCCGATGCCGATGACGAGTTCGTCCACCTCCCCGGCGATGTCGGCGACGAGCTGGCGGTGGCCGCTGTGGAACGGCTGGAAGCGGCCGACGAGAAATCCCCGTGTGGTCTCCATTTGTCTTCCAGTGGAGGGCCGGTTTGAAAAACCAAACGGGTCCGGGTATCGGGGGAGTATGTGGGAAGTAACCCGCCGTCGTCTCCCGGTTACGTGCGAAGGCAATCCTGGGCGAGGGGAGAAAGTATATCAGTCGACAGTCCCTCCATACTGGTGTCAGCAACGTTTATATGAGCAACAATAGAGAACAAGAGGAAACCCCGGGCATCGACCCGGACGTTGACTCCGAGGACCCCGTCGAGGAGCGCGATGCGCCCCCCGGCGAGCCGACCGGGAACGGCGAGAACCCGGATCTCGGGAGCGACGTCTCGGTCGATGCCGGGGTCGAGGTCGACGAGGAGGCAGCCGAAGAGGACCTGCTCGGCGGGCTCAAGATCGAGTCGTCGGCGGACATCGAGGTTCCCGACCGGCTCGTCGACCAGGTCATCGGGCAGGACACTGCCCGCGATATCGTGAAGAAAGCGGCCAAGCAGCGCCGCCACGTGATGATGATCGGGTCGCCCGGGACTGGCAAGTCGATGCTTGCCAAGGCCATGAGCCAGCTCCTCCCCAAAGAGGAACTGCAGGACGTTCTCGTCTACCACAATCCCGACGACGGCAACGAGCCGAAGGTCCGGACGGTCCCAGCGGGCAAGGGTGAGCAGATAGTCGAGGCCCACAAGGAGGAAGCCCGCAAGCGCAACCAGATGCGGACCTTCCTGATGTGGATCATCATCGCCATCGTCATCGGCTACTCGCTGCTCATCGTCCAGCAGATTCTGCTGGGCATCCTGGCAGCCGGTGTCATCTATCTCGCATTCCGCTACGGGAGCCGTGGTAACGACGCGATGATTCCGAACCTGCTGGTCAGCAACGCCGACCAGCAGACCGCGCCGTTCGAGGACGCGACCGGTGCCCACGCCGGTGCGCTGCTCGGCGACGTCCGCCACGACCCGTTCCAGTCCGGCGGCATGGAGACCCCGAGCCACGACCGCGTCGAGGCCGGGGCCATCCACAAGGCCAACAAGGGCGTGCTGTTCATCGACGAGATCAACACGCTCGACATCCGCAGCCAGCAGAAGCTGATGACGGCCATCCAGGAGGGCGAGTTCTCCATCACGGGCCAGTCCGAGCGCTCCTCGGGCGCGATGGTCCAGACCGAGCCCGTCCCCTGTGACTTCGTCATGGTCGCGGCCGGGAACCTCGACGCCATGGAGAACATGCACCCCGCGCTCCGCTCGCGCATCAAGGGCTACGGGTACGAGGTGTACATGGACGACACCATCGAGGACAACCCGGAGATGCGCCGGAAGTACGCGCGCTTCGTGGCCCAGGAAGTCGAGAAGGACGGCCGCCTGCCGCACTTCACGGAGGACGCCATCGAGGAACTCATCCTCGAAGCCCAGCGCCGCTCCGGCCGCAAGGAGCACCTGACGCTGAAGCTCCGTGACCTCGGCGGACTGGTCCGCGTCGCGGGCGACATCGCTCGCTCCGAGGAGAAGGACTACACCGAGCGCGACGACGTGCTCCAGGCCAAGCGGCGCTCCCGGTCCATCGAGCAACAGCTCGCGGACAACTACATCGAGCGCCGGAAGGACTACGAGCTCACCGTCAGCGACGGCGACGTGGTCGGCCGCGTCAACGGGCTGGCGGTCATGGGCGAGGACAGCGGTATCGTCCTCCCCGTCATGGCCGAGGTGACGCCGAGTCAGGGTCCCGGCGAGGTCATCGCCACCGGGCAACTGAAGGAGATGGCCGAGGAGGCCGTCCAGAACGTCTCCGCCATCATCAAGAAGTTCAGCGACGAGGACATCTCCGAGAAGGACGTCCACATCCAGTTCGTCCAGGCCGGTGAGGGCGGCGTCGACGGCGACTCCGCATCCATCACCGTCGCCACGGCCGTCATCTCCGCGCTGGAGGGCATGCCGGTCACGCAGAACATCGCGATGACCGGCTCGCTGTCGGTGCGCGGCGACGTGCTGCCGGTCGGCGGCGTCACGCACAAGATAGAGGCCGCCGCGAAGGCGGGCCTCGACAAGGTCATCATCCCCGCCGCGAACGAGCAGGACGTGATGATCGAGGAGGAGTACGAGGAGATGATCGAGATAATCCCGGTCCAGCACATCTCCGAGGTGCTCGACGTGGCGCTGGCCGGCGAGACCGAGAAGGACTCGCTGGTCAACCGCCTCAAGTCCATCACCGGACAGGCCCTCGAACACGAGGTCGGCCGGGGTTCGGGCAGCCCGAGCCCGCAGTAAGGCGTGCCCGGGTGGGTTCCCTTCACCGGGCTCACCATCGGCGTTCTGTTTCTACTGCTCGGTCTCGCACGACTCTCACAGGGCGTCGTCACCGAGTCACCACCCGAGTTACCGGCAGGTGACGAGACCGCTGGCCAGACGACGGCCGTCACAGACCGACCAGACGAGGGGTCGTCCGCGACAGACGGTGGTGCGGCATCGGAAGCGGTCACGGCCATCGAGCGAGCCGACGGGGTCGAGTCGGCACCCGCGCCGAACGGCGACGAGGCAGACGAGGGGACGGAACCGTGGGAGGCCGACCCCGTCGAACCGCCCGAGCAGGGAGAGTTCACGACGGGCGCGCTGCTGGCGAACGTCGCGTTCACACAGGGACTGTTCGGCGCAGCTATCGCCGTCGGCGCGTGGTACTACGAGATTCCTGCGGCGGCACTCGGCATCGCCGCCGAGCCGATGCAGACCGGCCTTCTCGCCGTCGCCATCGGGGTGGCCTTCGGCGTCGCGCTGTGGCTGGCCAACGAGGCGACCGCCGCAGTGGCAGACGCCGTCGGTGCGGCCTACGACGAGTCCCTGCGCGAGATGCTCACGCCGGACACCGCAGGCGGCTGGGTGCTCCTGCTGGGAGTCATCCTGCCGCTCATCGCCGTCGTCGAGGAACTCATCTTCCGGGCCGCGCTCATCGGCGTCCCCGCGGCGGGCTTCGACATCTCGCCGTGGGCACTCGCCATCTTCTCGTCGGCGATGTTCGCGTTCGGCCACGGCGCACAGGGACGGGCAGGCATCGTCGTGACCGGCGGGCTCGGGTTCGTCCTCGCCGGCGGGTACATCCTCTCGGGGAGTCTGCTGGTGGTCGTCATCGCACACTACCTCGTGAACGCCCTGGAGTTCGTCGTCCACGAGGGACTGGGCACGGACCGATTGTTCGTCTAGAGGCCCTCGACGGCGCGGAGTTTCTGCTCGACGGCCGGCGGTGCGGCGCTGGGGCCGTCGCGGACCCGATGGTCGGGAATGAGAAGCGGCGCGGGGTTCTCGTCGAGAGCCTCGCGGACGAGGGTCTGGTCGCTCTCCTCCTCGGGGTCTAACCCCGGCGTCGCACGCGTCACCTGCTCCACAGTCATCTCCTCGCCGTAGGGGATATCGCGGACGACGTCGAGGACCTCACGGCGGTCTGTCGGGACCGTCAGCGCGACCTGCACGTCGGCGAAGTCGTCCGCGTCCCCTTCGAGATAGGCCTCGATACGGTCGAGCAGTTCGTGGTCGGAGACCGCCTCCTCGTCGGCCACGGTCGGAAACGAAACCGAGATGACCCGGTCCTGTGCGATGCCGACCTGGACGTACCTGTCCAGAAACGTCGATTCGCGGGCGTAGATGCCGGCAACCTCGTCCATACAGGACACTGGGACCGGGGGGGCTTGAAAATTGGCGTCGGTCACTCGGCGGTCAGCGGACCGCCACAGGCCGGGCAGTTCGGTCTGTCCCGGTCGTGGGCCAGCCCGCAGTACTCACAGCGGAACGCGCTCGGCTCGTCGGCCGAGAACCGCTCGATGACCGCGGAGACCACGTTCGAAGGTCGTCGGGAACTCATCTGTCTGTGCCTCCGGTCGGGACCTGGCAGGGGATGGGTGAAGTGTTCATCTGAGAGCTTGTAGTCCGAACTCTATTTCTATTGTCTGGTTCTATCCACTTAAAATATTGTGTTCCGATTGATTTTCCTGATATTTCACTCCAGACGTTGTATTTCTATAGAGAGTATATATCCGTACGGAACCGGTGCGTGCGGCGGATGGTGACGCCGCGTGACGCAAGTCTTATGTACACTTCTGTTCACTAGTGGCTATTAATGGACAGTAGTGAGTTCGCGCCGGCGATACAGTCGATACTGGCGACGGCCCGCGAGCGCGAGGGCGGCGGTGAGCGAGTGTCTGTCGACCCACGGTCGCTGCCGCGCGCCATCGAGCGCGCGGAGGCGGACGGCCGCGTCCCGCTAGTCGCGGAGGTCAAGCCGACGAGCCCGACGACAGACGGGGAGCGGACGGACGACCCGGTCGACCTGGCGCGACAGATGGTCGACGGCGGCGCGGCGGCGCTGTCCGTGCTGACCGAGCCGGAGCACTTCGGCGGCAGTCCGGAGACGCTGGCGCGGGTCCGGGAGGCGGTCGACGTGCCCGTCCTGCGGAAGGACTTCGTGCTGCGCGAGGGGCAACTCGATACCGTCGCGGCCGACGTCGTCCTGCTCATCGCCCGCTTCGTCGACGACCTCCCCGGACTGCTCGCGGCGGCCCGTGACCGGGGATTCCAGGTGCTCGTGGAGACACACACGGTCGAAGAAGTCGAGAAAGCAGTGGCGGCCGGCGCGGACATCATCGGCATCAACAACCGTGACCTGGCGAAACTGGAGGTCGACCTCGGCACCTTCGAGCGGGTGGCCGAGGCGGTGCCCGAGAACGTCACGCTGATAGCGGAAAGCGGCATAGGGACGACGGACGACGTCGCCCGGATGCGGGCGGCCGGGGCCGACGCGTTGCTCGTCGGCTCGGCCATCATGGACGGAGACGTGGCGGCGAACACCCGCCGACTGACACGAACGGAGACACAATGAGCGCAGACAGCAAGTTCGGAGACTACGGCGGACAGTACGTGCCGGAGGCGCTGATGCCGGCCATCGAGGAACTGACGGACGCCTACGAGCGGTACGTCCTCGACAACGAGGACGGATTCATGGACGAGTTCCGCGACCGACTGCGGGACTTCGGCGGCCGACCGCTCCCACTCCAGCGCGCTGACCAGCTCTCGGCGCGGTACGACCGGGAGGTCTACCTCAAACGGGAGGACCTGCTTCACGGCGGCGCGCACAAGCTCAACAACGCGCTCGGCCAGGTGCTGCTGGCGAAGTACATGGGGAAGGAGCGAATCATCGCCGAGACGGGGGCCGGCCAGCACGGCACCGCGACGGCGATGGCCGCCGCCCACCTCGACATGCCCTGCGAGATATACATGGGGAAGACCGACATCGCCCGCCAGCGGCCCAACGTCTTCCGGATGCGGACCAACGGCGCGGAGGTCACCCCCGTCACCGCCGGCCGGGGCACGCTGAAGGAGGCCATCAGCGAGACGATGCGCGACTGGGCGACGACCGTCGAGGACACCCACTACGTCATCGGGAGCGTCGTCGGCCCGGCCCCGTTCCCGGCGATGGTCCGGGACTTCCAGGCGGTCATCTCCGAGGAAGCCCGCGAGCAGATTCAGGAGAAGGCCGGCCGCCTGCCCGACGCGGTGCTGGCCTGCGCCGGCGGTGGGTCGAACACGATGGGGACGTTCGCCCACTTCGTCGACGACGAGGACGTCGGGCTGTACGCCGTCGAGGCCGGCGGCTCCTCGCTGTCGGTCGACGAGGAGAGCGGCGTCGCGCCCAACTCCGCCTCGCTGTCGACCGGCGACGAGGGCGTCCTCCACGGCGCGCGGACGAAGATTCTCCAGGACGCCGACGGACAGATTATGGAGTCCCACAGCATCTCCGCCGGACTCGACTACGCCGGCGTCGGGCCGGAACTGGCTCACCTCGTCGACACCGGCCGCGTCGAGGCCGTCAACGTCGACGACGACGCGGCGCTGGAGGCATTTCACCGCCTCTCCCAGGACGAGGGTGTTATCCCGGCGCTGGAGACGGCTCACGCCTTCGGGTACCTCGAAAAGAATTATAGCGAACTCGGCGACGTCGTCGTCGTAAACGTCTCGGGCCGGGGCGACAAGGACCTGGAGACGGTCATCGAGGAGACGATGGAGCGGGACCTCTCGATTGCGCCCGACATGAGCGTCTTCCGCGAGGTCGGCGGTGGTGCGCTGTGAGCCTCGCCGACGCCTTCGCCGACGGCCCCGCCTTCGTCCCCTATCTCGCCGCCGGCGACCCGGACTACGAGTCGTCAATCGAGTACGTCGAGGCGCTGGCCCGCGGCGGTGCCGACGTCATCGAACTCGGCCTGCCCTTCTCGGAGCCCATCGCCGAGGGACCAACGATACAGGAGGCCGTCGTGCGGTCGCTGGAGGGCGGGATGACGCCGAGTCGCTTCTTCGAGTTCGTCGAGGAACTGGACGTGGACGTGCCGCTGGTCTGTATGACCTACTACAACCTCATCTACCAGTACGGCGACGAGGAAGGGCCACGCCCGTTCGTCGAGAAATCAGCCGAGGTCGGCATCGAGGGGTTCGTCGTGCCGGACCTGCCGGCCGAGGAGTCGGGGCCGCTGCGGGAGGCCTGCGACGAGTTCGGCCTGGACCTGGTGTTCATCGTCGCACCGACGACGAAGGGCGAACGGCTGGAGCGGATGCGCGAGCAGGTGTCGGGGTACGTCTACGTCCAGGCGCGGCTCGGAACGACCGGCGCGCGCGACGACGTGAGCGACCAGACCGACGAGTCGCTGGCGCGCCTGACTGACTGGGACGTCCCGAAGGCCGTCGGCTTCGGCATCAAGACCGGCGAGCACGCCGAACGCATCGTCTCCGCGGGTGCAGACGGCATCATCGTCGGGTCGGCGCTGGTCGACATCGTGGCGGCGGGCCACGAGAACGACGAGCCGACCGGAGCGGTGGCGGACCGTCTGGAGGCGAAGGCCCGCGAACTCAAGCAGGGCGCGCTCCGCGGTGCCGGCGAGGAGGCACGGGTGGAGTGACGATGGCAGCCACCGAGACGCCCGACTCGTCGGGGCCGAGGACTGGCCGCAACCGGAACGCACATAATCGTACTTGCCACACTGTCGCACAATGAGCGCAGGGACTGCAGCACGACTCCAGCGCATCGGGACAGGGGGACGGTACCTCATCGTCCCGATGGACCACGGTATCACACTGGGCGCGGTAAAAGGCCTCAAGGACATCGAGTCGACCATCGACGCGGTGACCCGCGGCGGTGCCGACGCCGTTCTGACCCAGAAGGGCATCGCCTCCCGCGTCCACGACAACAAGAACGGCGCGGGCTACATCGTCCACCTCAACGGCTCTACCTCCATCGGTCCCGACGAGAACGACAAGCGCGTGACCGGCACGGTCACCGACGCCGTCCGCGCCGGTGCCGACGCCGTCTCCTTCCACATCAACGTCGGCAGCGAGCACGAACCCGACCAGATTTCACAGCTCGGCGAACTCACGAGCACGGCCGCCGACTACGGGATGCCTGTGCTGGCGATGACCTACGCCCGCGGGCACGACGTCCGCGAGGACGACCCCGCGGAGTTCGCGGAGGACCTCGGCCACGCCGTCCGACTCGGCGAGGAACTGGGTGCCGACGTCATCAAGACTGCCTACTCAGGCACGCCCGACACCTTCGAGCACGTCGTCGAATCGACGCGCCTGCCGGTGGTCATCGCCGGCGGGTCGAAGGGCACCGACGAGGAGACGCTGGCGATGGTCCGCGGCGCGATGGACGCCGGCGCGGCGGGCGTCTCGATGGGCCGGTCCATCTTCCAGCACGACTACCCGGAGAAGATAACGTCGGCCGTCGCGGCCGTCATCCACGAGGACGCGACCGCCCAGGAGGCCGTCGAGGCCGCCGGACTGCCGGCCGGCGTCTGAGTTCGCCGGTCGCGTCAGGAGAGAAACGCCCGCAACCGCCCGACGAATCCGTCTGTCTCCGTCTCCGACTCCTCCTCCGCCGGTCCCTCGTCGGCAGATTCGTCCGTGGCGTCGCCACCCGCTGCCGGCGTGTCATCTCCCGGTTGCTCGTCGGTGGGTTCGCCGACGGGGTCGCTCTCCGTCGCTGGCCCCGTCTCCGCCGGTTGCTCGTCGGCGGATTCCTCTGCGGCGTCGGTTGCCGGCGCCTGCGCGCCGTTGGTGCGGTCGCCCGTCTCGGCAGGTTCCCCCGCCGACTCGTGACCCGGTCGCTCGGGTCCGTCTCTCCCTGGCCCGGGCCGGGAAACAGCGTCTGTGTGGTCCGACACGGCGTCCTCGGAGGTCGAGTCGCCCCGTGAGTCCGGCTCCCCGCCGGCAGTCTCCGTGTCCGCAGCCTCGGCCGTGGCATCCCCCTCCTCGTCTGGGTCGTCCAGTCCAGGCGCGTCGGTTTCCGCGTCCGCTGGGACCGAAGGCTCGTCGACGGCCTCGTCCTGTTCGTCGTTTCCGGTGTCGTCCAGTTCGTCGTCGCCAGCCTCCTCCCGTTCGTCGTTTCCGGTGTCGTCCTGTTCGTCGTCGACCGTCTCGTCCGCCTGGTCGTCAGCCGTCACCGACTCGGTGCCGTCGGTCTCCGCCGTCTCCTTCACGTCGCCGCTGGTGTCGTCGCCGCCGCCTTCCTGGTCCGTGCTGTCGGCGGAGTCCGTGCTGTCAGCCGGGTTCGTGTCTCCCGGTTGTGCCACGGAGTGGCGGTATTCGGACTCGGTTTCCGTCTCATCGTCCGTCTCCGACTCGTCGGCCTCGACGGACGGCGAATCGGTCTCGCCCTCGGCAGCCTCCGCTGCCCGGGCGACACCCTCGTCGGTCGCTTCGTCGCTCTCCTCTGGAGGTGCCATCTCGGACCCGTCGTCTTCGGTCTCCGCGTCGTCTGGAGCGTAGTCGTCGCCGGCGTCGGCGGGTTCCTCGTCGGCCAACTGGGTGGCGGAGCCACCGTCGACGGCCGGCGCAGCGGCCCCCTCGTCCGTCACCCGGTCGGGCGCTTCGAAGTCCTCGTCGATCGGACTGCCGTCGCTGTGGGTCGAGAGCGCGAAGAGGACGTTGTCGGCGATGTCGCGGTAGGTTGAGCCCGCGGGGCTCTCCGGCGACCGGGTCACGACCGGGACGCCCTGGTCCTGCGAGTTGGGCACCGCCTCGTCGTCCGGGACGTGGCCGAGCAGGTCGACGCCCAGGAACTCGGAGATGCGCTCCGGCCCGGGGGACGCGCCGGTGCCGGACTGCGTCAGGACCAGCCCGAAGACGGGTGTGCCGACGCGTTTGGAGAGCTTGACGGTCTTGTCGGCGTCCCGGACCGCCGCGACGCGGGGCGTGGAGACGACGACCGCCCCGTCTGCGAGACCGATGGGGTCGACGACGAGCCTGCTCAGCCCCGCGCCCGTGTCGACGACGACGACGTCGAACTTGAGCGCGTACCGCTTGAGCACGCGAGGGAACTCGTCCATGTCTGCCCTGGCGTACCCGTCGAGCGTGGTCCCGCTCGGGACCGCCGCGACGTGGTCGCCGAAGGGATAGACGGCGTCGAAGGGCTCCGCATCGCCCGCGAGGACGTCGTGCAGCGTCGGGTCGGCAGCACCGGAGGGAATCGAGAGGAAGTCGACGAAGTTCGCCATTGCCAGGTCCATCTCGACGACGGCCACTGTCCGCTCCGGACCGGCGATGGCCGACGCGAGATTGATACTCGTCGTCGTCTTGCCCACCCCTCCCTTCGCCCCGGCGATCGTGACAATGGGTGCTGTCATGTTATCTGGTTTTATCATCCACACTATTATAACCGTATTCCTTCATTATCAGTAACAAAAATCACATTGTCACAATATCAAACAGGAACTATCCTACACGAACAGATTGCTGGAAGTTATCAACAGCGAAAGTGATTCTCTGTCGGCGTGCGGGGCCGGGCGTGTCAGGACCGCCAGTAGCGGAGCCAGACGAGGGTCAGGACGAACGCGCCGCCGAGGAAAAAGGCCGCGCCGGCGGCGACGGCAGGGTCCAGGCTTGCTGCCGCGTCGACGGCGGCGTCGGCGGTGTCCATCGGGTTCGCAGACGTGTTGGTGACGGCCTCGCCGCCATCGGCGGAGTAGATACCCGCGCCGCCGGCGTCGGTCTCCGTCCCCGGGGCCGGGACCGCACCGGAGTCCCGGGGGACGACCTCCGTTCCACCACCGGGCTGGCCGTCGAACTGGCGGGCGAGCCAGGCGACGGCGGCGGAGGCCGGCAGGAGCAGGGCGACGAGACCGACCACGCGCTTGAGCAGCGCGCGCAGCGATCCCTGCTTGTCGTTGCCCGCGTAGAGGACCAGCGACTCGTCGGTCGGCGCGTACACCTTCATCTCGGTCCCGCGCTCGGAGTACCACGTGTCGACGACCTCCACGAGGTCCGCCTCGACCAGTTTCTGCAGGTGGTACTGCGTGTTCTGGACGGACGTGTCGGTCACGTCCGCGAGGTCGGAGGCCGTCTGTGGCGTGTCGTGCAGGCTGGCGAAGATTCTGCGCGTGGTGCCCGACGACAGCGCCTTGAACACCTCGTCTGCGACGTCGTCGTCGAGGTCGACCAGCCGCGGCTCGCGTCCGTCGTCGAGGCTCACCTTCTCGCGTAGCGGGAAAATCGTACTCATGGATAGCCTGGCAACTACCAGTCCCTACACCGTAGACTATAATGACCGTATTGTAGGCGCAAATAGCCGTTTGAGTCACGGACGGGACCGCCCCGACCGCCTCACCCGTTGGTCGTGACGTGCTCGGGGCGGATGCGGACGATGACCCGCTCGCCGGGGTCGCTGTCGTAGTTCGGGTACCGGTCGACGCCCATGTACTGGCCGGCCAGTTCGTCGATGTGCTCGCGCGCACCGTCCTCGGTCAGTTCGACGACCGACCCCCACAGCGAGAGGTACCGGTAGGGGTCGTCGGGGTCGATGATGGACATCCCCACGTGGGGGTTCTTGCGGACGTTGCGCTCTTTCCGGCGCGTCCGGGCGGTGTTGACCAGGACGTGCTCGTAGTCGTCGTCGGCGTCGACCCACGTCGGCGTCACGTGGGGCATCCCGTTGGGCAGCATCGTCGCGAAGTGAGCGAACGTCGGACGGTCCACCAGGTCGCGGGCGTCCGGGGGTATCTGTGTCACACTTTCCAGTAGTGTCGGCTGGCGAATAATCCTCCCGGCGTCAGCCAGCCGTCGGACATCGACACCACGCTTATGTCGGTGAGGCGAATGGACTCGGATATGGACTCGACCACCGACGAGGAACACGTGCTGGTCACCGTCGAACTCCCGTCGACACTGCGTGCCGACCTGGACAGCTACGCGCTGGGGAACGACTACCGGAGCACCGACCCCGTCGTCGCCGAGGCCATCGACGGCCACCTGTAGCGCTCCGGCCGTACGCCGCCGACCGGAGACATCCGCCACGTTCAAGCCACCCCACTACGAGCGTACCCACATGACACGCTCCGTCTGGCTGAAAGCAGACGACGAGGTTGGCGACTGGGAGGACCGGAAGCGTCGCATCACCGCCGGGCTGGAGGCGGGGGTCGACTGGGTGCTCGTCGACGAGGACGACGTCGAGCGCGTCCGCGAACTCGGCGAGGTCAACGTCGCCGCCTTCGCCGGCGACGACGTCCACGTCCTCGAAGCCGAAGACGAGGGAACCGAGGCCGACGCGACCATCGTCGGCAAACACGGCGAGGGCGACGGCACCGTCTCCCTGCCCAGCGACTTCTCCGGCTCCGCGGACCTGTCGGCGCTCCGCGGCGACACCAACGGAGAGAAGGGCGGGTACGTCCGCATCCGCGATGAGGACTACGAGGCCTTCGCCGAGGCCGTCGCTGCCGAGTCCGACTACACAATCGTCATCGGCGAGGACTGGCAGATAATCCCGCTGGAGAACCTCATCGCCCGCATCGGCGAGGAGACCACGCTCGTCGCCGGCGTCCAGACCGCCGAGGAGGCCCGCACCGCCTACGAGACGCTCGAACTCGGCGCGGACGCCGTCCTGCTCGACACGGACAGCCCCGACGAGATACGCGAGACCGTCGAGGTCCGCGACGACATGGCCCGCGAGCAACTCGAACTGACCTACGCCGAGGTCACCGACGTCGAGCAGACCGGCTCGGCGGACCGCGTCTGCATCGACACCAGCAAGATGATGGACCACGACGAGGGCATGCTCGTCGGCTCGATGTCCCGCGGCCTCTTCTTCGTCCACGCCGAAACCGCCGAGTCGCCCTACGTCGCCTCTCGCCCGTTCCGCGTCAACGCTGGCGCTGTCCACGCCTACGTCCGCACGCCAGGCGGCGAGACGAAGTACCTCTCGGAGGTCGGCAGCGGCACCGAGGTCCAGGTCGTCGACACCGCGGGCAACACCCGCGAGGCTATCGTCGGCCGGGCGAAGATAGAGAAACGGCCGATGTTCCGCATCGAGGCCGAAGTCACGGCCGAGGACGGCGAGACCGACCGCATCGAGACGCTGCTGCAGAACGCGGAGACTATCAAGGTCAACACCCGCGCCGGGGGCCGCAAGGCCGTCACCGACCTGGAAGCCGGCGACGAGATTCTCGTCTACTACGAGGACACCGCTCGCCACTTCGGCGAGGCCGTCGAGGAGAGCATCATCGAGAAGTGACCGGCTAGTCCTCCGCGCTCGTCTGCAGTTCCGTCGTACACCAGTGACAGAAGTCGAGGTCGTCGTCGAGTTCCTTCCCGCAGTTCGGGCAGGTCTGTGTCTCCGAGTCGGTGGTCGTCGTGGCCGGTCCCTGTGTCCCCGTCTGGACATCCTCCGCCGTCCGCCGGGCGAGCCAGTACGCGTCGGCCATGCTCAGGAACGTCAGCGTCAGGATGGCGAGGCTGACCGGTAGCGGGACCGCCTGCCCGGCGTCGACGAGCGCGTCAAGCGACAGCGTCGAGGGAACGGCGTCCGGCGGGATGAGGAACGTGCTGGCCGTAATGATGACCACGAACCACAACAGCGCGCGCCCCCACTTGCGCAGGTAGATGTGGCCCAGACCGGGGTACAGAACCGCCAGCAGGGCCGCCAACCAGGGTCGCTTCCGACCCGTCCGTCCGCGCGGTGTGGTGTCACTCACACGTTAACGGTCCGCGCTCACAGGGTGTTTAATGTTCCGGGAGACGCCCTCACCCCGACTGGAGCCGTTCGACGAGGTCCGCGAGCGTCGCGAGGTCGTACTGTCCGGGTGCCGTCGCCGCCGCGGGGTCGACCGGGGCGTACCCGATTCGCGAGCCGTACAGCGGCGCGACGGCGCGGCTGTGACGACCCGGTTCGCCCATCGCCATCGTCGCCACCCTGTCCCCGCTGCGGGTCGCCGCCCGCGTGACAGTGAGCAAATCGAGCACGTCGTCCGGGGACTCGGCCGTCACGGCCAGTTTTCCCACGTCGCCGTGGTCGCAGGCCGCCGCGAGCAGGTCCCGCATCCGTTCGGGGGTGGGCGTCCCCTCGAAGTCGTGGACGGAGACGACCACGGCCACGCCCTGGTGGCGGGCGTGCTCGACGACGCGGCCCGCGTTCCCCTCCCGGATCGCCCGGAGCTCGACGTCGATGGCCTCCACCAGGGGCGTTTCGAGCGCCTTCTCGAGCGCAGCGAGTCGCTCCGGCGTGTCCGGCGTCTCGCCGCCCTCCCACTCGACGCGGTTCGTCGCGAGCACCGGGAGCGCGCCCGCGTATCCCCGCAGCGACGCCAGCGGGTCGCTGGCGAGGTCCATGCGGAACTCCACGGCGTCGGCGTGTTCCCGCGCGGCCGGTTCCTCGGCGAGGTCGGCCGTCGACGCCGCGAGGACGAAGGAGTCGAAGTCCATGCGCCCACGTTCGACAGTCGGGACTAAAAGGTATCTGTCGGGATTCGCCGGCGGAGAGAAGCGAGCCGGGTTACGCGACCGGGAGGTCCTGCTCGGCTTCGAGCAGTTCGTGGTAGCGGTTGCGGATGGTGACCTCGGAGATGTCGGCCACCTCGCTGACTGCGGCCTGGGTCGTCTTCTCGTTGGTCAGGAGTGCCGCGGCGTAGACGGCGGCTGCCGCGAGGCCGACCGGGGACTTGCCGGAGTGGACGCCCTTCTCCTTGGCGTTCTGGAGGAGCTGGCGGGCGCGGCGCTCGGACTCCTCCGAGAGGTCGAGAGAGGAGGCGAATCGGGGGACGTAGCTCTCGGGGTCGGCGGGCTGGACTTCGAGACCGAGTTCGCGGACGACGTAGCGGTAGGTCCGTGCGATTTCGCTCTTCTCGACGCGGGAGACGTCCGTAATCTCGTCGAGCGAGCGCGGGACGCCGGCCTGGCGGGCGGCCGCGTAGACCGACGCCGTCGAGACGCCCTCGATGGACCGGCCGGGCAGCAGGTCCTCGTCGAGCGCGCGGCGGTAGATGACGCTGGCTGTCTCGCGGACGTTCTCCGGGAGGCCGAGCGCGGAGGCCATGCGGTCGATTTCACCGAGGGCCTGCTTGAGGTTGCGCTCCTTGGAGTCGCGGGTACGGAAGCGCTCGTTCCACTTGCGCAGGCGCTGCATCTTCTTTCGCTGCTTGGCACCGAGGGCGTTGCCGTAGGCGTCCTTGTCGCGCCAGTCGATGTTGGTCGACAGCCCCTTGTCGTGCATCATGTTCGTCGTCGGCGCACCGACGCGGGACTTCTCGTCTTTCTCCTTGGAGTCGAAAGCGCGCCACTCCGGGCCGCGGTCTACGGAGTCTTCCTCGACGACCAGCCCACAGGACTGACAGACCGTCTCGCCGTGCTCGTCGTCTGCGATGACGGCGCCGCCGCACTCGGGACAGGCCAGACCTTCCGACTGTTCCTCCGTCTGTTCGCTCGCTCGCGTTCGTGTTCGTGTGTTTGAATCGCTCATTGTGAAGGCGGGTGCTCGCCGGGCAGGAGAATCCTGAAAATTCCCGGGAATTGAGTAGTGACTACGCGTTAGTTCGAAACCTATTTAAGTTTTTTGTAATCTGAATCGCGAGAGACCGTCACACGGCGTGAGGCGGCAATATCCGTGATTAATGCTGAAGGATTCATATATGTGGTTCTGTCACAGTCTCGGACACGACAGTCAGTCCTGGGGGTCTGCCTCGGCTTCGACGTCGCTGGTCCGCTCGACCGCAGTCGTCAGCGAGACGTTGAGCCAGGCCATCGAGACGACGCCGCCGACGATGGTCACCACGTTCTTGACGGCGTGGTCGACGATGGAGATGGCGAGGGCCGTCGTCGCCGTCAGTTCCGGCGCGGCCGTCAGCCCGACCACGATGAGCGTGAAAGCCCCCTCGTAGAGGCCGATGCCGCCGGGCGAGAGCGGCAACACCTTCGCCAGGTTGCCGACGCTCACCGCGAAGAAGGCCACGGCCACCAGCGAGAGCGTGACGTCGACGCCGAACGCGGCGAAGACGACCAGCGCCGTGGCGACGTCGAGCGTCCAGATGAGGAGGCTCCCGCCGCCGACGCCGAGGAAACTGTTGCGGTCGCCGACCACCGTCTGGATGTCACCGACGAACTGCTCGATGACGCCGGCGACGTAGTCGGCGTAGGAGTCGGAACTGAGCGCCCCGACGCCCCTGCGGACGAGGTTACCCTCCCGCCGGGCGTTGACGACGATGACGGCGACGGCGAGGATGGCCGCCGCGCCGACGCCCGCCGCGACCTGGAGTGCGGTCCGTGCGGCCGCTGCCGGGTCGACTGCGCTGCCGCCGATCGTGACGGTCCCGATGTCGGCCGCGATGGCCGCCGCGAGGTCGTCGGTGCCGCCGGTGGCGACGAGACCGATCAGGACGCTGCCCGCCAGGACGGTGATAGCGAGCAGGTCGAACACGCGCTCGATTGCCAGCGACGCGAAGCCCGTCGGATAGGGGATGCCGCGTCGGGCCTTGACGACGTAGGCGCGGACGGCGTCGCCCGCGCGCGCCGGAAACACGAGGTTGCCGGTCTGGCTGATGAAGATGGCACCCGTCAGGAACCAGCCGTCGCTCGCGTGGTCCAGCCGCGAGAGGATGTTCCGATAGCGGACGCCGCGCAACGGCCAGGACAGGAGGTAGACGAGTGCGGAGAGGACGACGATAGCGGGGTCCGCGCCCGCGATGGCGTCGAGCACCGACGACGGGTCGAGATACAGCGTCATCAGCGCCAGCGCGACGACGACCAGCAGCGTCCCCGCCCCGAGACTCACCTTCCGGGTGATGCGCGGGCTGACCGATAGCTGCCACCACGTCCGGAGTATCTGGCTCCCCATGCCGAAGACGTCCCGGACGATGTCGACCTTCGAGTCGCCCCTGGGCGTCCAGTTCACGGGGAACTCCCGGACGCGAAAGCCCGCCCGCTGGGCACGCACGAGCAGTTCCGTGTCCCAGAACCAGTGTTCGTCCTCGACGTCCGCCAGCAGGGTCACGAGCGCGTCGCGGTCGAAGGCCTTGAACCCGCACTGGTGGTCCTGCAGGTCCGACCGGAGGAACAGGCGGACGAGTTTGTTGTAGCCCAGGCTCGGAATGCCGCGCTTCGCCGGCCGGTCGGCCTCGTTGCCGGGCATCCACCGCGAGCCCGTCGCCACGTCGTAGCCCTCGGTGCGGACGCTCTCGACCAGTTCCTCCAGGTGGGCCATGTCCGTCGCGAGGTCCGTGTCGAAGTACACCAGCGTCTCGCCCTCGGCTTCGCGGAAGGCGTACTCCAGGGCACCGCCGCGGCCCAGGCGGTCGTCGGAGTGGATGTGACGGACGGCCTCGTGTTCGGCGGCGAGTTCGTCGGCGATCTCGGGCGTGCGGTCCTCGCAGCCGTCCTCGGCGACGATGACCTCGTAGGCACCCTCGGGAAGAAACTCTGCGAGGGTGTCCAGCGTGATTGTCACCGTCTCCGCGAGCGTCGCCTGCTCGTTGTAGGCGGGGAGGACGACGCTCACCTCGACGGCGCGGCTCATTGTGCCTGACTGCGCCATCGCCGAGTAAGTACCTTCTGGAACTGGAACTAGTCGGCCCCGGACGGGGACTCGACGGTCACGAAGTCGGCCAATCCGTCGACGTCCGGCACGGACTCCAGTGGCCGGTCGACCACGATGTTGCCGGCGCGTTGCTTGCCGAGCCCCGGAATCGCGGCGAGTTCCGAAAGCGACGCGCTGTTGACGTCCAGCGGGTGGGGCACGCCCGTCACCGAGCGGTACCCGTGGTCGGTCACCGCCACGTCGATGGTCGCGCCGAGTTCGCGCTCGCCGGGGACGCCGACCAGCAGCGGGTAGGTGCCCAGTTGCCGGCCGAAGGTCTTGCCGTCCTGGTGGTACTCCAAGTGGACGTCCTCCAGGACGGTGCCAGGCGGCGCGAGACGCTGGAGCATCGGGTTGTCTATCTCCTCGCGGACCTCCCGCTTGTACCGCTTGAACTGCTTCTTGTGGTCGTGCGCGAGCTGTGCGCCCGTCTCGGCCATCTCCGTCCCCTCGAAGGCCATCACCTGCCGGATGTTGACCCGGCGGAGCATCAGTCCCTCGTCGTACACCCGCTGGAGGAACTGCCGGTTGTGGTCGAACGTCTCCGCCCGCTCGCCTTTCAATCCGTGGACGAGGTTGATGCCGGGGAGCAGTTTCGGGAGTCGCTTCGGGGCGTCCGCGCCGAAATTCGGCGCAGTTTCGCGGTCTCCGCCGCGCTCGCGGTTTCCACCGCTCGCGCCACCGGAGGTTCGGGATTCACCCGAACCTCCCGGCCGCCACCCGGCCTCCTCGTTTACGATGCGGACCGCACGCAGACACTCCTCGGCGGAGACGTTGAGATTGTTCTCCTCCTGGACCAGCGGGTCCGCGGACTCCAGGCCGAAGGCGGCGGTGTCACCGGGCGTGTTGTGCTCCGCGATGATGCGGATGCCCTCCCGGGACTTCTCCGGCCACTTCACGATGGTGATGGGGTTCATGTTGTCGAGGTGCAGCGTCTCCAGGTCGGGAGCCACCTCGCGGATGCCGCTATAGAGGTCCCGCAGCGCGTCGGGGTTCGGCGCTTCACCGTCGCCGCCGTAGGCGAGGATGTCGGCCTGCCGGCCCAATCGGAAGTGTCGCGCGCCGTGGTTCGAGAGCGCGTCCACCTCGCCGACCACGGACTCGGGCGTGCGGAAACTCGGGTCGGCTCCGTACAGGGGTTCCGTGCAGAACGAGCAGCGGTAGGGACACCCGCGGGACGTCTCCATCTCGCAGATGAGGTAGTCGGGGTGGTTCGGGTGCTGCTCGATGACGAACGCGCCCTTTCGGGCCCACCGGGTTATCTCGTCGTTGTCGCGCATCCGGTTCCCGAAGCCCTCCATCCCGCCGTGGACGAGGTCGTAGACGGCCGCTTCGACGTCGCCTTTCGCCACGAAGTCGTAGTCCAGGTCGTCGCGCTGGGTCTCGATTGCGCCCTCGTTGGCGTCGCCGACGCCGAAGCGGACGGGTCCGCCCATCAGCGTCGTCCCGCTGGCGGTCCATGCGAGTTCGCGCACCTCGTCGGGTTCGGCGGGCGTGCCGCCGACGTACTTGCCGGGGACGGTCATGCCGCCGACGTAGACCATCAGGTCGGCCTCGTCGACGTCGCGCCAGCGCCCTCTGTCGTCCCGTAGGGCGTCGATAGTGTGGTAGGCAATCTGTTCGCGGGGGACGCCGGCGTCCACCAGCGCGCCGGCGACGTACCGCGGATACGTCGAGACGTAGGGGGGCACGCCGAAGTGGGCGGGCTCGTCGACGTAGCCGTCGACGATGGTCACGTCGAGTGTCGCCGGGTCGGTCATGTTGACAGCGATTGGACCTCGACGGGTAAAACCGTGCGGATGGCCCCTCCCCGATAAGTTACCCATAACAATGTGGATACGAGGGGGAGGAGGGGACGATGACCCCAGACCAGCCCTTCCAGTTTCGACGCCGCGACGTGTTGCGAACCCTCGGTGCCGGCGCGCTCGCCCTCGGCGCGTCCGCCGTCGCCGCCGAGGGTGAGAGCGAGCGCACGTTCGTCATAGAGCAGGGTGACACCTGCCGCACCATCGAACCGCTCGGCGACGGGTCACAGACAGTCGAGTCCTTCTACGACTACGGACAGTCGACAGGATTCAGCTCTGCCGGAACCACCGACTACCAGCGTCCCAACAGCAGCCTCGTCTTCCTCTACCACGGGAGCGAGGGGCTGAGCCTGGTCTTCGTCCACGGGACCTACGAGAAGGGAGGTGACGGTGGGTCCGCGTCCGTGACAATCACGGGCCTCCCCGAACCCGTCGACTGGGTCGTCGAGGACGACAGATACGAGAGCGAGACCAGTTACGACAGGTGGCGACGCGACGAGGGTCGACGGGAGGTCGACTGGACCTGGACCGGCGACCGGACCGACGGCGGCGCGCTCCGCGGTCTGGCCGGCGAGTTCGACGTGACCGTCGACATGCAGTTCAACGAGGACGCAGCCCTGTTCGGGCAGTACTACGACGGGACAGTCGAGACGTGGGAACTGCTCTCCGGCGACGCCTCGGACCCCGACCGCCTGACGCTGTCGCTGTCCGAACCGATACGGCTCCGGACTGGCTCCTGTGAGGACGGCTCGGGCGGCACGGGTGAGACGCCGGACGAGACACCAGAGAAGCCCGACGAGCCCGACGAGCCGGAGAAACCCGACGAGTACGAGGTGGAAGTGAACGTCCGGCCTGCGCTCCAGAAGGCCATCGTCAACCCGGAGAGCCGCGTGTCGATACCGGTCGCGGTCTACTCGACCGACGAGTTCGACGCCCGGACTGTCGACACGTCGACCATCGCGTTCGGTCCCGCCGGCGCGAGTCCGACACGCCTCGCCACGGTCGATTTGAACGCGGACGGGCGCGAGGACCTGCTGGCCTTCTTCGAGGTGCAGGCGCTCGGCCTGGAGAAGGACACGGAAGAACTGGAGTTCCGGGCGGAGACCGAGGACGGAACCCCGGTCCGCGGGTCCGACGAGATAGAGTTCTTCCCCCCGTTCGAGGACGACGATGACGATGACGACGACGATGACGACGAGGAGGAAGTAGAGAGAGAGCGAGAGGAAGACTACGAAGACGAGGAAGACGACGAGGACGAGGAAGAAGACGAAGATGACGATGACGACGACGATGAGGAAGAAGACGGCATCGTCCAGTGGCCGGGGGGAGACGAGGAGCCCGGACCGCCGGAGGGGGTCCCTGGAAGGGGGCCGCCGGAAGACGTGCCCGGGCGGGGACCGCCGGACGAGCCACCGGGGAGAGGCGGTCGCTGAGAACCGAACCGGGCGTGGTCACGTAGGACGCCCACCTGGCGGAGAACGCCGCGCAGGACACCGACAGGCGTCGAGTCGGGGCATTGATTAGACCTGGGCACCAATCGTTACCCATGCCGGAGACCCTGGAAGTCGTCTGCACGGACGACGCCTGCGAACTCGACATGTTCGAGCTGCACTACACGTACGACATGCCCGACGGCGTCGGGGCGTCGGACTTCACCTGTCCGTACTGCGGTGGCGTCGACAGCCTCGCAGCAGTCGAACTATGATTCGGGAACTCGGCGAGGCCATCGGCGATACCGTCGTCGAGTCCGTCGGCCGGGCGGTCGGACGGACGCAGGAACAGCGACCGCTACCGGCGGACGTACTGGAGAGCGACGACGCCTATCTGGTCGTGTTCGACATGCCCGGCGTCGAGGGCGCCGACGTGCAGGTCCGCTACGAGGACGACACGGTGGAGGTTCGTGCGGACCGCTTCCGTGACTTCCACGAGGGCTTCGAGATGCGGTTCCCCGGCCGCGGGCTCTCGCTGGACGGACACGCGACGCTCCCGGACGACGCCGTCGTCGACCCGGACGCGGCCACGGCGACGCTGAAACGCAACGGCACGCTCCAGATACGGATTCCCAAGGAGGAAACCGCGAGCGACGACGTCGCAGTCGAGGAGGAAGACGAAGTGGCCGCTGAAGACGAAGACGAAGCCGGGAGCGGAGCCGAGGCCGACGACGAAACCGACGCCTAATCGACGATTCCGGCGGGGAGGTCCACCCGCTCGTCGCCGTCGAACCGGCAGGGGTCGAAGTGGTCGATGCCCTCCCCGCCGAGTATCTGTTCTGCGACAGTCCGACCGAGCGCCGGCGCGCGCATGAAGCCGTGGCCGTGCCAGCCGGTTGCGACGAACAGCCCGGGCGCGGCAGCCCCGACCAGCGGGTCGCGGTCCGGCGTCGCGGTGCACAGACCAGCCCAGGACCGCACCGCCGCGGGCGACACGCCGAAGGCCGTCTCGACGCGCGCCAGGGAGTCCGCGACGAAGGAGTCGTCGGCTCTCCGGTCGGCCGCGTCGGGGTCGCCAGCGTAGGCGTGTGCCCCGTCGCCGACGAGCAGGCCGTCCCCCTCGGGTCTGGCGTAGAAGCGTTCCGAGGCGTCGTACAACAGCGGCGGCGAGACGTCGACGGCCTCGGTCACCAGCGCCTGCGCACGGTACCGGCCGAGCGCGAGCGAGCAGTCCGCCGAAGCGGCCAGCCGGTCGGTGTGCGCGCCGGCCGCCAGGAGCACGGCGTCGTAGCGGGACGTGCCATCGGGTGTCCTGACAGTCCGCGTGTCCGCGAGGTCAACCTCGGTGTGCGTCTCCACGGCGACCCCCGATTCCCCGGCGCGTTCGGCCATCGCCGCGACGTACGCGTCGGTGTCGACGTACCCGGCGTTGTGTGCGACAGCGCCCACCTGGAGGTGGTCGGTCCGGAGAGCGGGAAAGCGGTCGGCAATCCCCGTCGGCGCGAGCAGTTCCACGTCCCTGCCGCGCTCGCGCATCGCCGCCACCTGCTCGCGTATCGCCGCGGCGACGTGGTCGTCGCCCTCCCGCGCGACCCAGACGTAGGGACGCTCTATCAGGAGGTCCAGGTCCCGGAACGCGGCGAGCGAGCGGGCGGCCACGCGGGCATCGACCCGGTCGGCGTAGGCGTCGTAGCAGAGCCCCGCTGCGCGGCCGGTCGCGCCGCTGCCGAGGTCGTCGCGTTCGTACAGCGTCACCGAAGCCCCGCGGGCGGCCAGTTCAACAGCGGCCGTCAGTCCGACCGCGCCACCGCCGACGACTGCGACGGACGCGGGGCCGTCGCCGGCCATCAGTCGAGAAAGGGGTCCAGGCCGCGAGCGGGGTAGCCGACGACGCGGTCGACGCCGGCCTCGCGGAGGGCCTGGACGCGGGCGGCTACCTCGTCGACGCTCCCGTACAGCGCGAACTCCCGGCAGCCGTCGAGCAGAATCTCCCGTGCTTCACCGGTCGCGGTGCTGTCCGTGGCTGCGCCGGTAGGGAGTGCCGACCGGACGGCAGACCGCCGGGCGGCGTAGGCCCCGATTGCGTCGAGCACGGCGTCCTCGTTGCCCGTGAGGACCGTCGGCGCGTAGACGGCGACGTCGCCCGAGAAGCCTGCCGCACGCAGCCCCCGGATATCGTGTTCGGTCGCCCCCGTGAGCAGTTCGTACTGGGTGCCGCCGGCGGCCAGCGCGAGGCGCTCGACGCGCTCGGTCCCGACCCACGGGTCCGCGGCGCGACTGACGACCTCGCCGAGCCGGGGGGCGATTGCACGCGTCGTCTCGCGGGAGTCCAGATAGGCCGGGTTCCCGGCGACGACGACCAGCCCGACGGTGTCCGGGACCGCACGGAGCAGCGAGTCGTCACCCCGTGGGTCGTACCCGTCCGCGCGCACCGGCGCGGTCACCCGGACCTCGTGGTCGGCAGCCATCTCCCGCAGCGTCTCCGGGTCGGGCACGTGCTCGCGACCCTCGTAGTCGACCGTCAGCGTCGAGACGGAGAGTTCGGTGCCGCGGGCGACCTCCATCTCGGCCGGTTTGAGTGCGACGGCGTCGATGCCGGCCTCGGCCAGCGTCGCGCCGGTGAGTGCGGTCATCTGTGTTGTCCACACTGTGGCGCCGGCGCGCAAAGTCCTGTCGCTTGCGGGCCCGGTCTCCGCGTGACGACACCTTTAGAGCCCGGCCGCTGAAACGGGGCCGGTATGAGTGAAGTCACGACGGCGCTTCGACTGCTCGGCGGTGTCGTCCTCCTGCTCGCCAACGGCTTCTTCGTGACGACGGAGTTCGCCCTGACCCGCGTCCGCCAGTTCCCCCGGTCGGAGTTCCAGACCGGGGGCCTCGAACGCGCCTGGGAGATGACCGAGCGCCTGGAGATATACCTCTCCGGCTGTCAGCTCGGCATCACGGTCTCCAGCGTCGGGCTGGGCGTCGTCGCCGAACCCGCCGTCGCAGCAGTCCTGAACCCCGTGCTGCAGGCCGTCGGTGCCGTCCCGTCGGGCGTCGAGCACGCCGCGCTCTCGGTCGTCGTCGCGCTGGGCATCATCAACCTCCTGCACGTCGTCGTCGGGGAGCAGGCACCGACCTACCTCGGCATCGAGCGCACGAAGTTCGTCGCCCGCTACGGCGGCCCGCTGCTGTACTGGTGGACGAAGCTCATGTCCCCGGTCATCATCCTGGCCGACCGCGTCGCCAAGGGGCTGCTCGGGGCGTTCGGCGTCGAGATAACCCGCTCGTGGGCGGAGGCAGAAGCGGAGGGCGACGAACCCGACCCGGGCTCTCGCGGTGAACTCCGGCGGACGATGGGCGAGACGCTCAGCAACGCCGGCCTCCCCGAGGAGCGCCGCGAGGAGGTGATGAACGCCCTCGAAATCGGCGACACGACCGTCGACGAGATAATGGTCGGCCGCGACGAGATCGTCGCGCTCTCCTCGACCGACGACTGGGAGACGAACCTCGACACCATCAGCCAGTCCCCCCACACGCGGTTCCCGCTGGTCGACGGCGACCACGACTCCTTCGATGGCGTCGTCTACGCGCCCTTGCTGTTGCGCCGGCTCCGAAACGGGGAGAACCCGATAGACGTGGACAGCGTCGCGCAGCCGCCGATGGAAGTCAGCCCCGACACGGTCGTCAGCGACCTCATCGACCAGTTCCAGTCGGAGAACCAGGAACTTGCGCTGGTCGTCGACGGGGGCCGGACAGTGGGGCTGGTGACAGCCACCGACGCATTCGAGGAGATAACCGGCGAGTTGCAGGACCCGCTCGACCACCAGTTCGACCTGGACTCCGACCGGACCTGACTACACCGGGAAGTCCGCGTCGGGGTCGACGACGCGGTCGACCTCCGGCGGCATCACCCAGTCGGTGGCGAGTTCCAGAAACTGTACGAGCATCCGCGCCGTCGCACCCCAGACGGTGTAGCCGTCGACGTAGAAGAAGTGCAGGCGGATGTCGCCGTAGTAGGGGTGGTCCCGGCGCTCGCTCTCGTAGTTGTCGAGGTCACAGAGGTCGGCGAGGGACAGGACGGCTATCTCGGCGACCTCCTCGTCAGACGGCTCGTACTGACGGTCCGGAACGGTCGCGACGAAGGGGCGGACGGAGTACTCCGTTATCGTCCTGATGTCGTCGAGGCGGCCGACGAAGTCGACCTCCGGACGCTGTAAGCCGATTTCCTCGTCGGCCTCGCGCAGCGCCGTGTCCCTGAGGTCGGCGTCCTCGGGTTCCCGCCCGCCGCCGGGAAAGCTCATCTGCCCGGGGTGGTCCGGGAGGTGGTCGGCGCGTTTCGTGAACAGCACAGAGGGGTCCCCGGGTCGCTCGACGACCGGCGCGATGACGGCGGCCTCCCGCTCCTGGTCGGAGACGACGGCCGGCTCGTAGTTCCGTATCCCCTCCAGATTCATACACTGAACGATGGGCCGCAGGTTGTTATACTGTCGGATACTGGCAGCGGACCGGCGCTGTCTGTCACTCCGTCGCGTCGTCCAGCCGTTCGCGCGCCGTCGAGAGGTCGACCGACCCCCACGCCTCCAGTTCGTAGCTCACGTCCAGCAGCGACGCGATGCGGGCCACGTCGTCCTCGTCGACGGCCGTCGCCGCCTCCCGCTGGAAGCGCCGCTGTGCCGCCTCTGCCGCGGCCTCGCTGTCGACGGGACGCTCGGCCACGTCCATGATGTGTGGCAGGTCGGTCGCCCCCGGCGGCAGTTCCGGGAACGCGACTGGACCGGGGACCAGCAACGGGTCCGTCACGTCCGCACCGGTCCCGTCCGGGTCGACAGCGACCAGGTGATAGCTGGCGAGTGCCGCGTCGATATCGTCGGCGAAGACCGCCGGGTCGACGTCCTCGCCGCTCTTGAAGGCGAGTTCGGCCAGTCCCCGACCGAGTTCTGCACGTGTCAGCCCGCCGAACAGGTCCGCCACGCCGGCGAGTTCGTCTGCGGTCAGGTCCATGGAGGATGCGCGAACGCCGCCGCCTTTAGCGTGCCGGCTGTTCGGACCCGTCAGGTGGCGTCCGCGATGGCCGCCGCGGAGAGCGAGCGGACGGCCTCGGCCTCCAGCGACGTCTCCCGCCAGGCCGGGAGTCTGCGGTCGGTCGCCGGTTCCCTGACCGCCGCGGCGTAGGTGTCGACCTGCTCGCGCTCGGCCGCTTCGTCGTACTCCAGCCCGTTGAACGCGGCGTCGGTCGCGTACTGCTCGACGAGCCGGTTGGCGTGCTCGCGGTACCGGTCCGGCAGCGTCCCGTAGTCCGGCGAGACGCCGGCGTCCGAAAGCGACTGGAACAGTGCTGCGCCGACCTCCCGGCACATGTCGCCCAGCCCCGAAGGGCCGCCGACCGAGCGGTGGTCGTGCTCGTGGAGGCCGAGGTCGACCTGGGCCGACCCCTCGAAGCCGGCGTGCTGGAAGGCGTCGCCGAGGGTCCCGACCTCCAGACCCCAGCCCCGCTGGACGCGCAGGCGCTCGACGAGGTCGCCGGTCGCGGCGAACTCCCCCGCGAGGCCGTACCGGAACGCGTCGAAGTACTGGACGACCGGCGCGTCGTGGGCGCTGGCGAGTGCACGGACCAGCGGCGCGTAGAACAGTCTGAACAGGCGGCCGTAGAGGCGGCCGTTCTCGACGCGGGCGTAGTACCCCTTCGAGAACTCGTGGCCGTTCGCGAGCGGAAAGAGCAGCCGGTTGACGTGGGCGGCGGTGTAGGTCTTCGCGTCGGCGTCGTGACAGACGACGTACTCGGAGTCGGCCGCCACGCCGAGCGCGAGCCAGACGTCGCGCCCTTTCCCGCTCTCGCCGTCGAGTCCCCGCTCGCGGAGGTGCGTCTCGACGCGGGGCGCGGAACACCAGAGCACCTCCGCCGTCAGGTCGAACCCGTCGACCCACGAGACGACTGCGCCGACCTCGTCCTCGGCGGCCCGGAGGGCGACGATGACCCGGCGGGGGTCGACACGCTCCAGTTCGGTCAGGACGCGCTCGGCGGCCAGGCTGGCGTGGTCGCGTTCGGTCATCGGAACGATGACTGTCGCCCGCTCGGTCGGTGCCGGCGGGTCGGCACCGTGGAAGTCGTGCAGCGTCGTGACACGCTCCTGGACGTACTCCATCGACTACCAGTTGGCTCGAACGGCGAAAAACCCGGCGGTCCCCGCCGGGGAGCTTTTGCCAGTTGGTGTCATATCGCTTCGTATGGACTCAGTCAGAAAGGGACTCAGGTCGGGGGACCTCGAGAAGGACACCTACGAGCGGCTGGCGTGTGCCGCCTGCGGCGAGGAGCTCGCGACGCAGAACGACCCGGACGTCGTCGGCAAGCTGCGCGTCTGCCCGGAGTGTGGGTCCGAGTGGAAACAGGTCGGGTAACTCACTCGAAGACCGCGTCGAACGCCCCCGCACCCAGCGGTTCGTAGGTCCCCGCCGCGACGTTCTCCGCGACGTGAGTCGGCGAGCCCATCCCAACGAGCGACGAGGTGACGCCGGGAGCGCTCCGCGCGAAGTTGATGGCACGCTGGGCCCGAGTCTCGCCCTCCAGTTCCGCGGCGACGCCCTCCGGCATCTCGCTCGCGAGCCGCCCCTGCATGATGCTGGCGCTCGTGAAGACGTCCAGTCCCGCGTCGTTGGCGAACCACAGCGCGCTCTTTGCACCGTCCGGCGTGTCGTGTGACGCGACGGTGAACGCGTCGGCCATGAAGACGTTGAAGGGGAGCTGTATCGCCCGGAGGTGCGTCGCCGCGTTGCCCGCCGCGTCGGCCGCCGCCCGCGCACGCTCGACGACTTCGCCGAGCGCGAGGTACTGGTCGTCGTCCTGCCGGACGCGGAAGGCCTCCCACGTCGCCACGCCGTAGTGGCGGATGTCGCCCGCCGCCGCGCGCTCCTCCAGGCGCTCGAAGGTCGCCTCCAGCGTGTCGTATACCTCGTCGACGCTCCGCTCGGCCAGTTGCGTCTCGGGGTTGTGGACGTAGTAGAGGTCGATGGTGTCGAGGTCCAGGTTCGACAGCGAGCGGTCGAGCTGGTCGTCGATGTACGCCGGGGCGATGCAGTGCTGGCCCCGCATCAGGTCGGCGGGAGCCACGAGTCCGGTGTCGACGAACTCCTCGCGGATGTACCGGCCCGGGTCCTCCGGGCGCTCGCCGTCGAAGGGGACGAAGCCGCCTTTCGTCGCGACGAGGACGGCCTCGCGGTCGACGTCGGCGTCGGCGAGCGCCCGCCCGACGACGCGCTCGCTGCGCTGGCACCGGTAGTTGATGGCCGTGTCGACGACGTTGACGCCGGATTCGACGGCCGCGACGATGGCGTCGCGGTAGTCGTCGTCGGCCGCGTCCGTCGGGTCACCGAGGTAGGTTCCCACTCCGATGCTGGAGACGACGCAGTCGCCGAAGGCCCGGAAGTAGGTGCGGGCGAAGTCGTCGGTGAAGCGGTCTCTGTAGTCCCAGGTCGCCGCGCGGGTTGCCATACTCCCGGTTGGACTCGCCGACGGAAAACAGCGCCGCACGCGGGTCAGCGGTCGCCGGCCAGCGTCTCGAACAGCCGGTCGGTGAACTCCTCGCGCGACAGCCCCTGGCTGGGGCCGATACCCTCCATGTGTTCGATGGAGAGCTGGCCGCCGCCCATCCGGGCGTGACCGCCAGCGCCGGCCATCGGGACGTCCTCGACGACGGCCCGGAGCGACTTGCCCATGTGGACCCGGTCGTCGCGCGAGCGTCCGGAGAGGTGTATCGTCCCGTCCTTGTCCCCGAAGACGACGACGGCTGTGACCCCTTCCAGCCGGAGGAGTTCGTCGGCCGCCTGCGGAATCGCGTCGACGTTGGAGACGGTGCCCACGTCGCTGACCGCGAAGGCGTTGCGGACGTCGCGGCTGGTGATGGCCGTCGCCTTGATGTCCAGAACCTCCGCGTCGACCTCGGGATTGGCGATGCGGTCGAGCCTGTCCTCGTCGACGCCGGGGTAGAGGAAGGCGGAGGCCTCGAACTCCGCCGAGGAACAGCCCTTCGTCAGCGACTTCGTGTCGGACTGGATGCCGTAGAGCAGCCCCGTCGCGACGCGGGGGTCGATGACGTCCTCGGTGTCCTCGACCGTCGCCAGTTCCTCCGGGTCGATAGGCTTCAGTCCCATCTCCTCGAAGTACTCCGCGAAGATGCTGGCGCAGGCGCCGTTGTCCGTCCGGACGTCGGTGAAGGCCGACCCCTCGCCGCCGCCCGGATGGTGGTCGACGACGGCGAAGGGGTCGACGCCCTCGGCTCCCGAGAATCCGCGGGGCTCGTTGTGGTCGACGAGGACGACCGGGACGTCCGGGAGGTCGGCGGAGGACTCCACCCGGTCGAAATCCAGGTCGAGCACGGTCTCGAAGGCGCGGTTCTCCTGGTGTCGAATCTGGCCGGGGTAGTGGAGCGAGGCCTCGGTGTCGGTGTAGTCGGCGATGGCCCCCACGGCGAGGGCGGCCGACATCGCGTCCGGGTCGGGGTTGGGGTGCATGAGGACGGCCACCCTGTCGTGGCGGCCGAGCAGGCGGGCGAAGCGCTGGCCACCCGTCTGGGTGAACCGGCGGAACCCGAAGAAGAGGACCACGAGAAGGACGACGACGGCCACCGCAATCGCGGCTGCGACGAGCGGGTTGTCGCCGACGTACGACGTGACGCCATCGAGCTGTAGTGGCACGGCGCCAGCGTCGGCACAGTACATTACACCCTACCGCTCGACGCCGAGACAAAAATACGTTCCCCTCCGGTTCTGAAGAAAACAACCGGACGGAAACACCGCTCAGCCGTCGGTTCTGTCCAGATAGTCCGCGATGGCCGCGGCGTACCCCTCGCGGTAGGTCGGGAAGGCAAAGTCGTAGCCCAGCGACCGGAGTTTGTCGTTCGAACACCGCTTGCTCGTCCGGAGTCGCCGTCTGGCTGCCGCCGAGAGGTCGTCGTCCGCCAGTCGCTGCTCGACCGTTCGCTTCGGCGGGGCCTCGACGCCGCATTGCTCGGCCAGCCAGTCGGCGAACGCCCACTTCGAGACCGGTTGGTCGTCGACCACGAGCACCGTCTCGCCGCGGGCGTGGTCGCCGACGAGCAGGTGACGGACCGCACCCGCCGCGTCGTCCCGGTGGACCATGTTCAGGTACCCCTCCGTCACCGGTCCCTCGACGTACCGCTCCAGGCGATAGCGGTCGGGGCCGTACAGCCCGGCGAAGCGCGCCACGGTGCCGTCGATGCCGTGTTCCGCCGGACGCTCGAGTGCGACCCGTTCGGCCGTCGCGAGCACTTTGGTCTTGTCGGTCTGTGGGTCCAGCGGCGTCGCCTCGTCCACCCAGTCGCCGCCGTGGTCGCCGTAGACGCCGGTGCTCGACGTGTAGCAGTACCGCTCGGGCGCGTCGTCGCGGCCACAGAAGTGGTCGATAGCCGCCTCCTGGCCCGTGACGTAGACCTCGCGGGCGGCGTCGGCCCCGCGACCGCCGGAACTGGCCGCGAAGACGACGGCGTCGACGTCGGGAACCGCCGCCAGCGTCGACGGGTCCGTCAGGTCCGCGCGAACGGCGTCGAAGCCCGCCGCCTCGATGGCCGCCAGCCCCGCGTCGGACCGTCGAACGCCGACCACCTCGTGGTCCGGAGCGAGTTGTCGCCCCAGTTCGAGGCCGACGTAGCCACAGCCGAGGATTGCGACCCGCATCGTCACCGCTTGCGCGCCTCGATGGTCGAGTGGAGGCGCGCGTACTCGTCGAGCGTCATCGGATACCGGCCCTCTATCTTCTGCTGTATCTCCTTCGGTTCGAGCGCGTCGTTGACCTCCGACGCGAGCGCCTCGACGTCGAGGACGGCAGTCGTCATCCCCATCAGGAGGATGTCACGCGCCTCCACCGCGACGGTGTCCGCGTCCGGACGGTCCTCGTCCGTCGCGAGGATGGCGGCGGCCTCCGTGAGCGAGAGGTCCGGTGACTCCCCGGCGACGAGCGCGTCGAGCGTCTCCGCGTCCACTCCCGAACGGTCGGCGACTGTCTCCCTGCCGACAGCGTCTATCGTCGCCACGAGCACGTCGTCGTACGCAGCGCGCAGCGCGTCGGCGTCCTGTTCACCCGCCGACTCGAACTCGCCTCTGAGCATACGCCTACTAGTCGGGGCGCGTACAAATCAGTTCACTTCGGCGGTCGCAGGGGCGTCGCGGCAAGTAACCGCGCCAGGGCCACCGGACTCTGTCGATCACCCTGCCCGCCCCGGCGTCGGCCACCCCGGCGACGTCTCGGTCATCTGTCCGTCCACGTCCCCGACTCCGCGGGAGCCCGGAGGGACTGCGACCGCGACGCTCGTATGCGTCCGGAAACTGACACGTGTGCCCGCCCCCAGCCGCTCGGCAGCGCCGTCGTCGTCGACGTCCAGCGCGACCGGCGTGCCGTCCCTGACGTACCTGAGCGTGGCACCGGGCTCGTCGGGGGTTCCCCGCGGCGCACTCACGACGAACCGGGCGTACTCGCCGGCCACTTCGACCTCCCAGTAGTTGACCGTGAGGTACCAGGCCGGGGGCACGGGGGCGAGAGGGAGCCCCGCGGGAAGCCGGCTCAGCGTCTTGCCGGTCACTGCCTCCGCACCGCGTTTCACACCCTGTTTCACGGCGTCGCCGACGGCTTTGTTCGCCCTGGACCGCCCGAGGCGACGGAGCGTCCCGGCGTGCTTCTCGACGGGGGACTGTGGCGGCCGGGCCGCCTTCGTCTCCAGAGCCGCGGTGAGGTCGCGGTCCAGCACGAGTGCGAGTCTGTCGCTCGTCCGCGCGGAGAGCTTCCACCGCTCGGTCGCCACCGTCGCTATCGCGGCGGCGGCCGACCCGTTCGACAGCGCCATCGCCCGTGTCGCAGGCCCGTCCCAGCGGCCGAGCGCCGTGTCGAGCACCTCCGTCGGTTCGGTTTGCCGGGTCGGCACGACCGTTTCCAGCGTCTCCGCGGCCACGGAACGGAGGTGGTCGTTGGCGGCCGCGACGTCCTGACGGAGGGCCGTCTCGTCGACGTCCAGCCCCGCCACGCGCGCCGAGTCGAGCACCTGCGCCGCGGTGCGGAGACGGGTGCGGTCCGGTCCGAACAGGACCTCGGTCACGGCGTCGGCAGCGTCGCCGTACGGAACGGCGAACAGGTTCCGGTTGCGGGCGACCAGCGGGTGTTCGGCGGTCCCCTCGGGAATGCCTGCGACCGACGTCCCGGAGAGTTCACCGAGCGTCAGATAGGAGGGTGACGTGGTCACGCGCATCTGCACACCGTCCGCCCCGAGCGACGCTGTGGCCGCTCCGTCACGTGACTCGTACCCAGACTGGAGCGTCTCGAGCGAAACCCCGTCACTCTCGGATAGCTGGTCCGCGACCCGGGAGCGTCGGACGGCGTGGCCCGCCGCCCGCACTTCCAGACGGCGTCGCACCCGGTCCAGGTACGCGCGGCGGGCGGCGACGCGGGCGCGGCTCGCCACGCCGTCGTAGGCGTCGGGGACGTCGAGCAAGGCCGCTCGCCGGTCTGCCAGCCGTTTCAGCAGTCGTTCGGCGGGATTGGCCTGCAGCGTCGCGAGTTCGCCTCTAGAGACCGTAACCGAGAGGTTGCGGACCCGCTCGCGCACTGTCACGATGTCGTGGTACACCCACCGGGAGAGCGTCGCCGGTCGGTCACCGACGACCGTCGCCGAGGCCGTCCCCCCACCCTTCCCCGCGACACGGCGCGCAACCGCGTCTGCGCCACCGGGAAGCAGTACCTGCCGGGCCTCTGACCGGACGTCGGCGAGGTTCGAGCCGTCGAGCGGACCGCCACGTTCGTGGACGGACCCGAACGGTCGAACCGGCGTCTCGCCCGTGTCGTGCCGGCCGACCAGCGTGATGCCCACGGCAGTCGACCGGCGCCGTCGTTCGACGGTCTGTCGGTGTCCGTCCGGAGTCCGCCAGCGTCGCGTCACCGTTGTCGTCACGTTCACCCACCGCGAGTGAGACGCGAGGAGGTGCCAGGGACCGTCGACCGTCCCGCTGTCCCTCTCCAGCGGGTCGACCGCCGTCCGGTTCGTCACGTCGCGTCCGACGAGTGTCCAGTTCGAACCGGGAGAGCGAGGCTGCCGGAGCGAGACGGTCTCGCTGGAGAGGACACGAGAGCGGCGCTGGACGGCGACGGTGTAGGGCTGTCTGAGAGTTCGGTTCAGGCCCGCGACGGTGTCGAGAAAGGCCCTGTCAGCGGTTTCGTTGACTCCGATAGTGACAGCCTCCTGTGGCGACGCACCCGACGTCCGTGACTGGGCGCGCTCGACGGCGACCGACGGAAGTCGATCGCCCTGCAGGTCGTCGTGTGCCTGGGAAAGCCGGTCTGCGACGGGGGAGGACCCGCCGTCTATCGCGTCGGTGAGCGCCGTGTTCGCAGTCGCCCAGCCGAGGACGGACTGCCCGACGCGGTCGCTCCGGCCGAAGAAATCGCGCTGCATGGCGAGGAGTGCGCCGTTCGTGAACAGCCCGACGTGTCGGTTGGCGAGGACGTTCTCGATGGGTGTACCGCCGTACTGGGCGTAGCCACGGGCCCACACCAGCGGATAGAGCCGGCCCGTCAGTCTGGCCCCCAGTCCCGGGTCGCCGGGACCGGCATCGAGTCGGCGCTCGAAGGTGTCGACCCTGTCGTGGAGGACGAGCGTCGGGACTGGAACCGTCACCGTCGGCGAGAGCGTCCGGGTGCCCACGACGCGGCCGTCCCGGGTCGCGGTGAGGGTCACGTTCGACACGGTCGCTCTGAGTGCGGTGTTGCGAGGACCGGCCCGCGAGATGGAGACCCGGCGTTTGGCGTCGCGCAGCGCGGCCGGGGTCGGCGTCGGCGGGAGCCTCGCAGTGACGTCGATGCCCTCGTCACCGTCGAGACGCTGGAGGCGGTCGCGAACTGCGAGGTAGACCCGAATCCGCAGTGAGTCACGGAACGTCGACGTCGTGTTCAGGACCGCGCCGAAGCGCGTCCCGGCTGGGTCCGTTATCGGGTCGGTCGCTGCTGCCCGTGCCGCCGCAGTGACAGCGTCGCGGACAGCACTCTGTGTCTCGGCCGCGGTCGTGTCGAGGGCGTCTCCGACAGCGGGTCCGGTGGCCGGCTGCCCCGTCAGCGACCCGGCGAAGGTGGCGCTCCCGAGCAGGAGCACGACACCGACGAGCGCGAAGGGAATCCGGGCCCCGGTCACGGCTCCCACCGCCTCACCGCGATTGTCACCGTTCCGGTCCGGAGCGCGTCCCGGGCACCGGCGGGGCTCTCGAATCGGGTGCGCATATCCGTCGCGAGTCGCCGCGTCAGCGCGCCCGCGATGGAACTGTGTGCACCCGCGACGTCTCCCCGGGAAAACGGCGTCGCGTCCAGTCCGAGCGCGTCCGCCATCGAACGGTACCTGCTGGCAGCCGCGGCCGCCCGTGGACCGGACTGTCCGAGCGCTGCGCCGTGTGACGTCGACGGAAGGAGCGTCTCCGTCACCCTGCGAGCGACCCGTCCTGCGAGGTCCCGATATCCGCCGGCGGGTCCGGCGGACCTCGCCGCCGTCGACACCACCGGCGATGGGACCTGTAGCGTTGCGACGGAGACGTCGACCGCGGACGGGGGTGGGCTCCCGACTGCAACGCGACCCTCCACGGGCGCACCCCTGTACGGTCGCCAGACGGCCGTCACCTGTGTCCTGTTCGGTGCCCGGACCGTCGCGCGAACGCGGCGTCGGACGGCGCTGCCGAAGGTACCCGAAACAGTCGTCACGGGAACGTCACTGACGGTAGTGTTGGCGAGCGCCGCCTTCGCGAGCAGCGTCGCCAGGGTGCCGTGAGCCCGCCGTTGTTCCTGCCGGAGGTCGTACTCGACAGTCGCGGTGGTCGTCGCGAGGACCTCAGCGGTCTGCTCGACAGCGGGGCCGGACGCAACCGGAGTGGGAGCGTAGACCACGGTTCCGACGGCGGCCGAGACCAGCAGGAGGAAGACGGCCACGTCGAGGACGGTACTGATTGCTCTCATCGCCAGACGACCACCCGTAGCTGGCCGGGGCGCACCTTCGCCGGAGCTATCCTGACGCTGACCCGCGCCGTCGCCCGGTCGGCATCCGACGGCGGTGTCGGGCCTCGTGACCACTGTTTCCCGCCGGCCCGCAGTGTGAGGTTGCCGTGCCAGCCGGAGGGGAGCGCTGCCATCGCGGACTCCAGCCGCGCCGGGTCGACGACGCCCGCCTCCTCCAGCGTCCGTTCGACGCCGTCGAGGATCACCTCCGGCGTCTCCCGCTCGGGAGCCGGAGTGACGGCTTCTTCCAGCGTATCAGCGTAGATGACCAGGCCCGCCGAGACGGCCAGGACGGCCGCCAGGGCGGCCAGCGGCTCGACCTGTCCCCTACCCGACGAGCGTCGCATCGACATCCCCCCAGCGAACGCGCCGTGCGGTCAGTCCGTCCGGTGCCGGCCGCCAGCGGGGAGACTCACGTCGGGCCGCCCGGAGCGCGTCCCGGAAGGCTGTTTTCGACGGGAAGGCGCTGGCCGGTGGTCGCCCGTGGAGGACGCGAGCCAGCGGCCCGCTATCGACGGGCGTGACCGGACCGAAGGCGAACCGTGCGCGCGCAGTACCGCCATCGCTTCGGAGAGCGAGTTCCCGAGGGGCGAGACGGATGCGGGACGCAGAGAGCGTGACCCTCGCGCGGGCACTGCCGGGGCTCGATGCGACCTCGTCGATGGCGTCTGCGACCGGCCCGGGACTCGGCGGCGCAGCGGTCGGCAGGGAGAGGGCGGTCCCCGCGACAGCGACGCTCACCAGGCCGAGTCCGAGCCACACGTACCAGGTGTCTAGTGGCGCGTCGAACACGGGGGGCGCTGGTCGCCCGCTGGGTGATAAAGTTCAGGCGATGCCGCCGACGACCAGATAGCTGCCGAGGTAGACGACCGTTCCGACGGCGAGCGCACGCCCGACGCGGACGGCCACGAGCGCGCGGTCCAGTCCCCGAACCAGTCCAGTCGAGAGGGTCGGCAGGACGGCGGCCAGGACGAGAACGTACCACCCGACTGCGAGTCCGAGCCAGGGGAGTTCGCTGCCGCCGCCGGGGAGGCCCCCGGAGCCACCGCCGGCCATCCCGTCCGCGAGCGCGACCGTCGCGCCGGCGACGAGCGGCCCGAACACCGTTCCCGTGCTCTGGAGAGTGCCACAGACCGACCGGAGGGTACTGCGGGCCGAGCGCTCGACGCGCTGCAGTTCGTCGACGTGGGTGGCGAGCGAGCGTATCGCCGGCCCCGCCGGTGCCCCGTGGCTGGCGGCCAGCCCCAGAAACGCCACGCTGTCGCGGAGTCGCCGACTCGGGACGTGCTCCAGTGCCCCGTACTCGCCAACGAACGCGCGTTCGACGCCGACTTGCAACTGGCGCTGCTGTCGCGCCGCCGTCTCGAAGACGCGTCCGATGGGTCCGGTGACGTCCTCCGCAGTCGCTGCGACGGCAGACTCGACCGACCGGCCGTTCGAGACCCGGCGGCCGACCAGCGCGAGCGCGTCGGTGAGTCCCTCCTCGACGGCGGCGACGCGCTCGTGGACGGCCAGGTAGGGGCGATACTGCGCCAGCAGCGCCGTCCCGGTTCCGAGACCCACCGCAGCTATCGGGGGTGCCCACTTCGGCAGCGCGAGTGCCGTGCCGTACCAGCCAGCGACGCCGGCGGCAAGACCGGTGAGGACTGCGGTCAGACGACGGTCGGGAACGTCGGGAACGTCGGGGTGGCTCCGTCGCACGGCTGGCGGCGGAAACGTCGCCGGACGGCGCGCGAGAAGCCAGGCGGCCGCCGTCACCAGCACCGCGGGCAACAACAGGTCGTAGACGACTGCGACCGAGAGGGGCGTGACGCCGACACCGGCAGCGTGGGCGGCCGGCAGCAGCGCGACCAGCGCTGTCGGCAGGAGGATGCCGAAAGCGTACAGCGCGGTCAGCGGTCCCCGAATCTGCTCGCCGAACGACCGCAACTGGTCGCGCGTCCCGTCGAGAACGACAGAGAGCGCCCGGTCGAGACTCCGGTCTCGCTCCTCGGCCGGGAGTTCCGCGGCCGTGCCGACCAGCGCGAGCGAGCGTGCGAGCGCAGGGAACCACTCCGCCCACTCGTCGCCGAACCGTTCCAGTGCGGAGGCGTGGGTCCCGCGAACCTGTCGAACGTGACGCCCGAGACTGTCGGCCAGCGGCGTGTCACTGGCCCTGGCGGCGAAGACAGCGGCGCGCTCGGGGGACGGAGACAGCCGCATGCTGAGTACAGCACGCCCGACGAGTGCGGGAGCGTCACCCAGCGCACGGACCCGACGCGCGGTCGCGAGCAGTCTCGGGACCAGCGTGAACGACGACATCACGACCAGCGTGACGGTGCTCGACAGGAGCAAAGAGAGGAGCCGAAGCCGCGTCGGGGCCACCGCCGAGAGGAGAAGCGTCAGTGCCGCTCCGACCAGTCCAGCGCCGTAACTCGCCCGGAGAACTCCGGCCGCCGACCGCTCCCACCCCAGGAAGGCGACGGCCCGGCGCAGGTCCTCGTCGGGGTCGACAGACCACGGGTACAGCCGTGCGAGTCTGGCGACCGGACTCATGCCGTCCGTTCCGTCACCGCCGCCGTCACGCTCTCGAGGTCTGTCCGCCCCGCGCGTGCCTGCTCGGCCAGTTCCTCCTCGCGGTGCTCCAGTCGTGACAGCAGGTCGGCGTAGGTCTCCCCGGGACGCCGAAGCGTCTCCAGTAGCTGCGCGTTCCCGCGGGCGAGTCTGTCCGTCGATGCGAGGGTCTCGTCGGTCCGCTGGAACAATGGCACGAACGACCCGCTCTCGCCGTCGATAACCTCCTCGATAGCTCGCACCCGTCTGGTGCCGTCGGCGCACTGTTCAAGCGAAACCACGACGTCCGTGACGGCAAAGGACGAGGGTGGCACGCCAAGGTCGTCGACGACGCGGTCGTAGACGGCGTCTGCATCCTCGCCGTGGATAGTGCCGAGAACGGCCTCGTTGTTCGCGCCGACGCGCATGGCTTCGTAGAGCGACTGCGCCTCGGTCCCGCGGACTTCCCCGACGACGAGCGCGCCGTCACCGAGTCGCAGCGCCGTCCGGACGGCCTCGGTGGGCGAGAGGACTCCACTCTCCTCGGTCGTCCGGAGCGCCTGGACGTCCCGGCCGCTGTCCTGGAGCCGTCCGACGGGGAGTTCCGGGGCGTCCTCGATGACCACGGTGCGGACGTCGGGTGGTAGCTCGGGCAACAGTGCGGTCAGCAGCGTCGTCTTCCCGGCCCCTCTCGGGCCGGCGACGAGCACAGCCGCGCCCCGCTCGACGGCCAGCGACAGCAGCCCGGCCGCCGCCGGTGTCAGGGTCCCGTTGCCGACGAGCGCGGGGAGCGTCCAGACGTCGCGGTCGTGGGCGCGGAAGGCGAAGGCGGCACCCTCGCTGACTGGGTCGGTGACGCCGGCGACCCGGACCTGTCGGTCGCCGACGGTCGTCGCGGCGTCGAGCGTCGGGTCCGCACGCGAGAAGCCCCGCCCGCTCTCCCGTCGGTACCGGGCGGCGAAGGCCTCGACGCCGCGCTCGGTGAGGCGCACGTTCGTCGGAAGCGTCCGATCACCCGCGCGGACGCGAAGCGGGTTCCGGTCCGCAGGGGCCGTGACGAAGACGTCCGAGACGTCGGGGTCGGCGAACAGTTCCGCCAGCAGTCCGTGGCCGCGGGTGTGTCGGTGGAGGACGCGACCGAGGCGTTCGACCGGCGGACTCTCGGTTCCCGCGGCGGTCGCTTCCGGGTCGCGCTCCGCGACGACCTGGCGGACCGCTCGCGGGGGCGCTCGCTCGCCGCCCTCGACGGCCCCCTCCGCGAGTCGCCGGTAGGCAGTCGCCAGCGTCCCCGCGGCTGCCGCGTCGAGGTCGCTGTCGAGCGGCGTGAGGTGGTACCGGCCGCCGGACCCGGTGTCGTAGATGCGCGCTGTCCCGCCGGTGTCGAGGTCGCGAACGGCGGTCAGTTCGGCGGTCGCCGGGGGAGCGGCCTCGACGCGCCAGTCGCTGACCGTCAGCCCGACCAGCGGTGCCAGACCCGTCTCGTAGTCCTCGACGCGGACGGCCAGCTCCGCCAGCCCGGTCTCCGCGGCGACGTCCGACGTGGCATCCGCGCGGCCGGTCGCCTCGCGAGCCGCGCCGAGCGGGTCGCGCATCGCCCGCTCGGCCAGTCGTCGGTCCCGCCGACGGACCGACTCGGCAAAGCGCCCGGCGGCGACGAGCAGCGACGCAGCGTCGGCCTCGTAGACCCGCTCGACACCCCTCTGCCGGACGCGGACGACCTCCACGTCCCGGGCAGTCAGCGCCCGGACGACCGTCTCGCGACAGTCGGCGTCGGCGTGGAGGCGGCCGCCGCCGTCGCAGTCCGCTGCCTCGACGACGAGCGCGTCGCCGTCGAAAGAGGTGGTACAGCCACACGGTGCATCCGCGTCCGAGTCGGCCGAGAGCACGTCGGGCAGTCTGTCCCGTAACGTCTCCATGGACTGGGGTGGTCCGGTACTCCGATTTAAACGTCCGGGCGGCGGACCACCACGACCGCACGGCCTGCGCGGCGCTGAAAGGTCAACACGAGTCGGTGGCGACCCCCGTCACGGAGGGTAAGACCCCCGGGCGGCCCGACGACCGGGACGGGCGAACGGGTGTGAAACGTCGTCCAGTTGCCGCCGGTGACGCGGTAGGAGATTGCCTCGTCGCTGCCGGGCGGGGGGACCCGGAGCGCAGCGAGGGGGGCGGTTCCCCACGACGCCTGCGGAAGTACGACCGCGTGCTCGCGGCGCGCCCCTGGTGCGTCTCTCGGCACCGGGTCGCTGGCGTCCGCGAGCCTCGTCGCGGCGCTGTCGAGGTGCCGAAGTTCGTTCTCGACGGTCCGCTCGGCGTGGGTCGTGCGCGCCGAGTCGACGACCGGGAGCGCCGTTGCGAGCAGCGCGGTCGCGAGCGCGACGGCGAGGACGGTCCGCAGCATCAGACGAGCGCCCGGATGCGAGCGAGCACGCCAGCCTCGTCGTCCGCCCCAGTCTCCGACGGTGCTGTCCCGGACGTGCCCGCGGTGTCACCCTCGTCGGCGAGTGACGCGGGGTCCCGTTCGACGTCGTCGTCGAGAAACGACCTCCCGTCGGTCAGCTCCTCGCGCGGCGCAGACGGTGCAAAGTCCCCGCGAGCCGCGGCCGACGCCGGTGAGTCGGGAGTGGGGGCGTCCGCAGTCGTCGCACCCTGTGATTGACCCGCACCAGTCGCCGGTCCAGATCCGTCGCCGTCGGCCTGCCGGGACTGCCGCCGGTGGTCGCCCGACGAGTCCGCCACGGCTCTGCTGGCAGCCTCGGCCTTCGAGAGTGCCAGGTCGGCGCGCTGCTCGACTTCCTCGTTGACCGAGCGGACGTTGCCGACGTAGCCACGGAGCGCCTGGGTGGCCGCTTCCAGTTCGGCGACGCGGTCGGTCAGCGCCGCCAGGTCGGTTTCCAGGTCGTCGACTCGCTCTGCGACCTCCGCGGCGGTCGCGAGGTCGGGACGGTCCCCGTCGGTGTCGGTCAGCGCGCGCTCGACGGCTGCGAGCCGTTCCTCGAAGCTCTCGTCCATGAACCGGCGTGGTCGCGCTTCCGTACTTGAATGTGGGGACCGCCGGCAACCCACGACGTGCCTAACGTTCATTAACCGGGTCGCCCAGGTATGCAATATGAAAGTCGTCCTGATAGGTGTCGGCCAGGCCGGTGGGAAGGTGACCCAGGCCCTGGCCGAGTTCGACTACGAGATGGGTTTCGGCGCGGTGCAGGGCGCGTTCGCCGTCAACACCGCGCGGACGGACCTCCAGGAGTTGGAGATAGACACGATGCTCGTCGGCCAGGACCGCGTGAAGGGCCACGGCGTCGGCGGCGACAACGAACTCGGCGCGGAGATTATGCAGGACGAGTCCACGGAGGTGATGGACGAACTCGGCCAGCGAATCACGACCGACGTCGAGGCCGTCTTCATCGTCGCGGGCCTCGGTGGCGGGACCGGCAGCGGCGGTGCGCCAGCGCTCGCGAACGAACTCAATCGCGTCTACGACGTCCCGATCTACACGCTCGGCATCCTCCCCGGCCGCGACGAGGGCTCTATCTACCAGGCCAACGCCGGCCGGTCGCTCAAGACCGTCGTCCGCGAGTCCGACTCCGCCCTCCTCATCGACAACGACGCCTGGCGCGAGAGCGGCGAGAGCGTCGAGGAAGGATTCGAGAAGATAAACGAACAGATCGCCCGCCGCGTCGGCCTCCTGCTCGCCTCCGGCGAGGCCGTCGAAGGCGTCGGAGAGAGCGTCGTGGACTCCTCGGAGATAATCAACACCCTCCGCGAGGGCGGCATGGCGTGTATGGGCTACGCCACCGCGGAAGCCAGCGAGGACGCCGGCGAGAACATCAACACCATCACCAGCCTGACGCGCAACGCCCTCCTGACGAAGATGAGCCTGCCGGACGCCGTCGAGGCGCAGGCAGCCCTCCTGGTCATCGCCGGCGACCCGGACCGCATCTCGCGGAAGGGCGTCGAGCGCGCCCGGAAGTGGGTCGAGGAGGAGACGGGGTCGCTACAGGTCCGCGGCGGGGACTTCCCGCTCGCCAGCGAGCGACTCGGTGCGCTCGTCCTGCTTGGCGGGGTCGAGCGCTCGCGACGCGTCGAGGAGTTCATGGAGCGAGCGCGCGAGGCGCAGGACAACGCGCCGCAGGGTGACGCGAAAGCGGTGTTCGAGAACGAGGACCTGGACGACCTCTTCTGAGACCGTTACGACCGGGTCAGGAGGCTCCCGCCGTCGAACTCGGCGCGGTCGTACTCCAGTTCGAGCAGGTCGAGGATGGTCGGCGCGATGTCGTAGAGGTCCGAGTCCTCGATGCGCACGTCCGGGTCGTCGACGAACAGACAGGCGTTGTCGAAGCTGTGCATGCCGTTGCGCGGCCCGGTGCCGAACACCTCCTCGCTGCCCTTGAACCCGGCCTTGAGGTCGAAGCCGTGGTTGGGAACGACGGTCAGGTCCGGTGCGATGGCGTCGTGGGCACCCCGGAAGGCACCCTCCTTGGTCTCGACGCTCGCTGCGACCGGCGTGCCGTCCGGCCCTTCGAGGGCCTCCAGTTTCTCCTTGAGTTCCGCGCGGACGGCCTCGTAGTCGTCTTCCGGCACGCTCCCGCGGGGTTCGCGACCCTCCAGATTGAGGTAGAACCGGCCGGGGATGAGCGAGTACGCGCGGGTCTCGTCGCTGATGTCGTCGAGTTCGGAGTGGTCGTCGTCCTCGTAGGAGAGCCAGCCCTCCTGACGGAGCCATTCGTTTAAGTGGACCTCGTGTTCGAGCGTGGTGAACCCGTGGTCCGAGGCGACGAGCATGGTCACGTCGTCGGGGAGCATCTCCCGGAGGCGGCCGAGGTAGTCGTCGACCTTGCTGTAGAACTCCAGGAACTCCTCCTTGTACTCGCCGTCGTGCTCGTAGTCCCGGAACAGGAAATGGTTCACCCGGTCGGTGGTCATGAAGACGCCGAAGAAGAGGTCCCAGTCGTCCTCCTCGACGTAGTGTTTGAACGCCTCGAAGCGGGCGTCCAGCGTCTCGTGGGCGTCCTCGATGAACGCGGACTTGTCCTCGTCGTGGCCCAGTTTGGCGTTGACGTCTATCTTGTAGTCGTTGGCTTCGAGGAACGAGCGCAGTTCCGCCGGTTCGGCGGCCCGGTCGACGCCGGGGGAGAGAAAGCCCGAGACCATCCGCTGGACGTTCTCCTGGGGCGGGAACGTGACGGGGACGTTCATCACCGTCGCCTGGCGCTGGGCGCTCTGGACGCGGTCCCAGATGCGGGTCGCCTGGACGTCACGACCCATCGGGACGTAGGTGTCGTAGGAGTCGGTCTCGCGGTCCTGGAAGCCGTAGACGCCGGTCTGACCGGGGTTGACGCCGGTCGTCAGCGACGGCCAGCAGGCGCTTGACTCCGGGGGAACGATACTGTCGATAGCTCCGGCACTGCCTTCGTCGGCAATCGCCGCGAGGTTATCGAACTCGTCGGGATTGTCTGCGACGAGGCTGTACGGGACCCCGTCGATGCCGAAGAAGGCGACACGGGGATTGCCATCGCCACGCAAGCGGTCGAACAGACCCATACACCGGGTTACTGCGGTATCGCACAAGAAGCTTCTTTTCGACGCCGGGAACGGGGCCGAGCGGCCCGATGGAGCGGGTTCTCCGAGAAATCGGCAATCAGTGCTCCGAGAGCGGGCGGCCACACTCCGGGCACGTCGTCGATTCGGGGTCGAAGTTCGCCGGCACGACGGTCGGGTGGTCGACGCCGACGGTCGACTGTCTGGTAGCCATCGTACGTCGAACGACGGGCTGGACCCCCAAGTAATTACCCATGCTCATAATTCATGGCACGTCTTGCCGGGATTACCGACGGGCATACGGGTCAGCGCATCTCGTCCAGGGAGACGGTCACGTCGGCGTGAATCCAGCGCCGTGTGGCCGTACGGTCGTAGATGACGAGGCCGTCGGCGAACTCGACTGTGCGATAGCGGGGCCGCTCGGTGTCCGATGGAGGGTCGTGGGTTTCGTTGGTGTCGTGCATCGTCCTCACCGCCTTCGCTCGATACCAGGGGCCGCACTGTCGTATAAATGGCAGTTAGTACGGGTGAATTCGGCCGAATTTACCCCAGTTCACGTATTTGAGGCTGTCGCTCGTGCGTAAAACTGAGAATCGGGGAGAAGTGCTGGCGTAAACTCAGCCGAAATGTTCCTCGTATAGGTCCTGGGCGTGCTCGATAGCGTCTTTGGCGGCCTGCTTGTCCTCCCAGCCCAGCGTCTCGACTTCCTTGCCCTCTTCGAGGTTCTTGTAGGTCGCGAAGAACTCGTCTATCTCGTCCAGCGTCTGCTGGGGAATGTCCTCCAGGTCCTCGATGTGGTCGTACCGGGGGTCCTCGACGGGGACGGCGATGACCTTGTCGTCCTGTTCGCCGTCGTCGTCCATCTTCATCAGCGCGACCGGGCGGGCCTCGATGACGCAGCCGGGGAACGTCTGGTCCTCGACGAGGACGAGCACGTCGAAGGGGTCCTCGTCGTCGTAGTACGACTGCGGGATGAACCCGTAGTCGGAGGGGTAGTGGACGTTGCTGTGGAGCACGCGGTCCAGCATCACGCCGGGGATGTCCTTGTCGTACTCGTACTTGTTGCGCTCGCCCTTGAGGCACTCAACGACAGCGTAGATCTCCTCGGGCGGGTTCGGGCCCGTCTCGAGGTCTTCCCAGAGATTCACCATCAATCGGGTCTCCGCGTACCTACCAAAAACTACTTTCGGTCTCATTCTGTAGCCCGAGATACAGACAGAGGCACGGTCCCCGAAAGCGGGGTAACCGATTGGCGGGTCTGAATGTTCGACTCCTCTAGAAAGCTGCGGCTATCGCTCTCGCGTCCTGCGGTTCGTTCGTGACAACCCGCTTCCGATTTACCAAGTGTTAAATAGACAGGTGACATCTGAATAAGCATGTCAGAGGCACAGACGGTAGCCGAAAGTCCAGGCATAGCGAAAGAGCTCACCGCGTTCCAGCAGAACATCCTCACGATTCTCGCCGAGGAGCCCCGCTACGGGCTCGCCATCAAGCGAGAGCTCGAGACGTACTACGACTCCGAGGTCAACCACGGCCGACTCTACCCGAACCTCGACGACCTCGTCGAGATGGGACTGGTCGAGAAGAGCGAACTCGACAAGCGGACGAACCAGTACGCGCTGACCGACGACGGCTACGAGGCCGTCCTCGACCAGCTCGGCTGGATGTTCGACAAGATAGTCACCGAGGAGAGCCGGGCCGAGGACATCGAAGCCCTCATCGCCCAGCACCGGTAGACTCGTCGTCGGCGACATCGACGGCGTGCTGCACTGACACGTCGACGACCGCTTTCTGGTCGTCGCTCGGAAACGCGTTCCGGACGAAGTACTCCGAGAGGAACTCCTCTCGCTCCTCCCGGGTCAGCCGGTCGATGGGCTTCGCGTAGTGGTTGCTGGCGAAATCGGCCAGCGCGTGGGCGTTCTGTCCGTGGACCGCCCCCTCCTCCTCGGCCACCTGCTCGGCGACGGTCCGGTTGTGGTCCTCGACGGTCTGCCAGTCGTTGCTGGCACCCGGTCCCTCCAGCGGCCGCTCGATGCCGCGGTCGACGTCGTCGACCCGGTCGGGGTGGACCGTCCCGTCGACGACCCACTCCTCGGGGTACAGCACCAGCGTGTCGCGGTCGTCCTCGCGAACCCGCGCGGCGAAGTCGGTGTCGTCCAGCAGGTCCGTGCGCGCCCGGCGGTACGTCGCCGCCTCGGCTTCGTCGACCGCCTGGTGAGCCAGGCGGGTCAGCCGCTCCGCCTCGTCGACGATGTCGGCGGGGAGTTCCGCGTCACCGTCGCCGTCCTCGCTGTCGGGTGCTCCGTCCTGGTCGGTGTTCTCAGCCATCTTCGAGTGCCTCGTTGGCAAGTTCGTCGGCGCGCTCGTTTATCTCTCGCGGTACGTGCGACAGCGACCACTCGTCGAACTGCGCGAGCAGTTCCCGCACCCGCACGCGGCGCTCGCGCAGCTCCGGATTGTTGGTGTCGTACTCGCCGCGAACCTGCTTGACGATGAGTTCCGAGTCGCCGCGGACGTCGACCCGGTCGAAGCCGTAGTCGGCGGCGACCTCCAGCGCGCGCGCCAGCGCCTCGTACTCGGCGCGGTTGTTCGTCGTCGCGCCGATGCGCTCGCCCCCCTCCGCGACGATGCCGTCGCTGGTGACGATGACCCACCCGATAGCGGCGGGTCCGGGGTTGCCGCGGGCCGCGCCGTCGAAGTAGACGTGCGCGCGTCCGCCGGCATCGCGCAACAGCCCTTCCAGGCGGCCGGGCTGGCTGCCCTGGACCACCACCTTGTCGTCGTACGCGACCGCGATCGCGTCGGCGTAGTCGGCGCGCCACCGTTCGTGGTCGGTGTTGCCTGGCCGTACCTCGACCCCGGCAGCTTCGAGTCGGTCCCGGGCCGCAGCCACGTCGCACTCGATGACCGGCATTCGGATTTACCTCACCGTTGGACAGGCATTACAGTTTGCACTCGAAAATGCTGTGCCATCCGATACCAAAGCGCCGCTGTCTATCGGTTTCCGACCATTCCGTTGTCTGGAAGGGGACAGATACCGAAAGAGTTTTGACCAAGGGTTTAAGTATATCGCCAATACTACTATAAAAGTGCGATGACACGGTCCAGCCGCCAGCGGGAGCGCGAGCGCGAGTCTGAAACTGAACAAGAAGAGGACGAGGGTGTACGGGACTGTCCGGAGTGTGGGTCTGAGGACCTCATAAAGAGTTCTGACCGGGGTGAGCTCATCTGTGACGACTGCGGTCTCGTCGTCGAGGAAGGGAACATCGACCCCGGGCCGGAGTGGCGGGCGTTCAACCACCAGGAACGACAGGAGAAGTCGCGGGTCGGCGCACCGACGACCCAGACGATGCACGACAAGGGGTTGACGACCACTATCGACTGGAAGGATAAGGACGCCTACGGCCGGTCTATCTCCTCGAAGAAGCGAAGCCAGATGCACCGACTGCGGAAGTGGCAGGAGCGCATCCGAACCAAAGACGCCGGCGAACGAAATCTCCAGTTCGCCCTCTCGGAAATCGACCGCATGGCCTCCGCACTGGGGGTCCCGCGGTCGGTCCGGGAGGTCGCATCCGTCATCTATCGCCGGGCGCTGAAGGAGGACCTCATCCGCGGCCGCTCCATCGAGGGGGTCGCGACGAGCGCACTCTACGCCGCCTGTCGGAAGGAGGGGATTCCGCGAAGCCTGGAGGAGATTTCTGACGTCTCACGCGTCGAGCGCAAAGAAATCGGACGCACCTATCGCTACATCTCGCAGGAACTCGGTCTGGAGATGGAGCCCGTCGACCCCAAAAAGTACGTCCCGCGGTTCTGTTCAGAACTCGAACTCTCCGAAGAGGTACAGACCAAAGCGAACGAGATAATCGAGACGACCGCAGAGAAGGGCCTTCTTTCGGGCAAATCGCCCACCGGCTACGCGGCCGCCGCAATCTACGCCGCGTCGCTGCTCTGCAACGAGAAGAAGACGCAACGCGAAGTCGCAGACGTCGCCCAGGTGACCGAAGTCACCATCCGCAACCGGTACCAGGAACAGATAGAGGCGATGGGAATCCACAGCTAGGGACCCCACCGCCAGTCAGACGCACCTTCTCGTCTCCGAGGGGGGGGAGGACAGTCCGCTCCCCGTCGAACGTCACGGACAGCCACGGGACCGGGGGTCGTCCGTGTGAACACGGCGGTGGTCTCCTCGCAACGGCTGAGGGTCAGATTCATACGCCGGAGGCACCCACTGTCGGACGAATGCGGCTGGACGAGTTCGTCGAGGGGTTCGAGCGCGACGAGGCTGCCGAGCGACGTCGCCTGGCCGAGGAGAAGTCCTACGCGATCACCGACTACCTCGACGACGTGGAACGGCAGTTCGAGTCCGTCGTGCAGGGCGACTCCCTGTTCGGCTCGACGGCCCCGGAGATATTCGTCGGCCGGTCGAACTACCCCGACGTCTCGACGGGGCTGCTCTCGCCGATGGACGCCGAGGCAGACGCGACGGACTTCGCGACCAGCGGCGAGTGGTACCGGCAGGGCTACGAGATAGACGACGTGCTCCAGCGCCGGACGGGGTTGCTCAACTCGACGCGCTCGGCGGAAGTCAACGTGGAGGACGTCTGGGACGGCTTTGTCGGCGTCCAGCGCGAAGTCGCGATCGCCGACCACCCCGTCGACGTGGAACTGGGACTCGATGCGAAGCCGGAACTGGACCTCTCGCTGGACGACATCTCGACGCCGACCGGACCGCGCGCACGCGCCAGGGAGGCCGACCTCGCCGAGAACCCGCACGTCCCGAAAGCCGTCGAGAAGACGCTCGAAGACGACGACTGGCAGGCCCAGGGCGCGATGACCTACCTCTACCGCCGCGGGTTCGACGTCTACGACATCAACACCATCCTCTCGGCGGGCGCGCTCGGCCGCGGGCGGAACCGTCGGCTCGTCCCGACGCGGTGGTCCATCACCGCCGTCGACGACACCGTCGGGCAGTACCTCCGGGGGAGCATTCGCAACGCCTCGACCGTCAACGAGGTACAGGTCTGGTACAACGACTACGTCGGCAACGACTACTGGGTGATTCTCGCGCCCGGCAACTGGGAGTTCGAACTCGTCGAACTGAAAGCGCCGGGCAGCATCTGGAACCCTGAACCCGACGGCGAGTACTACATGGCCGCCGACGACGAGGGCTACGAGGGCCGGACGGGCTACGTCGACGAGACGTCCGGGGCGTACTACGCCTCGCGGCTGGCCGTGCTCGAACACCTCGAAGACGTCGACCGACAGGCGACCTGTCTGGTCATCCGTCACGCAAGCGAGTCTTACTGGGCACCGGTCGGCGTCTGGCAGATTCGCGAGGGCGTCCGCCACGCCTTCGAGGGCGACTACGCGACGGCGGAGACGTTCCACGGTGCGATTCGGCAACTGGAGTCTGCGCTGCCGGTCTCGCTGTCGGCCCTGCGCCGGAAGTCGAAGATGGTCGCCGGCATCCAGTCGCAACTGACTGACTTCTGAAAGAAGTGTCGGCGAAACCACCGGACGGAACGCTTATTAGCCCGCTCTCCCTCCGCCGCGGTAAGACGCGATTAATGGTCCGCTGTACACGCGACGGCTGCGGCTGGGAATCGATTGCGCCCTCGGAGTCGGCCGCACAGGCGCAATACGCCGACCACCTCGTCACCGAGCACGCACGGCGCGTCGACGCCGACATCCCCGAGGGGATGGTGCAGGTCCGCCTCGACGAGGGCGACGAGTGGCGCACGATGACCGTCGAGCAGGCGACGGCCTTCCACGAGGCAGTCCACGGCGACGACTGACGCCAGAGAAAGGTGTCGTTTCCCGGCGTAACGCGAGCCAACTCCCGACAAGCCACTCAATAACTACAGCCCGGACTGCGCAACCGAGGCCCGGAGTGACACACATGGCGCTGGAGGTTCGCTGCCGGGACGCCGGCATGGACTGCGATTTCATGGTACGGTCGGAGAACGAGAGCGAACTCATCGAGTTCGTCCAGCAACACGCGCGGGACGCCCACGGGATGGACATCCGCCGCGCCGACGTCCGCGACATGCTCACGGAGGCCTGACGCTCTCGGCCACACAGTCGCGGGGACGTGCGCACGCGCTCCGACGACCCGACGTGCCGACGAGAGCGGCGGCCAGGCGTCTCAGGCGACGGCGTGTTCCGACGCCCGCAGCGTCGAGAACAGGTCCTCGACGTACTCGCCGGTGTCGGCGACGATGTCGGCCCAGGTGTCGTCGTCGGGGGCCATCCCGACCAGCCGCGCGATGCGCATGATGGAGACGTGGTAGACCCGCTGGCGACCCGGTTCCTCCTCCCAGAGAACGACGTTGCAGGCCATCAGACCCCCGAGCTTGTTGTCCGAGGCGTCGAGCGCCCGGTCAGCGACTTCGGGGTTGCAGGCACCCAGTACGTAGTAGGGGTCGCGGTCCGCGCCGATTTTCTCGTTGAGCATCTCCGAGGGCGAGAACTCGACGGGCACGCCGAAGCCGGCGTCCTCGCACGCCTCGCGGACGAACTCGATTGCCTCCTCGTGGTCCATCGCGAGGACGGTCTGCTCCTCTCCGATGTCCTCGGGACCGAGCAGAGTCGGGTCGATAGGAAGTGTCATCAACGGAGTGGACGACCGGAACGGACAAAAGTCCGACGGAGGTGTGCCTCACTCGGTCGGAACCGGACCGGTTCCGATGACGTCCTCGACGGCGCTGGTGAACTCCTGGCGCGTCGAGAAGTACGGTTCGTCGACCTCCGCCAGGACGTCGGAGAGTTCCCGCGGCCCGTCGGGCGTCCGGATGGTGGTCTCGCCCTCGCGGGCGTCGACTTCGCTCTTTTCGATGCCCCACATGAGTCGCTCGGCGACCCGCGCGAGCGGCGCGCCCTCGACGGCGTCGCCCTCGCCGAGCGAGACGGCAGGTTCGTCCTCGCTGTCGTCGTCTTCGGCCATACGCCCCCTTCCCCGCCCCATGGATTAGTGTTTACGAATCCCTGTGCTCGCGGCTCCACCGCCGCTGTTCGCCCGTCCCGGGGCGCGACGTCGTTCCGGACCCGCCGTGTGACGCGCGTCTGACGGGGAGTTTTGTAGCTGTCGGTGATATCAAACCACATGACTAGCCTCACTGACGTGTACGACGGGGGCGTGGGCGTCGTGGCGGACCCGCGCCAGCGGCTGGCGGGGGCCGGGCTCTTCCTCGCGGGCGCGGCGATGGTCGTCGGTGCCATCCCCATCGCCACAACCGACCTCGCCGGCAGTGTCGGCCTCTCGGTGTTCGAGGCCCGCGAGCTGGCGGGCGTCCTCGCCGGCCTGGGCGTGCCCGCGGTGTTCGTCGGCATCCTGACCGTGCTGCCGGCCGGCCGGGGGACGCGAGCGGGGGCGGCGATCGGCGCGAGCCTGGCGATTCTCGGCGTCGCCCTGTTCGGGTACGCCTACCCATACAACTGGGTGTCGACGGACCCGGCGATGGCCGTCGCGACGACGCTTCTGTACTCGCTGGGGACGCTCGTGACGTTCTGGTGTCTGTTCGTCGGCATCGCGACGTTCAAGACGCGCAACGACCCCGGCGGCACCGCCCGGCTGGAACTCACCGACGAGGGCACTATCAAGGTCGTCAGCACCGATAGCGCCATCCCCGGGATGGGCGGCATCGGCCTGTTCGGGAACGACCCCGACGGGAACGTCGAGACACAGACCAACGACGGCGAGGCCGACACGCTCGTCGCGGAACCCGACGTCGACGAGATGGGGGTCCAGCAGACGCCGAACCCGACGCCGTCACCGACCCCGGCGGGCGACGGCGCGGGGGCCGTCGACGCCGCCGATGCCGGTGGAGCGCAGGACCCGGCGGCCGCGAACGCGGACGTCAGGGAGGCCGTCCAGGAGCGCGGGCGGCCGGACCGGTACTGCGGGAACTGCGCGCACTTCGAGTACGTCCGCGCCGACGGCGAAATCGCGCCCTACTGTGGCCTCCACGACGAGGTGATGGAGGACATGGACGCGTGCCCGCAGTGGGACGCCAACAGCTGAACCCGGGGAGTTAAATTGCTGAGGCGGATACTCACCTGACATGGAATTTTGCGACGAGTGCGGTTCGATGATGAAGACAGAAGGCGACCACTGGGTCTGCGGGAGCTGCGGCCACGAGAAACTCCGCGACGGGGCGAAGGAGGAGGCGATGGTGACGACGCAGGGCCAGGAGGAGTCGGAAGTCGTCGACATGAGCGAGGCCGGCGACGAGGCTATGGGGCCGACGACGAACGCGCGCTGCCCGGAGTGTGGCAACGAGAAGGCCTACTACGAGATGAAGCAGATTCGCGCCGCCGACGAGTCCGAGACGCGCTTTTTCACCTGTACCGAGTGCGACCACAAGTGGCGCGAGGACGACCACTAGATGCCCGGTGACCCCGACTACCCGACGGTGCCGGGCGAGAAACTGCGTGGCTGGGAACTGGCCGCCGAGTCCGTCGAGACGGTGTTCCAGCTCCCGGCTGCGCGGGTCGTCGGGGCGACGCGGCAGTACGAGGACGAACAGACCAGAGAGGCCGTCACGGAGGCCACGGACGGCGAACTCGACCACAAGTGGCGCTTCTTCGCCGCCACGCACCTGGGCTTCGACCCGATGCTACCGCCGGGAACGCTGCCGTCGATGATTCTGCCGACGATGCAGTCGGAGGCCCGCAAGAAGTTCCGGCGGCGTCTGGAGGACCGCGGCGTCACGGACATCGAGCGGGCCCGGACCGAGCGGGTGCGCGTGCGGTCGGGCAACCGGGCGCGGCTGACCCGCTTCGACGGGATGGACCCGGTCGTCGATGGGGGCATCCCGGTGACTGGCTGGGTCGGCGTCTGGAACGACGGCACGGACTTCTTCGTCGTCACCGGCGGCTACCCGGGCGTTCCGCTCGCCGACGCGCTCGGCGTCGACGGGACCAGCGAGCAACTGACGCGGACGCCCAGCGAGGCGCAGACGGAGCTGCTGGACCTGCTGCGGGACGTCCAGTGACGGAGAACTAGGGCTTCCGCGCGAACGTCAGGTAGCCGGTGTGACCGACGCCGGCCGTCGACGGCCGGGAGCCGCGGTCGTCGAAGTCCATCGTCCGCTGGATGGTCTCCAGCGTCTCTATCTCGTCGAGCCCCAGGTTCCCCGCCGTCTCGACCACTGCGCGGGTCTGCTCGACGAACGGCGAGTAGACGGCGACGTAGCCCCCGGAGACCAGCAGGTTCGGGACGTGTTCGACGACCGTCGCCGCGTCCTCGGTGTCCAGCGTCAGCACGTCGAACCGGTCGCCGCCGACGAGGTGGTCGGTCACGTCGCCGGTGCGTACGTCGACGGCGTCCGCGACGCCCGCCAGGTCCATGTTCTCCCGGGCCACGTCGGCGAACTCCGGGTCGCGCTCGTAGGTCGTCACGTCCGCCCCGATGCGGCCGAGATAGGCGGCGAGCACGCCCGTGCCCGTCCCGGCGTCGAGCACGCGGTCGCCGGCGCAGAGGCCGGTGTGACCGACGATGAGCCCCACGTCGCGGGGCATCATCGGCGCTCCGGTGCGTTCGAGGTGGTGAAAGAGGTCCGGCCCGCGGAGGTCACGCACGACGAACGTCGTGCCGAGATGGGTCTGGACGGTCTGGCCGGGTTCGACGTCGTCGGGGACCTCCAGAATGCCGAGGTCGGTCTCCAGGCGCTCGCCCGGTGCCAGCAGGTACTCGCGGTCCTCGTGAACGAACAGGTAGGACACGCTACTCCAGCCGTTCGACGGCTGCAGCGAGGTCGCCGTCTGTCGCCTCCAGCGCCTCGCGGGCCTCGTCCTCGGGGACGCCCGTCCGCATCGCGACGAGTTCCACGTCGTCCTGCGGGATGCCCTCGTCGGCGTCGTCCTCGCCCGCCTCGACGGCGCTGGCGCTGCCCTCGCCGCGGTCGCGGGTCTCGGGCGAGCCGACGACCTGGTAGGTCTGCTGGCCCTGCGCGTTCATGAGCTGTACCTCCGCGTCGGTGAAGACCAGTTCCTCGTCGGCCGTCCTGATGACGACCTCCTCGGCATCGATTTCCTCGATGTCGATGCCCATCTGTTTCATCATCTGCTTCATCTTGCTGGGGTCGAGACCCCCGCCGCCTCCTCCAAACATACCCTTCGGTTCGCCCCTGGTGATAAAAAGGTCTGCGTTGCGCGTTCTCGGCCGCCGGGCCGACGACTCACTCCGCGGCCGTGTCGCGCACGTCGACGGCCATCCCCGTCTCGAACTCTACCATCCCCGGCCCGGGTAGTTCCGCGCGGCCGACCGCCAGCAGGCGGCCGTCCTCGTGTTCGACCAGCACTTCGTCGCGGGGCCGGATGTCCGCGCCCGCCGTCGCGACGAACTTCGCGAAGACGTTGCGCCCCTCCAGCACGTAGGGTTCGCTCTCGTCGCCCACCACGACCCGGTAGGCCGGTGCGTCCAGCGCCCGCTGGAGGCGCTCGCCACCGGCCACGCCCAGTCGCAGGCGGCCGTCGGTCCCGTAGGTGACCAGCCGACCCGCCGGTCCCCGGACCTGCCGGGGGCGGCCGGAACTGGTCTGTGTCACGGTCAGGTCGTCCGCGGACGGGAACAGCGCGCGCCCGGCCCCGCGCCCGAACTGGTAGTCACCGACCCGACGGAGCACCGCGATGTCGTCCATCGCTCCTCCGTACCAGCCCGCAGCACTAAGTCGCTCCGTTCCGGCCCACAGCGTGTGAGAGAATATCAATCATCGAGGGAGTTCAGGAGAGTTAATAAGGGAGAGACACCGACGTAGAGCTACATGAATTCGACACTGAAGATAGGCATCGGTGCGGTCCTCTCGGTGGTCACCTCCGCGCTCATCATCTACGTCAGCATGGCGGGCGAGCCGATTATCCCCGGCATCATCGGGAGTGTGGCGGCGCTGGTGATGGCTCTCGGCGTGCTCCTCGTCGGCACCTCCAGTAAAGAAGGGCGGCCGGTCTAGAGCAAGAACTGGTCGGTATCGTCGCTGAGGTTCGTGAAGTCGTGGGCCGCCTCGACGAGTTCGTCCGCAGTCGACTCCCTGAAGGAGTAGACCTCCACGCGGACGCCCTCGTGTTCCAGATACCGACACAGGCGAGCGAAGTCGCCGTCGCCGGTACAGAGCGCGACGGTGTCGACGTGGGGCGCGAGCGAGACGGCGTCCAGGCTCATCCCGACGTCCCAGTCGGCCTTCTTCGAGCCGTCCTGGAAGGTCTTTATCTCCTTTATCTGCGTCTCGAAGCCGATGTCGACGAGCGCGTCGAAGAAACTCTCCTCCTCCGGCGCGTCGGCCTTGACCACGTAGGCGAGCGCCCGCGTGAGCTTCCGGCCGTCCACCGCCGATTCGAGCAGGCTGGCGTAGTCGATATTTCGCGTGTAGAGGCTCTGTGCCGTGTGGTAGAGGTTCTGCGAGTCAGCGAGAACGGCGACCCGCTGGTTCGGGTGAATCTCCGTCATTACGTTCTCTCGCCGACCCAGCGCAAAAGGGCTTGCTGCCTGGGGCCGTCGTTACATCGAGCGGAGCTTGCTGATACGCTTCTCGACGGGCGGGTGGGTGGCGAAGATGGTCTGCAGGACGCCGCGGTCACCCTCGAAGATGCACAGCGCGGCGACTTCGTCGGGGGTGCCCTGCTGCTGGCGCTGCTGTTGCTGTCCGGGGCCGCGGCCGCGACGCTGCTGCTGGCGGGCCTGCTGTTGCATCTGCTGGCGCTGTTTCGCGCCCTCGCTTATCTTCTCCAGCGCGCGGGCCATCGCGTCGGGGTTGTTCGTGTACTGCGCGGCGTCGCTGTCGGCGACGTACTCGCGGTACCGGGAGATGGCCAGCACGAAGATGGAGACGAGCATCTGGGCGATGGACCCGGCAATCATCGCGAAGAAGTACGACGCGATGTTGCGCTCGCCGCCGAACAGCACCGCGAACTGGACGACGATACCGACCATCGCGGCGATGGACTGCCCGATGAGCATCATCACGACGTCGCGGTTGCTGATGTGGGCGAGTTCGTGCGCCAGGACGCCTTCGAGTTCCTCGCGCTCCAGCAGGTCGATAATCTCCGTCGAGACGACGACGACGCCGGCACCCTTCCGGCCGACGGCGAAGGCGTTGGGGACGCCCATGTCGGCGACCATCAGGCGGGGCTTGTCGATGCCCATGTCCCGGCTCAACTGCTCGACTTGCTGGTGAATCTCCCTGTAGCGCCCCTCGTTGGGCATGTCTTCCGCGCCGACGCTCCTGAGTGCAGCCCACTTGCCGAACTTGTACTGGAAGCCGACGAAGCCGACCGTACCCAGCAACAGGAGGGCGAGTACGGTGGTGTTCGCACCGTAGTTGAAGATGACGAGTCCGGCGATGGCCGCGTAGAAGGCAAACAGGATGCTGCCCATGACGACCATCCGGAATTTGAGACCAATGTGTCGTACCATCAGGGACAGTTACGAGATGGAGTATAAAAAACCACGCGCTCTATGCCAGGTAGTTGCACAATCGCTCCCGTTAGAGAGCCGGTCCGGCAGGCACAACACATAAGTTCCAGGATGGCACTTCTTCCGGTATGACGCGGGCCACGCTCGACGGCAGTGCGGGTGCAGACGCCGAGCGTGGCGTGTCTCCTTCTGCGAAACGCAAACGCTGAGAGAGACTCGCGGCGGGAGTGGCGTCCCCGTCGCGGGTCGTGGTGGCCGACCGGCAAGCGACCGCTGAACCGAACCACACAAGCGACACCCCGACAACACAGCAGACAACGACCAATGACAGACTTCGACACCTTCGGCGGCGTGTACCCCGCGATGTGCACGCCGTTTCACGACGACGGTAGCATCGACTTCGAGACACTCCGCGCGGACGCACAGCGACTGGAGGCCGCGGGCGTCGACGGCCTGGTCCCGATGGGCTCAACCGGCGAATCGGCCACGGTGAGCCACGACGAGCACGTCGAGGTCATCGACGCCGTCATCGACGCCGTGGACGTCCCGGTCATCGCCGGCAGCGGCTCGAACAACACCGCGGAGGCGCTCTCGCTGTCCCAGCGGGCCGCCGACGCCGGCGCGGACGCGCTTCTCCTGATTTCGCCGTACTACAACAAGCCCGAACAGCAGGGCTTCGTCGAGCACTACGAGACCATCGCCGACGAGGTGGACGTGCCGCAAATCGTCTACAACGTCCCCTCCCGGACCGGCCAGAACATCGAGGCCGACACCGTGGCGACGCTGGCCGAGCACGAGAACATCCAGGGGTACAAGGCCGCCGGCGGCGACCTGAACCAGGTCAGCGAAATCGTCGAGAAGACCCGCGACCAGGAGTTCGACGTGCTCTCGGGCAACGACGGCGAGACACTGCCCATCCTCTCGGTGGGCGGCACCGGCTGTATCAGCGTCGCCGCCAACGTCGAACCCGAGCGCATGGGCGCGATGGTCCACGCCGCGCTCGACGAGGACTACCCGGAGGCGCGCGCACGCCACCACGACCTCGGCCCACTCTTTCGCGCGCTGTTCTGGGAGACCAACCCCATCCCGGTCAAGGCCGCCCTGGAGATTCGCGGCCACGGCAACGGCAACGTCCGGCCGCCGCTGACCGAGGCCACTGAGGAGACCTACGGGGACCTCGAATCGGTGCTGGCCGACTACGAGACCCCCTTCGAGGCCGCGGAGGCACGATGACGACGCTGGGCGTCAACGGCGCTGCCGGGCGGATGGGGCAGGCGGTCGTCGAGGCCGCCGGCGAGCGCGACGACGTATCGGTCGCCTTCGGCATCGACGTCGACGCCGACGCGGATGCGCCCGTACCCGTCTACGAGCCCGCGGAAACCGCTGACGCGCTGGCCGAGCACGACCCCGACGCCGTCGTCGACTTCACGGTGCCGGACTCGACCGTGGACCTCGCGGGAGCCTGCGCCGAGGCCGGCGTCGCCCTCGTCGTCGGGACGACGGGCGTCGACGAGGACCAGCTATCGGTCCTACAGGAGGCCAGCGAGGCGACGCCGCTGCTCAAGGCGACGAACTTCTCGCGGGGCATCCAGGCGCTGCTCCGCGCGCTCGGGCCCGCGCTGGAAGCCCTGGAGGGCTACGACGTGGAGGTCATGGAGACCCACCACAACCAGAAGCGGGACGCACCGAGCGGCACCGCGAAGACAATCCTCGAAGAAATCGCCGAGCACCGCGACTTCGAGACAGTTGCCGGCCGCGAGGGCATCCAGCCCCGCGAGGAGGGAGAGGTCGGGATGCTCGTCCGGCGCGCGGGCGACATCCGCGGCGAGCACGAGGTCATCCTCGCCGACAACGACGAGGTGCTCTCTCTCAGCCACCGCGCCGAGGACCGCGGCGTGTTCGCCGCTGGGGCCATCGACGCGGCGGTCTGGCTGGCGGAGCAAAACCCCGGTTGGTATAGCTTCGGAGACGTAATCGACGAGTCATGAGTCTGCAATCCGACATCGAACATCTGTGGGAGCGGTACGACGACGGACTGACGGCGGCCGACGCCACCGACGAGGACCTGACCGTGCTCGCGGAGTTCCTCGAAGCCCTGGAGGCCGGCGAGGTCCGCGCCGCCGAGAAGCGCGACACCGCTGCACAAAGCGCAGCGGGGTCCCAGCCGTCGGCTGGGAACGGCGAGTGGCAGGCAAACGAGTGGGTCAAGCAGGGCGTCCTGCTCAACTTCGGCCTGCACGAGATTTCCCAGTACGAGTACGGCGGCGTCACCTACAACGACGTGCTGCCGCTGCTGGACACCAGCGACCTCGGCGACCGCGGGTCCCGCAACACGCCGGACGGCACCACCGTCCGCCGCGGGGCCTACCTGGGCGAGGACGTCATCATGATGAGCCCCTCCTTCGTCAACATCGGGGCGCACGTCGGCGATGGGACGCTGGTGGACTCCTGTGACACGGTCGGCTCGTGTGCCCAAATCGGCGAGAACGTGAAACTCGGCGCGAACACGCTCATCGGCGGCGTCCTCGAACCGGTCGAGAACGCGCCGGTCATCGTCGAGGACGGCGCGTCCCTGGGCGCGGGCTGTCGCGTCACCAGCGGCTTCGTCGTCGGCGAGAACAGCGTCGTCGGCGAGAACACGCTGCTGACGCCGCGCATCCCGGTCTACGACCTCGTCGAGGAGGAGGTCGTCTACGGTCACCTCCCGCCGGAGCGCCGGGCCTTCTCGCGGTTCGTCGAGTCCTCCATCAGCGACCACGACATGTTCGACGGCGGCGCGTACAAGCCCGCCGTCGTCGCGACGGACATCGAACAGGAGACCCTGGAGGGGACCGAGCGCGAGGACGCGCTGCGGGAGTGAGTCGATGAGTCAGGCCACGTCGCCGCCGATACGTCGCCTCGCGGACTGGGACCACGAGCGGCTGGAACGCCTCGCCGCCGAGCACGGGACGCCGCTGTACGTCGTCGACCTCAACCGCGTGCAGGCGAACTACCGCCGCTTCGCCGGGGCCTTCCCGGACGCGCACGTCATGTACGCAGCGAAGGCCCACACCGGCCGTGCGGTCCTCTCGGCGCTGCTGGACGCCGGCGCGGACATCGAGTGTGCCGCCCGGGGCGAACTCCAGCGGGCCATCGAGGCCGGTGCGGACCCGGACACGCTACAGTACACCGCAGTCAACCCGCCCGCGGCGGACCTGGACTACGCGACCGACCTGGCGGCCGACCACCCGGGACTCACCATCACCGGCGGCGCGACGGACACCTTCGACCGCCTCGAAGAACGCGGCTACGACGGCCGCGTCGCCATCCGCGTCAACCCCGGCATCGGCACCGGCCACCACGAGAAGGTCGCCACCGGCAAGGACGCGAAGTTCGGCATCCCCTACGACCAGGTACCGGCGGTGGCCGCGGACGTCGCCGAGCGGTTCGACCTCGTCGGCATCCACGCCCACGCCGGCAGCGGCGTCCTCCACGACGACTTAGACGACCACTGCCGCGCCATCGCGAAGGTGGCGGACATGGGCCGTACCGTCGAAGACCAGGTCGGCGATCTAGAGTTCGTGGACTTCGGCGGCGGCTTCGGCGTCCCCTACCGCGAGGACGAGGAACCCCTGGACATGGCTGTCGTCGGCGAGAAGGTCCGCGACGCCGTCGGCGACCTGAACGCGCAGATAAAGCTCGAACCCGGGCGCTACGTCGTCGCCGACGCGGAACTCATCCTGACCGACGTGAACACGGTCAAGGAGACGCCGGCGACGACCGTCGTGGGCGTCGACGCCTCGCTGGCGACGCTCATCCGTCCGGCGATGTTCGACTCCTACCACCCGATTCGGAACGTCTCAGCGCCAGACCGCGAGGCCGAACCGGTCTCGGTCGGCGGACCATGCTGTACGAGCGCCGACGTGTTCTGCACGGACCGGCCGGTCGCTCGACCCGAGCGCGGGGACCTGCTGGCAATCGGCAACGCTGGCGCGTACGGCTACGAACTCGCCAACCAGTTCCACTCCCAGCCCCGGCCGGCGGAAGTCGCTATCGCAGGCGACGAGGAACGGGTCGTCCGGCGGCGCGAGACGCTGGACGACGTGACGCGCCTGGAGCAAGACTGACCGGGCGAATCCTTATACACGAATCCGAACTACGTGACGGTATGGCCGCAACGGTCGAGATAACCGAAGAAGATGGCAGTTACACTGCCGTCGACACCGACTCGGGCGTCTCCGCCAGCGGAGAATCGAAGGCGCTGGCGCTGATGTCCCTCGCCGTCGCTCTGGAAGACAGCGACGAGGAACGGAATGAGGATACCGAGACAGCGTTGCGCTCGCTGGCGGAGCGGACACAGCGTCGGTTCGAAAATGAGAGCATCACCGAAGACGACGTCGAGGACGCAATTGCATGGGCCCGGTCCGAGTAGTCTGCGACACCAACGTCTTCATTTCCGCGTTCGGCTTCGGTGGCACACCCCTGGAGGCAGTGCTCCGAGCGTGTCGATCGGACTGTCGAATCGTAGTGTCGGAGCAAACGTTAGCGGAGTTGGGACGCGTCATGCAGTACACTCGGTTACCATTCACCGACGAGGAGCGAGGCCAGTATCTCTCGGTTCTCACCAGGGAGGCCGAGCGAGTGGACCCCGACGCCGAACCGAACGTTATCGAGCGCGACCCGGACGACAACGCGTTTCTCGCCTGTGCGACAGCAGCACAGGCCGATTACGTGGTTTCCGGTGACGAGCACCTGCTGGCCCTTGGAAAATACCGGGACACCGAAATCGTAACACCTGCAGGCTTCCTCGAACGTATCCAATGAGCTACGACGTCGACGACTTCCACCGCGCGGCAATCGAGACCCCGTCCCACGAGGACGTAGACGCGATGCGGGACCTCCTCGTCGAGACGCTGGAGCGAGAGGGGACTGACCCCACCGTTGACGACCTCGGCAACGTCCTCGCCACCCGCGGCAGCGGCGACCCGCACGTCGTCCTGAACACCCACATCGACACCGTGCCGCCCCACGTCGGCTACGAGCGCGACGGGGACGTCGTACGCGGCCGGGGAGCCTGCGACGCGAAAGGACCGCTCGCCACCTTCCTCGCCGCGTTCTTCGACGCTGACGTCCAGAACGGCCGCCTGACGCTCGCCATCTCGCCGAACGAGGAGACGACACAGACCGGGGGCGCACACCTTGGGGAGACGCTGGACGCTGACAGCGTTATCGTCGGCGAACCGACCGGCCTCGACGTGTGTACGGCCGCCCGCGGCCAGTTCGAGGGGGCGGTGACGATTCGCGGCGAGAGCGCCCACGCCGCCGACCCCGCGAGCGGGAAAAACGCCATCCGTGCCGCGACGGTCGTCGTCCAGGGCATGGAGACCTACGACGACCAGTACGGCCCCGGCGAGCACGACCTGCTGGGGTGGCCGACGCTGACCCCGACCCTCATCGAGGGCGGCGAGGCGACCAATCAGGTTCCCGGCGAGTGTACCGTCACCTTCGACCGGCGCTCCGTGCCGCCGGAGTCCGTCGACGAGTTCGTCGTCGAACTGGAGGAGCACCTCTACAGCCTGCTGCCCCGCGGGATGGACCTCTCCGTGTCGCTGCTGCGTCCTGACATGCCGTACCCCGAGGCGTTCGAGACGGACGCGGACGCGCCAGTCGTGCACGCGCTCCAGTCCGCCAGTGGCGGCGAAATCCGACCATTCGGCGCTGCGACGGAGGCCTCCTACTTCGCGGCCGACGCCCCGACGGTCGTCTTCGGCCCCGGCGTCCTGGCAGACGACGAGGGGCCGGTCGCCCACGCGGAACGGGAGTACGTCGACCGGCGGGACGTCCACCGGGCCGCGGACGTGGTGTCGGAGGCCGTCTCCGACTTGCTGGGCTGAGGTCGCAGCCGCTTCGGCCGCTAAAACACCCCATAGCCCCTATAATACGTATTCAGGCCTTCAAAAATATCTGAACGATATATTCATATATTCCCACAGCGAAGGACCAATTATGAGCGCGATTACCGTCACGGACCTGAGCAAGAACTACGACGGGGTGCTCGCGAACGACGCGGTGTCCTTCGAGGTCGCGGAGGGTGAGGTGTTCGGCTACCTCGGGCCGAACGGGGCCGGGAAGACGACGACCATCCGGACGCTGATGGGCTTCCAGACGGCGACAGACGGAACCGCGACGTTGCTCGGCGCGGACATCCACGACGAGGACGCGATGGTCGCAGCGAGAGAGCGCGTCGGGTACCTCCCGTCGAATCCCGGCTTCGACGAGACGGCAACCGGAGCCGAGATTCTGGACCTCCACGCGTCGATAAAGGGCGACTCGCGGCGGGCGGAACTGCTCGACCTCTTCGAGGTCCCGCTCGACCGCGCCGTCCGCAGCTACTCGACCGGCCAGAAGCAGAAGCTCGGCCTCGTCCAGGCGTTCATGCACGACCCGGACCTGGTGGTCATGGACGAGCCGACGGCGGGGCTGGACCCGCTGATGCAACAGCGGTTCAACGAGTTCGTCCACGTCGAGAAGCGCGCGGGGACGACCATCTTTCTGTCCTCGCACGTCCTGAGCGAGGTCCGCCGCGTCTGCGACCGGGTCGGCATCATCCGCGACGGGGAGATGGTGACCGTCGAGAGCGTCGAGGACCTCCTGCACCGCAGCGGGAAGTTCGTTCGCTTGCGGGTCGCTGCCGACCTCGCGGAGGCTGACATCGACCTCGACGGCGCTCACGACGTGTCCGTGCAGGCGGTCGACGAGTCCTACGCGGAGACGGCGATTGCTGCCGGCGGGGGGGTCGACGCGGAGACGGTGACCGAACTCACGTTCACGTACACCGGCGATTTCGACTCGCTCGTCGACTTCGCCGACGGCTATCACGTCCTCGAACTGGACGTCGAGGAGGCGCCCCTCGAACAGGTGTTCATGCAGTTCTACGGCGGCGGAGACGATACCGCCGTCCCCGGAGGTGCGGCCTGATGTTCGAGTTCAGCCGCTACTACGGCCGTCGCCGCGTCAGGGGGTCGGCCGCGCTGACCGCCGGACTGGCGATTCTGACGGGTCTCTACATCTACCTGTTCCCCAGCATCTCGTCGAGCATCGACCTCGACGCCTACATCCAGGGCATGCCACCTGCGCTGCGGGCCGCCTTCGGGATCCAGTCGCTGAGTACCATCGAGGGCTTCCTCGCCGCCGAACTGTACGCCTTCGGCTGGGTGCTGTTACTCGGGCTCTATCTGGCCTACAGCGCCGCGGGGCTCATCGCCGACGACGTGGAAGACGGGCGGATGGACATGCTGCTCGCCCTGCCGGTCACGCGGTCGAAGGTCGTCCTGGAGAAGTTCTCCGCCGTGCTCGTTCCCATCGCAATCGCGAACGTCGTCCTGCCGGTGTTCGTCTACTTCGGCGTCCTCGCCATCGGCGAGACCATCTCGGTGGCCGACCTCGTGATGGTGCACCTGCTGTCGGTGCCGTACCTGCTGACGACGGGCGCCATCGGCCTCGTCGCCTCCGTCATCTTCGACCGGACGAGCCTCGCACAGCGGGCAGCGATGGGGGTCGTCTTCGGGCTGTTCCTCGTCGACTCCGTCGTCACGAACACCGACTTCGCGGCGCTGGGCGCGCTCTCGCCGACGCGGTACTACGACCCCGCCGCAGTCCTCGTGGAGTCCCAGTGGGACGTGACCGGCGCGGTCGTGTTGCTCGTGGCAGCGCTCGCGCTCGTGCTCGTCGGCCGAACGCTGTTCCAGCGGAAGGATATCGCATGAGGGGGCGACGATGAGCGGCGGATTCAGCGAGGCCGAGCGCGAGCGCATCCGCGAACGGCTCGTCGCCGAGGGACGGGAGCTGTTCGCCCGCTACGGGCTCAAGAAGACCACCATCGGAGAGCTGACGGAACCAGTCGGCATCGCCAACGGCACCTTCTACCAGTTCTTCGACTCCAAGACCGACCTCTACGTCGAGATTCTGGAACGGGAGGGCGAGGAGATGCTGCCCCGCCTCATCGCGCCGCTGGAGGAGGAGGACGACCCCGAGACCGCAATCGTCGAGTTCCTGACGGCGCTGATGGACGAGATAGAGACGAATCCGCTGGTGCGCCGGCTGCTGGTCGAACCCGACGAGATGGAGATGCTCAGGGACTACCACACCGAGGAGGAACTGGCACGGGACCGCGAGGAGTCGCTGGGGTACATGCTGCCGTACGTCGAGGCGTGGTACGAGGCCGGCGAAGTCACGGGGCCGAGTCCGCGACTCGTCGCCAGCGCAATTCGGTCGGTGTCGTTCCTGACGCTCCACCAGGAGGACATCGGCGAAGACCTGTACGGCGAGACCCGGGACCTCGTGATTCGGTCGGTCGCTGCCGGGCTGACGGCCGACTGAGCGGGGCTGGGGAGCGGTCAGGCGAACTCCAGGAACAACAATCCGGCCACGACGACCGTGGCGATAGCTGCCAGTGCGAGAATCGTGTACTGGCGAAGGCCGAACTCCGTCGGAGTCGTCGAACGGACGTTCGGATTGTACAGCCAGTAGATGGCGATGACGACGAAAACCGGGCCGGTGCTGAAGATTATCAGCCAGGTCAGGGTCCCCGTCGACCAGGAGAGCAGGACGCCACAGGCCGAGAACAGCGACCCCACGTAGAGGAGACAGAGGGCTTCGAGGCGGGCGAGGTCCATGCTGTCACTCCGAGAGTCCGTCAACCAGTTCGTCGGCGACGCCGGTGTAGCCGGCGGGCGTCAGCGCCTGGAGTTCCTCGCGCACGTCGGCGGGCACGTCGAGGTCCGCGAAGAGGTCGTGGAAGTCCTCGATGGTCACGTCGCGGCCGCGGGTGAGTGCCTTGACCCGCTCGTAGGCGTCGGTGTGGCCCTCCCGGCGGAGGATGGTCTGGACGGCCTCGCCGATGATTTCGGGCGTCTTCTCCAGTTCCTCCCGCATGACGTGTTCGTTGGGGACGACCTTCGCGAGGCCGTTCTGGCACTTGCTGTAGCCGATGAGACAGTGGGAGAAGGCGGCCCCGACGTTGCGCTTGACCGTCGAGTCCGAGAGGTCCCGCTGGAGGCGTGACGTGGTGACGTAGTCGCCGAGGAAGACCAGATCGGAGTTGGCCTTCGAGAGGTTGCCCTCGCTGTTCTCGAAGTCTATCGGGTTGACCTTGTGGGGCATCGTCGACGACCCGGTCTCGCCCTCGACGGCCTCCTGGCCGAGGTAGCGGTCGGAGACGTACAGCCAGGTGTCGAGGTCCAGGTCCAGCAGGACGTTGTTCGCGCCGCGGACGGCGTCGAAGACCGCGGCCAGGTCGTCGCAGGGGTTGACCTGCGTCGTCAGCGGTTCGTGCTCCAGACCGAGGCCGGTGACGAACGACTCCGAAAAGGCCGGCCAGTCCACGTCGGGGTAGGCGGCGTGGTGGGCGGCGTAGGTCCCGCTCGCGCCGGCGAGTTTGCCCGAGAGGTCGGCAGCGGCCGCGTCGATGCGTGCGAGCGAGCGACCGAGGCGGGAGGCGTAGACGGCCATCTCCTTGCCGAAGGTGGTCGGCGTCGCTGGCTGGCCGTGGGTGCGGGCGAGCATCGGCAGGTCGCGGTACTCGCGGGCCATCCCGGCGAGGGTGTCCCGGACCTCGCGGAGTTCGGGGACCAGCACCTCCTCGACGGCGGGCTTGACGAGCAGGCGGTGTGCGAGGTTGTTCACGTCCTCGCTGGTCAGCCCGAAGTGAATCCACTGGGCGGCGTCGAGGTCCGCCGGCAGGCCCTCGCGGACGAAGTACTCGACGGCCTTCACGTCGTGGTTGGTGGCCGAGTACCCGGCGTATCCCTCCGTTTCGAGCTGTTTGACGACGTCGGCGTCGTCTGCGTCGAAGACCTCGTACAGCGAACGCAGGTGGGCGCGCTGGTCGGCGTCTATCGACAGCGGCGTGGCGTCGAGGTCCGCGAGCGCGAGCAGGTACTCCACCTCGACGCGGACGCGGGCCCGCATGAGCGCCTGCTCGCTGGCGTAGGGGACCAGCGGTTCGGTGTAGCGTGCGTAGCGGCCGTCGAGCGGCGAGACGGCCTGGACGGCGGCGCGGTCGGTCATGCCAGTACCTCCTCGACTCTCCAGAAAAAGGCTGCCGCTTTCCCGGTCTCACCTCCCCTCGCGGCCCTCCTCCCCGGTCCGCTCCTCGACGGACGGCCCCGACTCCCAGTCCCGCCGGGGCCGCTCCGGCGGCGCTTCGTCGCGTTCGGCCTCCCGCCCGTCGTCGGTCTCGGATTCGAACTCGGACCGTGGCGGTGCGGTCTCGGGGCCGCCTGTCCGGCCGGGACCGCTGGTCCGGGCCTCCTCGTAGAGCGAGCGATACCTGGCTATCTTCCGGTAGAGGACGAGCAGCCAGAGGCCGTCGTAGACGACGACGAAGGCGACGAAACCCATCTGCGTGAGCGGGAGGACGGTCACCAGCGAGTTGTAGGTAGCGTGGATGAAGGCAGCGATGACCAGCCCCTTGACGACGATGGGGCCGCGGTTCTCGGGGTTGAACTTGGCGAGGCCGAGGTAGTAGCCGGCGAACGCCGAGTAGATGACGTGGCCCGGCCCGACGAACGCGCGGAGGTAGGCCACGTCTACCGCAGGGGCGAGCGGGGTAGCGATGCCAGCCTCGGCCGTCGTGAGGTAGATGTTGAGGATGTAAACCAGGTTCTCGATGGCGGCGAAGCCGAGGCCGGCGACGGCCCCGTAGACAACGCCGTCGACCACGGTGTCGAACGAGTCGGTCTTGTAGGCGTGGACGCGCACGGCCAGCCACTTGACCGTCTCCTCGACCGGCGCAACGACGACGAAGAAAAAGAGCGCGAGCCCGACGATGCCGAAGAGTTCGAAGGCCGGGGCGAACAGGCTGTTGACGATAGCCGCGAAACTGGCAAAGAGCAGACTGAGGAGGAAGGTGATAGCGAGCAGTTCGACCGGCTCCCGTCTCGTCGGATCACCGTACCAGAAGTAGCCAGTCAGTGCCAGCGCCGGGACGATGGAGACGAGCGCGAGACCGCCGAGGATGGGCTGTTCGACGACGAGCAGGCCACCGATGGCGAGCTGTGCGAGAAAGAGGACGCCAGCGGTGACGACGAGCAGCCAGGTCCGGGCGGTGCGGAGCGCGGCCGTCAGCCGGACGGCGAACACGTCGAGGCGGGACCTGACGTCCCACGTCGCGACGTCGTAGAGGTCGTAGCGGTCCCCGAGCGCGTCCTCGACGGGGTCGCGCTGGTCGTCGGTCATAGCGACTGTTCGAGCGGGGGCGTAACAAGCTTGGCCCCGATGCGGGTTTCACCCGCTGAAGCTGCGGTACCATTTTATTACCGCCACCGGAACAACCGTCATCGTGAGTGAGGATTGCGACATCGAGGACATCGCCGGACTCCTCGAGGACGCGACGGTCAGGACAATCCTCACAGCAACGAGTGTCGAACCGATGGACGCGAACACACTGAGCGAACGATGCGGCGTCTCGGAACCCACCATCTACCGCCGGCTGGAGGAACTGCGGGACTGTGACCTCATCGAGGAACAGACCCGACCGGACCCGACCGGGGGCCACCACCACAAGGTGTTCACTCCGCGGCTGGAACGGGTCACCATCGAACTCAGAAACGGCGAACTGACACTGGAGGTGACCCGGGAACGCGACGCCGCCGACCGGTTCACCGACCTCATCGAGGGAATGTAACGATGCTACCGCTCCAACTCTCCCCGCCGGACGTCCCGTCGTGGGCACGCCTGGTCTCCCAGAGCATCAACCTGGTCACGGCGCTGGTCGGCCTGCTCATCGCCTACCAGGCCTACCGGGGGTACCGCAGGAACCAGAGCCGCCCGATGTTCTACATCGCGGTCGGGTTCATCCTGACGGTCGGACTGCCCTTCGTCCTGCTCGTCCCGACGCTGCTGCTCGCCGACGTCGAGCCGCTGCTCGTGGGACTCATCTTCGTCCGGGACATCGCCACGCTGGTCGGTCTCGCGGCGATTCTCTACGCGCTGCGGATGCCGGTCGGTGGCGGATAGGACCGGCGATTCGCAACGCCTTTGCGCCCGCCGGGCCGGTACTCGCACATGAACGTCGCCGGCATGGCCTCGAACCGGGGCCGCAACCTGCTGAACGTCGCCGACCGGGCACCGGGCGGTGCCGAGTTCGCCGTCATCCTCACGAACTCCGAGGACGCACCGGTCGTCGAGAAGGCACAGAAGCGCGGTATCCCGACGGAGACCGTCGTCCAGGGCGACGACGAGTCCCGGAGGGAACACGAGCGCCGCGTGGTCGACGCGCTCGCCGACTACGACTTCGACCTCGTCGCGCTCGACGGCTACATGCGCATCCTCTCCGACACCTTCCTCGACGAGATGCCGACGACGCTGAACGTCCACCCCGCGATCCTGCCCGCGTTCCCCGGCATGGACGCCTGGAACGACGCGCTCGACGCCGGCGTCTCGGTCACGGGGTGTACGGTCCACGTCGTCACCGACGCGACCGACGAGGATGGCAACGTCGTCGAGGCGCAGGTCGACGGCGGCCCCATCGTCACGCAGGAGCCGATTCCGGTCTACGAGGGCGACACCGAGGAAGACCTCCAGGACCGCGTGCTCTATCAGGGCGAGTTCAAGGCCTACCCGCGCGCAATCCAGTGGTTCGCCGAGGACCGGGTGACCGTCGACGAGGGCGCGAACGTCGTCCACGTCGAGGGCGATACGGGCGGCGACTTCCCGGCACGCCGGGTCGCCAGCCACGACCGGACCGCCGACCTGCGCTACGGCGAGAACCCCCACCAGGACGCCGCGCTCTACGCCGACTACACCGTCGACGAGGCCAGCGTCGTCCACGCGCCACAGCTCAACGAGGGCGCGAAGGGGCTGTCCTACAACAACTACAACGACGCCGACGGCGCCTTGAACCTCATCAAGGAGTTCGACGAACCGGCCGCGGCGGTCATCAAGCACACCAACCCCGCGGGCTGTGCGACGGCCGACTCCATCGCGGAGGCCTACGACCGCGCGCTGTCGACCGACCCGATGAGTGCCTTCGGCGGCATCGTCGCGCTCAACCGCGAGTGCGACGCCGAGACCGCAGAGCAGATTATCGACTCGTTCAAGGAAGTCGTCGTCGCGCCGGGCTACACCGACGAGGCGCTGGACGTCCTCTTCGAGAAGGAGAACCTGCGCGTACTCAATGTTGGAGAACTGGGAGACAGGACGGACCCGCTCACCGAGAAGCCGCTGGTCGGCGGCCGCCTCGTCCAGGAGCGGGACCTCCAGACCGTCACCGCTGAGGACCTCGAAGTCGTCACGGAGCGCGAACCCACCGACGAGCAAATCGAGTCGATGCTCTTTGCCTGGCAGACCATCAAACACGTCAAGTCCAACGCTATCCTGTTCGCGAAGGGCACGGAGACGGTCGGCATCGGCATGGGGCAGGTCTCCCGCGTCGACGCCGTCCACCTCGCCGGGATGAAGGCCGAGGAACACGCCGAGGGCAAGGACGCCGAGGGCGCGGTCATGGCCTCGGACGCCTTCTTCCCGTTCCCGGACGGCATCGAGAAGGCCGCTGAGGCCGGCATCGAGGCGGTCATCCAGCCCGGCGGGTCGAAGAACGACGACATGGTCGTCGAGGCCGCCGACGAGCACGACATGGCGATGGTGTTCACCGGGAGCCGGTGTTTCCGCCACGATTAGTGGCGGAAGCTCGAAGCGGGAGTGTAGCGAGCGGTTCGGTGGTTCCGGCACGATTAGTGTCGGCAACGTCGGGCTACCCGAGTGACGAGGGGCCACCCCAACACCGTCTACTTCAATCTTTGTCTCGGTTGCAGACCCGGTGACGAGTCTGGGTAGTATATGTATCGGCAGTCCACAGGGTGGAGTGTATGAAGGGCCTCCGACGACTCGGAAGTCGAATCGAGCGCCGACACGTGCTGACAGTATTCCTCGTCGCACTCGTCGCGCTGTCCGGGTGTGCCGGCCTCGGCGGTGGGGACGACGCGACGGCCACGCCGACGGCGACAGCGACGGAGACGCCGGCCGACGGCGCTGACGGCGGCGACGGCGGGACCGGGACGGCGACCGCGGAGTCGGTCGACGTGAGCGCCGCGGAGGTTGTCGGACCGGCCGTCGACGCGATGAACAGCGTCGAGAGCTACCGGTTCACGGGGTCGCTCACCCAGACTGTGCAGGCGCCGAACAGCCAGCAGAACGTCTCCCTGGAACTGAACACCAGCGTCGACCGGGCGAACCAGCGCCTCATGTCGGAGCAGACTATCGACGCCGGTGTCCAGACGCTGACGACGAACACGTACATCGTGGACGGGACCCTCTACCAGCGCGGGCAGCAGTTCGTCCAGCAGTACAACTCCGAGTGGATACAGGTCGACGTCTCCAGTGGCATCGAGGAGCAGTTCAACCGGAACGACGAACTCGGCGCGCACCGCGTGATGCTGGAGAACTCCTCCGTCGACCTGGTCGGCGCACAGACCGTCGACGGCGAGCGGGCCTACCGCCTCGAACTCGACGTCGACGAGGAGGCGCTGTCGGACTTCTACGGCTTCAACGGTACCTCGGTGACGCTCCAGAGCGTGAACACCACCATCTGGGTCGGCACCGAGTCGAACCAGGTGCTGCGCGCCGCGGGCGACATCCGACAGCAGATAACGGCGCAGGGACAGCAACTCACGACGGTCAGCACCTACGACGAGCGGTTCCACTACACTGACGTCGACATCACGCTCCCCGACGCCGCCAGCGGCGCCGTCGAAGTGAACCAGACGACCGGTCTGGCTGCCTGACGATGCACGGCGAGCGCTCGGCCGCCGTCGCGGGACTGCTCGCACTCGCCGTCGTCCTGGCGGGCTGTGGCGCGCCGATAGCGCAGTCGCCCCAGGCGACGGCGACACCGGGCGAGTCACCACCGACGCCGGAGCAGTCGACGCCCACGGACGACCCCGGCGAGACGGGAACGAACGGCTCGGCCGAGTCGCAGAGACGGGCCATCAACGTCACCAACGGCTCGCTGTCGGTCGACCCGAACCGGGTGTTCGACCGCGTGCAGTCCCTCCAGGGGACGGACGTCGAGCGCCCGCGCGTCGTCCAGGTGTTCAACAGCATCGCTGGCTTCGAGAACCAGTCCAGTGGCGTCGCCGTCGAGCGGAATCGGGACTTCTACCGGCTGGCGGGGATGACCTCGGGGTCGGTCAACGTCACCGAGTCCGTCACGCGCCAGAAGAACGGCTACGTCACCGGCTTCGGTTCCATCGTGCTGTACGTCGGCGCGAACGCCTCGACGGTGGACGAACTCCTGCTGGTCGCCCACGAGTTCACCCACTACCTGCAACTCCGGACCGGGCGCCAGGAACGGCTCTCGAAGAACATCGGCGGCATCTCGCTGACCGACAAACGCTACGTCCTCCGGTCGGTCGTCGAGGGCGGTGCCGTCGTCACGACGAACGCCTACCTCGCCGCGTACGCCAACACGAGCGCGACCAACTCCGAGATGTACACGGGCGTCCAGGCCGCGCTCCCGGACGGCCACATCGCGAAGTACGAGAACGGCAAGTACGTCAACGGCGACGCGTACATGGACTGGCGGGCGGAGTCGCCGGCCGACCTGGATGCGGTCTACGCGGACCCGCCCCAGACGAGCGAGCAGGTCCTCCACCAACTCGCGCCCGACGTGGAACCCCCGGCACCGCTGGCGGTGACCGTCGAGACTGGCGAGGCGCGGGTCGCCGCGGGACGGGACCGGATGGGCGAGGCGTTCGTCCGCACGGCCCTGGAGAGCGCCGTCGGTGAACAGCGAGCGGCGACGGCGGCGGCCGGGTGGGGCAACGACAGCCTCCACTTCCTCCGGCCGGCCGACGGTGAAGGCGAGACGGCCTACGCCTGGGTGCTCCGCTGGGACGACGCCGCCAACCAGACGGAGTTCCAGACAGCCTACCGCGAGTCGCTGGCCCAGCGTGGCACCGAGACGGGCGGCGTCTGGGCGCTGAACGACAGCGACCGCTCGGCGACGCTCGCTGCGCCGACCGACCGGACCTCCGTGGTCGTCTTCGGTCCCGACTCGCTGGTGCGAAACGTCTCCGCGACGGGACGGAACGGCGACATCACCGTATCGACGCCCTGAGCGGACTCTTTTCGAGACATTCCCGGGCGGGAACGGGGGACCGAGATAGCACGACGCCATCAGAGCGGCGTGTCGGACACCACTGTATTTCAATACCCACATCTGATTTTTAGACTCGTCAAACTTTTACGTGAGCCCAACATTTGCCAGCCCATGACACACCATACGAACGGGAGCGAGCGACGATGCCGTCGCTAGGCTACGAGCGGGCCGGCGCGGTCACGGCTCGGCTGGAAGAACGGCTCACCGACAGGCTGGTGGGCGAACAGAGCGTCAGCCGCCGGACGGTGCTGGGCAGTCTGGGCGTGGCCGGGAGCGCGGCGCTCGGCCTGGGCAGTACGCGGGGCAGCGCCTCCGCGGGACACGAGGACGACGAGGACCACCACGGGAACTTCGGGGCCGTCGACGAGTATCGCGACCGGGACTTCGACCCACACGAGTTCCTGCGGGCGTTCAACACCGGCAGAAACGGACAGGACGCCGTCCCGCAGGACGTCTACGAGGAGGACGGCCGCACTGTCCGCGAGTTCGAGTTCACCGCGGTCGACGTCCCAATCACCATCGCGCCGGGCGTGGAGTTCTCGGCGTGGGCCTACAACGGGCAGGTTCCGGGCCCGACCATCCGCGCCGTCGAGGGCGACCTCATCCGGGTGAGATTCGAGAACTTCGGCCGGCACGGGCACACGATTCACCCCCACGTCAAGAACGTCAACCCCGCGATGGACGGGATTCCACAGAACGGGCCGGGCGTCATCGACGCGGGGGAGGACCCCTTCACCTACGAGTGGATAGCACAGCCTGCGGGCGTTCACTTCTATCACTGTCACTCGCTGCCGCTGAAGGAACACCTCCACCGGGGCCTGTACGGCGCGATAATCGTCGACCCGGACCCCGAACGCGTCCGGGAGAATCCCGCGGACTACACGAACGACCACCCGAGCCAGATTACCGACGCGCTGGTCGAGGACATGGTCGCCGAGGCGAAGACGCGCAACCACGAGTACGACGAGAACGACGCCGTCGACGAGATGGTGATGGTGATGAACTCCTTCGACACCAACTTCGACGGCGGCAACGAGGTGTACGCCGCGAACACGCGCGCGTTCGCCTACGGTGTCGGGGAGACGGACGGGAAGGGCAACTGGAAGCCAGGCGAGACGAAGCGGCCAATCCAGATCGACAAGACCCGCCGACAGCGCGTGTACCTCGTCAACGCGACGGAGTTCGACCTCGTCAACTCCTTCCACACCCACTCGCAGTTCTTCGACTACTACGACCACGGCACGACGCTGACGCCGACCCATCAGACCATCGACACGGTGATGCAGTGCCAGGCACAGCGCGGCATCGTCGAACTGGACTACTCGGACCACCAGCCTGGGCTGTACATGTTCCACGCCCACCAGTCCGAGTTCGCCGAACTCGGCTGGATGAGCTTCTTCGAGGTGGTCTGAGTGAGCGACGAATCGGAGACCGACGGCGGCGTCGTCCGGGAGACGGACGCGCGTCCGTTCGGACTCCCCCGGTGGGTGAGTCTCCTGCTCCCGCTGGTCCTGCTCGCGGTCGTCCTCGGCGTCTTCGTCGTCGGCTCGCCGCTGCCGGAGACCGGCGGCCAGCCGCTCCCGGACGTGTCGATTACTCACACGACGATACCGGACGACGAGACAGTGGTGTTACACGCCACGAACAACGGGCCGGACTCGGTTACGATTTCGCAGGTGCTCGTCGACGAGGCGTACTGGAACTTCGAGGTGCGGGGAGCCGGCGGTGACCGGACGCTCGCCCCGATGGAGAGCGCCCGCGTCGTCCTGCCCTACCACTGGAACCCCGGCTGGGACCTGGAAGCCGTGCTCGTCCTCTCCGACGGGGCAACCTTCCACCACGCCATCGTCGCGCCGAGCGAGACGCCCGGGCTGACGCTCGACCTGCTCTGGACGCTCGCGCTGGTCGGCCTGTTCGTGGGCGTCATCCCCGTCGCGCTCGGGATGCTGTGGTTCCCCGCCATCAGGTCGATGAGCGACCGCTGGCTGCACGCCATCCTCCTGTTCGCCGTGGGGGTGCTGGGCTTCCTCGCCGTCGACGCCGGGTTCGAGGCGCTGGAACTCGCCGAGCAGGTCCCGAGTGCCTTCGAGGGCACTGCGCTCGTCGTCCTCGGCGTGCTGGGGTCGCTGCTGCTCGTCCAGTCGGTGAGCGCGTGGCGGCAGGGACGAGCAGCGAGCGGGGACAGTCGTGCAAGCAGCGGGCTCTGGATAGCCTACCTCGTCGCGCTCGGCATCGGCCTGCACAACCTCGCAGAGGGGCTGGCGATCGGGAGTTCATTCGCCCTCGGGCGCGTCTCGCTGGGCGCGTTCCTCGTCGTCGGATTCATGCTGCACAACGTGACCGAGGGCCCCGCCGTCGTCGCGCCGGTCGCACGCGGTGAGCGGCCCGCACTCGGGCACTTCGCGGCACTCGGCGTCCTCGCCGGTGCCCCTGTCATCCTCGGCGGGTGGATCGGCAGCCTGGCGTACTCGCCGACGCTCGGGGCCGTGTTCCTGGCAATCGGCGTCGGCGCGATTCTCCAGGTCTCCTGGGAAATCGCGGGGCTGGTCCGCGAGGGCAACGGCAGGCTGGCGAGCGCGACGAACATGCTCGCCTTCCTCGCCGGTCTCGCCGTCATGTACGTGACCGACCTGTTCGTGGCGCTGTGACGATGACGGGAGGGACACGCCGGGCGTTCCTGCGCGTGGCCGGTGTCGCACTCGCGGGCGCAGTCGCCGGTTGTCAGGGCGACAGTGGACCGACGACGGTCCGGATGACGGACGACCTCTCGTTCGACCCCGAGCGGGTCACGGTCGACGCCGGGGCCACCGTCGAGTGGGTCAACGAGAGCGACGTGGGCCACACCGTGACGGCGTCCGCCGACGCGATTCCGGCGAGTGCCGACTTCTTCGCCAGCGGCGGCTTCGACACCGAGCGGGCGGCGCGAAACGATATGCAGGGCGGGCTGGTCGCGGCCGGCGAACGGTACAGTCACACCTTCGAGCGGTCGGGGACCTACGAGTACTACTGCATCCCCCACGAGGGAAGCGGAATGGTCGGGAGCGTCCGCGTCCGGTAGCGTCCCGCGCTGGACCGAAACCGGTAGGAACGCGCAGCGACAGGGTGCGACCATGGGCGACCACACCGAAACCGAACTGTCGGCCCTCGGCGAGCAGGAGGGCTGGGGGACAGAGGGGTCGGCCGCCCGCGTCCACTACAGCGGGGCGTCCGACCGCTACAGCATCGAGTACTACCTGCCCAGCGACTGCGTCGTCTACTGGAAAGTCCCGCCGGAGGACCACAGCGAGACGGCGGTCCCCGTGGGGCGGGCGACAGTGCCGACCCCGCTGCGCGAGCGCATCCGCGAGGACCTCGCGGCGGCGGGCATCGACCCCGAGGTCGAGCAGCGGACGCTGTGACGGCGACACGGGCGGTCACCACCAACCGATGGTATAAAGCACGGCGACCCGATTCCAACAGGCATGAAGTTCCACGAGGCGGCAAACTTCCTCTTCGACCTGCGCCGGTTCGCGCCCCGCCCGGGGACCGACGCGACGGCGGCCCTCCTGGAGCATCTCGGGAACCCCCACGAGGACCTGGACTGCATCCAGGTCGCCGGCACCAACGGCAAGGGGTCGACCGCCCGGATGGTCGAGTCGACGCTCCGCGAGGCGGGACTGTCGGTCGGCCTCTACACCTCCCCGCATCTTGACGACGTCCGTGAGCGCGTCACAGTCGACGGCCGCAAACTCTCCGAGGACGGCCTCTGCGAGTTCGTCTCGGACATCCGCGGCTACGTCACCGACCGCGCCGCCGACGGCGAGGCTCCCACCTTCTTCGAGACACTGACCGTGCTCGCGCTCTGGGAGTTCGGCAGACAGGACGTCGACGTGGCCGTCCTCGAAGTCGGCATCGGCGGCCGCTACGACGCCACCAGCGTCGTGGACCCGGTGGCCGGCGCTATCACCAGCGTCGCCCTGGAACACACCGACGTCCTCGGCGACACCGTCGAGGAGATTGCCCGCGACAAGGCCGGCATCGGCCCGGCCGACCACCCGCTGGTCGTCGGCGCGACGGGCGAAGCCCGGTCTGTCATCGCCGACGAGGTGGGCGAGACGGTGACCGTCGGCGACGGCGGCGACGTGACCGTCTCCTACGACGGCCGCGAGGGGCTGGAGGGCGCGGTCACCATCACCGGCGACGGTGTGGACCTCGCGACGCGACTGCCCCTGCTCGGCGCGCACCAGGCGACCAACGCCGGCATCGCGGCGGTTCTCGCCCGGCAGGTCGCGGACGTGGACGCGGAGACGCTGGCGCGGGGCCTGCGCAACGCCCACTGGCCGGGCCGGTTCGAGTGCATGGCCGAGAATCCGCGGGTCGTTCTCGACGGCGCGCACAACCCGCGGGGCTGTGAACGCCTCGCGGAGACGCTCGGCGAGTTCGACTACGACGACCTGCACGTCGTCGTGGGGTCGATGGCGGACAAGGACCACCGCGGCATCGCGGCAGCCCTGTCCGAGGCCGCCCACGTCGTCGCCTGCGAACCTGACAACGACAGGGCCGAGGACGAGACGGTCGTCGCGCGCGCGTTCGAGACCGAGACCGACGCGGACGTCGAGACGCGCTCGGACGTGGCCGGGGCGCTCGACATCGCGCTCGACGCCGCCGGCGAGGACGACTTCGTGCTCGTCACCGGGTCGCTGTACACCGTCGGCGAGGCCCGCACACGGTGGGCGCGCACCGCCGTCCCGAAACGCGTCGACTCCATCCCCGAATCCCGCGCCGTCATCGAGGGCGCACACGTCACGGAGGCGGGTGCCTGGCGGATGCGCGGCAAGGGCGTCCACCGCGTCGTGAAGACCCGCGTCCAGCCACGACAGGCCCAGTACCTCAAGGAAGAACTGCTGTCGCTGGGCGGGGAGTGTGCCATCTCCGGGCTGAACGACCAGGACCTGGAGAACCTCGACGTCGTGATGATGGCGACGCTGGCGCAGTTCAAGCGACTCGTAGACAAACTCTCGGGGCAACCCTACGGCCTCGCGTCCTTCGGCCGCGAACTGCAGGAGACTCTCGGCATCGGCGTCCGGCCGGAGACCCACGGCTACCCCTGGGAGGACGGTACCGCAATCATGGGCATCCTGAACGTCACGCCCGACAGCTTCCACGACGGCGGCGAGTACGAGGCCGAGGCGGACGCCGTCGAGCGCGCGGAGGAGATGGTCGCGGCGGGCGCGGACATCGTCGACGTCGGCGGCGAGTCCACGCGGCCGGGGGCGGAGCCAGTGCCAGTCGAGGAGGAGAAAGCGCGCGTCGTCCCGGTCGTCGAGCGACTTGCGGACCTCGACGTTGCGATCTCCATCGACACCCGCAAGGCCGAGGTGGCGCGGGCGGCGCTGGACGCCGGCGCGGACATCCTCAACGACGTGTCGGGACTGGCCGACCCCGAGATGCGCCTCGTCGCCGCCGAGTACGGCGTCCCGGTCGTCGTGATGCACTCTATCGACACGCCGGTCGACCCCGAGCGGGAGGTCCACTACGACGACGTCGTCGAGGACGTGGTCGAGGCACTCACCGAGCGTGTCCTGCTCGCGGAGAAGGCCGGCCTCGACCGCTCGCAGATAATCGTCGACCCAGGGCTCGGGTTCGGCAAGTCGGCGGCGGAGAGCTTCGAACTGCTGGGTCGGCTGGAGGAGTTCCAGGGCCTGGGCTGTCCGGTCCTGGTCGGTCACTCCCACAAGTCGATGTTCGGCCTGGTCGACCGCGACGCGGGGGAGCGACTGGAGCCGACCGTCGCCGCGACGGCCGTAGCGGCCGAACACGGGGCCGACATCGTCCGCGTCCACGACGTGGCGGCGAACGCCGCAGCCGTCGACGTGGTTCGCGCTGCGGACAACCCCGCGAAATTCGACGCGGAGTGAGCGAGACGGTTCCAGGGGGTGAAACGGTCCCAGCGAGCGAGAGATTGCTACCCGTTACGCTCAATATCGACCCCGGAGTAGCCGTTCCTGCCCGCTTTCCGACGGCTCGCAGTCGGACGGGCGATGAACGGCTCACCCACAGAACAGTCACTACGCAGACCTGCGGAGTTCGGTACCCACCACCCGACTGGGCAACCCGGCAGATTCACAGTATGCCATGTTCCGGTCCGCTGGAGTGGCTCCGTCTACCCTTGCGGTCGTCCCCGGCCGGGACCAGTAGCCGGGGACCAGCGCTTCAACCCGGTCCGCCCGACGGCACCACCCTGCCGTCACTTCCGAAACGAACCGCGAATCGAGGCTAACTGTCTAGTGTCAGTTCGCTGTCTGGCCGATGGGGCCGCAGAAACACCGTTCCACCGGTCGCCACCCGGCCCCTTTAAGTAATATCGGCATTCGTAGGGATATCTTCCAGCGTTCTAAGACTCTAGTTTTCCGCCGAGAACGTGGAAGAAACCAGCAATTGGCATAATTAGTGGTGTACTTTAGGGAGCTACTCGGGGAACGGGAGGGTAACAACATGGGAGAGCAAGCAAAGCAGCACAGTGACGCGATGGAGACGCTGCAGTTTCTGGCAGGGTCCCAGGTGCGCGTGCAACTCCTCTCGGAACTGCAGGACAGGCAGGCCGACGCGCGGACGCTCGTCGAGCGGCTCGACGTGCCCCACTCGACGGTCCAGCGGAACCTCAACAAACTCGAAGACAGGGGCTGGGTCGGCGTGACCCTCGACCGGTCGTACTACGCCACCCCGGTCGGCGAGATGGTACTCGATGCCCTCGACGGGTTGCTCGGGACCGTGCAGTCGCTGGACGGGCTGGCCGACTTCGTCGACTGCGTCCCCTTCGACCTGTTCGGGTTCGATATCGAGGACCTGTCGGACGCCGACGTCGTCGTCGCCGACGAGCAGACCCCCTCCGCCCCGCTCAACGCGTTCGTCGGACACCTCGACGGGGCCAGCGGGTTCACGCTGCTGGCACCGCACTGGAACCCGGCCTACCGCGAGATAGTCGAGCGACAGCTCCCGGACTCCGGGAGGGACGGCCCGGCCGAGGCGGAGGTCATCACGGAGACGAGCCAGAAGACGCTGCTGACCAACGGGAGCGTGGGGACGCTGACCGACCTCCTCGACGAACCGGGCCTGACAGTCCGGCTCTCGGAGAGCAGCCTGCCGGTCGGTGTCGGCTACGTCGGGGACAGCGTCGCGCTGGCGGGCTACCGGGAGGGGAACCTCCACGCGCTGGCGGTCACCGACGCCGACGCCGTCCTGACCTGGACTGAGCGGTACCTGGCGGCCATCCGCGAGAACGCCGTGACCTTCCAGCCACAGGTCGTCTGACTACAGGAACCCGAAGTCGGACACCAGTTCCTCGTACGTGTCCAGATACCGGCCGAGCACCACGTCGTGGTCGTAGGACTGCCAGGTGTCGTCGACTGTCAGGTGTTCGTAGTCGCCGGCGTCGACGATGGCGTCGGCAAGTTGCTGGGGGTTCGTGACCCGGAAGCTCCGGGGATAGTTCTCGATGAGTTCGTGGGCGCTGGACTGGGCCTGGTACTCGACGAGGCCGACACAGCCAGAGGCGAGCGCCCACAGCAATTCGGTGGGGAAGTACTCGCGGTAGGCGGTCTGGACGAAGGCGTGGGCCCCGCGATACAGTTCCAGGCGGCGCTCGCGGTCGCAGGCCCCGACGAAACTCACACGGTCGTCGATGCGCAGGTCCGACGCCTGGCGCTCGTAGGACTCCCGCTGGGGGCCGTCGCCGATGATAGTCGCGCTCCAGTCCCGGTCGCGCAGTTCCGCGAGGCCGAGAAAGAGGCTCTCGATGTTCGCGCTCTCGTCCAGCGGGTGGGCGTACACCACGTCCACCTCCTCGGCGGGGTCGACGGACTCCACGAGCGAGAAGTCGATGCTCTCGGGGATGATGCGGGTGCTCTCGTCGTCCGCGCCGTACTCTCGAACGGTCGTCCGGACCATCTCCGAGGGGGTGATGACCAGTTGTGGCTCCCGCGCGACGGCGCGGGTCATCCGCGAGTCGCCGAGTCCCTCGTCACCGAACCACTCCACGGCCAGCGGCGAGCGTGCCAGTGTGCCGCCGACGGAGGCGGCAATGACCTGCTGTGGCGGCGACGGCCGCGCGTGGATGACGTCCGGCCCGTAGCGAGCGAGCAGGATGGGGAGACGGAGGCAGAACGACCCGACGGAGTCCGAGAGCGTGACGGCGTGGTACCGGATGTCCTCGGGCTTGAACACCTCGCCTTCGCCCTCCCACCACTGCGAGCAGAAGACGGTGACCTCGTGTCCGGCGTCGGCCAGGCCGTCCGCGAGACGCTGGAACCGCTCGTTGCCCTCGCTGTCGCGGTGGTGACTCGTCTCCATAGCGACGAGGGCGACGCGCATACGCGGGGCGACGGATGGAGGTATCAAAAATCCCCGGGGCCCGCACCCGGTGCTCGCGCCCACCCAACGATTTACGTTCGCTGCCCGCCTCCGGGCGTCCGTGTACGACCTCGAACGCTATCTGACGGTCCGGAGCGCCTACGGGGCGACGCTGGGTCCCGGCGGCGAGTTCGCCTTCCTGCTGGACACCACCGGCGTCCCGCAGCTCTGGACGGTCGACGAACCGGGCGGCTGGCCCCGGCAGCGCACCTTCTACGACGAACCGGTTTCGTTCGCCGCCTACTCGCCCGAGCGGCCCGAACTCGTCTTCGGCATGGACGACGGCGGCAACGAGCGGCTGCAACTCCACCGCCTGGACGCCGACGGGACGGTGACCGACCTGACGGCGATGCCCGACGCCAAGCACCGCTGGGGCGGGTGGAGCCACGACGGCGAACAGTTCGCCTTCGCCTCCAACCGCCGCGACGAGGCCGTCTTCGACGTCTACGTTCAGGACCGCTCGGCCACCGGCGACGACGCCGAACTGATCCTCGAAGGGGACGGCTGGCTCTCCGTCGGCGGATGGAGCCCCGACGACGACCGACTCATCGTCACGGAGGCGTACTCCAGTTTCGACCAGGACGTGTACGTGCTGGACATCGAGAGCGGCGACCTGACCCACCTCACGCCCCACGAGGGCAGCGTCCGCTACACCAGCGTCCAGTGGGGCCCGTCGGGCGACCTCTATCTCGTGACCGACGAGCGCTCGGACACGCTCGAACTCGTCCACATGGACGCCGAGGCGGGCGATATCGAGGTCGTCCGCGACGGCGACGGGTGGAACATCGACGGCGTGGCTGTCGACGAGGAGGACGGTCTGCTCGCGTACTCCCGCAACGTCGAGGGGTACACGGAGCTCGCGCTCGGGGAGGTGACCGGTCCCGGGACCGTCGAGGAGTTCGCCGTTCCCGAACTGCCCGGCGACGTCGCGGGCGGCGTCAGTTTCGGTCCCGACGGCGAGCGCATCGCCTTCTCGACCTCCGGCCGGGACGTCAACACGAACGTCTACGTCGCGGACGTGGCGGATTTGCGCGCGGCCGCAGACGGGACAGCCGCGGGCGAGGCCGTCCAGCGGTGGACCTACGCCTCGACGGCCGGCATCCCGCCGGAGACGTTCGTCGAACCCGACCTCGTCCACTACGAGACCTTCGACGGGCGGGAGATTCCCGCCTTCTTCTCGGTGCCGGAGGCCGGCGATGAGAACCTCCCGGTCATCGTGGACATCCACGGCGGCCCGGAGAGCCAGCGCCGCCCCTCCTTCAGCGGCCTCGTCCAGTACTTCCTCTCGCGGGGCTACGCCGTCTTCGAGCCGAACGTCCGCGGGTCGACGGGCTACGGGAAGGAGTACACCCACCTCGACGACGTGGAGAACCGGATGGACTCGGTGAGGGACATCGAGGCGGCGCTGGACTGGCTGGCGAACCACGACGCCGTCGACCCCGACCGCATCGTCGCCAAGGGCGGGTCCTACGGCGGGTTCATGGTCCTGGCCGCGCTGACGGAGTACCCCGACCGCTGGGCCGCTGGCGTCGACAGCGTGGGCATCGCCAACTTCGTGACCTTCCTGGAGAACACCGGCGAGTGGCGCCGCAAGCTCCGGGAGGCGGAGTACGGGTCCCTGGAAGAGGACCGCGAGTTCCTCGAATCCATCAGCCCAATCAACAGTATCGAGCAGATTCAGGCCCCGCTCTTTGTCATTCACGGCGAGAACGACCCGCGCGTCCCGGTCGGCGAGGCCGAGCAGATAGTCGAACAGGCCCGCGAGCAGGGCGTCCCCGTCGAGAAGATTATCTTCGAGGACGAGGGCCACGGCCTCTCGAAACTGGAGAACCGCATCGAGGCCTACACGCAGGTCGTCGACTTCCTCGACCAGCACGTCTGACGGCGCGGCAACCGGACGGTTCGCCGAGAACACCGGAGCCTTCAGGCTGTAGGGCAAACTGCCCCCGATGACAGCCGACCTGTTCACGTCGCTATCGCTCGCCGACGCGGCGGTACCGAACCGCGTGATGGTTTCCCCAATGTGTCAGTACGCCTGCGAGGCCGAGGACGGACTCGCGACGGACTGGCACGTCCAGCATCTCAACAGCCGCGCCGTCGGCGGTGCCGGCATCGTGATGGCCGAGGCCACCGCCGTCGAGCCCCGCGGCCGCATCTCGCCGCAGGACCTCGGCCTCTGGAGCGACGACCACGCCGACGCGCTGGCAGACATCGCCGCCTTCGTCCGCGACCAGGGCAGTCTCCCGGGCATTCAACTGGCCCACGCCGGCCGGAAGGCCTCGAAGACCCGGCCCGCCGACGGCTCCGAGCCGCTCCAGCCCGGCGCGGGCGGCTGGGAGACCATCGCCCCGTCGGCCGAGCCCTACCCCTACGACGAGGAGCCGCCGGCGACCCGCGCGATGACCGAGGAGGACATGGAGGGCGTGGTCGATGCCTTCGTCGACGCCGCCCGGCGGGCGGACGCGGCCGGCTTCGAGATTGTCGAGGTCCACGCCGCACACGGCTATCTGCTCCACCAGTTCCTCTCGCCGGTGACCAACGACCGCGACGACGAGTACGGCGGGAGCTTCGAGAACCGGACACGGTTCCCGCTGGAGGTCATCGATGCGGTGGACGAGGTCTGGCCCGCCGAAAAGCCGCTGTTCGTCCGCATCTCGGCGACGGACTGGCTCGCGGACCGGGAGTCCTGGACCGTCGCCCAGTCCGTCCGCTTCGCCGACCGCGCGGCCGAGCGGGGCGTCGACCTCGTGGACGTGAGCGGGGGCGGGCTCCACCCCGACCAGCGACTCCCGCGGACGGGACCGGGCTACCAGGTGCCGTACGCGGAGCGAATCGGCGCGGAGACGGAGGGGGACGTGGCCGTGGGCGCTGTCGGCGGCATCACCACACCCGAACACGCCGACGCGGTGGTCAGCAACGGCCGCGCGGACCTCGCAATCGTCGGTCGGGAGCACCTCAGGGACCCCTACTTCACGCTGCACGCCGCCGAGAAGCTGGACCGGCTGGACGACGTGCACGTCCCCCGGCCGATTCGTCGCGGGTTCTGACGCTCGGCCGATTCGTCGCGGGTTCTGACGCTCGACCGATTCGCCGCCGATGCCGACGCTCAGACGATGCCGAGGCGCTGGACGAACTGCACCTGGCGGTACATCCGACAGCCGAGACAGAAGCCGGTCGAGGCCGCGAGGCCAGCCAGCGCCGCGACGGTGGCGGCCAGCGCGTACCCCGCCAGCGGGAATCCGGTGACGAATGCGACGGTGGCCGCGGCGGTGAACGCCGCGCCCAGAACGCGAGCGAAGCGATGCGGCGCGGCCGGTTCGCGCTCCGCTGGCGGGTCGAGTACGCGCATCGCACCGTGTCGCCAGAGCGTGGCGTAGAGGTCGATTCGCCACCCGGAGACGACGGCTGCCGTCAGGACGACGGCGACGGCGTAGACGAACACCGGAAGTTGAAATGCGATGGCAGCGACGAGTGCGAGCGCGGTCAGCGACTGGCCGAACCGCGGGGCGCGCGGGTCCACCAGCGCCGGTCCGTCCTCCCGCGCGGTCGGACGAGGCTGTTCGGTCCCTGTCGACGTTTCCATTGCCAGTACCAGGCCCTCGTGGCGGATATAGGTCGCTCAGGCGGCGAGGGCGGCAGTGAGCTACGACAGCGAGAAAACGCGGGAACAGATGCCAGACGAAGCGAAACGGCAGTATTCGGCACGTAACCGCCGGTCGTGCGCGTCAGAAACCTGAACGGGAGCTGAGAGGTGTTTCGTCAGTCGTCGCCGAGGATGACGCGCTCGGTCATCTTCGCCGGGTCAAGCACCTCGTCGGCCTCGTCCTCGCTGAGGTAGCCCTCCGCGACGACGACCTCGCGGATGGTCTTGCCCTCCGCCATCGCCTTCTTGGCGACCTTGCTGGCCTTGTCGTAGCCGATGGCGGGGTTCAGCGCCGTCGCCAGGGCCATCGACTGCTCGACGCGGTCGGCGCAGTGGTCGCGGTCGGCCTCCAGTTTGTCGACGAACTTCTCGGCGAACACCTCGCTGGCGTTGCTCAGCAGTTTCGCCGACTGCAGGAAGTTGTGCGCCAGCACCGGCTTGTAGAGGTTCAGGTCGATTTGGCCCTCCGCTGCGCCGGCGGAGACGGCCGCGTCGTTGCCGACGACCTGCTTGTGGACCTGGTTGACGGCCTCGGCGACGACGGGGTTGATCTTGCCGGGCATGATGGAACTGCCGGGCTGGTTCTCCGGCTGGTCGATTTCGCCCAGGCCGTTGCGCGGGCCGGAGGCGAGCAGGCGGAGGTCGTTGGCAATCTTGTTGAGGCTGCCGGCAATCGTCCGCAACGCGCCGTGGGCCTCGCTCATCGCGTCGTGGGCGGCCTGGGCCTCGAAGTGGTTGTCGGCCTCGCGGAACTCGATGCCCGTCTCCTCGCTCATGTACTCCGCGGCCTTCGCGGGGAACTCGGGATGGGTGTTGAGGCCGGTCCCGACGGCGGTGCCGCCGAGGGCGAGTTCTCGCAGGTGCGCGCGGACGGCGTCGAGGCGCTCGATGCCCTTCTCGACCTGCGTCCGGTAGCCGGAGAACTCCTGGCCCAGCGTGATGGGCGTGGCGTCCTGGAGGTGGGTGCGGCCGGTCTTGACGACGTCGTCGAACTCCTCCTCTTTGGCTTCGAGCGACGCCGCGAGCGTCTCCAGTGCAGGTCGGAGGTCCTTCTCGGCGGCCTCGGCGCTGGCGACGTGCATCGCCGTCGGGATGACGTCGTTGCTGGACTGGCCGTAGTTGACGTGGTCGTTCGGGTGGATCTCGCGCGTGCCGATCTCGCCGCCGTAGAGTTCGGTCGCGCGGTTCGAGATGACCTCGTTGGCGTTCATGTTAGAGGACGTGCCCGACCCGGTCTGGAACACGTCGACCGGGAACTGGTCGTCGTGCTCGCCGGCGATGACCTCGTCGGCGGCCTCGATGATAACCTCGGCCTTGTCCTCGTCGACCAGGCCGAGGTCGCGGTTGGCCTGTGCGGCCCCCTTCTTGACGACGCCGAGCGCGCGCACGAAGCGGCGGCCGAACGTGACGTCGCTTATCGGGAAGTTCTCGATGGCGCGCTGTGTCTGTGCCCCCCAGTAGGCGTCGGCAGGTACCTGCATCTCGCCGAGGCTGTCTTGCTCGGTGCGGAAGTCCTCGCTCATACGTACGGGAGTTCCCGGGCCGAGGCGTAAAAGCCACCGATACGCACGAACTTGTGCGGTCTCCCCGGATTCTCACCGCTGAGATTTGGCGGGACACGTTTTTGCCGCCCACTTGGAGAGGTCTATGTATGTGGTCCTTACTTGCCCAACGTGCTGCCTCGGGTGAGGGTAGCCAGGAACCGGCGGACAGCACCGGGACGGACCGGCGGTCGGACGAGGCGCAGGCGCTCGTCCGGAGCATCCTGAACGGCCTGAAGGAGCCGACGGTGGTGGTGGACACCGACGGGGTCGTCACCCACGCCAACAGCCAGGCGCTCGACCTCTACGACACGACGGAGACGGAGGCCGTCGGGCGCGAGGCGGACGCGCTCCTCGACGAAGCCGGCGATATCGTGGGCGAGGCGATAGAGCGGGGTGAGGACATCCCGGAACGGGAAGCGGAGATACGCGTCGGCGGGGCGGTGACGCCCGTCGAGCGGACGGTGACGCTGCTGTACGACGACGACGGCGCGCTCGCCGGCGCGATGCTCGTCGAGAAGGACGTGACCGAGCGCCGTCGCCAGCGCCGCAAGAAGCAGGCGATGGAGACCTACCAGGAGGAGGTACTCGACGACCTGCAGGACAAACTCCACCGGCTGGCGACGGGAGACCTGACCATCGACCCGCGGGTGCCCGAACCCGACGCCGACTACGACGAGGTGATGGAGGTCTACGACGAGTTCACGGAGATGAACGACAACCTCGGCCGTGCCGTCGCCAACATCCGCGAGATAATCACGGAGGTGACCGAGAACGCCGACGAACTCGACGACACCGGTACATCGCTGTCGGCGTCGGCGGAGGAGGTCACGGCGGCTATCGACCAGATAGACGCCTCCTCGTCGGAACTGGCACACGGGGCCGACGACCTGGCCGAGGAGACCCAGCGCGCGAGCGGCAGCGTCGACGACCTCTCGGCGTCCATCGAGGAGATAACGGCCTCGGTTCAGCAGATAGACGCCCAGTCGGAGGAGGCCGCCCAGCTGGCCGAGAACGGCGTCGAGGACGTCGACCGCGCGGTCGGCCGCATCAGACAGGCGACCGACTCCACCTCGACGGTCGCACAGCGCATCGACTCGCTGGAGGAGAGCATGGACGAGGTCAGCGACATCATCGACATCATCGCGGACATCGCCGAGCAGACGAACATGCTCGCGCTCAACGCCAACATCGAGGCCGCGCGCGCTGACGAGGCCGGGGAGGGTTTCGCCGTCGTCGCCAACGAGGTCAAGTCCCTCGCCGAGGAGTCCCAGGAGTCCGCGGACGAAATCGCCGACATCATCCAGAGCGTGCAGAGCCAGACGGCCGACCTGGTCGAGAGCATCCGCGACGCCAACGACGAGGTGGAGGACGGCGCGGAGGCCGTCGAGGACGTGGTCGACCGGCTGGAGCGCATCCACGACCGCATCGAGCAGACCAGCGAGGGCGTGACCGAGATATCCTCGGCCGTCGAGTCACAGGCCGACAACGCCGAGGAGGTCAGCGCGGTCATCGACGACGCCGCCGGCCTCACCGAGGAGATGACGGCGTCCATCCAGCAGATATCCAGCGGCATCGACGAGCAGGCCGACGCGATGGACGAAGTGGCCCGCCGCGCACAGCGGCTCAGCGAGATGGGCGAGGAGACCTACGAACGCGTCGACGCCTTCAAAGTCGCCGACGACGAGAGCGCGACGCTCCGCGAAGAAGTCTGACGCCCGGGCTCGGACGGGCGGCCCTGGCCCCGCTCGTCCCCGCTGAGAGCGACGGACGACGTTCCCTCGTGGGAAATACAAGTCAATGGGATTGATATAATTGGGCAGTGACAAGGGGAGTGTACGGAGGTCACAGCCATGAGCCAGGACAATCCGATCAGTACGGTCTTCGAACTGCAGCGACGAACACTCGAGCAGAGCCAGCGGGCGATGGAGCAGTCCATCGAGTTCCAGAAACGCCTCAATCAGGCCATGATGAGCGGTATCGAGGGCCAGAGTGAGGCCCAGCAGCGCAGCGTCGACGTGACTCGGTCCGCGATGGAGAGCTACCTCGAAACCATCGAGTCGATGGTGCCCGGGTCCGAAGCCGGGGTCGAGCAGATTCGCGAAGCGATGGACGAGCAGTTCGCGGCCGTCGAGGATGCCCAGGCCGACGCCCAGGAGATGGCCGAAAACGGCCTCGAAGAGTACGAGGACATGTCGGCGGCGTACCTCGACGCGCTCAGCGAGCAGATGGACATGCTCTACGACGCCCACGAGGACCTGGAGAGCCAGACGCTCGAGTTCCTCGACGACACCGAGGAACAGCTCGAAGAACTCCGCGAGCAGGCCGAAGACCAGGCGCAGGAGCAAATCGAGCGCATCCAGGACCGCGCCGCGGAGCTGCGCGACCAGGTCGAAGGATAGTCGGCGAACTTCTCAGTTTTTTCCCCAGCGACCAGCAGTGGCGTCAAGCCCAGTCGTCCAGCCCCGTCTGGACCAGTGAGGACTCGATGCGCTCGAAGCCACGCGCAACTTCGTCGGGGTCGACCTCCCACGTCTCCGTGACGTACTCGCGGGCCGCCGCGACGTCCGGGTTCAGGTCCGTGTCGAACTCGCAGTCGACGACCGCCGGGTCCAGAAAGAGCTGACGGATGCGGTCCGCGTCGTCGACGTGGTAGCCCTCCGCCTCGAAGACGCCCCAGAGGTCGCCGTGTTCGCGGACCAGTGTGACGGCGGTCTTGGGACCGACGCCGGAGATGCCCTCGTTGAAGTCCGTCCCACAGAGGATGGCGACGTCGACGAGCTGTTCCCACGTCAGGTCGTGTTCGGCCAGCGTGGCGTCGAAGTCCATCAGTTCGGGGTCGCCGGAACTCGTGAGCTGTCGCAGGGTCAGCGGCGCGCCGAAGAGGAGGGCGTCGTAGTCCTCCGTGCCGACGTAGTCGACCTGTCCCCGCCGGGCCATCCTGGCGGCCTGGGCCTCCCCCTCTGCCGGGGCGTCGACGATGGGGACGTCCAGCAGGGCCAGCAGTTCCCGGGTCGTGTCGACGATGGTGTCCGTCAGGCGCTGGGTTCGCGACTCCAGCCGCGCGACGGCGATTGCGTCGTCCCGCTCGCGGGCCTCCGCCAGCTGGTCCTCGTACTTCTCGCGTTGCTGCCGGCGGGACTGCACCTCGTCGTCCTTCAGGTCGGTGACCGCGCCGTCGAAGACGAAGACGGGAGTGAGGTCGTGTTCGAAGAACTTCGGCAGCCCCTGGACGACGCCGACGAGGTTGGCGACCTCCGTGCCGTCGGCGGTGGTGTAGACGTCGTCGCTGGTCCACTTCACGGTCGTCGTGAGATACCGGTAGAGCCAGTTGTGCGCGTCGACGGCCACGACGGAGCCGGCCACGTCGTCGAAGGAGACGTCCCTGATGACCGCCAGGTCACGTAAGTCCGCGTTTCCCATTGCCACACGGTAGGACAGAGCGCCGTTTGAATCCCCCGACTCTGCGCGCCGGGGAGAAACGTTGAACAGAGTGTACGTCCAATACGTCTCACATGACAACGACAGGGGGTATTCTGACGGAGCTCAAACAACCCGAGTACGTCGGCGAGAACCGGTGTATGCCGTGTACCGTCGTGAACACGCTCATCGCAGGGGCGGTGAGCGTCGTCGTCGGGGTGGGAGTCGCGACAGCGAGTTCGCCGGCCGCCGGGGTCGGCGCGGGCCTGGTCGTCTTCGGCCTCAGCCTGGCCGCGATATACCTGCGGGGCTATCTCGTGCCGGGGACGCCGACCCTGACCAAGCGGTACTTCCCGGAGTGGCTGCTGCAGTTGTTCGGCAAAGAGCCGGAGGAGATGCCGGAGCCGGGACAGGCCGAGGTCGACCCCGAGCAGGTGCTCACGAGCATCGGCGCCCTGGAGGAGTGTGCCGACGGGACGGACCTCTGTCTGACCGACGGCTTCCGCGAGGAGTGGGACGAGGAGATACAGCGCCTGGAAGCGGAGGACGCCGACCGCGAGCAGTTGCTCCGGATGCTGGACACCGAGGAGGGGGAGGTCAGCTACGAGGAGTACGGGGCGGCCTTCCGGGCCTTCGTCGACGACCAGCCCGTCGGCAAGTGGGAGTCCCGCGGGGCCTTCCTCGCGGACCTGGGCGCGGCGAACGTGCTGGCGCGGTGGTACTCGGACTGGGACCGACTGTCACTGCCGGGGCGGAGCCAGCTACTGAGCGGGATGCGGCTGTTCATCGACACCTGTCCCGAGTGCGGCGGCGTCCCGGAGTTCGGGGCGGAGACCGTGGAGTCCTGTTGCTCGACGTACGAGGTGGCGGCCGTCTCCTGTACCGACTGCGGGGCACGGCTCTTCGAGACCCGCGCGGTCTAGGCGGGGTCGTCGACGACCGGTGGGGGGGGCGCGTCCGTCCGCTCGTCGAGAAACGCCCGTTCGGCCGCCGAGAGGTCCCGCTCGCGGTAGCGGTCGAGTCCCTCCCGGTACGTCGCCGGGTCGCGGTCAGCGCCGAAGGCACAGACCAGTTCCGCCAGGCCGGTCGTCTCGCCGGTGAACCCGAAGCCAGCGCGGTAGGCGGCCTCGTAGGCGAAGGGGTTGTTGACGGCGATACAGACGCGTTCGAAGCCACGGTCGAGCGCGCGCTCGGCGGTGAACCGGAGCAGTCGCGGGCCGATTCCCTCCCCGCGGCGGTCGTGGCGGACCGTGACGTACCGCAGGCGGAGCGTGTCGGGGTCGGTCCGGTCGGGGTCGAAGGCCACAGCCCCGACGACGTCGCCGTCCTCGCGGGCGACGGACTTGCCGGTCCGGGACATGACGAACTTGCCGGCGTAGCTGAACTGCTCGTAGTCGAGCCGGAGCGTCGGGCCGTCGGCCGGCCAGCCGAGCACCGCGAAGTCCATGTCCCCCCCAGGGGCCGGAGGGGTATGTGTGCTGCGCAGGCGTTTAGGCAGCGGGGGACCAACTCGGGGCATGCACGCAGGCGACGTCGCCCCGTTCGACCGGTTCGCGCGGCTGTACGACTTCTTCATGCCCGGGGCGGACCGGGCGAAACTCGACGCGGGGCTAACCCGGGCCGAGCGGCCGCTGGAGCGGGTCGTCGACGTCGGCGGCGGGCCGGGGCGGGCGGTGCGGGAACTCGACGCCGCGTGGCGGCTTGTCGTCGACCCGGCGCAGGGAATGCTGCGGCAGGCGCGCCGGCACGACCTGCAACCGGTGCAGGGCGACGGCGCGCGACTGCCGCTTTCGACCGGGAGCGTCGACGCGGTGCTGGTGACCGACGCGTTGCACCACATGGGCGACCAGCACGGGGTCCTGGAAGAGGCCGCGCGCGTCCTGCGGCCCGGCGGGGTGCTGGTCGTCAGGGAGTTCGACCCGACGACGCTCCGGGGGCGGGGGCTGGTCCTGGCCGAACGCGCGGTCGGGTTCGACTCCGCGTTCTACAGTCCGGACGCGCTCGCGGATGATATCGCGAGAACGGGGTTGCGAGCGTCCGTCGTCGAGCGGGGGTTCGGGTACACCGTCGTCGGGGTGAAGCGCGTCGAGAGCGAGCAATCCAAGTCGCGGGAGTCCGAAGTCGCGGTATGAGCACCACCACCTCCCTGCGGTCGCGGGTCGAACTGACCTCGCTGTCCGCGTGGCTGGCCGTCGGGGACGCGGCCGCGCTGACCGTCTTCTTCACCATCGGTGAGAAGAGTCACGGGTACCAGCCGTTCGCGAATCCCAGCATCATCGCGGAGGGCGTCGCCCCGTTCCTGCTTGCGTGGCTGCTCGCCGCCGCGGTCACCGGCCTCTACAGCGCGGAGGCAATCTCGTCGCCGAGGACCGCGCTGACCGCGACGCTGCCGGCCTGGGTGCTGGGCGCGCTGGCGGGTCACGGTCTCCGCGCGACGGAACTGTTCCGCGGCGACACCGCCTGGACGTTCATGCTGGTCTCGCTTGCGGTCGGCGGCGTCCTGCTCGTCGGGTGGCGGGTGCTTCTGGCAGCAGCGTACAGTCCCGAGTGACGGCAGGAAGAAGGGAGCGGTGGGTCGGCGCTACCGGTGTCGTTCGGCTGTGACGGCGGCGTCGGACTGGAGCCACGCCTGGTGGTTCTCGCGGTCGTAGATGACGAACTCCTCGTCGCCGATGGTCAACTCGGCGTACCGCGCGCGTTCTTCGGCAGTCTCAGCGTCGCCGTCGTCGGTTGCGTTCGTGCTCATTGGAATCTCTGGTCGGCCGCTGTGTCCTCTATGCCACGTTATTCCACACCACTAAATAAGTACTCCCCTGCAATTATCTGCATTGATAACAAGGTGCACACCGGCAGCACCTGTATTCGGGAGTTGCTAACCTCAGTTATCAGGAGAGAAAACAGCCGCGTTGTGCGAACGATGATGGGAGTCTCTCACGCGAGTGTGTCCGTCCCCTCGTGGCGGGCTCGTCGCGAACGCGCCTGCAGTGGTGTCCGAGAATAGACAGGAGAGCGACTCTCCTGGCTACAATAATCTCTATAAGTTATGGGAGCGTTTCACGCTAAATTCTCGTTGTACTCGTATTGCTACGCTGGATATTACTCAATGGCTATGAAAAACACTTATACCACAGTACCCACCATATTATTATAGACCATGATGGATTACTACGACTACATTCTCGGGCTGATTCCAGTGACCATGGGTGGAATCGCAGCACTGCTCTCGGCCGTCGGATTCGGCGTGTCGATGGCTGTCCCCGCTGGCGCACTCGCCGCACTCCCTCTCGTCGCGCACGCACTGTTCGTCAGAGCCCCCGTCGCCGAGGAACCGGAACCGACCACGACGACCCAGCGACAGACCGGCCACACCAGCACGGCCGACTGACCGCTTTCCCAGTTCCTATATCCCGACTCCGTCTACTGGCATCTATGCCAGCCGATGTCCTGTTCCTGCAGAGTGACGAACTCGCCGGCCTCGCCGGCCCGGCAGACTACGTTGACGTCGTCCGCGAGGGGTACCGCCAGCGCGGCGAGGGCGCACCCGCCGAACCACGGACCCGACTCGACAGTGCCGACCCGCCGGGCTTTCTGACGGGCTACTTCGCCATTCTCCCGGAGACGGGCGCGATGGGGGGGTACAACTACGCCGCCGGGTTCGGCGCGCGTGACGCGCACTTCTTCCTCCCGCTGTTCGACGCCGAGAGCGGCGAGCCCATCGCGCTGCTCGACGGCGCGAGCATGAACCCGTTCAAAACCGGAGCCGCCGGCGCGGTGGCCGTCGACGCGCTCGCCCGCGCGGACGCGACGGACCTCGCGCTCATCGGCAGCGGGTCACAGGCCCGCGGCCAGTTGCGCGCGACGGCGACGGTTCGCGACCTCGACACCGTCGAAGTGTTCTCGCCGACAGCGGAGTCGCGGGAGTCCTTCGCCGGGGAGATGGACCAGACCCTCGACGCCGCTGTAACGGCCGTCGACTCGGCCGCGGCAGCCATCGAGGGGGCGGACGTCGTCATCACGGCGACGACTGCGGGCGAACCCGTCTTCGACGGCGACCTGCTGGAACCGGGCACCCACGTCACCGCAATGGGCCAGTACGCCCCGAATCGTAGGGAGGTCGACGCGACGACGGTGGCCCGGTCGACGTACGTCCCCGACCTCCGCGCGCGCATCGAGCAGGACGCCGGCGCGTACATCCAGGCCGTCGAGGCGGGCGCGATCGACGAGGACCACGTCCACGCCGAACTCGGCGAGATAATCGCCGGGTCGGCCACGGGGCGCACGAGCGACGAGGAAATCACGCTGTTCGACAGCGGCGGCACGGGAATCGAGACGGTCGCCGCGGCGTACATGCTCTACGAGCGGGCCGTCGAGGCCGACCTGGGAGAGGAAATCAAGATTTCGGCCGCCAGCGAGGCACTGACCGGGCGCTAGAGGAAGTTGGACAGTCCGAGCGCCTCGACCAGCGGAATCCCGCTCGCGAGCGCGCCGAGGAGGTAGCCGCTGATTGCGCCGCCGTTCAACAGCGGGAGCCCCGCGTGTGCGCGCCCCTTCAGCACCATCCACAGCAGGACGACCAGTCCGGCAATCGTCCCGACCATCGCCGTGCCGGCCGGGAGCGGAATCGTCAGTCCGGGCAGCGCGAGCGAGGGGGCGTCCCTGACAAAAAAGCCCGCGCTGGCGACGAGGACGGTCGGAATCACGGCGTCGCCGAGGCCGATAAAGAGCGCGTCCCGTTCGGCGAGTCCGGGTCGCTCGCCGGCCTCGTCGTCGCCGTCGGCCGATGGCTCCGCAGTATCGGCGTCGTCTGCGGGCGTGTCGTGACCGTCGGCGTCGCCGGCCCCGTCCGCGACCGTCGCGGCGTCCGCGTCTTGTTCCTCCCCCTCGTCCGCTTCGGCGACGGCCTCGGGCGTCTCGGCGTCGAGAAAGGAGTACGACAGCGAGAGCGGGACGACGAGCACCACGGGGACGCGGAGGTCCATCACGCCGGAGGCCAGGTCGAGCATGTGTTCGGTGCCGTAGACGCTGATGGCGTCGTAGACGGCGAGGACGGTGAGGAGCACGAGCGCCGGCAGGATGCCGAAGTTGATGCCGAAGAGGCCGGCCGCGCCGATGCCCATCACGACGCCGGTGGCGTCGATGACGTACCACTCGGGGTAGGCGTAGAGGCCGACGAAGATGAGCAGTGCGCCGACGTAGGCGAGGACGTTGACCGTGCCGAGGCCACCGACCTCCAGTGGGGGAAACAGCACCTGGAAGACGTACCAGGCGATGTACGCGCCGGAGAAGACGATGAAAAAGCGGATGATGCCGTCGACGCCGTAGCGAAACGCAGCCAGCATGACCGCCGTCGCGACGAGGATGGCCCCGATGTAGAGGAGGCTGTTGGTCGGGTCGCTCGTGTCCTGGACGAACTGGTGGCCCTGCTCTTTGAACGGCTCGACGAGCGCCAGCGCACCCACCTGCACCGCGAGGAAGATGAAGACGATACCGCCACAGGCGGCGACCGCTCGATGGCGCTGTTCCATGTCACTCACCTCGACGCAAAGCCTGTTGAGAGTTTCGACCCGCCGTAGGCGGCTGCCGTGTCCGGAACCCGCTCACTCGCGGGTGTAGACCGGCGAGCCGACGAGCAGGGCCGGGCGGACGTCCTGCGCCAGCGACACCGCCAGGTAGGGGCGCTCGACTGGCCCGAACACGTCGACTACCCGCCCGACTGTCGCCAGCGACTCGTCGACGACCTCGGTCCCGATGTCGGGCGTCGTCTCGTCGGGACTGCGAACGACGAGCACGCCCTGTGCCGTCCGGACGGCCTCCCCGAGGCGTTTCATGCCCGGAGCGCGTCGATGTAGGCGGCCACGGCACCGAGCAGGTCCGTCTTGGTCGCGTCGTCGGCACCCTTCACGAGGACGCGCCCGCGCGGGTCGTACTCCCGGGGGTAGGTCTTGTCCCGCTCGATGACCGCGTCGTACCCCACCTGCTGGACCGCCTTCGCTATCTCGTCGACTGTCGGCTCCGGGACGGCGAGTTCCTCTGCGACGCGCCGGCCCTCGCTGCGCGAGCAGTCGGCGTCGAGAAAAGCCGGCCAGATGACGTTCTCGACCATACCCACGATGGACGGCGCCGACACAAACCTCTTTCCAGTGCGACTCCCGTCCCACGTCGCCGCCCCGTTCGACCCAGATTGATATGCTCCGAGCGAGTACGTGTCCGTGTGTCAGACCACGACGAGTCACCGCGGGATACGGACGGCGACATCGACGACACCCCGACAGTCACCTGCTCGCGATGTGGCCGCACGTGGGACCTCGCCTACGAACTCGACGAGCTACAGGTCGGGAACCAGGCGCTCGAACAGTTCGCGCTCGACCATCGCCGCCACACCGGCCACTTCCCCGACGGCGTGACCCCGTGGGTCACGGAGTGTCGGGCCTGCCCCGCCGGGGACCGCTTCCTCTCCGAACGCCCCGCCCGGCGCTGGGCCGAGACCCACGCCCGCCACACCAGTCACACCGTCGCCCTCCGGCCCCCGTTCGACGAACGCGAGGAACGCGTCGAGCCAGCAGGTGAGTGACCCACAGGTGTCCCGGGGAGGCGACACCGCGAGAACCACCGTCGTCGTCCGGGTCTGGACCGTCTCGACACGCCGCAGTACCCAGTCGGGAGCGGGAACACGCCGCACGAAGCGTCTAGGTGGTCCAGCGCGGGCGGTGCTGCAACGGGACCGAACAGTAGCTCCGAGTCTTCCACGTGAATTTCCATTACCGTATAAGTATCTTGTCGTGGGTTGCCAGGTCTGCAACCGCGAGGGGGGATTGTTGTACGACCAGCCTCAATAGTCGAGTGCGGGCGGACACCGCCGCCCGTCATCCCCCTGCCAACCGGTTGCCCTCCCCGTCCGGCGATTTGCCCCCCGCCGGACCCCGCCCTGATTGGTCTTTTGCAGCCCGGCAGCGACGCGGAGTGCAACTGCGACCGACTGACTTCGGGCAGCGCCACGTCTGACCAAGGTCGACGGCTCGGCGGCACCATCCGCGCGGACAACGCGGGGAGTCAACGGGCTGAGACGGGTATTTCGACAGTAGGACTATACGTCTTCAATTAGTATGATAACGTGGTCCCGTTACTCTGCGTCTTGCAGGCCGGTACGGGATCCACGGCCACGAGCGTGCAGGAAATGTCGTCTTGTCACTTTGGCTCACGCTGCACGCTCGCGAGTGCCGTGCGAGAGGCGCGCATCTCCCGGGTCTACCGACTCTCCCGGGTACTGGTGATTGCGAGTCGATTCTCGCCCGTCAGACTCCCGTTCGAGCGTCGAAACCTGGCCCACTACCCCGTTCGAGTCTGTATCACAGTCCCGACCGACGAGTCCCAGGTCGCCCCTCGTCCACACCCACCGCCACAGAAAACAAGTCGTCGTAGTTCGGTTCGTCGGGGACATAGACGAGGTCTGGCCGCAAACGCCGGGGAATCCACAGCAACGGGAGCCGACACCACGCGGTCTGTGAAGCGTAGTCAGCTCCGGGACAGGTAACGATACGCGGCGACGAGACCGCCTGCCAGAATCAGGACAGCGCCAAAGGCCGGCATGAGCAAACTGAGCACGGGACCCTCGTGGACGGCCGCTGCCATCTGGTAGGTCTCCCCCTCGTAGCCGACGTAGACGTCCTGTACGTTCGGTGGGTCCGCAAAGCGCTTCGCGTCGTCGAACGTCTCCAGGAACAGGTCGCGGTCCTCCTCGGACAGGTTCTCGAAGGCGACGACCTGCTCACCCCCTGGGGGGTCCGTCGGTCCGTAGACGCTGACCGAGTACTGCGGGTCGGGCGGCGCAGTGACGATGAGCAAGATGCCGACCAGCAGGAGAGCCACCCAACTCGCGACTCCACGGTCCATGGCCGGCGATTCGCACCCGTTGACAAGTATCTTGTGTCGGTACCGGAGTCTGGAGACTGTTCCGACCCGTCGTCGACGCCGTCTCGCGGCCCTACTTTCAATACGCTCGCGGTGTGTCACTGTGTATGGGTTCCGACCGGACAGCAGCGGAGGTATTCCGGCTCCTGTCCGACGACATACGACTCGACATCCTCCGTGCGGTCGCACGCGGACAGCACGACAACCTCGAAACGGGCGTGGCCAACCTCTCCTTCTCGGACATCTACGAGCAGGTCGACGTCGACAACACGTCGAAACTCTCGTACCATCTCGGCGAACTCACCGGGACGTTTCTCAGGAAACACGAGAGCGGCTACGCGTTTACACACGCCGGCGAGCAGATGGTTCGGTTCATCCTCGCCGAGAACTACCGTCCGCCGGGTGCGGTCGGCGGTATCGAAACGGCCGGTCGGTGTCTGCACTGCGGTGAACCAGCACTCAGGGCGGCAGTCGAGGACCAGTACTTCGTGATTCGGTGTGCGGAGTGTTCCCACCCTGCCCTCTCGTACCGTGTCACACCCGCACAGGTACGGTCACGCCAGGGGAGCGAGCTCATAGACGCTATCGCGTGGGACCAGGCCGGGGATTTCCTCAAGGTCCGACAGGGCGTCTGTCCGGACTGTACTGGCCGCATGGAGACGGACGTGTTCAGCACGGACGACGTCGCCATGCACGGTTCGATTCCGGTCGCCTTCGGCACGGTCAGCGAATGCGAGGAGTGCCTCCGGTTTCTGAGTTTGCCGTTGCCGTTGACAGTGGCCTACCACCCTGCGTCGGTCGCGTTCCACTGGGAGCACGGTATCAACGTCATCGGAACCGGACTGTGGGAGTTTCACGACTACCTCTACGACGACCGGTGGACCTCCGAGCGCGTCGACACCGACCCCGATACGTACCTCGTCGAATTCAACCACGACACGGCGTCGCTACGCCTCTATCTCGACGGAGAGGCCACGGTGACGCGAACCGAACGCGTCCGAAGACCGGGTCGCTGACACTGCCGTCGCACAGTAAAAAGGTCCGTCACTGAACCGGACACTCGCAGGACGTTCCACGGCGGGGCACCTGACCGATTTCCGGCTGCACCGCCCAGCAAGCACTGCCAACAGAATAAAAACGTCCCTGGAGTCGGTGCAGAGAGTGGATGTCAAACATCATCCGGGTGCCCGGAACGTCTTGAGCCGAAACCGGAAAATAACCGATTCGAGAATCGCTTCGTCACCGACCCACGTTATCGTCACCTCGGTAAGCCGGTACGAGGGGCCAACTGGAACCTTCGTAGCCGAGAGATGAGCTTTCCACCCATCTCCCTCGATATCCGTCCGCCCAGTGCGTTCGCCACCGAGGTTCTCGAGGTAGGTCAGGGCCTGGTCGAGAGTGACACCGCGAAAGGCCCGTGTCTCACGGAGCACACCGTTTTCCACTGACCGTTCGATTGGAGGGAGTGCCTCCAGACCTGGTTTCAACTCCTCCAATTTTGACTCCTGCGCTGGCGTCACGTATCCCAGTTTAGAACAAAGGAAACAACTGCAATGAGGGTTCGTACCGTTTCAGAATAGTTGGCGTTACCTTGGTGTCGAAGAACTATCCACGAAATAACATATTCGGGTCTGCAGTTCCGAATTCGCCCCGACCGATGTCCAGTGGACGAGCCAGTCAGACTGTGAATTTCACGACGCCGATGCTGACAGCGCTTCCGTTGAGGAAACCGTCGACGTGATGGTAGCGACATCCACCTTCCCTGAACTCGAGCACTAGCACCGTCCTCTCCAGAGGCGACGAGTGGCTCGGAATCGGCATCACCGCAGCGAATCTTACAGTAGGAAGGTGACGAGAAGCGGCGTCGCGTCCAGGAGGAGAATGCCGACGAGACTCTGTCGCTTGATCGGCCAGTTCGGAGCCGATTGCAGTGATTCCCACGGCGCGGCGTCGACAGTGTGGTCAGAGAATGCTCGGGACTGGGATTCCATGTCGGTCCGTTCCCGTTGCTGGAGTTCCTCCAGTCGCTTCTTCCGGCCCTCTTCCATCTTTACGTGGAGTCGCCAGAAGGAGTGGTAGAGCCAGAATGCCACGAAACAGAGGTAGGCGACCACCGGACCCAGATAGGAGATTGCCCAGGTGAGAAGGCCCAGGGAAGACGCGAACCCCTCCGCTCCGTAGTAATAGATGCCCTCGGTGTAAAAGCGGTAGGCGACGTAGCCGCCCGTAACGACGAGGATGAGGTTGACGCGCGAGGCGAACCGACCGAGGTCGCGAAATCCGCCGTGTTCGTCCGGATGGAACGGTCGATACACGAGTATGTCACTCCGCAGAAGTTGCATGAACTTGTACACCAGAAGAAACACGTCGTAGACCAGAGCCACGATCAGCAGTGTGAGCACCGAGTACGGAATAAATCCGAGTTTTGCCCACAGATTCCACGGGAGCACGACGATCGGCAGTGCCAGTGGGACGAGTGAGACTGCGAGTGCGAACGCGGCCGAGCGTGGCATCGATACCGGTCCAATCGATAGCGTATCACCGAGCGTGCTCTGGAGGTCGTCGTGGAATTCGTCGTACTCGCCGTCCTCGACTATCCCGTCCGACGCTAACCTCGTGAACAGATTCTCTGTTCGAAGGACGAGGCCGTCGTAGGTGAGGTGGCCAGCGACGAGGATGAACAGGAAGAACCCGGCTTGCACCGTGAGTGCGGGTGAACCCCCAGTTCGTGCGACGTACAGCGCATACGCCGTGCCACCCGCGAGCGGGACGGCAGTTGCGAAGAACACGATACTTCGGTAGACGGAGGTCCCATCAAGCGATGCCGAGACAATCCGATACAGCAGGTAGAGCCACAGACTGCCGAGGCCGACGCCCGCGATGCCCAGTAGAATCGTCTCGAACGTCAGTCCCGGACTGGGAAGCGACATCCGACCAGCGGCGACAGTGCTGAGCAACGAGGTCGGGATGTACACCGCGAGAACAGCGAGTACCAGTGTCGGCAGATTCCGCAACAGGAGGCGAACAATCCCGGTCGTGACTTCGATTGCCGGTGTCTCTGTCCCGTTCTCGTCCCCATCCCGCCGTTCGGTGAGGCTATCGAAGTGAAGCACCGCACACGACCGATAAAAGGGGCCCTGCGCGTCGGTCCACCGTTCCCAGTGTGAGACGTGTGACGAGCCCGTCTCGTCGCTCATGGTCTGGATTGGAACAAACAGGAACTAAGAATTGTCGGTTAGGATATCTGTTTTCGATGTGTCCATACGCCGGCTGGGTCGAGTGGATGCTCTCGATTTGAGTGTCTCTCCTGCGAGAGATGAGCAAGCTGCGCCGTGGACCAGGGGAAAGCTATGACTTTCTGTGGAGTCTTCCGCGACTAGCGAGTGCCTTCGGATGACACCACGACGGTGCGTTCCGAGCCACCCGTGACGGGTACGTATCCTGGCCAGCGCCCGGTACTCCTCGGGTCGACACCGTCCACGTTTGTGGAGTCAAGACAGCGGTCTCGAGCGGGAAAAGGGTGCTAGCCGAACATCTGGCGCATCATCGGATGCATCTCCATCAGCTGCTCCTCGGCGATCTCCTCGTAGATCTTGTAGGTGATAGACACCGTCAGGAGCAGGCCAGTGCCGGAGACGCCGCCGATGGTGCCCAGCATGTTTGCCATGACCGCGAGCAGCCCGACGAGCGCGCCGCCGATGACGGTCACCTGGGGGATGTACTGCTCTAGCACCCGCTCGATGGAGCGGACGTTCTGTCGGAAGCCGGGAATCTGCATCCCGGAGTTGTGAATCTGCTGGGCGGTCGCGTTCGGACCCATGTCCGTCGTCTCGACCCAGAAGATGGCGAAGATAGCCCCGCCGACTATCATGATGAAGAGGTCCACCCCCGCACGGATGGAGAGTTTCCACAGCGGGTCGGTAATCTGGTAGATCGGCGTCTGTATGGGAGCGAGGAAGTAGAACAGCCCGCCGGTCGGGTTCCCGGACGAGCCGTAGACGCCCAGCCAGTCGGGCATCGCCTCGGCACCGATCTGTGCGTGCAGGATACGGCCGAGGAACTGAACGTTGGCCTGCAGCGCCCGGACGAGAATCATCGGCAGGACGCTGGCGTAGATGAGCTTCACCGGGAAGCGACCGCGAGCGCCCTTGACACGGGCGTTCGACAGCGGAATCTCGACGCGGACGCTCTCCGCGTAGACGACCACCCCGAAGATGGCCAGCGTCGTGAGAACCGGGATGATGAAGCCGCTCCCAAAGAGGAGCTGTTCGATACCGGCCGGCGTCAGTATCGGGGGAATCTGGACCGACCCGGTGACGATACCGATCCAGGTCGGGATGATGCCGGCGGTCCCGTCGGTGGGCCCCGTCAGGCCCGGCACCGTCAGAACGCCGCCGAGCAGTCGCTGTGAGACCCCGGCGATGATGAACAGGCCGATACCGGAGCCGACACCCCACTTACTGACGACCTCGTCCATGAACAGGATGAGGACGCCACCGACGAATATCTGCGCGAACATCAGCCACTGGACACCGACCTCGCCGATGCCCAGCGACTGCGCGACCGCGTCGCTCGCGGGCAGGAAGTTCCCGGCGAAGACCATCGGGAGCCCGGTCAGCACGATCATCACGATGACCAGGAACTTCTGCAGCCCCTGGTAGAGCACCTGGTCGCGGGGGTTGTTCTGCGTGTCGAGTCCGAGCAGGTCAGCACCGCCGAGGAGCTGGAGGACGATGCTCGCCGTGACGATGGGACCGATACCCAGCTGCAGGATGGTTCCCTGCCCGCCGGCGAGAATCGACCGGAACTGTCCGAAAACCTCGGTTCCCTGGCCTTCGAGGCCGAACAGGAACACGTTCGTCAGGAAGAAGTACAGCACCAGAATACCCGCAGTCCACGTCAGCTTCCGCTTGAAGGGGACGTGCCCCTCCGGCCGACGGACTGCCGGCATCCGGGTGAGTACCGGTTCGGCGGTGTCCTTCCAGCTCATACTATTCCTCGTCTGTCTCGTCGTCCGTAGCTTCGTCGATTTCCTCGGCGCGCTCGGAGAGGGTGGCGGAGCCGCCCGCCTCCTCCAGCTTCCCGCGGGCACTGCCCGAGAAAGCGTCTGCGGTCACCGACAGCTCGTTGCGCACCTGTCCGGTGCCCAGCACCTTCACCGCGTCGGCGTCGTAGCCGTCCTCGGCGACGTCGCGGGCGTCGACGGCGTAGCCGCCGTCGGTCTCCTCGGCGACGCCCTCCGCGGCCAGGAGCGCGGCGTCCTCGTCGAGTTTCTGCACGTCGACGGTGACGACGTCGTCCTTGACCTTGTCGGGACGGGTGAAGCCGTGCTTGCCCAGCGGCTCGTAGTTGTGGAACTCGTGTTTGTCGCGGCCCGCGTTCCCGCGGCCACCGCGGTGGCCGGCACCGCGGCGGTTCTTGTGGGAGCCGCCGCCGTGCGTGCGCGAGCCACGCTGTCGCTTTTTCTTGTTCGTCATTATCGCATCGCCTCCAGGAGGTCGTCGATCTGCTCGGTGGTGTGCTTGCCCAGCTGGCCGCCGGCGCGGGCCGGCTGCTTGATACCGTCGTGGCCGCCACGCGGCGGGTGAAGGCGCAGCGTCGGGGAGAGACCCTGCGCCTGCAGCGTCGTCTCCTCGTCGACAAGCGCCGCCGCCAGCGACGCGACGTCGTCGTACTCCGTGTTCTCTGCGACCCACTCGTCGTCGACGTCGGCGTCTCCCTCGGCAGGTTCGCCGCGGGATTCGAGCAGGAGTTCGACGGTCTCCTGGCTCGGCTGGCCGTGGGCGACGTAGTCGTTTACCTTCGTGACCATGCCGTTGTAGGTGTCAGTCTCGGGGACCAGCGTCGCGTGGTTGACGCGCTCGACGTTGAGCATCGCCAGCGTGTCCTCGATGTCCCCGTTCATGTTGACGTTGCCGCGAATCTGGACGAGCGCGCGCATCACTCGATCACCTCTCGCTTCTCGAAGGTCCGCTGGGGGACGCGCGCCTCGGCCGTGTTGCGAAGCGCGTTGAAGGTAGCCTTCGCGAAGTTGACCGTCGTGCGCGTGTTGCCCGACGAGCGGGTCCAGATGTCCTCGATACCGGCGAGTTCGAGCACCTTGCGGACGGTCTCCCCGCCCGCCAGGCCCAGCCCGCGGGGGGCGGGCTGGAGCTCAACCTCGACGCTGCCGGCCTTGCCCGTGGTGCGCAGCGCGACCGTGTGCGGACGGCCACAGCCACACTCCCACGACCCGCAGCCGCGCGAGACGTCGATGAGATTGAGCTTGCCGATCTCGATTGCCTTCTGAATCGCACCGCCGACCTGGTCGTCGCGGCCCTCGGCGTAGCCGACGAGGCCGTCGCGGTTGCCGACGACGACGACGCAGCGGAACTTCACCCGCCGGCCGGAGTCGGTCATGCGCTGGACCATGTTGATGTCCAGCACTTCGTCCTCCAGGTCGGGGACGAGCTGGTCTACCAGTTCGGGTTCCTTCAGCGGCAGCCCGGCGTTCAGCGCCTCCTGCATCGTCTCGATGTCGCCGTCGGCGACCTTCTTGCCGAGCCGCGTCTGCGGTTCCCATCCGTTGTCAGCACTCATAGTTCGATGTCACCTTCAAGTAGTGTCTCCCGCATGTCGTCGAAGTGCGCGGGAAGGTCCGTGGCGTCGAAATCGCCGCTGTAGAGCCCGTCGTCGAGCCCCTCGGCGTACTCGGCGATGTGCTCGCCGCGCGTGCGCGGCCACTCCGCCAGCACCGAGTCGTTGTGCGGGATTTCGAGCCCGGCGTCGATTGCGCCTTCCTGTATTGCGAAGACTTTGCTCCCCGGCGTCGGGGAGTTCAGTCCGATGTCCAGTACCGCTTCCTCCACGCCGGCCTCGATGGCCCGCAGGCCCGCGAGCAGTCCGGTCAGGTACGCGGCGGGCATGTTGCCCGTCGGCGCTTCCCAACCGTACTCCGCGAGGTCAGTGGATTCCGCGGCCGCCAGCGTCCGGTCGCCCTCCGGCCCAGTCGAGACCAGCTGCGCCCTGACTTGCTTGTTGCTCTTTCGAGCGACAAGGCGTGGCTTGCCGGATTTCAACAGGCGCAACCGCTGATGGTAATCTGTCCGGGCCTCGCGGCGACGCCGCATCGGCACCGTGTATCGTGGTCCTGTCGCCATTATTGTTCACCGTAGTTGTCGTCGATGTAGCGCTGCAGGTCCGCGACGGAGTCGAACTCGCCGCCACCGGCCTTGTCGTAGAGGTCGCGGTAGGTGGAGCGGTCGAGGTCGCCCTCGTCGCGGAGTTCGCGCAGATGATTGCGCTGTGCGCGAATCCTGGATTCCCAGTCCTGTTTCTTGTTCTGCCGTGCGCCGGCCTTGCCCTTCCGGGAGCCGGCACCGGTCTGGTGTCCGTACGACCGCTTCGCCTGGCGCTCGCGCGCCCGACCGCGGGAGTTGCCCTTGGGTGCCTCGGCGCGGATGACGCCGTCGTCGACCAGTTCGCGGATGTCCTCCCGCGTGATGGCCTCGGCGATGTCACCCTGTGCCTCGGGGTCGAACCAGAGCTTGTTCTTCCCGACGTCGAGCACGTCTGCGGCCAGTCGCTTCTGTGCACTCAGGTCAGTCATTCGACTTCGACCTCCTCGTAGGTGGGGTTCAGGACGCGGATGTCGCGGTCCTGTGCTGCCTCCTCGATGCGTTCGCGTTTGCGGCCACCGACCTTCGAGGCGATACGGACCGCCTCACGGTCGCCGTCGACGCCCTCCAGGTCGTCCACGTTGTGCACGTAGACCTCCTCGAAGCCCGACGGGTGCAGGCCGCGGACCGCTTCGGGGGTCCGGAAGCCGGCTTCGACGGTGTCGCCCTTGCCCTTGACGCCGCGGCGCTGCTTCGAGAGCTGGCCGCGCGGGCGCCGCCACGACGTGCCGACGCGCTTTTTCTTGTGGTGGTCCTGCCGGTTGAACTGCGGCTTGCCCTCGCGCCGGCGCTGGGCGAGCAGGCGCTCGGCCTCCTCGTCCAGGTCCGGGGTCTTCTCGACCAGTCCGCGCGGGCGGAGTTCGGTCTCGACTTCCTCGGCGGGTTCCTCCTCGGGCGCTTCCTCCTCGACGGCCGCCTCGACGTCCTCGCTGACTTCGAGGTCACCGACGTCGGCCTTGATACGGGCCGCGAGCGCCATGCCGACGCCCTCGACCTCGGCCAGGTCGCTCTGGCTCGCCGACTTGATGTCCGCGACGGACTCGTAGCCGGCCTCGCGGAGCGCGTCCGCCTTCGACTCGCCGACGCCGCTGATGTCCGTCAGCTCCGCCGGTCCTTCGTCTTCGTCGACTTCTTCTTCGTCGTCGGCTTCGGCCTCTTCGGCCTCTTCGTCGTCTTCTTCGACTTCCGCAGCCTCGTCTTCGGCCCCCGTCTCCTCGACGTCGGCCTCGTCGACCTGTTCGTCGGTCGCTTCCTCGTCGGTCTGTTCTGTCTCGGCCGCCTCGGTCTCCTCCTCGGAGTCCTCGAAGGCGACTTCCTCCTCGGGTTCGTCGTCTGCCATCAGGCGTCACCTCGCTTCGGTTTCTGTGTGATGTAGACGCCGTCCTGGAAGACGCGAACGTCCTTGTCCTGGACGCGCGTCAACTGCTCGATGTCCGCGGCAGTCTGCCCGACGTCTTCGATGTCTGGTCCGCGCAGCGTCACCTGCTCGTCGCTGACTTCGACCTCCGTGTCGCCGTGAATCTCGGTCCGTCGCGGGGCACGCTCGCCGAGGAAGTTCTCGATAACGACCTCGTCGCCCTCGACGCTGACCTGCATCGGGAAGTGAGAGTAGAAGACTTCCATCTCGTACTCCCAGCCCTCGGTCACGCCGTGGAACATGTTGCGTACGTGGCTCTCGAAGGTGCCCATCGTCGACTTCGTCTTGGCGTCCTCGGCGTCGCTCGTGATGACGACCTCGTCGTCGTCGACGGTGACCGAGACGTCCGGATACCAGAGGCGGCGCGTGACGCTGCCGTTCGGTCCCTCGACGGTGAGGTCGAGATGGTCCACCTCGACGCTCACCTCGTCCGGTGTCTGGAGTGCTGTTCGTGGCATTGTTAGTAGACGTATGCGATGACCTGGCCGCCGACGCCCTCCTCGCGGGCCTCGTAGTGGCTCATGACGCCACGTGAGGTTGTGACGACGAGCGTCCCGTAGTCACGGGCGGGGAGGAACCGCTTCTCCCACTTCTCGTACTCGTCGGCCGTCGCGGAGTAGCGTGGCTTGACCGGGCCACATTCGTTGATTGCGCCTTTCAGTTCGACGTCGAACTCGCCGGCCTTGCCGTCGTCGACGTACTGGAAGCCGCCGATGTACCCGCGGTCGTAGAAGACCTCGAGTACCGAGCCGATTTCGTTCGATGCGGGCTGTACCGTCTGGTCGAGATGCCCGACACTCTCTGCGTTGTTCAGCGCCGAGAGCGCGTTGGCGAGTGGGTCTGTTCCTGTCATGAGTACTTCTTGAACCCCATGCTTCGAGACACCTCGCGGAAGCACTGCCGGCACAGGTAGATGTCGTACTTGCCGACCAGTCCCTGTTCGCGGCCACAGCGCTGACACGCTCGTAGCTGTCCCGTGCGTTTCGCGGCTTGCTCGCCGGTGCGCTCCGCCTCGCTGTCGCCGTTGTCGGCGTCTGTCTCGCTCTCGCTCATTGTTCGACCTCCACGTCGAAGGTGTTCTCGACGAACGCCACCGCGTCGGCGACGTCCAGGCGGTGTCCGGAGGGAATCGGCCGCGAGGCCTTGTCCCGCTTTGCGACCCGGTAGCCCGGCCGGACGAGGTTGACCGTCACGTCCAGCCCGTAGATACCGATGGTCGGGTCGTACTCCTGGCTCGGGAACTCCGTGTGTTCCTCGACGCCGAAGCTGAAGTTGCCCGTGTCGTCGAACTGCGAGGCCGAGATGTCCACGAGCGGCAGCGCCGTCTCCAGGAACTCCTCGGCGAGTTCGTCACGTAGCGTGACCTTCGCGCCGATGGGGTCCCCTTCGCGGATGTTGAACTCCGGTTCGGTCTCCTTTGCGGTGGTCCGGACCGGCTGCTGGCTCGTGACCTCCGCCAGAATCTCCTCGCCGTTTGCGAGTTCGACACCGCCCTGGCCGACGCCCATGTGGACGACGACCTTCTCGACGCGGGGTTCCCGCATCTCGTGGAACTCACCGCTCTCGGTCTCCGAACTCATTCGTCGTCACCTCCGTCCTCGTCGTCCTCGGCGGCCGCCGCCTCCTCGGCGGCGTCCTCCGCATCGCCCTCGATGAAGTTCTCGTCGATGACGACGACGTACTCCTCGACGGTCTCGAAGCCGCCCTCGTCGGCGACGCCGGGAATGTCTTCCTGGGTCGCGAGGACGTTGTTCTGGGCGCTACCGGGCGTGACCTGAATCTCCTCGATGCGGCCGATGTCGCCCGCGTGGGCACCGTCGACCGCGGTCACGAGCGCACCCACATCGTACTCGAAGTGGGCGACGACTTCGTTGTCGTCGTTGGCGACGACGACCGAGTCGCCGCCGCTGTAGCCGGCGTCCTCGTCGACCAGCAGCGTCTGTCCGTCGTGGAGGGTCAACTGGACCTCTCCGCCGGGGACGTTGCGCTTGCCCACGATTTTGCCGAGCTTCGACTGCGCGCTGTCCTCGTCGATGGGGGTCAGCGACAGCCGACCGCCCTCGCCGGGGAACACGCGGTAGAACTCCTCGCGCTCGGTAAAGGCCAGGATGTCGAACATCCCGACAGGCCGCTCCTCGTCGGAGACCGGCGTGCCGTTGATGACGACGTTGTCCTGGTTGAGCGCGTACCGTGCTTCCTTGCGGCTGTCGGCGTAACCGAGCACGTCCCGCAGGATGATGAGCAGGGGCACCCCTGCCTCGCCGTGGGGACCCGCGTCGGCCTTGACGGTGAACGTGTCCGTCTTCCGCTCGACAGGCCAGCTGTTCGGGACCGAGAGTCGTTTCTGGTGTTTCGTCATGCGCTATCCTCCTCCGATTCCAGGCGGGCCTGCCGCTCGTCGTCGGAGAGGTTCAGGGACGTCACGCGGAGGTTGCTCGCGTCCAGCGGACGCGGGACTTCCTCCCCGTCGGCGGTCTCCTGGGTGACCTCCTCGACGTGCACGACCGCCTCGCGGAGGTCGACGTTGACGACTTCTTCCTCTTCGCCGGCGAAGTCGCCGCGCAACACCTCGACGGTGTCGCCCTCGTTGACGCGCACGTTTCGCTGTCCGTACTCCTCGCGGAGGTCGTCGGACAGCGTCGCGCGCACCTCCGACTGGCGCTCGTGCAGCGGGGCCTGTGCCGTCTGTTTCCGCTGCTTGCGTGGTTGTCGTGTCATACTATCATCGTCGCTGTCGACGCGATACTTCCGAACCGCTCCGCGACCTCCCGCGCGATGGGACCTTTCAGCTCGGTCCCGCGCGGGTCCTCGTTCTCGTCGATGATGACGGCCGCGTTGTCCTCGAACTTCACCCGCGTGCCGTCGGGGCGGCGGATGGGCTTGCGCTGCCGGATGACGACAGCTTCGAGCACCTGGCGGCGCATCTCCGGCGTGCCCTTCGTCACCGAGACCGTGACCTTGTCACCGAGGCCGGCCTTCGGGTGGCGATTGACGGTACCGGAGTAGCCGTGCGTGCTGATTATCTTCAGCTCACGCGCGCCCGTGTTGTCCGCGCAGGTGACCAGCGAGCCCTTCTCCAGGCCCTGCGTGACGTCGGCCTTCAGTGCCTCCATCACTCGTCACCTCCGTGAACCTCGACTACTACGTGGGATTTGGTCTTCGAGAGCGGTCGTGTCTCTGCTATCGTGACCGTGTCGCCGACCTCCAGGTCCATGCACGGGGGTGCATGAGCCGGGACGCGGCTGCGCCGTTTCATCAGGCGGTCGTACTTCGGGACGGGTACGTCGTACTCCCGTTCGACGACCACGGTCTTCTCCATGTCTGTGGAGGCGACTTCACCGTCGAGCGTCTGCCCGCGGACACCCAGTGTGCCGTGGAACGGGCAGTTCTCGTCGGAGCATGTCTCCTCCGGGTTCGCTACGTTCAATCCTAGCGCCATTGTGAATCACCTGTCTGTTCCGTGCGTCGTGCCGGTCGCGCGACGAGTTTCGACCCCTCGACGGTGACCATCTGCGTGCGGTCACCGCGCGGGATGGCAAACTCGAAGGTCGCGTCGGCCTTCGGCACGTGGAACACCCGAGTGTCTCCCTCTACTCCCAGCGTCTTCGTCGTCTCCAGCACCACGTCGCCGGCGATGCCGACGAGGTCGGGGTTCGAGGCCGAAACGACTTCGACCGTCAGCCCGACCAGTTCGTGTCGCGGGAGCGTCTCGGGTGTCAGTGGCATTACGCTGCCTCCTCGGCGACCTCGTCGAGGTCGCCCTCTTCTCGCTGTATCGTCTTGATGCGCGCGATCGCCCGGCGGAGTTCCTTGATGCGCCCGGGGTTCTCGGGCATCCCGCCGGCGGCCTTGACGGCCTGGTCGTTGAGCAGTTCCGTCTCGAGGTCCTCCAGCTCCGCCTCGCGCTCTGCGGGCGTCATGTCGCGGATTTCCTCGGCGTGGAGAATCGTCATTCCTCGTCACCCTCCTGCTCGTCCTCGTCCATCTCGTCCATCAGCTCTTCCGCTTCGGCTTCGGTCTCCTCGTCGAGTTCCTCGTCGACGTCGGCCGCGAGGTCGTCGAGTTCCTCCTCGACGTCGGCCTCGTCGGGGACCTCCGGGTCTTCGAAGTCGTCGACGACTTCCTCCTCGATGACCTCCTCGGCCGACTCGGCCGATTCGGCGGCTTCCTCTGCCTCTTCCGGCGGGGCACCCATAGACGGCTCCTCGCCCTCCTCGGCTTCTTCGTCGGGCTCGCCGGCGAGCAGTTCGTCGACGCCCTCGGCTTCCTCGACGTAGTCCGAGACGTCGACGTCCTCGTAGATTTCGAAGTCGTCGGGCAGTTCGGCGTTCGGCGGGATGATCTTCACCTGCACCCCGATGGTGCCGAGTTTCATCACTGCCGTACCGATGCCGTGGTCGACAATCTCCTCGGCGGGCTCGCCGTTGTGCTTGATGTAGCCGCGGTTGAACTTCTCGACGCGCGAGCGTGCGCCCGTAACCTTGCCGGAGAGGACGATCTCCGCGCCGAGTGCGCCCGCTTCCATGATGCGGTCGATGGTCGTGTGACCGGCCTTGCGGAAGTACCAGCCGCGTTCGAGCGCGTTGGCGAGGCGGTCCGCGACGATGCGGGCGTTGAGGTCCGGTTCGTCGACTTCCTGGACGTCGACCTGCGGGTCGTCGAGGTCGAACTCCGTCTCCAGGGTGTTCGTGATCTTCCGGATGTTCTTCCCGCCCTTGCCGATGACCATGCCGGGCTTTTCCGCCTTGAGCACGATCTGCGTGCCCATCGGCGTCTTGGCGACTTCCATGCCGCCGTAGCCGGCGCGGCCGAGTTCCTTCTGGAAGAACTCGTCAATCTGCGTGCGCTGGAGGCCGTTGTCGATGAACTGCTGTTCGTCGGCCATTATTCATCGCCCTCCTGTTCTTCGAGGATGAGTTCGACGTCCACTTCTGGGGAGTTCCACGGCGAGGCCCGCCCCATCGCGCGGGGCTTGCGGCCCTGGTTCTCGCCGACCTTGTGGGCGGCGACGTGCTTGATCGTCATCTCCTCGCCCTCGAAGCCCTGGTGGTCGGCGTTGCCGATGGCGTTCTCCAGCAGGTCGAGAAAGCCCTCCGAGGCCTTCTCGGGGAAACGGCCGGCGTCCCAGCCGTCGATGTCCTTGCGGTGACCGACGCCCGAGTTGTGCTGGCGGAAGGGAACGGACCGCTCGCCGGCGATGACCGCTTCCAGGTACTCGACCGCGTCGGCCGCGGTCATGCCCTTGATCTCGCGGGCGATGGCCTTGCTGTGCTTGTGGCTCATCTGACGCTCCCGGAGCATCGCTTTGGCCGTCGTGTCCGGGTCCGCGTCGACTGAATAGCTGATTCCCATGTTATTTGAGTGGCACGAACTTGGAGGAGCGTGTCGCTCCGATGCCGGCCTGTCCGTGCTCGACCGACGTGCGGGTCAGCTGGAACTCGCCGAGGTAGTGCCCGAGCATCTCCGGCTCTACCTTGACGCGTTCGAAGCTCTGCCCGTTGTGGACCGCGAAGGTCAGCCCGACCATCTCCGGGACGATCGGCATGTCCCGCAGGTGTGTCCGGATCGGGTTGTTCGCCGTCTGCTCCTCCTCGGCGTCGCGTGCCTTCTCCAGGAGCTTCTCGTGGTCGACGGACAGACCGCGTTCGATAGTTCGCCGCTGGCGTGCGGGGAGCAGTTCCGCGACTTCCTCCAGTGTCATCTCCTGCAACTCGTCGAGCGTGTGACCACGGTAGGTGAACTCACCCTCGTGGCCGATTTGATATTCTGAACTCATTCGCTGTCACCACCTCGACCAGTGCGTTTCGAGGAGATGTCCCCGACCTTGCGGCCCGGGGGTGCGTTCCGCGAGATGGACTTCGGCTTGCCGGGGTGTTGCCGGCCGCCGCCACCGAAGGGGTGGTCGACGGCGTTCATCGCAACACCGCGGACAGTCGGCCACTTCGTCCCGCGGGCTCTCATCTTGTGGTACTTGTTTCCGGCCTTGACGAACGGCTTCTCCGTCCGGCCGCCGCCGGCGACGACGCCGATGGTCGCCCGACACTGCGGGTCGAGGCGCTTGACCTCGTCGCTGGGTAGCTGGACCACCGCGACGTTGCGGTCGTGGGCCATCAGCGTCGCGTTGACGCCCGACGCGCGGGCGAACTTCCCGCCGTCGCCGGGGTTGGCCTCGACGTTACAGACCGGGACGCCTTCCGGAATCTCCGCGAGCGGGAGCGTGTTCCCCGGCTCAATCGCCGAGGAGACGCCGACCTGAATCTGGTCGCCGACGCCCACGCCTTCCGGCGCGAGCACGAGGCGCTGGTCGCCGTCCTCGAACTCGACGGCGGCGACGGGCGCGCTCCGTGCCGGGTCGTGCTCGATGTCGACGACCGTCCCGGAGACGACGTCCGCGTCCTCGACGTTGCGGTGCGACAGGTCTGCCTTGTAGCGGTGCGACGGCGCCCGGAACGTGGGCGAGCCGCGGCCGCGTCGTTGTCCCTGAATTCGTCGTCCCATGGTCAGAACACCCCGATGCGGCTGGCGATTTCCTGTGCGTCGTAGTCGTCGGTGAGCAGGACGGTCGCCTTCTTCTCGCCCTGTGGCGTCACCATCGTCGTCACCTTCTCGATTTCGACGTCGAACTGCTGTTCGATGTCGGCGACGATTTCGGCCTTCTCGGCGTCGGTGTCGACGATGAACTGCATCTTGTTCTCGAAGTCCATCTTGTCGACGGCCTTCTCGGTGACCGTCGGGTACTTGATGACGCTCATCGCGATGCGACCTCCTCAATGGCGCTCTCGGTGAAGACGGTCAGTCGACCGCCCTGTCCGCCGGGTGCGAGGTCTTCCGCGTTGACCTCCTGTGCGGTCGCCACGTCCGCGCCCGCGAGGTTGCGAGCGCCACGCGACGGTTCCTCGCTGGTGACGAACAGAATCGACTTCGCGCGACGACGCTTGCGGCCGCGGGCCGAGCCCTTGCCGGCCTTGATGGTCGTCTCGTCCGCGCGCTCGATGTCGGCGTAGACGCCGAGTGCTTCGAGCACGTCGACGACCTCCTGCGTCCTGTGGACGTCCTCGAACTCGTCGCTGACGACCAGCGGGAGCTCCACGTCGTCGAACGCGTGACCGCGCTCGGCGACGACCTCGGCGTCGGCGGTGGCCGCGAGGGCCGACCGGACGGCGAGCTGGCGCTCCTTGTCGTTGATGTCGAGGCCGCGGTCCTTCTCGGTCTTCGGCGGGTGGGCGCGGCGCCCACCGACAGCCTGGGGCACGCGGCGTGCCTGGCCGCCCTCGCGCGGGACGTGGGCCATGCCACGACCGCTGCCGAAGGACTCTGCGGGCGTCCGCAGGCCCGCGTATTCGTCTGAACCGTAGTCCTGCTTCCTGTTGGCCTGGGCGGCGAGGACGGCCTTCCGGATGAGGTCCGGTCGGTAGGCCGTCTCGAAGACGTCGGGGAGGTCGACCTCGCCCGCGTCCGCGCCGTCCAGGTCGCGTACTGTTGCCTGCATAGTTTATCCCTGGTTCGACTCCTCTGAGACGTAGCGCACCTCGGGGTCGAGGCGCGGCTGGTCGTTCGGACGCACTGCCGGGCGCATGCGGACGACCCGCTGCTCCGGTCCGGGCACCGAGCCCTTCACCAGCGCGTACGAGCCGTCGACCTCGCCGTAGTTGATGAAGCCGCCGTTGACGGAGGCTCCCTCGTCGCCGAGGTCGATGAGCCGTTTGTTCAGCTCGGTTCGCTGATGATAGCCCATCTGCCCCTGCTGGGGCACGGTCGACCGGACGCGGCTGGGGTTCCACGGGCCGAGGTTGCCGATGCGTCGGCGCCAGCCCTGGCGGGCGTGTTTGCCCTTGCGTTTCTGGACGCCCCAGCGCTTGACGGGACCCTGCGTCCCCTTGCCCTTCGTGACGCCCGCGACGTCGGCGTACTCGCCGGCGCGGAAGACGTCGGTCACGTTGTAGCTGCCCTCCGCGAGCAGTTCGAGACCGAAGTCGACGCGGTCGGCGACGGAACCGCCGCCGACGCGGTTCTCCATCACGTCGGGTTTCTTCTTCGGGACGCCGTCGAGTTCGCCGGGCACGGTGTGCGTGATCGCGCGCACGTCCGCGACGTCGCCGGCGTCGAGTGCGTCTCGTATCTGTTCCTCTGCCGCCTCGGCATCGTGCTCCTCGGGGGTGTTGAGCGCGCGGTCGAGTTCCGGGTGGAACTCGTCGGCCCAGACCTCCGTGAGCGGGCGCATGCCGTACGGCGTGTCTTCGTAGGCTCGAAGCGCGACGACCCGGTTGGGGGGCGTCTCGACGACTGTCACGGGGACAGTCTCCTCCATCCCCTCGCGGGGGGAGTCGGGCTCGTCGTTGATCATCACGACGTGACTCATACCGGCCTTGTAGCCGGCAAAGCCCTGAAGCCCGGGCTGGCCGTCGTCGTCGGGCCAGCTGTTGAACCGCGGCGTCTCACTGGACGCGCGGCTCCGCGGGCCGAAGCCCAGCGAGCCTTTGCGTGGTCTGCTTGATTGTGGCATGGATTCACTCCTTGAGGGTCAGGCAGGCGAGGGTGGCGAACATCGCTTCCTCCGTTCGCACCACCTCGCTGCCCTGGTTCGGAACCGTATTCAGCCAGAGGTCGAATCTGCCTGTCTCGCCGTGGTCCGCTCCGAGTGCGTCCGGGTCCAGACCCAGTATGGCGGGGAGCCCCCGCTCGGGTGCACCGAACGCGACGGTTAGTTCCGGGTCGCCGCTCGCCGATATCGCCTCGACCAGCTGGCCGAGACGTGCGACGCCGAGTTCCTCGCCGTACCGCGAAGCGGCGATGGCAAGTCCCGCGTCGTCGCGTGCGAGCGCCGAATCGAGGTCCGCGGCGTCGACGGCGAACCCCGGAGGGGACTCGCCGACGAGTTTCGCCCGGACCGGCTCTCTCGAAGAGACCCTGACGGTGACACGCTCCCCCTCTCCGACCTCCATCGCGGAGGGGACGGGGAGGGAGATCGGGTGTTGCAGTCCGCAATTGACCCGGACGTGCCCATCAGCACCGACCTCGGTCACGATTCCCTGTCTTAACGACCCCGAACCCTCGGATCCGGAGCCGGTCTGTGAACGGACGCGGAGCGGCGGCAGGACACCGGCGTACTCCAGTTCGTCCCGCCTGTCCCATACCTCCTTTCGGAGGTAGGGGGGTGTGGCGGCGTACCGCAGCACGGTTTCGACGAACCCGTCCTCCCACTTCCCCTTCCCGTCGGGGTCGGGGTAGACCGTGAGCCGGTCGACCCGGAAGACGGTGGCCGCACGGGCCACGTAGCCGAGTTTGCGAGTCGCCTCGCGTCTGTCCTCGGCCTCCCGGGCGAGGGAGGTCGGCACGAGCACGCTGACTGTCATGCCGTGACGCTTCCACGTCGCGCCACTAGACTGTGCCGATACATCTCCCATCCGCACTTAAAAAGTGCCCGTTTCTCGAGCACGGTGAGACGCGTTCACATGGCCCGATACCCTGAAAAACGGGCAATAAACTGTAACCGTCTGTCGAGAACAACGCAACCAGTTACTGATTGGCAGAACACACATTACGGTGGAGAGCGAACCGTCAGGTGTCATGTCTTCTGACCGCGTCATCGAACTCCTCAGGGCGGCCTACGGGGACGAGATGGAGACCGTGATGAACTACCAGACAAACGCCATCGTCCTCGACGGGGTCCGCGCCGAGGAGATAAAGGAGAGCCTCCAGGCGGACATCCAGGAGGAACTGACCCACGCCCAACAGCTCGGCCAGCGGCTCAAGCAACTCGACGCCCGGCCCCCGGGCTCCGCGGAGTTCACGGCCCGGCAGGACTCGCTGCAACCACCCGAGAACTCGACGGACGTCCTCTCGGTCATCCGCGGCGTGCTCGACGCCGAGGAAGACGCCATCGACACCTACCGCGACCTCATCGGGGCCGCCAGGGAGGCCGACGACCCGGTGACGGAGGACCTCGCCGTGACCATTCTCGCCGACGAGGAGGCCCACCGCACCGAGTTCCGCGGCTTCGAGAAGGAGTACCAGAGCGACTGAACTGAATCGGGTCTCGAAGGGGAGGACGGCGGGACTAGCGGTCGACGAACGTGACGCCGGTGAACTCGACCCGCGCGCCGCCGGCGTCGCTGGCCGCGACACTGACTTCCCAGTCGTGAGCGTCGGCGAGTTGTTCGACGATGCGGAGTCCGAAGCCCGTACCGTCTTCGGAGGTCGAGTAGCCGCGCTCGAACACCTCCGAGCGCTTCTCCGGCGGGATGCCCGGTCCATCGTCCGCGACGCAGAATCCCCCCTCTACGTCTCCGACGGTGACAGTCACGCCCGGGCCGCCGTGGTCCACGCTGTTTTGCACGAGGTTCTCGAACATCCGGCGGAGGCGGCTCCGGTCGGCCAGCACCGTGGACTGGGTCTCGACGGCCAGCGTCGCGTCGCCGGTCTCCACGGTCTTCCAGCAGGTCTCGGCAGTCTCCGCGAGCCCGACCGGTTCGACGGTCTCGACGGGATTGCCCTCGCGAGCGAGCGTCAGGACGTCCTCGATGAGCGAGCGAATCCTGTCGTGTGCGCGCGCGACAGACTGTAGCTCGTCGCTGTCGCGGTTCTCGCGAGCCAGTTCGAGGTTCCCCTCGGCCACGCTCAGCGGACTTCTGAGGTCGTGGCTGACGACGCTGGCGAACTCTTCGAGGCGCCGGTTCTGCCGTTCGAGGTCCCGTTCGCGCTCCCGGCGGACCGTCACGTCCCTGCCGATGCCGACGACCTGCGGGCGCCCGTCGGGATGCTCGACGCGGTTCGCGACGAACTCGTAGGGCGTCGTCGAGCCGTCCGCCGCCAGGACCGGCGCTTCGAGGCGTGCGTGGCCGGTTTCGAGGACTGCCTCGAAGTTCTCCGCCGCCGCCTCCCGGTAGTCGTCGGGGACGAAGTCGACGGCGTTCAGCGACGGTATCTCCGCGTCGGGGTAGCCGGTCACGTCGGCGAAGCTCTCGTTCCAGCGCTGTGGCGTGCCCTCGGCGTCGTAGATGAAAAACAGGTCGTCGATGGCGTCGAGCATGCGGTCGGTGTACTCGCGGTAGCGTTCGAGGTCGCGCTCGCGTTCCCGGCGCTCGGAGACGTCCCGGCTGATGACGACGAAGCGGTCCTCGCCGGCCAGGTTGAGCCGTCTGACGTGCAACTCGACGGGGAACGTCTCGCCGTCCCGGGTCCGGTAGACGCTCTCCAGACGCAGTCTCTCGCCGGCGTCCATCTCCGCCCAGACGTCGGCGGCCTCGTCCCGGTCGAGTTGCTGGTCCACGTCCCACACCTTCATGTCGGCCAGTTCCCCCGCGTCGTAGCCCGTCTTCTCCCTGAACCGGGGGTTCGGGTCGAGGATGTTCCCGTCCGTGTCGTGGACGTTTATCATGTCCGGCGAGTTCTCGAACAGCGCCTCCAGGCGGGCCGAGGTCCGTTCGAGACGGCGTTCGCGCTCGATGCGCTCGGTGATGTCCTGGAACAGCGAGAAGACGGCGACGACCTCACCCTCGTCGTCGGTGACGACGCGGTTGTGCCACTCGCAGGTGATGTGCTCGCCGTCCTTGCGGACGTTCTCGTCGACGCTGTGGTACCCGCCCTCGGCCTCCGCCAGAGCCGACGTGACCTCGTCGACGTTCTCGTAGCTCGAACTGGCGACGAGTGTCTCCCACGTCTCCCCGCGCAGGTCCGACTCCGAGTAGCCGAGGATGTCCTGCCCGGCCTCGTTCAGCCCGACGATTTCGAAATTCTCGTCGTACTCCAGCACGCCGAGCGGGGACTGCTCGATGAACAGGGAGAGGCGCCGCTGGCTGGCTTCGAGTTCCCGCTTGGACCGGTACTGCTCGACGGCGTTGGCGATGCTGTTCGCGAGCACCGTGTACTGCCCCGTGCCGCGTTCCTTCTGGAGGTAGTCGGTGACGCCGGCGGAGACCGCCTCGCTCGCCACCTCCTCGCTTCCCTTCCCCGTGAACAGGACGAACGGCAGTTCCGGGCGGGTCTCGCGAACGGTCTCCAGGAAGTCGATGCCGGTCGGACCCGGCATGTCGTAGTCGCTGACGACGCAATCGACGGCGTCGCCGAGCCGCTCCAGTCCCTCGCTGGCGTCGGTCGCCGTCGTGACGTCGAACCGCTCGTCCTCCCGTTCGAGGAACTCCGCGGCCATGTCGCCGAACGCGGGGTCGTCGTCGACGTGGAGAATCCGGATCGACTCGGTCATCGTCCGCTCTTGCACGCCAGCCGACAAAGTGTTATGGGAGTGTCAGTGCCGTGCCCTCGTTGCTGTCAATGCTGTTTCAGGTCCGACCTCGCCGACGGCCAGTTTACCAGTGTGGACCGTTGGCACGAGGGATGTTTCAGCCACCCAACTATTATTCTCCGCGGTTCGCAAGGAGACGAGGAAACGCTACGCGGTGCTCGTCAGGTTGCTCGCCACAGAAGTGCGCTGGCCGAGATTTGAACTCGGGTTAGGACCGTGGCAGGGTCCTGTGATACCACTACACCACCAGCGCTCACTGCATCCGCGCTGTGCGCACAGACGCACCGCGTCTGCTCACCACCAGCACGTTGCATTACTACGTACTGTCGATGGTAGATAAAAGGGTTCCGAAAACGGCGCGGGCCGGGGGTTTTCGCCCCGGGGTCACCCGACCAGCGACGCGATGCGCTCGGGTCCGGGACACAGCGGGTCGCTCGCCAGCGCGTCGCCGTGTGCGGCGTAGGCGCGCGACCGCGACCCGCCACAGACCGACCGGTGGGGGCAGGTGCCACACCGCCCGGCGAACCCATCCGCGTCCCGGAGCGAGCGAAGCAGCTGGGACTCGCGGTAGACGTCGACCACGCTCGCCTCCCGGACGCTGCCGGCCGAGCGGGGGAGGAACCCCGAGGGGTACACCTCGCCGGTGTGGCTGACGAACAGGAACCCGCGGCCGGCCCGGGTCGAACCGACGCGGGCGTCCGAATCGACCTGCTGTGCGACCACGCGGTAGTGCGGTGCCTCGACGGTGATGAGCCGGAACGGCGCGCCGCGCTGGCGCTCGTAGAGCCACTCCATCAGCTCGACGCTCGCCGGTGGCGAGAGCGGTTCGAGGTCCGTCCCGTTGCCGACGGGCACGAGGAAGAACACCTCCCACATCGCCGCGCCCAGGTCCGCGACGATGTCGGCGATGTCGGGCAGCGAATCGACGGTCGCCGCGGTGACGGTCGTGTTTATCTGAATCGGGAGGCCGACCTCGCGGGCCTGCCGGGCCGTCCGGAAGACCGCCTCGTAGGACCCCTCCTCGCCGCGGAAGCCGTCGTGTGCGGCGGCGGTCGCCCCGTCGAGGGAGAGCGCGATGCGTCTGACCCCCGCATCGGCCAGCTGGGCGACGGTCTCGCGGTCGAGGTTGTCCGTCGGCGCGGGCGTCACGCATGTCGGGATGCCCTGCGCGGTGGCATACTCGACGAGGTGGAACAGGTCGGGGCGCTCCAGCGGGTCGCCGCCCGAGAGGACGAGAATTGGGCCGGGGTCGCCGAAGGACGCCACGTCGTCGATGAGGGCCTCGCCCTCTGCCGTGGTGAGTTCGTCGGGATGGCGCTCCTCCTGTGCCTCCGCGCGGCAGTGGTCACAGGTCAGCCCGCAGGCCTGCGTGACCTCCCAGGTGAGAATCAGCGGCGTGCGGTCGTAGTCTCTGCCGTGGCCTGGCCCGCCCGTGCCGGGGTGGGCCGACGAGTCGCCACTGTGGCCGTGGTCGTGCATACCGGTCGTACCCGCTCGCCGACGGTCAACGGAGAGGGGAAGTACCACGGGTCTTTATCGACGGACCATCCTACGTCGGCAGCAGGCGCTCGTCGAACTCCCGTTCGGCCTGCAGTTCGGCGAGTTCGCGTTCCAGTTCCTCGATGCGCGCCTGCAGTTCCGCGAACCGCTCGCTGTCGGTGAGTTCCGCCTCGGTCCGCTCGACCTCCATGATGTTGCGCTTGACGATTTTCGAACTGAGTTCCTGATACTTCTGCTCGTAGGTGTTCAGCGCGAGCAGGCGCTCGACGGTCGAGCGCAGGTCCGCCGTGTCGACCGGTGCCGTCAGGACGTCGTCGAACCCCGCCGCGACGACGTCGAACTCCGGGGCTGTGGCGGTCACGAGCGCGACCCGGCAGTCGAGCCCGCGGGCGTCTATCTCGTCGAGCGCCTGGTCGCCGGAGATGCCGGGGACCCCGCGGTGGAGCAGCAGGACGTCGACGCCATCGTCGAGTTTCGAGAGGGTCTGGCCGCCGTTTTCCGCCAGCCGGAGGGCGTGGTCGTCCGCCAGCGCGCGCTCGGCGTGGTCCGCGAGCGCTCCCGCCTCGGCTGCGACGAGGACCGTCGCCGTGTCACCGCCCATGGTCGAGTCACTCGGAGAGAACTATCATAACTGCTTGGGCTGGGCCACCGTCAGAGGTACCACCCCCGCCCCCGTAGCCTCGCGCATGACAGCGAGTGGCTTCCTGACCGTCTCGCCGAAAGTCGAGGGGAGCATGGCACCGGAAATCGCGAAGGCCGTCGACGCGCTGGAGGACCATCCGGTCAGCTACGAGACGACGCCGATGGGAACCCTGCTGGAGGCGGAGGACGCGGCGACGCTCTTTGCGGCCGCTCAGGCCGCCCACGAGGCCGTCGACAGCGACCGCGTGGTCACCTTCCTGAAACTCGACGACAAGCGGGCGACGGACGCGCCGATGCGCGAGAAGGTCGACGCCGTCGAGGAGCGCCTGGGTCGGGACGCGCGGGGCGGGCCGGACTGACCGGCGTCCGCGAGTTCTTAAGTGAGGCGGGGCGAAAGGCGGGGTATGGAGAGTCTCAACCGGATGGCCACGGAACTCGTCGACGAGGCCATCGACTTCGCCGAGGAACTCACCCTGGACGTCCACGCGCTGGAGGGCGACGCCGCCGTCATCGACTTCGGCGTCGCGGTCCCCGGAGCCGTCGAGGCCGGCCTCCTGCTGGCCGAGATACAGACCGCCGGCCTCGCGACAGTCCAGACCCGCATGGACGAGGTAGCCGGCGCACCCACCACCCACGTCGAACTGTCGACCGACCACCCCGCACTGGGGTTGCTCTGTGCCGGCAAGGCCGGCTGGGAACTCAGCGTCGACGACTTCGAGGGACTTGGGAGCGGCCCCGCCCGCGCCATCGTCGCCGAGGAGGACATCTACGCGCGGGTCGGCTACGCCGACGACGCCGACTTCGCCGTGCTGGCCGTCGAATCGGACACGCTCCCCGACGAGGCCGTCGCCGCGGCGGTCGCCGAGCGGACCGGCGTCCCCGAGAGCGGCGTGTTCCTGCCGGCGTTCTCGACGGCCTCCATCACCGGCAGCGTCGTCGCGGCCGCCCGCGCGGCCGAACTCGCCACCTTCCGCCTGTCGGAACTCGGCTACGACCCGCTCGAAGTCCTCTCGGTCTCCGGCTCCGCCCCCGTCGCACCGGTCGCCGACGACGAGGAGACGGCGATGGCCCGGACCAACGACGCGCTGGCCTACGGCGGGCAGGCCCACCTCGTCGTCGAGGAGCCCTTCGACCGCTTCGACGAAGTCGTCTCGACGGCCGCAGACGACCACGGCCAACCATTCGCCGACATCTTCGCCGGCGTGGACTGGGACATGAGCGAGTTGCCCGTCGACCTCTTCGGACCGGCGCAGGTCACAGTCGACGTCCTCGGCGGCGAGACGCACGTCGTCGGCGACACGCACGAGGACGTCCTGGCCGAGAGCTTCCACTGAGATGCGCTACAAGATAGTCCCCGAACCGCGGAGTCGCGAGGCGCTGCTGGCCGCCCGCGACGCGCTGCCGCTGGTCCCGGGCAGCGTCGAGGACTGCTGTACGCGCATCCGCGACCGGACGGACGTACCCTCGCGTGACCGCGCGCGGGAACTGCTCACCTTCCTGCAGGCGCTCGGCCTCGCGAAAGAGGCCAGCCACGGCTTCCACCGCGTCCGCGGTGACGTCACCGACGAACAACTCCGGGAAGCGTTCCTGGCGAACGTCTACGGCGCGCGGGAGATAGTCGACGCGCTGGCCGACAGCGACGGCCCCCTCGACGCGGCGGACGCCCTCGCGGCGATTCGCGACGGCGTGCCGCGGTGGGAGCGCTCCCAGTACGCCGACTGGGAGGCGGAGTGGCGCGAACGCGCCGCGAACCTGCTGGCGTGGGCGGAGACGTTCGGACTGGCCGCGTCCGTCGACGGCGGCTACGTCGCGACCGACCCGTGAGAGAGCGGCGGGCTTTTGCCGCTGTCGCCCCTCCGGTCGCTCGATGACTGGACGGCTCGACGCGGTGCTGTTCGACGTCGACAACACACTCTGTGAGTACCGGCGCACGGGCGCGGACATCCTCGACGTCGCCTTCGAGCGGGTGGGCGTCGACCACTTCTTCACCGCCGCGGAGTACAACGACCGCTACGGCGAGTTCACCGACGAGAGCGACAGCGTCGCGGACCTCCGCGAGCGGTGTTTCTCGACCTTCGCCCGCGAGCGCGGCTACGACCCCGACGTCGGCCGGGCCGTCGCGCGGGTCTTCGCCGACGAGCGCGACCACACGAACGTCCGCTTCGTCGACGCCGCACGCGAGACGCTGGACGCGTTGCACGGCGAGGTTCCGCTGGCCGCCGTCACCAACGGCGCACCGGAGATGCAGACGGCCAAACTCGCCGGCCTGGGCGTCACCGACTACTTCGAGACGGTCGTCTACGCCGGCTACGACACCCCCGCCAAGCCGTCCCCCGAACCGTTCCACGCGGCGCTCGACCACCTCGGCGTCGTGCCCGAGCGGGCCCTCCACGTCGGCGACTCGCTCGGGTCCGACGTCGCCGGCGCACGGGCCGCTGGCGTCGGTGCCGCGTGGTTCCCCGGCGACCAGGACCCGACGGCGCCGGACCCCGAACCGGACTACGTCCTGGAGTCGATTGCCGATCTCACCGACCTCTGGTAGTGGACCCGCCTCACTCCACGCCAGTGACGTCGCGGACGGTCCCGACACCCTTCGAGCGGCCCTCGCGGAAGACGAACCGCTGGCCCTCCTCGACCAGGTACGGGCGGAACTTGAAGCGGACGCGGGCGCGGCCCGTGTCGCCGGGCAGGAGTTGCCCGCCTTCGGGCGAGAACACGCCGGCCTCGCTGATGGTTTCGAGGTGGACGACCGGTTCGTACCCGTCCCCGATGCGGGTCGGGTGGTTCAGGACCATGACCTCCGCCTCGAACTCCCGGACCGGGTCGGGGTCGGCCTCGCGGGGGACCAGGACCATCCCGCGCTCGATTTCCGTCTCGCGGACGCCCTTCAGCGCGATGCCGACGATGCGGCCGGCCCGTGCCTCGTCGACGCGGTGGTAGTGCATCTCGATAGAGCGGACCTCGACCTCGCGGAAGGAGCCGTCCTGCATCGGCCCGAGTAGTAGTTCGTCGCCCGCCTCGACGCTGCCGGACTGGATGGTGCCCGAGGCGACGGCCCCGACGCCGGTCACCTTGTACGTGCGGTCGACGTACATCCGGAACTGCGCGCGGTCGGCCCCGTCGCCGGTCTTGGGCAGGCGCTCGAACAGTTCGTCCAGGTCGTCCAGCCCGCGCGTCGTCACGGCGCTGGTCGTGACCACCGGGACGACCGTCTCGTCTATCTCCTCGATGGCCGCGTCGACGCCGTGGCGGTCGACACGCAGCGGCGTCCTGTCGACGTCCCGGAGCAGGCGTTCGACCTCGCGTTCGACCTCGTGGATGCGCTCGTCGTCCACGACGTCGGCCTTCGTGATGGCGACGATGGTCGGCAGTTCCGTCGCCAGCAGGATGCCGAGGTGCTCGCGGGTGGTCTTCGTCGGCCCGTCGTCGGCGGCGACGGTGAGGAGGCCGTAGTCGAGTTTCTGCCCGACGAGGCCGCGAATCGTGGTTCGCAGCCACGGCTCGTGGCCTACGGTGTCGACGAAGGAGACCAGACGGTCGGCCTCCTCGACGACGCGGGCGCGGTCGTCCTTCCGGTGGGGGTTGTCCATCCGCACCGGGCCGTCCTCGTCGAAGCCGTAGACGCCGTAGGAGAGGTCCGCCGAGAGCCCCCGCTCGATTTCGTGGGGCTGGACGTCCAGGAACCCGCGCGTGCCGCCCTCGCCGTCGTCGGCCTGGCCGGTGACCAGCGAACCCACCAGCGTCGACTTGCCGTGGTCGACGTGGCCGGCGGTGCCGACGACGATGTGCTCGTCGTCGTCCATCACGGTCCCTTCGGTTATCGTGGCGACGCCGACGAGGCCCCCGGCGGACCCGTCGCTGTCGGTGTCTGCGGTGCCGTCCGCATCGACCCCCCAGGTCTGGACCTCGTCGATGTGCGCGCCGGCCTCCTCGGCCAGCAGCGAGAGGACGTCCATCGACTCGGAGAAGGCGTCGGGCTCGATGCCGGCGATGCCGCCGTCGTCGGTGACGCCGACCACGTAGGTCGCCTCGCCGTCGCCGGAGAGAACCCGGTGGCGCAGCTGGGCGGCCAGACTTTCGAGACGCCCGTCAGCGAGGTGCAGGTCTTTCGTGAGTCGCTCTTTGAACTCGACGCTGCCGCCCTCCTGTTCGCCGCGCTCGATAGCGCGGTCGAGGACGGCCCGGTCGGGGCGCATGGGCGTGGTTTGCCGCCCCCAGAACATAAGCCTTCCCCGGGATTCGTGCGTTTCAGGCGTGCAGACACCGGAACAGTATCGAGCGCGACAGACGCAACTGTTCGGGATAGAGTGTGAATGTATCTCACAGCAATCGGCAGCCAGCCGTTGGTATCACCGGGCCGTGCCAATCCGTTCGACGGCCTCCAGGAACCCGTCGGCGTAGCGCGCGTCGGTGACGTACTCGGCCGCGGCGAGGGCCGTCTCGTCGGCGTTGGCGACGGCAATCGAGAGGCCAGCGCGTTCGAACGTCGCGGCGTCGTTCTCCGAGTCGCCGACGGCGGCGAAGTCCGCCGGAGCGAGGTCCAGTTCCTCGGCGACCGCTTCCAGCCCGGTCCCCTTGGTGATGGCCGGCGACTTGACGTGGTAGGCGAACCCGGTGTCGACGACCTCCAGGCCGTGCTCGGCGGCGATGTCGGCCAGCGGTTCCAGCGGCGAGTCCAGGCTGACCGCCACTTCGGTCTCGCGCCAGCGGTTCACCAGGTCGGCCTCGCCCCAGCCGAGGTCGTAGCCCGCCTCGCGGTACGCCGCGGCCACCGCGTCGGCCGCCGCGCGGTCCCCCTCGATGCGCAGCGTGTCCCGGCCGACGAGGACGACGCCGCCGTTCTCGGCGATGACGACCGTCTCGATGCCGACGAAGTCACACAGCGCGACCGGGTACGGCATCGACTTCCCAGTGGCGACGACGACGGGAGCGGGCCACTCGTGGAGCACGGGGAACACGCGCGGGTCGACCGCGCGGCTCTCGTCGGTCAGCGTTCCGTCGATGTCGACGACCAGCGGCGGGGCGTCCGCTGGCGGCGAAGGTACGTCCATGGGCGTTGGTCGGGGGCGAACGGTTTGCCGTTTCCGGTCAGTCGGTCAGGACCTCGTAGGCCGCCTGGACCCGCTTGAACGCCTCCTCGTCGCCGCCGTCGGCGTCCGGATGGACCTCCTTGATGCGCTCGCGATAGGCGCGTTTGACGGTCCCTTCGTCGGCGTCGGGGGACACGCCGAGCACCTGCGACGCCTCGCGCGGCGTCGGGCCGGACTGACGGGGCTGCCCGCTGCGGCCCCGGCGCTGGCGGGCCTCCTGACGGACGCGCTGGCGCCGGCCGCGGACCCGCTGGCGTGCCCGGCGGCGTTGCTCCTCCCGCGGCGGCGTCCACTCCTCGCGCGGTCCGGCACCGAAGCCGCCCCGTCCGGGGTCGCTGCCCGTGGCGGCCTGCTGTTCGACGCTGCGGTAGACGCGGTTCAGCAGGCGACCGCTCGCCTGGTAGTAGATGAAGTACGTCACGGCGGCAAAGAGCAGGGCAGGGATGAGAAGCGGCGGGGCGAAGATGGCACCGACTGCGAGGACCGCCGTCATGAGGGCGAAGGCTCCCGCGAGCCCTGTCACAAGTCGGTTCTCGTGCACGCTACTCCGTTGGGGCGGGACCCCTGTAAGCCTCTCGCCTGTCCCGCGGCGGAGGGTTCACAACCGTGGGCGTGCTAGCGGCTCGCATGAGCGTCTCCAGTCCGTGTGAAGTCTGCAACCGGGCGGACGTCGAGCACGCCTGCGACAGGTGTAGCAAACTCGTCTGCGGCCGGCACTTCGACGACGACCTGGGGCTGTGCATCGAGTGTGCCGCGGCCCTCACCGACGGCGAGGACCGACAGCGTATCCCCGGCAGCGAGGACATGCCGGACGGCGTCGACACCTACCGGTTCTAGCCGTCCTCGGTCGCTGGCACGTCGGTCGCTGCGGTCGCCGTCGCGGGTTGCTCGGTGCCGACAGTCCCGTTTGCCGGCCCCGCGGTCGGGGTCGGCTCGACCGTCGGGCCCGGCTCGGCGGCGTAGGTCACCTGGACAGTGGCACGGACCGTCACCGGTCCCTGGTCGATGACCGTGCCGCCCCGCAGTGCCGTCTCGGCGACGGGACCGACCCCGTCGCCGCCCGTCGAGAGGGAGCGGACCGGCCCGAGCACCAGGTTCGAACTCGCGGCGAGTGTCGTCGCCTCGGCCCGCGCGTCCTCGACGGCACGGTCGAGCGCGGTCTCGCGGAGTTCCCGTCGGCGGTCCTCGGAGAGCGTGAAGGAGGCGCCATCGACCGAGGTTGCACCTGCCGCGACGGCGATGTCGACCACGCGGCCGACCACATCGGGGTCGTCGACCACGAGTTCGAAGGACTGCCGTGCGACGTACGACCGCGTCCGGTTCTCCTCGCGCTCGAACAGTTGATAGCCGGTCGTCGTGACGGAGCTGACCGGCGGCGTCGCCCGGAGCGCGTCCCGGAGGCCGGCAGTCTCGTTGGCGAGGGTTTCCGTCGCCGCACTCGGCTGTGTGCCGGTCGCCGTCACCGCGAGTGCGACCACTGCCTGGTCGGGTTCCGCCGTCACGGTGCCGTCGCCGGAGACCGATATCGTCGCCGTGCTGGCGTTGCCGCCGTCGACCTGTTCGACTGGCCCTCCGGGCGAGGCTCCGAGACCGATGCCGACGAGGCCGGCGAGAAAGAGACCGACCACGACGAGCGCAACGAGTTGGCGTCCCATAGGAGAAGCGGGGCAGAGAGCTGGTTTGTTATACGCGGCTTATCCTGACGGCGGCGCGAAAGCACCCGATATACCCACGGTAGAGAGTGACTAGCTCAGGACAGCACTGTCTTCGTGACCGCCCCGAGGACCCGGGCGAGCACGTTGAAGGCGTGCAACGCGACGACGAACAGGGCGATACCGACGGCGCTCGCGACCAGTGCCTCGGGGAGCGTGTCGATTGCCACACGGCCGACGCCATCGACGACGAACAGTCTGTACTCGGTGAAGGGCAGCCAGTAGGTCAGGGGCGCGACGGCGAGGACGGCGGCCAGTACCACCAGCGTCACGACGGCGACGAAGGTGGCAAGGCCGATGCCGAACGTGGCGAAGAAGTACGCGACGAGCAGGTACGTCCGGACGTCGGTGACGAGTTCCTTCGCGTACGGGACGAGGGAGTCGCCGGCGGGCGTCAGCGGTTCGTAGCTCACGTCGACGCCGAGCAGTTCCCGGGCCAGGTGGGCCTCGAAGGCGGCGGCGAACGTCGCGCCGGCGAGAACGCCGACGAGCAGCGGAATACCGACCAGAAGCGGCGTCAGCGCGAGGCCGACGGTCAGGCCGGTGAGGAAGACGGTGAAGTACGCGACGCCGAGCGGGAACCGCAGGAGGACGTACACGAGGTTCCGGTAGGTCTGTCGGTCGGTTACCGGCCCGAGCAGTCTGTCGGGGAGAGACTGCGGGGAACCGGTGGAGGTGGTGTGGGCGGACATGGTCGTTCGACACGATGACACGATTGCCCCTAAAACCAGCGAAACTTCCCAGAAGTGCCGCTCAGCCCGATTCTCGGTACTGGTTCAGCCGGCGCTTGAGGCGTTTGGCGGCGTCGCCCGCGGCGTCGAAGTAGGCGTCGGGGTCCGTCGCGCTCTCGCCGGCGAAGATGATGCCCCGCGAGGAGTTGACCAGTCCCACCGGCGTCTCTCCCGGTTCGCGCTCGGCGAGGCCGTACTCGACGGCGGCCTCCGCGTCGCCACCCTGGGCCCCGACACCCGGCACGAGGAAGGGGACGTCGGGGACGATGTCGCGGACTTCTTCGAGTTCTTCCGGAGCCGTCGCGCCGACGACGAGGCCGACGTTGCCGTGCTCGTTCCAGAGGTCGGCGAGCGCCGCGACGCGCTCGTAGAGTGGTTCGCCGGAGGCCAGTTCGAGGTCCTGGAGGTCGGCCCCGCCCGGATTCGAGGTCCGACAGAGGACGAAGATGCCCTTCTCCGCCTGCTGGAGGAACGGGTCCAGCGAGTCCCGTCCGAGGTAGGGGTTGAGGGTGATGGCGTCGGCCGCGGGACCCTCGTCGTCGTCGAGAATCTTCGCGTACTGGCGGGCGGTGTTGCCGATGTCGCCGCGCTTGGCGTCGAGCAGGACCGGGACGTCCTTGCCGTGGGCGTAGGCGATGGTCTCCCGGAGCGCCCGCCAGCCGTCGGCGTCCTCGTAGAAGGCGGCGTTGGGCTTGTAGCAGGCGGCGTGTTCGTGCGTGGCGTCGATGATGCGCCGGTTGAACGCCCACCGGGGGAGGTCGGCGTCGGCGACGCTGTCGGGGAGCCGAGCCGGGTCGGGGTCCAGACCCACCGAGACGACGCTGTCGACGGCCTCGATGCGCTCGCGGAGCCTGTCGAAGAACATAGCCATCGGTCGGCGCGACTGGCGAATAAAACTGCCGTGTTCCGTTCTGCGAGCCCGGCGCTGCCCGCCGCCCCCACTGGCAACACTGAAATCCTGTCCGCTCCTATCGGCCTGCAATGACGCTGGCTGCGGTCGTCTTCGACCTCGATTACACGCTCGCGGTCCCCGACCGGGACCGACAGACACTCCTCGACGAGGCGACCGACGCCGCCGGCGTTCGCGCCATCGACCGCGCGGAGTACCTCGACGCACACGGAGCCGACCTCGCAAGCGAGACGCGCGCCCCGATTTTCGACGCGCTGGTCGACGAGGGCGACCCGGACACCGTCGCCAGCGCGTACCGCCGTGCCGTCGAGGAGGCGCTGGTGCCGGTCGAGGGGGCTGCCGACCTCCTGCTCGACCTCCGCCGCCGGTTCCGCCTGGGCCTGCTCACAGACGGCCCCGTGCGCGCTCAGCAGGGGAAACTCGCCCGACTTGGCTGGGAGGAGTACTTCGACAGCGTGGTCATCACGGGGTCGCTGCCGGCCGGCAAGCCCGACCCGCGCACGTTCGAGGCGGTCCTGTCCGAACTCGGTGTCGCGCCCGGAGCGACGGTGTTCGTCGGGGACCACCCGGAGGCGGACATCCGGGGCGCGAAAGAAGCCGGGATGGTCGCCGTGCAGGTGATGGGCGACCGCTTCGAGCGCGCCCCCGAGGCGGACGCCTACGTCGACCGCGACGACCTGACGACGCAACTCCAGCAGTTCCTCTGTCACCAGACGCGGCTCCCCTGACCGTCAGGGCTGGCGGTCGGCGAGCGCGTCGCGCAGCCAGTCGACCGCGCCCTTGACGCCGGCACCGGTCTCGATTTCGTACCGGACCGTCTCGTCCGGCCCCTCCGGCGTCAGTTCGAGCACGGCCGCGTCCGGGAACAGACCCACATCGCCAATCTGCTCGCCGTCGTACACGACGCCGTAGGCTCGCGTTCCGTCCGGGGACGGCGCCGCCGAGCGGTCGGCATCGGTCACCGAGACGGCGGCGAGGTGACCCGTCTCCAGGCCGGTCAGTTCCGAGGCGAGCAACTGGGCGATTCGGGTCGGGTCGTCGACGACGTCCTCGACCATCAGAGGTCCTCCCGGGCAGTCGCGGCGAGGTCGGTCACGTCGAGGCCCTGCCGGCGGGCGTACAGCACCGCCGCAGCCTCGATTGCGAGCCCCAGGTCCGCCTGGAGTCGATTTATCTCTGCGACCGCCTCCTGCTTCTGGACGCCGGCGTCGACGAGCGCGTCGAGGACCCGCTCGAAGGTGCTGCGCTGCTGGAGGACGGACTCGTCGGGGACGAAGCCGTCGGGGACGTCGACGCCGCCGGTGTCGAAGGTGGCGACGATGTCGTCGTCCTCGCGGTCGAGCAGGCCCTCGCCGGTGGCGACGTCGACGAGCCGCTGGGCCTGGTCGGGCGAGAACCAGTCGCGGTCCAGCGACAGCGCGACGACGAACTCGCTCTCTGTGAGGCGGTCGACGCCGCGCTGGCGGAATGGAGCGGCGACGGCGCGGCGGAGGCTCATCGTGGAAGCGGGCGGCCGGGAGGGTTCTAAATCTGTCGTCACACCGCCGCGGCTTTCGAGAGGTTCAAGTGGCCGCTGATACATTCCACGGGTATGAAGTACCAGGGACCGTCCCCTCGCAAGCGCACCGGTGGCCGCCGACGCCCGGCCAACAAGAAGAAGAAACACCAGCTGGGCTCGGAGTTCACCGAGACCCAGGTCGGTGACGCGAAGTTCAAGACCGTCGACGCCCGCGGGAACACCGAGAAGGTACGCACCATCGCACAGGACACCGCGAGCGTCGCAATCGACGGCGAAGTCGTCGCCGCCGACATCGAGGACGTCACCGAGAACGACTCCAACCCCAACTACGTCCGCCGGAACATCATCACGAAGGGCGCTATCATCGAGACGAGCGAGGGTCGCGCCCGCGTCACCTCCCGCCCCGGCCAGGACGGCCAGATTAACGCCGTCCTCGTCGAGGAGTAGACGGCCCCCCCCCCCTCCCGGTTCTACTGTCGCTCTCGACCGCCGATGACCGACAGGTCCGCCAGTGCGGGTCGTTGCCACACCACCGAAAACAGTTTTGCGCTGGCGCGTCCGCCTCCGACGATGACCGAGGTCCGTGACCTGACACCGGCGGACGCGGCGCGACTGACGGCGCTCTACCGCGACTACGAGTGGTGGGCCGACCGCTCTGTCGAGGACGTCCGCACCGCGCTCGCGGAGACAGAGGTGGCCGTCGGCGTCGAGACGGACGGTGACCTCGTCGCCGCGGCGCGGGTGCTGACCGACTACACGTACTACGCGACGGTCTACGACGTCATCGTCGCCGCCGACCGCCGCGGGGAAGGACTCGGCGAGACGCTGCTGGACGCGGTGGTCGACCACCCGGACCTCCAGTCGGTCGTCGGCCTCTCGCTGCTGTGTCGCCAGGGGCTGGTCCCGTTCTACGAGTCCGTCGGGTTCGAGTTGATGGAGCCGCGACTCGACGTACCGGAAGGCGGGACCGAGGAACTGGTGCGGATGACGCTCGAACTGGCGGAGTGAGGAGCAGGCGGGTGGTGAGACACGGAAAAGGCGGACGGAGACGGAAAGAGAGAGACGGGCTGGCGGGCTGACGGGTCTGCCGTCAGGACGTGCTTGACACAGGCTGGTTGGTCGTGCGGACGGGCTGGACGACTGCAACGAGCACGCCATCCAACGGTGGTGGAGGAGTTCTCTTAAGCGTCGCTAAGTGTGACCCCAACGTGACTCGTTCCCACATCGCAGCTATATAGCGGTATTGACCGGTACCCTCCGGACCCCACCAGTAATATAAACGGTATACAGCGTAGTGCCAGTAGGAACCGTCAGATGACACGACGCGGACAGGCACGTGCAGAGTCGCCAGGGACGTTCTCGGACCAGGTCGCCAGCGAGCACCGCCGCATCGACGCCGACGCGTGGGCGGACATCTACGTCGTCGGCGACGTCCACGGCTGTCGCCGGACCTTCGAGCGACTGCTCGACAGACTCGACGTCGGGCCGGACGACCTCGTGGTCTGCGTCGGCGACGTGGTCCGGAAGGGACCCGACAGCAAGGGCGCGCTGGCGCTCGTCCGCGAGCGCGAGAACGTCCTGACCGTCCGGGGCAACAACGAGCAGGGCCTCCTCGACGGGTCGAAGTCCGACCCCGCGCTCGACGCCGAGGACCTGTCGTACATCGAGACGCTCCCGCTCGCGATTTCGTGGGAGGACGTCCTCGTCGTCCACGGCGGCATCGACCACCGGGAACCCCTCTCCGAGCACGCCCCCGAGGACGTCCTGAACACGCGCTCGCTGACCGGGGGCGGCTACGAACGGCCGTACTGGTTCGAGCGCCGGAGCGAGCGCCCGCAGGTCTTCTTCGGGCACACGGTCCTCGCAGAGGCCTTCGAGACGCCCTACGCCGTCGGACTCGACACCGGGTGCGTCTACGGCGGCGAACTGACCGCCTACGACTGGCGCGCCGGGGAGTTCGTCACGGTCGAACCACCGGAGACCTACCGGTCGCGCAGCGACGACAGCATCGTCTCGCCGCGGCCCGCCGAACCCGTCACGGAGTAAGATGGACGGACGCGACGACCTGTCGGACCCCTCGCTGTACCTGAACCGGGAGCTGAGCGAACTCGCCTTCCAGCAGCGGGTGCTCCACGAGGCGCTGGACGACCGGACGCCGCTTCTGGAGCGGGTGCGATTTCTCGCCATCTTCACACGGAACATGGACGAGTTCTTCATGAAGCGTGTCGGTGGGCTGAAACAGCAGATAGAGGCGGGCGTCACCGAGCGCACCGTCGACGGCCGCACGCCCCGCGAGCAGTGGGAGGCGGTACTGGAGAAGGCCGCACCGATGCTCGAACAGCAGGCCGCGTGCTACCACGAGACCGTCCGGCCGGCGCTCGCGGAGGCGGGCGTCGAGATACTGGACTACGAGAACCTGACCGCGAGCGAGCGCGCGAACATGCGGACGTACTTCGAGGAGTCCGTCCTGCCGACCCTGACGCCGCTTTCTTTCGACCCGGCGCACCCGTTCCCGTTCATCTCGAACCGGAGCCTCTCGCTGGCGGTGCTGACGCGGCACCACGCCGAGGAGGAGGCGACGTTCACCCGGGTGAAGATTCCGCCGAACCGGCCGCGGCTGGTGCCCCTCGGTGACGACGACCAGCGGTACGTCCTCATCGAGGACGTCGTGCGCGCGAACCTCGACCTGCTCTTTCCGAGCGTCGAGGTGGTCGACGCCGCCCTGTTCCGGTTGACGCGCAACGCCGAGGTCCGGCGCAACCAGGAGGTCGCGGAGGACCTCATCGACATGATAGAGGAGGTGCTCGAACAGCGCCGCTTCGGGACGGTGGTGCGGATGGAACTCGAAGCGGACGCTCCCGAGCAGGTCCGCGAGACGCTGGTCGCGCAACTGGACCTGGCCGAGCGGGAGGTGTTCGACCTGCGCGCGCCGCTGGATTTCCGGGACTTCGAGCAACTGACCGACCTCGACAGGCCGGAACTGAAACCGGACCCGTGGACGCCGGTCCAGCACCCCCGTCTGGCCCGTGGCCAGCGCTACGACGCCGCCAGCCTCGCGGGCGAGAGCGACGACGACAGCGTCTTCGAGGAAATAGACCGCGGCGACATCCTCCTGCACCACCCCTACCACTCCTTTACGGACACCGTCCAGCGCTTTCTCGACGAAGCGGCCTCGGACCCGGACGTGCTCGCCATCAAGGCGGCCATCTACCGCACTGCCAGCGACTCGCAGGTCATCCAGGCGCTCATCGACGCGGCGGAGAACGGCAAGCAGGTGGCGGTGATGGTCGAACTCAAGGCCCGCTTCGACGAGCAGAACAACCTGGAGTGGGTCCGCACTCTGGAGGAACACGGCATCCACGTCGCCTACGGCACGGTCGGACTGAAAACGCACACCAAGACGGCGCTGGTCGTCCGCGAGGAGGGCGACAGCGTGCGGACCTACTCCCACGTCGGCACCGGGAACTACCACTCCGAGACGGCGAAGGGCTACGTCGACCTCGGCCTGCTGACCAGCGACCCGGACATCGGCCGGGACCTGCTGAAGGTGTTCAATTTCTTCACCGGGCCGGCGCTGGACGAGGAGTTCCGGAAGTTGCTCATCGCGCCGGTGACGATGCGCGAGCAGTTCACCCACTTCATCCGCCGGGAGGCCGCTCACGCCCGCGCGGGCCGGTCCGCGCGCATCGTGGCGAAAGTGAACGGACTGGAGGACCCCGACATCGTCCGCGAACTCTACAAAGCCTCGCAGGCGGGCGTGGACATCGACCTGTTCGTGCGCGACATCTGTCGCCTGCGGCCCGGCCTGGCGGGCATCAGCGAGACCGTCGACGTCTACAGCGTCGTCGGCCGCTTCCTCGAACACTCCCGCATCTACTACTTCGAGAACGCGGGCGACCCCGAGTACTACATCGGCTCCGCGGACTGGATGACCCGGAACCTCGACAGTCGCGTCGAGGCCGTCACCCCCGTCGAGGACCCCGCCATCCGGGAGCAACTCCGGCACGTCCTCGACGTGATGCAGGCGGACAACCGCCGCGTCTGGGAGATGGAGAGCGACGGGAGTTACACGCAGCGCCGGCCCGACGACGACGAGTCCCTCGTCGACACGCAGGCCGCGCTGATGCGTGAGGCGCAGGCTGCCAGCGAACGCGACGACGTGACTCGCGGAATGCCGTGTCTCACGGACGTCCCGGATAACGGCCTGCTCGTCGAACCGGCGACCGACGAGGCAGCGGTCCCGGACGACGGCGCGGCGGACGGCGAGCACCCGGCGGTCGACGGCGGGACCGACGACGCAGAGACGGCCACGGCGGCGCTGCCGCAGGTCCTGCGGGCGCACCGCGAGAAGTGGTACGAGCCCGACAGCGCGACGTACAGCTACGCCGTGCGGACGCCGGACGGTGACCGGGTCTACCGGAAGACGGCACGCGGTGCGGCGAAGGCTATCGAACGGTACTACGAGGAGTCGGGCAAAGCGGGGACGGACCCGGCCGACCGCGAGGAGTAGTCAGGGACGGGGCGCGGCTTTCTGGAGGGCGCTCTCGGCGATGTTGCCGCCGTAGTCGGCGGTCCGTGACAGCGAGTCGACGACGAGGCCGAGTACCTGCGCGTACTGCGGGTCGAACTCGCGGACCTCCTTGTCGACGTCGCGCACGAGGGATTCGACGTCCTGGATGCGGGCGCGGGCGTCGTTGGCGAGGTCGGTCGCCTCGTCGGGGTCGTCGGTGAGCAGTGCGTCCATCGCGGTCTCGGGGACCTGGGTGGCCTCCGTGAGGAGTTCGCGGAGCGGGTCGGCGGCGCTGTCGGGGAGTTCGTCGACCTCCAGGGCGAGGTCGGCGATTTTGGTCGCGTGGTCGCCGATGCGCTCCAGCTGGCGGGCGCTGGACTGGAAGTCGAAGACCGTGTCCCGCGGGAAGCCGATTTCGTTCGCGGCGGTCGGGTTCCGGAGGACGGTGCGGAACACCCGCGACACCATGTACCAGAGGCGGTCGACGTCGTCGTCGCGCTCCTTGACGTCGTGGGCGAGTTCGTCGTCGTCGGTGATGAGCGCCTCGATGGCGTCTTCGAGCATCGTGAGGCTCACCAGGCGCATGCGCGTGATGGCGTTGTGGACCGAAAGCTCCGAGGAGTCGAGCAGGTCCTGCAACACCACGCGGTCGGACGTCTCCTCGATGACCTCCAGTCCGACGAGACCCTGCGTGGCCTCGCGGATGACCCGTCGCTGCGTCGCCGTGATGCGGCTGGTCTCCAGCCGGATGACGTCGAACCCGCTGACGTACATGGTCATCACCGCGCGCGTCAGTTCGTGTTCGGTGTCCAGCCCCGTGATGTCGAGACTGCCCTCGACGCGCTCCTGTTCGCGCTTGGGCGAGAGCAGGAGGAGGTCTTCTTCCGAGTGGAACTCGACGATGCTCCCTGCACTGACGTCGTTGTCCGTCGCCCACCCCTTCGGGAGCGAGACGGTGTACGTCGAACCGCCGGTCACCTGGACCTTGCGCGTCTCCATACATCCAACTCTCGATGCTGCTCTGTAATAAAAGAACCTAATTCTATATACTCGTTTGAGCAAGAACATAGCACGTGCGAAAACACCGCTGAAGCGCGTGAAAATCGGAGTCTACGCCGTTTCAGCACTATTCAGAAAGCAGTGCCTCCCAGGATTTTCGCACCGACCGATAACGTGCCAAAAATCTTCTTTAGACTCTTTAATACGCTCTGAGAGCATAGATTTCAACTATGTCCGAGTGGTGTACGAACAGTTCACAGGGGTATATCTATATAGATTAGGGAGACAGCTATAGAATTAATAGTAGAATGTTTATTAACCCCTCTACCAACTTCAATTGATGTCACAGGAGTACGCGCGGAGTGTATCGAGACGGGCGTTCCTGACGAGCGCAGGTGCGGCGGGTGCGCTGGCTCTGGCTGGCTGTACCCAGGAGACAGGCGACGGTGGCGACGGGGGCGACGGCGGCGGTGGCTCCTCCGGCGGCGACGGCCTCTCCGGCCAGGTCATCGTCAAGGGATCCAGCACGGTGTTCCCCATCTCCGACGCCTTCGCCGAGGCGTTCATGGAGAACAACGACGTGAACGTCACCGTCGACTCGACGGGGACCGGTGGCGGCTTCGCGAACCACTTCTGTCCGGGCGAGTCGGACATCAACGGCGCGTCCCGCCCCATCAAGGACAGCGAGACGGAGCAGTGCGGCTCCAACGACGTCGAACCGGTCGAGTTCCAGATCGCCGGTGACGCGGTGACGATGGCTGTCAACAACGACGCCGACTGGGTCGACTGCGTCACGCCCGACGAGATGTCCCAGATATGGCGCGAGGACGGCGCGACGAAGTGGTCCGACGTGCGCTCCGAGTGGCCCGACGAGGAGTTCACCCTCTTTGGCCCCGCCAGCACCTCGGGGACCTTCGACTGGTTCAACGAGAACATCATCGGCGAGGACTACCGCCACACGACGCGACACCAGCCCACCGAGGAGGACGAGCAGATCGTCCAGGGTATCCGCGACAACCCACACGCGATGGGCTACTTCGGCTTCGCCTACTACAAGTCCAACTCCGACCTCGTGACGGCGCTGGAAGTCGACGGCGGCCAGGGCTGTACGGCTCCCAGCCTCCCCAACGCGAAGGACGGCTCCTACCCGATGGCCCGACCGCTGTACCTCTACGTCTCCGAGTCCGCACTCCAGCGCGACGCGGTCTACGAGTTCGTCAAGTTCTACCTCGAACGCGCCGAGACGGACAACGTCCAGGACATCGGCTACGTTCCCTCCAGCACCGAACAGCGCGACGAGAACCTCAGCAAACTCGAAGAAGTGGCCGGTAAATAGACCTACAGAGAACCGTTCTATTTACGTACCCAACCAACAGACCACCTCACAATGAGTACAGAGACGGACCGTGACATAACGTCCCGTCCCGCCGGCCGGGCCGCGCGGGAGCGGATATATAGATACGTCCTCTTTCTGTGCGCCAGTCTCTCTATCTTCGTGACGCTCAGCATCGTCGTGTTGCTCGCGCGTGACGCGCTCGACTTCTTCGGGATTGTCAACCCCATCGACTTCTTCACCGGGACCGAGTTCCTGCTCGACAGGGGGCTGTACGGCGTGTTGCCGCTGGTCAGCGGGACGATTCTCGTGACGGTCATCGCCGCGTTCATCGCCCTGCCCGTCGGCGTGGCCGCCGCGGTCTACCTCAGCGAGTACGCCAGCGACGGCGCCCGCTCGGTTCTCAAGCCCGCCCTGGAGGTGCTCGCCGGCATCCCGACCGTCGTCTACGGTATCTTCGCGCTCGTGTACGTGACCCCGTTCCTGCAGGGGGTCGGAGTGCCACTGAACACCTTCAACACGCTCAGCGCCTCGATCATGGTCGGCATCATGATCATCCCGATGGTCTCCAGCCTCAGCGAGGACGCCATGAGCGCCGTCCCCGACTCGCTGCGCCAGGCCGCCTACGGCATGGGCGCGACGAAGTTCGAGGTGTCGACCGGCGTCGTCATCCCCGCCGCCGTCTCCGGCATCTTCTCGTCGTTCATCCTGGCGCTGTCACGTGCCATCGGCGAGACGATGATCGTCGTCGTCGCCATGGGGAGTCGCTCGCGGCTCATCGACTTCTCCGACCCGCTGTCGAACCTCTTGCAGGGCAACCAGCCGATGACAGCCGCGATGGTCCAGATCAACGGCGCGGACGTCGTCAGCGAGGCCGGCTTCAAGAGCATGTTCGCCATCGGCCTCACACTCTTTGCAATCACGTTCCTCATGAACCTCGCGAGCAACCGCATCGCCGCCCGGTACAGGGAGGAGTACGAATGACGCGACCGACGGAGGTGAGCCACTGATGGCCGCGCCCGAACAGGACGTCGGCTTCGGCACCGGCGAGAGCGGCATCAGCCGCATCCGCGGCAAGGCCTTCGAGGCCGTCTGTCTCGCCGCGACGTCGTTCGCGCTGATGACCGTCCTCGTCCTGCTGCTGTTCGTGGCCGCCGACGCGTTCCGCCCGCTGTCGGCCGACCCCGGCTGGCACCTCGTCTACTTCCTGACGCTGGTCGTCCCCGTCGTCGGGCTTGCGGCGTACTACTACCGGCTCGACGACCCCGCCGGCGAGGTGGCCTACTCGACGACCGGCATCCCCATCGTCGGAACGCTCGTCGCCGGTGCCCTGCTCGTGGTCATCGTCGAACTTATCTCGGTCATCGAACTGTTCGCGCTGGCCGTGTCGACGGCAGTGGGCGTCGGAGCCATCGTCGCTCACGGCCGACTGCGCCCCCGGGCCGCGCTCGAACGCCTCGGCGTCATCATCCTCGCCCCGACCGTCGCCGTCTTCGGGCTCCCGCCGGCGGAGTTCAACACCGTCGTGAACTGGGCGACGACGCAACTCGGCATGGGGCCGGTGCTTCAGATTCGCATCACGAGCCTCCGGGAACTCATCATGATGGTGCCGGTCCTGCCCGCCGACTGGCTGCTGTTGGTGCTGACGCTGACGGTCCCCGTCGCCGGGCTGTTCGCCCTTTTCATTGGCCGACGGCGGGGCAATCGCCGCGACGGACTCCTCCTGCTCGGCGGGACCGTCGTCCTCGCCGCGGCCGGGTTCGTCCTCGGCCCGATAGTCGGCACCGGCGTGGAAGGGTGGGTCATCCTGACCTCCCTCACCGTCCCGCCGCTGGCATTCTACGTCGAGGGCGTCGTTCGCCGCGACGAAGGGACGCAGGGGCTGGTCTTCCCCGTCGTCCTCGTCGTCGGCGTCCTGCTGGGTGCGTTCCTGGTCCGGCAACTCGGCTTCGCGCCACCGGACCCGTGGCTCGATCTCGGCTTCCTGCTGAACGCCACGTCGCGGACGCCGGCGGACGCGGGCATCTATCCGGCGCTCGTGGGGTCGGTGATGATGATGGTGGTCATCATCGTCGCCACCTTCCCGGTCGGCGTCGGCGCGGCCATCTACCTGGAGGAGTACGCCCCGTCGTCGGGGCCGGTCGGGCGGATCGTCACGCTCATCGAGATCAACATCGGGAACCTCGCCGGCGTCCCCTCCGTCGTCTACGGCCTGCTCGCGCTGGCGCTTTTCATCCGCTTCATCAACATGCCGACTGGCTCGGTCATCGTCGGCGCGCTGGCGGTCGGTCTGCTCATCCTGCCAATCGTCATCATCTCCGCCCAGGAGGCCATCCGCGCGGTGCCCGACTCCCACCGGCAGGCCTCCTACGGCATGGGCGCGACGCGGTGGCAGACGGTCCGGAACGTCGTCCTCCCGCAGGCGATGCCGGGCATCCTCACCGGGACAATCCTGGCGCTGGGCCGGGCCATCGGCGAGACGGCACCGCTGCTGATGGTCGGCCTGGCCGCGTCGGTGCGCCTCGCGCCGAACGGCTTCTTCGACCTGGGGGCGGCGATGCCCCGCCAGATTTTCTCCTGGTCGACGCAACTGGACCCGGCCTTCCGTCACGGCGTGCTGGCGGCCGGCGTCGTCACGCTGCTTGCGGTCCTGTTGCTGATGAACGGGACGGCCATCGTCATCCGGAACAAGTACCAGCGGGAGTCCTGAACCATGACAGACAACGACACACCACGGACGGACGGCGGCACCGACCCACAGACAGCCGAGACGGCATCCACCCCCGACCCGTCGGGCGAGCCGCTGGTCGACTCCAGCATCGACGTCGAGGGCCGGTCGGAGTCGGCGTCGACGGCCACCGCCCGGTCGGTCATCGAGGCGCGCCACCTCGACGTGTTCTACGACGACGTGCAGGCGCTCGACGACGTCTCGATGGAGATTCCCGCCAAGCAGGTCACCGCGATGATCGGCCCCTCCGGCTGTGGCAAGTCGACGTTCCTGCGGTGTATCAACCGCATGAACGACCTCATCGACACCGCCCGCGTCGAGGGCGAACTCTACTTCGAGGGCAAGAACGTCTACGACGAGGACGTCGACCCCGTGGCGCTGCGCCGGCAGATCGGCATGGTGTTCCAGCACCCCAACCCCTTCCCCAAGAGCATCTACGACAACGTCGCCTACGGCCTGCGCATCCAGGACGACGACGACAACTTAGACGAGAAAGTCGAGACGGCACTGAAGCGAGCCGCCCTGTGGGACGAGGTGTCCGACCAGCTCGACAAGAGCGCGCTGGACCTCTCCGGGGGGCAACAGCAGCGTCTCTGCATCGCCCGCGCCATCGCCGTCGACCCCGACGTCATCCTCATGGACGAACCCGCCTCGGCGCTGGATCCCATCGCCACCTCCAAAATCGAGGACCTCATCGAGGAACTCGCCGAGGACTACACGGTGGTCATCGTCACCCACAACATGCAACAGGCCGCGCGTATCTCCGACAAGACCGCCGTCTTCCTGACCGGCGGCGAACTCGTCGAGTTCGGCGACACGGAGTCCATCTTCGAGAACCCGGAGAGCCAGCGCGTCGAGGACTACATCACCGGCAAGTTCGGATAGGGTCCGCGCGTCCGAGTCGAATTTCTACCAGGGATGGCCGCCGATGCTCAAGAGTGCGCCGCAGTTGGGACACTCGCTGACGACCAGCGGGTCCGACTGTGGCCGGCCCGGTGGCTGCCCGCCGGTCTCGGCTCGTTCACCACACCGTCGACAGACTGACTGACCGCGGTCGCTCGACATTATGCTCGGGGAGCGGACGCTCGCTCGTGATATAAACGTATCTGTAGAACTGACGTGAATCTGTTAGCACCGCCGGAGAGCACTGGAGCGGGCCGAACTGGGCAGTTGCTGGTGGTCGCAGGAGTCTACGTTCGGTTCGGGAGCAGTATATACCAGTTCGTAGGGTCACGTCCCCCCACGAACGGCAAAGTTACGCCAATAGACAGACGTTCAGCTATTATAAACGAGTTTTATTACCTATCCTCGATATCCAGGCGATGACGCAAGACAGGCGTCTTGACGGCGTATCGCGACGGAAATTCCTCATCGGGACAGGCGCGGCGGGTGCGGCCGCGATGGCGGGCTGTTCCAGCGAGGACGCGGACGGAGACGGCTCGGACGGTTCCGACGGTGGCAGTGGGTCCGACGGTGGCAGCGGCGCTGACGGTGGCAGCAGTTCGGAAGACACCGAGACGGAGACCGAAACCAGCGACACCAGCAACCAGATGGACACGTCGCCGCTGGAGTCCGGCGGGTCTTCGACGGTGTACCCCATCTCGAACACGGGCTCGTCGTACTGGAACGCGAACCGGCCGGCCTCCGACACCGAATACTGGCCCCACGGCGAGTACGACATCGACACGGACAAGAACCTCGCAGATTACTGGGCCGGCCTCTACGGCTTCGAGCCCGCTGGCGACGAGGGACCGCCGTTCACGGTCACGGTCGGCCTGTCCCACTCCGGGACCGGCGTCGAGAAGGTCCGCGACGGCAAACACGACATCGGCAACTCCTCCGGCAACGTCGAGGACGAACTGCCGGACCGTGACTCCTACGACGACTTCGTCGACCACGTCGTCGGCGTCGACGGCCAGCCGCTGGTCGTCTCCCAGGAGATTGCCGACGCTGGCGTCGAGAAGATCACCGGCCAGCAGCTGAAGGACATCTACAAGGGCCGCATCACGAACTGGAGCGAAGTCGGTGGCCCGGACAAGGAGATGCGCGTCCTCGCCCGCGTCAAGGGCTCCGGGACGCGGACCTCCTTCGTCAGCAACGTCTTCAACGACCCCGAGGCCGAGACGACGGTCGCCAACCGCTTCGGGCAGAACCAGCGCCTCGCGCAGGCAATCGCACAGGCCGATAACGCCATCAGCTACCTGGCGCTGGCCTTCATCGACACGGACGGCCTCGCCCCCGTCGCCCTGGAGTGGGAAGGGACGACCTACTCGTACCAGGACGACCAGAACGGGCTGGACTCGAAGGCCTACCCGCTCTCGCGTGACCTGCACTGCTACACGTGGCAGGGCACCTCGAAGAAGGAAGCCGCCTTCATCCGGATGATTCTGAGCGACTTCGGGCAGGACACCTTCGTCAAGCCGAACAACTACTTCGCGCTCGGCGGCCGTCGCCAGGAGGAGGAGCTCGCGAAGCTCCCCGAGCCGACGGACGCGTAGACGCCGGGCGCATTCGAGTCCACTGCCGTCAAACGCCCCGGTCACACAGCAAGGACACTAGATTTTTGAGACAGACACAATGAGAGACGGGCTGACAACGAGCGCGCGCGAGATACTCATCGGCGGAGACGCGACAGAGGGGTCGCTGTTGACTACCGCCGCCACGGCTGGCACGCTGGCGGCGACGATTCTGGTCTTCCTGTTCCGGCCGGCCTTCGCACTCCCGGTGCTGGCCGCCTTCCTGCTGGTCACGGCGGTCGGCTGGGCGACCTACCAGGCGGAGGTCGCACGGTTGCTGACACTCGTCGCGACGGTCCTGACGGTGCTGACCGTCGGCTTCATCACGTACTTCCTCTTTGCGAGTGCCTGGCCCGCGGTCGAGAGACACGGAATCGGACTGCTGACCGTCCCCATCCAGGAGGGGGGGATTCGGTGGTTCTTCTGGCTGGAGAACGTGCTGCCGACGGCCGAATCGTTCTGGAATCCCGGCAGCGGGGCCTACTCGCTGATTCCGGCCATCTGGGCGACGGTCATCGTGACCATCATAGCCGGCCTGGTCGCCGGCCCGCTGGGCCTGTTCGGCGCGCTCTTCATCGCCGAAGTCGCCAGCGACGGTCTGCGGGAGGTCATCAAGCCGGCCGTCGAGATCCTGGCCGGCATCCCCTCTATCGTCTACGGGTTCATCGGCTTCGCCGTGTTGAACAGCTTCATCCAGGACGCCTTCCTCGACGACGGCGCTAGCTTCCTCATCGCCGGCACCGTCGTCGGCGTGATGGCGCTGCCGACGGTCGTCTCCGTCGCCGAAGACGCAATCTCCAGCGTCCCGGATTCGATGGGCGACGGGTCCGTCGCGATGGGGGCGACGAAGTGGCAGACGATGAAGAGCATCTCCATCCCCGCGGCCTTCTCCGGCATCTCCGCGGCCATCATCCTCGGGCTGGGACGGGCCATCGGCGAGACGATGGCCGTCGCCGCGATCATGGCCGCCGGCACCGGCTTCCCGGAACCGCTGTACGACATCTTCGGCCAGGGAGTCACGCTGACGAGCCGCATCGCCACGTCCTACGGTGACGCCTCCGCGAGCACGCTGGACGTGCTGTTCGTCGCCGGCGTGATGCTGTTCGCCATCGTCGCCAGCATGAGTATCGTGGCACAGTACATCGAACGACGGATGGAAGCGAAACTGAAGGGGCAACAATGAGCGAGGGCTACGCAGACCGGAACGCGCTGGTCGCCGAGGAGTCGAACCGCTACGACAGAGGGCTGGACAGCGCAATCGCGCTCAGCGTCGTCGAGTTCACGCTCGGCATGCTCACCCTCGGGAAGGTGGTCGCGCTCGACACGAGCGGCGCGGCACTCGGTGAACTGTTCCTCACGATGCTGGCCGTCGCCGTCGGCGGCGTCGGCCTCGTCGGGTTGTTCTCCTACACCAACGTCGTCCCGGTCACCTCCCGACGCGTGCGGGGTATCGCCCTCGGGGCGCTCGTCAGCCTCGTCGGGTTGACGGTAGTGACCTACGCCGTCGACATGACGCTGGCGACGGCGCTCGGACTGATGTTGCTCGTCCAGGCCGTCGCCGTCGCCACGGCGGGGGTCACCTCCCGGCTGGAACTCGTCGACACCGAACCGAACGCGACCGCCGGCCTGCTCGCGGGCGTCGTCTTCGGCATCGTCGGCCTGTTCCTGGGAGCGGCGCTGGGCGGCACGCTCGTCGGGTTCGACTCCCCGGCGTGGGTCGCCGTCGCCCTCGGCGGCGGCGTCGGCCTGCTGGTGCTGGCCGTCGTGCCCCGCGAAGACCTCGGGTCGACGCTGCCGGCCGCCGTCATCGTCGGCGTCCTCGGCCTGACAGTCACCACGGCGACCATCGGCCTCGGCTGGGAGTGGAACCCCGAGGCCATCAACGGCGGCTTCACCGGCGGGACGGTCATCCCGCTCTTTGCCCTCTTTGGCTCCCTGCTGGGGAGCTGGGCCGCCGCGAAGAGCCGGGCCGGCTTCGGTGCCCGCGGGCGCCAGTTCGGGGCGTTCTTCGTCATCAACCTCAACGCCTTCCTGATGGTCGCGGTGATGGTCTCCATCGTCCTCTTTGTCACCGTCAAGGGCGTCGGCTACGCCTTCCACGGGTTCGCTATCGGCGCGCCGTCGGCGCTCGTCCTGCTCGCGCCGCTGCTCGTGCTCGCGCTCAACCGGGCGCGAGCGCCGGCGGGCTCCGACGAGTGGCACGGCGGTGCCCGGCAGTTCTTCCGCGTGCTGCCCCTGGCCGCAATCGGTTCGCTCGCCGCGCTGCTGCTGTCGGTCGTCCTGACCGGCGACGCCGTGGAGTTCCCCTTTACCTACACCGTCCTCGTCAACCGGGAGCAGGTCGTCCTCGACACGGCGGTGTCTGTCACCCCGACGGCGAAAGTCGGGACCCTCCTCGTCCTCGTCGCCGGCCTGCTCCTCTTCGTCTACTTGCTCCGCAAGTACGGGAGCCTCCGTAACGTCGGCGGGGACATCGACCGCCTCGCCCCGGTCAGAACGGCGGTCCCGCTCGCGGTCGCGGCGCTGGCCGTCCTGAACGTCGCCTTCGTGGTACTCGGCAAGCAGCCGTTCGGCCTCCCGCTCGCCGACACGCTCGGGCTGGCCGCCGTCGTCGTCAGTACCCTCGGCGCGGGCGCGCTGGCACTGCTCCCCCTGGCCGGGACGCTCGCTGGCGACGGGTCGATGGCCGAGACCGCCCGGGAGCGCGCACAGCTGTTCCCCGTTGGCGTCTTCGGCGGCCTCGCCCTGCTCGCGGCCGTCGTCTTCCTCGAACCGACCGCCGGCGTGAATCCCGTGGTCGGCCCGGCGAACCTCGTGCCGATGGTGGCGATGGCCGCCGCCGGCGTCTCGCTCGTGACGGCCGTCGCCCTCACCCTCGCCCGGCGGTCGGCCGAGAAGAGCCTCACCGGGCGGATTCTCGGCGACCAGATTGTGCTCGCCCTCGCGGCCACCGTCGGCTTCGTCGTCCTGATGGCGCTGCACGTCGCGCTGACCGGCGCTGACTTCACGCTGGGCGGCGTGACCATCGGCACCACCGGGACGCTGTCGTGGCCGATGACGATGTCGCCGTACATCCCGCTGGGGGAGGTCCCCGGCGGCATCCTGCCGGCCGTGGTCGGCACGGTCTGGCTGGTCATCGGTGCGTCGCTCTTTGCGATTCCGCTGGGCGTCGGCGCGGCCGTCTTCCTGACGGAATATGCAGAACAGGGCAAGTTCACGAGCGTCGTCGAGGTGGCGACCAACGCCCTCTGGAGCACGCCCAGCGTCGTCTTCGGGCTGTTCGGTGCCGCCTTCCTCATCCCGCGACTCGGCGGCGACGAGTCGCTGATTGCGGGGCAACTGGTGCTCGGGTTCATGCTATTGCCGCTGGTGCTCATCACCAGCCGGGAGGCGATTCTGGCCGTCCCGGACGAGTACCGCGACGCCAGCGCCGCGCTGGGCGTCGACCAGTGGCAGACCGTCCGCAGCGTCGTCCTGCCGGCGGCGATGCCGGGCGTCATCACCGGCGTCATCCTCGGCGTCGGCCGCATCGCCGGCGAGACGGCACCGCTCATCCTGGTGCTCGGCTCGACGCTGAACGCGACGGAAGCCATCGACGTGCTCGGCGGCTTCCGCATCCTCGACCAGCCGCCCTTCATCGTCAACGACGCGCTCACGCAGGCGTCGGCGTCGCTGCCGACGCAGGTGTGGGGCGTCATCGGCGCGGGCGTCAGCGGCTCCCAGTCTATGGGGTGGGCCTCGGCCTTTATCCTGCTGATGGTCGTGCTGTCGTTCTACGCCGTCGGTATCATCGCTCGGAAGTACTTCAGGAGGAAACTCGACTATGAGTAACGCAATCGGAGACACGGACACAGACACGGAGACGGGCACAGGCGCACAGACGCAGACGACGACCAGCGGCGAGAGCGAGGAGCAGATTCGCGAGGACTGGACGGAGTACCGCTTCGACGGACCCCCGAAACTCACCGTCGAGGACCTCGACGTCTACTACGGCGACGACCACGCGCTCAAGGACGTCTCGATGGAGATTCCCGAGAACAGCGTCACCGCGCTCATCGGGCCGTCGGGGTGTGGCAAGTCCACGTTCCTGCGGTGTCTCAACCGCATGAACGACCGAATCAAGTCCGCCCGCGTCGAGGGCTCGGTCGAACTCGACGGGATGGAGGTCTACGACCCCAACGCGAACCTCGTCGAACTCCGCAAGCGCGTCGGGATGGTCTTCCAGGCCCCCAACCCGTTCCCGAAGTCCATCCGCGAGAACATCTCCTACGGCCCGCGCAAGCACGGCGACATCAACAAGGGGCTGCTCGCCCGCCTGTTCGGCCGCGACGACACCGAGGCGGAACTCGAACTCGTCGAACGCTCGCTCAAACAGGCCGCCCTCTGGGACGAGGTCAACGACCGCCTGGAGGACAACGCGCTCGGTCTCTCCGGCGGACAACAGCAGCGCCTGTGCATCGCGCGCTGTCTCGCCGTCGACCCGGAAGTCATCCTGATGGACGAACCCGCCTCCGCGCTGGACCCAATCGCCACCTCGAAAATCGAGGACCTGGTGGAGGAACTGGCGAAGGACTACACGGTGGTCATCGTCACGCACAACATGCAACAGGCCGCACGCATCTCCGACCAGACGGCCGTGTTCCTCACCGGCGGCGAACTCGCCGAGTACGACGACACGGACAAGATATTCGAGAGTCCGGAGAGCCAGCGCGTCGAGGACTACATCACCGGCAAGTTCGGGTAGATGCCACGGGAGTCCTTCCAGGAGGACCTCGACGACCTCCAGGACGACGTGCTCGCCCTCGGCGAGACCGTCGCGGCGCGCCTGCGCCGTGCGGTCGCCGCCATCGAGAACCACGACCCGGACCTGGCCGCGTACGTCCGCGACGGCGACGCGGAGGTCAACGAGCAGTACCTCGCCATCGAGTCCGACTGCATCGACCTCCTGACGCTGCAACAGCCCGTCGCCGGCGACCTCCGATTCGTCGCCGCCTCGTTCAAGATTATCACCGACCTCGAACGCATCGGCGACCTCGCCACCAACCTCGGCGGGTACGTCCTGGAGATGAACAGGGAGGGACCGCCGCGGGACCGCCTGGCCGCCATCGGCCACCGGGTCGCCGAGCAACTCGACGACGCGCTGACAGCCTACGCCCGGCAGGACCCCGACCTCTGCCGCGAGGTCGCCGAGCGCGACGACGCCATAGACGACCTGTGTGCCGAGGCCGCGGACGGACTGGTCCGGGGGCTCGTCGAGCAGCGCCACCACCAGACGCCGGTCGACGCGACGCTCTCGTCGGCCCAGCGCGTCCTGCTGACAGTCAGGGACCTCGAACGCGTCGGCGACCACGCGGTCAACGTCGCCGCCCGCACCCTCTACATGGTCGAAAGTAGCGACGAACTCCTCTACTGAGGCCTCAATCGAAGTGTTGGGGCGAACATAACCTATATACCTCGGGACGGCACACCCACGAGCATGCCACGAGAGGGGTATCAGGACCAACTCGACGAACTCCGCGAGGACGTCCTGTACATGAGCGAGGTCGTCCTGGAACGGCTCCGGACCGGACTGGACGCCCTCGACCGGAAGGACGAGGACCTGGCCTGGGACGTCATCGAGGGCGACCACGAGATCAATCAGCTCTATCTCGACCTCGAACAGGACTGCATCGACCTGCTGGCGCTCCAGCAACCGGTCGCCGGCGACCTCCGCTTCGTCGCCGCCTCGTTCAAGATTATCACCGACCTCGAACGCATCGGCGACCTCGCCACCAACCTCGGCGACTACACGCTGGAAGCCCAGCAGAGCGTCTTCCCCGACGTCGACGTCCAGGCGATCGGCTCCGAGACCATCGACATGGTCGAGGCGGCGATGGACGCCTACGCCGAGGCGGACGCGGAGGCCTGCTACGCCATCGCCGAGGCCGACGACGCGTTAGACGAGCAGTGCGAGCGCGCCTCCGAGACGGTCGCCCGTGAACTCATCGAGCGCGAGGACACCGAGAGCGAGGAAGAGGTCGAACGCCTGATGCGGGACGTCCACCGACTGCTGTTGACCATCCGGGACCTCGAACGCGTCGGCGACCACGCGGTCAACATCGCCGCGCGCACCCTCTACATGGTCGAGAACGACGACGACCTGCTCTACTAGACCTAGAGGAGCCTGACTGTCCCTTCTCCCGCCAGCGTCTCCGGCACCGTCAGTACCACCGCCGTCCTCGCACCCGACCCGGTGATAAGGTGGAGGGTCACCCGCTCGCCCGCCTCCAGTGCCGGCACTGCGCCCGAGTCGACCCCCGGGACGGTGTCGCGCTGGCCGACGTCGAACCGGAGCCGCGCGCGGTCGGCGGGCGCGTTCACCACGCCACTGTCCGCTATCGAGCCGTCGTCGTCCGCGACGCTCGACACGCCGTAGGTTCCGGTCGCGCCGTCGGCGTCCGCCTCGGCGTGGACGAGGGTGTAGGCCTCCGACTCGTCGGCCCAGCGGACGACGACGTCCCGGATGTCGATGGGCGACTCGCCCCCCGTCGGGGCCACCACGAGTTCGACGGTCCCGACCGACCCGTCGGCGACGTCGGTGCCGACGCCCCTGACCGGCCGAAGCCGGCTGGAAACCTGCTCGGCCGACCCCTCCCCGGTCTCCTCGGTCGACGACTGGACGAACCCCGCGGTGTTCAGAAGGACGCCGCCAAAGAGGAACGTCACCGGGCTGTTCCGGGCGAACTCCGCCGGCGGGGCGGCGTACCTGACCGTGAGCGTCGACCCGTCCCGGGCGACTGTGGCGTCTTCCAGATACGTCGACGCACCGGTCAGGTAGAACTGCTCGACGCGGCCCCCGCTACCCGAGGCCTCCGACTGTAGCTGCTGGATGCGGTCGAGGAGTAGCTGTTTCCCGCCCAGGAGCGTGCTGCGGACGTCCTCCGCGGCGTCCGCCGAGGACGCGACCATCGAGACGTCGACGACGCGGCTGGAGCCGTCCCTGTAGACGGACGTCGCGGCCGTCTCGACCGCCGAGAGGGTCCCGGTGTCCACCTCGCCGACACCAAGTCCGGCGAAGGCCCGCTCGGGGACTGCCGCGGCATACCGGCCCATGCCGCGGGTGCCGGTGTAGACCGAGCGGAGTTGGCCCGAGAGCCCGTCGTCGTCCCCCTGACGGCGGTCGACGACGCTCCGGACGGCCGCGTCGGTTCCGATGGCGTACGTGCCGTCGCCGAGGTCCGCGAGCGGCCCGCCGGCCTCCGGGGAGTACAGCGTCGTCCCGCGGTACGTCTCCTCGGTCAGCGTGCCGTCCTCACCGCCGAACTCGTCGAGCAGCGTCGATTTCGACCAGTCCGTCCACAGGACGACACCGCCGCCGCTCTCCTCCCGGTCGGCGACGCGGTGGAACCCGAGGATTTCGCGCATCTGTCGGAAGTCGAAACCGGTGTCGGCGGCCACCGTATCTAGCCACCCGTCGAGGGTCTGCTGCTCGCTGAACGCGGCCGATTCGGTGAGCGAGGCGATGCTCCGATCGATGCCGTCCCGGAGCGCCGTGTCGGCGAGGAACGTCTCGACGTCGACGTAGCCGACGCCGGAGGCCATCGCGGGGACGTACCCCACGCGGCCGGTGTCGCCGTCGCGTTGGCCGTCGGGGGAGTCCGAGCCCGAGTCGCCCAGACAGCCGGCGAGCCCGCCGGTCGCGGCGACTCCGAGGAGGGCGGCGCTCGTCTGCAGGAGACTGCGTCTGTCAGTGGAGGGCGGAGCTGTCATCGGGAACGAGTTCTATGCCCACGGACATAAGCCTCGTGGGGGTCCGACCGTCACCGCTCGGCGTCGGCCAGTCCCGTCTCGACGATGCGGAACTGTCCGGTCGCGCCGGCCTCGCGGGCGTGGTGTTTCTCCAGCGTCGCGCGCCGGTTGCCGCCGCGAAACCGGTCCAGGCGGAGGATGACGCCGGACCAGTGGTCCAGCGTGTGCCCGCCCAGCGCCCGCGCCTGGTCGGAGTCGGGGTCGGTGAACACCTGGTTGGTAAAGGCCACGGCGAGGTCGTGTTTGCGGGCGAGCGAGAGCAGGTGCGTAATCTGGCGGGCGACGGCGCGCAGCGTCTCGCCCTCGGCCTGTTCGGTCCGCCGCAGGCGGTAGAACCCGGTCGCGCTGTCCAGCACGATGAGGTCGACCTGCTCGGCGAACTCCGCGGCGTCCTGGACGGCCTCCTGCTGTTCCTCGAAGGAGAGCGCGTCGGTGATGATGATGCGCGAGGCGAGGTCGTCGACGGTCTGGTCCGCGCGGGCGTGGCCCGCGGCGAGTTGCTCCAGGCGGTCCAGCGAGAGTCCCTCGGTGTCGACGTACAGCGCCGACTGGCCGGCGGCGGCGACCTCCATCGCCGCCGAGAGGACGACGTTGGTTTTGCCCGCGGCCGGCGGACCGTACACCTGGGTCGCCGCCCCGCGCTCGAAGCCGCCGCCGAGCAGGTCGTCGACCGCGTCGCAACCAGTCGGTATCGGGTCTGTCACGTGTCTGGCTTGGACCGGACCGAGTTAAAAGGCCTCGCCTCGGCCCGAACCGGGTCAGGGTCAGAAGCCGTGGGGTGGGCCGGGCGTCGGGCGCTCCGTGTCGTCGGGCGTGGTGACAGAGAGGACCGTTCCGAGGCCGGCGAGGAAGTCGACGACGAGCCCGAACAGCACCAGCAGGCTGCCGACGTCGGTGCCCCGGCTGACGGCCAGACCGACGAGCACGAGCACCGTCAAAAGCGAGAACAGCACAGAGACCAGGAGGCCGCTGACAGAATCGGGGACAAGGACCCCCGCCGCGACGCCGACCAGGGCGGCCAGGGTCACGACCGGGCCGACCGCGAGCAGTGCGACGACCGCCAGTTCGACGCCGAGCGTGGCGGCCAGGATGCCGAAGAAGACCAGCACACCCAGCAGCAGGTGTCCCTTGGCGTTGCGGCCGCCCGTCATCGTCCGACCTTGCCGGGCGGCGGTCAAAAACCTGCGGACACGGGGGAGATGTAAGTAGGCCGGTCGCCAAGTGAGGGGCGTGATAGTCGTCGCCACCGAGGACTTCGAGGTCTACCACGACATCGTCACGGAGCTGCGCGGCAGGGGCGTGGAGTTCACCACGGTCGAGCCCGGCGACGACGTTCCCGAGCGGACGACAGTGCTGGTGACCGGCCCCGACGACGAAGTCGACGTCCCGGCAGGCGTGGCGCGGGTCGTGGCGAGACCCGACGCCCCCCGGCAGGCCGTCGAGGAGGTCGTGACGCTGCTGCGCGGCGGCGAGGGACGGACCGTCGTGGGCATCGACCCCGGCGAGCGGCCGGGAATCGCGGTGCTGGTCGGCGACATGGTGGTCGCCACGTTCCAGGTGCCGGCCGACCGCGCCGCCGAGGTCGTCGGGGAGGAACTCGCGGACGCGACGGACCCGCTGGTCCGCATCGGTGACGGCGCGCGTCTGGTCGGGTCGCGCATCATCGACGACATCGACGCGCCGGTCGAACTCGTCGACGAGAGCGGGACGACGCCCTATCTCGGGGCCGGGACCCGCGGGATGGGCGACGTGCTGGCGGCGGTCAACATCGCCCGCATCGAGGGCGAGCGCATCGAGAGCCGCGATATCGAGCCGACTGCGGGCGAACTCCAGCGCATCAAGGACCGCTCGCGCGAGGAGAGCGAGGCGAACCGCGCCATCGACGAGACGCTCGCGCGGAAGGTCGCAGTCGGCGACCTCACCATCCGCGAGGCCCTGGACGAACACGGCGAGGAGTGAGCGACGCGGCGGGCGACGCTATTGCAGTTCCTCGGGGAGGACGTAGCGGCCGTCCTCCGTCGGGAACGGCACCACGTCCGCGATTGCCTCGGCATTTATCGGGCCGTAGACGTGCGCGTAGCCGCCCTGTGGCATCTCCTCGTACTTCACCGGCGCGTCGAGTCGGTCGGGGTCGACGACCAGAAGCCGGAGGTCCTCGGCGTCAGCGTACAGCGTCTGCGCGATGGTGACCACCTGCGCCGGCGTCGAGCAGTGGATGAACCCCTCGCTGTCCAGCGACGGGTCGCGGTAGGGACTGTCCCCGGTGGGGTCGGCATCGCCCTCCAGGATGTGGACGAGTCGGTCGGCGCGGCCGTCGCGGACCGCCGCCTCCGCCCGCCGCGAGACGTCCCGCAGGGGCAGTCCCGTCTCGTTCGCGACGGCGAGCGCGTCGTCGTACTCCGCGCTGACGTCGTACACCTCGCCGTCGGCGCTGGCCACCTTCACCGCCACCTCGTATCTGGTTCCCTCGTGGGCAACGGTCGCCGTCACCCGCTCGCGGTCGGCCACCCAGCGGTGCCCCGCGCCGTGTTCGCGGACGCCGAGCGTCCCGGTCTCCTCGGCCAGTCGCCGCGCGACCCGCTGTGCGTCCTCGGGCTTGACGACGACCTTCACGAGGTGGCCGGGGCGAGACTTCTTCATCGTCAGCGGGACGATAGAGACGTCCAGCGCGCCGGCGTCGGTCAGCGTCTCCTGGAGGCCGCCGAGCAGTTCCGGGGCCGCGTCGTCCAGGTTCGTCTCCAGGACGGTGATGCTGTCGCGGCTGAGGTCGCCCGACTGCTCGCCGACGATGGCGCGGAGGACGTTCGGATGCTGGTCGAAGGAGTAGGTACCCGCACCGTAGCCCGAGGCGGTGACCGTCAGCGGTGGCAGAGCGTCGACGCCTTCCGCAACGTGGGCGAGGATGGCCGCGCCGGTCGGCGTGAGCAGTTCGGCGTCGACCGGTCCTCCTTCGAACTGCCAGTCGGCGCGTTCGGCGACGTTGACGACTGCCGGCGTGGGGACGGGATAGGTGCCGTGGGACATCGACACCTCGCCGCCGCCGACCGACAGCGGCGTCGTCACCACGCGGTCGACGTCGAGGTCGGCGAGCAGGAGACACACGCCCACCACGTCGGCGATGGCGTCGTCGGTACCCACCTCGTGGAAGTGCGTGTCGTCGAGGTCGGTCCCGTGGACGGCCGCCTCCGCCTCGCCCAGTATCTCGAAGATGGCCCTCGCGTCGGCTTCGACGCCATCGGGGAGGTCCATCCCGGCCACGATGTCGACGACTTCGGCGTAGGTCCGACTCGGGCCGTGACCCTCCGCGTGGACGTGGTCGTGGTCTGCATGCGCGTGGTCGCCGTCCGCGTGGTCGTCCTCGTCGTGAGTGTGGTGGTTTGCGCCTCCGTCCTCGTCGGGGTCGACGAGTCGCACGTCGACCGTGGTCGCACTGATGCCCCGTTTCGTGGTCGTCCCGACCTCGTAGCGCACGTCGAGTGCGTCCTCGACGGGCGCGAGCGCCGAGCGGTCGGCACCGGCGGCGAGCAGCGCACCGAGCAGCATGTCGCCGCTGGCGCCCATCCGGCCGTCGAGTGCGATGGTTCGCATACACGAGCGCAGGCCCGCGCGGGACAATACACTGTCGACTGCCAGGACGTCACTCCCCCTCGCCGGTGGAGAAGTCGATGCCGGTGTGCGAGTTGTCACAGAACGGCTTGTCTGCGGACGCCCCGCAGCGACACAGCGTCGCCCGGGAGTGTTCGGTCGGGTCGCCATCGCCGGTCCGGAGCGTGAACTGCCCCTCCAGACGGAGCGGGCCGTTCCGGACCAGCGTCACCCGCAGGGGTTCGGCCCCGGTCTCGTCACCGCCCTCTGGGTCCGCGTCGGGGTCTGGCACAGCGTCCCCGGGGTCGACGCCACTGGCAGTGAACACCCGGTTGTGGCTGTTGTCACACAGCGGCTTGTTGTCGGCGTGCCCGCAGCGACAGAGGCCGACGCGGGTGTCCCGCAACACGGACTCCTCGTCGACCGTCTGGACGTCGACGTCGCCGTGGAGGTACAGCGGGCCGTCCTCGACCACGGTGACGACGTTTCGGTCCGGGACGCGCTCGCCGGGACCGCCGTCCAGTCGCTCGTAGTGGAGCGCGCCAGTTGGACAGCGCTCGACCACCGCGGCGACCGCTTCGGCGTCGTCCCCGTCGGGGTCGACCCAGGGGCGGCGGTCCACGTCGAAGACGGCCGGGAGCCCCTCGACGCACTCGCGGGCGTGGATACAGCGGTTCGAGTCGAACGAGACCGCGACGTCCTCGCCATCGTACTCGTGAACGTCCTCTTCCATGTGGACGATACGCACGGCTCCGGCTTAGACGTGGAGGGTCGCTGGCCGAACGCCCGGGACCTACCGGTACAGTCCCTGGGAGACGCTGACGATGCCGTTTCCGACCTCGACGAGGGCGGTGTCGTCGGGTGAATCCGCGAGGCGACAGCGCGTCCGCGCCGACCGGTGGGAGTCGAGTGCCACGGTCACGTCGTAGGTGCCCGCGTCGACGATGTCGCGTTCGCTGGTGGACTGGCCCGGGTCGAGGGTGTACCGGCGTGCGAACACCGTCTCGCGTCCGTCGGTGACCGTGACGCGGACCCGATAGGAGTGCTGGACGTCGTAGTTGCGGATGTGGATGTCCTCGGTCGGGGCGGCCTCTGTGGGGTCCGCGAGCGAGTCGGCCGCGGTCTCGCCGGGGTCCGGCCGGGTCGGCCGACCGGTGCGGTGCTGGGACTGTTGCATACTCCGACGAAGGTTCCGGACAGAAAAAGGCCTCCTGATGGCTCAAACGGGCGTTTGAGCCTCTCAGGCCGTGCGGACGACGTGGATGTCGTACTCGGCGTCGCTGACGACTTCACCGAAGGGGGTCTTGAGGCGGTCGTCCGAGGCGTCCCCGCTCGCGCCGACGAAGAGGACGGAGGCGTCGACGTCGCGGGCGACCTGACGGACGCGCTCGGTCAGACCGTCGTCGGGGGAGTAAGCCCCGGACTCCGAGAAGTTGCGCTCTGCGTCGTCGGTCGTCTCGGCTATCTTCCGCCGGAGTTCGGCGCTGGCCGTCTCGGCGGCGAAGTCCTCGTCCGGTTGGATCCACTTGCGCCGCTCGGCGTAGGCCGTGCCGGTCGGGATGATGCTGACCGCGACGACGTCCTCACCCAGCGCCTGACCGTGCTCGACGGCGCGGGCGAGGGCGGCTTCGGAGTCTGGCGACCCGTCGAAAGGGACGAGAAAGACCATATCGGAGGTGTATTGCAGGGAGGGTAATGAATCTAACCGGGTGTCCCACCGAGTGAGACGAGCGGACAGACAGATGGGCGGGCCGACGGGGTTGCGATTGCCCGGACACCCCGCCGGTAGCAAAAAGCATATCTCCGGGCATCCACGAGTGTCAACACATCCCAGTCTACAATGAATGAAGTTCAGCTAGAGGTGGCGAAGGCCTACCCAAACGACTCGGGTCGCGGCATCGCTCGCCTTGACCCCGACACGCTCTTGCACCTCAAACTCTCGCCCGGCGACATCATCGAGATAGAGGGTGGTGACACTACGGCGGCGAAGGTGTGGCGCGCGGACCGGCAGGACTGGAACACTGACACGGTCCGCATCGACGGTTTCACGCGACAAAATGCCGACGTGGGAATCGGGGAGCGCGTCGAGATACGCAAGGCAGAAGCAGAGAAGGCGGACACGCTCGTGCTGGCCCCGCCGGAGGAGGCCAGCGTCCAGTTCGGCTCCGACGCCGCTGGCATGGTCAAGCGGCAGATACTCAAGCGGCCGGTCGTCGAGCGCGACATCGTCCCGGTGATGTCCTCGACGAACCACCCGTTCATGCGCTCGCCCGGCCAGGCGATTCCGCTCATCGCCGTCGAGACGGAACCGGAGGGCGTCGTCCTCATCACCGAGGACACCGACGTCGAACTCCGCGAGGAGCCCATCTCCGGGTTCGAGAAGACCGGCGGCGGCATCACCTACGAGGACATCGGCGGCCTCCAGAAGGAGATACAGCGCGTCCGCGAGATGGTCGAACTGCCGATGAAACACCCCCAGATATTCAAGAAACTCGGCATCGAGCCGCCACAGGGGGTGCTACTCCACGGGCCGCCCGGCACCGGGAAGACCCTGCTCGCGAAGGCCGTGGCAAACGAGACCTCCGCCAGTTTCTTCTCTATCGCCGGGCCGGAGATCATCTCGAAGTACTACGGCGAGTCCGAGCAGCAACTCCGGGAGATATTCGAGGACGCCAGCGAGGAAGCCCCGTCTATCATCTTCATCGACGAACTGGACTCCATCGCGCCGAAACGCGAGGACGTGACCGGCGAGGTCGAGCGCCGGGTCGTCGCCCAACTCTTGACGATGATGGACGGCCTCGAATCGCGGGGCCAGGTCATCGTCATCGCGGCGACGAACCGCGTCGACAGCGTCGACCCCGCCCTTCGCCGACCCGGCCGGTTCGACCGCGAAATCGAAATCGGCGTCCCGGACGAGGTGGGCCGCGAGGAGATTCTCCAGATTCACACCCGCGGCATGCCGCTGTCGGACGACGTGAGCCTCGACAAACTGGCGACCGAAACGCACGGCTTCGTCGGTGCAGACATCGAGTCGCTGACCAAGGAGGCGGCGATGAAGGCGCTACGGCGGTACCTGCCGGAGATCGACCTCGACGAGGAGGACATCCCGCCGAGTCTCATCGACCGGATGATAATCAAACGCGACGACTTCCGCGGCGCGCTCAACGAGGTGAGTCCGAGCGCGATGCGGGAGGTCCTCGTGGAACTGCCGAAGGTCAGCTGGGACGACGTGGGCGGCCTGGAGGACGCCAAAAACGAGGTCCGCGAGTCCGTCGAGTGGCCGATGAACAGCCCGGAGCGGTTCGAGCGCATGGGTATCAGCCCGCCGTCCGGTGTCCTGCTCTATGGACCGCCCGGCACCGGCAAGACGCTGATGGCCAAGGCCGTCGCCAACGAGACCGACGCCAACTTCATCAGCGTGCGCGGGCCGCAGCTGCTCAGCAAGTGGGTCGGCGAGTCGGAGAAGGCCATCCGCCAGACCTTCCGGAAGGCCCGGCAGGTCGCGCCGACGGTCATCTTCTTCGACGAACTCGACTCGCTGGCACCGGGCCGCGGCGGCGAGGTCGGTTCGAACGTCTCCGAGCGCGTCGTCAACCAGCTCCTGACGGAACTCGACGGGCTGGAGGAGATGGAGGACGTGATGGTCATCGGCGCGACCAACCGGCCGGACATGATCGACCCGGCGCTCATCCGCTCGGGCCGGTTCGACCGCCTCGTGATGATTGGCGAACCCGACACCGAGGGTCGCGAGCAGATCCTCAAGATTCACACCGAGGACTCGCCGCTGGCCCCCGACGTCAGCCTGCGGGAACTCGCCGAACTCACGGAAGGGTTCGTCGGCTCCGACCTGGAGTCCATCGGCCGCGAGGCCGCAATCGAGGCGCTGCGCGAGGACGAGAAAGCCGAGGAGGTGGAGATGCGCCACTTCCGGAAGGCCATGGAGAACGTCCGGCCGACCATCACGGACGACATCCGTGACTACTACGAGAAGATGCAGGACGACTTCAAGGGCGGCGGCCCCGAACCGCAGGGCCGGCGCAGCGGCGGCCGCATCGGGTTCCAATAGGGCCCAACCCTTTGCTGTCGTGCGATTACGTGGCACGGATTCTTCTCACATCTCGGGAAACACCCTACGAAGCTATCGTGTTGTCCGACCAACTTTTAGACGGTGAATCACACATGACCGAATATCAGACGACAGAACAGGCCAGCGAAATGATGCGGCAGACGGCCGGCGAGAGCCGTCGGCTGGCGGGCATCGCCTTCATCGCCCTGTCCGCGCAGTTCATGACCGTCATCATGCTCGCCGCGGCGATGGCACCGAACTACGACTTCAACGCCGGTGCAATCAGCGACCTCGGCGTCTTCAGCGAAACCGCGCTGCTGTTCAACGCCTCGCTGGTCGTCGTGGGCCTGTTGAACGTCGTCGGCGGATACGTCCTCTACCGCGGCCACGGCAAGCGGTGGTTACTCGGCGTCTTCGCCGTCGCCGGCCTCGGCGCAGTCGGGACCGGACTCTTCCCGCTGGACGCGGGCGACCTCCACAGCCTGTTCGCGCTGCTGGCGTTCGTCTTCTTCAACGTCCAGGCGCTCGCCGTCGCCACCCAGGTCGACGGCGTGATGCGGGCGCTCTCGGCGCTGGCGGGCCTGCTGGGCCTCGCCTTCGTCGTCCTCATGGTCATCGGCGACAGCGGGAACACGGCCGTCTTCGGCCCCATCGGCCACGGCGGCACGGAGCGGATGATAGTCTACCCGGTCATGCTCTGGCTGGTCGCCTACGGCGGCTACCTGCTGGGGACCGACGAAACGACCGGACAGACTGCCGGACCGACCGAGTGACCGACCCTGGCCCGACCCGTGGGACCGGCTCCACGGTCCCTCCGCCGGCAAATACTGGCCGGCGACACTTCCTGACATATAAACTTACTGCCGAAATGCGCCGGCTGTAATTCTGTCTCGCGTTATACGGACGTCGGTGAGAAAGGACCAAACACGCAGATGTTACGACGAGCCCTCCAGCGAAGCACCGACTTCGTCACGAAGCACAATCGCATCGTCCTCTTGGTGATGGTCCTGCTGACGGCCGGCGTCCTCGCCGGGATTCCCCAGATTGACATGGCGAGTCAGGCCGGCGGCACCACCGACCAGTTCCAGGGAATCGACCGCGTCGAGAAGTCCCAGTACATCCAGAACAACTACACCGCGGACACTCAGCGCTCGAACCGCTCGGTGAGAGCCGTCTACGTCCGCGACGACGGCGGGAACGTCCTGTCGAAAGAGTCGCTGCTGGCGGGACTGCGGTACCAGCAGTCGGTCCGGGACAACGAGTCGGTCGCCGCAGCACTCCACGGCGACGGCATCGTCGGCCTCTCGAACCTGGTCGCCACCCGGGCAGCGGGCGACCGTGGCGCGACGCTCTCAGAGCAGATTCGCGCCCTCGAGCGTGCGAGCGCCTCCGAGGTCGAACGACTCGTCGAACGGACTCTGTCCGACGACCCGCGAGCGGCCCGCTTTCTCCCCGCCGACCACGACCAGGGGAGTGCGGCTGCCACGGACCGGCGGATGCTGGTCACGCTGGACACCCGGACTGCCGACGAGACCAGAGACGCGGCGGGAACGGCCCTGTACGACGCCAGCGAGAAGCGCCAGTCGGCCGGCTTCTTCGTCGTGAACGCGGACGCGTGGGCCGATTACCGCCAGCACTTCTTCGGTGAGATGGTCGAACTGGTGTTGCCGGTCGCCCTGCTGCTCGTCCTGCTCGTGCTGGCCTTCGCCTACCGCGACCTCGTCGACGTGGTGGTCGGGATGAGCGGCGTCCTGCTGTCGGTGCTGTGGATGTTCGGCCTGCTCGGCTGGCTCGGCGTCGAGGCGGGCACCATGAGCATCGTCCCCGTCGTCCTGATAACCGGCCTGAGCATCGACTTCGGGTTCCACGTGTTCAACCGCTACCGGGAACAGCGTGGCGAGGACGAGGGCATCCGCGAGCCGATGAGTCGCGGCGTCCGCCTCGTCGCGACGGCGCTGGTGCTGGTCACGGTGACCGCCGCCATCGGGTTCATGGCCAACGTCGCGAACCCGCTCCCGGTCATCCGCGACCTCGGCATCACTATCACGCTCGGTGTCGTCTCGGCGCTGGTCCTCTTTGCCACCGTCGTCCCCGCCCTGAAGATAAGCATCGACGGCGTGCTCGAACGCGTCGGCATAGACCGGCGCAAACAGCCACTCGGGCACGGCCGCTACCTCCGGCCGGTCCTCGGCGGGAGCGTGACCCTCGCGCGGCGGGCGGCCCCCGTCGTCCTGGTGGTCGCCGTCCTCGTCGGCGCGGCCGGCGGCGTCGCGTGGGCGAGCCTCGACAAGGAGAGCTACCAGCAGTCCGACGGCGACGTTGCGGAGTGGAAACAGCAACTCCCCGGTCCCGTCGGCTGGGAGACCGGCGACGTCCCCGGGCAGTCGGCCCACATCGACGAGGTCTATCAGCCCGCCAGCGCCGCCGACGCCTTCCAGTCGCAGATACTCGTCGAAGACGACGTGACCAGCGACGGGACGCTCGAAGACGTCGCCGCCGGGGTGCAGAGAATCGAAGACGAGGGCGTGCTCATCGACCAGCCCGGAACGCAGGCGGTGCGGTCCCCGGTCACGGCGATGCAGGCCGTCGCCCGGCAGAACGACGACTTCGCCGCCGCGTTCCAGCGGGCCGACACGAACGGCAACGGCGTCCCGGACACCGACCTCGAATCACTGTACGACGCGTTCTACGCGGCCAATCCCGACGTCGCGAGCCAGGTCCTCGAACGGACCGACGGCGAGTACCGGTCGCTGCTCGTGACGATGGCACTCAACGGCGACTACTCGGAGGCCACCGACGTCGTCCCCGAACTCGAAGACGGGGCGGCCGTCATGGAGGGTGAGGGCGCGCGAACGGCGACGGCGGCCGGCGGGCTCAGCGTCCAGACCGCCGTCCTCGACGAGATCGTCGGCGGCATCATCATGACGATGGTCGTCGCGCTGGCGGCCGTCGTCCTCACGCTGACGCTCGTGTTCCGGTACATGCACGGCAGTGCGACCCTCGGCGCTGTCGTCTCCGTGCCGATAGTGCTGGTCGTCGGCCTCGTCATCGGCGGGATGTACCTGCTCGGGATTCCGCTGACGCTGCTGACCGCCCTGCTGATGAGTTTGGTCATCGGGATGGGCGTCGACTACAACATCCACGTCGGCGACCGCTTCGCCGACGAACTCCGCGCGGGCAAGCCGCCCATCGCCGCCCTCCAGGCGGCCGTCACCGGCACTGGCGGGGCCCTGCTCGGGAGCACGCTGACCTCGGCCGGTGCCTTCGCTACCATCTCGCTCGTTCCACAGGCCCAGTTGCAGAGCTTCGGCGCAATCGTCGTCATCGCGCTGGTGACCGCGTTCCTCGCGAGCGTGCTGGTGCTCCCCAGCCTGCTCCTGCTGTGGTCGCGGTACAGCGGCGTCGAGACGCCGACACCCGACAGCACCGCCGACCCGATGCCACAGGACTGAGCGCGTTCAGTCCCCTTCCGGCCGACCTCCGTACGTCTCGACTGCGACACGTTCGGCGCACGCGGGACGGCACTCGGGGTGACCGCCTGCTCCAGTCCAGCCCGGTCGAGTCTCGCGAGAACAGAGAGAGGAGAGTCCGGTCGAACGCCGTGAGAGTCTACAGTTCGCCCAGTTTCCGGAGGAGCTGACCGCGGTACTCCTCGTCGGCGAGGACGCCCTTCAGTTCGAGGACGTTCCGTTCGAGCTTGTCGATGGCGACGCGGAAGGCGCTGTCCGCGCCGTAGCCCTCGCCGGAGCCGGCGGCCTGGCCCTTGTTGGTGCGCAGGCGAATCTGGCACTGGATGAGCGGCGTGCCGCGCATCTTCTCCTTGTGTTCGTGGAAACGCACGTGGGCGTGCTGGACCTGCATCTGCTGGTACTTGTCAGCGACCTCCTCGATGCGCTGGCGAATCTCCTCGCGGGAGATGGTGTCGAGCAGGTTGATGTTGGTAATCTGGACGTCCATGTGGTCCTCCTCGGTGAACGTCAGCGCGCGGAGCACGTCCGTCTTGGTGATGATGCCGGCGACCATGCGGTCGTCGGCCTCCGGCGTGACCACGAGTCCCGCGTAGTCGTTGTCCAGCATGCGGGAGACGGCCTCGCGGACGCTCTCCTCGTAGGAGGTCGTCGCGACGGGGCTGCTCATCACGTCGTAGACCGGAATGTCGAGGATGCGGTCCATGTCGCCGGCCCGCTCCCCGCGCGTGCTCTTGTTCATGTCCCGGACGACCACCTCGACGATGTCGTAGGTGGTGACCATGCCGGAGAGGTAACCGTCCTCGTCGAGCACCGGCAGGCGGGAGATGCCGTGCTCCCGGAAGTGGTTGATAGCCTGCCCGATGTGGGTCTTCTCGGTGACCGTGACGACGTCGGTGGTGTATATCTCCTCGACGTCCAGCGCGTCGAGGTTCTCCAGAACGGCCTCCAGGATGGCGTCCTCGGTGACGATACCCCAGAGACGGTCGCTCTCGAACACGGGTGCGAGCTTCGAGTTGCCCTCGACGAGGACGCGTGCGACCTCTCGCACGTCGTCGGTCCGGTTCACCTTCGGCGCGGACCGCGTCAGCGCCTGTGCCTTGGCGTTGTCCTCGACGTGGGACTGAACGAGCTGCTTCTGGGTGATGATGCCCGCGTACTCGCCGTCTTCGGTGACGATAATTCCCTTGGGGTTGTCGCGCTCGAAGATAGAGCGCACCTTCCCGAGGCGTTGGTCGGCGTCAACAGCAACGTATTCGCTGGTCGCGATATCAGCAATATCCATCGTAATCCCAATCTGAGGGTTGGCCACGCGGCATAATCAAAGTTGGTACATCTTCCCACACACCGGTAGATGCCGGCGGGCCAACGCGGCGCGACCGCCCCAGCGAACGGGGCGGCCAGCGGCTATCCGCTCCGGCGGACGACCGCAGTGAGCGCGCCGGCAGAGACGAGGAAGGCGACCGTCGCCACGGGATACTGCGCGTGGGTGAGTGTCGCGGCCAGCGAGCCCGCGCCGAGGGAGCCGGCGATGCCCGCCAGAAGCGGCGCGGTACAGCTCACGCAGGCGAACAGCCCGAGGAACCCCGCCGCCGTCGCCCGCAGCGTCTGGTGGACGGCCAGTGCGACGAGCACGCCCAGCGTCGCGTAGCCGAAGACCAGGAACGGGACGAGCCGCAGAGTCACGAACGGACCGGTGTAGGCCACTGCCGGCCCCCAGCCGGGCATCGCGAGGTGGACAGTCACGTTCGGCGGCCCCACCGCCGCGGAGAGCAGTCCCGCGGTCCACACCAGCAGGACCGTGTACCCGGCCCCGACGGCGGCGGCGAGGGGGCGAACCGAACCCAGCGAGTCGCGGACCGCCCACAGCGCGGCCACGCTGGCTGCCGTCCAGACGACCGGATACAGCAACTGGGCGGGCGAGTGGATGACCGGGTCGACGGCCAGCCCGTAGCCCAGCGTCGCACCGACTGCTGCCGCGAGGAGGACCCAGTGGCGCGGCAGGTCGGGAGTGACGTCCCGGACGGCCGTCATCGTCCGACTGCGTTGCTGTTCGCGCTCCGGTAGACGTCCACGATGACGCCGAACACGCTCAGCAGACCGATCATGACGATGAGATACGGCGTCGCCGGGAGGTCGATGCCGAAGAACATCCCCAGCACCGTCCGAATCTCCCAGCCGATGGCACCGACGATGACGAGCGCGACGAACATGCCGCCGCGGGTCCTGGCGAGCCAGGGAGCACTCATGGCAGCACCCCCGCGAGTCCAGCGACTGTGTCACCGAACACGGCCGTCACCGTCCGTATCCCGTCGACCAGCGCCGGGTAGGCGTCGCCGCCCGGACCCAGCAGGCCGCTGTCCGCGACGATGGCACCGAGCGGGAGCGCGTACGCCAGGACGACGAGCAGGAGCGCGAGGCCGGCCCACAGCTTCATGTTGTCGAGCACGCGCGGGCTGTCGTCGGGGCCCGAGAGCGGGTCCGGGAGCGTCTGTCCCAGTCCGGACTGCTTGGGCGTGCCCCACGAGAGGGCGAGGTTCGAGAGGAACAGCACCGACGAGAGGAACAGCAGCGTGCCGCCGATGGCAATCTGGATGCGGAGTTCGCCGACGGTGCCGAAGATGGACTCGAAGTTGAAGCTCTGGTACTGCGGTTCGGCCGTCCGCCGGGGGACGCCGTACAGGCCGGCGACGTGCATCGCGTTGGACATCAGCGCCATGCCGCCGAACCACATGACGACCTGCGCGAGCGCGATGGGCCGGGACCAGATGCTCTTGTTCGTGATCTGGGGCCACAGCCAGTAGGTGCCGGCCATCATCGTCAGCGTGACCGCGGTGCCGACGGTGAGGTGGAAGTGGCCGGGGACCCACAGCGTGTTGTGGACGAGGTAGTTGATGTTCATGCCGGCGTTGACCATCCCGGAGAAGCCGCCGGCGGCGAACATCAGCCCCGCGAGTGCCATCCCGGTGAACGCGGGGTCACGCCACGGCAGGGCCTTCAGCCAGCCGAGATAGCCGGAACCGCCGCGCTGGCGAGCGCCGTGTTCGATGCTGGCGACGACGGTAAACGCCGTCAGCAGGCTGGGAAGCAGCAGGAACATCGTGTTCACCATCGCGATGAACTTGAAGCCCTCCGCGATGCCGGGGTCGACGTACTGGTGGTGGATGCCGACCGGCGTCGACAGCAGGACGAAGAGGATGAAGACGACGCGCGCGAGCGGGTCGCTGAACAGGCGGCCGCCGGCGATTTTCGGCATGACGGTGTACCACAGCAGGTACGCCGGCAGCAGCCAGAAGTAGACGACCGGGTGGCCGAAGAACCAGAACAGCGTCCGGGTCAGCAGCGGGTTCACCGTCTCGATGAGGCCGAGCGACCACGGCAGCAGGAAGAAGAGGACGGCGATGGCGACCCCGATGGTGGCGATGTACCACATAATCATCGTGGTCAGCACCATGAAGGCCTGCAGCGGGATGCGCTCGTCGGGGTTGTCCTTGCGCCAGCGCAGCCAGCTGCGGAACCAGTCGACGCCGGCCAGCCAGGTCCCGACGATGAAGACGGTCAGGCCCGCGTAGAACAGCGGGTGGGCCTGCAGCGGCGCGTAGAACGTGAAGAGCACGTCAGCGCTGATGCCAATCTCCTTGATGAAGCCGAGCAGGATGACGATACCGGCCGTCGCCGAACCGAGCGACATCAGGCCGAGCCACGTCTTCGTGAACGTGATGTTGACGGGTGGGCGGTCGAGACTGCGGGTAATCGCCCACTGGAACAGCCCGACCAGGAAGAAGATGGTGAAGACGATGGCGAGCAGGACGCCGTGGGCCGTCAGGAGGGTGTAGTAGTCACCGGAGGGGAACACCCGGAGCACGTTGGTCCGGTGCAGCGCCTGGATGATGCCGAACAGCGCCCCCAGTCCCAGCGCGACGAACGCGACGAGGAAGGCCTGTCTCGTAATCGCTGCCGATTCCGGAAAGCGGTCCATGAACGTCGACTTGTTCGTTTTCGTGCTCATTGTTCACTCCCGTTGTATTCGTCCTCGGGGACCACCTGCATCAGCCCCTCCATGTTGTGGTGGCCCTGGCCGCAGTACTCGTGACAGACGATGCCGTACTCCTGTGGACCCCCGACCTCGACGGTCACCTCGGCGACCTCGCCGGGGATGGCCATCGTGTTCGCGTTGGTCCCGACGACGGAGAACCCGTGAATGACGTCGGCGGAGGTGATGTAGAAGTTGACCGTGCTGTTGGCGGGCACGGTGATAGGCGGCTGCCCGGCGATGGTGGTACCGGGCCGGAAGACGAACTGCTGGGCGACGACGTAGACGTCGTACTCGTTGGGGCCGACCTGCTCGACGCCGGGGTCACCGAACTTCGGGTGGTCGCCGAGGTCGTTCGGATTCAGCGTCTCGCCGTTGTCGACCATCGTGACGCCCGCACCGACGGCACCGTACGTGATGGTGGCGATGAACCCGACGATGAGCAGCAGCGATAGCCCCAGCCACAGTTTTTCGTACCGATGTATGTGCATTCGTTGTCACCCCACTACAATCAGGTCGTTGCCGAGGAACTCCACGAAGTACATGAATACCCACATGAGCGTGAGAACGAGGAAGTAAATCAGTATCAGCGTCAGCGTTCCCTTGGGATCGAACTCCTCGTGGGACAACTCTCTCTCTATCTCAGCCTGGTCTGTTGGTGCCGAGACACTGGGCTCTGTCTCGTCAGGTGCCTCGGTCCGTTCGGCTGGCGCGGTTGCACCACTGTTCATAGAAGTCCCTCAGTTGTTCGGCTTATTAATCCAACGTCTGCATTCCCAGAAGGCTGGAATGGGCAGAACTATCTTATAAAAGCGGGCTATAACATGGTGCCATGAGCGTCTCCCCCAGACTGGTTGGACTGCTCGCGCTGATTGCACTCCTGCCGGTAGCGGTCTTCACGGTATTGCGGTCCGACTGGGTCGTCGTCGTGTCGCTGGTGAACGTGCTCCTCATCGCTGGGAGTCTCGCTATCGCGATGTCGCCCCACGAGGGCCACCACGAGCCCAACGGAGCGTAGGGATGGTCAACCTGGCGGCCGGCATCGCACTCGCGCTGCCGTCGGCCGGGACCGTGTCCGGTGACGCCGACTTGCTCCTCTTTCTCGTTGTCGGCGCGCTCGCGGGCGCGCACTGTCTCGGGATGTGTGGCCCGCTCGTGACGACCTACGCCGACCGAATCACCGCACAGCGCGCCGGCGCGCAGCGCGACCGGGTGACGCTGTTCGACGTCCGCCAGCACGGCCTGTTCAACCTCGGGCGGACGGTCGGCTACACCGCCGTCGGCGGCGTCCTCGGTCTCGCAGGGAGCCTCCTCGTCGGGACCGCGGCGACCATCGACCTCATCGCCACGCCGGTCCGCGGCGGCGTCGGCATCCTCGTCGGCCTGTTCATCCTCGCCGCGGGCGCGGGCTACCTGCTCCGGGGAACCACCGCGACGGCAACCCTCACGGGACTGCCCGGGCTCGGCCGCGTCTTCGGCAGGCTGACCGGCCTGCTGACCGCGAAAGTCGACCGGCTCGCCGGGTCGACGGGTATCGTCGGCCTCGGGACCGTCCACGCGCTGTTGCCCTGTCCCATCCTGTACCCGGCCTACCTCTACGCCTTCGCCATCGGCGACCCCGTGCGCGGCGCGCTCGCGCTGGGACTGCTCGGCGTGGGGACGATTCCGACGCTGCTGGCCTACGGGCTGGCGCTCGGGTCGCTGTCGGTCGGCCGCCGCCGGACCCTGCACCGCGCGATGGGCGTCGCCTTCCTCGCCCTGGGCTACCTGCCGCTTGCACACGGCTTAATGCTGTTCGGCGTCGACCTCCCCTATCCGGACGTGCCGTTCTACCAGCCACTGTGACCATGACAGGTTGTACACTCTGTGACCTGGAGGTGCCCGACCCGCCCGTCACCGCCGGGGACGTCGACGGTGAGTTCTGCTGCCAGGGCTGTCTCCAGGTCGCGCGCGCACTCGACGACGTGGACGTCGAAGACGCCGACCCCGAGGACCTGCTCGACAGCGCCGACGCCGAGGAGGCCGACGGCGAGGTCGCCTACCTCTCGGTCGACGGCATGCACTGCTCGACCTGCGAGGTGTTCCTGGAGTCGACGACGACCGACCACCAGGGGGTGAACGGCGCGGCCGCCAGTTACGCGACGGATACGATGAAGGTGGTCTACGACCCCGACGAGGTGGCCGAGAACGACCTGCCCGACATCGTCTCCGGGGCGGGCTACGAGGCCCGCGAGCAGGCCGTCGACACCGAACCCGAAAACGAGGACGCCCAGGTCGCCCGCTTCCTCGCCGGCGGCGGCTTCTTCGGCATGATGACGATGATGTGGTACGTCCTCTTCATCTACCCGCAGCACTTCGGGTTCGACCCCGTCGTCGAGTTCGGGTTCTTCGGGCGGGCGTACCTGCTCGGCCAGATCTGGCTGTTCAGCTCCGCCGTCCTGTTCTACACCGGCTGGCCGCTGCTGCGCGGCGCGTACGTCAGCCTGCGGGCCGGCCAGCCGAACATGGACCTGCTGGTGGCCCTGGCCGCGACCAGCGCCTACGTCTACAGCACGGCGGTCACCCTCACCGGCGGCATCGACGTCTACTTCGACGTGACCGTGGCCATCGTCCTCGTCGTGACCGCGGGCAACTACTACGAGGACCGCGTCAAGCGGTCTGCCATCCGCCTCCTCTCGGATCTGACCGCCGAGCGCGTCTCGGAGGCGCGGACCCGCGACGGCGAGACGGTGCCGGTCGAGGAGGTGGACCCCGGCACTGAACTCCTGGTCCGGCCGGGCGAGCGCGTCCCGCTGGACGGCACCGTCGAGGAGGGCGTCGCGGCCGTCGACGAGGCGCTGGTCACCGGCGAGTCGCTGCCGGTCACCAAGCGGCCCGGCGACGAGGTGGTCGGCGGCGGCGTCGTCACCGACACGCCGCTGGTCGTCGCCGTGAGCGAGGAGGGGACGAGCACGCTGGACCGCATCGTCGGGATGCTGTGGGACATCCAGAGTTCCCGGCCGGGCGTCCAGAAGCTCGCCGACAAACTCGCGACGGTGTTCGTGCCGCTGGTGACGGTGCTGGCGGTGCTGACCGCCGGCGCGACGCTGGCGCTGGGCGGGTCGGTCACCAGTGCGATTCTGGTGGGTCTGACGGTCCTCATCGTCTCCTGTCCGTGTGCGCTGGGACTGGCGACGCCGCTCGCCGTCGCGGCGGGCGTCCAGCGGGCCGCCGAGGAGGGCATCGTCGTCGCCTCCGACACGCTGTTCGAGACGCTGCCGGAGACGGACGTGGTGGCGCTGGACAAGACGGGCACGCTGACCAGCGGCACGATGACCGTCACCGAGGTCGACGGCGACACAGAGGTACTCGCGCGTGCGGCCGCGCTCGAACGGTACTCGAACCACCCGGTCGCGGACGCAATCGTCGCCCACGCGGCAGAGGAACGCGAGGACCCGACGGCGGGTCTCAGCGTCGGCGGCAGCGACGCGGCGGCAGACGGCGGGACGCAGGCCCTGGACAGTGAGACGGTCGACGCCGGGGACTCGCCGGTGGCCGTCGAGACGAAAGGCGTCGTCGGCAGAGTCGAGGACGCGGAGACGGTCGTCGGCCACCCGGACCTCTTCGCCGAGCGGGGCTGGGAGGTCCCAGCGGAGTACCGCGAGCGCGCCGCTGAGGCGACCGCCGCCGGTGCCGTGCCGGTGCTGGTCGGGTGGGACGGCGCGGTGAGGGGGCTGCTCGTGGTCAGCGACGAACCCCGCGCCTCGTGGGACGAGACGGTCACCACGCTGGCGGCCGAGGACAGGGACGTCGTCGTGCTCACCGGCGACGACAGCGCGGCGGCCGAGCAGTTCCGGGACCACCCGGACGTGGACGAGGTGTTCACCGGCGTCCCGCCCGACGGGAAGGTGGCCGCGATACAGCGCCTGCAGGAACGGGGCCGCGTCGCGATGGTCGGCGACGGGGCGAACGACGCGCCCGCGCTTGCGGCCGCGGACGTCGGCATCGCCATCGCTCAGGGGACGAAACTCGCCGCCGAGGCCGCGGACGCGGTCGTCACGAGCGGACGACTCGACGCGGTGCCGACGCTGTTCGACGTGGCCGGAGGGACCAAACGCCGCGTCCGGCAGAACCTCGGCTGGGCCTTCGGCTACAACGCCGTGGCGATTCCGCTCGCGGCGGCGGGGATGCTGAATCCCCTCTTCGCGGCGCTGGCGATGACGGCCAGCAGCACGCTCGTCGTGCTCAATTCGAGCCGGTCCGTCGTTCCCAGCGAGTGAAAATGGGGGTCCCTTATTTTTAGGTGTTTGACGTACACGTTCGTATGGCCCAGAACCCAGCCTTGCCACAACAGGAGACAGACACCGCCGACGCGTTCCTCAAGTACGCCGGCGTCGCCGGCATCGCAATCGCCGTCCTGCTGACAGTCGCAGTCGCGGCGCTGACCGTCGGTCCGGCGCTGCTCGCCGGGAAGATAATCGCGCCGGCGCTTTTCACCCTGCTGCTGGTCGCCGTCGTCGTCTTCCTGCGTCGTCTGCACAAAGCCCGCGGCCGGCAGATGGACGTCGACCCGGACTGGCACTGAGAAGTTTTAGGCCGGGTCCGGTCCAACGGGGACTGTGCTGCCAGATATCACCGTCTTCGGCGCGTACACGTACCTCGTCACGGAACTGTTCTGGGGGGGTATCGCCCTCTCGCTGGTCGCCTACGCGGACGCGTACCGGCAGGCCGCCCGCACCGTGCTCATCCTGTACCCACCCGCGTACGTCTGGGACTGGTACACGCTCGAAGTCGGCGTCTTCGAGATTCCGCTGCGGACCGGCGTGGAACTCGCCGGAATCCCGATAGAGGAACACATCTTCATGATTCTCGTCCCCGCGATGGTCGTCGGCGCACACGAGACGCTCCGGAAACTCGACGCGGCGGGTCGCCTGCCCGGTCCCCTGGCCGGGGGCTGACCCGGCTCCATACCGACCGGGGGTGCTATATACACCTCCTAGGGAGGTTCATGGTCCTGTCGGCAGCACTACTAGAGGAGACCGATGTCCTCCACAGCGTCCCCACGAGTCGAACTGTACGTCAGGTCACTGGCCTCCCGGACAGGCCGCCGGGAACGAATCATCGAACGACTGCGCGACCTGGAAGCGGCCGGAGAGGTCGGGTCGGTCGAAGTCACCATCTGGGGTGAGGCAGTCGCACTGTCGAGTCCCGCAACCGAGACGGACCGGGGTCGGGAACTCCTGGACGCGGTGGGTCGCTTCCGGGAGTGGGCGGACGACGCCGGCGTCTCGCTCGACTGCGTCTTCCGGAACTGCCGAACCGAGTCGACCATCACCGGAACGACGTACGCGACGCTCCGCCTGCCGACGGCGGCGATGGTGGAGTACGACGAGGGCGACATCGTCGCAGTCACACCGCACCGGCGCGACCGGGGCGTTCGGACCGTCGAGGACCGACTCGAACAACTGGCCGGACAGAAGGAGTCAGCGGACGACCCCGGAGTCGTCGGGCACTGAGCGGCCCCCCACCGGGAAAATTTATTAGTTAGTTCAGCGATAGGTATGCAACAACGGGTGAGAGCAATGGACAGGCAGCCACCGTCCGTCGAACTGTACGTCCAGTCGCTCACACCGAGTGGCGCGACGCACCGTCTCGAATCGATTCTCGACCAGCTTGACAGACTCGACCGACGCGGCGACATCGCCGGCTACGACGTCACGGTCTGGGGCGAGACGGTCATGCCCGATTCGCTCGCGGCCCGGACGGACTTCGGGCGAGAGGTCCTGGAGACCGTCGACGAGTTCGAATCGTGGGCGTCGGCCTACGGCGTCTCCGTCGAGCGCTTCTACCCGACCGAGACCGTCGACTCGACGCTGACCGGCGGGGAGTTCACGACCGTCTCGCTGCCGGTCATGGCGATGGCGGAGTACGTCGACGGCCGCCTCCAGCACGTCACCCCCCACGAGGGGGACGGCATCCAGACGGTCTCGGACCGGCTCGACGCACTCGCGGACCGCGACACCTCCGGCCACGACCGGGAGCGCGACGACGCACCGACGGTCCCGGCGGCCGACGACGACTGACCGAAAGGCGTCCCACCCGGCGTCGGGACTATTCTGCGGGCGTCGCCGCGACCCGTTCCAGGTAGTCGAACTGGCCGGTCAGTTCTCTCCGGCGCTGGCGCGAGATGATGGTCCCGTCGAGTATCGGACCCACGAGCGCCGCGTCGAGTTCGAAGTCCGTCGTCGCGGTGACGGTGACGGTGCCCTCGCCCTCCGAGAGCGTGTACCGCGTCTCCATCGTGTCGAAGACGCCGTCGACCTGTTCGTACGCGAGCGCGACCCCGGTGTCGAGACGCCGCAGGGAGAGAGTTATCGTCAGCAGGCCGACGTGGTTTGTTATCTCGATGCGGTCGCCGTCGACTGTCACCTCGTCGAAGCCGGCGGCCTCCATGAACGGCCCAAGGTCGGTCATCGCCGCGCGGACGTCGGCGGCCGACCCCTCGAAGGACCGGCTGAGCGAGACAGTCTCCATGCGCGGGCTTCGTGACGGTTCCAGTTGAGGACTGTGCCGAACACGTGCGTCCCCGGCCGCGCCGGAGTGGCGCAGTCCGAATATGTTCGGGAACACTGATGTGACAGTGGCCCGAATATATTCGGGTACCGATGCCCCAGGCGAAGTTGCGGCTCACGATTCCCGAGGAGGTATGGCTCGGGCGGCTCACGCGGGACCACCCCGAAGAGACGGTTCGGATTCTCGCCGCGCTGTCGGACGCCGACGCAGGGGTCGGGCTGGCGGAACTGACCGGCGAGGACCCCGATGGACTGCTCCAGGAGATGCGCGACGTTGCGGAGGTGACCTCGCTGGAAGTGCTGAAACGCGCGGACGGCGAAGCGCTGGTGCAGTTCGAGACGACGATGCCGCTGCTGTTGCTGCCGGCCCGGGACTCCGGCGTGCCGCTGGAGATGCCCTTCGAGATTCGGGACGGGACGGCGGTGCTGGAGGTCACGGCACCGACAGACCGGCTCTCGGAACTGGGGTCGCAACTGGAGGCCTTTGGCATCTCCTACTCCGTCGACTACGTGCAGGAGCGCCTCGGCGACGAGCAACTACTGACCGAGCGCCAGCGACGACTCGTCCTCGCCGCGGTCGAACAGGGGTACTACGACACACCGCGGCGGGTAACACTGACGGGGCTGGCCGAGACGCTCGACATCGCGAAGTCGACCGCCAGCGAGACGCTACACCGCGCGGAGGGGAAGATAATCAAGCAGTTCGCCGCGGAACTGTCCGAGCCGTCGCGTGACGGGGACGAGGGCTGAGTCCTCAGAAGGTGAAGATGGGGAGAAAGCGGAACGTCAGATAGGCGCTGACGGTCGCAATCATCGGGACGAGGTTCTGCATCAGGACGACGCGCGCGGTGGTCGAGGGGTTGAACAGTTCCGTCGCCTCCGGGATGTCCTCGGGGTCCTCCTCGCCGATAGCGGGCAGTTCCTCGCCGGGTTCGTCGCCGGCCAGTGCGCCGACGGAGACGGTGCCGCCCTCGCCCCGGACACCCTCGGCGACCGTGGTGGTTCGCGTCGCGCGGCCCCAGCCGAGACCCACGATGCTCATGGTCGCGATGATGACGAAACTGGCGGGGATGCCGATGGCCGACAGGGCGATGACGATGGTCGCGCTGACGGTGGCGACGACGATGGCCGCGGTCAGGGGGAGCTGGGTGAGGTCGTTGCCCAGCGTGTCCAGCGTCCGGCGGGCGATGGTCAGCGCGCCGACGGCGACGGCGACGGAACCGAAGATGATGCCGATGTTCATTTCGAGGTCGCCACTCCCGACCAGCGGCGCGATGGCGTTGGCGATGTTCGACGTGCCCGCGGAGAAGGCCATCAAACAGCCGATGACGACGACGACGCTGGTCCCGATGAGTTCCCGATAGCTGGTGTTGGGTCCGCGGCGGACACTGGGGACTGTCCCGGACCGGTCGATTGTGACGAGGGGACCCTGGCTCTGGACGAGCGCGACGCGGCGGTTGAGCTGGGAGTAGAAGTACCGGCCGATGACGCCGGACACCCAGAAGGCGATGATGGGCGCGACGATCCACCAGGTCGCGATGCGACCCATCACGCCCCAGGCGAGTTCGTTCGCGGCCAGCCCCAGGCCGGCGATGGCACCGACGGCGGTCATCGACGTGGACGCGGGAACGCCGACGTAGTTGCCGAGAAACAGCGCACCGCCGATGAAAAAGAGGACGGTGACGTTTGCCTCCAGCGAGAAGATGGTCGTGCTGGTGACGAGTTCCGTACCGAGCGTGTCGACGACCCGGCGGCCGATGGTCCAGGCGCCGACGAAGAAAAACAGCGACATCAGCGCCCCCGCAAGAACCTTCGACAGCACGCCCGACCCGACCGCCGGGCCGAAGGCCGGGCCCGTGTTCGCGCCCCCGATGTTGAATCCGACGAATGCGGCGATGAAAAGGCCGATGATAAGCAGAACTTCGGTCACGGTGGGGGCAACGAACTGGCTCTGCTTAAAACACCCTGTTCGGGAACGCCGACACCCGAGCGGACAGACGCCAACGTTTTGCCCGCGCCGGTCGTTCTTCCGGCCATGCAGACGGACGACGTCGAGGCGCTCATCGAGGCGGGCGTCCCGGACGCGACGGCGGAGGTCACGACACCGCGCAACCCCGACGACGACGCACACTTCGCGGCTGTCATCGTCTCGCCCGTGTTCGAGGGGGAGTCACTGGTCGACCGACACCAGCGCGTCTACGACGCCCTCGACGGGCACATGACAAACGACATCCACGCCATCGAGATTACCGCCTACACGCCCGAGGAGTACGAGGAGTAGCGACGGGAGGCACAACCCATATACTCGTACCGACGCTAACAGGTCCCATGGCATTCGAATCCGAATCCGAGTACTCCCAGGAGGAACTCAACGAGCGCGTCGACGACCTGCTGGCGGACAACGAGGTGGTCCTGTTCATGAAGGGCAACGAGTTGATGCCACAGTGTGGCTACTCGCGGAAGGCGCTGGCGCTCATCCAGCAACACCGCGAGGACGTGGAGACAGTAGACGTGCTCCAGGCGCTGGACAAGTACCGCGTGGCTCTGGAGCGCCACAGCAACCGCGAGACGATTCCCCAGACGTTCGTCGACGGTGAGTTCGTCGGCGGGAGCGACATCCTCGAACAGCTACACGAGCGGGGCGAACTCGGCCAGACGCTCGACGCCTGAGTCAGTCGTACCGGCGCTCGGCGATACGCCCCACGACGACGCCCGCTGCCACCATGAGACCGGCCAGGACCGAGTAAAACCCCGCCTGCAGGTAGGCACCGTTTTGCACCGAGACCCACGCGACCGGCAGGACCAGCGCCGCGGCCATGAAGTGCAGGCCGGTGATGAGACCGGGGACCGAGAGCGGCCCCGGGAGCTCGAAGCCGCCGGTCGAGCCGACCGGGTCGAGTTCCGGGTCGAGATACTCCTCGATGTCGTCGTCTTCGTCGTCGCTCACGCCACGCCCTACGACCGACTCCTACAAACAAGCGACGAAGACCGTGCCGTCACTCGCCGGACTCGCCGGACTCGCCGGACTCACCGGACGACGTCTCCTCCCAGGACGACGCCCCGAAGAAAGACTGCAACGCCATCAGGACCCCGACGTAGGAGCCGAAGGCGACGACGAGGGTCGGGACGACCAGCAAGATGACCAGTTCGCCGATACCGCTGCCACCGATAATCTGCAGTGGGAGGGACATGTGGTGACCAGCGCCCGAGAACGTGTTAAGCGTCCCGCATCGACCGCGGTGCGAGTGCGGTGAGTGCGCGTCAGGCGACCAGAACCGGAGCCGCGACGAGGACAGTCAGCGCGGCGACGTAGACCGTCGCCGAAACCGCCCAGTCGCGACGGACGCGGGCGACGCGGTCCGCCGGCACGCGGCCGTAGACGGGCACCACCAGATACGAGAAGAAGGCGACGGTGACCGGCAACTGGAGGATGGCGGCCGCGACGAACGACGGAATCGGGGACAGTCCGAGCAGCGACTCCGCGGCCAGCGCGAGCGTGACGAACACGAGGCCGCTGGCGGTCCCGGCGAGGTAGTGGACGGCCGTCGCCAGCCGTCCCGAGGCACCCGAGAGCGATTCGTCCGAGAGCACGCCGGCCGCGACGAAGGGGGGCGTCGTCCCCTCGGGGAGGCGACGCATCGCCAGGTCCATGACCAGCGTCGCGAGCAACCCGGCAGCACCGCCCAGCAGCAGTCGCCCGGAGAGTGAGAGCCCCGTCTGGAGTGCAGGCATCGGTATAGACTCCGAACGGACCGGAGACTCTAATAGGGGCCGATATCCGTCGGCCCGCCCCGGGGCGACTGTCAGCGACGAACATATATGACTGGCACTCCACCTATCGACTGGTCTCTGACATCGGCCCACGGCAGTCCGGTGTGAGACCACGGCAGCGAGCGTGCCTGTGAACTTGTCACTTTGGCTCTTGGAACTCGCTCGCTGCTGACTTCCACCGTCCTCAGCCGACGGCTCGCCCGGGAAGACGAGCGGACCGTCGACAAAGGAGTGTCAACCGGCGCGAAACCCGGTCGCGGAGAGCACGGAGAGGACGGCGATGTAGCATGTATTTACAAGCACCATCGTTTTCCGATGCACCGTCGACAGTTGGCTCTGGGTGCCCGTCCACGCACTCGCACACTGTGGGGGCACTCACGTAACCGGGCGTCTCGTCTCTCCGGCCACCCCGCTGACTGGCTCCTGGCCCCGGGCCACCTCCTCGCGTCGTCTGTCGACCCGGAGTGTCCGGTCCCGGGAGTGTGGTGCGTTCCGGGCCGTTTCCAGAAGGGGGCGACGCCACATGGGCCGACCGCTCTGGTACACATCCGGGACGAATGCGGTCGTATCGCTACGCAACGCGGAACTATGGTTATGTGTGGTTGGTTCATCCTCCCTCACATGACCGGGGATGACAACGGGTCCGGAACCAGACGGCGGACAGACCTCCCGAGCAGCACCATTTTCGAGGTGCTGGCCGACCGGAGACGGCGGACCGTCCTCTTTCACCTTCGCCAGCACAGGGCCGCCACGGTGGACGAACTCGTCGACGTCCTCGACGAGGTAGTCGAACTCGACACAGACTCCTCCGAGCGCATCGCTGCCTCGCTCGTTCACACCCACATTCCCAAACTTGCGGCCGGTGGGCTCGTCACGTACGACCCCGACGAGGGGGTCGTCGAGTCGGTCCGTATCCACGACGAAATCGGCGAGTGGCTGGACCTCGCAGTCCGGCGGGACATCCGCGTCGGGAGCGCCGCGGCGACCGCTGCCGGCGGGGACGACCAGGGAACGATCGACGTCTTGCTCACCGACGACGAACCGGGGCTGGCCGAGATGATAGCGGCCTTTATCGAACGGGAGAACGCCGATATGACGGTGACGACAGCGGCGAGCGCCCTCGAAGCCGTGAGCACACTCAAGGAGGGCTCGTTCGACTGCATCGTGAGCGACTACCAGATGCCCGCAATCAGCGGGCTCGACCTCTTGAAAGCGGTCCGCGCCGAAGATGGGTCGATTCCGTTCATCGTTTTCACCGCGAAGGGGAGCGAAGCACTCGCCAGCGAGGCTATCACGACTGGCGTCACCGACTACGTCCAGAAGGGGACAGACCCGGACGAGTACGACAGACTGGTCGCGCGCATCCGTCGGGCCGTCGACCAGCAGCGCAACCGCCGATAACGCTTGTCCGGGGACATGAGCGACGGGAGTATCCGCCCCGGCGGCGAGACGGAAGGCCAGACGCGTCAGCCGTGGCGCGTGCTCTGTGTCGACGACGAACCCGACGTGGTCGAGGTGACCGCGGCGTTCCTCGGCCGCGAGAGCGAGCGACTCGCGCCCCTTACTGCGACGAGTCCGACCCAGGCGCTCGACATGCTGGCGACGGACGGTATCGACTGCGTCGTGAGCGACTACCAGATGCCCGAGATGAACGGACTGGCGTTTCTCAACCGTGTCCGATCGGAGTACGACGACCTCCCTTTCATCCTGTTCACGGGACAGGGAAGCGAGGAGATCGCGAGCGATGCCATCTCGGAAGGCGTGACAGAGTACCTCCAGAAGACGTCCGAACCCGACCAGTACAGGGTGCTGGCGAACTCCGTCGAGAACGCAATCGGGAGTTTCCGGGCCGAGCGCCGCGTCGCCGCGTTGCTGCACTCGGCACCGTACGGCCTCGTTATCGTCGACGCCGACGGACGCGTCCAGCAGATAAACGACCGTCTCGAAGCGCTGTTCGGCTACAGTCGCGGCGACCTCCTCGGTGAGCCGATCGACGTGCTCGTGCCGGCCCGCTGTCGCGACGGACACCCGCTGTGCGCTCGCTGGGACGCCGCGACTGAAACCGGCCGAGCGGTGGAGGGCGCCAGCGACTTCTGGGGTCGCCGGAAGGACGGCTCCGAGTTCCCCATCGAGGTCGCGCTCGCCCCGAGCGCGCCGGACAACCCCTCCGAGATCGTCGCCTCTATCAGGGACGTCTCCGTCTTCAAGTCCCGCGCACAGGAGACCGAGTTCGCGGAGACGCTGTTCGAGAACACCCAGGACGCACTCTTCGTGGTCGCGGTCGACGAAGCGACCGACGAGTACCGACTGGAACGGATCAATCCGGCCTACGAGGCGCATACGGGACTCTCGAACGACCAGCTCCGTGGGCGCACGCTCCACGACGTCTTCGGCGACGAGGAGGGTACCGGCATCCTCAGCAGGTATCGCGAGTGCGTTCGCAAGCGCGAACCGCTCGAATACGAGGAGCGGGTGTCGGTTCCGGCAGGTGCCTTCTACTGGGAGACCCGGATTGCACCCGTCATCGTCGACGGGACCGTCCAGCAACTCGTCGGCGCGACGCGCAACATCACCGAGCGAAAAGAGCGCGAGCGCGAACTGACCCGCCAGAACGAACGACTCGAGGAGTTCGCCGCGGTCGTGGGCCACGATTTGCGGAATCCGCTGACGGTCGCACGAGGCTCGCTCGAACTCGCCCGCCGGAGCGGCCGCGGCGAGGACTTCGACCGCGCCGCGGCGGCCATCGAGCGGATGGACACGCTCATCGACGACCTGCTGACGCTGGCGCGGCAGGGCCGTGTCGTCGCGGAGACCGAACCGGTGAGACTGGCACCGTTGGTCGCAACCGTCTGGGAAACGCTCGACAGCGAGACGGCGACACTCGAGACCACGCTCGAAGACGACATCGTCGACGCAGACAGGGCACGGCTGCAACAACTGCTGGAGAACGTCCTCTCCAACGCGGTGCGACACGGCGGAGACGCTGTGACAGTCCGGGTCGGCCCTCTCGGGGACGACGCCGGGTTTTTTGTCGCAGATGATGGTGACGGAATTCCGGCCAGCGAACGGGAGGACGTCTTCCACCGGGGCTATTCGACCAGCAGCGCCGGAACCGGCTTCGGCCTGGCAATCGTCGAGGACATCGCTGACGCACACGGCTGGACCGTCGCAGCGACCGAGAGCGCCGACGGTGGCGCGCGATTCGAGGTGACCACACGGCCCTGACGGAGCCTGTGGCCCGCCCGAGAGACACCGTCAGCAGCGACCGCTCGGTGACGGACCGGGCGACAGCGTCGATAGCCGACTCGCCGTCCCTGCTCTCGGCTTGCTGCCCGCTCCTTTCGGTGTACGTATAGAGTCCCTAGACAGTTAGCCGCACATACTATATACTTCGTTGACAGATATACACTCGGGATGAGGGAAGTGTACTGTCCGAAGTGCGGGGCGAGCGAGCCGAGTGAGCACCCAGACGGAGAGGGGAGTGAGACCTTCGAATGCGGGAGTTGCGGTGCAGTCTGGAGACTCAGCACCCCCGAGACCGCATAGACGGTCGTTCCAGCGGCTCTGGCGGCGACTTCTGCCAGGCGGAGCGGCATCACTATCCGACCCATGGCCTCCGGCGCGACAGTCGGCCAATCGCTCAGCGGCCATCACCAGATTTATTATGTGTTTCTTCGCAGTCACTACGTGCGGTGGGTGAGCCCCCTCACACCCCCTCTCAAGCACGGTCCAGCAACCACAGACGCAATCTCCCCCACCGTATTTTACTCGACGCCGGACGGTCCGACATAGCAGCATCGTTCGAATTGCGACGGCGACGGGCGACCGAATCGGCTGCGACAGCGGTCGCCGACAAGTGAACCGGAAGGGCAGCGGCGCTACGGGTCGGTGCCATGGCTCAGAACTGCAATCCGAGAAGTGACTTCCGGTAGTAATTTCCTGAAGGATTTAAGTTGGGATGGGTTCGGGCAGATTTCGGCTACGAACCTATCGCCGTCCCCTGGTTTTGGACCGATACCACTGTCGTTACTCGTGCGTTCTGGTGTCATCGTCAAGTGAAAGTGCGTCGAGGTGGCCGCGGCGGCGCACTTCGAGTTCGCGCCGCGGATCTTCCTTGTCGTAGTGTTCTTCGATGGTATCTGGGCTGGAGTTGACCCGATCTGCAATGACCTCAATCGGGACGCCACGGGAGAGCTGCCATGTAATCGAGCCTGTCCGCACCTGGTGGGGCGACCGACTTGACGGACATCCGCTTGCCGTGACGTACGACAGATACTCACAGGAGGCCGGGTCGTTCTCGTGCGGGCAGGGGCCGTGCTTGCAGGGGACCGTCGCCAAGTAGCACCAATCGCGGATAGTACTAGCCGCCGGTCGCCCTGCCTCGCTGGGGATGAGCGGCGAGCGGCCGTACCTGTCGGAGATGTCCATCCGCTCGCGATCCAGGAACTCGGCAAGGACGGCCGTCGGCTCGTCGAGCAACCCGACGTAGCGCTCGCCACGACGACCCTTCTTGAGCTCGGTGCCGGTCTCCGGCCGGTGCTCGAATCGGAGCCACTGTTCGTCGGCGTTGAAATCTCGCACATCGAGACTCCGTAGCGCCCCCGACCGACAGCCGACGGTCCAGAAGATTTCCAGGAGAGCGTGTGGGCGACTCGCGCGCTGGGGACTATCGCGATACCACGAGAGTAACGCCTCGCCACGCTCTGGCGGCAGCATCGTGTCGTCACTGCGGTCTGCTGGATCGACATCGGGTATCTCAACAGCCGTCGGGACAGCCTCGTCGACGACTCCAATCGAGACACAGTACTCCAGCCACTGCCGGAGCGTCCCGAGTTCCTTGTTAAGCGTGAGAGGTTTGGCGTTCTGATGGCGATGCAGCTGATACTCGTCAATGTCCCATCCGTCGATGTCACGAATGGAGTCGAACCCTTCTCGCTCGCAGTACTCGACGAACAGTTTGAGGCGGTACCACAGCGTCGACAGCGTGGAGTCGCGAACGTCTGGTCGTCGACGATCAAGCCAGCGCTCCGCTGCCTCGCGTGGGGAGAGATCGCGGCCATCACTCATCGCTCCCCTCCGTCCAACATCGCTTCCTTCGCCTGGCGGACGCGCTTCAGTTCCTCGGCGCTGCCGCCCTGGTCGGGGTGGGCAGTCTTCGTCTTCTGACGGTAGGCCGCCTCGACGACGTCTTCGGGAGCGTCCGGCGTGACATCGAGGACCTCGTGCGGCGCTGGCTGGTCGGCCGGCGCGTCGGCGACGATGGCTTCTTCGTTGCCGCTGGGCAGCCGCGCCGTCGCGAACTCGGACTGCCCGGTCGTCACCGGCCGGTCAGACATCTTGCGCTTCTCACGAATGTACAGCCCAATCGCCCGGGCGTTGTCCCGCCAGTCCGTGTAGTGATCGCAGGCGACGGCGAATTGCTGGCCATCTTTCGACCACCGGACCACGACCGCTGGATCCGACGGGTTGGCGTTCGCATACGGCATCCCGTCCTGTTTCCGGTGGGGAGCGGCCGTCGAGACGCGCCAATCATCAGCGCCGACGCGATCCAGTAGTTCCGTCTCGATGCGCCGAAGTGCCTCGTGGAACGTAACGCCGAACTTCGAGGTGTGGACGCGTTGTGACGCGGGCGTCCGTTCGAATTGTGCCGGCCAGTCGACCGCTCCGTCCGTGCGGTCCTGCTGGCTCGTCATCTATCCACCTCCAGCTCGTCACGCTCGAACGCCTGGTCGCAGGCTTCGAAACTACAGGCGTAGTGGTCGCCGCAGTTCTGGACGCCGGCGTGGCCGCACGGACAGATCGCGTCGCGGTTCGCGACGATCTCAGCCGCGCGCTCGCTGGCCCAGGATTCGACCTTCCAGACACGCCGGCTGTTCTCGGTCGGCATCGATTCACCGTCGTAGGCCTCCCAGCCCTCCTTGGCGATGACACTGTCGTGGGACAGTGAGCGAATCGTCCCAACGTAGTCCTCTGGCACATCGGCCATGAAAAACGTCTCCGGCGGGTCAGGCAACCAGTTGAGGAGGTCCGCATAGTTGCGGACGACCGAGCCCGCCTGAGGTGCGCCAGGGTGGCCGCCTTTGGACTGGCTCATGGCTGCACCTTGTTCTCCAGCAAGTCGTTCTCCCTCGCGTAGACGCGATTACGGCGCGAACACTCCTGGCAGCAGTAGAAGAGGTAGTCGTTCTCCAACTGCACGCGATAGTCTGCAGCAGAGTCACAGACTTCGTACGCACAGTCCTCGTCGTCGACTTCTTCGTCTGCTGCAACTGGCTCTGGAACGATAGCTGGCTCGTCAGCTCCTGCTGCCCGCCGTCGGCGCGAACACTCTCGCCGTCAGGAAGGAACCGCTCGGTACAGCATCGCAAAGCAGCGGCCAGCGTCTCGTGGTCGTCGCCACAGAAATCACACACTGGCTGGCCACCGTCGGCCCGGACGACCGCCCTCCTGGACCGCATCGACGCTGCCGGCCAGCTGGTCGAGGATGCCCGCCAGATGGCCAGCCGTCTCGCGTTGCATCTCAGTCATCTCCTCGGCGTCGGCCGCGAGGGCGCACTGTTTGCGGGCCTCGCGCAGTCTGTCGGCGGGATTCATGAGACGGCGCCCTCCTCGCGCAGGTCGTCGACCCGGACGGCCTCGCCGATATCCAGGTCTGCAACCTCGTCGCACCAGAGCGCGTCGTCCTGGGTGACGACATCGAGGTCGTACTCCTCCGCGTGCTCGCGGGACATCATGCGGATCTCGCCGAACGTCTGGCCGCTGTTGACCAGCTCGTCGTGGTTCGCGACGGTCGGATCCTCGCCGCTGTCATCAATCTCCAAGTCGGCGTCGTCCTCGTAGGCGATGAAGTGTACCGGGACGAACTCCTGCCCGCCGTCGGCGACGACCTCGGCTTGGCAGATGTCGGTCAGCGTCGCGAGATGTTCGGCCTGCACTTCGAGCAGGCGCTTCCCGGCGTGAGTCAACGCGTAGCGATTCGTGCGCTCGTCGAGGTCGCTCTTTTCGACCAGGTCGGCCTGAACGAGTTGATCGAGGTTCGGGTACAGCCGGCCGTGGTTGACCTCTTCGCCGTAGAGGTCTTCGAGCCGGCGCTTGATTTCGAGCCCGTAGCTCGTGGCATCCTCGTGGTCGATCTCCTGCAGGACGGCGAGCGTGTCGCGCTGGAACGCGGACAGGTCCGTCCAGGTGGTCGTGGTATCGGTACTGTCGGTCGTGGTGGTGTCGGTACTCATGAGTGGATCTCGGTGAGAACTGGGTGATCGTCGGTCGATACCGCGTGCCGGTGCGAACCTTGAAACGGTCGCGCGTCGTTGTCTTCCATGGGTCGGAGATCCGACCGACGCGACACCCGTGGTAGGGACACGGTGTCGCACCCAGCGAGTTTTTGCGGCGTGTCGCCGGGTAGAGACACCCTTCGGAGTGTCGCGTCGATCTGTATCACATGGATTAATGAGACTGAATAATAAATCTTCACATCAATCCATGTGGTTAACCACACGTATTCGTTATTGGAACCTGATAAGTTACCGGGCGTTGAATAAGGTAAAAAGTGGCTTCCACACGTCAACCACCGGGGTGGATGCAGTTGCCCATTGACGACAGAATCCTTGAGCTGTTGTCTGAGACAGGTATTATACTGTCGCCCGCGGTAATCGCTATCAACATCGACAAATCCAGAGATGAAGTCAATCGTCGTCTTTCCAAACTTGTTGATAAAGGGATGGTAGAACGTGTGAAGAGGGGCTACTATCGAATTACACCAGACGGCGAAGCATATCTTCAGGGAGAATCCGAAAGCTCCTGACTGTTCTACAGATAGAAGCCGACGCGGTGTCAGATTTCCCTGATTGACATCACCTCGCAATCGTTCCGTTCTAAGAGTAAGCCGCGTTCGAGCTGACGATCCACAATTTCGGCCCCCAGGGCACGCACTGACTAGACCTGATGTTTGTATAACGCTTTGGGAGCCAATATTTTTTGAGAGTCTCTGTCGCTGGTTACGATGGGGTGCCCAAACAGCATCCCGAAACCTTCCTGGGAATGACCCTCGGGCATCAGATAGCCCATTCACGGCACCGCCACCTCCTCGATGTCGAGTTCACGCACGAGCTGGTCGACCCACTCTGGTAACTCTGGCAGTGAGGTCAGCCCGGAGCCGGCGTTCGTCGTCTGCAGGTGCGCGACACCGTTGCTGACGTCAAAGGTCCAGACTTCGTCAGTAGCTACGCGGATTACGTCGATGCGGGCGTCGAACTCTGGGTGCCGATACTCGTCCTGGACGCTGATGCGATACTGCTCGCCGTTCATGTACCTGCTCGTCGACCGCGCGGCGGAGGCCTGGTCTACAGAGGCCATACCCGGAGCGACCGCCGGCCTTGTAAAAGGGTTCCCGCGCAAATTCACGGATAATCACGATTTCGCCCGGAGAGCTACTCAGAGAAAGGAAAACAACCCGTAGCGCCGATTCACGGAAATTCACGCTTCCACTGCTGTCAGGCGATTCACGGATTCACGCTTCTTCGATTTGCAAGACACAGTAGCGTGTCCCACGTCCGGTTCCAGCCTGTTCGATGAGGCCGTAGCGTTCGAGGCTGTTGAGGTACCGCCGACGCATACTCTGGCCGCGTGGCTCCTGGACGCGGCTTGCGTACCGGCCGTGAAGGTCTGTCGCTCGGATGCCCGAACTCCCCGCTTCGCGAATAATTTCGAATATCGCGCGCTGGTGCGTCCCCAGCGACCGAATATGGCGGTCGCGCACGTCGGCCAGCGCCTCTTCCTGGACGTCGTCGACGAGCCCGGACGTAATGGGACACTCGTCCGCACTGGCCGCCTCGGCCGCCCGCCGGAGTAACGCAATCGCTGTCCGAGCGTTACCGACGGCAAGGTCGGCAATGTAGTCAATCGCGTCATCGGCGACGCGGTCGCGCATCAACCCATATTCGACACGGTAATCGAGGATGTCGACCAGCTCGTCATGCGAATACGGGTCAAGATGCATCGTTCGGAACGTCCGCAGCCGACTCCGCGTCTCCGAGTTGATATCCGGGGCTGAGAACAACGAATCCTCGTCGACACAGATGCAGACCAGCGTCACGCCCGGGACATCGTACAGCGCATGCAGCAGGGCGAGGTCGGTCAGCGCGTTCACCTCGTCGATGATGGCAAGAATCTGCGAGTCTGCCTCACGGAGCAACCGGATGTAGTGAGCGCGGGGGGTGCCGTCGGGGCGCTGCGTCCCCAGGTCGGTCTCCCGCACGATCTCGGCGAGCGTCGCTGCAGGCGTCGGATCCGACATACAGTTCGCCAGGCCCCAGCGCACGTCGAACGTCTGTTTCGCTAGTTTCTTTGCGATGTACTTCGCCAGCGTGGTCTTTCCTGACCCAGTCGGGCCGAAAATAAACGCGTTCTCGCCCGAGCGACCATGGGTGAGTGGATCGAGCCACGAGGCCAGTGCGTCTTTCTGTCCATCACGGTGGTACAGGTCACGTGGGATGTATTCCGGGCGGAGCGCTCGGGCGTCAGTTATCATACTCAAAGCGTTCCAATAAGAGACAAGTAAGTGCGAGCCAAGCAGAGTGAAAGTGGTTTTCACCTGTTAACGTCTTATTTATTTATGAAACTGAGTGCGAAATATACGTTTTCGAACTATCAAACCTGGTAATAAGACCTTACTGTTATATGAGGTGATGGTCTACACGTGGCTAGGAACACGCAGTATCACGAGAAGGACATCAGGTTGGGATGGCACCCATCCTGTGTGCAAGTCCAAATAACACGGGCCACTATCTTAGCAGTTGTGGCCCATCTCGTATGCGCTGTGTGTCCGTGAGAAACCATGAAGCTACAACAACTTCGCAACGACGATGGTGCAGTCAGTCCAGTGATTGGCGTGATATTGATGGTCGCAATCACCGTCATTCTGGCAGCCGTCATCGCAACATTCGTCCTCGGTCTCGGTGACCAGGTGAGCGATACAGCGCCGCAGGCAAGTTTTGATTTTGTCGAGAATGGAAATAATATCGATATCACCCACACTGGTGGTGCAACCCTCGACGCAGCCAACATAAATGTCACCTACGGAACCTTCGTTGACGATGCGAATAACTGGGGTGGTGGGACGATATCCGCCGGTGACACATACACAACGAACGATAGCGTCAGTTCCGGAGATACAGTTCGAATTATCTGGGAGAATGATGCAGGAACGGACTCGGCAACCCTGCGCGAATACGAGTACGGCGGCTGATTAACACTGTTTTGAGGCGGTTTTTATGCCGATCGACGATAGGATAGAGATTTCGAAGCACCTTGCTGCAACCTACGCGGGCGGTCGCTACGACGACCCGTGGGGCCGCGTCCAAGAGTACCAGCGTGTGCTCGAATACACAGCCGAGCACCCGAACAAAGGATCGGCAGCTGTCGCGTCCGCACTGGACCTGCCGCGCAGCCGCATTCGTCCATGGATGGAATCGGACAGTCGCCCCGACCCCGTGCGCGCGATTCAGACTGCAGAAGACTACGGCTGGCTCGATCTCTCGTGGAACGACGAACAGTTTGAAGGATTCAATATTCTCGTCGCGTGGATATTTGCTGGCGGCTCAATCGCTACGGAGACGTACGCCCCCATGTTCACGGTCGAGGAAGAGACAATGCGATGCGCCTACACGGCGCTGAAACGCGCGGGTATCACCGATATCGACATAGAGAATGTAGACAGCGAGGGTCGCGCGACAGACCTCCGGCCGGGTGTCGATGGCGTGATTCTCGGACGGTTTCTGGCCGCGCTGGGTGGACCCGTCGGCACGAAAAACGCTGAGCGAGACTTCGCACTACCTTCGTATTTGGATGAAGCGCCAGCAGATGTCCGGATGGAATTCCTGCGAACATACGTATGGTTGCGTGGTACAAACCCACCCAAGGAGACGCGACTTGCAGTACAACTCGCGGAACAGCGGGACGCGGCGTTCAGACAGCAGCTCAAAGACCTGATCGAGTGGGCTGTGCCAGGGAGCGTGCGCGGCGACGGGACGACATTCCTCCTCACACCCCACGCCGCACGCGTTCTCGACCGACCACCCGAACTCTGTCACCGATGAGGCCTGCTATCAAATTTTGCAGGTTCTGGTCGACATCCGATATAAACCTCTAGGATGGTTTATCTCCAATATCTGAAAATGGGCCTGAGAGAGGCTTTTTCTGGCTCTGTAACTGCCATTCACGTTTTCGCATCTGATAACAAGTCGGCAAACATATATACCAATGCGACAAGGAGTTTGCACTATGCGCACCAGGTGGCGAGACCCGTGTTCGAGTCGCGGGGCGTACGTTGGGGTTCCCGACGCATCGACTTGTCACATCAAGTCGAGTGCAGGAGAAACCCCGGGGCGAGCCTCGGCATCGCTCCGTTATGCACCGTTGCCGAGGGACGGTTGATACAATGAGATTACGCGAAACAATCCGGGAGTTGCATAGCGGAGAAGATAGGGCAGTCAGTCCAGTGATCGGTGTGATACTGATGGTCGCCATCACTGTGATCCTGGCTGCGGTCATCGCGTCGTTCGTGCTCGGGCTCGGCCCAAGCGAGGCCGCGCCAAGTGCGCAGTTTGAGTTTGAAGAAATCAATACCGACGACGGGGTCACGATCAAAATAGCCCACCAGAGTGGCGACACAATCGATCCAGCCACCTTAGTGACTCGTGGTAGCTTCAATAACAGTGCTGGTAATTATGTCGGTTCACCAGACGGATCAAATGGAGTCAACTGGACAGACAGCGCCAATACAGGCAGTGTATTAGCTGATATATCCGTAAGCGGGAATGAAATCTCCTCTGGAGATTACATGAGTGTTAACGTCACATCAGGCTGGGACCTCTCAGTCGTCTGGGAGAAGGACGACCAGTCCAGTGAGATAGCCTCACAAGAAGCCTAACTGAGCACCACTTTTCAATCACTTTCGACAGACTAACGAGCGCAGCTAAAAGGAGAGCGTCACTTCGCGCTCGTCGTCGTCCCACTCGACAACTTCGGGTTCTTCGCCTGCTTCAAGTTCCAGTTCGTCGACAATACTGCGCGGGATCGTGTAGACCATCGACCCGCCGCGTTCGCGAATTTTGTTCATCCTACCGGGCAGACGGTGAGCCATGCCTATGTATTCTCGGCAATCTAGTATAAATGTTCCCTGCGGCAGGTACATCTCTTCGAGAGAGCGTAGAGACCGCTGGAAGTAATCTCTCACAAATATCAGAGTGTCTATAGTATTTAAGAAGCGTGCGGACACTGGTCTACACTAACGGCCTGTCGGGGCGGCCCACACTGGATACACCGGCGCTCTGGATGCACGGCTCGTGGCTGGCCGGCGCGCGTCTGGGAACGCCGCGATGGGTACCGATTAGCCACGCTTCTGTCCCCCATCCATGAGCACCACAGAGACACTCGCGACCGTCACCGACCCGGATCGACACTGCCGGGAGGACTTCTGGGGCGAGCTGGACGCCGGCCAGGATGACACCAACGGCCACGACGAGATCGAAGGCACCGACCCGGCCGAGTACATCGCGTTCCAGCACATCGCCGAGTTCGTCGCGCCGATCTGCGCGAAGACCGGCGACGAACTCTCCGACCCCGAATTCTACCTCCCGAAACAACACGAGACGCCACACGGCTACGTCGAGTACCGCCAGCACCGCCACCGTCGGCGCTGGAACCCGGAGACGGGCTACATCAACTGGGGCGAGTCGACCAGCACGGGCCTACCAGAAGTCGACTACGAGACCTACCGGACTGCCGCGGCGAACTACCTCTCAGAGCGTGGGATTCGACTCACGCATATCGAGGAGTACGAACAACTCCTCGACCGCTTCTGGCACGACCCGCAGTACAACTCCCACGACGCCCTGGCGCAGTTCATCCGCGTCGTCAGAGAGCGCGAACAGGATTGAAAGCACGATTCGCAACTTTCGCAGATTGTGAATTTACAATGACAGAGACATTCTCCACTCACGAGCGGCGCATGGCCTTCCTGTTGGCGCTGCTGGGGTCAGCCATCCCGTTCGCGATTACGTTTCAGGTGTACGGTACTGCGGTCGAACGAAATCCTGTTACTGCCATGCTCATTGACGCAGTCGGTTGGGTCGGCGTCGGTGCGCTGATCCCGGTCGTGACGGTCAGTGCGTTCATCGTCTTCTGGCGTGTCGCCAATTGGGGCTACAAGAGCGTCGCCCGTGCCGGGATGTGGACGCTTGCAGGTTTGGGTATCCTCAATACTGTAAATGATATTTGGGTGGCCCAAACTCTGACAACCGTCTCATGGGAGTCAATTCTAGTCTTGGCGGTCATCGTGTCCGCTCCGGCGATTTTTTGGCTCTTGCGGAAGCGAGTAACCCGACAACCTACTGTTGCTTCGGGGATTGCGATACTGGTCGTCATGGCTACAATCGGCTCACCATTCACCGCGATACTGGCTCCCTCAAATATCGGTTTGATCGGTCTTGCGAATGCTGAAACAACTAGCAATATTGATTTGACTAAATTTAGTGAATCGGATCCTAACAGCGTTTATCAGATTGAAAATTCGTCAACGCTTAGCTTCACGAATCTTGACGGTGATGATACCGGGCGTGTCTACAACGATGTTGGGCCAGGTATCAAACGCAACGCGACTCTCTCATATAATTTCAAAGTGGACAATTATACCGATAATGCCGCCTTTGATGTTGGTTGGGCCGCTCAAGGAGATACTACCGAGTCGGGGGTCAACTACGGCGCTGTGGCGAGATTGGCCGGTGATCAGATTATTTTGCGAACATGGGACCGGAATGGACGATCTCAATCTTCAGCGATTTCTCTAACCAGCGGCAATAGATATTATACTGATATGGAAACATATCGTGATAACGGTACTGCTGTTTTGACTGTCTATAGTGATTCAGGTAAAACAAACGTTATAGGATCTGTCTCCGCAAATTATGACCCTACTGTTTCGTATGATTATCTCTATGCGGCAATGGGTCAGGGGTCAAATGGGCAAGATAACGGAAATATGGATGGGGACGTCAGTGACCTAACACTGAAAACTAAAAATTATTCATCTGAAACCGGGATAGACCTATCTAAGTTTAAGGAGAGTGGTGACGGAAATAATCATTTCAGCGTTCATAATAAAAGTAGTGTCATCGTTCATGGCGCTACTGGCGGTGACGATGTGCTACTGTCAACCAACTCATCTGTCCAAATGCCAAAAAATGATGATTACACTATTAATTTCACATATAATTACTACAATCATGCAGACCATAGTAATTTTGTAGTTGGTGTATCTGAAACCAAGGGTTCGTGGTCAAATGTTGACCAATCCGCTGGCGTTAGATTGGAGAACACATTTATAGCCCGTTCCGAAACTGACGGAGCTAATATAAATCGAGGTGCAGAAATTGATATCCCAAACCGGGCAAATGTTTACTTTTCTCTTGAGATAAATCAAACAAAGGACAAAGTGGTTGCTTCCGCCTACAATGATAGTGAACGCACGGACCTGATTGGAACATCAGAAGCGTATATTGGTAATGTGTCATACCAATATCTATATGCAGTACAACAAAAAAGTGGAAGCGTATCGAGTGCAGGTTATTTAGACGCTTATTTGGGGGAAATTAGTGTTTCTAAATCATCTTCATCAAGCTCTAAATTCGACGTTAGAACCCCTACAAACAGGAATGGTGAAAATGTGTATTCTCCTGTTAATCGAGATACTCTAAATATTAACGAAATTCAACATGAGGATGATAGCGCATACTATGTAAATTCGACTCCGGAAAGAGTGCAATATAGCTTTGCTGTTACTAATTATGGTGATCCAAGTTCGTGGGTAACTGGGTGGTCAACGGACGCAAAAGCCAGACAAAAATCTGATTACTATATCGGCATTGACCAGGGAGACCTCGGAGGTGCTGGTGGTAAGTCTATCAAGTTGCGTGAAATAACAAATGGTAATACGACAAACTCCGGAGCTGCGTTAGGGATTGGGAGCGACCGTTATTTCATTAACTTGTCTCTCGATAAAACTAACGGAGAGGTGTCAGTAAAGGTCTTTTCTGACGTAGATAGGACAAACCAGATAGCGAGTGATACAATTGCATATGATACCTCGCATGACCTTAGTGTCATGATGGTTGCGGGGAGTGAAGGGGCAGATAATCAAAATAGTAACCCAACATCTGGAGTTTTAAGGGATTTCCGCGCTCCAAATAATGACCTGAGTTCTGGTGGCGAAGGTGGAAGTGCCAATAATTTATCTGGACGTGTCATCGACCAATCCGACTCAACAGTCGCCAACGCCACCGTCACGGTGATCGGTGTCGACTACGACCATCTTGATACAAGTCTGTCCACCGACGAACTCAGACAGAAGGCCAGCGACCTGCTCGACCGCGCGGAAGACCCAATTCCCGATGCCTGGAATCCTGACCTGAACATCCTGGGCCAGGGCGGTGTCTTCGACGATGACGCCGAGGTCGTCGCTGTCCACGACGCCGGCGACTGGGACTACAAACCCACGCTGGAGACGCCCAAGTTGAGAGCTGACGCAGGCGAGAAATTGGCTTTCAGCGTCTGGGACCCGACCGCCAACACACTCATCCAGGACGGTGTCGACAAGCAACTGCCGGGCGTGCAGCGCGACAGACGCGTCGTCGTCGAACAACTCGGCCCGAGCGGCTCCGTCATCAGCAACTCGACGCTGGAACTGAATCGCGTCAAGAGCGTCGATTTCGGCAGCGACCACGAGTACGCCACGGCCACACTCGACCGCGGCCTCTACCGCATCTACCCAGCGGGAACCAAGGCGACAGCCTACGTCGTCATGGTCGGGAGCCCCGACTCCCTATTCTCAGGCTACGTCGACACACTCGAAGACGAGGCGGGCCGCCTGACCGACCGCGCCAGCTACATCACCGACAAACTCAGCGCCAACGAGTTCGACCGCACGACGACCGTCACCGATCAGAACGGTGCCTGGGGCGTGACGATCCCGTCGTCGGTCAACACGGCGGGAGTCAGCGCCTACAAAGGTCCACTTGACGAACTGAGCAAGGACCCACAGAATATCACGCTCGCCGATATCCGGACGCTGTACGACACGACAGACGTGCAGTCGTCGGTCTATCTCCCAACCAGTTCGGTCCGCGCCTCTCCCCCCGAGTCCAACGTCGACCTGGAACTGCGTGAGTTCTCCTCGCCGTCACTCTCCACGAACCTCTCGCGCTATCAGGACCGCATCGACGGCCTGCGCAACCTGGTGGAGAACCAGTCGCGACGCATCGCCGACCTCGTGGGCAACCTGAGCACCGCCCACGACGACCTCGAAAAAGCCTACAGCGAACTCAACGACCTCCGGAAGCGCAACGACCAGCTCGACCAGCGCGTCCGGGATCTTCTCCAGAACCAGAACGCCACGGAGGATATCAACCTGGACATCAACGCCAGCGACCTTACAGACGGCGAACTCACCCAGCGGATTGCGGCACTGGAACAGGCTATCGATGAGACGCGCGACTCGATTCCGACGGAGACAGACAGTTCGACGGCCGCCGAAACCGTCTCCTCACTGGCGCGCTTCGACGGGCCGATCGATTCCGAAGAGGTGGCCGTCATCGCGCACTTCAGCAACGGGACCGACCGCCCAGTCCCCGAGGAGTACATCAGCATCGACCAGTCCGCGGCAACGACAGTCGGCCAGGGAGAGACGGTCGTCCGCATCGAGGACTTCCCACTCGGCGATGCGACCAGCGTGCAATTCGAGTGGTTGGCGGCGACGCCAGACGGAATCGCCGGCGCGACCGAACGAGTGAGCAATCCGCTCGTCGATGCCGACCCGCCGGCAGTCAACTCCGTCCGCGTCTCGTCGCTCGCACCAGGGCCAGACGACAGCGTTACCGTCGAACTCAACCCGGCAGCAGACTCGACGTACCGCAACCTGACCGACGCGACGGTCTACGGCCCCGACGGCTCGACACTGTCGACGACAGGCATCGAGAACGGCCGACAGACCTCGTTCACGACGGCCGGCCAGGGCCGCCACCTGGTCGAGTTGACCTACAGCGATCTCGACGGCAACCAGTACGTCCGCCGCATCCCGATCAAGGCGGCTGCCAACGACGTCAACCGGCCGCCGAGTATCCGTGCGGAATCGGGGCCGACCGGCCGCTACGCACCAGCCGGCGACGGCCTCGACGCCGGCGATATTCAGCGCGACGGAACCGACATCACCATCGCCGCTGTCGTCGGTCGACAACAGGACGTCCCGTCGAGTATCCATGCCTACACCAGCGATATCGACCAGAATCCGATGGGCGACCTCACGGTGCGCGTCCTCCGCGGCGAGGAGAGGAAGAGCGTCACCACGCGCTCGGAGATCGTCATCCACGCCCAGGCGACGCCTGACGACGGCACCTACATCTACCGCGGGGAGAACCCCATCACGACCGACGGCACGCAGTTCGGACGCGTCACACACATGGATAATCAGACACTCATCAGGACCTACACCGACGACAGCGGCACCGTCGACCTGAGTATCCGCCGACCCAGCGGCCTCGTCGATAGCACCGTTGAGTCGATCCGCTGGCAGCTGGCACAACTGCAGCTGCAGGTCAGCGGCTTCACCGACGCCCTCGGCGGCGTCGGCGTCTCACTCGGTGGCTTGTGGCTGTTCGTCTCCCTTCGCCGCCGGGAGGTGATGCCATGAACAGTCGCGCAATCGCCCTCGCCGCGCTCATGCTCGTCTCGACAGTCACCGTCCCGGTGACCGCGGCCGACGGCAGCAGCGACATCGTCGAATACGGCACCGACGGGCAACCCTCGTTCCTCGTGACCTACGACGACGGCGAGTTCGCGAGTCTGCAGGCCTGGGCTGAATCGGCACCCGGCTACAGCATTGTGGAGAACGCGACTGCTGACAACACGGCAGTCGTCTCCGGGCCGCGCTACGAGGTCGTCGCACCGACACTCCTGCAGAACCCACTGGTCGCCCTCGGCGGCGGAACGATCGCCCCGATGCCACTCCAATCGCGCTCGTACGTCCAGTCGGTCGACCCGAACTACCGGCATGCACTCCCAGAGCCAGTCGGCGCGCTCGCCAGCGAGAGTGATTACGAAGCCCCGCGGTCGGACTGGCTGGTCGACGGTGGCTTCAACACCGACGGCATCGCGTTCGACGGCGACGCGAATCAGTCGACCATCGGCGCAGTCGCGACCGACCTCAACGCCGACCAGGTTGCAGCCGACGGCAGCGGCGTCCGCGTCGCCGTCCTCGACACGGGGGCGAACGTCGTCAACGGCACCGACGACCCGCTGTACGGCCAACGCATCGTCGGTGCTCGCAACTTCGTCACCGACCAGCCCGCCGTCGCGAGCAACGACTACGCGAACGTGTCTGACGGCAACGGACACGGTAGCTGGGTCCTTTCCTCGATGGCCGCAAACGCCACGAACAACACGTACGACGGCATCGCTCTCGGCGCGGACTATCTCGTCGGCAAGACGCTCGCCGACGACGGCAGCGGGTCGACCGCGGATATCGTCGACGGCATCTACTGGGCTGAGGCACAGGACGCGGACCTCCTCTCGATGTCGCTCGGGAGTGCCGTCTACGACGAGTCGCTGGCCGATGCCTTGCGACACTTCGTCGCCGGCAACGGCACCGCGGCGTTCATCGCGGTCGGGAACTCCCGCATGACGCGGCCAGCCCAGATTGCCTCGCCGTCGGACGTCCCCGAACCAGGCATCGTCTCCGTCGCGGCGACCAACGCGACCAATGCCTCACAGGCTGGGCCGGCGTACTTCTCACAGACTGGCTCGGACAACGGTTATTCGGACCTCTCGTCCGGGACCACTCGCGGCGCTGGCCCTGATATCGCCGGGCCAGGGATGCGCGTCACGGTGCCGGTCTTCAGCGCGGACGGCTACCGGCGCAACGAGACACTGTCGGGCACGTCGATGAGCACGCCCATCGTCGCGGCGGTCGGAACACTCAGCCTCGATGCCCGGCCAGATCTGGAGAACGACACCGACGCGTTCGTGTCGGCGGTTACGAACACGACGCGGCCGATCCCACTGGCCGGGACGACGGAGGTCGGCGCGGGAATGGTCGACGCCGCGAAGCTCGTCGCCGACAACACGTCGGGAACCAGCCAGACCGATGCTCGGACAGAGCCTGCACAACGGAGAGACCAGGCCAACCGCTCGCTGGGGCTCGACTGGCGCTTCCAGGCACTGCGCCGTATCCAGGTAGGGATCTAAGATGCTCTCACGCCGCGAGTTCCTGACGACCATCGCCACCGGCGGGGCCGTCGCCGGCGCTGGAACAGTCACGGCCAGCCAACTCGATCCCTACGAGACCCAGCCGGACTTCGTGACGATCTCCTACGACGAGGACTTCCTCTCAGAGTACCAGCCGCGGCTGGTCACGCGAACGCTGGATGTCAAGCCCTCGAAGATGTACGCCTGGCGCGTCGACTCGACGGAGAGGAGTACCACGATGGCCTGCTACTGGACGTACTACGTTACTCAGCAAGGACTCTCTGGCGCAGACTCACACCTGTACGACCGGGAGCCCGTCTACGTCGAGGTCGACGAGACGGGAGCGATCGAATCCGTACACGTCGACGGCTACCACTACCTGCTCAAGTCATATCCGAGCGCAGTACCGACGACTGGCGAGACGCACCCCACACTCAAAGCGGTCAACCCGTATCACTTCTACGTCGCGACGACAGAGGTGGGCGAGACGGTCGACCTCGCGGACATGCACGACCGCTACGGCCCGTGGATCCGCAACGGCTGGAATGTCCACGAACCGGCCGTGCTCAACCCTTGGAAAGTCAAGTCGCGGAAGCACTGGTGGCCTGACGGCACGTTCGGGTACTCTCGACGGGCCTTCTACTGGGACACGCTGCTGGGGATCTCACAGTCGACCGGCATCGACGTGCGCGGCGCACAGGAGAGTGACCTGACATGAGCATCCGATGGAGCACGGGAGGCGTTCCCCGCCCCCGCCGCCGGTGCCTCCGCCGAGAGACGCCCACTGTATCGCTCGCTCACCAACTGCGACCCAACCATCCTGATTCATGCGACACTCAATCAAGACAGGCGTGGCTGCACTGTTCGCGCTCCTGCTGCTGACGGCAGGCGTCGCGATGGCAGCCCCGAGTATCGACTCCGAAACGACTGTGACCTCGACGACCTCCGCCTATGCGGACGGCGAAACGCAGACGACGTTCAACGCGTCTGACGGGGTGAACCTCTCGACGATTCAGGCAAGCTATGCGACGACCAAGCCGGAAATTCGTATCATCGATCCGGAGACGGACACCGTCATCAAGACGGTCACGAACGCGTCGGATCCAGGTTACTTCACGAAAACCGGGGACGACGGGACGACGTACTACTACAACACGACCTTCGCCGAGAGTGACTTCGAGCGGATGCCGATGGCCGCCAACGAGAACAAGTCGGTGACGCTGCGATTCATCGACAACTCGTCACTGGACGACCCGACCAGTAGCGACATGACGAACACGACGGTGTACCTCGAAAACACGGACGAGCGAACCGTCCTGCGGGGCGACGCTGGGGCGATGGAGTTCGGCAGTGACGGCTTCAGTGCCTTCGGCTTCAACTGGAGCGTCGACAAGAACGCCGAACTCGACCAGAGCGACGTCACAGTCGACGGCGACAACACGAGCGTCATCCTGACGCTCGAAGACGAGGCCGGCGATACCGACACGTCGGTCCAGCAGCGCTTCGCCAACGCCGTCCCCGAAGAAGTCGAGAGCGGCGACTGGCTGAAGACCCAGCAGGTCTACGTCGACGGCACGCCGATCAAGGTGTTCTACGACTCCGCCCCCTCGGACGCGGAGGGCACCTACGGCGTCTACGACGAGGATGCGAACCTCGTCCGCGTCGAGCTGGGCGAGGAGTTTGCAGACGACTCCTCAGTTGACATCCGTGCGGTCGGTAACAACAAGTACGGCTGGTGGACCCTGGTCAGCGATTTCGGCGCGTTCTGGTAACTGCCAACTCCATCTTTCCTGCGCTCGATTCGGTCGACAGCCCGGTCGCGACGGGCCGCAGGCATTGCCCGGCTCGGAGGCATCGTATCCGGCTTGACTGCTACCCCAACACACCCCACTGCAACCGTCCCGACTGCCACACTCTGTTCATCTGACGACGCCGGCATCCCGGGCAGGGAATCCAGCCGGCGTCACGTGAGTCTCCGCGGCTCAGTCCGGGGAGACGCACCAACCATGTCACGGAAAACAGGCGCAATCCGAATCGTCTTCGGGATCCTGCTGTACCCGGTCAACATCGCCGTGTCGATTCTGTTCCTGGTCATCGTGTTCCCGTTCGCGATCCTGGACATTCTCGCACAGGTGTTGCTGGGAAGCAGCCCCATCCCGGGCCGCAAGGTCGTGATGTCGATCCTGGACTGGCAGCGTGCCTATCTGGGTACGTCACGACTGGCGAAGGCGATCGACCACTGAAGTAACCATGCACACAGACACACTGCGCCACGAGCCCGAGAGAGACGGCGCTCGTGGCACCAACAGAGGGAACGAGCATGCGTAGGCGGGCGACCGTCCTCGCGGCCGCGCTCGTCCTCGCGACCGCCACGACCGGCGTCGCAGTCGGCAGCGTCGCGGCCGACGACGGCGGCTTCCTCGACGGCATCTTCGGCGACGACGAGTCAACGGCCGACAACGAGACAGACGACGGCCTGCTGAGTATCGACAGCCTGGAGACGATCTGGGCTGGCTACAAGGGAACCGCCGAAGGCGGCTATCAGCGACTCCTCAACCTGGGCGAGACGGCGGATGCACAACTGACAGCACAGGAGGTTCAGACATTCGTCAACGAGCACAACGAGTCCTTCGAGCGGTACATCAACGCCCGAACGACGGCGACGACGGACTTCGATGTCGTTGCCATCGAGTTCATCGACGAGAGTGGCAGCGACACGCGGTACCTGGTCGCCGACGTCGTCGACGGCAACTACACGAACGGCGGGATGGTCGCGACGACCGATCGCACAGTCGACGAGAGGTGCGAACTCGAAGACCAGGCTGTCGCGAAGGCCATCGAGGAGCTACGGTCGGTCTTGGATACGTACGTCATCCCTGGCGAGGATATCGACACCAAGCGCCTCGCCGAACTCAACACGCAGTACCTGCCCGACGTGTCCTGCTCGTTCCTCAAACTAACCTGAACCACACATGAGTACGAAACTACAGCAAGCAACTGACAGCGTCGATAGCACCGCAATCAAACAAATCGGGAAGTTCCTGGGCGTCCTGTTCCTGTTCAGCCTGGTGTTCTTTGTCGCACTGCTGATGTTCGCGGCGATGGGTCGCCAGGGGTCAACGGGCTCGCTCCTGCTCGCCATCATCCTGATCGGTGGGGCGAACACAGGGCTGCACTACGCACTCTCGCGCCGGGGCTGGTAAGATGCCGGCGGAGACTGCCCGCAACGTTCTCGGCAGCCTCGCCGCGGCCGGGATGGCCGTCGTTGGCGCGCTCGGCTCGCTCGTCGGCTGGGTCTGGAGCCAGATGCGGGGCGCGGCCGGCAACTGGCGGGACTTCTTCTCGGACCGAGAGTGGTTCGAGGACCGCGCCCGTGGCTGGTTCGCGTTCACTGTGCTGGCTCCGATCCGCTACTACGGCCAGCTCGTGAAGTGGGCTATCGCGGGGACGCCACGGGAGCAGATCTACGCGGCGGCCGCGCTGGCACTCTCGCTGACGATCGCGTCGTTTGGCGTCCTCACAGTCATCGCCGTTGCAGTGTTCGTCCCGCTGGTCATCATCGGCCTCCTGCGGATGATCCCGGCGGTCAACGACGGCTACGACGGCCTGCGGGAACAGGGCAGCAAACCGGCGAAGTGGATCCGAGAATGACGCCCAGACGAACACTCCTCGTGGTGCTGATCATCATCGCGACCGTCGCGATGGCTGTCCCCGCCACTGCCCAGACTGAGACCACGACGGCCTGCGACCAGTCGGTGACACACTCGTTCCGGACGGCCAGCGCCGAGACGACCTGGAACGAGACGGCAGACGTCGCGAGCACGGAGTCGAACACGCAGGTCAGCGTCGCCGACGGCACGGGCTTCGTTCGCGTCGCCGGCGAGAACCCGAACGGCTACTGCACGACACTCACGGTCGAACTCCCGGCCGACATCGTCACGCCGTCGGACCTCGGAACGGTCGACTCGCTCAACGAGACTGTCGAAGCAGACTGGCGCGCCGTCCAGAACTTCTCGACCGGTGCGGAGTTCACCCGCATCACGTTCACCCTGGCGGCCGGCCAGAGCGCGGCCTTCGCGCCGAACAAGGCTCGCGTCGTCACGCTGGCCTGGGTGACCGAGACTAAGCGCCAGTCAAACAGCATCGTCGACCGCATCAGCGGTCTGTTCCGCGGCGACGACGCCCTCGACCAGCGCACGTACACGATCGAGGGCCAGCCCGGCAACCGGAAGACAGTCCCGCTGACGAGTGCAAACACGTCGGCGACGGTCACCGACTGGATCGCGGAGTACCGGACGGCCGACGGCAGCTGGCAACCAGTCGGCCAGGACCCAGAAGCAGCGGTCTACTACACCGAACCGTCGGAGGACGCCCTCCGACTGCACTACAACGAGGACACCACCGTCCGCTGGACGGCGAACCCGACCTTCGCTGAGAAGATCAGCTACCAGTGGTCGGGCTACTCCGCCGGCTGGGACGGCCTCGGTGACCTCGCCGACTCACTCCCGTTCTGAGCATGCAAGGCAAATACTGGATCATCCTCGTGGGTGCGGCCCTCATCGCGCTCCCAGTGCTCGTGACGCCGGCGGGCTGGATGCTCGCCGCCGGTCTCGTCGCGCTGTGGCTCGTCCTCACACTGGCCGGGCCGTGGGCCGTCCGCGAGGTGTTCGACCTCAAGAAGAGCAGAGAATCGGGCATGAAAGCAAAGCAAGTCAGCGACCGCCTCGCTGGCTCCGACGACGAGAGGTACCGCCGATGAGCAACTGGTTGATCTTCGGTGCGATCATTGGTTCCGTCGCGGTCGGTCTGCTGGCGTACGCACGCTGGGGCTCGACCGGCGGCACCTTCCGTGATGCCCTGTCGGTCATCCGCAACGGCTTTTTCGTCCTCGCTGGGGTGTCGCTCATCCTCGGCGGCTTCGTCATCGTCGGCAGCATCGTCATCGCGGTGTTCGTGTTCCTCGGGACGTCAGCGTTCCTCTCACTCCGAGAGGACCTCGTCCGGAACGCGGTCGCACCCGACCAGTAGCGAACTTCTCATTTCCAACGTGATTGGAAAAATGGCACTCGAACATGCAGCAACAGTCGAATCGTTCGGTGAGAGTCAACAGCACCACCGGCTGTACATCCCGAAAGACATCCGCACAGACTCGGACTACCCACTGGCCGCCGGCCTGGACGTGCAACTGCGCGTCGTCGGGCCGTGTGTCCTGGTCGTCCCGCAACGCCGCTCGTCACTCGTCGAGACCGTCGCCGACGTCATCGAAAAGGAGGTGCTCTGATGCCCGACGATGACGACCTCGCCGAGCTGGAGCAGATCCGTCTCGAACTTCGTGACTACCGCAACGAAGTCGACGATCCGGACCTCCGCGAAGCGATCCACGACTGGCTCGACGAGAGTCACGAGCGCGTCGACGCAGACACCATCGCCGAGTTCATGAACGGCCGCCTGACGCAGATGCTCTCGGACTACGAGATGTTCTACTCCTCGGAGGTCGACAGCCCTGGCGAAGCGTTCCCGGATGACTGCTCGGACTGTCGCCACTACGGCAGCGCCTGTCCGGTCTTGGTCGGCCCCGTCGAACCGGAGTTTCGAGAGCGACGCCTGGCCGAAGCCGAGACGGAGTCCCAGCAGCGACAGGTGTTCCAGCAACAGGCCATCGACACGGGCTGCAAGCGCATCCCCGAGTTCCTCGAAGAGTGGGACGAAGAGCACGCCGACTTCGTCCGTCGTGGTGATGACTTGTTGTACAGGGCTCAACAGGACATCCAGGACCCGGACGATCTCCGGGTCGATGACGGAGGTGTTGAGGTGTGATATCGGAACTGAAGAGAGCAGCGAACTACCTCGCTGCATCGACCGCGCTACATCTGCTGCTGTTCGTCGTGGGTGTGAACCCGGTGGCCGACTCACTCGGCTTCGCCGTCGCATCGACGTTCACATTCAGCGATGTCGGTGTGAGTTCCTACATCCAGCTGTATCTCTTCGTCGTCTCGGTGCTGTCCTGGGTCATCGTAGCAGTCCTACTCTGGATCGCTGTACGCGTCATCAGGCGACTGCAACGGACGAGAGACTCTCCCTTCGGAGGTGTTGACACGTGAGCCCACTCGTGTTGATCCTGATCGTCGGCGGAACACTCCTCGTCGGCATCGGGTTCATCATCTGGCTGGTCAAGCGCGGGACCTTCGAACCAGACGCCACGAACACTGACAGCGGCGACGAGCGCGCAAACCTCTCTGCACGGCAGCGCGCCGAGGACTGGTCGGTCCCACTCCGCCGCCGCTACAAGGCACTGCCCGGGCCGGCCCGGATGCTCGTCGCGACCATCGTCGTCCTGGTGGTCGCGCTGGCAGCGCTGATGTACCAGATCCTCCAGAGCGGCAAGCCACTGGGGCAGGTCGTCGACATCCGCATGGCTGCAGCGACCATCGGCCTCATCGGTATCGGCGGCGGCCTCTGGCTGGAGCGCTGGTCGCGCGACCGCGTCCGGTACGCGTACGTTTTCTACGAACGCGAAGGCGGCGACCCAGACAGCGAGCGCATCCCGTTCATGACTGACTCCCGGAGTTCCGCGACGGCGCGGAAATCATCAAGGAAGTCGCGAGTTCGCGCCTCTTCGGATTGGCGTGGCGCTACCGCCAGGTAGCAGAGCGGCGTGGCCTCCGCGAGTCCCAATCGCTCCCCGAGGACATCGTCGAGCACATGGTCCCGGAACACGCCTGGGAGTGTCCTGACGGCAACGTCGTCATCCGAACGCACGCGGAAGGCGACCAGGTCCTGACCGGCGCGACGGAGCCGGACAAGACCTACTCCTCACCGCGGCAACTCTCCCGCGAGGAAGCCATCAAACTCCGCGAACAGCGCCAGCGCATCAACGCCGAACTCCAGAACGTCCGCGCGACGAACGCCGAACTCATGCGCCAGATTCGCCAACTCCGGAAGAAAATCAAGAACGAGGAGTACAGCGAACGCGAGGACCTCATCACAGACCTCGGACAACTGCTTGAACAGTTCGCGCCGATCCTCAACGACCACTACGACAACAACACCAACGGCCACCGGCCGGATCCGGCCGAAGCCATCGCGAACGGGGGTGACGAGTGATGCCGAACAAAGACCAAAAAGCAACTCTCGATTTTATTGAAGAAACAATCGAAAGCCCAGACGACCACAATCGGGCGGCTAGAGAAATCGCACTTGCTGTTGCTGAACGAGTTGATGAAGTCATCGAATCAAACGGACATCCTGTCGACCTCACTATTGAAATGGAAATTAGTGGTCATGGGGGTGACAACTCGTGAGACGAGTCGTCGCACTCGCGGCCGTCCTCACGCTCCTGTGCATGACTGCGTTCGCGCCCGTGCCCGCTGCGGCCGCGAACGCGACCGCGGGCAACGTGTCCGCGACGCCGACGGCCACGACCACGGAGACGCCGACTGCGGCGACGCCGACAGCAACGCCGTCGGATGGCTTCGAGTCGACGGTCTCGGTCCGCATCATCCCCGTCCACTACGATGCAGACTACCTCTCGGCCCGACAGACGACCGAGGGAATCGAAACGACCGGCCCCTTCGCGACGTTCGAGCTGGGTCGGGCAGCCGACCAGGTGGAGATCGTCGAGCCCGGCGCTCGGGCGAACCTCCTCGCCGACGGTCGGCTCGTGAAAGTCGAGTACAGCCAGGGCGCGTCGCCGGGCGAGCAGTCGCTGTATCACCTGCGGCTGTACTATCCCGACGGCCAGCAGGAAGTGTCGCTGTACGCCTCGCAGACCAACGTCAGCGTCACGGGTGGCGAACTCACTGGGTACCGACCGTTCGTCGAGGACATGCTCGACAGCGCCGAGGAGGAAGGCTTCGAGCGAAACCCAGAGGGCGCACAGAACTACCTGGACTACCTGCAAGAGCGAAGCCAGCTCTTCCAGAACTTCTTCTCGGAGAAGTTCGTCCAGGCGATGCTGCTGATCTGGACCTGGATCCGCAACCCTGTGGGTCTCGGATTCACGATCATGGCCGCGGCACTTGCGGCGACCTGGCTGTACCGGAATCACGGCCGCGTCCTGGATATCATCTCGTCAGACCCAGGCAAGAGCCAGCGCCGGCGGGAACGCATCGAACTCGACCGGCAGGAAGCTATCGCGACGGCCGCTGACGAACATCTGAGCGAACTGTCCGAGATCGGGACGATGGGCGAGGTCTACTGGGACGACGCCTACACCGTCGCGACGGTCTACGAGTTGGCCGAACTCTTCAGGCAGGGTATCCCGGTCAAGGACAAGGACGAGGGCGAGATCTACCACATCGGCGGCGTCGACGACCTCTCGCCGTCGAACATTCACGGCTCGTGGCTCGAACCCGTCGTTCGCGATGGCCGCCTCGCCAGTGTCGAGATTGCACTCTCGCATGGGGCGGCCGCGCTGCATCGGATGATGTCGAAGTACGGCATGGCGCTGGAGTACCGAGAGACCTACGAACAGGTTCGGGACCTCCAGGAGCAACTCGACGAGAACGCTGGCTACGGCCGCCGCCACGACTTCGACGTCAGCGGCAGCCCGTCCGGAGGTGACTGACTGTGGCGCTTCTCGATACCGTGGGCCTCGTTCTCGGTGGCCTGCTGGTGCTGGCCGGTGTGGGCTTCGGACTGTACTACGGCGGCCGCTGGCTCCTCACCTCCACATTCCGACGGAGTCGCGGCCGACGGGCGAAGCGACTGGTCGGCCTGGCAGCGATCGTCCTCTTCGTCGCCGCCGTCGTTGGCCTGATCGCCGTTCTCGTAAACGGTGTCTCGACGAAGACCAGCGCCTACCCGATCCTGAACCTCGTCGGAACGGTCTACTCCTCGCCCTGGACGTACGTCATCGTCGGCGCACTGCTACTGCGGAAGGTCATCGTCTTCCGCCGCGGCCGGTACGCCAAGCAGGCGGCCGCGCAGACGGGCATGGACACACGCAGCATCAAGCACCTGGCCGCGGAGGCGCGCTCGCCCGACGGGACCGCACGCGTGGTCGCGACCGCGGACGACACGCTCACCGACATCGAGCGCCGAATCGACGAGACGCTCCGGACTGGCGAAGACGACACGCTCACGCCGGCCGCAGATCCGGGAGAAGTGTGGAACGACATCTACGCTGCCGAGAGAGAGGCGCAGTCGCTCGTGACGCGGCTGGAGAACTCTGCGTGGTCACACGTTCTCGATGACGAGCTAACCGAGCACAGACCACTGCAGCCGGGGACGGGCGACCACGAGACAGACCCGGACCCAAAACCCACGACCGACGACGTCGGCTTCTGGACGGAACTCAAACACTACCGGCTGGACCTGGCGTCGGCCATCAACTTCTCGAACATCCTCTGGCAGTTCCTCCTGCCAGCCCTCGTCACGGCGACGATCGTCCTTTCGCTGCTGGGCGTCTGGGTCGGTCTGGCCTGGTACCCAGTGGTCGCCCTGCTGGGGCTGTTCGTCGGCGCTGTCAACTACTATCGCCATCGCCGGAAGGAAGCTCGCCGGCTCGACAGCCTTCGCGACGACGCCGAGGGCAGAGACTGGAGCATGGTCGCGGCGCTGGTCAAAGAGGTCGAGACGCAGGAGACAACTGCGTACTACGGCTGGCTCGCCGGCCGCCGCTATGCCAGCTACGATCGCGACCGCTTCGTCAGCGACCTGGCGAAGCGAACGCACGAGAAGGTCGACCGCGGATACGCCGCGCCGTCGATCATGGAGAAAAACGCCGAGCAACTGGCGGACTACTACCCTGACCTCGCCGGCTTCCGCGACCAGGAGCGCCACGATATCCAGCTCGAACTCATCGACCGCGTTCGCGAGAGTCAGTACGGCCTCGTCCCGAAACAGCAGTTGATCGAGGACACGGTCGAGCATCGGATGGAAGAGCGCGCCGGCGGCATCTATCGCGAGGGCATGGGCTATGACCCGGGCCTGGTCCGCGTGGCCTACGACGACCTCGTGCCAGGGGCGCTGACCGAGGTAGAGGTCACGGTCGACACCGAGAACGGCCCACAGACTCTCATCGCAGTCGAGTCGACACTGGATCCGATGCCGGTCGACCGGGCGCAGGTCCGTGCGGAGTTCTCGGCGCTGTTCCGCGAGTACGCCACGCGAGAGCCACGCTACGAACTGCCGCCGTCGCCGAAAATCCAGATGCCGCCGCACCCACTGGAGACGCGAGACGCCGACCAGATGGCTGTCGGAGTGACAGAATCACCTGTCCGCGCCGACGGGGGTGACGAAGGTGAGTAGCTACGAACAACTCCAGCCAGAGGACGACGACGTCGACCAAGTCGTTGAGCGTCTCATCGCCAGTCGTCGCGAGCACGTCCAGCGCGAGTCTGAACTCACGCGCGAGGCGGCCATCCGGAAGCTTATCCGGACCATCGAGGGCAAACTCACGGGCAAGCGGGACACAGACGTCCACGTCGATGACCTCCTGACCGAGTTGCTGGAGCTGCTGGAGCGTGACGGTGACCTCGACGACGCCCTCCAGCCAGACACCGATGTCCCGGGCTGGAGCCGGGTCACGCTCAAGAAGTACCGCCGGAAGGGCGAGATACCCCGCAATCGCCTGCGTGTGTTCCGGGCGATCGTGCACGTCGCACGCGAACTGGGCTACCTCGGCGGGTACGCCGACAAGAGCCGCTACACCGCAGTCGTCATGGAGACACTGGACGTGCCTGGGGCAAACAGCAAGGTTCGAGAGGGGGAGCAGACGCCCATCGGCCGCCGGCGACTCAGTGCCGACTCGACGCAGGACCTCGATGACGCCAGAGTCGAGATCCCACACAAGGACTGCGAGCACATCATGGCAGTCGCGAATCCACGCCAGGGGAAGGACTCGACCATCGCACGCATCTGCGGGAACCTCAAGCGGGAACACGGATACAAGTGGATCTCGCTGTACGACGACGGTCGCAACGAAACGCCGATGATCGCCCTGCCGAACGAAGACCCGGCGATTCACGACGTCCTCGACGAGTTCGGCCAGGAGCCACGCGGCTACGAGACGACGGTCTTCGTCCCAGCTGTCGAGTCGCTGCCCGACAAACTCCCGGCGAATCACGAGCCGTTCTCCATCGGCCTCAACGCACTGTCGCCCGAACTGGTCGCACAACTCGCCGGTGAAGAGATCTCGTCGGAGTCCACGCAACGCCGCATCCAGAAGGCACTCTCGGAAGCGCGTGGCGCAGATGGATCCGTGGAGGCGCTCATCGACCGGCTGCAGACCTACGCCGATGAGACGACGGCAGAAGTCCAGGTCACGGGGCTGCGCGACGAGGATGACCTCGACGACGCCGAGGATGAGGATGCTACGCACTCGTACCACATGGGCGAGGACGAATTGCTGAGCAACATCGCCGAGTCGCTGATGCTGCTGGCCGCGGAGGGCCTGCTCCGGGACTCTGGGGCAGAGACGAACATCGACATGCGGGAGATCATCGCCGACAACGAGAGTGTGGCCGTCCTCAACGCGAACTTCGTCACGGACTCGCTGAAGTACCTGCTCACGGACCTCTGGCTCCAACTCATCTACCGCGCTCGCGACCAGGACCCACGACTCCCACGAGTAGCCCTGGAAATCCGCGAGTTGAAGGACCTCGCGCCGTCGAAACTTGGCGACAGTGCGCACTCCCACATCGTCAAGAGCCTCCAGCAGACGTTCTTCTTCCTCTCGTCACAGGGTGGCAGCCGTCGCATCCTCATCGCCGGCTCGACGCAGAAACTCAACGACGTCTACAAGCCGGTCCGTGGGAACATGCCGATCAAGATACTGCTGCAGCTGGGGCCGGAGAAGATCACGGCACTTGAGAACGCCGGCTACAACCTGAGTCCGCGGCAGAAGAACCAACTGAAGGACTATCCGACGGGCTGGGGGATGATCTACAACCTCGGATCCTGGAAGTGGCCGATTCAGTGGGCCGGCGCGCACTGTGGCCTCGGGATGGGCGACATCCCGTGGCGCGACCGGTACGGACGAGCGGCGGGCTTCCGCGTGGCGACGCGCTCGACACGGGAGCGGCCGTGGTACGATGTCTCCGGGACGAAGGTCACGGACCGGTCGCCAGATGCCGGCGAGTGGTATCTCACGACTGACGACGTCGAGGAGGCTGGTGGTTTCGAGGCAGCAGTCGAGCAACGTCGCGAAAACCAGGTCACGAGCACGCTGCTACTCGAATCTGTTGACATCGACACTGACCGGAAGCTCGAACTGCTCTCGCAACAGGACGCACGGGAGCGTCTGCTGCAGCGGATCCGTGACCAACACGAGTTTCCGCAGGAACTGGAGACCTGGCTCGACTATGATTTAGGCCGGATCGACGAACTTCTCAACGTTCTCCGGGCGATTCGGGATGGTACGCACACGAGTTACGCTGAAATTGGTGACGAGTGCGGCAAGAGCGGGTCGACCGTCGGGAATTACTTCAGCCGTGGCGAACAGCCGCTCCAGGGAATCGCTGCAAAGCGTGGCGACATCTATCAACTGACGAACGCTGGGAAGAGAGCATTGAGTTTCCCGTGGCGTGACTATCTCGACTGATGTTACTTTCCCCAGCCGACCACAGGCTTTCCCAACCGATGAGAGAGGGATAATCGAAAGAAGGGATTGGGTTGCTTATGCGCGTTCCCGCGTTCCCGTGGGTCCCGCCGTAGGGTATACAGTCTAAAGTTCGCGTGTGTATCGGGAGATCGGGGTGGACGGACTGGAAATACATGACAATATCCCGCTCAACAGTTCGAGAGGGGCGATTTTCGCCGGCTGAACCCGGATATAGCGGGGGGAAACCGGTCAATCATCGGGTTTCGACCTCGACGAGCTGGCAAACAGAGTCTGTCCACTGTTCTGAGGGATGAAATGGGAGTGTTGGCCACGCAATCTCCCCACGCGATACGAACCCCGGTGCCGTCTTGTTTGACAACCCAGATTGTCGACCAGGCGACGTCAGGTCTCGCCACCGGATGGAGTGTGGAATTTCTGTCCTGGGGAGAACTGCGTGAGTTCGTCGATTCGGGCTTCGAGCGTTTCGATTTCCTCGCGCAGTTCGTCGGCTTCTGGGTCGTCGGTCGCAGCGAGTTGGTCCTTGAGTCCCTGGAGTCGGGTCTCTTTGCGGTCTTCGTCAACCTCGGCCTTGCGAACGTACTCGCTCTCGTCGATCTCGTAGACCTCCTCGGGCGAGAGTTCGGTCACCTCGAGGGCCTCGTCGACTTTGTCGGCATCGACTGTGGTCACGCGCTCGCGGTCGATACCCGCTTCTTCGAGCGTTGCCAGCACGTCCGGATCGTCTTTGAGCGAGCGGTATTCCCGACTGGTCCGCTGGACGGAACCGAACTGACCGTGGACTGGCTGGTCGTGATGAACACGGTCCAGCAGGAGGTCCGCCACGTCTTTGCGCAGGTCGTCAGTGCCGCGCTGGACATCAGACAAAAGCGTGTAGAGATTAACCAGCGCTGGTGTCTCCATCGTTTCGAGGTCGTCGACGTCGTGGCGTTCCATCGCGTCGACGAGCAATAGCAGGTCCGCATAGACCGGGCGGTCGGGTTCTGCCCGTTCGTCACCTGCGGCTGTCTCCTCCTCGGCGGGGACCCGCTGAGAGCCGGTTGGCTTGTCACTCGCGCGAATCATGCCGGCCTGCGCGTCGATTTCGAACCGTGGATGGAGTGTCAGCACCGCCGCGTAGGGATCAGCGTCTGGCGGCAAGCGGTCGATATCGAACCCGCCAGGAGCGTCTTCGACGCGGCGGATCAGCGTCTCGAACTGGTCGCGCTGGAGGGGTTGGCTGTCCCCGCTTTCGGCATATTGGATGACGATCCGAGCGTCCTGGACGCTCGTAATGGTGAACTGCTTTCCAGAGAGTGGACTCAACAGGGTTGCGTCCCCATCAAGCTCGTCACATTCGTCGCGGAGATTTGCCCAGGTTCCGCCTACAGACATGGCGGTGAGTAGGACTGGCCCCTACAAGGGTGCTTGGACACACTGCCCCACTAAAATACCAAAATGGCTCGACAGTTCTTCCCGATGGGTTCTCCACATCGTCCGACCAGGCGGGATTACGACGCTATTGGGTCACGAACGAGCGCATCTGGTCGTACTCGTCTGAGGGGACCCTGTCAATCGAGCGTAATCACGGCCGTGCCGCGCTTGTGTCCAGTGTCGACGTATCGATGTGCCTCGACGATCTCCGCTATTGGGTACCGTCGCCCGATCACCGAGCGGATCTCCCCGGCGTCGAGGAGTTCTCTTAGCTCCTTGAGATATTTTCTCCGCACGCCCGCCGACTTCATCCCCGTGGCCGCGAAGACGGCCCGCCTGTCGCCGACCAGCCTCGTCCGGGCCATGTTGAAGAGGATTCGTCCCGACGGGACCGTCGTCACATACAGCCCGCCTGGGTTCAGCATGCCCTTGAACTGCGCGAACGACCCCTTGCCCACGGCGTCGAAGATGACATCGTACGTCTCGCCTGTTCCTGCGACGTCGGTGGTCGTGTAGTCGACGACCGCGTCGGCGCCGAGCGAGCGCACGAGGTCGACGTTCCTGGTGCTGCAGACGCCAGTGACCTCGGCGCCGATGTGAGCGGCGATCTGAACGGCGAACGTCCCGATGCCGCCCGAGGCGCCGTTGACGAGGATGGACTGGCCCGGCTGGAGGTCGGCCACGTCCTGGAGGAAAAGCATCGCCGTGAGGCCGTTGTCGGCGACCGCGGCGGCCTCGGCGTCGCTCACGCCCGGGGGCGTCAGTTCGAGCGTGCCGTCCTCGGGAACACAAACGTACTCGGCGTGCGCGCCCGACTCGGGTGCGGTCGTCCCGAACACCCGGTCGCCGACGGTGAAGTGGGTGACGGCTTTGCCGACGGCCGCGATCTCCCCGGCGAACGCGTCGCCTGGGATTGACGTAGGTCGTCGGAGGCCGCTGAAGAAGCGGACGGGGAACGGTCGTCCCTCGCGCATGGCCGAGTTGGCCGGTCCGACGGTGGACGCCCGGACACGAATCAACACCTCGTCCGGCTCCGGGGTGGGTTTCGGCGCCGAGTAGAGTTGGAGGACCTCCGGGCCGCCGTACTCTTTGGCTGCGACGGCTTTCATTCTCGTGTCGGTCTTAGTCGTTCGTTCGGTGGCAATCGTCGGCATTTCGAAGAAGAAGTAGGGCAGCGAGTGTCGTAAGTTGAGTGCTCGGTTGGGGGCTGTACTGGGCAGGTCTGGTTCCGGTACGCTGCGTGCAGAGACAATGACCGAGACGCACGGTGTATCTCGCACAGCAGTTCTAACAGCGGCCGGACTCCTCGCGCTCGAATCTATGGGTTCTGTTGCTAATCCCTACCAGTGCCGACTTCACGCACAAGTCGGAAACGAACCTGCGAAGCAGCCCATGTTTCCGGCGTGATCACGCCGGATACCCCGGCGTTTCGTATCGACCACTAGATACCAGGCGACGGAAAGGTAACAAAGCAACATGCGTCTGGAAGCGACCAGTGCCGACAACGAGGTCAAGGTCTGGCTGACCGACAGCGAGGTCGAGGACCTGCGACGAGCGACGGTCAGCTATCGCGACGACATCATCATCCAACTCGGCGCGTACGTCGGACTTCGCGCGTTCGAGATGCCGCAGGTCCGACCGGAGCACATCAAGACCACCGACAGCGGCCAGTACCGACTCCGGGTGCCACGCGGGAAGGACACGACCGGGAGCGGCGGCAAGCCCCGCGACGCCTATCTACCGGCCGACGTCGAGCGCGCACTACAGCAGTACCAGAACGCCGAGAACATCGCGCCACGAGACCCCTTTATCGATCTGTCCGAGCGGGGCGTCCGTGCCGCGGTGAAGCGGACGGCAGAGGCGGCTGCCGACGAGACAGGTGACCCAGACTTCGAGCACGTCTCCAGTCACGATCTCCGCCGGCGTTTCGCACAGCGCCTGCTGGTGGACGAGAACATGAACCCGCGAGTGGTCATGCAGGTCGGCGGCTGGGACTCGTTCGCGGCCATCGAGCCGTATCTGAACGCGCCCACGCCCGAGGTCGTCGACCAAGCGTTTGCTGAAGCTTCCGTCGATTGATTGGTGAGCGGATTACTCAAGTTTTCCAGATGCAGCTGAGATCCTCAAATTCATGCACTCAACACTGTATGTGTCTTCCCGAGATTTCACTTAGATTTCAAACAAAAATTTTGACGTGTATGTTTACACCTACGACTGATCACACCCGGCGGTGTCGAGCGCATCGGTCCATGTGTCGAATCGCTTGTAGTAGGTACCCGGGCTAAACTCACCCATCTTTTTCATTTCAGTCGTTGTCGGGGGCTTCCCAAGTTCCTCTTCAAGGCGCTGCAATTCCCGCAGTAGTTCGTTGTCTGAGACTTTCTCCTGTGCTGTTCGTGGCTTCAGTCCCGCAGCCTCAAGCGCCTCGTTCCACGAACCAAATCGGTTCCGGTAGGTGACTACGTCGTACTCGGTATAATCAGACATCTCGCGACGGGTCGGAGACCGTCCTAGATCATCCGCTGCATCACTGAGGTCGGCCAGCAAGGCCTCGCGTGACCGTTCATTACGATTTGGGTTCGGTTCGAGCCCTGCGGCTTCGATAGCCTGGTTCCAGGATTCGAATCTGTTTTTGTACGTTTCAATGCCGTGATGGCCGTGATTGTTCATATTCCGCTCCGAGGGAGTCTTGTCGAGGTCCTCCGCTAACCGCCGGATTTCAGCGAGTAACGCATTATCTGGAATTCGAATGCCAGTCGGTTTGTCAATATTCGCGGCATCAAGCGCATTGGCCCATGAACCGAACTCGTCTCTGTAATCGAAGATAGCGTAAGTACTGTGTTTCTCTATTTCGTTGGGAAGTGGTCCTCTCCCGAGGTCGTCAGTCAAACTCTGTAAATCATGGAGCATCTGCTCCCGTTGAGATGACATAGAGAAGTGTTCCCCTGTCACTGGTGTAATTACTACTGGTCGTTTGCCAGGAAGCGGTAAAATTCCCTTCTTCAAAGGAGCCATGACTGGCTTCACGGGCGTGATGAACGGCTTCCAGGGGGAGCCTGAATCTGCTTCAAACGGTGGAATACCTCGCTCTTGGGCCTGAATACAATGAGGTAATGGAGTGATTGTCCTGCTAAGCGCGCTGCGGTAAGGCGCGCGGTGAACAACTATGGAACGACGCAAATTCCTGATCGGAATGGGATCGCTCGCCGCTGGCGGGGCGGCTGCAATGGGTACCGGTGCGTTCACTACGATGAGCGCAGAGCGGAGTGCGAATATCAATGTCGTGAATGATTCATCCGGTCTTGTCAGTCTCATTCCGGATGGTGAACAGGTCTGGGAAGATAACGGCGAACTCTATATTAACACGAGTATTGGCGATGGCGATGCCGGGAACAATGAGGGGAGTTACGGTGTGAACCAAGACTCCACATACCAATTCGGTGAAACTGAGGACGCAACGTGGGATATTGAAAAGTATCGTGGTGAAGGGGCGGGTGCAGCTGGTTACTTCGACGTTGACAGCAAAGACGATAGTTATGCTGAGTGGTATGGAACCCATTTCTCGGGCGAAACTGAAAAGGAAACTGCCCGCGCCTGGGGTTCTGCCAGTTCTCTTCCTTCCCTCCCTGGCGATGGCTCTAACACGGTGATTGAACCTTTCTTTACAGTGCAAAATAATGACTCGCAAGCCCACGATATCAGATTGACGTTTGACGATGAGATCGTCGTGGCTCTTGGCGAGACTATGGACATAGACATAGACGACGGTAGCGACGAGTTGTATATCGAGTTCGAGGATGTCGGTGCCGGGGAGATCGTTGCTGTCGCGCTCGTCGTCTTAGCGGGTGACAGTACGGTGGATGCGGAAGGAAGTATCACCGTGAGCGCCAACTAAAACAAAATCAGAACTTCAGGGAGAGACTGAGACGCTCGCGTTCGGTTAGTGACAGTTCCCTCTCCTGATATTACAAATACCAATGACAAACAGACGAAAGTTCCTGATCGGAATCGGATCGCTCGCCGCGGGCGGGGCGGCTACAATAGGTACGGGGGCGTTTACGACGATGACTGCGGACCGTTCCGCGAACATGAATGTCGTGAATGATGCAAATGGCCTAATTACGCTTCAACCGGGAGCAAAAGCTGACGAACGTGTCTATTATGATTCTGGTAGCTTGGTGATTGATTTCACAAGTGATCATAATGACGATGGTGTCGTAGAGGGACAGGGGGTTAATGTTGATTCGCGGTACCAAGTTGGCTATTTCGGGAAATACGACTGGATGCCCCCAGAAGACAAAATCTACCCACCAGAAAGTGCGGGGTCTGGTGATCCTTACGAACTCCCGGCATTCTCTATTCTCAACCAGGACACTATTGCACATTCAATCACTATTGGGTATGATTTCACGAGTGATCCTGGTGGCTCTGAGATTTTTATCATGGGATCGTCCAGATCAGCAGATGCCGTGGACTCCTCTTCGAACATCCCAAAACGCTCTGACTGGTTCCCCGGAGGAGACGGAGAATTAGTTTTCAAAGATTATGGAGACGATGGCCAACCAGGTGACATTCGATTAAAACCAGGTGGACGCATTGGAGTCTCCCTCTTCATAGACACAACAGGTGGTTCAACTGATGATGACCTCTCCGGAACACTAACAGTTTCCTCTGACTAATCTTACTTCCGCGATTGAATCTCAGCCAATCGCACAATCATACCTCTTTAGTTAGGAGATGAACCGTATGACAGCAGCTGCTTAGGTGGCGGTTGCGCGTCCAAAGAAACGCTTCTCCAAAATTGCACACACATCGATAACGGAGTGTGTGCAATCTCGATTCATTCGGATGCAATTCTCGAACGTTGACGAGGCGAATGCTGTTGTTGAGATGGCTCCTTTATATATAGATCTGTAGTCAGCCACTCGAAAAAACTAGGATGCTGGGGGGTGTGTGCAACAATACAGATGCGACTCCGGATGAACGACGAGCGCGAGCGTCGGTACGAGGCACTCCTCGAGGCGACCGGTGAGAATACGAAGAGTAAAGCGCTCGATACGGCGGCCACCTACTACACCAGGATGGCGGGTGGGACCGATGCAGTGCCGACTGGGAAGATTAAGGATCTGATTGAGCTAGCCGAGGAGCAGGGCAGCGTCACGCCGGCGGAGATCGCTGATGTCCTCGACACTGATGAACTTCCTCTGCAGTTTGAGACGGAGTGGTCCGTCGGCACTCAGAAGTAGATGGCCTTGTTGAGATCCTTCGAACGTGACAGGTTTCAGCGGACGTGCTGAATACAGAGCGCAAATTCAGCACCGACTCTCCGGTAACCAAATACGGCAAGATGTGACCGAGATGACTGGGATAGTGTCTACTCATTCACGAAGTTTAGTCTATCGCGACCTATTGGCTGGTTATTTTTTGCGACCGATTTGGTATATAACGGCATAGTCAGCGACGGTGAACGGGTTAGGAAAAGGACGGTCAGTCGGTGCTGATGTCGGTATCCACGCTAACCGTCGCAGTGTCTACCACAACGCCCGAGTCGTTAGTGTACGGCGCATCAACGACACTGCTATTGAAATCGTATTCCCTGTTGTTGTTCGTGTCCAAGTGGGTAATCGCGGCGAGAGTCATTTCGTCGTCGATGTTGTCATCCAGTTCAATACGCACGTCGTAGTGTGTACCCGCAACCAGGTACTCGCTGGTCCCGATCTCGTCGCCTCCTGCATAACCAGCGCGGATGGTCACAAAGCCACCTTCCGATGTTACTACGCGGTCGATATTGACTATCTGGGTGCCGTTTTGTGCGACGGATTGATTACTGAGTCTAATACCCGCCACAGATTCGGTCGCATCTTGGTTGCGGACAATATATTCCCAATCGTCAAAGGGTTCTCCGTTACTGTACTGGAATGCCCCCACAGGAGCGTTGTAGTTCATGACGCTCTCATATTCCGAAAACGGAACCTCTTTGGAATCTATCCCTTTGTACAGGTCTGGATCTAGTCCTACCGAATGACCAAGTTCGTGCATGAATATGTTCGCGGTTCTCTCATGAGAATACCTCTCCTCACCATTAACGCTCGTCTGGAATACAAATGAATCACCGCCGGCAAAACCACCCACATCATCACCATCGGAACGTGCTTCACGTACTGCTATAGCATAATGATATCCGTAACCCTCATAATCAAAATGTTTGTTGGCTATTGCGTTCTTCTGTTCTTGCTCAGTTGTTGGTTCAGTTTCGATCGACTCATCAAGAACGATATGCAGTGAAATACCGGTTGAGCCATCAGGATTGTCAATGGGCGCCTCTTCGTATGCTTCTGCGACCAGATTCATAGCCTCCTCACGTGGCTTATATGACTGCATATAATCAACTTCGACAAAGACGTCCATCCGTAGTGGACTCGACTCAGATAGTGCTTCAGAATTGAGTTCAGCCCCGTCTGTGAGGCCATCCCCATCAGTATCAGGATTAGTAGCATTTGTTCCATACTTTTTGAATTCCAGATCACTCAGTCCGTCTCCATCTGAATCTGGAGACAGAGGAAAAGTTGACCCATTAATCTCTATGTCATCACTCAGGCCATCTCCATCGGTATCCTCATCCGTCGGGTCAGTGGAGTGGATTAATGCTTCGTCTGCATCACTGATTCCATCACTGTCAGAATGACTCAGTAATGGATCAGACTTCCACCGATTGATTTCTTCTCCATCCTTGAGACCATCCCCATCCGTGTCAGGGTTTGTGGGGTTAGTCTCGTACTTGGTAACTTCTGATCCATCATTAAGTCCGTCACTGTCAGAATCAGCACTTGTTGGAACCGTTCCGTATTCATTCAATTCTGCACTGTCTTCTAGGCCATCTCCGTCACTGTCTATGAGCCCGGGATTTGTTCCTAATTCTACTTCTCTTCCGTCTGAAAGTCCATCGCTATCAGAATCAGCACTCGTTGGATTCGTTCCGTATTCATTCAGTTCTGAACCGTCGTTAAGGCCATCTCCATCACTGTCTGCGATCTCGGGATCAGTTCCTAATTCTGCTTCCCTGTCGTCTGAAAGGCCATCACTATCAGAATCAGTCGTTTGGTCATTAGATGGTGTCAGTTCTGAATCCGTTCCCGACGCTGTTTCTTTCGACGATGAAGTGTCTGTTGCCGTTGACGATAAAGAGTCTGTGGCTGACTGGTCTGTACCCGAACCTGAGGCTGTCGCAGTAATATTACCATCTGGAACAGAAGTGGGCTCCAAAATATATAGTCCAGTTGCAATCCCTACAACAAACAGGGAAAATATAATAATAACTGTAATTAACATACGTTTAAATTTCATGTATATTATCTATACATCCAATCTCAAAAAGACTTCCCAATCTTGTGGTTTTTGAGTGACAAAAAGCCACTTGTTAGATTCGAAATTACTTGAATCGATCGTAACGACGCAACGTATGAGGCACTGGCGTAACTTTCGCTTAGAGTGAGCACTGGTCTGGAGCGACCGGCTGGTCATGGAACTCACGCCGATTCCCTGCCCCACTCAACCTCTGTATCGGTCACGCTGTTACTGACAGATATAGAGTGGTTTACGAAGGAACTGATTGATACACAGCGCAAATACTGCACACGGTTCAGAGAAAATTATAAGTCATTAATCATTTTTGTAAGTGTATGGAAATTTCGGGTAGGGGCTTTGGCCGATCAGCGGCAACGGATATCGACTCTCGGCGATTGCAGCGAGGGGAGTGATGATCTGATGAGCAAGTTTCCACTGGGACGGCGAGATCTCCTGAAGACCGGGGGGTTCATGCTGATGGGAGCGCCTGGAATGATTCGATCGGCCAGTGCTCAAAATGCGTCGGGTGGTGAGGTGATGTGGCTCTTTGATACGGATGGTAGTGAACGTTTCACCGCATCGCCAACAGTGGTAGATAGCACCGTCTTTATCGGGAGTGACGATCCCAGCCCTGGGAGCAGTGATGGTACTCTGTATGCATTAAATGCTGCCGACGGAAGTGAGGTGTGGTCATTTCAACCTGGGTTCGGTATTGGGTCAGCACCAACGGTGGTCGGTGGCACTGTTTTCGTTGGGACTGCTGGTGCCAAAGTTCACGCTTTGGATGTGACTGACGGAAGTGAGCTGTGGTCAGTAATGACTCGCGGGGGTATTGAGTCGTCGCCGACAGTGACGGATGGCACCGTCTTTTTCGGGAGTAACGACGGCAACGTGTATGCCCTGAATAGCGACGATGGCAGCGAGATGTGGTCGTTCAAAACAGATGATAGGGTCACATCATCGGCGACAGTGGTGGATGACACCGTTTTCATCGGCAGCGTCGATACGAACGTGTATGCATTGAACGCAAACGATGGCACGAAGGTATGGTCATTCAAAGCTGGCAGATATGGGTACGTCACCTCGTCGCCCACAGTGGCAGAGGGTACCGTCTTTATTGGGAGTGATGACGGCAACGTATATGCATTAGATGTGGCCGACGGAAGTGAGGTGTGGTCATTTGGAACTGGTGCGTCTGTCACCTCGTCGCCCACAGTGGCAGGAGGAACCGTCTTTATTGGGAGTGATGACGGCAACGTATATGCATTAGATGTGGCCGACGGAAGTGAGGTGTGGTCATTCGGAACTGGTGCGTCTGTCACCTCGTCGCCCACAGTGGCGGGGGGTACCGTCTTTATCGGGAGTATTGACAATATGTATGCGCTGGACGCCACGGATGGGACTGAGGTGTGGTCAACCAAAACTGAGAGGGGCGGTTGGACGTCATCAACGGTGGTGGATGGCACTGTCTTCGTCGGGAGAGGTGACGGCAACATGTATGCACTGCATGCTGGGGTTGAAGGATCGAGCGAAGGGTCACGAGTGAATTTGGGAACCCTCGGCCATCATCACACGTGGGCTGGCAATGAGTTGGAACCAAGTAAGCCAGAACCCGATCCTGGCGACCAAACAGTCGAGATAAGTTTTGAGAATGTACGTCTGGTTCAGGCAACAGAGAACACCCGATTGGTGGGTTCTGATATCGAAGCGGATGTTCCGAAAATCCCCGACCTCATCGTAGGGAAAGAAACAGCCGTACTGTTCGAGTTAGAGGGCGAAATTGAGACCATTGAAACGGACACGCTGACGTTTGAAGCGACGCAAGTAAGGGAATCTGGTGAGCCAGTATCAATCTCGTTTGAATTGACCAAATCTGAAGTTGAACTGCTTATGCGGGGGGGTCAAGAGATTGAAGTTTTCCATAACAAAGACTGCGTATTTGCAACAGAAGAAACAATTCTGCGACCTGATGTTACGGAGATTCAGTTGACCGCCAGACCTGACGACCCGGTAGCCTCTGCACGCCTCGTTGCCGACGATGACTTTGCCACGCGTGAAACGGGGGCGATAAATATCGGATTTATCGAACTCAAAGATGCCGAGAATGGTACGAGATACGGAAATAATGACGGGCGTATTGTCCCTGGATCCAGAGACGAAACACCACGGGACAGGTTCGAGCGACTGGTTACAGAGTATATTGAATTTATCGAGAGTAACTTTCCTGTCGCCGGGATCAATGATTTCGTCCATCCTGATGTGATGCGAGCAACAGCCGATTCGAATGATTACAGGAAAGATCTGAAAGAGGCACGTGATGCGCTGAAATGTATACTCCAATTGAGCTTGATGTTACACTTGCAGTGGTGCCGGATTCTCTCCCCGGACAAGACGACTATTTCAGTTTTCATTCGAAAGATAACGTAATAGGCATCCACCCATCGAGTTGGCCGACCCAACCACAGGCCTCAGCTGCGATGTTGCCTGTCGGTGCCGAGACGGCCGCTCATGAAATCGGGCATCACTTTTTAGGGAATGATGGTTCCTGCAGTGAAAGCTTTGACTCCGGTGTTTTTGAAGATGAGCTTGCTATGCGGCGTGTTGCAGATGATTTTGACGACTGTACCATTTCAACTGATGAGGTCGACAATGCACACGTCCGAACTAGAGATCGGGGAGATGATGATCCGGGGCTTGTCTCAAATGGGTATGATTTGTCCGATGGATCACTTTCGGTAGTCAACTTTCCAAGCCCTGTAGAATCGATTATGAGCTACGCGCACACTGTAGGAGAAACCCCGAACGCGGAGTGGATAGATACGTTCACGTATCAAAAGTTGATCGACAACGAATTTGAACCAATTCCTCCTGAAAGCATTGACGATGTCGTTGAGCCAATTCTGTCGGGAAGAGCCATCACGACAGAAAGCGGTGAGACTGAGGTCACCGCACTGATTCAGAGAGAGGGAGACCTGCACCATCGGCTGGCGACGATGGGAACGTTTCAATTACCACCAGAGACGGAAGGGGAGCTAATATTGAAACGACGACTTATCGAGACGAAGCAGTGGATACATTTCAGGGTGCTGGTACTCCCTCAGGTTCTACTGTAACTGGGGAATTCATATTTACCATCCCATTTCCCGAAAATACGAGGGAAGTGGAAATCAAGCAGGGGAATGACAATATATCATTTAATCCGATAATCCGTTCAGTTCAAGATCGAATTGAGCGGGTTCCAGATAACGCATTCGTAGATGAGCCTGAGAGACGGAGACAAGACCTGCTGGATATGCTGAGTGAACTTGACGAACAGATGGATCAAGAAGATTACGAGGCTGCGTTACAGACAGTGGCGGATTTTGAGGGTAGCATAGGGAGTTCAATAAAGGACGAGTACGAAACAGGTGCTATCCAACCCACAAAGGATGAGCTTCGTGATCTACTTGTGGACACCGAACTTCGAATCAATACAATCGAAGCCGAAGCTACTGGTGGTGGCTTATTCTTTGGTTTCTCAATAGAGGAAATCGCTGCGGGAGGAGCAGTTACAGCCGGTCTTGCATATCTAGCTTCCCGGATGATTCGAGACGAGTCTAAGTGAGACAAACTGGCACTACTGTTTGAAAAGAGTGGCGTTGTAGAATATACTATTTATTGGCATTATTGAACAGTCCTTGATGAACCCTCTATATTCAGTACGCCGTTTGTATCAACTGCTGAGGGTTTCAACAGAGCCAACCCGAAATATCTGATATCAGAGGATTCGGGAGACTTGCCATTCTTGTATCGTTCTATTCTGAGCCAGTGACAATAAGAAATAGCCGAAAGTAAACATATCCACGCTGAACGGCCTTAGCTATCTAAGAGCTGAAGCGGTTTCCGCGCGTCGACGATGCATACCACTGTCTGACAACCAGAAACCGGAGAACTTGCTGGCTCCTGCTGGGGAGGGTATTCCTGCCACGTACAAAGTCGGGCAATCTCATTGGGTAGGGTAACTCGCCCGATTTGCTACATGTAGTGGTAGTAATGGATATCCAGACTCGTGTTTTGGGCCTCGGCCTCAGCCAGGATGTTCCCCACGGCATCCGAGATCCCAATCGTGACCGGGAGCTTCGTGCAGAAGTCCGAAGTGTTCCAGTCCAGTTTCGTGAATGCCAGCATTTCCCGGCACAGTTTCTGCGGCGACGAATCACTGACCTCCGGATCCGGCTTGACCACGATCGGCTCCGGGATATTTGACGCCGGATACGTCGACAAGGCTGGGATGTACCCCTTCGTGTACAGGTAATGCTCCTCGTTATTGGGTGCGGAGATCATTGTGCCCCGAAGCGCTGGATAAATACCGGAACTCAAGGCTCGGACTGGGTGCCGTTCTCGGACTGTGATGAAATCCATCAACTCGATGTTCCCAGCACCTTTGATGAAGCCCTCTCGCTCCTCTTCCCAGAACTCCGACCGCTTGTGAAGCACCAATCGCCGGGGCTCCGTGCCCTTGTGGCTACGGTAGTGCCTGAGAATCTTCTTGACCAGTTTCTCGGCGTCGTCCTCTGCGAGGTGGTTGTTGCCTGGTCCGTGTTTCTCTCCTTCGACGGGGTCGCCTCGAAGGATGAAGTTCTCGCCTGTCTCCAAGAAAACTTGGGCCATTGCTGTCCGCGTTCGGGATTGGTCTCCGCCTCGCTCTTTGTAGAAGGAGATCCCGGCGAAGCATGTCCCGTCCTCCAGCTCGGTTAGTTTCCAGGGATGGCCGCGTTGCGCCTTGTACAGTGTTCCGACCGCGATGTTCCATGCGATCTCGGATTTGTCCTGAACGTCCTCACCGCGGAGGGTCTTCGGCTGCATCAGCTGTGTCGGCAATCCGACTTCCATCCCGAGCAGCTTGATCCGGTTGTGGAAGTCACTGGTCTCTGACTGCATCTGGGCATAGTCCTGGTGGGATGGAGTGCAGGCGTCCCACATCGCTTCGGGAATCGCGATGAACACGACGTCAGGTGGCGTCTCCTTGGCGTACAGGACTTCGAGGTTGATCTTGATGATCTCGACTGCTTCTTCCAACCGGTCCTTCCGGCTGCGGATCTGTTTCAGGTCCCGGATCTCGCCGCGAGTAATTGTCTGCCGCCACCGCTTCTGTGTGTTGAACGTGAAGTTCAGCGACGATCGTTCGCCAAGGCCAGGGAACGGTGGTTTCCACCGCTTCGACTCGTCTTCGTCGGCGGTGATCGCCAGCTCCATGTCCTTGAAAAGTTTCTCGATAGCGCCGAGAGATCGGCCAGACCCGATGTATCCGATGTTGATGACTTGGTGTTCGGATTTACCGGATGGTGTTCTTGGGCCGAACTCCATTAGCCCGACTCGAGGGTCGATGGCTTCCTCTCCGTTGGCGAACATCAGGCTGGGTTCGTCGAGGACTTCAGCGGTGAATTCGCTCATTGGAACTCTTCTGCCACTTGTTCTGCATGGTGTCGTCCCGTTCGTCGGTGTCTCTGGGTGGTCTTTTGTTGACTTCCAGCATCACGGGTTCTGTCCCGATGTCCAGTTCGTCCTGTTTGGGGTTGCCGTAGTCCAGGATTTTCCACCAGTGGTTGATCCGGCTCCGTGTTTTCCGGTTGTTCCCGTGTCGGCTGGGGCTGAACCTGTCGTGCAACGGTTTGGCTTGTTCCCCGGTGATTCGGTTCTTTTTCCCATTAGAGGTGAACAGGATAGCTGGTTTCAGGGTCAGGAAGTACTGCCCCGAGTATTCGAGGATGCCGATACGGATTGAGTGGTGCCGGAAGAACGGGGACTCTCCGTCACCGAAGTACCTAGTGACCTGTCGCCCCTCTTCTTCCCGGACCTCCGCTTCGGGGTCTTCGTGTGGGAAGTAGAGGTGGTAGTTGCTCCGGTAGTTTATCGCGATACAGCCCCGATCTTCACCCTTGGAGAGGACAACGGCACGGATCAGTCGTTTCCCGATATCGGCGTTCCCCTGGTCGGCTTCTACCCACGACCGGAACCCGGTCTCCTCGACCGTGTCCGGGGCGATGAACTGTTTGACCGCTTTCGGCATTTTCTCAGGCGGCAACAGGCTGTAGACTTTGTTCGACTTGAACCACGTTGGCACCGTGAAGGGCCTGAGCTTGAATGCGACCTGCTGTGTCGCTCCCTCCACTTGATCTCCGATGTACAGAGTTTCAGGGTGCTCTGTTATCTCGATGAGGTTGGTGGTCAGCTCTGACCGGTCGGTAATGGGTTCGGCTTCGCGCTGGAAGAAGTCTGGTTTGAACCGGTCGTCTTTCTCGAACTCCGCAATCTTCATCAGGAGCGAGTCGTAGTCGGCCTGGTAGACGTGGGTGTCACTCAGGAACTCCTCGAAATCGTCCATTGGATAGCTCTTGATCTTCCTTCGGTGGTCGTCCGAGAGTTTGTCGTTCTCGCAGACCCGGTCGTAGAATTCTTGGATTGCATCGTCGGTCTGCTTGGTGACGTCGAAGATCTTCCGCCACTCATTGAAGTTCTCGAGGTTTCGTCCGAAGATAGCTACGTCAAACCGTTTCTCAGGAGGCCGGTCCATGTAGTGGAGGAAGTACTTCCCCATCTCCTCAAGGAATTTCTTCCCGTGACGGCGCTGGTCCGTCCACTTCAGCTCGACCCAGACCTCCCGGTCACCCCTGATCTCTGGGAGTTCGTATTTCTGGTCGACAAGCCCGCCATGGGTGGGCGATGTTTCCGTGATGTAGAATCCCATCGCCTCCATGTACTCTTGGACCTTTTCCCCGTAGATTTCCGAGTTCTTAGCGAGGGCCTCGCGTTCGCCTAAGAGGTTGGTGAGTGCCACGTTATGCCGAACCTCACAATGGAGTCCCTAAATCATTTCGTCGCAGTGAACAGTCCCGTATTCAGGCCGCGAATTTGATTTCTGGCCACGGTTTAGGGAGTCCAAGATTCAGATTCACTATTTTCAATACAATAATTAGATTGGGTGTTGTTAGCCTCGAATAAGCATGACCTCTACACTGAGCATAGGGGAGGTAACGGCCCTTCTCTTGGACGAGAGATTTTACTCGAACCCGTTACGCCCCAAAACCTTCTACAAACTGTTATACTTCGCTGACAAGGAACTCGATGACATCGGATTGAACACGGATGTCCAGCACTTCTGGTACAAGTTCGGAACGATGGCGAAGACCGGTGGATCCCCGGTCACAGTAGAGTCGAGTGACGATGGCCGAGAAGTCCGTTGCAGCCTTTCCGCTGCCCAGGTCAGCCTTCGAAGGGAGGAAGAAACGAAGGCGCGTCTCGCACTTTCTCGAGTACTCAACCGTCTGTACGAACAAAATACGGAGGGGCTGACTGATGACATGTACGAAGAGGCGCCTTACGATGTCCAGCGCCACTACCGACGACTGGACAAACAGCTCAGTGACGCTACCGACGACAAACCAGATTATCCCGAAGTAGATCCCAGCAGGGAAGCAGTCATCGACACAGTCTTCCATATCATCGACACCTTCCCGGTCGACGACTACCCATGGCTGGAGGAAGATCTTGATCTCTGGTACTCGGTTGTAAGTGCCGAACTCGATGCCGAAGAGTACCGGCCGCAGAAAGCCCTGAAGATCTCTGAATTATTCTGGACCATCTTCTGTATTGACCTTGCCCAACGCGAAAACACGGGGTTGGCCCCCGAAGAGATCGCTGAGGAACTGGACACGCAGGATCTCGAAGGCCGCCAAGAGGACATCCGGAAAGAACTCGAACTGATCGAGCGAGAACGCTCCCGCCTACACACAGACCTGGAAGAGAACCATGTAGTGTCCGAAGCCGCTGACGGTGTCGCAATCGCCCTCCTCGGTCTTTCACCCACCCCCTAACCACCCTTCCCTCCATGACTCGGTATTTCGTAGACACCAACTGCCTGCTCGGACTCACCTTCCTCAACGACCGGTGGTACCCAAACGCCAAACGATTGTTCGACACCGACAACACGATATACACCGGGAAGAACGCCGTCTACGAGTACTGCTCCAGTACCGAGGACAACAGTCGGCGTTCCGCCGACGTCCGGTTAGACCGGGACGAAGGCCTGTACGGGGAGAAACGGGCGAAGCTTCGGTTGAAGCTGAGGCAGTTCGGGAAGAAACTGCAGACCTACAGTGACGACGAGCTCGATATTGAGACGGTGATGGACGAGTACGTCGACCGGTTCGAGATGAAGGAGTCCGAGGAGAAGGAGGTCCGTCCACGGCTCCAGAAGTACTTTGAGTGGTACTTCGAGAAGGAGGGAGAACTCACTCGGCGGACTGCTCGTGAGGCTGCTCGGAAGCTGAAGGACGTCCTGATGGAGCGGTCGATTAAGCACAAGGACCAGATCGAGGCCCGAGTCTATCTGGAACCTATTCGAGACCGAGAATACCCTGATGTGGAGCGAAGGTTGAAGGAGTGGCCTGTCCACATGAAGAACGACGCTGATATCGCTTTGATCTGTGATGCCATGTTCCTAAAGGAGGAGATCGGTATCAGCCACTTCGTGACTGGCGACTTCACAGACATCTACTCAAACCTGGACTGGCTCCACGAGAATCTCGGGTTCAGCGTGCTGTACTTGCTGGATATTTTCGCGGGCGAAGAGAAGCCTACTGCGGGATTGGACCTGGACGACTAGTCCTCCTGGGAGGCTCGACAGGGTTTAAGCGAACGGGTCTGCTTCACAGTCCTCGGTGAGATGAGTCTTTACATCCATTGTCACTTCGCCACAAAGCTCGCACTCGATAGGGCCGTGTCCAGCATCTTCATCAATGACCTGGAGACGAAGGGAGTGATCGGTATACCAGAATCCGGACTCTCCGATAGAGTAATTGACGAGGATGTCCGGTGGCTGGGCTCTGTCGTCTCTGATTGATAGAGCGTCAATGAAGTATTCGACATCTTCTACATCTTCCTGTAACTCCTCAACTAGCTCGTCGAAGGACCCTGAATACCCTTCGAGGCCAACGGTTATCTCGTCTCCTTCTTTACCCCATTCCTGTTCGAAATCTTCAGCTATCTCGTCGGTCTCGAACTCGAAAGCGAAATCGAAGGCACCCCAGATACTCCCTATCAGCTCGGACTCAAACCTGTCCGCTGCTCGGGTAACACGGTCAACGTAGACACCAGTGACCACTGCATCCTCCCCGATTTCGCGGAGACTTTCAACAGCTTCTATTGCATCATCCCGTTCGATATCCGCCTCAATTGCTTCCCGAATAACTTCCGCGTGAGACTCTGACATTTCGAGGGGTACCGGGATTTTCGTGTCTGTGATCAGCTGCAGATAGTACAGCTGCTCGATGAGTTCCCGTTCAAACGGGTCATAGATAGAGGGGATGTTGAACGAGGTTGGTGAACCGACTTCGAATTCTTCCCCTCGCTCCTTATCGTGAATCACTGTGCTATCGACACCCACCCCTTGCTGGAGATCCTCCATTTCAAGAAGTTCGTAGTACTGCTGGATATCGATCTCATTTAGAGTGAACGTGATGTTGAGACCAAAGAGCGGCTTAGGTGTCAGTCCCTGAACCCCCTGCTGTGCCAGCGTTACCATCACTGGATACTCTGGAGAGATGGAAGCGTCGTTTTCAGTGATTATCTGGAGGGTCTTTCCGTCCAAACTGAGCCGACTGGCGACGGTACGTTCATATGAGGATTCCGCCAGTAGCTCCGCAATCGCCTCTGTCCGCGGAAGAATTAGCACACTATGCTCATTCCAGATTTTTACCCATCTCTGCGGTGATTCCTCACCGTCGGAAGGACCGTAGAACGGAACGCTGAACTCACGTTCCTCCTCTATCGCTGCCTTTGCTATTCGCCGGAGATACGTGAAGAGGTCGTGAACTCGTTCAGCTATGTCCAGCGAGTGTTCAAGGAGGTGGTCAACCGGGATCCCGGTCAGGTAGGCCTTTTCCTCATGCTTGCAAAGGAAGAGTGCGAAGTCGAGGTCAACCGCGACATCTACATCCTCTTCCCCTTCTCTTGAGATCTGGAACTCGTTGTCTGTTTGGGGGATTATCCGATTCCCGTGTTTGACTGCGTTATACGCGTTCCCGAACTCAAGATAGAAGTTCCCGATATCCTGTATCTGTTCATCCAGCATCTCAGCTGACTGCTCAACGAGGTCTTCAATCGAGTCTGCAGATAGCTCGTCGAGATCTATCTGTTCCAACTGCTCCTCGTCTGCGTCCTCTGTGATGAATCGGTAGCCAAACAGTGATTCTAGGAGGTCCCGGTAATCGGCCTCGATATCGTGGTCATCCAGGTACTCCGCAACTTCTCCATCGTTGAGTTTGGTGTAGAACGTCTTCACCTCTCTCGGGTAGGTGGATATGAGGTACTTCACTAAGTCCTCGCGTCCCTTGATGTAGGCGAGATAGTAGATACTGAACGCTTCCACGTACTGCATCACAGACTGGAAAATCTCGATTTTCGAGTGGACGAGGACCTCATCGTCTTTCTCGTCAGTATCTACCTTGACTCCTCGGTTGAGTTTCTGCTTGGACTCCTGGATATGGTAATAGAGGATATCAGGGTCGTGGGCTAAGTCGATGAATTCCTCGGGAGTTCGGTCCTCTGATTCTGACAAGAACTCTATACTCCCAAGAAAATCATTTGGCATATTTGACAAGACGATGTGGGTTGTTTAAACAGTTCCGCAAGGGGTGGAGCTGCCGCATTGTCGAGACTAGTTAACAGTTCGTCGTGCGCTTCTGGATTTGAGCCGATGATGTACAGTAGTTTGAGTCAGGTCCCGTCTACTATCTGGGATTCCTTGCGGTAGTCCAGTCGTGGCCGGTGTATGGGATTCCAAGGTATTCGCACATCGCGTCATCTCATGCCGATAACGCCATCTTTTACCTCAACACGAGAGATGACTTTGTTCTCTTGTCGCCGGTCCCCTTTCCTGCGTCGTCGCAGAATATAACCGATCATGAAGTGTCCCGCGGGACATCGATAACGATGCCGTTGTTGTCCGTACTGTCGATGTGGGCACGATAGGTAAACTGGACATGAACCTTGTCTCGAATGTCAGCGCCGTCGGCCAAGTCCTCAGCATTCCACCCCTCCACATCCTCGCCAGGCGTCACCGACACAGAAATCGGATGATCGTCTGCGTCTTCGGCGTACTCGAACTCAGCATCGAAGACGGCAATTGCGGCTGTCTCGGACATTGACTCAGTGACAACAGGGACATCACAGAAGCTGAGGTAGCTTCCGAGGGAATCGGTGTGTTCTCTTTCACTTCGGTCATCATCGCGCAACACAGTTTTACCGTCAACTTGCTCAACGACGAACGCTCTAACTTCGTGATTGGCAGCGATGTCTGCGAGCACGTCGGGCAGTTCAGCAAATTTGTTGATTGTGCGCTCTTCGAAATTCAGATGTTCCACGACGAAGTTTCGGTACCGTTGCAGCAGCTGTGTAAATCGGTCACCGAAGAAGGTCGACACTCCATCGTCAACGAATATCCGACGCGGCATCACTACAGCACCACTAAAATCGCCACCAACATCGGGACCGAACACTTCTCCTTGTTTGATTTCTCCCGTCTCTGCGAGCACTGTCCGAAGTCCGCTTGATTCCAGTTGTGAATTGACCTTCTCAGCAAGTCCATCCGTCCGCCCTTCGTCAAGTGGTTGTTTACGTACCCACTGTTGCTTTTGCTCGTCGAGTGCGGTCTTGATGTCTTTGAAGTGGCGGATCAGAACGTTGCACCGCTGGTCGATTGGTGGATATTCGTCGTGGAACTTCTTGAGTGGGTAGTTGGTGCGGTACGAGGCGATCCTGTCGGTAATCTTGTCTACTGTGTGCTGGTCCGCCTCAGATTCGAGGATGACACTGCTCTCGGGAGAACGATCTCGGACGGCGGTCATCGTATCGAAGTCAAGCGTCCAGACAAGCATGGTGCAGTAGAAGTCCAGCAACCACGTGTTGACAGACATCCCTGTGGTCGCACTACCGTAGTTGTCATCGAGTGCATGATTGAGATTCCATCGCTCCCAGTAACTCAGTCTACCCCCCTCGTCCCTCATCCCGAAATAGATCTCTGAAGGTCTCTCAATGTCATCAAGTTTGCTCTCGGCATACTCACTGAGCACGTGTTCCAGAAACGTTGCTTGGAGTTCGTCCGCACGGAACAGTTTGAGTACCCAGCCATACGCCGCAAACCGTAGCCGATTAATAGCTACGCGATACTGATCCGCTCGTTGCTGTTTCTGCCGATTCACGTCTCCAACGACATCGTCTGTTGCATCTTCTTCTCCTCTTGGTACTGGCGGTGCGTGTTCGTATCGTCTAAACTGGAAGATGTCGTCAAGGAGGTGGTGCAGATACGCCAGCGCCGTGCGGCTTTCGCCCTCAATTGAACGACGCCACAGAGATGTCTGTGTTGCGAACCAAGCGTCGAGTACTGTTACACTGGTCTCCAGTTCTCCTAATGAACTTGCCCCGTCGAATGAGGCCAAAACCTTGTGCTGGAACTCTTCGAACCGAGACAATATTTGTTCGATACCCCCGCTCTCAGGGTATTCGGCAAGCTTCTGCGTGAGAAATTGTGGCATCGTCTCCAGTGACCAGCAGGCAATCTTCGTCTCGTCGGTAATCGACACCCCGTAGAAGATAGCTCCATACGACGTGATAACCTTGTCTTCTAATTCTTCGTTCGGTTTTTCTAAACTGCGGCGGTGTAGACCAAGGTATCGATCCCTGACGAAACCAAGTAGTTGCTGATCAATCTCGACTTCGTGGTCCTCCTCATCCAACTCAATCATCAACGAGGTCACATTCCCGAGTGTATCTTCGAGTCGTCGGGGGCGGTTCTGCTCGATATCTGCTTTCGCAGCATCGAAGAAGTGTTCGAGATATGCGTCGTAGCTCCCGCTCGCCTTTCCGTACTTCCCTGTCCGTGCAGCCGCCGCGAATTTCATCACCGTCTCGTCCAGCGTGTTGTGGAGCAAGAGTGAGAATACTACCCAGAAACGGTGGATAGTGACGACGACGCTGACAAGAAGCAATGCTCCCACTGACAGTCCCACATCTGTCATGACGTACTGACCCGTCGAGAGGATGACACCCAAGCCCACGAGAAGGTTCGCGGCGAAGAGAAACGTGATGGTCTCGATCGAGCGGAGTTTGTTTGCGAGGTCTTCGACGACTTCGGGAGTGGTCGGCAAATTGCGGACAGACTGCCACGCAAACGAGAGGGCAACCAGAATCAGCGTGATTACGGTGGCGTGGATACCCCACAGCGCGGTCAGGCTGTCCGTGGTGAAGCTTACCGTCGGGAGCGGAGAAAGAACTGGATCAATGATGGGAACCACAAAGTACCAGGGCAATCCGACGAGGAGGGCGATCACGATTCCGATGCTGATACCTTCCCTGCGACTGTATCGCCCAGCGATGAGGCGGTTAATTGTAATTGCTAGATAGCGTGCAATCTTCGCGGTGGCATCGGTCATGCCCACAACAGCCATCACAGAAGCGTGCCAACGCTGGCGGTATAATAGTTTCTCAGGGACAGGTCAGAAGTCCATTATTTGAATGTGAATCTTCCCGAAGACAGTGAGACAGCGGTATATATATAAGTGATTTTAGTTGACTCCGTGCAAGATATGCGCACTCTATTCAGCACGGGCGCTGAAACTTATCACTACTTGAGGGTTTCAACAAGGCCAAAAAAACAGGAAACTGGGGGGTGTGTGTAAAAATATGCGGCTCAGGATGAACGATGAGAGGGAGCGTCGTCTTGAAGCGCTCCTCGAAGCCAGCGGCGAGAATACGAAAAGCAAGGCCATCGACAGTGCCGCGAAGTATTACGTCCGGATGTCCGGGGCACTGGCGCGGTTCCGACCGGAAAGGTGGCGGAACTGATGCAGCTGGCTGAACAACAGGGCAGCGTCACGCCAGCCGAGATCGCAGACGTCCTCAACACTGCGGAACTCCCGGTCACTTGGGAGAGCAACTGGTCAGTGGGTGACTGATATCAAGTACAGGAGTTTCGCACAGGGGCGTTCAACTCAGAAAGGTGCCTAAGAAGATCTGGCCTGTTCTCGTGTCGGAGTATTCCCAACAGCCGTTACCCCCGTACTCCCGGTATTGACTGGTCTCCGGGACTCCTCCGACAGTCCAGGCTGCGGTAGCGGTGCGGGAAGGGCCGGCCCGGTCTGGGCCGGTCCGTTTTACCCGTGCCCCCTCAGGGGCACTAACGCTAAGGGGGACCGGCCGACCGCTGTGCCACCCAGACCGGCCGGCACCGGCCGAGAACGACGTCGAGCCGGCGGAATCGAGGGTTGGACTGCCGGCCGTTTCGCGCCAGTTGTGGTGAAATAATCTACTGGCGCTCCGTTAACACCCGAGTGAAAGCGAATTGTATAAGAATAGTTATTGAAGGTATCTAGATAGTATATGTTGACTACAGGAACGGACTGAAAAGAAGAAGCGAGTGCGATGGCAGGAGCTACCGACCCGGCGAACCGGCCGGAGACGGCGGGCTACCCTGGCGGCCCGGTCGCGAACAGCGGACTGTTGTCGACGCGAACGCGGACTTCGTCGTGGTCGAGATACTCCTGGTCGAGCGCGCGAGCGAGCTGGTCGGGACGGAGGTCGACGTCTCCGAAGTAGCGCCACGTCGAGGAGCCGTCGCCGGCGTCGCCACCAGTGGACTCGTCCTCACCAGCAGCGACCGACTCGGCGCGGTCGACGTCCTCCTGGTCGGCCTGCCGCTGCTCGCGACGTTCGCGACGCTCCTCGGCACGGTCGCGACGATCTTCGGGCTGGTCGCCAGGGTTGATCTCGTCGAGGACGTCCTGGCCGAGTTCCTCAAGGAAGCGACTCGACCAGCTAACCAGCGTCACGGCGCCGCGCTCGCGTTCGAGGATTCCAGGGCCGCGAGCCGGGCCAGCCTCACACAGCCGGCGCACGTGCTTGCGCACGGTCCGATACGCCGCGCCTGTCTGCTCGACCAGCTGGTCGTAAGTCATCCCGGCAGCATCATCGGGCGCGTCACGAAGCGCCGCGAGGATGTCGTACACCAGGTCCGTTCGGTGACTCGTCGCCTGCCGGTACAACGGCGGCACGAGACTCTCGTAATGGCGCTGCAGCCACTCGCGGCGACCCTCGGGCTTCTGAAAGGCAATCGGTGGCGCGTCGGGGCCGTCACTGTAGTCGTCGGCGACGAGATGGTCCTCGCGAACGTCGGCCCACGAGAGGTGCGTCAGCAGGACCTCCTCCAGGACAGCCATCACCTCGTTCCAGCGGTTCATCGGAATCGCACGGCGGACACGCTGGTTCTGCTCCTCGTCGTAGACGCGTTCTTTGCCCTCCAGCGCGACCTCGACCTTCGGCTGATCCATCGGATACTCCAACTTCTCGGGGTGGTCGGGATAGTAGACCTTGATGGAGAGCTGGGCGTCCAGCGCCGGGAACCCGAGCTTCTCCCAGGCGTCGGTCTGCAGCCAGCACTCCATCCACTTGCCGTCCTCGTACTTCCCGCGCGTATCCAGGTCGGCCTCGTGGGCAGCCAGCAGATCCGCAGACTGGCGGATCGTCTGGACGACGTGTTGCTCTTTCACGCGCTCGATGCGCTGATGCACTTCGGCCTTGGTGAAGCGTGCCGAGTCCTGGCAGATATCGTCAACTTTCAACTGGTAGCCCAGCGCTCCGCCCAGGAACTTCGTCGCGAGAGCGATGGCTTCGGTGATATCCTCCAGCCACGTCGCCTGGACAGTCAGGAATGATCCTTCGCTGTACGGGATATCGAACGAGGAACCGTCCTTCTGGATGAGGTCCTCCCGCTGCGGGCGGATCTTGACCGAGAACGAGCGATCCGGTGTCGATCCCCAGCGGATCGCGCCGTCGTCGTCGACTGGCCGCAACGTGAGGTCGTACTTGTAGAACGCGCGGTACTCGCCACCGATCTCGCGACCAGCTCGCCACGGCGAACTCACGAGCGTGACGGCGAAGCGACCGTCCTCGTCGTCGTGGGGATGCTCGAAGTCCCGGGAGAGCACGCGATACTCCTTGTCGTCGTACTCGACGATATCGTCCGTCGCCAGCCAGGCAGCGCGTGCGTGCTGGTAGGCACTCCCGTTGGGCAGCGGCCGATCATCGTCAAGGCCCCACTTCCGGCGAAGTTCATCGGCGTCCCGCTCGAGATCTTCGAGGGTGAAGGTACCGTTCGCGCCGTGGCGAGCCGGCGCAGGCATGGTCTCCGTCGTGGTGTCGACAGCCTCCTGGCGCCGGTAGTCGTGGCGAGCCGCCGTCCGATAGGCGACGTCGGCGTCTGGCTGGTCGAGGCTCACTCTAACCACCTCATCTCCGGCTTCCTGGTGTGCTGGGCGCCGTAGTCACGCACCTCGATACTCTCGACAGTGGCCCACTCGTCGGGAAACTTCGCGGAGTCCTTCGAGCGGACCTCGTGACGGACGTCGACGCCAACCCCGTGCGTGTAGGCGATGACGATGCGGTGGTCAACGGTCTCGTGACGGTGACGGTGGCCGACGAAGGGCTTGCTCGACCACTGCGCCAGCGTGTAGAGCCGGTCACGGTCCCAGCGCCGGACGTGGTCGTCGTCCGAGCCGGTGCTGTACTTCGCCGTCATGGCGACTCACCTCCGTCAGTGACAGCCTCGGTCGCAGCATCGACCTCGTCGCCCATCCAGTCGATCTGCTCGAACATCCCACCCTGGGCTTGCGCAACATCTTGGAATGGGAACGACACCGACAGCTCGCCGGGTATAAGGAGTGCGTCGAAGACATGACGGTCCTCCAGCGGCTTGCGGTAGTCCCGACCGAGGAGCACTTCTAACTCTACGTCTCGGGGATCGACACCACTAGCAACGTTCGACAACCACGTTGACAGCCCCTCGTGGACGTCCAGCGCCCACCTGTCGAGGAGCGTCGTCACGTCGTCTCCGGACGGAAGGCGCTGGTCCGAGTCAACGGGAATCCCTCGCAGGTCGCTGGGCGTCTTCTCGTAATGCTCGATCGGCGTCGCCGGGTCGAGGACCGCGTGCTCGGCAGAGATGATGCGCCACTCGTCGGCGCACGTCTCTCCGTACCTGCGCTTGTTCGTCCAGTAGGCACCCTTGTACCGCGCTTTCGCGGGGATCGGCTGGTCGTCCTCGTACTTCGAGCCGGAGCAGCCGACTGCGCCCAGCGTGAGTGGGTCGCGGTCACGGTATTCGTCGATTGCGTCCCGGACTCTGAAGCAAAACGACATCCCATAGCCGTGGCCGTCAGCACCCACGACACCGCGATCGATGTCGACCACCGTCTGGCGAACATCGACCAGATCGTCGCACTCGGAGGCGAGATGCGCCGACATGAGATCGGGAACATGCTCGTCGGCGAGGATGTCCAGCAGCAATCGGTACAAGGGCTTGTCCGCCGCCGCAACCGTCGTTGCGCCGCGGACGCCCCAGACCCAGTGACTCGAGACGGCGAGGTCACCGCCAGGAAGGGCGTGCTCGCGAGGGCGTGGGCAGAGCTTGTCCTCGCGCGTCACGCGGACCACCTCCAGTCCTCGAACGTGCTCTGGCCCTCGACATCGGGCCGATCACCCGGCATCGGCACGTTCTCGACGGTCTGCTCACCGTCTGGCTCGGGATCCGTGGCGTAGACCGTCTCACCAGCCTCGACGTCGTCGGCGTCGTCCTCCTGGTCGTCGGGCGACTGCACCGGGCGCTCGGTGATGTGCTGGTAGGTACCGTCGAGCGGCTGGCCCTCGTAGGTCCGCTCGACCATCAGCGCTCACCTCCGTAGCGACAGCCCACACAGCGGCCCTCGCTGTCGAGATACTGCTCGTCGACGCGGTCGCCACACTCGATGCAGACCCGCGAGAGTTCCGACAACGAGTCGGGGAGACTACTCACGTGACTCACCTCCGTGCTCGCACCCGCTGATACCGCAGCCAGTCAGCCCACAATTGGGGCACTCCCAACAGTCGTTTCCTGCTGGATTCGGCTCCGCTCCGCAGGTGGTACACTCGCCAGGGTTCCGCGTGATACAACCAGTCAATTGAACCACCTCCGTCGTCGTGCGCTAAGTAGCGCTAAGATAGCAGATGTGGTTCTATGAGACTCTCTACTCCCGAGTATCGCGTTTCCGTGGTTGTTTGCGGTGGTTCGCCTCAGACTATACCCCGCAAATTCGGCAGTTTGAGTGGTCTGGTTTGAGGCACCCCCTACGCTTATGCCGGAAGAAGATCCGGCCAGGACTATGGAGGTAGCAATAACTCCAGAAGTTGTAGCGGCTTTCAGTGGTACCGTAACGGCTGTTGTTGCGGTTTTCCAACTACTTACCCACGACGGAGATGAAGGTGGGGATGACGACGACGATGGGTCTGGCGGAAACTCAGGAGGGGCGGTATTCCTACCCGTGCATGAACACGCGTTACGTAGGGCCCGTCGGTAATCGATAGATATCTCAGACATCGCCCTCACCTCCGTCGGTCGCGAGAGCCCGAGAAGTTCCAGACACGCCAGCGCCGGCCGCGTTCCGGTCGACCTCGTCCCAGGGTTTCGCTTCGCCATCGCGAACGATGTACCACTCACCGGGCGGCCGGTCCCGACCGTCGCGCTCTTCCAGGCGGTCGGGGCGCTCGCCGATTTCGTCCAGGCGCGACGCCCGGCGCTCCAGCATCTCGACGATCTTCTCGCGCGGCCCGCGGTCGAGTTGGTGCTCGATCTGGAGCCAGAAGTTGATGACGCGCTTGGAGTCGATGCCCTCGATGCGCTTCTGGATGAACCAGCCCGGCTCCGTGTTATACTGCGAGCCACTGTCGAACAGCGGCCGGTCGAGGAAGCGAGCGGGGTCTTCGCCGATCTTCTCGCGAAGTTCCGCGCTTCGCTCGTGCGTGTGACTGCGGGTTGCCCGGGTCTGGCCCTCACCTGCCATCGCCGGTCACCCCCGACCGACGAGTTCGGGCCAGGGCAATTGCGCCACTTCCTGCTCGTGGCGGTCGACCTCGTACCAGCTATCGCGCAGGTGTTCTTCCAGGAGGGTCGCTGGGACGATCACCATCTCGACGAGGCGCTTCGCGTCCTCGTGCTCCTCGTAGACAGCCAGCAGGAACACGCCGCTCTCGGAGACCATTGCGTCGAGCTGGTCGACGGGAATCAGCCACCGCCCAGGCCGGTTTCCGCGCGCGCCGTTGCTGACGTGGCGCTTGCAGGCCTTGATCTCGACTAGCGTGTCGGCGTCGACCAGCGGGATGCCGCCAAAGGACACAGTTGGGGCGGTCCGCGGGCCGATCACGTCCGTCGCGACGGCGTCGTAGAACGCCTCGGCGTTGCCCGCGGCCTGTAGGCCGTCGACGGCGTCTATGACGAGTGCCTCGACGTCCTCGCCGATGGCTTTCGGCTCTGCGAGGGGATCTCGCGAGCGACTCACGCCTGGTCACCTCCGTGGTCGTCAACGTCAGGTCCGATATACCGCTCTGGAACTGGAACCCATCGAGCCTTCCCGTCGCGAAACTTGACTTTCAGACCGGCCATGCTGTCGTTGAACCCGGGAGCGTTCCGGCCTGCACAGTTGGACGGGAAGGTCAGATTGCAGTCCTGACACTCCCATCCGAAACATTCTGGAACGATTCCCGGAAGCGGTTTGCCGCCGCTCTTCGAGTGCCCGACATAGCGTCCGCAATCGGGACACGTGGGCTTGTACTCGTCATGCTCCAACTGTGCCACTTCCCGCACGTCGGGGTTGCGTGAGAGTGCAACCTGGCCGCCATCGGTCTTCAGCCGCTCGTCGTCTCGGGACACGCGACCGTCAGCAAGCGCGTCCTCGAAGCACGAAGAGCACAACAACTCCCGACCACCATCGCACACCTGAATCGCTCGCAAGGCTTCTTCGCGGTTGGAGACGCCGCAATCCTCGCATCGAGCAGTCTCATCAACTGGTAGTCCGCCATCAGCGACCAGACGTGCTTCCGGATCCTCGTCGAGGACCTCGCGCTCGTACTCGAAGGCGAAGTCCAACCGATCGCGCCAGAGGTCGACGAGATGTCGGCGCTCGCAGGTCCGCAACTCGTCCAGGTCGACACCCGGCGATGGCACGTACGACCGGGGCCAGCCCGTGCCGTCGACCAGCCCCTTCGGCACGTAGCCCTCCCCATCTGGATTCGCGACCGCGGGTCCAACCGTCTCGACGACGTTCGCGCTGACGAGGTGACCGTAGCGGACGCGGATGATGCGCCCCTCCTTGATCTCACAGCTGACGGCCAGACAGCGCGGCCCTCGCTTCGAAGGGTCCTCCGCGGCTGGGTGGTCGAGCCAGCTCTCTGGGAGTGGCTTGTACGCGTGATCATCTCGCTCAACGGGCCACTCACTCGGCATCAGACGTCACCTCCCGCGACCGGGTCGAGCCCGATATCTTCCGGTCCGAAGTCCTCAGCGGCGAGCTGGGCGGCCAGCGACGACTGTCTGATGGGTGGGTCGTAGGTCGGGTCGCCGTGGTCGGCGTCGATGTGAACCACGCGGCCCGAGCGGGAGTCTGCGGTCACCAACTGCGACAGCGGCGCGTCGATATCCCCAGTAGTCTCGCACTCGGGGAAGCAGTAGCGGCAGGGACCACGCTGGTCAAGATCGGTATCTTTCGCCGCGCGCCAGTCGTCGTGGTTGTCGATCGTCTCGTGACACGCGGGGAGCGGGCCGCCGACGATCATGGGCGGCACACCCCCTCAGCGCGCGCTGGACACTGCGGTTGGTCGTCTGGATCGAACGACTCACCACAGTACAAACAGCGGGGGTTCGGTAAGGAATCGGGGTCGAACTGCCGCTGTTGCTTAGACACAGCGGCTCACCCCCGCGATTTGAGAAGTGACTTCCGGATGTTGTTGCCGGAATCCCTTAAGGTAGGATGGGTTCGGGCAGATTTGAACTGCCGGCCTCCTCCATGTCAAGGAGGTGTCATAACCAGCCTAGACCACGAACCCTCGCTGGTGCGATTGCATCCTTCGGTTATCCGCAGGGATAATTGAAGGTTTCGAATTCCCATCCCGCTCGCGTCACGCGGATTGCAGCGGGAGGCGACAGCGTTAAGTTGGTGTACGATTGTGTTCATTGTAACGCACAATCGTACATTGGTGATTCAGAATGGAAGACTACATCGAACGCGTCACGGAGGGGGAGGACCTGACACAGGGAGAGGCACGCGCCGCGGCCACCGCCGTCTTCGAGGACGCCACGGAGGCACAGATCGGCGCGTTACTGGCCGCGCTCCGGTCGAAAGGGGAGACCGAGACCGAGATCGCCGGCTTCGCGGAGGGGATGCGCGACGCCGCCCGGACCATCGCACCCGAACGGGAGACACTCGTGGACACCTGCGGGACCGGCGGCGACGACTACGACACCATCAACGTCTCGACGACCAGCGCCATCGTCGCCGCGGGCGCCGGCGTGCCCGTCGCCAAACACGGCAACTACTCGGTGTCCTCGTCGTCTGGCAGCGCCGACGTGCTAGAGGAAATCGGCGTGACCGTCGACGCGGAACCCGCCTCCGTGGAGTCACACATCGAGGACGCGGGCATCGGCTTCATGCTCGCGCCCGTCTTCCACCCGGCGATGAAGGCCGTCATCGGCCCGCGGAAGGAACTGGGAATGCGGACCATCTTCAACGTCCTCGGCCCCCTGACCAACCCCGCCGGCGCGAACGCGCAGGTCGTCGGCGTCTACGACCCGGACCTCGTTCCCGTGCTCGCCCGCGCGCTGGCGCAGATGGACGTCGAGCGCGCGATGGTCGTCCACGGCTCCGGCCTGGACGAAATCGCCATCCACGGCGAGACGGCCGTGGCGGAGGTCGACGGCGACGAGATTACCGAATACACGTTCACGCCGGCCGACCTCGGACTGGCGCAGGCCGACATCGCCGCCGTCGCGGGCGGACAGCCCGACGAGAACGCGGCGGACATGCGCGCCATCGTCACCGGCGAGGAGACCGGCGCGAAGCGGGACATCATCCTCGCGAACGCTGGCGCGGCAATCTACATCGCGGGCGCGGCGGACTCGCTGGAAGACGGCGTCGCACGGGCCGCGGAAGCCATCGACTCGGGCGCTGCCGAGGCGAAACTGGACCAGCTCAGGAACATCGGCGCATGACGCGGGTGAAGCTCTGTGGCGTCACGAACGAGGCGGACCGTGACGCGGCCGTCGACGCCGGCGCGGACGCGGTGGGATTCATCGTCGACGTGCCGGTCGACACGCCGCGGGAGGTCACCGTCGACCGGGCGGCGGAACTGGTGGCGGGCCTGCCGCCCTTCGTCTCCAGCGTGCTCGTGACGATGCCCAAGTCGGTGCAGGCGGCGATGGCGCTCCAGCGCGAGGTCCGGGCCGACACCATCCAGGTCCACGGGACGCTGCCGCCCGAATACGTGGGTGGATTGCGCTCCCGGGCCCGCGTGACGGTCGTCGCCGCCGTCGGCCCGGACGAGGCAGTCGAGTACGCCGACCACGCGGACGCCGTCCTCGTCGACTCCGTGGACGACGCGGGCGGCGGCGGGACCGGCGAGACCCACGACTGGGAGCGAACCCGTGAGGTCGTCGACTCAGTCGACGTGCCGGTCGTCCTCGCCGGGGGACTGACCCCGGACAACGTCGCCGATGCCGTCGAGACGGTCGGCCCCTACGCCGTCGACACCGCCAGCGGCGTCGAGCGCGAGGGCGGCGTGAAAGACCACGACGCGATGGAACAGTTCGTCGCGCGGGCGCGGGCCGCGGGAGCGGGGGAGGCCGCATGACGCCGACGCTCGACCACGGCCGCGACGAGTTCGTCGACCTGGCCGAGGGCGACCGCCCGGCGGTCGTCCGAACGGCGGTGGAACTGGACGCCGACGTGGAACCGCTGGCGGCCTACGCCGCGGTGACCGGGCGGACCGGCGACGCCGACGCCGGCGAGTACGCCTTCCTGCTGGAGAGCGCGGAGAAGGTCGCCTCCAGCGACCCCGACGGCGCGTTCGCACCCAGCGGCGACGACCGTCACGCCCGCTTCTCCTTCGTCGGCTACGACCCCGAAGCGGTCGTCACGGTCGACGACGGCGGCGAGACCACAGAGGTCGAGATTCTGAACGACCGCTACGAGGGGCTGGTCGAACCCAACGGCGGGGACACGCTAGACAGCCTGCGGGCGACGCTGCCCGACGTGGCGCTGCGCGGGTTCCCCGACAGCGAACGTCAGCACCTCGAAGGCGGACTCGTGGGCTTTCTCTCCTACGACGCGGTCTACGACCTCTGGCTGGAGGAGGTGGGTCTGGAGGCACCCGACTCCCGCTACCCCGACGCGCAGTTCGTCCTGACGACGAAGACGCTGGCGTTCGACCACGCGGAGGACAGCCTCTCGCTGGTGTTCACGCCGGTCGTCAGGCCCGGCGAAGACGCCGGCGAGCGCTACGACGCACTACAGGAGGAGGCCGAGCGCGTCGCCGACCTGCTCGACAGTGCCCGGACGCCCGACACCGGCGGCTTCCGGCGCGAACGCGAGGTCGCCGGCCCGCAGGAGGACTACGAGGAGGCAGTCGAGCGCGCGAAGGAGTCCGTCTACAGCGGCGACATCTACCAGGGCGTCATCTCGCGGACACGGGAACTGTACGGCGAGGTCGACCCGCTGGGTTTCTACGAGGCGCTGCGGGCGGTCAACCCCTCGCCGTACATGTACCTGCTCGGGTACGACGACCTGACCATCGTCGGTGCCAGCCCGGAGACGCTGGTGTCGGTGAACAACCGCCACGTCGTCTCGAACCCCATCGCCGGCACGTGCCCGCGCGGGTCCAGCCCCGTCGAGGACCGCCGCCTGGCCGGCGAGATGCTGGCCGACGGGAAAGAACGCGCCGAGCACACGATGCTGGTCGACCTGGCGCGCAACGACGTGCGCCGGGTCGCAGAGGCCGGCAGCGTCCGCGTTGAGGAGTTCATGAACGTGCTGAAGTACAGCCACGTCCAGCACATCGAGTCCACGGTGACCGGGACGCTGGCCACGGAGTACGATGCCTTCGACGCCGTGCGCGCCGCGTTCCCGGCCGGGACGCTCTCGGGTGCCCCGAAGATTCGCGCGATGGAGATAATCGACGACCTGGAACTGTCGCCCCGGGGACCCTACGGCGGCGGCGTCGGCTACGTCTCCTGGCAGGACGACGCCGACTTCGCCATCGTCATCCGCTCGGCGACCATTGAGGAGCTACGCTCCTCAGAACGAGCGAGCGGGGAGCAAAGCGACCCGCGAGCAGTGGAGCAGCTATCGGACGACGAACGCCAGTCGCCGACCGAACGCCAGCGAATCACCGTCCAGGCAGGCGCAGGCATCGTCGCCGACAGCGACCCGACCGCGGAGTACGAGGAGACCGAGAAGAAGATGGACGGCGTGCTGACGGCGCTGGAGCGAATCGAGGGCGAGCCACCAGGGACCGCCCGGGCCGAGGAGGTGTCCCGATGAGCAGCAGCGACGGCAACGAGGCGTCGGTCGGGACCGACCAGCCCGACAGCGTCACCCAGTCCGGCGACGAGCCGTCGATGCCCGCCGACCGGCCGCGCGTGCTCTTTATCGACAACTTCGACTCCTTCACCTACAACCTCGTGGAGTACGTCAGCGAGTACGCCGAGACCGAGGTGGTGCGCAACACCGCGTCGCTGGAGGAAGTCCGCGCGGTCGACCCCGACGCCATCGTCATCTCGCCGGGACCCGGCCATCCGGAGAACGAGCGCGACGTGGGCGTCACGACCGACGTGCTGCGGGAAGTCAGCCCCGAGGTGCCGACGCTGGGGGTCTGCCTGGGTCTGGAGGCGGCCGTCCACGCCTACGGCGGTACCGTCGGACGCGCCCCCGAACCCATCCACGGCAAGGCGTTCCCGATGGACCACGACGGCGCGGGCGTCTACGCGGGACTCGACCAGGGCTTCCAGGCCGGGCGCTATCACTCGCTCATCGCGACGGCGGTGCCCGAGGAGTTCGACGTCACCGCGACCACCGAAGTCGACGGCGAGGACCTCGTGATGGGCATTCGCCACCGGGAATACCCCATCGAGTGCGTGCAGTTCCACCCCGAGTCGGTTCTCACGGCGGTGGGCCACGACGTCATCAGGAACTTCCTGTCGGGCGTGTAGCGGGCCTCTCAGGCCAGCCCCAGCACGCCGAGAACCCACAGTAGCGTCACGACGACGAGCGCGATGAGGACCAGCCGCCAGGCGATGGCGAGCACGACCCGCCCGACCACGATGACCAGCGCGAGCAGGAGGAGCCCGACCAGCAACGCCGGCGGCGATGCGAGTTCGCCGAGCTGGAGAACTGTCAGAGCAGGGGACACAGGCATAGTGAACGTGACAGCCGGAGAAGGCATAAGCCTCCTGGCCCGCTATCTCCAGTCGAAACCCCCTTCGATTTCGACTGGGATTTCGCCCGCCATCTCGTGAATCATGCCCGACCCATTTCACTTTCACTCCGGTCTACCGAGCATTAAGAGGGTCCGCGCCCTGCTTTTGCTCCGTAGGAAATACACCGCGAGTCAGCTGTCTCGCGGCGAAATAAACAGGACAGTGACATCTGTATCGCACGACCGAAATCCGGATACCCAAACCGTTATCTGGGGCCGAGCCGAACACGACTTTCGTTACAAATGAGAGGAATGGGGCCACGCCAGCGGCGGTGTATCGCCACACGAGTACCGGTCAGAGGTGAGCGCGCATGAGCAGCGAGCGCGACGCCGACGACCTCACCCTGCCCATCAAACGCACCGAGGGGGACACCCTCGAAGACCGACTGACGGGTAACGCGTATCACAACATCCTTCCCGCTCGCTACCTCCGCAAGGACGCGAACGGCGACCTCGTCGAGCAACAGGAGGAGCTGTTCGAGCGCGTCGCGAAGAACATCGCCCTCGCCGAGGCGGTCTTCGAGGCGCGGACCGAGAACGTCGACGTCTCGGTGACGCCAGACCAGCTCAAGCCCGACCACCCCCGCCGGGACGAACTCGCCGAGGAGGTCTTCGGGAAGGGCGTCTCCGCCGACGACGACGTCTCGACGGCGCTCACCGAGTACAACGTCAACAAGTTCGCCTACGAGACGATAGTGCCCGAACTCCCGGCAGACGTCCGCGAGCACGTCGAGCAGACGGCCGCGGAGTTCCAGGACGCGATGGAGCGGCTCTCCTTCATGCCGAACTCGCCGACGCTGATGAACGCCGGCGACGAACTCCAGCAACTGTCTGCCTGCTTCGTCGACTCCCCCGACGACGACATCGACGACATCCACCAGACAGCGAAGGAGGCCGCACAGGTCTTCCAGAGCGGCGGCGGCATGGGCTATGCCTTCTGGCGGCTCCGCCCGTACGGCGACCCCGTCGGCTCCACCGGCGGCATCGCCTCCGGGCCCATCACGTTCATGCGCACGTACGACCAGATGTGCGAGACCATCGCCCAGGGCGGCGCGCGCCGCGGCGCACAGATGGGCGTCATGCGCGTCTCCCACCCGGACGTCATCCAGTTCATCCACGCCAAGAACAAGGACGTCTCGCTGGCACACACCCTGCGCCTGAACGACCCCGACGACTACACCCACAACTCCTTCGCCGAGGCCCTGGAGGAGGCCCGCGAACTCATCGACGACGAAGGGAAGGTTCCCAAGCACCTCCGCAACGCCGTCGAGGGCCACCTCTCGAATTTCAACATCTCCGTCGGCATCACCGACGACTTCATGGAGGCGGTCAAGAACGACGAGGACTTTACCTTCACGAACCCCCGCACCGGCGAACCCCACGTCGCCACCCCGCAGACGGAGGAGCTCTACGAAATGTTCGACCTCGGCGAACACGTCGAGGCCGGCGAGGTGCTCTCGGTGCCCGCCAACCTCGTCTGGGAGCGCATCGTCCAGGGCGCCCACGAGAACGGCGAACCGGGCGTCATCTACCTCGAGCGCGTCAACAAACAGCACTCCTTCGACGTCGAGGAACACCCCGACCACCGCATCCTCGCGACCAACCCCTGCGGCGAGCAGCCGCTCGAAGAGTACGAGGCCTGCAACCTCGGCCACATCAATCTCTCGACGCTGGCCGCCGAGGGCGCGCCGGACTGGCGGGTCTGGTCGGCGAACAACGCCGACGACTTCGGTTCGCTGGAGGACGCCATCACCGCCTTCCTCGAGGAGGCCATCGACTGGGAGGAGTTCGACCGCCGCATCGAACTCGGCACACGGTTCCTGGAGAACGTCGTCACGATGTCCGACTTCCCGGTACCGGAAATCGAGCGGAAGGTCCGCGAGATGCGGAAAATCGGCCTGGGCATCATGGGTCTGGCACAGTTGTACATCCAGCTGGGCATGGAGTACGGCTCCGACGAGGCCAACGAGACGGCCCGCCAGGTCATGACCCACATCAACCACCACTCGAAGTGGACGAGCCACGAACTCGCCGAGGAGCGCGGCAGCTTCGACGAGTGGACCAACTCGAAGTACGCCGACCCGACGGCGTACCGCGACTGGTTCGAGAAACAGACCGGGCGCGACGCCGACAACTGGGCCGACGGCTTCGCCATCCGCAACCACAACACGACCACCATCGCTCCCACGGGCACGACGTCGATGGTCGGCAACACCACCGGCGGCTGTGAGCCCATCTACAACGTCGCCTACTACAAGAACGTCTCCGACGACGTGCAGGGCGACGAGATGCTCGTCGAGTTCGACGACTACTTCCTGCGCACCCTGGAGGACAACGGCATCGACGTCGATGCCGTCAAGGAGGAGGCCCAGGAGCAGATGGCGAACAACCAGTTCAACGGCGTGGAGGGCCTGACGACGGTGCCCGACGCCATCGGCGAGCTGTTCGTCACGACCGGCGACCTCTCGGCGAAGGAACACGCCGGCGTCCAGACCGCCTGCCAGGAGGGCGTCGACTCCGCCATCTCGAAGACGGTCAACGCGCCCAACGACTCCACCACCGAGGACGCGAAGGAGGTCTTCGAGTGGGTCTACGACCACGGCGGCAAGGGCGTCACCTACTACCGCGACGGCACCCGCTCGAAGCAGGTGCTGACGACGCGGGCGGACAACACCGAGTTCGCCGACGAGAGCGAGGCCGCGGAGGCGCTGGTCGAGCAAATCGAGGAGGTCTTCGGCGGCATCGAGGCCTTCGTCGAGAGCGAGGAGGTCCAGGCGGTACTCGACCAGCAGGTCTCCGAGATTCTCGGCACGGTCGACGGCGACCGGCCGGAGTTCGCCACCAAGCAGACCCGCCCCGACGTGCTCCACGGCGTGACCCAGCGCATCGACACCGGCTACGGGAAACTGTACGTCAACATCAACGAGGACCCCGAGGCCGACCGGCCGTTCGAACTGTTCGCCAACATCGGCAACTCCGGCGGCTTCACGGCCTCCTTTACCGAGGCGCTGGCCAAGACCATCTCGACGGCGCTGCGCGCCGGCGTGGACCCGAACGAGATCGCCGAGGAACTGCAGGGCATCCGGTCGCCGAAGGTCGCCTGGGACAAGGGCGAGCAGATTCAGTCCATCCCGGACGCCATCGGCACCGCGATGCGGCGCTACCTCGAAGGCGACGTCGAGCGGGCCTACCCGCAACAGCAGACGCTGGAGGAGACGGCAGACGAAGTCGACGAGGGCGAGGACGACCGCAGGGAGTCCTCGGGCAAGACGAGCGGCGGAGCCGCGAGTGAGGGCGACCAGCAGGCCGAACTCGGCGCGGCCGGCCCCGAGACCGACGGCGGCCCCGCGGCGGCCCAGGGTCAATCGGCGACGACGGAGGGCGACCAGCAGGCACTCATCGACGCCGGCGAGAACCCCGAGTGTCCGGAGTGTGGCTCGCTGTCGCTGTACTACTCCGAGGGCTGCAAGACCTGCGAGGCCTGCGGCTGGTCGGAGTGCTGAGGAGGGAATGACGGCCACCGAGGACACCCCGCTTCGCGCCGGGTTCCGGTGGCTGGCAAGCAAGCGTGTGACGCTCGGAGTCGTCTCGCTGTTGCTCGCTGTCTTCGGTTTCGAACTGCTCGTCTGGCTAGCCTACGGCGTCGAGGGCTGGCAGTACTTTTTCCTCGCGAACCTCGACCCGACGCCCGGCTGGGTGATGGCCCCCTTCGCCCACCGGAACCCGTCGCATCTGCTGACGACGCTCGTGGTCATCGTCGTCTACGGCGGCCTCGTCGAGACCGTGCTGCCCGACCACAGGTTCCTCGCCTTCTACGTGTTCGCCGGCTACGCGAGCACGCTCGCCCAGCTCGCGGCCTACCTCGGCGGCGCGCCGGGACTCGGGACGCTCGGGGCCAGCGGCGCGGCGCTTGGGCTCGTGGCGCTGTACGTCGTCCGGATGGGCGGCAGGGCAATCTGGGCTCCGGCGACGGTGACGGTCGTCGACGGCGTGTTCACCGGGTCGGGCCTCGTCATCGTGGCGACGGTGCTGGCGAACGACTTCGTCCCCGGCGTCGTGTTCGCCAGCGGGACCGCGCCGCTCGGACACGTCGGCGGTCTGCTGGCGGGCGTCGCCGGTGGGGTCGCGGTCCTCCTGGCGGAACGCAAAAGTAGTCCCGACCCCTCGCTGGGGACATGAGCGAACCGGGCGGGCGGCCGTGTCCACAGTGCGAGACGCCGATGGTCCACCGTCACTGCAAGTACGTCTGTCCGAACCACGGCGTCGTCTTCGACTGCGCCGACACGTTCTACTGAGCGGGCTGGAACCGCCCGATTATTTTTAACCGAGTGCGAGAATAGTTCGACTGATGATAATGGGGGCGGGCGCGGAGGTTCGCATACTGTACGTAGACGCCGGTCCGGACCGTGCGACAGCGGTCGCGGCGTCGCTGGAAGACGAGCGCGAACGGTTCTCGGTCGAGACCGCGACCGGCGCGGACGAGGCCCTCGACGCCCTCGCGACGGCCGACGTGGACTGCGTCGTCAGCGAGTACGACATCCCGGGAACGGACGGAGTGACCCTGCTGGAGCGGGTTCGCGAGGAGTACCCCGACCTGCCGTTCGTGCTGTTCACCGGCGAAGGGTCGGAGGCAGTCGCCAGCGAGGCCATCTCCCGCGGCGTGAGCGAGTACCTCCGAAAAGAGCGGGTGAACGGCGACTACGACGTCCTGGCCGACCGCATCGAGGCAGAGGTCAGCGCGGAGCGGCCGGCAGCCCCGGCGGCGGAGACCGACCGGATGCTGGCGACGCTCATCGGGAACCTCCCGGGGATGGTCTACCGGTGTCGCAACGAGCGCGGGTGGCCGATGGAGTACGTCAGCCAGGGGTGCGAGGCGCTGACCGGCTACACTGCCGAGGAACTGGAGAGCGGCGCGGTCGAGTGGGGCGAGGAGATACTGCACCCAAAGGACCGCGACGGGATGTGGACGGAGGTGCAGGACGCCGTCGACCGCGGCGACCCCTTCGAGGTGACGTACCGAATCAGGACGGCCGAGGGGGACGTGCGGTGGTGCTGGGAGCGGGGCAGCGGCGTCTTCGAGGACGGCGACCTCGTCGCACTGGAGGGGTTCATCACGGACATCACCGAGAAGCGCCGGCACGAACAGGAACTGGAGCGCTACGAGACCATCATCGAGGCGGTCAGCGACCCGGTCTACGTCGTCGACGACGAGGGCTGTTTCGCGTTCATCAACGACGCAATCGAGGACCTCGCCGGACACGCCCCGTCGGACATAGAGGGCGAGCACGTCTCGGTCCTGCTCGACGAGGACGACGTCGAGACCGGCGAGCGCCACATCCGCGACCTCATAGAGAGTTCCGAGCGGCGGGCCGCGAAGTTCGAGGTCACCGTCGAGACCGTCGACGGCGACGCCATCCCCTGCGAGTTGCACATCGCCCTCCTCCCGACGGCGGACGGCGAGTTCCGCGGGACCGCGGGCATCCTGCGGGACATCGAGGCGCGCAAGGAACGCGAGAAGCGCCTCGAAGAGTTCGCCAGCGTCGTCTCCCACGACCTCCGCGGCCCGCTGGACGTGATTCTCGGCCGGGCGACGCTGGCACGGGAGACCGGCGACGTGGAACACGTCGCGGCAATCGAGGACGCGGCCGAACGGATGGACGTGCTCATCGAGGACCTGCTCACGCTGGCCCGCCAGGGCGACACCGTCGGGGCGCTGGAGACGACCGACCTGGAGCCGGTTGTGCGCCGGGCCTGGGCCTCCGTGGACGCGCCCGCGGCGACGCTGGACAGCTGGGTCACGCTCTCGCTGCAGGCCGACCCCGACCGGCTCCAGGAACTGCTGGAGAACCTGCTTCGCAACGCCGTCACCCACGGCGGCGACGAGGTGACGATTACCGTCGGACGGCTCGACGACGACCGGGGCTTCTTCGTCGCCGACGACGGCCCGGGCATCGAGGAGGGCCACCGCGACCAGATTTTCGAGCACGGCTACACGACCATCGCAGACGGGACGGGGTTCGGCCTCTCCATCGTTGAGCGCATCGCGCGGGCGCACGGCTGGGACGTCGAGGCCTGCGAGAGCGAGGCCGGCGGCGCTCGCTTCGAGGTCCGCATCTAGTCGACCAGCGGGTCCCCGCGGAGGCGCGTGTACAGCGGCCCCGCGAGCACGATGACGCCGAGACTGGCGATGAGCACGACAGCAGCGGGGCTGAGCGAGAAGCCGGTCACCGAGAGCGTCCGCATCGAGTCGCCGGCCAGCACCGTCACCAGCGCCCACGGTATCTCGCCGACGACGGTGCCGAGCAGGAAGGCCCCGACCGACACCTCAGAGAGGCCGGCGGCGTAGGAGATGGGGTCGCCGGGGACCGGGGAGAGCCGCGCCGCGAGCACGCCGCGGGTCTCGCCGATGGAGTCGGCGACGCGGCGGCCGGACTGACCGATAGAGCCGAACAGCCCGACGTCGCTGCTGGCGTAGCGGGCGACGGCGAACGGCGGCAGCCCCGTCAGCGCGGCCCCGGCGAGCGCGAGCGGGAGCGCGACGACGGGGCCGTAGACGTAGCCCAGCACGATTGCCACAGAGCTGACCGGCCACAGCAGGAACGGGCGGACGAGGTAGACGACGGCGAGCGCGAGCGCGAACTGCAGCGGGTGCGTGGCCAGGTGCTCCAGTTGTGCGACGACGGCACCGGGGGAGAACAGCGCGGCTGCACCGGCGGCGAGACCCCCGAGGCCCGCCATCCCGAGCAACTGGCGACGCGTTGCGCGCTCCATCTAACAGACAACCCGTATGGAGCCGGCAAACCCTTTGTGGTCGTCGCCGAAGCCCTGGTGTGGACGAGACGGTCGAACTCGGCGTGGAACTGCTCGAACACCTCGAAGACGAGCAACTGTCGCTGAGCGACGCCATCGACCGCATCGAGACCGTCACGACCGACCCGCACGTGACACGGGAAATCCTCGACACGGCGGAACTCCGCGGCGTCATCGAGCGCGAGGATGGCATCGTCCGGCCGACCGGCGGTGCCTACGTCAGTTTCCGGAGCGAGGTCGTCCAGCGCGAGGGGGAGTTCACCTGCCGGCGCTGCGGGGCCAGTATCTCGACGGGCCACTTCGTCCAGTTCGACGCCGGCGAGCACGGGCCCTTCGGCTCCTCGTGTATCAGGAAGGTCACCGGCCGGGAGTAGCAGAGCTACCGCCCGCGGCGCAGTTCGTCGATGAGCTGTTCGATGCGCTCGTCGTGGGTCTCGATGCTCGCGTCGTGCTTTTCGAGGAGTTCGTTCTGGCGTCTGACCACCTTCGTCAGTGCCGCGAGTTGCTCCTGGATGGCCTCGATGTCGGCCGGGTCTATCGACGGGTCCGTGCTGGCTGCCGACGACCGGGTTGGCTCCGGGGAGGTCTCGTCCGTCGCCGGGGTCTCGGGTTCCCGCGTCGCCTCATGGGAGCGGTCAGAGGTGGTCGACGGTGCGCGCTGGCGGTCGCCGGCCGCCGAGGACCGGGTCGCCTCTGTCTGCGAATCCGCGGCGTCGCCCGGTTCCCCGGACGCGCCCGCGTCGTCACCGACGAGCGGGGAGATGCCCTCCTCCAGCCCGAAGTCGCCCGACGCCGACGAGGGGGAATCGGTCTCGCCGTCGTCGGCCGTCGGCTCCTCCTCGGGTGCGAGCGTCTGCTGAAGTTCGTCGAGCGAGGACACGTCGTGGTAGGTACACAGCGTCTGGACGAGCGTCTGCTCGACCTCCGGTGCCTGGTCGTTCGGTGCCTTGATGCGCTGTGGACGGCCCCCCACCGTGAGGACGATTTGCGTGGCGACGCTGCCCTCCTCGAAGTCGAGGCCGGTCACGTCGTCGTAGTCGTACACCTCGAAGTCGGGGTCCCAGACCGTCGAGCCGATGTGCTTGACGAGCCGCGACTCCGCGACGACGAGCGTGAGTTCGCTGAACTGGTAGACGCCGGTGAGGGACTCGTCCGGGCCGATGACGCCGTCGATGCGGAGGACGGCCTGCAACAGCAGCGTCAAAAGCGAGTCGGCGCGGCTGGCCGGGACGGTGAACGTGTCCGTCCCGTCGACATACTCGAAGAGGAACTTCGTCTTGCGACGCCCCTCGGAGATGTCGAAGCGTTCGAGGTCAAGCGAGTAGGTGCTGACGGACTCGTCACTGAGCAGGCCCTCCCCGCGGTAGACGAGCGCTCGCGACGGCGTCACGCAGACGACGTCCTCGTCGCCGAGGCTGACGCTCGCCTCGATGGCCTCGTCCCCGAGATGCTCTCTGACGAGGTGCGGAATCTCCATGCCCGGTTGTTCCCCTGTGAAACTATAAAACCGTGGGCTGGCCGGGCACCGCCGGAGAGAACGTCAGACGACCGACATCGTAGTTCTCCAGCTATCAAACGTCGTAACTCGAAACGCCAGTATATTATCCCGCGGCCGGTAGTGGGCGTATGACCACGACAGAGAGCGAACCGGGAGATGACCCGGAGCGCACGGAGGCCGAACGGGAACTCCGGACGCAGTTCGAGGCCGTCTTCGGGGAAGCGGCGTTCCCGCTGACCGACCCGTTCGACCTCATCCCGCTTCTCCCCGACGGCCCGGAGACGACGTTCGAGGCCGACGGCGTGACCATCGAGGCCATCGAACTCGGCCTGACCTACGGCAAGTACCAGCGCTATCCGTACGACTCCGTGGAGCGCCTGGTCGACGACATCATCGACGGCCTCAGAGCCGAAGGCGAACTGTAGCCGGCGACGGAAGAAGTCTCGTTCAGCGGTCCGGCCACTCGCAAGCGTCCCCGGCAGCTCTCACTCTAGCTCGCGCTCGATGACCGACCGGAGGTCCCGAATCGCTGCGGCGTCGAGTTCGACGTCCTCGTCACCGACCGACAGCGAGAGCGTCCCCGAGTCGTCGGCCGACCCGATTTCGGCGACCGGCGCGACGCCGTCGAACGCCGCGCGCACGGCCTCGGGGTCGGTCGTCTCGACGACGGCGCGGCCGGCCTGCTCGTGGAACAGGAGGGCCGCGCTGTCGAGTTCGACGTCGGCACCCGCGTCGTCGTGGACCATCTCCGCGAGCGTCACCGCGAGGCCGCCGTGGCTCGCGTCGTGGGTGGCCAGCGTCGAGTCGAAGTCCGCGACCTCGGCCAGCGTCTCGACGAGCCCGGCGGGGTCGTCGGGCAGTTCCGGGAAGGCGTCGCTGCCGCCGTGGCTGGCGAGGTACTGCGACCCGCCCAGGCGGGCGTCGGCCTCGCCGGAAAGCGGCAGGTCGCCGACGACGAGTAGCGTCCCCTCGCCGGCCAGGTCGAGCGGCGGCGCGTCGTAGCCCTCCTTCGTGCCGACGAGCGCGAGCGTCGGCGTCGGCGGAATCGGGCCCGACGGGGAGTCGTTGTACAGCGAGACGTTCCCGCCGACGACCGGCGTCGACAGCGTCTCGCACATGTCGGCGAGGCCGTCGACGATGCCCGTGAAGCCGCCGTAGACGTCCGGCTTCTCCGGGTTCCCACCGTTGAGACAGTCGACGGCCGCAAGCGGCGTCGCTCCCTTCGCGGCGACGTTGGTCGCGTTCTCCAGCGCGACGGCGCGCGCGCCCTCGTACGGTGCTGCCTCCGTCCAGTTGGGGTCCGCGCCGGCGGAGTAGGCCAGCCCCGTGCCGGCTTCCCTGACAGCCAGAATCGCGGCGTCGTCGCCGGGCCGGCGCGCGGTCCGCACCTGCACCTCGTGGTCGTACTGGCGGTAGACCCACCGCTTCGAGGCGGTGTTGGGGTGGCCGACGACCGTCTCGACTGCCTCCGCGAGGTCGACGTCGGGCAGGTCACGCTCCGGTTGGCTCGGCTCCTCGGCGGGCAGGTCGTTCATCGGCGCGCCCTCGCCGAGGAAGTAGGCGTCCACGTCGACGACGGTCTCGCCCTCGAACTCGCAGACGTAGTTTCCCTCGGTAATCTCGCCGATGACCGAGCAACCGAGGTCGTAGCGCTCGGCGATTTCCTCGACGCGCTCGACGTTCTCCGGTCGCACCTCGTAGGCCATCCGCTCCTGGGACTCGGCGAGGAGAATCTCCAGGGCGTTCATGTTGGGCTCGCGCTGGTGGACCTTCTCCAGGTCGATGCGTGCGCCCAGGCCGCCCTTGGCGACCATCTCGGAGGTCGCACCGCCGAGGCCGGCCGCGCCGAGGTCACGCGCGGACTCGACCAGTCCCTCGTCGACGAGCGCCTCGTTGGCCTCGATGAGCAGTTTCTCGGTGTAGGGGTCGCCGACCTGGACGGCCGGGCGGTCCTCCGTCTCCGCGTCCTCCGAGAGGTCCTCGCTGGCGAAGGAGGCCCCGCCGAGGCCGTCCCGGCCGGTGGCGTTGCCGACGAGGACGAGTTTGTTCCCGGGTTCCTGTGCTTCCGCGGTGACGAGGCGGTCGGGGTCGTCGATGAGGCCGATGCAGGAGACGTTGACGAGCGGGTTGCCCTCGTAGTCGTCGTGGAAGGCGACGCTGCCGGCGACGGTGGGGACGCCGATGCAGTTGCCGTAGTGGCTGATGCCCTCGACGACGCCCTCGAAGAGGTAGCGGGAATGCTCGCGGTCGAAGTCGCCGAAGTAGAGGCTGTCCGCGAGCGCGATGGGGTAGGCACCCATCGACAGCGTGTCGCGGACGATGCCGCCGACGCCCGTCGCCGCGCCGTCGAAGGGGTCGACGTAGGAGGGGTGATTGTGGCTCTCGATACCCATCGTGATGTAGACGTCGTCCGCGTCGTCGTCCGTCGGCAGGGCGACGACGGCGGCGTCGTCGCCGGGGCCGACGACCACCTGGTCGCCCTCGCTGTCGAACGCCGACAGCAGCGGGCGCGAGGAGCGATAGGCGCAGTGCTCGCTCCAGAGGTTCTCGAAGAGCGCCGCCTCGGCAGGCGTCGGCTCGCGGTCGAGTTCCGCGACCACGAGGTCGCGGTCCGAATCGGCCAGGGTCATTACCGCCTCGTTGCCGCAGGCCGGCTAAATCCCTTTCCATGCGCAGACGCCCGCGGACCGGCGCGTACTGGTCGCAACCGGCACGAATCCGGCGACCAGACTGCATATGAGGTTTATGTCCGCACCCGCCCTCCCTCTAGGCGGTGTACTCAATGGAGAGAAACGTCGGTGGCTACGACCGCATCGCCCGCTTCGTCCTCGGCCCGCTGCTCGTCGTGCTGGTGGCGGCCGCCTTCGGCGGCTACGTGACCATCGCGTCGGGGCTGTTCGGGGCCGCTATCCTCTGGGCCGCCCTGCTGGTCGGGGCCGTCCTCATCGTCACGGCGACGACGCAGATATGCCCGCTCAACAGCATGCTCGGCATCAACACGTACCGCGGCCAGTCCGAGTCCGCCGGCTCCGACGCAGAAACGGAGGCCGGCGGGGAGCGGCCGACGTAGGGCCGTCGTCACGTCGGAGGCGGCCGGGCGTGACGGCCCGAAGAGTCTGTACGAAGTCCTTTTCACGACAGTCGCGGCAGACGGTGCGCGCGCCGGCGTCGCTCACTCCTCGTCGAATAGCTCCAGCGCGAGCCGTGCCCTTTCATCGTCGACGAGGCGGTCGAGCCCCGACTGCGGAACCACGAGCAGTCGCTCGGCGAGACGGGCGGCGAGGTCGCGGACGACGCGCTCCTCGCGGTCGCTCAGGTCCGTCCTGTCGCGGAGACGCCGTAACGCCCGCTCGCGCTCCGTTCGGCTGATTTGCGCTCCCCGCTCGCGAATGCGTCCCTTCGCGGCCGACACGTCCACGACACCCTCGTCTTCGGCGCTCACGAAAGCTACGTCCCGTGACCGCCCTCTTGTCTGTTTCGACACTGTCCAGCGGGACGACGGTCGAGAAAGGCGTCGCTCGGGGTCTGTGAACGGAAGGATGCTCGGTCAGGGATTTGAACCCTGGTCTTCGGCTCGAAAGGCCAAAATGATTGGCCGGACTACACCAACCGAGCGTATTCTGAGGTGTGGCCCTGCCAGTAATAAAGCCTGCCTTTCCGAGTCCGCGTTGCGAACCGCTGTCACGCGATTCCGCGTCATCGGAGCGACAGGAGAGGCGTGGCCGGGGTGCGGTCCGCGCTGTCGTATCGAGGCCGACGGGGGTCAGGACTCCCGGCGAAACCGGAGCGCGTAGTGGTACGGGGGCAACTCGACCAGTTCCGCCAGGGAGAACGCGGCGGCGTCCAGGACGGCCGACTCCGTCGCGCCGGGCGACAGCCGCAGTTCGGTCGGCGGACCGCGCGGTTCGCCCGTGACCGTCGTCTCCTCGCGCGGGCGGTCCTGCCAGTTGACGACGACGAACTGGCCGCCGGGCCGGAGCGCGCCGAAGGCCTCCCGGACGAATCCGGCCGTGTCCTCGATTCCGTGGAACGTGTTCGCGACGAGAACGGTGTCGACGGGCTCCGGGAGGTGCTCGGTCAGGTCCCGGGCGTCGCCCTGGATGGGCGAGACGTTCTCGATGCCCTGTTGCTCGGCGAGGGTGGCCAGTTCCGCCAGCAGCGACTCGTCGACGTCGAGTGCGTACACGGTCCCCGGGTCCGTGATTTGGGCCGCGGGGAGCGCGAAGTAGCCGTTGCCACAGGGCACTTCGGCGAGGGTGTCGCCGGGCGCGACACCGAGACGGCGGAGGGTCGCACCGGGCGTCGGCCAGACGCGGCCCCACCAGTCCCAGTCCGGCTGACCAGTGTTCTGGAATCGGTCCATGCCAGACACTCCGACGAGGTGGGGTAATAACACCTCGGGTGCAGGACCAGACCGCAACGGCGCGCAAAAATGGAGTGCGTAGCGCGACGCGGAGTCGCTTTACTTGCCTTCGAACTCGGGGTCGTCGTCGCTTTGCATCTTGGAGACGCCTTCGAGGAAGTCCTCCGAGCCGATGAGGTGGCCCATCGCCTGCGCCTCGACTTCGAGTCCGGCGTCGGTGTCGTCACGGCCGGCGCTGAATGCCTTCTTCGTGTACTCCTGGGCCAGCGGCGGGCCGGCGGCGAGGTCCTCGGCGAGTTCGAGCGCGGCGTCCTCGAACTCGTCGTTGTCGACGACCTCGTTGACGAAGCCGTACTCCGCCATCGTCTCGGCGTCGTAGTGGTCGCAGGTGAAGATGACCTCCTTCGCGCGGCTCTCGCCGATGAGGTGCTTGAGCCGCTGGGTGCCGCCCCAGCCGGGCATGATGCCGAGGTTGTGTTCGGGCTGGCCGAACGTCGAGCGCTCGCTGGCGACGCGCATGTCCGCACAGGTCGCGAGTTCCATCCCGCCACCGAGGGCGTACCCGTCGATACCGGCGACGACGGGCATCGAGAGGTCCTCCAGGCGGCCCCAGGTCTCCTGGCCGGTCCGCATCAGGTCGACGGCGTCGATGGGGTTCGCGCTGCCGGCCATGCCGACGGCGTCGGCACCGGCACAGAAGGCGCGGTCGCCGGCACCGGTGATGAGGACGGCACGCACGTCGTCGTCCGCCTCGAACAGGTCGAGCGCGGCGTCGAACTCCTCGATGAGTTCGGGGCTGACCGTGTTCATCTGGTGTGGCCGGTCGAGGACGATCTGCCCGACGTTCTCGGCGGGGTACTCGACGAGGATGGTGTCGAAGTCGACCTCGTCACCGTCGTCGTCGCCGCCGTAGAAGCCGCCGTCCTCGGCCGCCGCCCGCAGGCCGTCGCTGACCGCGTAGCGTTCGTGGCCCGTCTCCTCGTGGGCCGCTTCGAGCGCCTCGACGAGGGAGTCCAGGCCGGCGTCGTCAGCCATCTTCGCCGGGCCGTCCGGGAAGCCGCCGCCGAGTTTGACCGCCTGGTCGATGGAGTCGACGGGCGCGACGTCCTTCTCGACGAGTTTGCCGGCCTCGTTCGCCATGACGGCGAGCAGCCGGTTCTTCACGTCCTCGCGGCCCGCGTCCATCGGCACGTCGACGCCGCCGTCCTCGTAGTCGTAGAAGCCCTTGCCGGTCTTCTTGCCGTACTCCTCGTCGTCAACCTTCTGCTGGAGCAGCGGCGAGGGCTCGTAGGCGTCACCCAGCACCTCGTGCATGTAGTCGAGGACGTGCAGGATGACGTCGTTCCCGACCTGGTCGCCCAGTTCGAAGGCACCCATCGGGAGGTTGATGTCGTACTTCGTGGTGGAGTCGACTTCCGCGATGGTGGCGAAGTCCTCTGCGACCATCCAGCAGGCCTCGTTCATCAGCGGCACGAGGATGCGGTTGACGACGAAGCCCGGTTCGTCCTTGTGGACGTGGACCGGCGTCTTGCCGAAGGACTCCGCCAGGTCCGCGACGAGGTCCGTCGTCTCCTCGGCGGTGTGCGCGCCGTTGATGACCTCGACGAGGTCCATCTGCACGGGCGGGTTGAAGAAGTGCATGCCACAGAACTGCTCGGGGCGGTCCGTGACCTCCGACAGCTCTGTGATGGAGAGACTCGACGTGTTCGAGGCGAAGATGGTCCGCTCGGGCGCGGCCGCATCGAGTTCCTGGTAGACGTCCTTCTTGATGTCCATCTGCTCGATGATGGCCTCGATGACGACGTCCGCGTCGTCGACAGCCTCCTCCAGGTCGACGACGGGCTCGACGCTCTCGATGGCCGCGTCCCGTTCGTCCTCGCCGATGATGTCCTTCTCGGCGAGTTTGTCCAGGCTCCACTCTATCTGGTCGTACCCGTCCTGGACGATTTCCTCCTCGATGTCCCGAAGACGAACGTCGTACCCGGCGAGTGCGGCAACCTCTGCGATACCATGTCCCATGGTGCCCGCGCCAAGCACCGTGATGGTCTGGATATCATCAAGTTCCATAAGTCAACGTTTGTTTTGGTCACGCGCGCGGGGTTTCAACGTTTCTTTCTACGGGGAACAACGCAAATGGAGTTTATCCAGTCGGGAAAAACTCTAAATGCATTTGTGAGTTTCTAGAACTATGGACTTCGGACTGACCGACGAACAGAAGCAAATCCGCGACGAGGTTCGGCGCTTCGCCGAGAACGAGGTGGCACCGGTCGCCGGCGAGTACGACCGCGAGGAGAAGTACCCCCACGACGTGATGGAGGAGGCGGCCAAGATGGGACTGACCGGGGCGAACATCCCCGTCGAGTACGGCGGTGCGGGCTACTCGACGCTGGAAATCGCACTCATCATCGAGGAACTGTTCGCCGTCGACCCCGGCATCGGACTGTGTGTCACCTCCGCCGCCTTCGGCGGCGAGGCCATCATGGGCTTCGGGACGGAGGAACAGAAAGAGGAGTACCTGGAGCCGATAACCCGCGGCGAGGCCGTCATGGGCGCGGCCATCAGCGAACCCGACGTGGGCTCGGACGTGTCGTCGGTCTCGACCCGCGCGGAGAAGGACGGCGACGAGTGGGTCATCAACGGCAACAAGATGTGGATAACCAACGGCTCGGTCGGCGACTACTTCGTCGTGATGACCCAGACCGACCCCGACGCTGAGGGTCGGTACAACGGCTTCTCGCAGATTATCGTCGAGTCCGACCGCGACGGCTTCACGGCCGAGAAGATAACCGGTAAGCTCGGTATCCGCGCGTCGGACACCGCGGAACTCATCTTCGACGACGTGCGCGTCCCGGAGGAGAACCTCGTCGGCACGCGCGGCGGCGGCTTCCTCCAGCTCATGCAGTTCTTCGACGAGACCCGCACCGCCGTCGCCGCACAGGGCGTCGGCATCGCGAAGGGCGCGGCCGACCGCGCGCTGGACTACGCCCAGGAGCGCGAGCAGTTCGGGCAGCAAATCGGCGACTTTCAGGCCATCCAGCACAAGCTCGCTGACATGCACACCCGGACGGAGGCCGCCCGACAGCTCACCTACAAGTCGGCCTGGAGCGTCGACAACGCGGAGGACCAGCTGACGATGCTGGCCTCCATGGCCAAGGAGTACGCCTCCCGGGTCGCGACGGACGTGGCCGACGAGGCCGTCCAGATTCACGGCGGCGCGGGCTACGTCGACGACTTCGACGTCGAGCGACTCTATCGCGACTCGAAGATAACCCAGATTTACGAGGGAACCACCGAGATACAGAAGAACATCATCGCCCGCGAACTGCTCGGCAAGGGCATGGTGTAACCGAGGGGCGGCTGCCGGATTTCCTCCGTTGACCCGGCGAGTACATAAACCCCCTCAAGACGACGGCAACACGGACAGGCATCCGCGCGCTCAACGTAGAGTTGCCGGGTAGTCTAGTTTGGGACCTGATGCCCGGCCGCTGGGGACTCACACCGGACTGCCGTTTCCGACGCCCACCGCTTTTCAGACGTAACCCAGGAGTGGCATCACGAGCCCCAGGAGCCAGCCGACGACGCCGACGACGATGAGCCCGGCGCCACGGTCGTCGATGCGCGTCGCGCCGGCCGCGACGAGGCCGAGCGCGACGGTCAGTCCCACGCGGTGCAGAGCCAACTGGATGGGAATCGAGCGGACCCCCAGCCCACCGAAGTCCAGGACGAACGCGCCGCCGAGCCCGGCGACGACGAAGCCGAAGGCCGGCAAGGGGTCCAGCCGAGGGCCGAGCCACCGGGAGACCCGCTGGATGCGCTCGAACCGTGAGGTCGCACCGAACGGCTGGCCGAGGCCAAAGGCCAGCGCCGGCAGGCCGACGGCGATGGCGGGGTACAGCACCGCGAGGAAGACCCGCGGGTCCACGTCGGCGACGGCCAGTTCCATGACGACGGCGACGCTGCGGACGCCGAGATAGACCGCCGCGAGCGCCGTCGCGAGCACGATACCGCGGACGTTGCGGCCGCTCCAGCGCAGGAAGCGCCGGCTCTCGTCGACGAGTGACCGGCGGGTCTCGAGGGAGAGCAGACCGCCGACGAGCAACGCGGCGAGTCCGGGGACCATGCGGACGGTCGAGAGCCAGCCGTCGTTCCAGCCGCGCTCGACGCCGTAGTACTCGCGGCTGACGCTGCGGACGTAGGGCTGGCCGATGAACTCCTTCTCCAGTCTGGTCCGTGAGTCGCGGATGTCGGTGACGGTGTGGCGCAGTCGGAACCAGTCCCAGTACTCCCGGTGGACCTGGATGGCCGTCCAGGACGTCTCGGGGAGCGTGTACGCCCGGATGTGGTACCGGCCGCCGAAGTAGTTGCCCGCGTGGACCTGGAACGTCTCGTCGACCCACCGTGCCTCGCCCCCGACTGGCCGGGCGTCGATGTAGGAGTACCGCGTCGAGCCGTGGGCGTCGTTCCACGAGAGGAGGCTCTGGTCGAACTCCACCGGCTGGACGCGCACCTGCCGGGCGTCAGCAGTCGCCTCCGCCGGCGCGCTCGCGTTCTCGGCGCTGGCGTTCGCTACCGAGGCGTTCGCGGCCGTCTCGTTTGTCTCCTCGGCCAGTTCCCAGTCCAGCGCCGACCGCTCGGTCAGCACGCGCCGGACGCGCTCGTCGTCACCGTGGACGACGAGGTTCGTCGCCAGCGTCCGTCCCTCCGGGGACCGCTCGCGCGAGGTGTACGGCCAGAGGTAGCTCCCGCCGGGGTCTGGCTGGACGAGCACAGACCGGTTCAGCACCTCGCCGTCTGCGGGGGTGGCCGTCGGGAGCCCCAGCCCGCCAGCTACCAGATAGGTTCCGGCGAGCGCGAGAAGTCCGACCACGATGAGACGACGGCGCGAGAGCACTTTCAGGCCGGGTGTTCGAGACGGAGTACCATACGACTATTGGTGGCCCGGTCGACAGCTACTCCACCATCCGACTGCCACCGGGCGGCAGGAACTCCTGGATGCGGTCCGGGCTGGCGACCTTCCGGACGAAGGAGTCGTCGGCGAAGCGGTCGCGGAACTCCCGGTAGAGGCGCTTGGCGATGTCGTTCTGTGCGAACTTCCCTGGTTCCACCTCGATTGCCGTCTCCGCGCGGTCGACGATGGGGTCCGCTGGGCCGCCGATGACCCGCGTCTCGGGTTCGCAGGTGATGCCGACGGCGACGCCGACCGGCGTGTCCTCGAAGTACGTGCGGTCGCCGCGGATGGCGAACCCGCCCTTCTCCAGGTACTCGCCGCTCTCGGGCGTCTTCGAGACCTGGTCCGGGCCGACCATGTAGACGTCGCCGGCGAACTTGCCGTCCTTCCAGACCGAGGAGTAGGAGACGGCGAACTGGGCGGCCTCCCGCTTCGAGCGGTCGGGAATCTCGATGTCCTCGTCGGCGGGTTCGCTCGGTCCCGTCGCCTTCAGCACCGTCGCGGGGCCGCCGTGGGCCTGCGCGTGGAAGAACAGGTCGCCCCGGTCGAGGTACTTCTTGACGATGGCCTCGTTGTCCTCGGCGTCGCGGCCGCCGATGACCAGGAAGCCGTCGCTGGTGTGGAACCAGCGAAAGCGCTCGTACCACTGCTCGTCGCTGCGGACCGGAATGGACGCCCGGCCGAGCCAGTCGACGTCCTCGGTCTCCTCGTCCGATTCCTCCTCGGCGTCCGCCTCGTCCGCGTCGCCGGCCTCCCACTCCTCGCGGCGCTGCTCGACGGCTTCCAGTTCGGCGCGCGTCTCGGCGATGGCCTGCTCTGCGCCCTCCTTCTTGTCCTCGATGCGCTTGGCCTCGGTGTAGAGGCGGTCGGCGTTCTTCTCGACGCCGTCGGCGACGACCAGCGTCACCGTGTGCTCGCCCACGTCCATCGTCACCGTTCCCTCGCTGCCGTCCAGCGACCGGACCGCTTCCGCCGCGGCGATGCCCTGCTCGGCCCCCTCTGCGAAGCGCTCCTCGATGGCCTCCCAGGCACGCCCCTCCTCGCGGGCCGCCCGCACCGTCGACAGCACGTCGTCGACCAGGTCGTAGTGAGCGTACAGCGCCTCGGCCTTCTCGCGTTCGGCCTCGGCCTGGTCCTCGAAGTCCTCGATTGCGCCCTGCTGTTGCTGGATGATGCGCTTCTGTTTCTCTATCTGGGCCTCGAAGTCGGGCCGGTTGCGCCCGGTCGACTCCTGGCCCTGGTCGGCGTGGTCCGCCTCGAAGTTGGTGAAGTAGTCGTCCAGCGCGGCGGTGAAGCGGTCGAACGGCTCCGGGTAGAGGTCGGCGTGTTCCTCCATCGGCACCGGCGTCACGTCGACGCGCGGGCCCTTCTCGCCGTCCTCCCGCTCGTGGTAGACGCGCGGGTCCAGGTCCCCGCTCTTGAGTGCGGTCGCGAGGTCGCCGACCGTCTCGTAGAGAAGCCGGACGTCGTCCTCGTCGGTGTCGGCGATGGCCTGGGTCTTCTCGACGCCGGCACGGGTGCACAGTTCCTCGCCCCAGAGGCCGCCGAAGTTGAACTGCGTCGCCAGCGTCCGCACGACGTCGGTGTCGGACTGGTGCATCCGGGCGGCGAAGCCGTCGTAGTCGACCGACAGCGGGTTGAAGCGCGCGTCGGGGAACTCGTACTGCGCGCCCGGCGCGACGGTCCGGGACTTCAGCCGGACGGTGTCGAGACAGTCGACCACGTCGCCGGTGCCGTCGAGGACCGCGACGTTGCCGTCGCCGAACAGTTCCGCGACGACGGTGGTGCTGTCGTCCTCGCGCTCGAAGTGAAACTGCATGATGCGGTCGAACTCGAACTGCTCGACGCCGGCCAGTTCCGCGCCCGCCAGCCGGTTGCGCAGCATCATCGCGAAGTTCGGCGGGCGCTCGGGGGCGGGCGGGACGTTGTCGGCGTCGGCGACGCGGACGTGTTTCGTGTCACCGACGTCTATCAGCACCTCGACGCGACCCCGCTCGTAGTGGCGGAGTTTCAGCCGCAGCAGGCCGTCCTCGTAGAGGTAGGCCTTGTCGACGCCAGCGCCCTCGTAGGCACCGAGTTCGCCGGCGAGCGCCGCGAGGTCGACGCTCGTCAGTTCCCGCTTTGGTTCCATACCCGTCGTTCTGGAAGCGGATGGAAAGAGGTGTCGTTCGGGCCAGCAGTCAGCACCGCGTCGCGAGGTCGGCGAGCGCCGCGTGCCCGCCGGTGAGTATCGGGTCGCCGTGGCCCATCGCGGCCACCTCGAACGCGGGGAGCCGGTCGACCAGCGCCCGGACGCTCGCCCGGAGCTGTGCCATGTCGTAGGAGTCGTACCACTCCGGCGTGGTCAGGGTGCCGCCGTCCTCCCAGACCAGGTCGCCCAGCAACGCCAGCCCCAGGTCGTCGTGGACGTAGACGGTGTGTCCGGGGTTGTGCCCGGGCGTGTGGTGGGCGGTGAACCCGCCGATGCGGTCGCCGTCCGCGACCGGGACCACGTCGAAGCCGTCGAGGTCCCAGACGGGCCTGACGGCGCGGTGGAACAGCCCCTTGTGGGTCAGCGGCGGCGTCGCGGAGCCGTCGGCGAGTGCCAGGTCGGCCGCGCCGACGTGGACCGGCCCGTCGAAGCCGGTCAGCGAGCGCAGGCCGCCGACGTGGTCGATGTCGTAGTGAGTGACGAGCACGCGGTCGATGTCGCTCGCGTCGTAGCCGGCGGCGGCGAGTTCGCTCCCGATGGAGGGGTGATTGACGAACAGGCCGGCGTCGACCAGGGTGAGAGCATCACGATACTCGACGAGGTAGGCGTTCGAGGCCAGCGGCGGGACGAGGCCGAGTTCCAGCAGCCAGACGCCGTCGGCGAGTTCCCTGACCATCAGGCAACCCGGGCCAGCCACGCCCGGGGATTGTCGAGTTCCTCGTCGGTCGGCAGCGTCTCCGGCGACTCCCAGACCCGTCCGGCGGTCTCGATGTCGCTCGCGTCGACGACAGTGTCGAAGAAGTCCTTGCCGCGTTCGTACTGGCGGCGTTTCATACTCAGGCCCAGGACGCGGCGGATGAGCCGCTGGAGCGGGCCGCGACCCTGTCGCCGCTCGTCGAGTTTCGCGCGGAGGTCCGCGAACTCGCCGTCGAACGCCCGGTCCATCACGAGTTCCGCGTACCCCTCGACGGCCGTCATCGCCGTGTCGAGGCGGCCGAGGCGTTCCCGGTCGATGGAACCCTCCGCGAGGTGTTCGATGGCCTCCTCCATCGAGGATTCGAGGTACTCCGGCAACCAGGGGGCAGCGCCGAACTCGGCGGCGTGGGCGACTTCGTGGAAGGCTATCCAGCGGCGAAAGCGCGGATAGTCCACGTCGAGAGAGTCCGCGACGCGCGTGATGTTCGGCCGGACGAAGTACAGCGCGTGGTCGTCGCCGTCGGCGAGCAACAGCGGGTCGTACTGGCCGAGGACGTTGTTCGCGAGAAAGGAGAGCGCGACGGCCATCGACCCGGTGTTGAGCACCCGGGCGACGCCGGGGATGTACTGGGCCTGTGACTCGACGGGTGCCATCACCCGCTCGAAGGTGGCGACGTTCCTGTCCATCCAGTGGTGGCGGTTCTGTATCTCGACGGTGTCCGGCAGGTGGAAATCGAGCGCGGCCACCGCCCGGATGCGGTCGCGAGCGTCGCGGACGTCGGTAGCGTAGGCCGCCCGCTCGGCGCCGTCCAGGTCGAGGTCGCCGGGCTCTGTCGCCGCCTTCGCGGCGTCGGCGACGGCGTCCCAGTCGACGGGCCCGTCGCCGCTGGCACCCGTGACGGCGCGAACGCTTCGATAGAGACTCATTACCGTCTCCAGGGGAGCCCGCGGCAAATGTCTTCCCCTCGGGGACCCGCTAGTCCTCTTGCGATTCCAGTGGTTCGAGCGGTTCCTCCGACTCGCCGAGGAACTTCCGGGCGGCGGCGGCGAGGACGACGAGGAAGAACAGTCCGACGAAGAAGGGGACGACGCCACCCCCGCTCTCGTCCGTTTCCTCGTCGATTTCGACCGCTTCCTCTGTCTCGCCGCTGCTGAAGGGCGCGTTCGCGCTGAACGATGCATCGTCGAGCTGGAGTTTCAGGAGTGTGAATTCTCCCATAGTGATACGTTCGGTGAGCCGACCCTTAGCGGTTTGGGCGCGAGCGCAAACCCGAACGGCGACCGGTGGTTTCAGGCCGGCGGCCTCCCAAGGGCGAGTATGGACGAGAACCGTCGCGCGTTCCTGGACGACCTGCTCTCGACTGCGACCCCCTCCGGCTTCGAGACGGCCGGACAGCGAACCTGGGTAGCGTACGTCTCCGAGTTCGCCGACGAGGTACGGACCGACGACTACGGCAACGCCGTCGCCATCGTGGAGGGCGGCGACACCGAAGTGGCGCTGGCGGGCCACGGCGACGAGATCGGGTTCATGGTCCGGGACGTCGAGGACAGCGGGATGATTCGGATGACACCCATCGGCGGCTCCGACCGGACGATCTCGAAGGGACAGCACGTCCGGATTCACACGGACGACGGTCCCGTACCCGGTGTGGTCGGACAGACGGCCATCCACCTCCGGGACCCCGAGGAGGACAAGGTCGACGACATCGAGGAGCAACACGTCGACATCGGTGTCGAGGACGGCGAGGCAGCCGAGGAACTCGTCGAGGTCGGCGACCCGATCACCTTCGACCAGACCATCTCCGACCTGGCGGGCGAACGCGTCGCCGCCCGGGGACTGGACAACCGCATCGGTATCTGGGCGGCCGCCGAGGGACTCCGCCGCGCGGCCGAGCGCGGCCCCGAGGCGACCGTCTACGCCGTCTCGACGGTCCAGGAGGAACTCGGCCTCCAGGGCGCGAAGATGGTCGGGTTCGACCTCGCCCCGGACGCCGTCGTCGCCACGGACGTGACCCACGCGACGGACGCGCCGGGGACGCCAAGCGGCAAGGAGACCGGGCTCGAACTCGGCGCGGGACCGGTCGTCGCCCGCGGGAGCGCGAACCACCCGAAGGTCGTCTCGGCAGTCCGCGAGGCCGCCGCCGAGGCCGACATCGACGTGCAGTTGCAGGCCACCGGGAGCCGCACCGGGACCGACGCCGACGCCTTCTTCACCTCGCGGGGCGGGATTCCGTCGCTGAACCTCGGCGTCCCCAACCGCTACATGCACACCCCCGTCGAGGTGCTGGACCTGGAGGACCTGGACGCGACGGCGGACCTGCTCGCCGAGTTCGCGCTCTCGGCGCACGACCAGGAGTTCTCGGTCGACATCTGAGCTCTTAATAACCGCCCTTATTCAGCGCTTACTGAGTCATGGAACGTTTTTCCCCCTGGCAGCAAAACAAACGACATGGTAGAGCGGAGCGGACCAGGGACCGGCGACGGCGAGGGCATCCTGCCCGAGCACAGCATCCTGTCGCTTTCGGAGTATCTGGACATGCAACGAGCAATCGGGAACGAGACGCGGTTCCGGGTTCTCGACCACCTCGTCGACGAAGGGGCTCGGAGTGCCAGTGAACTGAAACAGGCACTCGACGTCGAATCGAACACCCTTCACTATTACCTCGACACGCTCGTCGACGTCGGGCTCGTCGAGAACCGCAAGCGTAGCGAACCCGACAGCGATGGCCTGCACTCCTACTATCGAGCCACCTCACTGGGCGAGGGAATCCTCACTCACGGCGTCCGCGAACTGATGCGCGAGGAGTGGGACCTGCTGGACGCCTACGGCAGGTAGCCCTCGCAGAAATCACTCACCACCGACAGCGGCGTCAGTTCGCTCGCCGAACCAGCTTCCCACCGTCGCGGTCGAGAGCGCCAGCAGGATGAGCAGGGCGACGCTGAGGTGGCCGGTCACGACGACCGGCTGGAGTAGTTCCGTCACCGTCAGTCGGCCGAGGTACACCTGTAGCGGGAGCAAAGCGACGGCGAGCGTGGCCGCGCCGACGACGAGCCGCCGGTCGCGCTGCCAGCGCCAGGCGGCGATGACCGTTCCCAGAATGAGGAAGCCGAGCGCGAAGGCGAGCCCGCGGTGGACCCACTCGGCGAATATCTGTACGGCGGTGTAGGGCGCGTCGGCGACGACGCCGGAGTGGAGGAATGGGACCCACGTCCCGTAGCAGGTCGGCCAGTCCGGGCAGGACAGCCCCGCACCGATGGCGCTGGTGTACGCCCCCAGCACCATGACGACGTACGTGACCGCCGCCGTCAGGCCGGAGAGGTGGTGGAACGATACCGCCGAGCGAACGCCGTCGAGTCGCGTCGTCCGGGCCGCAGTCCCGGTTGCGTCTGGGGTCGAGATGTGTGCTCACCCGGGTCCGGCTTGCCCGGCGCGGGACAAAGTGATTCTGGTGCGAACCTCGAAATCTGCCGCCTCAGAGCCTGGTACGACTGTCGAAAGGAATCGAGCGGTCCCCGACAGTAGGTGGGAACGAAACGGGGACCAGGTGTGGAGAGACGGGGCGTCGGGGTCAGGGTGAGCCGGTACGTTTATGCTCCCGACACCGCCCCGTAGGGGTATGAGCGACCACGGGAACAGACCGCTGGACGTGCTGGAGGCATCCGTCGGAGAGGCCGTCACGGTCCATCTGAAGGGCGGGGAGATATACGAGGGCGTCCTCGCGGGGTACGACCAGCACATGAATCTGGTCGTCGAAGAGGGCGAAGACACAACGATTATACGCGGCGATAACGTCGTCTCCATCAACCCATGACTGGTGCAGGAACCCCGAGCCAGGGCAAGAAGAACACCACGACACACGTCAAGTGTCGCCGCTGTGGCGAGAAGTCGTATCACAAGAAGAAGAAGGTCTGTTCGTCGTGCGGATTCGGGAAGTCGGCAAAGCGCCGCGGCTACGAGTGGCAAAGTAAAGAGTAACATGCACGAGAAGTGCGGCGTCGTCGGAATCTCTCTTTCCGACCGTGGCGCCGCCCGCCCGCTCTACTATTCCCTCTACGCCCTCCAGCACCGCGGCCAGGAGGCCGCCGGCATCGTCACCCACGACGGCTTCCAGCAACACGACCACGTCGGGACCGGCATGGTCGGCGACGTCTTCGACCAGGAGGACTTAGACCAGTTGAACGGCCCCAACGGCATCGGCCACGTCCGCTACCCCACCCAGGGCGGACTGGGTGCCTGCTGTGCCCAACCGTTCTCCGTCTCGTTCAAGTCCGGGTCCCTTGGCCTGTCGCACAACGGCAACCTCGTCAACACCGACGAGGTTCGCCAGGAACTGGCCGACCTCGGTCACGCCTTCACCTCCAACGGCGATACGGAGGTCATCGCCCACGACCTGGCGCGGAACCTCCTGGAGGAGGACCTGGTGCGTGCCGTCAAGTCCACCATGTCCCGCATCCACGGCTCGTACTCGCTGACCATCATGCACGACGAGACGGTGCTGGGCGTGCGCGACCCGCAGGGCAACCGGCCGCTCTGCATCGGCGAACTCGAGGACGGCTACGTCATCGCCTCGGAGTCCGCCGCCATCGACACGCTCGACGGCGAACTCATCCGCGACGTGAAGCCGGGCGAACTGGTCGTCCTCAAGCCCGACGGGTCCGGCTACGACACCTACCAGCTGGTCGAGCGCGAGAACACCGCTCACTGCTTCTTCGAGCACGTCTACTTCGCCCGCCCGGACTCGGTCATCAACGACGAACTCGTCTACGAAGTCCGTCGCAACCTCGGCGAGGCGCTCTGGAACGAATCGGGCGTCGAGACCGACGTCGTGATGCCGGTCCCGGACTCCGGGCGCTCCTTCGCCTCGGGCTACGCCGAGGCCGCCGCCGAGGACGGGGCTGACGTCGAGTTCGCGGAGGGCCTGATGAAGAACCGGTACGTCGGCCGGACGTTCATCATGCCGACGCAGGACGAACGCGAGCGCGCGGTGCGGCTGAAGCTCAACCCAATCAAGTCAACTATCGAGGGTCGCAGCGTCACCCTCATCGACGACTCCATCGTCCGCGGCACCACCTCGACGCAACTCATCGAGTTGCTGCGGGACGCCGGGGCGGAGGAGGTCCACGTCCGCATCGGCGCGCCGCCCATCGTCGCCCCCTGTTATCTGGGCATCGACATGGCGACCCGGGAGGAACTCATCGCGTCCGACCGCAGCGTCGAGGACATCCGGGACCACGTCGGCGCCGACTCGCTGTCGTACCTCTCCATCGGGGCCATCACCGAGGCGCTGGGGAAAGACGACACCGACCTCTGCCTCGGGTGTGTCACCGGGAAGTACCCCTACGACATCGAGGGGGAGGAACGCGACCGGGACGTCACCCGGCCGACCATCGGCTCCCCGGCCAGCGCCGACGACTGATTACGCGACGTCTGCGTCTCCGTCCCCACTCGGCACCTCGATTTCGAACGTCGTCCCCGCATCGCCAGCCAGCCGGACGGCCCCGCCGTAGCGGTCGAGAATCAGGTCCGCGAGGAAGAGCCCGAGGCCGTCCCCGTCGCTGTCCGGCCCGCGGGTGTTGGGCTCGAACAGGGTGTCGGACCGGAGCGGGACGTCCCCACCGGTGTCAGCGACGGCGACGACGACGCTTTCCACGCGGGCGTCGACGGAGACTGTCACGGGTGGGGTTCCGTGAACGACGGCGTTGTCGAGTACCTCGGCGATAGCGAGAGAGAGCAGTTCGTCGGCGGTGACGGCCGCGTCGGTGTCGCCCTCGACGGTGACGGCGACGTCGGGATGGCGCTCGTGCAGTGTCGCGGCGGCGCGGTCGATTGCCGCGCCGACGGGCCTGGGGTCACTCGCGGTGACCCACGTCAGCGCGTCGAGGACGGTCTCCAGGCGGTCGACGGTCTGGTCCATGTGCTCGCAGTGGGCGACGATGGAGTCGACGGCCACGTCCCGGTCTATCTTCCCGTCCTCGAGCAGTTCCGCGCGGCCGCTGATGGCGTTGAGGTCGTTGAGAATCTGGTGGCGGAGGATGTCGTTGAGCGTCGACAGCGCCGCCCGCTGGTCGTCGACGAACTCCCGGCGGGCCGCCTCGCGGCTCGCGCGCTCGACTAGCCGGCGGCTCCGGACGTCGTAGTCGCCGACGACGGCACCGAACAGCGCGCCCGCGGCGAGCACCGAGAGGAACAGGAGTGCCGTCTGGAACGCGGTCCCGACGGTCGGGACGACGACGCGCGCCCAGGCCCCGAGCGCGCCCAGCGCGAGCACACCGGCGCTCATCCAGGCCAGCACGCGGACGGCGTCGGCCGGGTCGTCGATGTCGACGGCGATGCGGCCCCCGGCGACGACGAGCAGGCCACAGAGGACGACCAGCGAGGAGACCTGGAGGAGTTCAGTCCCCGTGAGCCGGCCGTCGAGCAGCACCGTCCCGATGCCGACCGCGGCCAGGAGCGCGCCCAGTGCGCTGACAAGGTACCGCCACCGGGCGCGTGTCGCCGACTCACCGGACATATGGCTCCCGGCTACACCGGGGGTACTGAAAAGCCTACGGGGACCAGGGGACGACGTACAGCATGAGGTACACGACGATGCCGAGCGCGAAGGAGACGGCCCACAGCGTCGCCGCCACGCGACCGACGCGGGAGTGGGGCGACTCCCGGATGGCGGCGACGGGACGGGTCACCGCGACGAGCAACACGTAGTAGACGAGCGGGATGGAGACGACCGCCAGCAGGATGTGAATCGCCAGCAGCGGGAGGTAGACGAACTGGTAGATGGTCGACGGCCCCGGGAAGTCGCTGGGGCCTTCCAGGGCGATGCGGTAGAGATAGAGCACCAGGAAGGCGAGGAAGACGACGGTCGTGGCGACCATCGCCCCGCGATGTCGGGAGATGTCGCCGCCCTTGATAGCGCGGACGCCGACGGCGATGGTCACGAGGGCGGTTGCGCTCAGGGCGGCGTTGAGGTGGGGAATCGCGGCGACGAGCGGCCCGACCCGGGGGAGGAGCGTCTCGGGGACGAACCCGCCGGCGGTCCCGAACACGAGCGCCAGTGAGACGACCGACAGAACGACTGTCAGTTCACGCACACGGTCGCGGGCCTGCAGTTGCATGGGCGAGAGAAGGGACGGAGCGGACAAGGGGATTGCGTTTGACGGTTACCAGGAACGACCGGGCAGTCCACGAAGGGAGCGGCAGCGAAAACGGAAGTGGGCCAAGCGGAGCGTCTACTGGAAGGTCCGGCCGACCTTCTCTTCCTCTTCGAGTTCAGTGTCGCGCTTGCCGAAGCGCTCTTCGATTGCCTCGTAGCGCTCCTTGACTTCCTCGTCGACGCTGGGGGTGACCTCCTCCAGTGCCTGCTCGAAGTGGTCGGCGGTCACCTTGACGTTGCCGACGCTCTCGTCGATTTCCTCGGGGTCGACGCTCTCGATGAACTCCCGGGTCGCGGCCATCGATGCCTCGCGACAGACCGCCTCGATGTCGGCCCCGACGTACCCCTCCGTGCGGCGGGCGATGCTGTCGAGGTCGACGTCGCTCGCCAGCGGCTTGTCGCGGGTGTGGACCTCGAATATCTTGCGGCGGCCCTCTTCGTCGGGGACGGGCACGTGGACGTGGCGGTCCAGCCGTCCCGGACGGAGCAGCGCGGGGTCGATGAGGTCCGGCCGGTTGGTCGTCGCGATGACCACGACGTCCTCCAGTTCCTCCAGCCCGTCGAGTTCGGTCAGGAGTTGGGAGACGACGCGCTCGCCGACGCCGGAGTCACCGGAGTGGCGGCCGCGCTCGCCCGCGATGGAGTCGATTTCGTCGAAGAAGACGACGGTCGGTGCGTTCGACCGGGCCTTCTCGAACACCTCGCGGACGCCCTTCTCCGACTCGCCGACGTACTTGTTGAGCAACTCCGGCCCCTTGATGGAGATGAAGTTGCTCTGTGCCTCGTTGGCGATGGCCTTCGCCAGCAGCGTCTTGCCGGTGCCGGGCGGACCGTACATCAGCACGCCCTTGGCGGACTCCATGTCCATCTGCCGGAAGACCTCGGGATACTCTAGCGGCCACTGGATGGTCTCGCGGAGCCGTTCCTGCGTCTGGTCGAGGCCGCCCACGTCGTCCCAGCTGACGTCCGGGACCTCGACGAAGACCTCCCGCAGGGCGGAGGGTTCGATACCCTTCAGCGCCTGCTTGAAGTCGTCTTCCGTGACCTCCAGGCGCTCCAGCGTCTCGGCGTCGATCTCGTCCTCTTCGAGGTCGAGTTCGGGACGGATGCGCCGGAGGGCGTTCATCGCCGCCTCCTTGGCGAGTTGCTCGATGTCGGCGCCGACGAACCCGTGCGTGTTCTCGGCGTACTGTTCGAGGTCGACCTTCTCCGAGAGGGGCATCCCGCGGGTGTGGACCTGCAGAATCTCCTCGCGGCCGTCCCGGTCCGGGACGCCGACCTCGATTTCGCGGTCGAAGCGGCCGCCGCGGCGCAGCGCGGGGTCGATCGCGTCGACCCGGTTGGTCGCGCCGATGACGACGACCTCGCCGCGCTCGTTGAGGCCGTCCATCAGCGAGAGCAACTGGGCGACGACGCGGCGTTCCACGTCACCGCTGGTCTCGCCGCGCTCCGGGGCGATGGAGTCGATTTCGTCGATAAAGACGACAGCAGGGGCGTTCTCCTCGGCCTCCTCGAATATCTCGCGGAGTTGCTCCTCGCTCTCGCCGTAGTACTTCGACATGATCTCCGGCCCGGAGATGTCGGTGAAGTAGGCGTCAATCTCGTTGGCGACTGCGCGGGCCATCAGCGTCTTGCCGGTGCCCGGCGGGCCGTGGAGGAGGACGCCCTTCGGCGGCTCGATGCCGAGTTGCTGGAACAGCTCGGGGTGGCGCATCGGCAGCTCTATCATCTCGCGGACCTGTTCGAGTTCGCGGTCCAGGCCGCCGATGTCCTCGTAGGTCACGTCCGGGGTCTCGCGCTCGCCGCCGGCCGGCGCGCCCGCTATCTGCTCGGCGGGCTGTTCGGAGACCTCGACCTCGGTCGACTCGGTGACGACGACCGTCCCGCTCGGCTCGGTGCCCGCGATTTTCAGCGGAATCTTCTGGCTGGACATCGAGGAGAGCGGGCCGAGCCCGAAGGAGACCGGGACCGTCTGACCCTGGGTGACTGCCTGCCCGCTCAGGTTCTGTCGAATCATCGGGCCGACGTTGCCCCGGACCCGGAGGTTCTGGGGGAGCGCGACGGTGATGGAGGTGGCGGGCTTGACGTCGGCCGTCTCGACCTCGACGGAGTCGTCGATGCCGGCCCCGGTCTCCTGCCGGAGCTGGCCGTCGACGCGGACGACCGCGCGGCCGTCGTCCTCGGGGTAGCCGGGCCAGACGCGCGCGACGGCGCGGCCGTCCGGGCCCTCGATGACGATGTAGTCACCGTTCTCGACGCCCATCTCCGCCATCGCCTGGCGGTCGATGGCCGCGAGTCCGCGGCCCGCGTCCTTCTGTTTCAGTGGTTTGACAGTGAGTCTCATTCCTTCACCTCGATAGTGAGGACGCCATTTTTCATAAACGCTTGCGCGTCGCCGTCGAGTTCGATGTCGTACTGCTCGTCCCCGACGACGACGATGACCGTATCGCCGACCACGTCCACCGACGTCGACTTTTCGGCTCCGAAGTCGACGGCCAGGGTCGTGGCGTCGTCGTACTCGAAGCGACGCACGTCGACGTCGCGTCCTGCAAGCTGCTCTTTGACACTCATACTAACTACTGGTAAGTGAAGATAGTATATAAACCTATCGCTAAAAACCGTCCGACAGGCGGGGTATAGACAGGAACTCATTGAATGCGGTTCACACCTGCCCGGGACCCCACACGACGAAGTGCTGCGGGGTCGAACGGAGGGCATGGAGCAGGTCAGCCACGACGGACGGGAGACCGCGTACCGGGTCACACAGCCAGACGGGGACGGACCGACGGTACTGTACGTCCACGGCAGCGGCGGGACGCACCAGGCGTGGGCCCCGCAGTACGGCCCGCAGGGGCCGTCCCATCCAGCGGTCGCGGTCGATTTGAGCGGCCACGGGGATTCCGAGGACGTGGACACGCCGGCGGGCAGCGAGACGCTCGCCGCCTACGCCGACGACGTCTGTGCCGTCGCGACCGCGACCGACGCCGACGTACTCGTCGGCAACTCGCTGGGCGGGGCCGTCGTCCAGCACGTCCTGCTGGAGCGTGCCCTCGACCTCCGGGCCGCCGTCCTCGCCGGGTCCGGCGCGAAACTCGCCGTCCACGAGTCGCTACGCGAGGCGCTGGCCGGGGACTTCGAGGCGGCAATCCGGACGCTGCACGAACCCGACCGGCTGTTTCACGACCCGACGCCGCGGCTGGTCGACCCGTCGACGGAGACCATGCGGTCGGTCGGGCGGGCCGTGACCGAGCGGGACTTCCTGACCTGCCACACCTTCGACGTGCGCGAGCGCGTCGGCGACGTCGACGTCCCCGTGCTCGCGCTGGTCGGCGAACACGACCAGCTCACGCCCGTCGCCTCCCACGAGTTCCTCGCCGGGGAGATACCGGACGGCCAGCTGGCGCTCGTCGAGGACGCCGCGCACCTGGCGATGCTGGAGCAGCCGACGGCCTTTTCGAGCGCGGTCGGGACCTTTCTGGACGGTCTCGGGGGCTGAGTAACTGGGACCGCGACAGGACGCGTCCACGGCGGCGCTTCGAGGAGCCGCCCTAGTAGAACTCGTCCAGTTCCTCGGCGACGTGGCTGTGCTCCTCTGCCGGGAACTCGCCGTCCTGGACTGCCTCGACGTAGTCGCTGGCGGCCGATTCGAACTCCTCGCGGACGTTCCCGAAGGCCTCGGCGAAGGGCGGCGACCAGTCGCTCAGTCCCACCGCGTCGTTGACGACCAGCACCTGGCCGTCGCAGTCCGGCCCGGCACCGATGCCGATGGTCGGAATCGTCAGCGACTCCGTGATGTGCGACGCGAGGTTGGCCGGGATGTGTTCGAGCACGCAGGCGAAGGCGCCGGCCTCCTCGTGGGCGACGGCGGTGTCGAAGATGTCCTTCGCCTGCTCCTCGTCTGTCCCCTGGCGGGTGTAGCCGGTCTGGTTGACGCTCTGTGGCGTGAGGCCGACGTGGGCCATGACCGGGATGCCCAGATTCGAGAGGTGTTCGGTCAACTCGACGGTGTGGGGGCCGCTCTCTATCTTGACGGCGTTCGCGCCCTCCTCCTTGAGCATCCGGCCGGCGTTTTCGACGGACTCGGCGCGGTCGGTGCCGAAGGAGAGGAAGGGCATATCGGCGACGACGAGCGCGTCCTCTGCCCCGCGTGCGACAGCGCCGGTCCGCGAGGCCACCTCGTCGACGGTCACGGGGAGGGTGTCGTCGTACCCGAGGATGGCGTTGCCCATGCTGTCGCCGACGAGGACGACGTCGACGCCGGCCTCGTCGACGATGGTCGCGGTCAGGGCGTCGTAGGCAGTCAGCATCGTGATGGGCGTCTCGCCCGCCATCTCCTGGAGGTCCCGCACGGTAGTCATACCCTGTGCGTGGCACGCGGCGGATAAAACGTATGGGGTCCTAGGCGTTGTCCGTCCCCGAGGAGACGTCGGTACCCGAGTCCTCGCCGCCGTCGGTCGCGATGCCGACCCGCCGGGCGAACTGTCGGAGGCGGCCGTCCTCGTTGGCACGGTAGTTGTCGACCACGCGGTAGGCGACGAAGTAACTCGGCACCGCGGCGAGGATGGCGAGGATGGTGTTGCCGACGACGAGACGGAGGACGACCTCCGGCGCGGCATTCAGCGACACCTCGGACATCGAGACGCCCTCGACCGGCCCGAGCAGGAAGAACCCGAGGCCGACCGAGAGCCCGTAGACGCCCCACTTGACGACGGGGTTGAAGACGACGGCGGAGGCGACCAGGGCGAGTTTGCTCAGGCGGTCGACGACGGCGGCGAGCGCGACGAAGGCGAGAAAGCCGGTTCCAAGCGTTGGCAGCATCGTGATGAACACGCCGAGACTGAAGCTCTGTGCGACTTCCTCGGTCGTGTGTTCCTCGGAGAAGGCCCGCCAGAGAAGCGTCTTCGCGCGGCCGAGAGTCGCGCGGACTCGCTCCCGCAGGTCCGGAAGCATCTGGTCGTGCAAACGAACTCTCCGTAATTAGTTGTCACGGTTGGGGGGTCGCCCAGGGTCAGCGGCGGCGGACGGCGAACGCGGCGGCGGCCAGGACCGCTACCACGGCCCCGACCAGTCCGAACCCTGGTCCAGACCCGCCGGGCGTCTCTGTGGCCGTCCCGTCTTCGGTCGAGGTGGCTGTGGCGTCCGCCGTGGGCGTCGACCCGCCGGGGGTTGCCGTCGCCGTCGCGGTGCTGCCGTTCCCGTCGGGGTCCCCGGTCTGCGGCGGTGCCTCGGGCCGCACGGCCGGGAGGTCGGCGACCGTCGGCGCGTTGACGATGGTCAGGCGCGACCCGTCGCGGTCGATGCGGAACGCGTCGGCGAACTCGCTGTCGGCCGGGATACGGTAGGTGTCGTTCGTCCCGTTGACCCGCTCCGCACCGTGGTAGGCCAGCAGGTCGCGGTAGCCGGCGGCGAACTCCTCGGCTTCCGCCGGCGAGTCCCACACCGTCTCGAAGACGTAGGCCGTCTCGTTGCTCGTCGAGTCTGTGGGGACGTAGGGGAGGAGCGTGTCGCCGTCCCAGCCCGTCGTTATCGGGTGCGAGTAGTTGTAGCTGACCGGGCGCTGTAGCTGCCCGGTGGTTGCGTTGTAGTTGATGTGCGCGTCGAGCGGGATGACCTGGGCGTCTCCCCGGGTCTGTATCGCCGGGTAGGCCATCGCGACGAACCACCCGGCCTCGCCGACGGACCCGGTGACGCGCTCGCCGTTCCGTCGCAGGACCCGCCAGTCGTCGCTGCTGCGGTCGGCGACCGTCAGGTTCGTCGGGGTGTCGTCGGGATACCGCGCCGGGTGTATCGTCTGCTCGGTGCTCTCCGGCAGGCGGTCGTAGAGGGCGTCGATTGCGTCCCAGCCCCCCGCGCGCTGGCGCTGGCGCACGAACGCCAGCCCGGAGTTGTACGGCTGGACGAACAGCTGAACCATGCCGTAGTTCAACTGCGTGGACAGCACCGGGGAACCCGACTCCGGACGGTAACAGCTACCGTCCCAGGCACCCTCACAGCGCTGCTCGTAGCGGTACTGGACGTAGTTGGCGTCGCCCTCGATGACGCCGAGGGCCGCGTTCCGGTCCTCGATGGTCTCGTAGGACTCGCTGGTGTCGAACTGCTGGTCCTGCAGAGCGTGGAACAGTTCCTGCGCGAGGACCGCCTCCTGGATGCGGAGCCCGGAGTCGGTCGGTGAAATCATCGTGATGTTGCGCGTCTCCGGGTCGTAGTACGCGCTGACGCCCGTGCTGACCAGCGCCTCCTGGGACTCGGTCGCGTCCGCCGACTCGCCGATGAGCAACAGCGCCTCGTAGCCGACGTTCAGCGCCCGCGACTCCGTCTCGGTGAGGTTCGTCAGCGACGAGGCGACCGCCCGCTGCTGTTCCCGGCTGATGAGACGCACCGGCGGCGTGCGGTCGAACTCGATGCCGCGGACGTACTCCACGCGCGCCATCGTCCGGGCAGTGAGCGCCCGCAGTTCCGCGTCGTCGATGCCGTCGAACTGCTGGACGTCCAGCGTGGCGTTGTACCAGACGCCGTTCTCCCAGCCCAGCCGGTCCTCGGGCGGGTCCGGGTGCGACGACGTGACGACGTCGTCGGGAACCGTCGTGTTGCCGTCGGTCCGCACGGGGTCCTGCTGTGCCTGTACTGCCGGAGCAACGGTGAGGAGGGCCACAAGCGCCGCCGCGAGGACGGCGAGCGCGAGCCACGACCGGGGGACCGTATCGCTCGTTGACACTCGCATCGTCGGGAGTCATGCAGCCCAGACCTATAACTCTCCTGACCGGAGCGGACGACCAGCATACTTGTAGCTCCGCTTCCCAGTGACGGTATGGCTCCGTCGCACGTGCTGGTTCCGCTGGATGGCTCGCCCCTGGCCGACGACGCGCTGGTCCACGCGCTGGAGACGTTCGACTGTCCGGTGACGGTCCTGAACGTCGTCACGCCGCTGGACAGCCCGATGAGCGAGGGCGGCGTGCTGGACGCCGGAGAGAGCCGGCGAGAGGCCGCCCGCGAGCGCGCAGAGCGCATCGTCGACCGCGCCAGGACGAGCGCCGCGGAGCGGGGTCGGACCGTCGAGACGGCGGTCGAGACCGGCGACCCGGCCGAGACCATCGTCGAGGTCGCCACCGACAGGAGCGTCGACCACATCGTGATGGGGGGCCACGGCGGCGACCGGAACGAACTCGCGCGCCGCCTGCTGGGCACCGTCGCGACCGACGTTGTCGGCGACGCGCCGATGACGGTGACCGTCGTCCGGTAGTCCTACACGCCGAGTAGCGTCGCGAAGGCCCGGTAGAGCCCGAACCCGAGGGCTATCGACGAGACGAGCGTGACGAGCCAGAAGGCCAGCGTGACGCCGATTTTCCGCCGCGAGACGCCCGCCGATCCGCCCGCGAGGCCGCCGCCGATGACCCCCGAGATGATGATGTTGTTGAACGAGATGGGGATGCCCAGCGTGATGGCGGCCTGGGCGATGATGAAGCCGGGGACGAGCGCCGCAATCGACCGCCGGACGCCGAGCTGGGCGTACTCACGGGAGGTGGCCTGCAACAGCCGCGGCGCGCCCATCCACGCGCCACCGAGGATGCCCACCGCGCCGAGTCCGAGCAGGAGAACGCCCGGCAGGCCGAGTTCGACCTGGTAGAGATTCTCCAGCGGCCCGGTCGCCAGGCCGACCTGGCTGCCGCCGCTGGAGAAGGCGACGACGCTGCCCAGCAGGACGAGGAACGTCTTGATGCCCCGGTCGACCGAGTCCTGGGTCCGCCGGCGGATGAACTGGAAACTCGCCGCCGCGACGACGACTGTGACGACGCCGGCCCCGACGGCGGTGAGCGGCCCGGAGTCGAGGAACAGTCTGGGGAGGCCGGCCAGCGTCCCCTGCTGTTCGCCAGCGGGGGCGGGAATGACTGATAGCTGGACGTTGGCGATGATGCCGCCCACGACGGCCGCCAGCAGCGGAACGCCGACCGTCTCGGGGATGTCGTCCCGCCGGAGGATTGTCGCGGTGAGGTAGGCCAGGCCGCCGGAGACTGGCGGGACGAGCACCCAGAACGTTCCGATGCGCCGGTAGGTGTCGAAGACGGGGTCCCCGCCCAGCGAGAGGCCGACGCCTATCATCGCGCCGGTGGTGGCGAAGGCCGCTGGAACGGGGTAGCCGGAGTAGACGCCGAAGGCCATGAACCCGGTGGCCGTCAGCAGGCCGGCGGTCGCGCCCAGCGACGTGATGGGCTGGTTCGCGATGAGACCGGACCCGACGGTCTCGGAGATGCTGCCGCCCTGGGTGAGCGCTCCCAGCGCGGCGAGGATGCCGATGAGGAAGGCGGCCTTCATCGTGGAGATGGCGTTCGCGCCGATTGCGGGGGCAAAGGGCGGGGAGTTGCTGTTCGCGCCCAGCGCCCAGGCCGTCAGGAGGCTGGTGACGGTGGCGAGCGCGACCAGCACCCAGAACACCGCTCCGGTGACGGCGACGCTCATGGCCGGTCCGCCTCGACGGGTCCGGAGACCGGCCGCTGGCCGTCACCGGGGTCGGTCTGGCACCCTGTCGGCCGAGACATAGGTAAACTGGCTGCTGGCTCGCTTATAAACGTTCAGACACGAGCGGCGGAAACCGGCAGTGGCTTTATCCGCGCGTCAGTAGTCGGGGGTGTGTCACCGGAGGTAGAGCACACCGACCCCGAGGGCGTCGACTACGGGTGGGTGATGCAGGTCACGTTCGTCACGACCATCGTCGTCGGCGCGCCCCTCGTGGCCGCGCTGTCGCTGACGCGCGAACTCCCCACCTGGAGCGCCAGGGCCGGGTTCGCCATCCGCGTCGGGGCCGTCGTCTGGTTCCTCGTCGCCGTCGCCGTCTACCTCTACGCGCGGTCCCAGCAGACGTAGCTCAGCCGTCCAGACGGTCGGCCACGCCCTGGAAGGGGACGCCGGCTAGCTGTGCCGTGCGCCGGTCCCGTTGCGTGTCACCCACGAACAGCGTCTGGCCTGGCTGCGTGCCGAGCCCGCGAATCACCGCTAGCAGCGGCTCCGGGTCGGGCTTGTGCGCGTCGACGGTGTCACGGCCCACCAGCGCGCCGACGTGGCCGTCCAGCCCGTGGACCTCCAGCGCGATGCGGCAGGCCGCCTCGGCGTTGAGCGAGCAGACCCCGACGGGCACGTCGTGCGGGAGAGCGTCCGCCAGTGGCAGGCGCGTCGACGTGCGCGCGCCCTCGCGCTCGTGGTCTTCGATGACGCTCTCGACTTTCCGTCGCAGCCCCTTCTCCTCGGCAGTCTCGAGCACGTCCCAGAGGTTCATCCCGTCCGTGTCGACGCCCCGGGCCGACAGCACGGCACCCGCCTCGGCCGTGACCTCGTCCCAGTCCACGTCCAGTTCGACGAGCGTCCCGTCGAGGTCGTACACCAGCGCATCGTACTCGACTGTCACACGACGTGGTAGGCAATCCCCCCGCAAATGTGTGTCGGCAGCCTCGCTCTCAGGACCGGTCCAGCATCTCGCGGGCGATGACGGTCTTCTGTATCTGTGTCGTTCCCTCGTAGATTGTCGTCACCTTCGCGTCGCGGTAGAACCGCTCGACGTCGCTCTCGACGTAGCCGTAGCCGCCGTGAATCTGGACCGCCTCGTTAGTCACGTCCATCGCCCCTTCACTGGCGAAGTACTTCGCCATGCTGGCGGCCATCCGGGCGTCCTCGCCGCGGTCCATCCGCCGGGCCGCGTCGCGTGTCAGCAGTCGCCCCGCCTGCACGGTCGTCTGCATCTCCGCCAGTTTGTGCCGGATGCTCTGGATGTCGCTGATCGGCGCGTCGAACTGCTCGCGGTCCTGGGCGTACTCTATCGCCTCGTCCAGCGCCGCCTGCGCCAGGCCGACCGACTGCGCGGCGATGCCGACGCGCCCGCCGGAGAGAATCGACAGCGCCGCCGCCAGCCCGCGACCCTCCTCCGTGAGGCGGTGCTCCGCGGGAATCCGGACGCCGTCGAAGGTCAGGGCGGTGGTGTCGCTGGCGCGCAGGCCGAGTTTCTCCTCCGGCGGGCCGACGGTCAGGCCGTCGGCGTCCTTCGGGACGAGAAACTGCGTGATAGACTCCGGGTCGTCGGGGTCGGTCTTCGCGAAGACGACGGCGACGCCGCTGCGTTCGCCGTTGGTTATCCACTGTTTCTCGCCGTCGATGACGTACGCGTCGCCGTCGCGGTGCGCGACCGTCTCCATCTCCGCCGGGTTCGACCCGGCCTCGGGTTCCGAGAGCGCGAAGGCACCCACGGGACGGCCGGCCGCCATCTCCGGCAACCAGCGCTCGCGGACGTCCTCGCTGCCGAACTCGGCGATGCAGGACGTGGCAAGGGAGTGCACGGAGAGCGCAGTCGCGACCGCCAGCGACCCGTAGGCCAGTTCCTCGTTGACGATGGCGTAGGTCAGACGGTCCGCGTCGAAGCCGTCGTACTCGGCGGGGACGGTCAGGGCGGTCAAATCCAGGTCTGCCAGCGTGTCCCAGACGTCCTCGGGGAACGACTCCGCCGCGTCGGCATCCGCGGCGACGGGACGAATCTCCTCGACCGCGACCTCGCGGACGGTCTCGCGGATGGCGGCCTGCTCGGGCGAAAGCTCCATGGGTCGAGTTACCGCGGCGCGGGGAAAAATCGTCCGGCGGGTCTGCACCGGGCCGCCGGTCAGTTCTCGCCGCGGAGGAAGGCCACGACGTCTTCGGCGTCGGCGTCAAGGCCGCCAGCCTGTGCCGTCGTCGGGCCGCCGCCACCGCCGCCGCCGAACTCCGCGGTGACGCTGTCGACCACCTGGCTCGCGTCGACGTCCCCGTCGGTGGCCACCGCGAGGTAGGTCCCCTCCTCGCCGACCAGCGCGACCACGTCCGCCGTCTGGTCGACGAGCCGTCCGGCGAACTCCACGAGCGCGTTGGCGTCCGTCGTCGGCACGCTGCCGGCCAGCCAGGCGTGGCCGTCGCGGGAGACCGTCGCGCCCTCCAGGTCCGACAGCCGCGCCGAGATGACCTGCTCGCGGAGGTCCTGCACCTGCTCGGTCAGCGACTCGTGTTCCTCCACGAGTCGGTCGACGGCCCCGTCCAGTTCCGCCGGGGGCACATCCAGGGCGGCACTGGCGCGCCGGGCCGCGGCGTGGTCTTCGGCCCGGCGTTCGATGGCGACCGGCCCGACGGCGAACTCCACGCGCGTCAGCCCCTCGCCGGGGTTCGAGCGGTCCAGCACCGTCACGGGTCCGATTTCGCGTGTGTTACTGACGTGCGTGCCCCCGCAGACGGCGGTGTCCCAGCCCTCGATTTCGACGACGCGGACCGACTCCTGACCCGCGACGGCCTCCGTCGTCGTCGTGGCGACGTCGTCGCTACCCAGCGCCGCCGCGCGCGGGCGCTGCTCCCAGGTCACGGGCAGCGAGTCCCAGACGGCGCGGTTGACCAGCCGCTCCAGTTCGACGAGCACGTCGTCGTCGACCGTGGTCGGCGTGTCGAGGTCGATGCGGACCTTCTCCTCGCCGATGCCGAAGCCGCCGTAACCGAGGTCGTCGCAGACCCGCCGTGCCGCGCCGTAGAGCGCGTGGCTGGCGGTGTGGGCCCGCATACAGTAGGTCCGGAAGTCGCGGTCGACAGCGGCGGCGACGGTGTCACCGGCCGCGAAATCCGGCACAGCGGCGAGCGTGTGGCGAATCTCGCCGTCGACGGACTGGACGTCGACGACCTCGCGCTCGCCGATGACGCCGCGGTCGGCGGGCTGCCCGCCGCCCTGCGGGTAGAAGTACGTCTCGTCGAGGACGACCTGGCGGTCCTCGACGCGCTGGACGGTCGCAGAGAAGTCGGTGACCTCGGGGTCGGCCGCTGCGGGCGCAGTCATCACCGCCCACGAGGAGCTCTCGGGGGAAAGTCGCTACGCCTCGGCGAGTTCGACGTCGAGGTACTCCTCGACGGCGGCGACAACGGACCCGCCGACGTTGGCCTGTGTGGCGCGTCCCTGTTCGAGCGCGAGCAGGTCGGCCTCGTCGACGCCGAGTTCCTCGGCGAGTTCCCCGCGCTGGAGTCCCGCGTCCTGGCGGGCCTGCGTGAGGCGTTCGCCGTAGTCCTTCACGAGGTAGGGGAGCTGGTCGTCCTCGTAGTCCGCGCCGGACTCCCAGTGAGAGGCGTCGCCCTGCTGGGCGTCGTGCATCCGCGCGGTGTTCTGAGCGGCGCGCTTGCGGCGCTCTCGCTCGTCCGGGTCGTCGCTGGCCGACGTCGTCTTCGCGGTGTCGTCGTGTTCGGCGCAGTCGGGGCAGACCTCAAGCTGAGCACCCGCGACGTTGACCGTACGCAGGTCGGCGTCGGACGCACCGCAGAGTTCGCAGCTCTCGCCGGCACCACTCCCCCCGCTACCGGTCGAGTATTTTGCCATGGGGGGGCTTACAGACTCACCGTATTGAAACGTCCGTTTTTCTGGCGCGTCGCAAACGAAAGCGCTTTTACCCAAACGTTGGATAGAACGCAATGCACACAGACGCGCCGTGCGTGGGTAGCCAAGCCAGGCCAACGGCGCAGCGTTGAGGGCGCTGTCCCGTAGGGGTCCGCCGGTTCAAATCCGGTCCCACGCACTGCTTCCACAAGCCGCGGGGTGCTAGCGGCACTCCAGGGCGAGTGGAGAAGTGCGGGTGCGTTCCCTACCAGGGATTCAGCACCCACGCAAACTTCCTACCGAGACTACTTCACCAGCCACAGCAGCGGTAACCACCGGAGGTATCGCCCGTCTGCAGAGCCTGCTGCGGCCCGACGTCGGCAGTTCCAGCGCGAAGTCGACGACCGACTATTATCAAATATGAAAATACAGCCAGTGCATTTATTACCCTCAAATTACACTTCTTCGATAGGCACCGCAAGGTGCCAGTGCCACCCCACCACCCACCCCACCCACCCTTTCCACGAACTACTTGCCGAGTGGCAACAGCGGGTCTGAGGCGGGTTTCGGCCGCATGCAACGGAACGAGTGTCGTGACCGGGCTCACCCCGACACCGTCCGCGCGCGGTCCGCCCCACCGGACATCCGGCGTCCCTGCGGTCGACAGACTCCGCTAGCAGTATCAGCCGTGAGATCAGAACAGGAGAGAGGGAGACGAACAGACAGCGGCAGACCCGAGTGGGGGAGTTAGTAGGAACGTTCTTTCGGCTCGTAGGTCTGCTCGAAGCCCTCCAGGATGACGGGCTTGTAGTAGAGGTGCGGGTTGCCGTCGTTCCACTGGAGCATCGTGTGCTTGAGCCACTCGTCGTCCTTGCGCTCCTGGTGTTTCTTGCGCCAGTGCGCGCCGCGGAACTCCTCGCGGGCCAGCGCGCCCAGCGTGATGGCCTCGGCGAGGTCGATGATGTTGCGCGTCTCGATGGTGTGGATGAGGTCCGTGTTGAAGGTGCGCGAGGGGTCGGAGACGCCGACGTGCTGGTACTGCTCGCGGGCCTCGCGGATGTCCTCCAGGGCCTGCTTGAGGTTGTCCTCCTCGCGGAACACGTTGACGTTGGCCGTCATCGACTCCTGGATGTCGTCGCGGACCTCCGCGTGGTTGATGCCGTCCCGTTCCAGGAGCATCTCGATGCGCTCCTTCTCGCGTTCGACCGCGTGCTCGATGACCGCATCGGCGTCGACCATCGCGCCGTCGGCGGCCACGTCTTCGTCACTGGCGTCGATAGCGCCCGGCGCGACGGGCGTGTCGACGTCGCCGTCCTCGGACATGGCCGAGGGGCCGACGGGAATCTGTGCCTCGGCCAGGTCCTTGTCGGCCGCGTGGCGACCGGCCTGCGCGCCGAAGACCAGCAGTTCCGGCAACGCGTTGCCGCCGAGGCGGTTCGCGCCGTGCATGGAGACGCAGGCACACTCGCCGGCCGCGTAGAGGCCGTCGATGCAGGTCTCGCCGTTCTCGTCCGTCTCGATGCCGCCCATCGCGTAGTGCTGGCCGGGCTTGACCGGCATCGGTTCTTCGAGGCCGTCGACGCCCTCGAAGTCCTCTGCGAGGTGGAGGATGTTCTCCAGACGGTCGAGGATGCGCTCCTCGCCGAGGTGGCGCATGTCCAGGTGGACGTACTCGTCCTCGATGCCGCGGCCCTCGTTGACCTCGGTGAGTTCGGCCCGCGAGACGACGTCGCGGGAGGCGAGTTCGCCGTCGTTGTTCGCGTACCCGTACTCGAACATCAGGCGCTCCTCCTCGTCGTTGTAGAGGATGCCCCCTTCGCCACGGACCCCCTCGGAGATGAGCACGCCAGTGGAGGGGAGTGTGGTCGGGTGGAACTGGATGAACTCCATGTCTTCGATGGGGACGCCCGCGCGGTAGGCCATCGCCGGGCCGTCGCCGGTGTTGGCGACGGCGTTGGTGGTGTGCTCGAAGACCTGCCCGAGGCCGCCCGTCGCCAGGATGACGCCGCCGGTGGCGTGGAAGCCGGCGATCTCGCCGGACTTGATGTCGTAGGCCACGCAGCCGTGACACTCCCGCTGTTCCGGGTCGTCGTGGTCGGTGACGGCCAGGTTCGTGACGTACCACTCGTCGTAGACCTCGATGCCCCGCTTGACGACCTGCTCGTACATCGTGTGCAGCAGGTGGTGACCGGTCTCGGCACCTGCGTAGGTCGTCCGCGGGAAGGAGAGGCCGCCGAAGGGGCGCTGGGAGACCTTGCCGTCCTCCTCGCGGGAGAAGGGCATGCCCCAGTGTTCGAGCTGGATGACCTCCTCGGGGGCCTCCTGTGCGAAGGTGTCCACCGCGGGGGCGTCGCTCAGGTAGTCGGCCCCCTTCATCGTGTCGTAGGCGTGGAGGTCCCAGGAGTCCTCCTCGTGGAGTGCGGCGTTGATGCCACCCTCGGCCGCGCCCGTGTGACTGCGCACCGGGTGGAGCTTCGTCACGAGGGCGACATCGGCCCCTTCCTCGTGCGCTGCAATCGCCGCGCGAAGGCCAGCGCCGCCAGCGCCGACCACGATAACGTCGTGTTCGTACATAGTTGAAGGGTTGACTGTAACGTTCTAATGGTTCCGGTTGACAGGCAGCGTCCCGTCTCCCGGTCGTACTGCGGTCTCAGGACCGAGCGAAGTAAATTCTTGCGTCGTGCGTGCGCGACCCACGAAGCAATCACGGCATCGGGACGAAAAGGAGCGACCGTCGCTACCAGAACTTGAGGTTGTTCTTGACCGACTCCCGCTTGAGTTCCTGGATGTGCTCGGTGAGCGGGATGTCCTTCGGGCAGACCTCGGTACAGGAGAACTGGGTCTGGCAGCGCCAGACGCCGTGTTCCTGCTCGATGATGCGGAGCCGTTCCTGCTTGCGGTCCTCGCCCTCCCGTTCGTCCATCGCGAAGCGGTAGGCCTTGTTGATGGCCGCCGGGCCGAGGTACTCGTTGTCGCCCGCGGCGATGTTACACGAGGACATGCACGCGCCACACCAGATACACCGCGTCGCCATCTTGACGTACTCGCGGTTCTCCGGCGTCTGGCGCTGCTCTGCGAGTTCGCCCTCGGGCAGGTCGTCGGGGTCGAAGTACGGCTCGACGGCGTGCATCTGGTCGTAGAAGTGCTGCATGTCGACGACCAGGTCCTTGACGACCTCCTGGTGGGGCAGCGGCTCGATGCGGATGGGGTCGTCTAGGTCGCCTAGCTGGGTCTTGCAGCCCAGGCGCTGGCGGCCGTTGACGAAGAGGGCGTCGGAGCCACAGACGGCCTGCCGGCAGGAGTGCCGGAAGGTCAGCGACGAGTCGTACTGGTCGCGCGCGTAGATGAGCGCGTCGAGGATGGTCATCCCCTTGTGGTACGGGACGACGAAGTCGTCGAAGCGGGGTTCCTCCTTGCCCTCGACCTCGGGGTCGTAGCGGAAGACCTTCAGCCGGCGGGTGTTCTCGGCATCGTCGAGTTCCGCCTCGACGCGGCGCTCGCGCTCGGCGGCCCGCTCGCGTTTCAGTTCGCGGCGGCGGTCGCCGGGGGTCTCCTCTCGCTCCTGTTCGACCTCTTCGGTTTCGGTCTCTGTTGTCGTTTCGAGGGTACTCATGTTAGATCAGGTTGGTCATTGCGATTGCGACGCGGGTTCCCTGGACGACGAGCAACACGCCGGCAAGCGCCAGCACGCCGCCGACGACGCGCTTGCGGGTGCCGCTGATGCCCATGTTGACCAGGGCGTTGTAGACGCCGTTGACGCCGTGGAACGTGGCCGTCACGAGGAACAGCCACATCGTCGCGAAGTAGCCGATCTGACTCATCCGGATGTTCGTCCCGGCGAAGGACACCTCGGCGGCGTGGTTGACGAAGTGGAGCAGGACGAAGTGGAAGGCGAGCACGCCGATGAGGAACACGGCGGTCAGGCGCTGGAACAGCCAGCGGCGGCCCCCGCGCTCGAACGAGGAGTAGTGTTCCGCCATCAGATGGCACCTCCCAGGAACGTCGGGATGCTCGCGACGACGATTGCGCCCGTCAGCACCAGCGACGCGTAGAAGCTCTTGTCCTGGACCTCCAGCCCCAGTCCCAGGTCCACGAAGAGCAGGCGGATGCCGTTGAGGATGTGGAAGACGGCCACGGCGAGCAGGCCGACTTCGAGGAACCGCACGATGAGCAGGTCCTCCAGCCCCCGCAGCGTCGTCGTGTACAGGTCGGTCTGGCCGGCGACCGCGCTACTCGCCGGGTCGACGCCGATAGAGGTGCTCAGTACGGCGATGTGTGTGAAGAGGTAGCCGACGAGCACCCAGCCGGTGAACTTGTGGAAAATCCAGGCCCACATCCCGGCCGAGAACTCCCGCCACCGTCCGAAGTCTTCGACGGTGCCTCGGTCGTACGATTGGCTCATATGAACGGCCTTAGTGTGCGGGCAAATAGTAGTTACTACACGCGCCCACGAGCGAGCGCGTCCGAACGCGGCCGTCTCGCGCCGTCTACGGCGGTGAAAAGCGGTCTGACAGCACCTCACACGCTGCCGGGCGAACGGGGGCCGCGAGCGCCGGTCAGGCCCGCGGGAAGAGCACGAGCGAGTCCCAGGTCATCACCGTCTCGCCGTCGTCGCGGACCGTTTCGAGGTGGGACTCGACGACGCCGCGGTCGCCGTCCCACGGCTCCTTGTCGGTCGTCCGGACCTCGATGGAGAGGACGTCACCGGGCCGGACCGGGCGCAGCCAGCGCAGCGACTCCAGCCCGGGCGAGCCCATCGCCCCCGACTCGTTGAGGTAGTTGTCCACAAGCAGGCGCATGCTGATGGAGGCGGTGTGCCAGCCGCTGGCGACGAGGCTGCCGAACATCGAGTTGCGGGCGGCGTCGGGGTCCGTGTGGAACGGCTGCGGGTCGTACTTCTCGGCGAAGTCCACGATCTCCTCTCGCGTGACCTCGTAGGAACCGAACGAACGGGTCTCGCCGACCGTCACGTCCTCGTAGTACTCGTCCATACGGAAAGAAGTAGACGGGACCGCAAGAAAACAACGGGTCGCGCTTACTCTTCGGCCTGGTTCGCCAGCCAGGTCTCGAAGTCGTCCTGGGACATCGTCTCGACGGTGCCCAGCATCTGCGAGTGGCCGGAGCCGCAGTACTCGGCGCAGTAGAGCTGGTGTTTCCGGTCGGCTCTCTGGACGATCGTCTGGAGCGTATTGTACTGGCCGGGGAACGCGTCCTTCTTCAGCCCCATCGTGGGGACGTGGAACGCGTGCAGCCAGTCGCTCGACGTGATGTTGAACCGCACCGGTCTGTCGGTCGGTACCACCAGCGACTCGCCGAGTGAGGACTGCCGGGTGACCGTCGCGCTATCGCCAGTTATCTCCTCGACCGTCTCGTTGGGGTACTCGAAGGTCCAGGCGTAGCGCTGGGCCGTGACCTGAATCTCGATGGGCTCCTGGTCGCTGTCGAGTTCCTGGGTCGCACCCGCCGAGACCGCGGGTTCGGCCAGCACGGTGTACGCACCGATGCCGACCGCCACGAGGATGACGGCGGTGGCGACCGTCCAGGTAATCTCCAGCCGCCGGTTCTCCTTCGTGGGCTGGGGTTCGTCGTTCTTGCGGTACTTCCAGACCGTGTAGATGAGAATCCCCTCGACCAGCACTGTGATGGGTATCGCGAGGTACAGGAGCCACGTGTTGAGCCCCCAGATGAGTTCCTCCGTGTTCGTGTCCGCCGTCGACTGCGCCAGGGCAGGGTCGGCGATGAACGCGAGAAGAACCGCACCGAACAGCGCGGCGAGGCCGGCACGTCGTTCGTTCATGCGTGGGATTGGCTTAGAATTTCCTGCATAAATAGCTGCTGTCTTGTGAGGGTGTCCCCAGCTGTGGGGGGTTTCAAGTACCCCCAGTGGTCGGGCGTCCGGACCGCCCCCAGCGCTGGTCGGCTACTCGCGGCGGGCGAGAACGGCGACGACCAGCGCCGCGACGAGTGCGACGACCGCGGTGAAGCCGGGGCCGTTCGCGCCCGGCGTCTCCGTCGCGGAGTCATCGGTCGGGGTGACCGTCTCTCCTGCACCGCCGGCGTCGGTCGCCGTGGCCGTGTCACCCGTCGAGGATGACCCGGTTGCGGTCGCAGTCGGCGTGGCGTCCGCGGCGAACGCGTCGGGGTGGAACGCCTCTGCCATCCGCTGGAGCGGGATGGTGTTCAGCGGCCCGGCCTGGTTCAGGTAGTTCGGGTTCACGCGCAGCACCTGGCCCTCCTGGATAGCCGTCGTGCTGTTGACGGCCTCACCGGCCGGGAGCTGGCGGCCCTCCGGGATGACTATCCAGTCGGGATTTTGCTGGACGACGACCTCGTTGCTGATGGGTTTGTAGCTCGATATCCCGGCCGTCGCGGCGATGTTCTCCCCGCCGGCGGCGGTGATGAGTTCGTGGACGAACGTCCCCTCGCCGGCCGTGTAGCCGCCGCCGAGCGCGTAGAGCACCTTCGGCCGCTCCTCGCCGGCCACCGCGTTGCGGACCTCCTCGGCCTCCGAGCGCATCGCGTCGGTCCGCGAGTCGGCGCCCTCACAGGCACCGACGAGGTGCCCGGTGAGCAGCGTCTTCTGGTAGACGTCCTCCAGCGATTTGGCGTCCTCGAAGAAGTAGACTGTCAGCCCGGCGTCGCGCAGACTCCGGACGGTGTCCGCATTCGTGATGTTCGGTGCCAGGACGAGGTCCGGGTCGAGGTCGACGACCCTCGACTGCAACACCGTCGACTGCTCACCGACGACGTCGGTCTTGCCCTCGGTCCCGTTCAGATAGCTCGTGAAGGGGTTTTTCGGCATCCCGACGACCTTGTCCTGCGCGCCGATTTCCCACATCGTCTGGGCGGCGCTCGGTTGCAGCACCACCACGCTCGACGGTGCCTGGTCGACAGTCACCTCGGTCCCGGAGGCGTCGGTCGCCGTCACCTGGAACGAACACTCAGTTCCTGTACCGTGGCTCGCCGCCGCCGGAGCGACGCCCGCGAGGGCGAGGGCGACGACGACGAGCACTGCGATGATTGGTCGCGTCACGTCCCTCCCTGACAGCGTATGCAATAAATATTTACCTAAAGCAATCAGACTTGGGTGCAGGATGGGGATTCGCTCGCGCGTCGCGCTGTGGTCGGCAGGGCTGTTCGGAGTCCTCTGTATGTCGATTCTCGCGAGCGCGACGATGGGGCCGGTCGGGCTGGACCTCGGCACCGTCGCGCGGGCGAGTCTCAACGCCGTCGGCGTCCCGGCCGGGGCGTCGGTGAACGTCGCCGCCGCGGGGCTAGGCGGGCTAGACGTTCCGGTGCCCGTCGTCGACGTCCAGTACGTCTACCCGTTCGATTTCGCGGTGGCGGGGAACGCGGAGACCATCGTCCGCCAGCTCCGCCTGCCCCGCATCGTCCTCGGGGGCGTGGTCGGCTTCGCGCTCGCGGCCGCCGGCGCGGTGATGCAGGGGTTCTTCCGGAACCCGATGGCCGACCCCTCGATCATCGGCGTCTCGACGGGCGCGGCAGTGGGGGCCGTCGCGACCATCGCCTTCCCGCTCGCGCTCCCGCTCAGTCTGCAGGCCGCCGCGTTCCTCGGTGCCATCGTGACCGCCTTCGCCGTCTACGTCATCGCGACGGAGGGCGGGCGCACGCCAGTCGCCACCCTGCTGCTGGCCGGCGTCGCGGTGCAGGCGCTGCTGGGCGCGGTCATCTCCTACCTCCTCCTGCAGTCCGGCGAGAGTCTCGAACAGGCCGTCTACTGGCTGATGGGCAACCTCCACAACAGCCGCTGGTCCGACGTCGAGGTGACGCTGCCGCTGGCGGCGCTGGCCTTCGTCGTCCTGCTGGCGTACACGCGCGACCTGAACGTGATGTTGCTCGGAGAGGAGGACGCCACCGCCGTCGGCATCGAAGTCGAGCGCACGAAGCGGATTCTGCTGGCGGTCTCCAGCGTCATCACAGCCGCGGCCGTCGCCGTCGCGGGCGTCATCGGCTTCGTCGGCCTGGTCGTCCCCCACATCATGCGCCTGGTCGTCGGCCCCGACCACCGCCTGTTGCTCCCGACGAGCGCGCTCGCGGGTGCCTCCTTCCTCGTCGTGACCGACACCGTCGCCCGCGCCGGTGCCGCGGAACTGCCGGTCGGTATCATCACCGCCGCGCTCGGCGCGCCCTTCTTCCTGTATCTGCTCGTCCGCCGGGAGGTGCACGCGCTGTGATGCGCGCCGACGGCGTCACGGTGTCCTTCGGCGACGTGACGGTCCTCGACGGCGTTGACCTCGCCGTCGAGACGGGGGAACTCGTCGGCCTGGTCGGCCCCAACGGCGCGGGGAAGACCACGCTGTTGCGGACCATCAACGGCGTCCTCGCGCCCGACGCCGGGGACGTGAGACTCGCCGGCGACCGCGTGACCGACCTGTCGTCGAAGGCGGTCAGCCGGCGCGTCGCGACCGTCCCCCAGGACACGCAGGTGGGCTTCGCGTTCACCGCCGAGCAGGTCGTCGAGATGGGCCGGACGCCCCACCGCTCACGGCTGGACTGGACCGACGACGAGGAACCCGTCGCGGCGGCGATGGAACGCACCGAGACGCTGGAACTTCGGGAGCGGCGCATCGACGGGCTCAGCGGCGGCGAGCGCCAGCGCGTGCTGCTGGCCCGGGCGCTCGCACAGGACACGCCCGCGCTCGTGCTGGACGAACCCACGGCCAGCCTGGACATCAACCACCAGGTGCGGGTGCTGGAGACGGTGCGCGACCTGGTCGACGACCGCCGCGCCGCCCTGGCGGCCATCCACGACCTGGACCTCGCGGCGCGGTACTGCGACCGCCTGCTCCTGCTGTACGACGGCCGGATTCGTGCCTCCGGGACCCCCGACGAGGTGCTCGACGACCCCGCGCTGGAGGACGCCTTCGGCACGCGGACGGCCGTCTCGCACAACCCCGCGACGGGGACGGCGACCGTCGCCGCAGTCAGCGAGGAGTCCGCTGCCCGCGACGAGCGCGTCCACGTCGTCGGCGGGGGGCCACTCGCCGCCCGCGCGGTGGGCGAACTCTGGCGGGCCGGCTTCGACGTGACGCTCGGCGTCGTCGGCGAGGGCGACGTGGCCGCCGACACCGCGGCCCGTCTCGGCGTCGACGCCACGACGGCTCCGCCCTTCGAGGCACCACCACCGGCCGTCCGGGCCGACGCAATATCGACGATAGAGTCGGCGGACGTGGTCGTGACCACCGGCGGACCGGGCAGCAGCGTCGTCGCGCCGGCGGTCGCGGCCCACGACAGGGTCGTCGCCGTCGGCACGGACGACCCCGCGACGGTGTCGCCGTCGGCGGTACCGGACGCGATCGAGGAGACGTTGGCGACACAGCAGGCGGCGGGCGACGACTGACCGCGGCCGGCCCGGCGCTGGCGGTGTGAAAGCGCGGCATCTAAGTACGGCGACCCGAAGTATTGCGTATGTTGAAGAGCCGGGTGCACTCGCGAACGACGGGTCTGCTCTCGGCGGCCGCGGTCGGCGTCTACCTGCTCGTCGTCGCCGGCGCGACCGCCAGTCTCGCCGACGCGGCATCCGCCTGCTCCACGTGGCCGACCTGCCAGGGACCGCTCCTCGAAAGCGGAACCCTCGTCGCGCTCGGCCACCGCGTGCTCGCGGCCGTCGTCGGCGTCCTCGTCGTCGCCGCCGCACTCGCAGTTCTCCGGAGTGACACAGACCGCCGGGTCCGCATCGCGACGCTGGCCGCGCTCGTCCTGTTCCCGGCCCAGGTCGGCTTCGGCGCGCTGCTGGCGACCAGTAGCGGCGCAGCGCCGTTCCCCGGCGTCCACCTCCTCATCGCCGTCAGCATCTTCGGCGCGCTCGTCATGGCCCTGGCCTGGCACCTCGAAGCCGAGACCGGCAGCGACGAGCGCATCGAGGAGTTCGACCCCGTTCCCGCGCCGGAACCGGCGACCGACGACGAGGCGGCCGAACCGACCGTCCCGCTGTCCGCTCGGCCGCTCTCGAAACGCGTCACGGCGCGGCTGTTCGCCTACTTCCGGTTGATGAAGCCGCGCCTGATGTGGCTGCTCTGTCTGGTCGCCGCCGCCGGGATGGCACTGGCCGCCGGGACAGACCTCCAGACCCGAACTATCGTCCTGACGCTCGGCGGCGGCGTCCTCGCCATCGGTGCGAGCGGCACGTTCAACCACGTCCTCGAACGCGAGCGCGACAAGCGGATGGACCGGACGAGCGACCGGCCGCTGGCGACACACGAGATTCCCAAGGGCAACGCCGTCGTCTTCGGCATCGGGCTGGCCGCGCTCTCGCTGGCCGTCTTCTGGCAGGTCAACGTCCTCGCGGCCGCGCTCGGCCTGGTCGCCATCCTCTTCTACAGCGTCGTCTACACGCTCGTGCTCAAGCCCAACACCGTCCAGAACACCGTCATCGGCGGCGCGGCGGGCGCGCTCCCGGCGCTCATCGGCTGGGCGGCCGTGACCGGCGACATCGGCGTTCCCGGACTGGCGCTGGCCGGTGTCATCTTCGTCTGGACGCCGGCGCACTTCTACAACCTCGCGCTCGCGTACAAGGACGACTACGAGCGCGGCGGCTTCCCGATGATGCCGGTCGTCCGCGGCGAGACCGAGACGCGCAAGCACATCCTGCTGTGGCTCGGCGCGACGCTGGCGCTGACCGGCGGACTCATCTGGGTGACCGGGCTGAGCTGGCTGACCGCCGCCGCGACCGCCGTGGTCGGTGCCGTGTTCCTGTGGGCGGTCGTCCGCCTCCACCGCGAGCAGACCGAAGCCGCCGCGTTCCGGGCATTCCACGCCTCGAACGCCTACCTCGGCGTCCTGCTGGTCACCATCGTCGTCGACGCCCTGGCAGTATGAGCACCCTCGACCTCTCCGAGCGCGTGCGCCCCAGCGGCGAAACGCTGGCCTGGGGCATGCTCGTCCTCACGACCGAGTTCCTGCTGGTCGCGAGCTACGTCGTCGGACTGAACGTCACCGTCCGCGACTGGACGCTGTTCGTCGTCCCGTTCGTCTGGATAAACGTCGGCCTGTGGGCCGTCCACAGGACGACGCCGGCGGCCGCCGCCACGCGGAAACGCCTCGTCGCGGCTGCCGTCGCCGGCGGGTACTTCCTCCTGCTCGCGTACTTCGGCGGCCTCGTCGGGCCGGGCACCGGCGGCCCCCTCACGAGTTTCACCGTCGAACTCTGGGACCTCCCGCCGGGGTGGAGTCCTGCCGTCCTCTACAACGGCCCGGTCCTGACCCTCGCCATCCTCCCGTACAAGGTCGTGGGCTACCTCGCACTGGCCTACCTCGTCTACGCGACGGCTCTGGACGCCAGCAACGCCCTCGTCGGGGGCGTGGTCGGCCTGTTCTCGTGTGTCTCCTGTTCGTTCCCCATCATCGCCGGCGTCGTGACCGGTATCGTCGGCAGCGGCGGGGCGCTCGCGGCCGTCGCGACGGGGTCGACGTACCTCCTCTCGACTGTCGTCTTCGTCGTCACGGTCGGCCTGCTGTACTGGCGGCCGGCCGTCGGTGGGTTCCTCAGCAGACGAGTGAGGGCGTAGCCCGCCACATATCATCACAAGGGACTTATCTGTGTCGCGGCGAAGCGGGAGCATGTCGTCGCGAACGTGTCGCAACGCTCTCTCGACGGACCGGACCGTCGCCGCGGGGTGGGGCTCGCCGGACAAGACGTCGACGAGGAGGGAGCGGCGCTGATGCCGCGGGGTGGCGGAGACGGCCGGTCGCGCGGACACAGGCCGCTGTTTCTCGGCGCGATACTGCTCCTCGTTGCGCCCGCAATTCTCAGCGGACTGACCTACAGCGGCGATGCCCCGAACGGAAACGTCACCGACGCGGAAAACGTCACCCTCGTCGGCGTCCAGGGGCCGTTCGGCCCGACCGGAAACGGGCGCATCCTCGCCATCGATACCGAGACGGGGCGGTCGGTCTGGGAGTACGCCAACGACTCCGCGGGCGAGAACGTCCTGTACTACGACGTCGACCCGCTCGGTGACGGCGAACTGTTGTTCGTCCAGGAGACCCCGGCCGGGGACGGGACCGCACTCGTCGTGAACTGGCGGACGGACGAGGTGGTCGAGCGCTTCCCCGTACCCTCCGACACCCACGACGTGGACCACCTGGGCGGGACGCGCTACGTCGTCGCGGACAAGTACAACCACCGGGCGTACGTCTACGACGCTGCCACCGGGGAGACGGTCTGGGAGTACAACTTCTCGAACCACTTCCCGGAGTACCCCGCCGCGGGCGACGCGCCGTCGACGCAGCCGTCGGGTCCCGGCGGGTACACCCACCTCAACGACGTCGACGCCGTGGACAACGGGTCGGCGTTCCTGCTCAGTCCACGGAACTTCAACCGGGTCGTGCTGGTGAACCGGTCGACGAAAGCGACCGAGTGGACACTCGGCGAGCAAAACGACACCAGCATCCTCGACAAACAGCACAACCCCACGCTGCTCTCGCAGGACCCGCCGGTCGTGCTGGTCGCGGACAGCGAGAACGACCGCGTCGTCGAGTATCGACGGGAGAACGACTCCTGGGTGCGCACCTGGGAGTACCGCGGCGACCTCCTCTGGCCCCGCGACGCCGACCGGTTGCCGAACGGGAACACGCTCATCGTCGACACGCGCGGCCAGCGCGTGCTGGAGGTCACCCCGGACCGGGAGATCGTCTGGGAGCGGCGGGTGACGACGATGCCCTACGACATCGAGCGCCTGCGCTACGGCGACGAACCGAGCGGGCCGCCCATCCAGTCCGTCACCGGGGCGGCCGACAGCGGCGACACCTCGGTGCTGCGGGACTTCTACACCCTCTCGCTGTGGGTCGTCCCTGCCTGGGTCAGCATGGCCGAGTTCTACGCCCTCGTTGCGGCGGCGCTGGTGGGACTGGGGTGGATTGCACTCGAAGTCGCCGCCGCCGTCCGCCGCCGGCGAGCGGGCGGGTGAGGGGAGCGCCCCGCCGCCCTGGCCGCGAGTCGACACGTTCACGCCACCCCCGCGAGTAGGGGAACGACATGACGAAGGTGCAAATCGAGTACTGCGTCCCGTGTGGCTTCCGGCAGCAGGCAATCGACGTCGAGCAGGCGATTCTCGGCGCGCTGGAGCGCGAACTCGACGAACTGTCGCTGGTGATGGGCGACCACGGCGTCTTCCGTGTCAGCGTCGACGGCGAGACCGTCTACGACAAGGAGGAGGACGAGTTCGACGTGGACGACATCGTGCGGGAACTCCGCGAACACGTCTGAGCGGCGTCACCCTCAAGCGGTTCGGGTGCTAACTGCGGCGACGGCATGAACAGCGCTGACCGCTTCATGTTCTACGCGACGCTGGTACTGTTCGCGCTCATCGTCGGCGGACTCGTACTCGCGCTGTACCTGGACTGACGCGGACCGAACTGCATTTGCCCGACCGTACCCGAGAGTCGGACATGCCAGCCATCCGCGCCGAGGACGTCGCCCGGCAGTACGGCGACACCGTCGCGCTCGACGGCGTCTCGCTGTCTGTCGACGCGGGCGAGGTGTTCGCGCTCGTCGGCCCGAACGGGGCCGGCAAGACGACGCTCGTCCGGGCGCTGACGGGGACGACAGACGCCGACGGGACCGTCGAGGTGTTCGGCCAGTCGCCGGAGACCGTCGACCGCGAGCGCATCGGCCTGCTGCCCCAGGACTTCACGCCCGCCGAGCGCCTGACCGCACGCGAACTCGTCGCCTACTACGGCGGCCTCTACGACGAGGCCCGTGACGCCGACAGCGTGCTCGCCGACGTGGGGATGGCCGACGACGCCGACACCCACTACGAGAACCTCTCCGGCGGCCAGCAGCGCCGGACCTGCGTCGCGACGGCGCTGGTCAACGACCCCGACCTGCTCGTGCTCGACGAACCGACGACCGGCATCGACCCCGCCGGTCGGCGCGCGCTGTGGACCCTGCTGGAGGACCTCGCCGCCGCCGGGACGACCATCTTCATCACGACCCACTACATGGAGGAGGCCGAGCGCCTGGCCGACCGCGTGGGACTGCTCGCCGACGGCCGACTGGTCGCCGTCGACACTCCCAGTGCCCTCGTGAGAACGTACGGCGGCGACAGCCTCCTCCGGGTGACCGGCGACGTGCCGGCGTCGGCGACCGACGCGGTGGACTACCCGGCAGAGGTCACCGACGGGACGCTGACCGTCCGCGACGTCCCCCCGGCGGCCATCGGGGACGTGGCGGACGCGCTGACCGCCGCCGGCGTCGAGTACGAGTCGCTGACGTGGACCGAACCGGACCTCGAAGACGTCTACCTGGAACTCACCGGCCGTGAGGTCACGGCGAGCGGCCAGTCCATCGACCGCGAGGACGTGTCGGGGACGGCCGAGGAGGCCCCGGCGTCGGACGCCGAAACGGAAGCTGAGGTGTCGGGATGAGTCGGCTACGACGAATCCGCGCGGAGACCAGCGCCGCGTCGCGGGCCTTCCTCCGCCGGCGGACGGCCGTCTTCTTCACGTTCTTCTTCCCGGTCATCATCGTCGTCATCTTCGGCGTGCTGATACAGACTCAGCCGACCGGCGGCGGCATCTTCGCGGAGCCGCCGGGCTGGTACCTGCCCGGCTATCTCGCCGTCGTCGTCCTCTTTACCCCCCTCTCCCGCGTGGGCAGCGAGGTGGCCCGGCACCGCGACGGCAACCGCTTCGAAAAACTGGCGACGACGCCGCTGACCCGCCCGGAGTGGCTGGTCGCGCAGACGCTGGTCAACGTCGTCGTCATCGGCCTGGCCGGCCTGCTGTTGCTCGGCCTGCTCGTCGTCGCGACCAGCGCGACCATCGCCGTCTCGGCCCAGACGGTGCTCCTCGTCCCCTTCGTCGCCCTCGGCGTGGCGCTGTTCTGTGGCGTCGGTGCGATGCTCGGGAGCTACGCGGACTCGCAGGACGGCGTCATCGCCGCCAGCAACGGCATCGCAATCCCGCTGCTCTTTCTCTCGGAGACGTTCGTCTCGCCGGCGATGCTCCCGGACTGGCTCCCGACGGAACTGTCGCCGCTGACGTACTTCGCCCGCGGCGTGCGCGCGGTCACCTACGAGGCACCCGCCGACGCCACCAGCGTGCCGGCGACTGGCGGACTCGGCGGGCCGGAGTACCTCGCCGTCCTGGCCGTGCTGGGTATCGTCGCCTTCGCACTCGGCGCGCGGGCGCTCCCGCGGACTGACTGAGGACTGTCGTCACTCCCCGTCAGTCGCGTCGCCATCGCTTTTCTCAGTCGACTCGCTCTCGCCGTTTCCGTCCTCCCGGGCCGCCTCCATCTGCGCGACGGGGTCGAAGGTGACGATGCCCTCGCCGGCGGTGTACTCGTAGACCTCCCACTCGGGGAAGGTGAGCACGCCGCTCATCTTCCGGACGCGGAGTTGCTTGACCAGCGCGCCCTCGACGAGGTCCTCGTTGAGCCGCATCTCGATGAGGCCGTCGACGATGTAGCCCATGTCGTGGGGGAAGGCCTCGCCGTCGCCGGTGACCGTCGCGCCGGCGAAGACCGGGACGAACCGGCCCTTGCAGACGTCGGCGCGGACGTCCTTGAGGAAGCGGTAGGCCTGGACCGGCTGGACGAGCGAGCCGAGTTCGGTCAGCGAGTCGATGACGACGACGCCGTGGTCCCGGTCGGCGACGTTCTCCAGCGCGCTGTCGAGGCGGTTCTGTAGCTGTGCCATGTCGGAGGGGTCACGGACCGTCGTGGTCGCGTCGCGGGCCACGTCGCGGATGTGGGAGTTCCAGGTGCTCATGCGCTCGTACATCCGGCGGCGGTCGTCGACCCGGTAGGTGAAGCAGTCGAGAATCTGGAGGTCGCCGCGCTCCAGCGACGGCAGGACGTTCCACTCCAGCGAGACGAACTCCTGGGCGACGGAGACCGGCGGTTCCAGGAAGCTGACGTAGACGACCGGTTCGCCGCGCTGGAGCGCCCGCCAGACAAGTTCCGCCTGCAGCGCCTCCGTCCGCGTCCCGGCGAGGTCCGTCAGCATGACGAAGGAGTTGCGCGGGACGCCCTGCGGGAGGCTGGCGTCGAGGACGGAGACGCCGGTGTTGAACCGCCGGAAGCCGTGGAACTCCGTGAACACGCGGTCGCTGTCCTCCACCGCGTCGAAGCAGGCGTCCGAACAGTACCGGTAGGTCACGTCCTCGTGTTCGCGGGTCACGGCGTCGCTGGGAATCGGCAACCGGCAGTAGTCACACCGCTGTATCGCGCCCTCGGCCTCCGGGCCGCCGTCCTCCGGCGTCTCGCTGTCACCCTCGCTGGCCATGCCCGGCTAGAGGTCCGGGACCGACAAAACCGTGTGGGGTGTTGTCGCGGGCCGTGGTCTACCACCGGCGCAGCGACGGACCGACGACCAGCAGGAGGAGCGCCGTCGCCTCGCGGACCTCCCAGGCGTAGATGTGATTCAACATGAAGTAGGTCACGATGCCGAGAAAGAGGCTGACGCTCCAGGCGACGGCGGCGACGCGGCCGACGCGGGCGTGGCTCGTGTTCCGGAGTTCCTCCGGCGTGTGGGTCAGCCCGAGGATGGCCGCGTAGAGGACGACCGGCACCGCGACCACCGAGAGGAAGATGTGGATGCCGAGCATGACCAGATAGACCAGCGTCACCGTGTCGGGCGCGACGATGGACTTCTCGAAGCCGCCGCCGGTCTTCCAGAGGTAGAAGACCAGAAAGAGCAGGATGAGCGTGAACGCGGTCAGCATCGCTGCGCGGTGTTTCTGGACCTGGTCGGTCTTGATGAAGTAGACGCCGGCTAAAAGCGAGGTCAGCGCCAGCGTGTTGATGCCGGCGATGATGTGGCTGAACAGGTTGACCGTGCTGTTCGACAGTTCGGGAAAGAGGGGGATGAAGCCGTACAGCGCCCCGCCGACGAGCACGTACCCGATGACGGAGAGCACGGCCGTGATTGCGCGGGGGCGAGCACGCAGTCCGGACCGGACGTTGTCGGCGACTGCCATACCCGACTCTCAGGAGTGGACGGATAACTGAGTTTGGGTTTCGGTCAGTAGTCCCCGAGGACGCCCAGTTTCCGCGCCCGGCGGGTCGCCCGCTCGAAGACGTAGTAGCCGACGCCGACGTACGCGACGGCCGTGCCGACGAGGACGAGCAGGTCGACGGGCGCGAACTCCCACAGGCGCGTCCCGTCGAGCATCGCCCGCTGGAGCATGGCGCTGCCCTGGGCCAGCGGCAGGAAGCGGAGCCAGCCGAGGTCGAAGGCGGGCGCGGAGATGAGGATGATGAACCCGAACTGCAGCAGGTTCAGCCAGTTCCCGATGCGCTTGTAGAGGACGGCGATGCCGCCAGCGGCGAAGCCCAGCCCCAGCACGGAGAGAATCGCCAGCCCCGCCACCACGACGATGGTGCCCAGCGGCAACTGCAACTGCGTGTCCGTGATGAGCAACATCACCGCGAGGATGAACGCGGACGTGACGAACGTCCGCACCAGTTTCGCGACGCCCTTCAGAAAGGCCACCGGCGCGAAGCCGAAGGGGGTCATAACGTGGCGCTCCAGCGTCCCCCACTGCACCTCGCTGGCGATGTCGTTGGAGATGGCCGAGTACGCCCCGACCGACAGCGTCCACAGGAAGTAGCCGACGATGATGCCCTCTATCGAGTCCGTCAGCGCCTGGCCGGCTATCATCTGGCCGCCGTAGAACAGCAGGCCGAAGAAGAAAAGCGAGATGACGATGCCGCCGATGGCGTTGGCCGGGTAGCGGACGAAGATGAGGTACTCGCGGTAGAGGACGTGTTTGGCCAGCAGCAGGTAGCCCGCCGGGCGCGGCTCGCTCGCGGTCGCTCCGCCCGCGGCCTCGTTACTCACGCGGGTCACCCCCGGTCAGCGAGACGAAGATGTCCTCCAGGTCGGCCTGGACGGTGTTGACCGCGTCGAGGCGGACGTCGTTGTCCCGCAGCGTCGCGGCGAGCGCGTAGAAGCCCTCGCTATCGGTGGCGACCTCGACGCGCGTGGCGCCGTTCCGGCGGTCCACGCCGACGACGTCGAAGTCCGCACGCAGTGTGGCGACCAGGCGCTCGTCGAAGTCCGGGCTCGTCACGCGGTAGGTGTGGCTGTCGCCGCCCGAGAGGAGGTTGGGGACGGTGTCGTCGGCGATGACCCGGCCCTCGTTCATGATGACGACGCGGTCGCAGATGTCCTCGACGACGTCCATGTCGTGGCTGCTGACGATGGCGGTCATGTCCCGCTCGGCGACGATGCGGCGCAGTTCCCGCCGGAGCGTCAGCGAACTCTCCACGTCCAGGCCGAGCGTCGGTTCGTCCAGGAAGACCACGTCTGCCTCGCTGGCGAGGACGCTGGCCAGGGACACCTTCTGTTTCATCCCGCGGGAGAGGCTGCGAACGGGCTCGTCGGCCTTGTCGGCCAGGTCCAGTTTCTCCAGCAGGCGGTCGTGGCGGTCGGCGATGGAGTCCGGGTCGACGCCCTTGATAGTCGTGAAGTAGCGGAGGTTCTCGCGGACGGTCAGCCGCCAGTAGTCGTTGCGCGCGCCCTCCAGCATCGCGTCCACGTGGGCGTAGGCCTCCCGCGGGCGGTCGTAGACGTCGATGCCCTGGATGCGGACGCTGCCCGCGTCCGGCAGAATCATCCCGAGGATGGACTTGATAGTCGTCGTCTTGCCCGCGCCGTTGGGGCCGAGGAGGCCGACGACGGAGCCCTGCTCGACGGCGAAGGAGACGTCGTCGACGGCCGTGACCGCCTCGTCGCCGCTGCCGAAGCGCTTGGTCAGGCCCTCGACGACCAGTGCCGGCTCCGCGTCCGCAGCGGCGGCGTCCGTGGCCCGGTCCACCTCCCGCTCGCGGGCGACCGGTGTCTGCGGGGAACTCATTACTCGACGGAGGGGCGGGACGGACAAAAGCACAGTCCCCCGGACACTGCAATTGCACTAATTCAGCCGAGCTTGCATTGTGACACCGTAACAGTCAAACGGGAAAACGGGGTACAGGACTGGTATGGGCGTAGACCAACAACAGCGGACGATACGGTGTCTGGTGGCCAAGGTCGGACTGGACGGGCACGACCGCGGCGCACACGTCATCTCGCGAGCGTTCCGCGACGCGGGCTTCGAGGTCATCTACTCGGGGCTCCACAAGTCCCCGGACGAAATCGTGCAGGCGGCGGTCCAGGAGGACGTCGACGTGCTCGGCATCTCGATTCTCTCCGGCGCACACGACACGCTCGTCCCGAAAATCGTCGACGGGCTGAAAGAGTACGGTGCCTTCGAGGACACGCTCCTGCTGGTCGGCGGCATCATCCCGGACGACGACGAGAAAGAGCTGAAGGACATCGGCGTCTCCGAGGTCTTCGGCCCCGGCGCGTCGATGGAGGAGATGATCGCGTTCGTCCGCGAGAACGTGCCCGAGCGCCGATGACGGCCGACCTGATCGCGGAGTTGCTGGACGGCCAGCACCGGGCTCTCGCACGCGTCATCACGAAGATAGAGAACCGCGAGCCGGGGTATCGCAACCTCGTCTCGCAGTTGCACGAACACACCGGGCACGCCGACGTCATCGGCATCACCGGCTCGCCGGGGGCCGGCAAGTCCACGCTGGTCGACAAGATGGCCGCCACGTACCGCGAGCAGGGACTGACCGTCGGCGTCATCGCCATCGACCCGTCCTCGCCTTTCACCGGCGGGGCGGTCCTCGGCGACCGCATCCGGATGGCCTCCAACGTCGGCGACATGGACGTGTTCTTCCGCTCGATGTCGGCCCGCGGGTCGCTCGGGGGACTCTCGACGGCCACGACGGACGCCGTGAAGGCGCTCGACGCCTTCGGCAAGGACAAGATAATCATCGAGACGGTCGGCGCGGGGCAAAACGAGATTGACATCGTCAAGATGGCCGACACGGTGGCCGTCCTCGTCCCCCCGGGCAGCGGCGACGACGTGCAGATGCTCAAGGCCGGCATCCTCGAAATCGCCGACCTCTTCGTCGTCAACAAGGCCGACCTGGACGGCGCGGACCGGACCGTCCAGGAACTCCGGGAGATGATAGAGTACCGCGACGGCGGCGTCCCGAGCATGGTCGGCCACCACGGAGCCAGCGCCACCGGCGGCGGCTTCGAGCGCGCCGAAGCGGACACGGAGGACGGGGACGACTGGACCCCGCCGATCGTCGAGACCGTCGCGAAAGACGACGAGGGCGTCGACGACGTCCTCGCCGCGCTGGCGGACCACCGCACGCACCTCGAAACCAGCGGCGAACTCGAAGAACAGGAGCAGATGCGTTACGCCGAGGAGATACGGACGCTCCTGCGGGAGGACCTGAGCGTCCTGCTGGAGCGGGAAATCGACCGCCGGGGCGGGCTGGACGACTACGTCGAGCGCGTCCGGAACCGCGAGACCGACCCCTACGCAGTCTCGGACGAGATTCTCGACCCCATAGTCGACTGTCTGGAGCGACAGCGGGACTGAACCCTACGTTTCAGTGACTTTTTCGGCGAATTCGAATGGCAGCGTGGCGTAGACCGTCGCGTTGCCCACCAGCGCGTCGGCGGTCGTGTACTCGTCGACAGCGTGAGCGGTGTCGGTCCCAAGTCCGAACTCGACGGTGGGGATGCCGGCGTTGCGCAGCGTCTTCGCGTCGCCGCCGCCGGTGGCGCTGCGGCGGTAGACCCGCTCGCCGGTGACCGACGCGGCCGTCTCGACGACAGCGGAGACGAACGGGCTATCGGTCGGTTCGTAGGTCCCGACCGACCAGCTGACGTCCTCGACGGTGATGCCCTCGCAGCCGGCGACGCAGTCCCGGATGCGCGCGAGCATCTGGTCGGTGTCCACCGCGGGCGCGAGGCGGATGTCGATGCGTGCACGCGCCGACTCCGGGACCGAGTTGATGCTCTCGCCGCCCTCGATAGTGCCGAGGTTGACCGACGGGTAGGTGAACAGGTCACGGGCGGCGTCGGCACCCATCCGCGGCGCGTAGTACGCGACGGACTCCTCCACGATGTCGTCGAGTGCGGGGTCCAGGTCGAGGCGTTCGCCGCCGAACTCGCGCCGAATGCGCTCGACGGCCCCGTACAGGCGGTCGATGGCGTTCTCGCCGAGCAGCGGCCGCGAGCCGTGGGCGGCCTCGCCGGTTGCAGCGAGCGTCAGCCAGATGCTCCCCCGGTCGGCGACGGTCACCGAGTGGCGGCCACCCTCGCAGGTCGTCTCGCCGATGACGCAGCCGTCGGCGGTGAGGTTCCTCTGAGCGAGCAGGGTCGGCAGGCCGGCCTCGCCGCCGGTCTCCTCGTCGCTGACGAACGCGAACTGCAGGGTGAGCGGTGGCGTCGTGTCCGTCTCGACGAAGGCCCGCGCTGCGAGGACCATCGCGGCGACGGCCCCCTTCATGTCGGCCGCGCCGCGGCCGTAGAGCCGGTCCCCGTCGCGCTCGCCCAGCGGGTCGTGAGTCCACCGGGTCGCGTCGAAGGGCACGGTGTCGAGGTGGCCGTCGTACAGCAGCGTCCGGTCGGACTCGCCGGGGATAGTCGCGACCAGGTTCGGCTTCACGGGGTCGGCGGCGACGCGCTCGGTCGCGATACCCAGGTCGTCGAACGTCTCGCGGAGCGCGGCGGCAAGTGGGGCAGTCTCTCCGGGCGGGTTCTGCGTGTCGACGGCGAGGAGGTCCGCAGTCAGGTCGATGAGGTCGTCGCGATGGTCGCCGACGAAGGCCGCGACGGCGTCGCGGTCCCCGTTCATCACTGCACTGGTGGCACCTGGTCCTGGGACTGGCTGTAGGTCTCGCGGAACTCGGCGATTAGCTGTCCCATCTTCGCGTACCAGTCGTTGAGCAGGTCCTGCATCTCGTCGGCGACGTCGTCGGCGTCGGCCGCGTGGTAGACGTGGTAGTAGCCGCCGTTCTCGTAGTTGACCTGCTCCTGCTCGATGAAGCCGGTCTCGAGGAGCCGCTGGACCGAGCGGTAGGCCGTCGAGCGCTCGCGGTCGACGCGGTCGGCTATCTCGTCGACGGTCAGCGGTTGCTGACTGGCACCGAGAGTCTGGAATATCTGGACGTCGAGCTGTTTCAGACCGTGGAAACACTCCAGCAGGCCCTCACACACCATGTCCTGCTGGAGGTAGTCGTATATCGAGTCGGGCATGCCTCACACTAAGTAATCAGATAGCAAAAATGTGTGGGTCGCGTGCATTACTGTCCGGTCCGGCCGGACGGAGCAGTCGAGCCGGCTGGTGCGGTGTCGGCCTACCGTCTGCTCGTGTCGATGCCCAGGAGCCTGTTCAGGATGCACGTCCGGGTCAGCCCCGTTACGAGGAAGACGAGTCCGACGACGGCCGCAAGCGCCCCGACAGTCGTTCCGAGGGGTAGCAACTCGGCGAACGCGGCGATGCCGACGAGCAGCAGTATCGGTCCAGCGACGAGCCGAGCGGTTCTGTCGAGGCCACCAACATTCTGTTCCATACCCGACGCTACGCGGATCAGTGTAAAAATAGTTTTGTATAAAGTGTGCCATACTAAAACAAGTACGGCGTGCCCCAGGGACGCGAGGACGGCCCGTGCAGCGGCCGGAGGTCCGGGGGAAGACACCGGCGGCGAAGCCGTAACACACAGGCCACCTGCGTCCGTAGCTCCGGGCGACGATGCTCCAGGCAGTCGGCGAGTGGTTGAGCGGGACCGAGGCGGCGGCGCTCCTGCTCGTGCTCGCGCTCGCCACGCTCGGGACCGCGACGCTGTTCGTCATCGGCGTGGTCGGCTACCGGCGGCGGGGGAGCTCTGCCTACCTGTTGCTGGCGGTGGCGCTCGGGCTGCTGGTCGGGCGCTCGCTCATGGGATTCGGGACCGCGCTGGGTCTGGTGCCGATGCCGGTGCACCACCTCGTCGAGCACGGGTCGGACTTCGCGGTGGCGACGCTCATCCTGTACGCGCTGTATCGGACCGGCGCACCGTCACCGTCGCCGTGACCGGCGTTCTCGGTTGCCGGGAACACCTGCGGTCTATTTATCCGAGGAGCAGCTAGCGGCGCTCGACATGAGCAACGTGAGGCGTGAGGTCCACCAGCACGTCGAGTCCCACCCCGGCGTCCATTTCAACGAACTTGCGCGCAACCTCGACATCGCCACCGGCCAGGCGCAGTACCACATCGACCGTCTGCTGGACAGCGGCGAACTCGACGCCGAACACCTCCGCGGCCGGACCCACTACTTCCCCGACGGCTACGACCCCGTCGAGCGCCGCACGCTCGCGCTGCTCCGCCGCGAGACCGTCCGGGAGATAATCGTCTACGCACTGGAACACGACGAACCCGCGGCCGGTGAACTGGCCGACGAACTGGACGTCGCCCGCAGCACCATCTCCTGGCACGTCTCGACGCTGGTCGACGCCGACGTCGCCGAGAAGTGCTACGACGGGCAGGGACGGACGCACGTCCGCCTGACCCGCCCCGAGGAGACGAGAGAACTGCTGGGGAAGGTTCGTCCCTCGCTGCCCGACAAACTCGTCGACCGCTTCACGCGGCTGGTCGACGCCAGTTTCTACGGCTGAGCTACTCCAGGAACCGGCCGCGGTACTGGCTCGCCAGGTCGCTGTCGAACGCCGACAGTTCGACGATGTCCTCCTCCGAGAGGTAGTCCACCCCGTCGACGTAGGCCACGGCGTCCTCGCGGCTGGCGAAGGGCGCGGGGTTGAGCCGCATCGGGTCGTCCACCCGGTCCGAGTCGGTCTCCAGGGCGTAGTAGGCCGTGGTCCCGTCGATGGTCTCGCCGGACCCGTACTCCGTGACCCAGAGGCCAGCCACGGCCGCGTCTGTCTCCGCGAACGTGTCGGGCACGGCGTAGTACGTCGTCGCACAGCCCGACGTGCAGAAGAACTCGCGGGTCTCGTCCTCGTGGACCGCCTGGGCGTTCCACTCGGGGAAGTTCGCGGCCTTCATGTCACAGACCGCACAGCTGGCGTCCTCGGGGACGTCGACTGCCGACAGCGAGGCCTGACCGCCGTCCTCCTGGTAGGGGGAGTAGCTCACGCAGTAGCCGTTCGGGTCGATGTTGCCCTCGACGATGGCACAGGCACCCATCCCGTCGCCGTTCTTGTCCTCGATGTAGAACAGACAGCCAGAGCACTGCTGGCCCTCGCTGGGTTCGGTCTGGTAGCTGACCGCGTCCTTGGTCGAGAGACTCGCCGGGTCGCGCTCCTGGCCGCCGAGCGCGGTTGCGGTCCGGTACTGGTCGGGGACTGCGTCGCTGTCGGTGGGGGTCGCGTCGCCGCCGTCTCCGCCGTCGCCCCCGTCGCCGCCACAGCCAGCGAGCGCGAGCGCCGAGCCAGCACCGAGCAGTCTGAGCATCGTCCGACGGTCCAACCGGTTGCCATCTCGTGGACTCATATCTCCTCCTACTGGAGCAACGGTCAAAGTCCATCTGGTGCGGCCATCGAAGTATTTCGAGAGGTGTACCAGACCGCTTACCAGCCCCAGTAATTTAGGGAAAGACGATGAAGCGACGCGCGTTTCTACGGACGGCGAGTGTCGGAGGCATCGTCGCCAGCGCCGGGTGTCTCAGTTCGGTCGTCGGCACCAGCGGGGGCCAGACAGTGCTGTCCCCGCCCGAGGACCAGCAGTTCGACAGCGAAGACATCCCCTACCCCGCGTACGGCCAGCAGTTGCCGGATTTTGAACTGCCGGACCCGCTTTCCGGGACGACTGTCGACTCCGCGGCCGTCGACGGAACTCTCGTCGTCACCGGCTTCTTCGCGTCCTGCCCCGTCGAGTGCGTCCGGCTCATCGGGCAACTGGCCGGCGTCCAGCAGGGGACCGTCGAGGCGGGCATCGACGACGAGGTGACCTTCCTCGCCATCACGTTCGACCCCCAGCGCGACGACGCGCCGGCGTTGCGCGAGTACGCCGAGAAGATGAACGTCGACATGGAGGCGGGCAACTGGCACTTCCTGCGGCCGGAGACCGAACAGCGGGCGGAGGAGGTGGTCGACGGAAAGCTCGGCATCACCTACGACCGCATCGGGGCCGGGCAGTCCCAGCGCCTGCCGGGCTACGACTTCCGGCACCTGTCGCTGACCTTCCTCGCCAACCCCAGCGGCGTGGTCGAGCGCGCCTACCGGACGGACAGCCCCGCCTACGACCGCGTGCTCGGCGACGTGAAGGAAGTCGTCGAGGCGACGGCGTGACCGATGGCATCATGCACGCCAGCGAACCCGCTGCTCGGGACGGAGACGGTCGGCCTGCCGGTGCTTGCGCTGGTCGGCCTGCTCGGCGGCGCACACTGCATCGGTATGTGCGGCCCGCTGGTCGCGACCTACGCCGACCGGATGGAGACGGGGCGACGGCAGGGGACGCTGACACTCCGGACGGTCCGTCAGCACGGCCTGTTCAACCTCGGCCGGACGGCCAGCTACACGCTCATCGGCGGCCTGTTCGGACTCGCGGGGGAGGCGGTCTTCGTCAGCGTCCGCGACGTGACGCTGGTCGCGACGGAGGTTCACGCCGTCTCCGGCGTCGCGGTGGGACTGGTCGTCGCTGGCGTCGGCGTCAGCTACGCGACCGGCGGGGCCGGCCAGGCCATCTCGCTCCCGGGCGTCGACCGGCTCTCCGACGTCGTCCACGCGCACCTGCTCCCGCGGGTGGACGACTGGGTCGGGGACAGTCGCATCGCGGGGCTGGGTGCCATCCACGGCCTCCTGCCCTGTCCGCTGCTGTACCCGGCCTATCTCTACGCGTTCGTCCAGGGCTCCGCACTCGGCGGGGCGGCCGCGCTGGCGGCGCTCGGCCTCGGGACGGTCCCGGCCGTCTTCCTGACGGGGACGGTGGTCGACACGATGGACGTCGGCGGCCGGAAGCGGCTCCACCGGGCGCTGGGCGTCGCCTTCGTCCTGCTGGGCTATATCCCGCTCCAGCACGGGCTGGCGGCCCTGGGCGTCGCACTGCCCGCCGTGCCGCTGCCGCACTTCCAGCCGTGGTGACCGCTCGGTCGGGAGGTGACTGCCGTGCGCCGGCGTGACCTGCTGGCGACGCTGGCCGGCGCCGGTCTGTCGGCGACGGCCGGGTGCAGCGCGCTCCTGAGCGGAGGGAGCGACGAGCAAGCTTCGGACGCAATCACGGTCGAGACGCTGGACGCGCCCGGCAGCGAGGCCGGCACCGCGACCGTTCCGGCACGCGACCGCGTCAGTTTCGTGGAGTTCTTCGCGACGACCTGCTCGGTCTGCGCGGCGCAGATGCCGCGGCTGCGCACGGCCCACGAGCGCGTGGGCGCGGACGTCCAGTTCCTCTCGGTGACCAGCGAACCGGTCGGGCTGACCGTCTCCCGCGGGGAGGTCGTGTCGTGGTGGGCCGACCACGACGGGGCCTGGCCGGTGGCGGTCGACGACGGGACCGTGCTCGCCCGGCGCTACGACGCGACGAGCGTGCCGAAAGCGGTCGTCCTCGCGCCGGACGGGACGGTGACCTGGTCACACACCGGCGCAGTCGAGGCGTCGGCCGTCGTCGAGGCAATCGAGGACGCGGCGGGTGAGTTGGCGTGAGCGAGGCCGTCGCCAGTCACCTCGCCTTCGCTGCCGGGGCCGGCGCGGCGACCTTCCTCTCGCCGTGTGCCCTCCCGCTGGTGCCCGGCTACGTCGGGTACTACGTGAGCGCCGCAGACGACGGCCGCGGGGCCGGCGGTATCGCTACCCGCGGCGTCGCCGCCGCCGCTGGCGTCCTCGTCACGCTCGCGGCGCTGGCCGGCCTCGCCGTCCTCGTCGGCCGCCCCGTCACGCAGTCACTCCCGGTCGTCGAACCGCTCGTCGGCGTCGCCCTGGTCGTCCTCGGCGCGCTCGTGGTCACGGGCCGCGCGCCGGACTGGCGGGTCGCGCTCCCGGAGCGACGGGCCGACGCCGCCGGGTTCGCGCTCTTCGGCGCGGGCTACGCGGGCGCCTCCGCCGGCTGTGTCCTCCCGGTCTTCCTGGCCGTCGTCCTGAACGCGGTCACGCTCCCGCCGACCCTCGGCCTGGCCGTCGTCGGCGTCTACGCCGCCAGCGTCGCCCTCCCGCTGCTTCTCGTGACCGTCGCCGTCGGGACCGGTCTCGACGTGGCGACGGGCCGACTCGCGGCCTACGGCCGCTCGCTCGAACGGGTCGCCGGCGTCGTGCTCGTGCTGGCGGGCCTCGGCCAGGTCGCCGTCGCCCTCGCCCCCGAACTGCTCCCCTCGCTGGCGCTCCCCTGATGGGTTCCCCCATCGCCATAGTATTGCACAACACATGCAAAACAACTAAAAGGGCGGGGCTCATACCGGGTGATGATGAGCGACGAACAACCCATCGAGGAGATTCGCGAGAAAAAGAAAGAAGAGCTGACCGGGGAGGACGAGGAATCCGACAGCAGCAGTTCGCCGTCCGAGCCCGTCCACATTTCGGGCGCTGCGGACCTCGACGAGACCGTCGCCGACGCGGACGTCGTGCTGGCGGACTTCTACGCGGACTGGTGTGGCCCGTGCAAGATGCTAGAGCCCATCGTGGCGGACCTGGCGAAGGAGACCGCGGCGACGGTCGCGAAGGTCGACGTCGACGCGAACCAGCAACTCGCCGCCCAGTACGGCGTGCAGGGCGTGCCGACGCTCGTGCTGTTCGCCGACGGCGAGCCGGTCGAGCGGATGGTCGGCGTCCAGCAGAAGGACGCGCTCGCACAGAAGATAGCGCAGCACAGCTGAGACGGGCGGGTGAGTAGAGACACGATGCCAGACATCGCCATCATCGGCGCTGGTCCCGCGGGGACGAGCGCAGCAGTCTACGCAGCGCGCGCCGACCAGGAGACCTACGTCTTCCACGACGGCGGCGGGACGACCCGGGAGGTAGACGTCATGGAGAACGTCTTCGGGTTCCCCGAGGGCGTCAGCGGCCCGGAACTCGTCTCGCTCGGCCGCGAGCACGCCCGGAAGTTCGGCGCGGAGTTCGTCGACGAGGAGGTCGTCCGCATCGGCCGCACCGACGGCGAGGCCTACGAAATCGAGACCACGGCGGACAGCTACGAGGCCCGCGGCGTCGTCATCGCGACCGGCGCGTCCTACGAGTCGCCGGCCATCAAGGGCGTCGACGAGTTCGAGGGCCAGGGCGTCTCCTACTGCGTCGAATGTGACGCCTACTTCTACCGCGACAGCACCGTCGCGGTCGTCGGCGCCGAGAACTACGCCGCCAAGGAGGCACTGATGTTGCTGGACTACACCGACGACGTACAGGTGCTCACGAACGGGTCGGAGTTCGCGGCCGACCCCGACCTCCGGCAGCGCCTCGACGACGAGGGCATCCCCGTCCGCACCGACAGGCTCGACCGCCTGACGGGCGACGAGTCCGTGCAGGCAATCGAGACGCGGGATGGCGAGTCCATCGCCGTCGACGGCCTGTTCGTCGCGCTCGGGGCCGCCGGCGGGACGGACCTCGCGGAGATGCTCGGCGTCGCCACCGAGGGCCAGTACGTCCGGACTGACGGGTCGATGGAGACCAACGTCGACCGCGTCTACGCTGCGGGCGACGTTACCGGCGGCCAGCGGCAGGTGAACACCTCCGTCGGCGAGGGGACCCGCGCGGCAATCAACCTCCTGGAGGACTTCCGCGACACCGGCGAGTACGTCGACTACCAGAAACTCGACGACGCGAAAAGCGAAGACGGCAAGCCCGAAGCCACCGCCGACTGACGCGGTCACGCCCGCTCCGAGGACAGGAGCGGGCTATCGTGTACTGACACCCCACTAGTACAGTTCTCGTAAGGGGAGACGGACACGAAGAGCGTTTAAACTCGTCGTTGGTTACCACCGTCTGAGAAGGAAATCGAAGAGATTTCTGTCGCCGGACCCAATATCAAGTATGTGTGACCACCACGACGGTTGTGCCCATTCTTCACACAACCGCAGGGAGCCTGCGGGGAGCAGCGAGCGGGAGCAGACGCGTCTGACCCGGCGAGCGGTCGTCGCGGGCGGCGTCGGCCTGGCGGTCGGACTGGCGGGCTGTCTCGGCGGCGGCGGCGACGGGGGAGACGGCGAGGTGCCGGAACCCGTGACGCTGACGCAGGCCGACCAGTGCGAGGTCTGTGGCATGGTCATCCCGAACCACCCCGGTCCGACGACGCAGATATTCTACGCCGACCGGCAGCCCTCCGGCCACGAGAACCCGGCCCGGTTCGACAGCACCTGGGAGGCCTTCCAGTACGACTTCGAGCGCCAGAACCGGGGCTGGAAACGGCAGGCGTTCTACGTCACCGACTACTCGGCGGTCGACTACGAACTGTCGACCGACGCCGGCGACACCCTCATCTCGACACACGTCGAGGCCGCGGACTTCGTCGAAGCGTCGGACGTCACCTTCGTGGTCGGGTCGGACGTCAAGGGGGCGATGGGGCGGGACCTCATCGCGTTCTCCGACCGGGCCGACGCGGAGGCGTTCCAGGGGGAGTGGGGTGGTGACCTGTCCACGTTCGACGAGGTGACCGAGCAGACCATCGCCGGCCTCGCGAACCGATGAGACACGTCACACTCGCCGCTGCGGCGGTCGTCCTCGCGCTGCTGGTCGCCGCGAGCGGGTTCGCGACCGGACCGGCCGGCGGCGAGGAGTTCTCGCCGGTCGGCTTCGACGAGACGCTGAAGACCGGACTGACCGGCGTCGACGTCCAGCAGGCCCGGGCGGCGGGCCACGTCATCCCGCAGGCGCAGGTGTTCTACTCGCAGTACCAGTACGTCGTCGGCTACTACGGCATCGAGGCGCTGGTGACGGGGCTGAACACCGAGCGCCGGACCGAGCAGTTCGGCCAGCCACTCGCCATCTTCGTCACTGACCTCTCCGGGACCGGGCCGGAACTGACGCCGGATGGGTTCATCACCCTCTCGGACAGTATCAACCGAGGGTGGGTCCGCGCGGAGGACGCGTGGTTCGTCGTCGGAACGCCGGCGCGAACGCCCGGCGGCCCCGCGGTCGTCCCGTTCGGCGAGCGCGAGGACGCCGACGCCTTCGCGTCGACCCACGACGGCGAGGTCGTCGACTGGGAGCGGCTCCAGTCGGTGATGAGCGAGCGCAGCGACGAGACGCGACGGCTCACCGCGCCCGTCGCGGAGCAGCAGGCCTGGGCGGACCGGACGGTGGAACGGGCCCGACAGGTGCTCGACCGCCCCGTGTCGGTCGTCGTCGGCGAGGACGCGCCGACGCTGGCGGCCGCCGTCGAGCAGGCCCCGCCGAACACCACCGTCGAGATTCCGCCGGGTCGCTACGCGGTGAATCTCACCGTCTCGAAGCCGTTGACGCTTCGCGGTGCCGGCGAGGAGACGGTCCTGACCGGCGGCGGCAACGGGACGGTCCTGACCGCCGACGCGCCACGAGTCGGCGTCACGTCGCTGCGCATCACCGGCGTCGGCGACGTCGGCGTCAGGGACGTCGGTGGCGACAACGGCACGGCCTGGGACCGGCGCATCCGGCTGGTCTACGGCTACGGCGACGCCGCAATCCGGCTGGCCGACGCCCACCACTCGCTGGTCGAGGACGTGACGATAGAGACGCCGGCGAACGGCGTCGTCGCACTCAACAGCACCGGTGCGGTCGTCAGGGAGGTCACTGTCAACGGCAGCGACACGTGGGAGGAGGGGTTCATGAGCACGCTGGCGATGTACTCGAAGATGGTCGTCGAGGACTCCGAATTTAACGGCGGCCGGGACGCGGTCTACACCCACTACGCCGACGGCGTGGTCGTCCGCGACAACCGGATGGAGGGGATGCGCTACGGCCTCCACGAGATGTACACCAGCGACGCGCTCGCGGCGAACAACACGATGCGGAACACGGACGCGGGCATCATCGTGATGACGCGACCGGTCGGCAACGTCCAGGTCGACAACGACGTCCGAGACAGCCAACTCGGCATCGCGACGGTCGGCGCGGAATCCTACACGGTGAACAACACCGTCGTCGGCAACGAAATCGGCATCTCCATCGGGACCAGCCGCTCGCTGTACCGGGGGAACACGGTCGTCCGCAACGAGGTCGGGATACGGTCGTCGACGCTGTTGCCGACCAACGACGTGACCGAGAACGACATCGTCGCGAACGACCAGCCCGTCGGGGTCGAACTCGGGACGCTGAACGCCTGGGCGGTCGAGGGCCGCGGGAACTACTGGGGGGAGATTCCCGGCGTCGACCGCGACGGGGACGGCATCGTCGACCGGACCTACCGACCGACCAACCCCGTCGACCTGAGCGCCGGCAGTTCCGCCGGCGGCCACGCGCTGGCGCACTCGCCGACGCTCGGTGCCATCCGGGAGTTCCAGCAGGCACTCCCCGGACTGCGGGCGGCGACCGTCGTCGACCCCGCGCCGCTGGCCGCGCCGGCCCACCCCGAGCGCCTGGCCGCACTCGACGTCACGACGGAGGACAGCCCATGAGTTCGGAGACAGTCACGACCGAGACGGACGAGGAGAGAGACGAAGCGACCGACGGGACGGAGACGGCCGTTGCAGTCGAGGGACTGGGACACGCCTTCGGCGACCTCGAGGTCCTCGCCGACATCACCTTCAGCGTCGACCGGGGCACCGTCGTCTGCGTCATCGGCCCCAACGGGTCGGGGAAGACGACGCTGCTGCGGCTGGTGACCGGCCTGATAGAGCCCGACGAGGGAACGGTCACGATCGCCGGCGAGAGCGACCGCGAGGTCGGCTACCTCGCCCAGCAGCCCGACTTCCGGCCGCAGTTCACCGTCCGGGAGACGGTGTCGTTCTACGGCTCGCTCGTCGGGACGGAGACCGACGTCGACGCCGTCCTCGACCGGGTCGGGCTCGGTGCGGTCGCCGACCGACGCGTGAACGCCCTGTCCGGCGGGATGATGCGCCTGCTCGGCGTCGCGCAGACGACCATCGGCGACCCGTCGCTGCTGGTGCTCGACGAGCCCTCCAGCGGCCTCGACCCGACGATGACCCGACACATCACGGACGTCGTCGCGGACCTTGCCGCGGCGGGCGACGCGGTCCTGCTCGCGACCCACGACCTGCGGTCCGTCGAGCGCATCGCGGACGAAGTGCTGGTCGTCGACCGGGGCGAACTCGTCGCCACCGGCCCGCCCGACGCGATACTGGCCGAGACGGAGACCGAGACGCTCGAGGACGCCCTGACGGCGCTTGCACGCGGCGACGACGCAATCAGCGTCTCGGCGGGCCTGCACGGGAGTGACCGGGAATGACGCGGTACCGCTACCTGGTGGACGTGGCCCAGCGGGAGTTCCTGACGGTCGTCAGGACGCCGATGCTGGTGGTACTGGCTGCCGGGTACGTCGCCCTGCTGGTCGGTATCTCCTGGCTCAGCGCCTCCGGCGCGTACCTGGGACTGGTGCTCGACCTGCTGACGCCGGTGGAGGTGCTTGTGCCGGTGCTGGCCTTCGCCTTCGGCTACCGGTCGCTGCTCGGCGACCGCGAGAGCGGCGAACTGGAGACGATTCGCACCTACCCGATTCGCAGCGGCGTCTACGTCCTCGGGGTCTTCCTCGGCCGTGCAGTGGTCGTGCTCGGGGTCGTCCTCGTCGGCCTGTTCGGGTCGGCGGCGCTGGTGCCGCTGGGCAGGGGGCGACAGCTCACCGTCATCGCCTCCCACGCCACCGTCGACTCGCCGGCGCTGTACTTCCGCTTCGTCGTCCTGACCGCGCTGTTCGCGCTGGCCGTGCTGGCCGTGGCCGTCCTCGTCTCCGCTACCGCCCGCTCGACCCGGGGCGGCCTGGCGCTCGCGACGGGGGCCGTCGTGATGCTGGTCGTCGGGCTGGACAGTTCGCTGGTCGCTGGGCTGACGAGCGGCGTCGTCTCGCCGGGCGGTCTGGACGCGCTGCTCGCGCTCAGTCCAAACAGCGCCTACCGGAGCCTGGTGTTCGGGGTGAGTCTCGGCCCCGCCGGCGTGAGCGTCCCGCCCGGCCCCGCGGCGCTTGCCAGCACCGTCGGCCTCCTCGCCTGGCTCGCGGCCGCGCTCGTCCTGGCCGGGGTCGTCGCCTGGCGGTAGCGGCCTGTCGGTGGAACATCACCTATAAACCCGCGACGGCCCACGTATTACGTATGAAACTCCGGAACGTACTCGGCGTGGCCGCGGGCACGGTCGGTCTGACGGTGCTCGCCAACCGCCTGCTGACGGCCCGCGAGGACTTCGAGCCGTTCCTCGACGGCGACCACGGCACGTATCGCTGGCGCGGCTTCGACATCGCCTACACCGAGGCCGGCGACCCGGAGGACCAGGACCTCTTGCTGTTCCACGGCATCAACGCCGCCGGGTCCAGCCACGAGTTCCACCGCATCTTCGACGAACTCAGCGAGGACTACCACGTCATCGCCCCCGACCTGCCGGGCTTTGGCCACTCCGACCGGCCGCCCCTGCTGTACTCCGCGTCGCTGTACACCACCTTCGTCGGCGACGCGATCGACGACCTGAGCGACGAACCGCCCATCGTCATCGCGGGGTCGCTGACCGGCGCTTACGCCGCGATGGCCGCGCGGACCCACGAGGTGGACGAACTCGTCCTCATCAGCCCGACCGACTCCTCGATGGGCGGCCGGCGGGTCTGGCTGCGCACCCTCCTTCGCGCCCCCGTCGTCGGCGAGGGCATCCACAACCTCGTCACGAGCCACCGGGCGCTGCGGTACTTCCACGCCGACCACGGCTACTACGACGTCGAGAACCTCTCCGACGAGGTGGTCGACTACGAGTGGGAGGTCGCTCACCAGCCCGGTGCCCGCTTCGCGCCCGCTTCCTTCCTCAGCGGCTTCCTCGCGCCCACCGAGGACCTCGACGACGTGCTGGCCGAACTCGACGTGCCGTTGACGCTCGTCTGGGGCCGGGACGCGGAAGTCACGCCCCTCTCTGAAGGGTACGACCTGGCCGAACGGGCGGACGCGCGGCTGGCCGTCTTCGACGAGGCGCTCCTGCTGCCCCACGTCGAACACCCCGAGCAGTTCGTCGACGTGGTCCAGGGCAAAATCGAGGCCGAACAGGAGCAGTAGCGACACCGGCCGGCCAGCGCGGTCAGGCGTCGGTCTCGCGCGGCCCGCTGCGTCCCCAGAGACTGAGCCACACCAGCACGGCGACGAGGCTGGCGACGGCGACGACGACGGTGGGGTCGATGACCGAGCGCAGCCCCGCGAGGTTCACGTAGCTGAGAGCGAGGACGGCGAGAGCGGTGTAGCCGAAGGCGGCGACGGCCGCGACGTCGCGCCGGATGGTCGGCGACGCCTCGTCGTAGGTCAACAGGACCAGCCCGAAGACCCCGAGGCCGAACAGCGCGCCCAGCACGGCCCCGAGAATACCGGCGACCGGGTCGACCTGAACGGCCTCGATGATGACGACGGCCACGATGCCGAAGGTCGTGAGCCCGGCACCGATACCGAGGGCTATCCGCTGGAGGGCCATGTGTAGAGGGAGGCCGACAGCGGGCAAAACGGTTCTGAATCGCCGGACTACTCGGTGGTGGACGGCGGCGCGATGCCCAGTCGGCCCTCGGCGAAGGCAGCGAAGTCGTTCGCGAACTGCTCGACTTCGTCCCAGTCGGTGTACTCGTAGTCCCGCGAGGTGTCGGTGTCGCCGGTCGCCTTCTTCGCGATGCGTTTCATCACCAGCCGCTTCAGGAAGCCGTACTGCGAGTACCGCAACGCGCCGCCGAACAGGCCGATGCGGTCGGGGTGGAAGTCGGTCGCCTCGACGAACGACTCGACGTACGACGCCGCCTGCGCACGGCCGTCCTCGTCGTCCGCCACCGACGACAGCGACACCTGGAAGAAGCCGGTCGGGCGCGTCGACAGCGCGTCGTGGTGTTCGCGTGCGAAGGCCCGAACGGCCGGTTCGTGGCTCCCGACGTGTATCGAGGACCCGACGAGGACCGCGTCGCTGTCGACCACCGGATAGTCACTCGACAGGCCCTCCGCGTCGACGACCGTCGTCTCGTAGCCGCGCTCGCGGAGCGTCTCCCCCAGGCGCTGTGCGACCTTCGCTGTCTGTCCCTCTCCGGTCCCGTAGACGACGAGGATGGATGGCATGCTCCAGTCGCGGAACTACGGCGGCCCGGAACAAGTAGCTACTGTGACACGCGACAGCGGTCGCCCGGAGCGACGAGACACCCGAAGGCCCGGACGGCGCTAGCGGACGAAGTACGGCTCTTCGCCGGGCGAGAACCGACCCAGGTCGGCGAGCTGTCGGTAGTCCTTCGACCGGAGCTGGGTCAACCCCTCGACGAGCCGGTCGGCCTCGTCGTCGGTCCACTCGACCGGGTCGGCGATGGGGAAGACGAGCCACCCCGTCCCCTGAATCTCCGAGGCGTGGAGGGCGTCCATGTCGATGGCTTCCGGCGAGCGGTTCGTGAACGTCGCGAGGACGTGCTCGGTGGCGCGGGGGCCGACCGGGAGCAACACGTCGGCGGTGATGGCGCGCAGTTCGGCGTCGAAGAAGGGTTCCAGCGCAGCGTAGTCGTCGGCTGTCGGCTGCTCCGCTCCCGGGTCGCACATGTGCAGGTACGAGAAGAACGTCTCCTCGACGGCGGGCGCGCCGGTGTCGGAGTCGAACGACTCCACGAGCCCGCCGCGACAGAGCGCGTCGAAGAACTGCGGTGACCACGGTTCGTCGGTGAAGGGAACGCCGGTCGTGCGGCCGCCGTGGACGCCGGGGTGGTCGCCCACGACGTGGAAGTCGGCGCTCGTGACGCCGTAGCCAGGGACGAACGAGTCACAGGGTGGGTCGAAGTCGAACGGGTTCCGGTGTGACGCTGCGATGTACTCCACGTACCGTCCCGATTGGCGACCCCCCGTCAATAGCGTTCCGGGACGGAGAGCGACTGGACCGGCAGTCGTGGCACTCACCCGAGAAGTACAATAAGGTAGCCTTACTCGCCCCCGAGAGTGGCTCGCAACCTGCTGGCGGCCACACAGCCGTCCTTACCGGAGCGGGCGACCGGATAGCGCCTCCATTACAATGCGCTGGAAGGACGTCTGGTTCGGTATGAGCCTGACGACCCCTGTACTCCAGGCGACGCTGACAGAAACCATCCAGGAGACCCTCTCGCAGGCCGTGGGGAGCGTCATCGAGGTGCTCCCGGCCCTGCTGGCTGCGTTGCTGGTGCTGCTCGTCGGCTGGCTGATCGGTCGCGCAGCCTATCGTCTCGTGTCGCGCACGTCGATGCGGCTCAACCTCGACCGCGTCGTGGGCGACACGCCGCTGGGTCGCGTCTTCGGAAGACGCGAGGGAGCCATCTCGAACACCCTCGGGCGCATCACGGCGTGGTTCGTCTACGGCATCGCCATCCTGACGGCCGCGGCCGTCCTGAACATCCAGCAACTCTCGGAGTTGATCTCCACGGCGGTGTCCTACCTGCCGGCGTTCGTCGCCGGGACGCTCATCATCATCGGCGGGTTCATCCTCGCCGACTTCCTCGCCGACATCATCGGCCGCACCGAGACGGTCACCGATACCGGGTACACCGACATCTTCGCCGACGGGGTGCGCGTCTTCCTGTACTTCATCGCCATCGTCATCGGCCTCAGCACTATCGGCATCGACGTGCAGCTTCTCAACACGTTCGCCACGGCGGCGGCGTGGGGACTGGCCGCCGGCATCGCGCTGGCGATGGGCATCGGCCTCGGCTGGGGCAGCAAGGACTACGTCGCGGAGAACATCGACTCCTGGGTGAGTCGCGGGACCAGCAGTTCGTACACGACCAGCCAGCCCGGGGACGATAGCTGAGACAGCGACGGGGCGGGAGGCCTGGTTCGACGCCACTCAGGTCAGGATGTCGGAGATGCGCTGTGGCTCCCCCGACAGCGAGGGGTCGGGTTCGACTATCTTCAGCACCTCGTGGTCGGTCACCTCCGGGTACTCCTTCCCGATAGCGTCCTCGATGAGCCGCTTCTCCAGGCGGAACTCCGTCCCCTCGTAGACGACGTCGACACCGGTTTCGTCGAAGGAAAGAATGGTCATACCTCCGGGTAGGCGACTGTCGAATAAAAAGGTACAGATGGCCACGCAGGACGTTCGCAGGCCCGACCGGGACTCACTCCTCGACGGCGTACCCCGCGTCGTGGACCGCCTCTTCGAGGGCGCCGTCAGCGACCGACGCCGACGCGTCGACGTCGACTGTCCCCTGCTCGTGGTCGGCATCGACCGACTCCACACCGTCGATACCTTCGAGGGAATCCTCGACGTTCGCCTCACAGCCGGTACAGGACATACCCACGACCGATATCGTTCGCTTCTCGCTCATGCGCGGTCCTTGAACGTCCGGCCGCATAACCGTTGTACTTTCACTCCACGCGCAGCGTCAGCGTGAGGTCGGCGCCCTCGGCCAGCGCCGCGACGAGCGCGCGGTCGAGGTCAGCCGCGGCGGCGTCGGCCCCGACCATGACGGTCCGGTCGTCCACGTAATCGCTCGTGCGCCCGACCAGACTCCGCTCGTTCTCGAAGACCAGGTCGGGGTGGCCCCGGCCCTCGACGGTCTCGGTGTGGCCGGCCGCCTCGACGGTGGCGACGATTGTCGCGTCGTGGGACTGGCAGGCCGTCACGAACTCGCGGTCGAAGTCCGCGGGCGTGCGGTCGGCCTCGATGCCGAGGATGCAATCGCCCGCCGGGGTCAGGTAGTCGTCGCTGGTCAACTCGAAGGTGCTCGCGTGCTCGGCGGCGACGTGCTCGTGGCCGTGCGCGTGGACGACTTCTTCCATGTCTCCCCGGTCGGTGACCGGCGTATTTCAGCGGGGCGGTTCGGACCGGGAGCCTCTAGGAACTTCGCTCCTCGATACCGATGTCGACGTCGTTGTCGCTGACGTACGCGGCGATGCGGACGCCGACGAGGCTGATGAAGATGCTGCCGAGGATGAACAGCGCGAGATGCGTCCCGGAGGACAGCAGGAGGCCGTCGAAGGTCAGCGGCCCGAACTCCATGGCCGGAATCTCCGCCGGGGGAAAGATGCCCGAGCGTTCGAGGAAGTACGCCGAGAACCCGCGCACCGCCAGCCCGACGGCGATAGCGACGAACGGGAGGTTCACGTAGGCGGTGCCGATGTCGTCGTTGCGGATGAACTCGTCGAGCAACCGCCCCGCCGAGGCCGCGAGCGCGGCCATCGTCAGCCACGGGACCGCGTCGTAGGCGAAGCGCATCCCGACGATGACCGAACCGACCTCCCCGGCCTCTATCCCGGAGACGCTGAGGGCACCGGCGAAAAAGCCCACCAGCGCCAGGCCGGCGGCGACGACGTAGGTGACCAGCGAGACCTGCCCCGCGTACATCGCCTCGCGAATCTGACCGGGCATCCGGGCGATGTAGGTCCCGATACCCAGCCCCTTGTACAGCAGGCTCAGGCCGGCCGCGGCCGCGATTGCCCCGAGCGCGACGGTGGGGCTGTCCGAGACAAAGAGCAGAATCGGGAACGCCAGCAGCGCCGCGCCGAGGGGCACCAGAACGGTCTTTCTGAGCTGTTCGTCGGCGAGGAACTGCTTGAGGAGGTAGTACGTCGACTCGATGTCACGGGCCTGGCGGACCACCACGCGGTCGACGGCGTCGACGGTGATGCGGCTCTCGATGATGGGAACCAGCCGCTCGTCCTCGGCGCTGTCGACGACCACCACCGCCGAGTCCGGGTCAAGCTCCGCGACCAGGTCCTCGGTCTGGCGGGCGACCTGTCGGTCGGCGGTGACGGCGTCGCCCGTCCCGGCGATGACGGCGACGGTGGCGTCGTCGATGTCCTCGGCGACGCGGAGGCCTTCGAGCAGGCAGTTCACGCGACTGTCCTCCGGGTCGTCGACGCCGACGGCTGTGACGAGCGATTCGACGGCCTCGCGGCCGACGACGGGCGGGTCTCCGCCCGGGAGGGGGTCGCCACGGTGGAGACAGACGACGAGGGTGCTCACGATGGAAGGGAAGCCGGCGGAGAATAAAAATCCCAGCTACTGTTTGCGACCGTCAGTACTCCTGGACGCCCTCGTCGGTGACCACCGAGTCCAGCAACCGCGTCGGCGTCGCGTCGTAGGCGGGATTGGCGATGTCGAAGCCCTCCGCGGGTTCGAGCATCACCTCGCTGGCCGCGCGCTGTTCGTTCTCGAACGCGAAGCCGGCATCGACGACCTTCGCCGCCGACCCGACTGCGGTGAACGGGACCCCCGCCTCGGCGGCCGTCGCCGCGAGCGGGTAGGTGCCGACGCGGTTGTACAGCGTGTCGCCGACGATGCAGTCCATGCCGACGACGACGCGGTCACACTCCGACAGGTAGTGCCCGCCGGCGCTGTCGACGACCAGCGTCGTCTCCACGCCCTCGACCTCTGCGAGCCGACGGGCCATCTTCCGGCCAAGATAGCGCGGCCTGGCCTCCGTGACGTAGACGGAGAACTCCGCGCCGTCCTCGACCGCGCGGGCGATGGCCGACAGCACCGTCGTCGAGTAGTCGTGAGTCAGCAGCGTGTCGGCGTCGCCCAGCACCGACGCGGCGCGTTCGGCCGTCCGGCGCTTGCCGGTCTCCACCCGCTCGACGACTGCCTCGATGGCGTCGACGGTCACCGACTGCGCCTCGGCGACCGAGTCGACGTCGGCGTCCTCGACCGCGGCGACGATTTCGCGCTGTGTCGTGTGCAGTGAGGCGTGGGAGGGGTTCGCCCGCCGGAGCGCGTTGCTGTTGCGCTCCAGCGTCCGCCGGTACTCCTCGACTGTCGGGAACTCCCGGTCGGTGAGTTCCCGCAGCGCCTGGGCGGCCTCGACGGCGACGACGGAGGAACTGTGGGTCTGCATGTCCGCAATCTTCGCGGCGGTCTCGTCTATCATATCCGGAGTGTCGCTCCGGCGGGACAAATGGCTTTCCCGATGCCGAACAACCTTTATCGGGCCGCGTGGTAGTCACAGGCAAATGAGGGGTACGTCCGGAGACGACCGCGCCGTGTCGGAGGGGGCCGGCGTGGCCGCGCTCGTGTTGCTGACGGTGCTCGTCACCGCGTCGGTCGGCATGAACGTGCTGTTCGTCGGCGGCGAGGACGACACCGGCATCCAGGCGGACTTCGAGTTCCGGTACTTCTCCGGACAGGAGTCGCTGCTCATCACGTACAACGAAGGCGACGAGCTAGTCGCGGGCAACCTCACCGTGAGCGCACCCGGCGCGACCCTGTCCTGGGCAGAACTGGGGCGGGCCAACGCGACAGACACTATCGAACCGGGGGCACTCGTCCAGCTCCGCAGTAACAACGCCTACGGGCGGGACCTGCGCCCCGGTGCGAACATCTCCCTCGTGTACGCCACCGGCACCAACCAGACCGTCCTCGAAACGTACGAAGTGAGCAGTACCGGGTCCTGACTACCCCTTGATGTTGCAGACCGGGAACGTTCGTGCCACCCGGTCGCCGATGCCCAGCGCGTCCGACACCCGCACCACCTCGTCGACGTCCTTGTAGACGCCCGGTGCCTCCTCGGCGACGGTGGCACCGCTCTGGGCCTTGACGTAGATGTGGTCCTGCTCGCGCAGTGCGTCCTGGACGTCCTCACCCCAGAACTCCTGTTTCGCCTGCGTGCGGCTCATCAGCCGCCCGGCACCGTGGGCGGTCGAGCCAAAGGTCTCTGCCAGGGAGTGCTCGCCGCCCCGCAGGACGTAGCTCCCCGACCCCATGCTGCCGGGGATGATGATGGGCTGGCCCACGTCGCGGTAGGCCTCCGGGACTTCGGGTCTGCCGGCCGGGAACGCCCGTGTCGCGCCCTTCCGGTGGACGAACAGCTCCCGCTCGTCGGTGTCGTCCTCGTCGACCGCCACGTCGTGGACCTCCTTCTTCGCGATGTTGTGAGCCACGTCGTACAGCAGGTCCATCTCCATCTCCTCCCAGGAGCGGTCGAAGACCTGCTCGAAGACCCGCCGCGTGCGGTGCATGATGAGCTGGCGGTTCACCCACGCGAAGTTGATGGCCGCGCACATCGCCTCGTAGTAATCCTCGGCCAGTTGCGACCCCGCCGGCGCGGCCGCGAGTTCCTTGTCCGGCAACTGGTCGAGCAGTCCCTGGTGGGTCTGCTCGATGTCGCGCAGGTAGTCCGTACAGACCTGGTGGCCCAGGCCGCGGGAGCCACAGTGGATGAGGACGACGACCTGTTCCTCCGCCAGCCCGAAGTCGGCGGCCACGTCCTCGCGGTAGACGTCGGTCACGCGCTGGACCTCCAGGAAGTGGTTCCCGCTGCCGAGGCTGCCGATCTGGTTCTTCCCGCGGTCCTTGGCCTTCTGGGATATCTTGCTCGCGTCGGCCTCCGGGCGGTAGCCCTCGTCCTCGCAGTGGGCGAGGTCGTCCTCGACGGCGTAGCCGTGCTCCAGCGCCCAGTCCATACCGCGGTTCAGGACGGCCTCGACGTCCTCGTTGTCGCCCTCGTAGATGCCGCCGCCGCCCAGCCCCGACGGGATGTTGGCGAACAGCTTGTCGACCAGTTCCTCCTCGCGGCCCTGGAGGTCGTCGTAGGTGAGGTTTGTTTTCATCATCCTTACACCACAATTAATGTCGTAACCGACCGCCCCGGGGCTGATACAACCGTCTTCGGTGTCGATGCCGGCGACGCCGCCGACGGGGAAGCCGTAGCCCTGGTGACCGTCGGGCATGCAGATGGCGTACTTCCGGATGCCCGGCAGGTGAGTCGTGTTCCGGAGCTGTTCGAGCGTCTTGTCGTCGGAGATTTCGTCGAGGAGTGCCTCGCTCGCGAGGATGCGGGCCGGCACGCGCATCTCGCCTTCCTGGGGGATCTCCCAGACGTAGTCGCGTACCTTCTCCAGCGTGAACTCGCCGGCGTCGTAGGTGGTCATACTACAGACTGCGATAGCGACGGCAAAATAAGGTTCGCCCCGCCCGGACGCAATTCTTATTCCCGAGCGCAAAGTCGACATGTCCATGCGCTGGGATACGGCCGTCGTCCCGGGACGGACGGAGATTGCCGCGGCTGCGGCCAGCACCGGGTTGCAGTCCCCGGCCTGGTTCCCGGACTGGGTGCCGGAGGGGACCGCCGGCGTGCTCGCCTCTATCGTGGTGCTTGCACTGGCGTGGCTGGTCTCGCGGCTCGTCGTCCGGCTGGTGGGCCGGCGTGTCGCGCGTCAGCTCCAGCGCCCGAGCCTCACCCGGACCGCACTCCGTGGAATCCGCGTCGGAATCTTCGTACTCGCTTTGCTGGTGGTCCTCCGGCTCAACGGCCTGGACCTGGGGAACATCGCCCTGTCCGTCACCGTCTTCTCGGCCGTGGTGGGTGTCATCCTCGCGCCCATCGTCGGCAGCGTCATCAGCGGGCTCTTCCTGCTCGCGGACCAGCCCTACGAAATCGGCGACATGATAGAACTCACCGACGAGAGCAAGCGCGGGTTCGTCGAGGACATCACCCTGCGGTACACGAAGATATTCACGCTCGACAACACATTTCTGGTCGTGCCGAACGGCAACATCCGCGACCGTGACGTGTACAACTACTCGGCGGAGGACACCCGCACCCGCCAGACCCTGGACGTGATGGTCACCTACGAGAGCGACATCGAGGAGGCGCGCGACCTCATCGAACGGAGCGCCCGGAACGTCGACGCCGTCATCGAGGGCGGGCCGCGCATCCGCATCGGGGCCTCGCGCTATCCGGCCTACCCCGATTGCCTCATCGCGGACTTCGCGGACCACGGCGTCCTCCTGCGACTGCGCTACTGGGTGAAAGAGCCCTACAAGATCCAGACCGTCCGATCGGTCATCCAGACCAACATCTGGGACGAACTCGCGGAGGCGGACGTGGAAATCGCCTACCCGCACTCGCACCTGTACTTCGACGACACCAGCGGCGAACTGCAGGTGTCGATGCGCGAACAGGGGAGCGGACAGGGTCCGGACCTGCCGGCCGACGCACCGACGGATGCCGGCGGCGAGAATCAGGACGAGGGCGAACGCGATGTGAGCGAGGAGGACGATGCACTCTCCGGGAACTCGCGGGACCGTCCCGGCGGCGGGCCGCCCTCGTAACTACGGGGAGACAGTCACCACGTCGCAGTCGAGTTCGCTCTGGAGGTACTGCTCGACGTTGGGGTCGTCGATGAGCCGCCGTATCATGCGCCGCCAGCGGCTGACCTGTTTCTTCCCGATGACCACCAGGTCCGCCTCCTCGGCGGCGATCTCTTCGAGAATCGTCTCCTCGACCAGCAGTCCCCGCCGCACGACGTATCGCGTGTTGGAGAGGTTGCCGAACTCGGACTCGACGGCGTCCTTGAGCTGTCTGCGGGAGGTGGTGGCCCCGTTCTGGTAGAGATTGACGTGGAGGACGGTCAGCGCGGCATCGCGCTCTCCGGCGATGTCGATGGCCTCCGCCAGCGTCGCACGCGAGTGCTCCGTGAGCGGATACCGGACCGGCACGACGACCTGTGGCATTACCCCGCAGTTCGTCGTCGGCCCACCTGAACCTTTCCCGTTGCGACGAGAGGACACGCATTTGGCCGTGGACGGCGAAAGGCCGGGCATGGAGACGGTCACAGCCCCCGAGGGCGAGACGGTGTACGTCGACCGACGCGAGGGCAAGCGCGGGGCGAAAGGTCCCTTCTACGTCGTCTACACCGGCGAGGACCGCGACGTTCGCTGGGGCTTCTACTGCGGGAACTGCGACACCCTGGACAACGCCGTCGACGCGATGGGCCGGGTCCAGTGTAACAGGTGCTCGAACCGGAGCAAGGCCGAGGAGTGGGACGCGGCCCACGAGTGAGCCCGCACCGGCGCTTGTGTTGTGTCAGTGTCAGTTAGATACGCTTAAGCCGTGGTGGGTCGTAGCCAGTGACGAATGGGGACTGTTACCACCTCACTCAGTCAGCAGGCCCAGTCGATATTCGACGACCTGGGGTACAGTGTCGCGGAGGAAGGGGGCGAACTGCGGGCGACCCGCAAGTGGCGGGTCGTACAGGTCACGCCGATGCCCGAGCCGCGGGACCCGCCCACCACAGGTGAGATGCGCTGTTTCGTCACCTGGTCCGAGCGCGTCTCCGACCTCGAACGCCGCATCCTGCGGAGCGACGTCGACTACGAGTGGGCGATAATCGGCGTCCGCGACACGAACGACTACGAGGTCACACACCGCTCCGGCGGCTAATCGGCCTCTCGCAGTCCCGACGATACCGTTCTCCGGTCGCAGTCGATGGATAGCGGCCGCTCCTGTTCATTCGGCAACAATACGAGAAGTTTATAATCGACAGGTGCCTACGCCGCGCACTCGTGTTCATCGGCCACGGCCTGCTCGCGTTCGCGGTTGCAGCCAGCGTCGCGACCCGGCGAGGGTGGGCGACCGACCGGGCGCTGACGGTGGGAGCCGTCGCCGGCCTCTTCGCGACCCTGCCAGACGTCGACATGGCCTACGCCCTGTTCGGCCTCGCCAGCGGCGCGGAGGGGCTGGTCGGTGCCTCCGACGCGTTCTGGGCGGCCGCGTCGCTCGTCCACCGGACCGTCACCCACTCGCTGGTCGTCGGGGCCGTCGCCGCTGTCGGCTTCGCCGCCTGGCACGGTCGGGGACGGCCCGCCGCGCTGGGCACCGCCGCCGTCGTCCTGGTCGGTCTTGTCGGCGTCGCCGCGGCAGTCAGCGGCGCACTCGGCGGGGCAATCATGGCGCTGTTCGTCGCGGCCGGACTGGGCATCGTCCGGGTAGCGCGGTCGGCCGGCTTCGGCCGGCGGACCGTCCTGGCGGCGGCGCTTTTGGGCCTGCTGACCCACCCCTTCGGTGACCTCCTGACGGGGGCCCCGCCGGGGCTGCTCTATCCCCTCGACGTGACGCTCGTCGGGGAGCGGGTCACCCTCGCCGCCGACCCGACCGTCCACCTGCTCGGCGCGTTCTTCGTCGAACTCGCGACCATCTGGCTGGCGCTGGCCGTGTACACCCGTCTCCGGGGGTGGCGTGTGCGCGGGCTGGTCCATCCGCGGGCGGCCCTCGGTGCCGCCTACGCCGGGGCGGTCTTCGCCATCCCCGCGCCGACGCTCCAGGTGTCCTGGCCGTTCGTCTTCAGCGTCCTCGGCGTGGGCGTGGTCGGAGTGCCGACCGAACTCGACCGCAGCCGGCGGACCCGCTGGCAGACGGTCGCGACGGCGCTGACGGCCGTCACGCTGGCCGGGCTGGCCTACACCGCGGCGTACCTGGTCGTCTGACGCCGGTGCCCAACACCTTTTCACCGACTCGGCGGAAAAGGAGAGTATGGCTGAGGTAGACGTGGGGGCATTGCTCAGGGACGCGCGACTCAACGCCGCGCTCGCCTGGGTGGTCACGGCCGTCGTGGTAGTCACGGCCATCGGGAGCTTCCTGACCGGGGACCTCCTCTGGACCGTCTTCGCAGGAGCGATCGCGGCACTCATACTCGTGCCGCCGGTCGCCTTCCGCTCGCCCCGGACGATGCTCCCGTGGGAGATTCTCACGCTGGCCGCGTTGCCGGTCCTCGGCGGGACGCTCGCCACGTTCCAGACGAGTAGCCAGATCGCTGCCTACCTCTCGGTTGCTGCCCTCGCGCTGGTGGTCGTCGTCGAGTTGCACACCTTCACGAGCGTCCGGATGACGCCCGGGTTCGCCGTCGCGTTCGTCGCCATCACGACGATGGCCGTCGCCGGGGTCTGGGCGGCCGCCCGCTGGTCGTCCGACATCCTGTTCGGGACCGTCTTCCTCGACGCGCTCGGTCCGACGGAGGCGGCCATCGAGCGGGCGATTATGCTGGAGTTCGTCGCCTCGACCATCGCCGGGGTCGTCGCGGGCCTGGTCTTCGAGTTCTACGTCCGCCGGCGGGCACGTATCGACTCCCGCGTCCCCGAGATGGTCGAACCGGAGGGGGACCGATGAGGGTGCGCGAGCGATTGCGAATCAGCGAGCGTCGCCAGAGGCAGGCCTCCTACGTCATGGAGGTGGCGATGGTCGGCATCCTCTTCGCCGGGCTCGAACGCGGGAGCACGACCGTCGTCGTCAACGCGCTGGTCGGCCTCGTCGTGACCCAGATTCCCCCGATTCTCGAACGCGACTACGACATCCCGATGGACCCCGCGCTGACGCTGTGGATAACCGCCGCCGTCTTCTTCCACGCACTCGGCGTGCTCGGACTGCCCGGGAGCGAGCAGAACTTCTACGGGTCCATCCCGTGGTGGGACCACTTCACGCACGCGCTGTCGTCGTCTGTCGTCGCCGCGGCCGGCTACGCCACCGCGCGGGCACTCGACGAACACTCCGAGGACATCTACCTCCCCCCGAAGTTCATGTTCGTCTACATCCTGCTGTTCGTGCTGGCCTTCGGCGTCCTCTGGGAGGTCATCGAGTTCACGCTCGGCGAGGCCGCCCGGGCGCTGGGCAACGAGGCGCTGTTGACCCAGTACGGCCTGGAGGACTCGATGCTGGACCTGGTCTTCGACACTGTCGGCGCTGTCATCGTCGCCATCTGGGGCACGGCCCACCTCACCGACGTGTCCGGCTACATCGCCGACCAGCTCGACGCCCGGCGGGCGGATTGAGTCGACAGGGGACACTTTATTCCCCTCCGGTGTCAAGCGCCGGCAGATGGTCCTCCAGACGGTCACGACACTGGGTGCGGGCGTCGTCTTCGGGCTCGCGCTGGCCGCGCCACCGGGGCCGATGAACGCCATCATCGCCGAGGAGAGCGTCCTGCGCGGGTGGAGCGCCGGCTTCCGGGCCGGCCTCGGCGCGATGACCGCCGACTTCTGTTTCTTCCTGCTGTCGCTGGCGGGGCTGGTCGCCCTCGTCGACCGCCGCCCGCTGCTCCGGGCGGTGATGGTCGGTATCGGCGGCCTGTTGATGCTGTACTTCGCCTACGGGGCCGCTCGCGGCGTCCGGGAGACGCTGTCGCCCGAACCCGGCACCGACGGGGAGAGCAACGGCTTCCGGAAGGCGTTCGTGCTGGCGCTGACAAACCCCTACCAGATTCTGTTCTGGCTGACGGTCGGGGTCGGCCTCCTGAAGCCGGGGACTCACGACCTGCTCGCGGAGACGCCGTACGTCGGCGACCAGCTGGCGGGGACGCTCGTCGTCCAGACGGGAAGTGTGGCGCTACTCCTGGGGCTGTTCGGCGGCATCGTCGTCTGGATTGTCGGCTTCCCGGCGACGCTCGTGGCGGCCCGCCGGCGGGTCGACAGTCTCGCGCCGCTGGTCGCGGGCGGGAGCGCCGTCGTCCTGGTCGGGTTCGGCGTCGCCTTCCTGTGGGACGCGCTCTCGACCCTGCTGTGACTACTCCTCGACGTCGATGCCGGCGACCTCGGCGTCGAGCCACTCGCGGAACCACTTGACGCGCTTGAGTCGCTGGTGGGCGACGTCGCGGGCCGTCTCGCTGACGACGCGCTGCTTGGCGTCGACGCCCCGTTCGAGCACCCGGCCGACCATCTCGGCGGCGTCCATGTGGGTGCGGGACTCGTAGCCCATCCGGAGGAGCATCAGCGCCGCTCCGTTCGCACCGACCTTGTCGAGGATGTCCGCCTCGATGAGACAGCGGGTCTCCAGCGGCAGGTCCGTCAGGTCGCCCTGGTAGGAGTGGTCGGTGACCGCGGCACAGACCTGGTCGACGAACGACGCGGGGTAGTCGCAGTGGGTCTCCAGGTACTCGCGGGCGATGCGGGCGCCCTCCTCGGCGTGGACGTCCTGGTCGACTTCCAGCTTGGCGATGTCGTGGAACAGCGCCGCGACGCGGGTGACGTCGACGTTCGCGCCCTCCTCGCGGGCGATGTCGGTCGCGAGGTCGACGACGTTGCGGATGTGGTTGAAGCGGTACTCTGCGGAGTGCCAGGGGTACCACCGCATCCGGCCGCCCTCGTCCTCGTTCTCGACGCTGGCGGCGAGGTAGTCGTGAACGAACTCCTCCATCGCGGCGTAGTCCTCGGCCGAGACTGGCGACTCCCGTATCTCAACACCCACGGCACCACCTCCGTAAGAACTGCGTGTTGTCCATCTTACGCACATAAAGGTATGTTCGACTCTTTAGCGTTACGACAATCGTCAGAGACGTCTGCGACTGCCTGACTGGGATATCGGTAGGTGGACGCGGCGGCGGACAGCCGGCGCGTCACAGGACACTGACATGCCTCCGAGCGTGACTCGGAATGGACTGAACTGTGGTTCGGACGTTGCTGCGTTCGGTCGAGGCGATACGGCCGGTGGTCGAGAGTTTCTGTGAGTTTGCTTCGTTATGTCGCAATTACCCGTACACTCGGGTAGTATATAATATTTTTTCCGAACGCACATATTGCAAACGCGGGTATATGTGACAGTCTGCTCTCGATAACCTGTCGTCCCCGGAGGAGTGCCGACGGGCCGACGTGTCGGCGAGCCAGCAGTGGTGTGGCTTTATGCCGACCCAGACTGAACGGGTGGATATGGAAGTCAGAGAAGCCAAACCCAACGACAGGCCCGCGATTCGAGACGTCGCCCGTCGCTCTCTGCAGGCGTCGTACTCGCTGGACCCGAAGGCCATCATCGGCGCAATCGAGGAGTGGTACGACGAGAACCGGCTCCGGAATCTGATGGAAGACGACAACAAGGTCCTGCTGGTCGCCATCGTCGACGACCAGGTCGTCGGCTTCTCCGACAGCGAAGTGACCGGCGAGAACACCGCCGAGATACTCTGGCTGCACATCGACCCCGACTACCGCGGCGAGGACATCGGCATCCAGCTCTACAAGGCGACGCAGAACCACCTCGCCACCCTCGGCACGTCGAACCTCCGCGGGCGCGTCCTCGCGGACAACCCCGGCGGCAACGCCTTCTACGAGAACCGCGGCCTCGTGAAAGTCGGCGAGGAGGAGGTCACCATCGACGGGACCCCCTACGTCGAGAACGTCTACGCACAGGTCGAGGCAGAGCAGATGGAGGAGGTCCAACTCGACGACGGAACGACCGTCTACGTCGACCACGGGAACGAGGAGACCGGGTCGATAGCGCCGTTCCACGTGGTCTACACCGACCGCAACGGCGAGGACATCTTCGGCTACTGGTGCAGCAAGTGCGAGTCGCTCGCGAACGCGATGGACGCGATGGGCCGCATCCAGTGCGACGAGTGTGGCAACGCCCGCAAACCGACCCGCTGGGACGCCGCCTACCTGTAGGTCGGGTCGTCGACCACGTCCGAAAACGAGATATCTTCCTCTTCGAGCTGGTCTTTGACGTCCTGCTGGAACGACTCCAGTTCCTGCTGGTTCTCGGCGATGCCCGTCGTCACCAGCAGCCGTATCGCCCGGCTGACGCTCAGGTCGAGTTCGATGACTCGCTCGGCCGGCACGAACGTGAAGTGACCCTGCGTCGGGTTCGGACTGTTGGGCAGGTAGACGTTGTACGTCTGTGTCGACAGCGCCTGTGTTACGGCCGCCGGACTCTCCGATGTGACGAAGCCGAGAACGTACAGCCCGTCCCGCGGGTACTCCACCAGCGCGACGCTCTCGTAGCGTGACTCCTGGGTGACGAGCGCATCGGAGACCTGCCGGACGCTGCTGTAGATGACGCTCACCATCGGGATGAGTCCGACGAGGCGGTCGAAGACGTCGAAGGCGTACGCACCCAGACTGCGCTGGGCGAGATAGCCGAGCGCGGCGATGATTCCGAAGAGGATGAGCAGTGCACCGAGTTCCGCGATGATTTCGACTCTCCCGGCGATCTCGACGAGTCCCGTCTGCTCGATAATCGGGTTCAGGAACCCGCGCAACCAGCCAAAGATGAGCCGGATAGCGACCACGGTGACCACGAGCGGCGCGACCAGCGCCAGGCCCGCGACGAAGCTCTTCTTCAGCGTGTCGGTCAGCCCCATACGTGAGGCAGCGAACGGGCACGCAAAAGCGTAGCGGGCGACCTATCCGGTCGGCGTCGGTTCGCCGGCGAAGCGACGCTCGTACCACGCCGGCGCGGTGACGGTCGTCGCGTCCAGGCGAGCGTACGTCACCTCGTCGGTCTTCCTGTACCGCCGCTCGTTCTCGACGATATCGTACGAGGCCCTCAGGTTGTAGACGAGCCCGTCGGTGCCGACCTCGGCAGTGACGGTGTAGTTCTCGACCCCGTCGAGCGACCGGGAGGCGGGCTGGCCGGTCCCGACGAGCCGGTACAGCGTCCGCCCGTCGCGCTCGACGGTCCCGGTCATCTCCGTCGTCGGCGTTGACAGGTACTTCGTGACGAGTTCGAGCGACAGCCGCGGCGGCGTCGGCACGGTCCCCCGCTCCTGTTCCGACGGCGAGAGCTGTCTGTAGGACGGCTCCCCGCGGTTTGCGACCTTCACGTAGGAGTTGGTGCCGTCGTGGTACAGCGTCCCCAGCCGCGTCCGATTGTCCCGCGGCCCCTCGGAGACGGCCACCGTGTACTCCTCGCCGTTGCTCCGCAGGTCGAAGTCCAGTGTCGTGAGCCGCCACCCGTCGTCGTAGGTGGGTTCCTCCCTGTCGACCCATATCGTCAGCGGCCGGTCGGCCGCCGCCCGGCGGTGCGCCGCCGCGAGGACGTCCAGGTCCTCGATGCCCTCGCTCGTGATACCCGGCGGGAGACGCGCCTCCCACGGCGTCCTGGTGACGTCGTCCGCCGCGGGCGCACCCGAACCCGGTGGCGCAGCGACGTCGCTGCCACCCGGCATCCCGACGGCGACAGCCCCGACGACGGCGACCACCGCGACGAGAGCCAGCGCGGCGACGGCGGGACTCGGGCCGCTGGAGAGGTGGTGACGGACGCGCATCCCCAGCGGCGGCCGGAGGTCCGCGGGCGGCGCTCCCAGGTGGCGCTCGCACAGTTCGCGCGCGACCGACCGGTCGACGGCGTACCACAGCCGCTCCGTGAGGTCGGCGGCATCGAGCACCCGGACGCCCTCCGGGGCCGTGCCGCTGCCGTCCAGCGATACCAGCACGTCCGCCTCGGCAGCGTCTCCCCGGCGGCCCCCGACGCGGATAGCGAGTGTCTCCCCGCTGCGGGTCGCCGTGACGACAGTTCCCTCGCGGACCGCGTCGTAGCCCCGTTCCGCCCATAGGTCGGCGACCAGCGCGGCGCAGGCCCCGGGGTCCAGGCGGCGGAGGTGTGCCTCGACCACGGCTCGCTCGTCGTCGGTGGCCGTCGGCGTCATCTGCTCGCCTCTAACGGCCCGCGGACGGTAAACAGTCCGGGTGGACCCGCTCTCGGCCCACGTCTCACTCCCCCAGTTCGTTCTCGTCATCGGTCCAGCATCCCTTCGAACAGGGAGATGCCGGCCTGCGGGTGCCGGCCGCTTTCTCGGTAAGAGAGTCGTTCTCGTGCGCGTCGTGGACTCTGTCCCCAGACCTGATGCTGCCGTCAAAAGTATACGATTAGTTGATAATAGTCCCGGGCGGATTCGAACCGCCGTCAGTGGCTTGCTTCCGTGTGGGAGCGTACCGGACACGTCCAAAGGCCACTATGATTGGCCGCTACACCACGGGACTCTGCTCCAGAATTTGAAACCGCTCCTTAAAGCCGTTACGTCACGCTCAGATGAGGTCCTGGTCCTCGAGTTCCGCCAGCACGTCGTCGACGAAGGACTCCACGTCGTCGTAGGGGAACTCCCCGCCGCTGACCTTCGTGTTCAGTTCCATCGCTGTCATCGAGAAGTCGCCGGATTCGAACTTCGTCGATGGACCCTCCGGCAGCGCCGGAACGAGGTCCATTGGACTGCTGATGGGGTAGTCGGCTCCTTCGAACGCCTCGGTGAACTGCTCGCGCAGGTCGTCTTTGTCTGCCATGTGCCACCCGAGGGCGCAGACGAACTAAAAACCACCCGAATTAAGAAACTATACGAGTTGTTGGGAGTTTATTCGGTCGCGTCGAGTACCTCGTCGATGTCGCCGAGGCTCTCGACGACGAAATCGGGGGTGACGTCGCTGTCCCGGACGTCGTCGCGTCCACTGACGCCGGTCAGGACCAGCACCGTCGTCATCCCGGCCCGCTCGCCCATCGCCAGGTCCGTGCTCAGGCGGTCGCCGACGACGAGACACTCCTCTGCCGGGACGTCGAGGCGCTCCAGCGCCAGGTCCAGCGCCGCGTCGGAGGGCTTGCCGAGGAAGGCGTCCGGTTTCCGGCCCACCGCTGCGGCGAGAGCGTTTACCACGGCACCCGACCCGGGCACGACGCGGCCGTCGGCCTGCGGGAACGTCCGGTCGGGGTCGGTTCCCAGGAAGGCAGTATCCTCGTCGACGGCCTGGAGCGCGTCGTTCATGTGCTGGTAGCCGAACTCCGGCGTCCAGGAGCCGACCAGGACGTCCGTCCGGTCGGGGTCGGTCGTGAGCGAGAGGTCGGCGGCGCGGAGTTGCCGACGGAGGCCCGGTGCGCCGACCAGCATGATGTCGTCGGCCGCGTGGTGGCCCCGGAGGTACTCCGTCGTGGCGACGCCGGCGGAGCAGGCTTCACCGGGACGGACGTCCACGCCGAGGTCACGGAGGTGCTCGACGTAGGCGTCGCCGTCCTTCGTCGGGTTGTTCGAGAAGAAAAGCGGGGAGAGACCGGCCGTCCGGAGACGGTCGACGGCGTCGGCCGCCCCCGGCAGCAACTGGTCGCCGCGGTAGACGGTCCCGTCGAGGTCGACGATAGCGCCACTGAGCGTCATCAGGGGATGGATAGGACGCCGGCGGCATAACGCCGCCGGTCGGCAGCCTCAGGTGAGTCCCCGGGCCGCCCCGGCCGCGAGCGTCGGCAGGCCCACGCCGAGGCCGACACTCGCCGCGAGGACGACGCCCATCGAGAGGTACGCCGAGAGGGCGCCGGTGAGGAACAGAGAGGCCGCGAAGAGGACGACGACCACGGCACCGAGATAGAGGCCGTGCAGCATCGCCCGGCGGACGCTCGCCGACACCAGTCCGACGAGGACGCCGCCGGCGAGCAGCCCGCTCCAGTGAGCCACTCCCGCGACGACGCCGACGGCGAAGGCCACGACGAAGACGAGGTCCGACCGGTCGCCCTCGCGGACGCTCCGCCGGACCGCCAGGACGCGGGCGAGGGCGCTCACGAGTCGCCCTCCTCGAAGGTGATGGTCGGGTCACCCTCAGTGCCGGTGGGGAACGGTCGGTACTCGCCGTTGCGCCACAGGTCGAACTGGTCGGCGTAGTGCCCCGAGAAGTAGTTCCCGGAGTTGCCGCCGGGGAGGACCGCTATCGACCCGGCGTCGGCGACGACGAATCGGTAGCTGCTGCCGACCGGACTCCCGCCCGCCCGGAAGTTCCGGACGGTAAACGGCGAGCCGTCGGTCGGCCGCTCGGGGTAGTCGAGAAAGCCGACCGGGAACGGGTGGTCGACGTCGACCACGTTGTAGTCGCCGTAGGTCTCGTAGCCCTCGCGGTCTATCTCTTCGCGGACCCGCTGCATCGTCCGCGCGGCGATGTCCGCACGGTCCTCCACGCCGGGTGTGGTCACGTCGTCGAACCACCGACTGTCGGCGGGCAGGTTCTGGAGGACCCAGTAGCGCGGGTGGTAGGAGTCGTCGAGGTTGTTTGCATTGTATTCGTCTGCAAACGTCTGGTTGCGGTAGCGGTCGAGCCACAGGCTGAACACGAGCGCGCCGCGGGAGTCGCGGTCCATCTCGTAGTCCCACTCGTCGAGGTCCCGGGCGAGTTCGCGGCTCTCCGGCGACATCTCGTCGGTGGCGTTCAGAATCTGCGGGACGAACTGTTCGGCGGCGGCCGAGTGGGTGTCGCGCTGAATCGCCACGATGTCCTCACGGGTGACGGAGCCGTTTTCGACGCGTTCGGCCAGCAGGTCGTTGATACGCATGCCGCGGTAGGGACTGGCGAAGGTCATGCTCGTCCCCAGGTAAAAGCCCGGGTCGTCGACGACGCGCTGGTTCGCCGTGCTGACGTAGCCGGGGTCCTCCAGGTGCGGGATGTCCTCGAAGTCGACGAAGCCGGACCAGTTCGAGCGGCCGTAGGGCTCGAATCCGCGCCACTCGCCGTGGCCCGCGGAGCCGTTGAACACCCGGTCGCCGGGGACCACCTCGCCGTCGACGGTGCGAATCGGGTACTTCCCGGCGGGGTAGTACAGCGTCCCGCCGTCGCGCCCGATGGCGACGAAGTTCTGTGCGGGGAGGTCGAACTCCCGGAGGCCGTCCTCGAAGGCCGTGAGGTTCTCCGCCGACGAGATGTCGTCGATAGCGCGGGACTGCGTCGTGGCCGTCAGTCCGGTCCAGGCGACGGCGACGGTCTGATTCTCACGCTCCAGCAGCGGGCCGTGGACGGTCCGACGGACGGTGACGTTCGTGTCCTCGCCGTCGGCGACCTCGATGGTCTCCGTGTGGGTCTCGGGGTCGCGGTACTCGCCCTCGTAGCGGTACTGGCCGTCGCGCCACTCGTAGCTGTAGGCGTCGGTCACGTCGGCCCCGACGTTGGTGACGCCCCAGGCCACGTCGTCGTTGGCGCCGATGATGACGAAGGGGATGCCGGCGAAGCCGGCACCCGAGACGTTCGCCTCGGGCGACTCCAGGCGCATCTCGTACCAGACCGGCGGCGCGGTCAGCGTCAGGTGCGGGTCGTTCGCCAGTATCGGCTCGCCGCTGGCCGTGTACTCGCCGCTGACGACCCAGTTGTTCGACCCGAGTCCCGCCTCGGTGTCGAACTCCCGAACGCTCTCGTAGACCGCCTGGACGCTCGCGTTCGAGTCCGCCGGGGGTTCCCAGTCGTGGCCGGGCCGGTCCCCACGGATGATTGCCTCGTCGTGGTCCAACGCCGCCGGATACAGCGACAGCGCCCGCGGGAGTTCCTGAGCGATTGCCTCCCGGCGGAGGTCGGCGAACGACCCCGACAGCCCCCAGGAAATCTGCTGGCCGACCAGCAGCGTGTCGACCGGGGTCCAGCGGGCCGGTTCGTAGCCGTTGAGTTCGAACTCAAGGGGCAGCGGCCGCGTCTCCACGTAGTGGTTGACCCCCGACGAGTAGGCCGACAGTTTCTCGCCGTGTTCGGTGCCGTTCAGCCGCCGCCACGTCGCTTCCGCGGCGTCCTCGAAGCCCATCCGGCGGTGGAAGCGGTCGGACTCGACGGCCTGCTCGCCGAAGGCCGCTGCCAGCCGACCGCCCATCAGCCGGCGGGTGAGGTCCATCTGGAACAGTCGGTCCCGCGCCTGGACGTATCCAGTGGCGTAGGCGAGCGCCCGCTCGTTCTCGGCCTCGATGGTCGGGACACCACGGTCGTCGTAGGTGACCGTCGCCTCGCCGTACGGATTCTCGACGGTGATGCCGTCGGGCTGGTCCACGGCGTCCCAGGCCGACCCGCTGAAGGGCGCCGTCAGTCCGACGAACTGCCCACCGAAGACGAACACCGCGGCGAGCGCGAGCACGCAGACGACGCCCGTGACGCGGGTCCAGCGGGAGGCCATCTCAGCGCGCTGCGACGCCCGTCAGTTCGAAGCGGGCGCCCCCGTCGGCCGACTCGGTGGCGGTCACCGACCAGCCGTGTGCGTTCGCGATCGTTCGCACGAGCGTGAGTCCGAGCCCGGTCCCCCCGCGGGCCGTCGAGTAGCCGGGTTCGAACGCCTCCTCGCGGCGGTCCGGTGCGATTCCCTCTCCGTCGTCGGCGACGTAGAAGTCACCGCCACAATCCCCAGCGGCGTCCGACAGCGAGCCGACCGTCACGGTCGTCGCCGCCCCGTGCTCTACGGCGTTCTCGAAGAGGTTCCGGAGTGCTTCCTTGAGCAGGTCGGCGTCGGCCTCGATGCGGTCCGTCGCCTCGACGACCAGTTCCGTCCCGTCGGTGTCGACGCCCGCCCAGGCGTCCCTGACCATCGTCTCCAGCGCGACCGGAGAGGGGTTCTCGACGGGGTCGCTCTCGCGGACGAGCACCAGGCCGTCCTCGATGATGCGGTTCATCCGGGCGAGCGAGCGGTCGACGCGCTCGAGGTGCTCGTTGTCGAAATCATCGCGGACGAGTTCGACGGAGCTCTGTGCGACGTTCAGCGGATTCCGGAGGTCGTGGGAGACAACGCCGGCGAAACTCTCCAGTCGCTCGGTCTGCCCGGCCAGTTCCTCCCGGGTCCGGCGACAGTCCACGACCGCCTCGATGCGACTCGCGAGCCGAGCGTACTGGCCGTCCTCGGTCACCTCGAACCGGAACGTGTAGTCGACCGTCCCGGCAGCGATGGCGTCGGCCGGGAGGTCCGCGTCCCGGTCGACGAGGAGGACGACCGGGAGGTCCACCGATTCCTCGCGGACGGCGCCGAGGAGTTCCTCGCCGTCCATCTCCGGGTGGCCGATGTCACTTACGACGCAGTCGACCGTCCCGTCGGCCAGTGCGGCGGTGAGGGCTTCGGCGTCGGCGACAGCCGTCGCGTCGATGCCGTAGTCCTCGGCCAGCGTCTCGGCGGTCCGCTCCGCGACAGACTCGCGACGGTCGAGAACCAGCGTCCGGTACTGTGCGCCCGCCGTCATCGGTTCAGCTCCCCACGAGAACGCAGCCACGGCCTGCTCATGTGAGTGTCGTAGCACTGTTGACACACGGCCACCAAAATGCTTCCGCCCCCGACCTGTCAGTCCAGGTCACGGAGCCGCCGGTCCCACCGCGGTCCTGCCCGGCGCGCGAGGACGACGCCGACGACTGCGAACACCGCCGCGACGGCCACGGCCGCGGCGTCTGCGGCGACGGGTGCGGTCCCGGCAGCCAGCGCGGCGACCAGCAGCGGGACGGCCAGAATCGCCAGCCCGGCACCGAAGCCGGCGAACAGGACCGTGTCGAAGAGGAGTTCGTTCGGCGAGAGTCCCGTCAGAAAGGCCGTCAACCCGTAGACGTACACCGCGACCAGCGGGAAGACGACGACGCCGACCAGGAGGTCTCCGACCGGGTACCACACGACCGCCAGCGCCAGGTAGGCCAGACCGACCGGGACGGCCAGTACGAGGTGGGCGCGAAACTTCGCGCCGAAGACGCCGGGCATCCCCGCAGGATACCGCAGGTACTCCCGCGGGTCGTCGAACTGTGTCACCCAGTTGTAGGTCGTGAACGTTCCCAGCCCCAGCAACGTCCCGAAGGCCGTCCCCGCAGCGGGTTCGAGTCCGGTCGCGGCCGCGACGCGGTCCAGCACCAGCGCCGTGACCGCAAACAGGACGCCAAGGGAGAAGGCCACCTTCCAGACCGACCCCGACGACCTGGCGACCTCCAGCAACGGGCGGACGGTCAGTCCGTCAAGCCCGGGGACCCGCCGGAGCGTCCGGTAGCGGTCCCTGCGTACCCGCCGCCGACTGGACCCGGTTGCCGGGTCGAACAGCAGGGGGCCGAGCACGGCCGCGACGGCGATGGGGACGGCCGCGGTGAGCGCCGTCGTCGGCGACGGGTTCGCGTAGACAGCATAGGGCGTGGCGGCGACGAGTGCCCCCGCGCGGAGAACGGCGACGGCGGCCAGGACGGCGACGACGGCGACCAGCGCGGCCTTGCTCCGGGTCCCCAGACCGACGAGCGCGAGGCTGGCGGCGGCCCCGAGCGCGAACGTCGCCACCAGCGTCACCCACAGCAGGGCGACGTTCGCGGGCTGGAATCCACCGACGAGCGCGACGGGGAGGAACCCGACCACGAGCGGGGTCAGGAAGAAGACGGCGTAGTAGACCAGGTCCTTCAGGAGAAACGTCGCCAGCAACCGCCGCCAGGAGAGCGGGAGCGTCCGCGCGGAGAACACCAGAAGCGTCGTATCTCCGAGTACGTCCCGCATCGCGTCGCGCCCGACCAGCCCGAGAGTGCCGACCTGGAGGCCGAAGAAGGCCACCAGCGCGTGCAGACCGGCGACGACAGCCGAGAGGTCGGTTCCCGTCGCCTGGAGCAGGAAGACGCCCCCGCCGACGATGGCGGCGACGAACAGCGGGAAGGCGAGAAAGCGCGTCGACCCGAACAGCCGGGAGTGCAGGCGGTACTCCTCGACGAGCATCCGCCGGAAGAGGTTCACTTCGTCCCACCACCGTTTCCCTCGAAGGTATCTCTCACTCGTCGCCCACCTCGACTGGCTGGCCGCGGTCGACGGCCGCGCTGGCTCCCTCCACCTCGTTGACGAACGCATCGAGGAGTTGCCCCTCCTCCAGAGCCTGGGGTTCCCGTTCGGCCACGAGGGAGCCGTCGACGATGATACCGACTTTCGTACAGAGTTCCTCCGCGACGGCCATGAAGTGCGTCGAGAGAAAGAGGGTGTTGCCGGCCGCACAGTACTCCCGGAGGTGGCGCTTGACCGTCTCCTGCATCAGCGGGTCGAGATTCACCAGCGGCTCGTCGATGAACACGAGGTCTGGGTCGTGGACGAACGTCTGGGAGAGCATCACGCGCTGGCGCTCTCCCTCGGAGAGGTCGCCGGCGAGCGTGTCGAGGACGCCCCGGAACTCGAACTTGCGCGCCCACTCCTCGATGCGGTCGTCGACGTCGGGGACGTCCCGCACGTCGCCGACGAACTGGAGGTACTCCCGCGCGGTGAGGAAGGATGGCGGGTCCTCACGTTCGGGGAGGATGCCGACCTGTTCCCGGACTGCGAGCGGGTCCGCGACCGGGTCGCGCCCCAGGACCGACACCGTCCCCTCCGTGGGCGTTCGCTGGCCGGTCAGTATCTCGATAGTGGTGGTCTTGCCCGACCCGTTGGGACCGAGCAGACCGAACAGTTCGCCCTCGGGAACCGACAGGGAGAGGTCGTCGAGCGCCACCACGTCGCCGTAGCGCTTGGTCAACCCCGATGTCTCGACTGCTGGCATTCGACCGACCAATCGGATGGCGGCAACTTAAGCCTTCGACGGGCCGCGCCAGCGCCCCCGAACCAGCCCCGCGGAGACCCAGACGGCCCACACCGACAGCGCGAGCGCACCCACGATTTCGGGAAGCGCCAACCCCGGGCGGCGGAGAGAGCCGGTCAGCCCCCACGCGACCCACCCGAACACGTTCACCGTCCCGAGAGCGAGTCCCGCGACTGCTCGCCGTCGCCAGCCTCGCCGGAGCGAGACGACGCCGTCGGCCCACAGCGCGAGCGACAGGAGCAGGTAGAACCCGACGGCGACGGGAAAGTGCAGCGGCCGGTCCTGGGGAAAGACCCCGATAGCAGCCATCGCGAGCATCGCTAGCCCGAACAGTACGCCGACGGCGCGCCCGCCGAAGGTCGGCAGTGAGCGAGCGAGGACTACCGAGAAGACGAGTCCGACCGCGCCACCGAGGACGAGCCCGCCGTTGAACAGCAGGACGGTCAGCGAGGTCCCGGCCGCCGACTGCGTGACGCCGAGGTTCGAGAGCGCGTTGCCGGTCCAGCGAAAGGCCGGCGAGAGGAGCGTCGCCAGCAGTATCGCGGCCATCGTCACGCCGACGGCGACGCCACCGGAACTCCGGACTACCGTGTCGCGGTCCATGGCGGAGACAGACCCGCGGCGAGGGGAAAACAGTACCGACGGTCGCGAGACCGCCGTTCGTGGGTCAGCGGTAGACCGTCGTCTCCGGGTGGTGCTGCGCCCACGCGAACCAGTAGAGTTGCGAGACGTCGTTGGCCTGGCGAAGGACGGTTCCCTCGTAGGTACCGGTCTCGGCCCGCCCGGAGAGCAGGTCCCAGCGACTGCCACCCGCGGCGAGCGTCTCGCCGTCGACGCGCCGGAAGGTCAGCGTCCGGTTCCCGACCCGGCGGTCGTAGGCGACGAGCGTCGTGCCGACGTTGGCGACGACGACCGGGAGGTCGCCCACGCTGTCGTTGACGACCCCCTCCTGACTGACGGTCGTGAGCGGATAGGCCCGTGCGTTTCCGTCGTGGGTAACCCCGACGACGACGCGTTTCGCGTAGAGCCGGTCGTCGCTGAAGTCGTTCTTGCCGACACCGATGACTGCCGAGTTCCGGTACGCCTCGCGGTTGGTAGCGTAGAACTGCGGGCCGCTGCCGTCGATGGTGCCCGACTCGGGCGGCGGGCGTAGCACGACCGTCTCCGGGTGCGTCTCGCGCCACTTCTCCCAGCGGGTGAGCGTCGACGGGACGAGCGTCAGTTCGTCGCCCGTGTGCTCGCCGCGGATGCCAGTCGCGAGAATCTGGCTCCAGTAGCTCCCCGTCGGCACGTCGTACATGACGAGGTCCGAATTCCAGAGCGTCCCGGAGACGCCGAAGGTCGCTGACTCGCCGTCGATTACCCGTTCTGCCGTCACGCCGCTGCCACAGAGCTGGCAGAAGCTCACCAGCAGTGGCCCGCCGAAGTCGTCGTTGACGATTTCGTGTTCGAGGAGCAAACGCAGCGGGTAGGCACGCGCTTCGCCGTCGCGGACCACGCCGACGATGCGGTCCTCGGGCGTGAGTCGCGGCCGTTTGCCCGCGCCGCCGTAGCTCTCGAACTCGATGCCCGACCAGTCCTCGCCGAAGACGGGGTCGACGATGGCCGGGAACACGTCCTTCGGCGCGGCGTAGGTGAGTTCTGACCGGGGAACCGGGAGTTCCACGTCCGCGAGCCGCGGCGGCGTCGAAACCGGGGGAGAGGCGGATTGCGTCACCGGGTCCGTGCCCCCGGTACCAGCGGGTGCCTCGACTGCACAGCCGGCGAGTGTGCCGAGGCCGGCGGCGACTGCCCCGAGGTACGCGCGGCGGTCCATAGGGACACCCCAGGTTGTCGACGGGCATAGAACGCGCGGGGTTGTGTACCGCCGGGTCACACCCGCACTACCAATTTTAGCGTCTCGCGCCCTACAGAGGTGTATGACACGACTGTCGCGCCGGCAGTATCTCGCGGGGCTCGCGACGACGACGGCGGCCCTGGCCGGCTGTCTCGGCGGTGGCGGCTCGGGCTCCGACGCCCCGACAGTCGAGACTCTCGCAGTCGGTGACCTCGCCGGCGGTCCCGTCCCCGCCCGGCCGGCGGGCGAGCCAGCCATCGTCGACTTCTTCGCGACGTGGTGTGCCCCCTGCAAGCCGCAGATGGCCGAACTCCGCACCGTCAGCGAACAGTTCCCCGGCCTGCACATCGTCTCCGTGACGCGCGAGGACGACGAGCCGGGAATCGAACAGTTCTGGCGGGAGTACGAGGGGACCTGGCCCGTCGGCTCCGACCCGTCGCTACAGGTGTTCCAGCACTACGGCGTCACGAACGTGCCCACGAAGGTACTGGTCGACGGGAGCGGGACGGTCACCTGGCGCCACAGCGGCCTGGCGGCCGCGGAGACCATCGCCGAGAAGGTCGCGGAGGTCGTCTGATGGACGGGGAGACGATTCGGCTGGGGTTCGCGTTCAGCCTCGGCACCGCGACCTTCTTCGCGCCGTGTGCGCTGCCGCTGTTGCCCGGCTACGTCGCCTACTACGTGGGCAACGAGGACGGCGACGACCAGCCGCTGGCGGCGCGGCTTCGCCGCGGTCTCGTCGTCGCCACGGTGACGAGCCTCGGCTTCCTCGTCGTCTTCGGCGTCCTCGCCGCCATCACCTTCGCGCTCGGGACGCAGGTGCTCCGGAACATCGCAGTCCTCGAACTCGTCGTGGGCGTCGCGCTGGTCGGCCTCGGCATCGCGCTGGCGACCGGACGGCTCTCGCAGACCACTTTCCACATTCAGTTACCCGAGCGCCGGCGGGGACCGGTCGGGTACTTCGGCTTCGGCGTCGTCTACGCCGCGGCGGCGGCGGGCTGTACCGCGCCGCTTTTCATCGGCGTCGCGTCGCTGGCGCTGGCCAATCCCGCCAACGCGATACCGCTGCTCGGGGCCTACGCCGCCGGGATGGTGGTGCTGATGGGTACCGTCACGCTCCTGACGGCGCTCGGCCGGCAGACTGTCGTCCGCCGACTGACCGCGAACACCCGTCTGGTGACCCGCGTCGCCGGCGTGGTGCTCGCCATCGCCGGCCTCGTCCAGCTGTACTACTTCCTGTTCGTCTTCGACGGGCTGGCGGGGCTCGCCTGAAGACGACGGAACCATCGAGGGCGTTCCCAGCGAGTGGGATCGTTCAGGCAGTTTGAAACGTTTCCTGTGCAATGTGAACATATGACTATGGACCCATACGGACAGTGGATGGGAACGCCGATGGACGAGGGAGAGGTCGACGACCTGTTGCAGTCGTCGGGGTGGGGAGTCGTCTCGCTGGCCGACGGCGACGACCCCTACAGCCTCCCCATCTCCTTCGGGTACACCGGCGACGCAGTCTACTTCGCGTTCATTCAGGACAGCCCCACGAACACGAAAGTCGAGTTCATCGCGGACGGGACGACGGCCCGCCTGCTCGTGACGGACATCAGAGCCCGGTTCGACTGGCAGTCCGTCGCCGTGACCGGACCCGTCGAGGCAGTCGACCCGCAGGGCGACCGGTGGGACGCGTTGCGCGACAGTCTGTCGGACAACGCCTGGTTCTCGACGGATTTCGAGCGCGCCCCCAGCGTGCGGGGACTCCAGGGATGGCGACTCGACCCGGACGAGGTCCGCGGTCTGGAGGTCCGTCCCGACGACGCCTGAGCGGGCCGTGGCGTCGACGCGGGCCAGTCAGTCGACCGGCTGTCGGCGCTCGCTGGCCCGTTGCCGGAGCGCCCGCTGGAGTCGGTCAGCGACCGCCTCCCGCAGTGTCTCGGCCGCATCGGCGTCGATGTCGACGGCGACGGCGTCACCGCCGCCGAGTCCGCCGCCGCTCGCGGTGTCGACGGTGACGCTTCCGAGGGCGCGCCGGCGCTGGAAGACCGTCTGGCTGCTAAAGACCGTCTGCACCCGGTGGTAGGGGACGACGACCGTGTTCCGCCGCCAGAAGCCCCGCCTGGTGACGACGTACGCCTCGTCCGCGTAGTATCCCCGGTGCTTCCAGGTGAGGTGTGCCGCCAGCGGGACCGCCACCAGCCCCGCGAGCGGGAGGTACCAGCGGGGGAACACGCCGGTCGCCGCGTCGACGCCCCAGGCGAGCACGGTCAGGACGGCGACGACGAGGGCGTACCGCACGGCGTACCGGATGCGCGCTCGCTTCGGCGGGCGGGTGAACTCGACGTCGCCGAAGGGTTCGACGTCCCGGGCCAGGGCGAGTGCGCGGTCGCGCTCGGCGATGGGGACGGCCGACTCGACGCGCGAGCCGTCCTGTCCCGGCGCGTAGCCGGCGGTCTGGATGACCAGCGAGGCGTAGCCGAGCGCCCGCGCGAGGACGTTCTCGCGGAGCGTGACGGTCTGGACCTTCGACAGGGGGACCGTCCCACTGTAGCGCTGGAGCAGGCCGCGCTCGTACCGGAGTTCGTCGCCGCGGCGGGTGAGGGTAAAGCCGTAGTACCGGAAGATCTGGAGGACGGCGCTGGCGACCCACAGGAGGAGGATGGCCGAGAGCGCTATCGCCGGCCCGAGCAGGGAGACCAGTTCGAACTCGGGGCCGAGTTGCTCGGCGAACCGCGGCGCGAACACCGAGACGAGGACCGTGAGCACGCCGAAGACCCGCAGGTCCGCGGAGACGACGCCGAGGATCAGGTGCTCGCGGTCGGACAGCCGAAAGAGCCGTTCCCCGGCCGGTTCCGCCGCGGTCGCGTCCGGCGTCTCCCCGCCTTTCAGGCGGCTGAGTTCCTCCTGCAGCCGCGAGGCCTCGCTCCGTCTGACGTAGCGGAGTTGGGCCTCGGTCCCGCTGCCCCCGGCGGTCTCCAGGCGGACCTCGGCGATGTCGAGAAAGCGCTGGAGGATATTCTGGGAGATGTCGACGTTCTGGATGCGCTCGTAGGGTATCTCGCGGTCGCGCCGGGAGAGCACCCCCGAGTGGATGTCGAAGGTGTCCGTCGTGAGTTCGTAGCTGTACCGCTTGTAGCGGGCGTACTCCCACGCGAGGCTGGCGAACACGCCTAGCGTGACCAGGACGAGAAGCAACGAGATGCCGGGACCGGGCGAACCGCCGGCGGAGGTCGTGATGAAGCTGAAGAGGACGATACCCCCGAGGCGCACGCCGTTCTCGACGATGCGGTAGGGGATAGTTCGGGTGTCGAGTTTCACAGCGCGTCACCGCCCTCCGCGACGATTGCCATCTCCTTGACACGCTGCTGGAGATCGGCCGCCTCGTCGGTCCCGAGGCCGGGAATCGAGACGTCCGCGCCGCGGGAGCCGGCCGTGTAGACGACCAGCGTCGACAGCCCGAGGGCGCGTTCGAGCGGGCCGCGGCTGGTGTCGACGTGCTGGATGCGGACGTGGGGTGCGACGGTCTTGACGTTCGTGAGCACTCCCCGCTGGAGGTAGAGGGCATCCTCGCGCACGCGGAAGGACCAGACCCGGTAGCGCAGGTGGACCCAGACGAGTCCAAGCGCCGAGAGGACGCCCAGGCCGGCCAGCACGAGCCCCGGGTCGACGTTCAACTGCCCGGCGACGACGAACCCGAGGACGCCGACCACGGCGACCCCGAAGAAGACGCGAACGGCCCAGATGACCTGGACGGACGGCGAGAGCGTCCGCCGGTCCGTCGTGTGGGCGGCGAGCGCCGCGGGGTCAAGCGACTCTGGCGTGCTCGCGTCTGCCGAGTCCGCCGTGCTCGCGTCTGCCGAGTCCGCCGTGCTCGCGTCTGCCGGGTCGGACGTGTTCGTGGCATCCTGCTCGGCTGTCGGGTCCGTGGGGCTCCCCTCGGGGTCCTGTGGGTCGTCGGCGGAGTCAGCCATTGCTCTGTTCTACTCTACACTCGGGGTGCTGGCCCGAAGTATGCTGTGGAGGCGGCGACGGAGCGCGGCCGGAGGTGGAATTTTGTCCCTGGCGAGGGACAGTTCACACATGGAGTTCACTGTCGTCCAGGGGGACATCGCACAGCAGTCCGCGGACGTGCTCGTCAACGCCGCCGGGACCAGCCTCCGGATGGGGTCGGGCGTCGCCGGTGCGCTCCGGCGCGGCGCTGGCAGCGAGATAAACGAGGAGGCCATGTCGAAGGGGCCGGTCGACCTCGGCGCGGTCGCGGTCACGGACGCCTACGACCTCGACGCCGAGTACGTCGTCCACGCCGCGGCGATGCCACACTACGGCGACGGCCAGGCGACCGCCGACTCCATCGCCGACGCGACGCGGAACACGCTGGAGAAGGCAGACGAACTCGGCGCGGAGTCGCTGGTCGTCCCCGCGCTTGGCTGTGGCGTCGCCGGCTTCGACCTGCGGGAGGGCGCGCGCATCATCTGCGAGGTCATCGACGGCTACGAACCGGCGACGCTGTCGGACGTGCGCTTCATCGCCTACAGCGACGAGGAGTTCGGGACGCTGCAGGACGTCGCCGAGAGCGTGACGGGAACCGTCGAGTGAGCACCTCGACCCTCACTCGTGGCCGCTGACGCTGACCGGCTCGTAGGGCTCCTCCAGCCACTCGATATCGCTGTCAGAGAGTGAGATGTCCAGCGCCGCCACGGCGTCCTCCAGGTGCTCGACGCTGGTCGTGCCGACGATGGGCGCGTCCACCCAGTCCTTGTGGAGCACCCACGACAGCGCAATCTGGGCCATCGTGGCGTCCTTCTGGTCGGCCAGTTCCTGCACGCGCTCGTTTATTTCCTGGCCGTTGCCCTCGAAGTAGGGGTGTTCCTTCGCGTAGTCGTCGGACTCCCCGCGGGTCGTCGCGTCGAACTCCTCGTGGGGCCGGGCGAGATAGCCCCGCGCCAGCGGGCTCCACGGGATGACGCCGATGTCCTGCTTCTGGCAGTACGGCAGCATCTCGCGTTCCTCCTCGCGGTAGAGGAGGCTGTAGTGGTTCTGCATCGTGAGAAACTGGTCCAGGCCCAGGCGCTCGCTGGTGTGCAGCGCCTCCGCGAACTGGTGGGTCCACATCGAACTCGCGCCGAGGTAGCGGACCTTCTCGCGGCGGACGGCGTCGTCGAGCGCGCGCATGGTCTGCTCGATGGGCGTGTCCTCGTCCCAGCGGTGAATCTGGTAGAGGTCGATAGTGTCCATCCCCAGGCGCTCGCGGCTGGCGTCGAGTTCCTGCTCGATTGCCTTCCGGGAGAGCCCGCCGGAGTTGGGGTCGTCGTCGTCCATCTGGAAGTAGCCCTTCGTGGCGACGACCATCTCGTCGCGGCGGCCCTCCAGTGCATTCCCGACGATGCGCTCGGACTCGCCCTCCGAGTACATGTTGGCGGTGTCGAAGAAGTTGATGCCGAGGTCGATGGCCCGCTCGATGATGGGCTGGCTCTCCGCCTCGTCTAAGACCCACTCCCGCCAGTCGGGCGTCCCGAAGCTCATACAGCCCAGGCAGATGCGGCTGACCTCCATGCCGGTCTGGCCGAGTGTCGTGTACTCCATAGCGGTGCCTCGGGCGGCAGGGTCGAAAATGTTCGCCATGCGCCGGTTTCTGCGGGCCGTCCCTCCCGGCGGTACGGGGGGTCCGGTCGACGGTACTTTGAAGACGCCGCCGACGGCAGGTGAGAGCTGTGTCAGAGACGGACTCCGACAGCACTCTCGACGAGGTGTTCGGCGCAGTCGCCGACGAGACCCGTCTCGCCATCCTCCGTGCGCTCTGGGAAGAGCGGACGGCCGGGGAGGGACGGGACCACGAACCGGTCTCCTTCTCGGCGCTGCGGGAGGCGGTCGGCGTCCGTGACTCCGGTCGGTTCAACTACCACCTCGACCAGCTGGTCCCCAACTTCGTCCACGACGCGGAGGACGGCTACAGGCTGACCTACGCCGGCAGGCGGATAATCGGGGCCGCCGTCTCCGGGGCCTACACGGATACCGGGACGGAACTCGCAGCGACACCGGTCGGCTCCTGTTCGGACCCCGAGTGCGACGGGGAGATAGCCGCCCGCTACGGCGCTGGTACCGTCAGCGTCGAGTGCGACACCTGCGATGCCGAGTCGGTAATCTCCGCGCCGCCGATTCTCGTGGGGGCACACGACCCCGCGGAGGACCCGGACGTCCTCGACCGGTTCGTGCTCACGGTCATCCAGAAGACGGTTCGGGGCTTCTGTCGCCTCTGTAGCGGCCCGATGGAGGCGCGCGTCGCCCGAGGGGAACTCGACGGGTGGCACGACGAGGGGGTGACGGTCGTCCACGAGTGCCAGGAGTGCGGGTCGACCTCCTACACCCCCGCCGTGGCGACGGTTATCGACCACCCCGCCGTCGTCTCACTGCTGCACGACGCCGGCGTCGACTACCGGGACGGCCTCCTCTGGCGGGAGACGAGCGCGTTCGACTGGGAGGAGAGCGTGGTCGGCGAGGACCCGGTCAGGGTCGCGGTGACGATACGCGCCGGCGGCGAGGAACTCGTGGTCACGCTCGACGAGACTCTCGACGTCGTGGACTACGGCGACGAGTGAGCGCCGTGGAACGAGCGCGGAGACGTCCTACAGTGACTCTGCGTCGATACCGTCCGCGTAGCGGCGCGTGACCGCATAGAGGGCGACGGCGAGGACGGCGAAGCCGGCGACGTGGGCGTAGGTCGTCGCCGTAGCGCTGTCGACGGCGAGTTTCGCGGCCGTCGTCGCGGGGTGTTCTGGCAGCAGGACGGCCGCGCCGAAGAGGACGATGACCAGCACCGAGTACAGCAACTGGGCCTGCCGGCGCTTGGCAGTCAGCAGGCCGAGCAGCGTCCCGACGACCACGACGATAGTGGCGATGGCGGTCACGAACAGGAGTATCGGGACGACGTTCGCGATGGCGATGTTGTTGACCGACAGCAGCAGAATCCACAGCGCCGCCTGCAGCGGGGCGAGCAGAATCATCCCCGCGGCCTTCCCGTCGACGATGTCGACCAGCGACACCGGCGCGACCCGGAGCAACTCCAGCGTCCCGCGCTCTATCTCCTCCGTGATTGCGTCCACCGAGACCGACCCGCTAATAAAGGGGGGCAAGAAGAGCAGGAGGGGAATCAGGACGGTGTAGGTGAACCCGAAGTAGGGGCTGGAGTCGGACTCCGCCGGCGGTTCGATGGGCTGGAAGGTGAGACTCGCCGCCCGCCGGTCGCGCTCCTGGGACTCCAGTTCGGTCAGCACCCCCCGTATCTGGACGACGATGAGCGTCGTCCGGATGTTCTCGGCTGGTGCCGTCGCTATCACCGATAGCTTGCTCCCCGAGTCCGTCGGCACCGTCGTGCCCGTCAGGACGGCGTTGACACGGCCCTCGTCGAACGCCTCCAGGGCCTGCCCGCGGTCCGCGTAAGCCCGCGTCTGCAGGCCGTCCGCCTCGCGGGCCGCGGCGAGCAGTTCGTCCTGCGTCTCGCCGGTCACGCCGACGGTCACCTGGCCGCTCTCGACGGAACTGGGGTCGTACAGCGAGGTCAGCCCGACCACCAGGAACGACGAGAACGCGGCGATGAAAAGCTGGATGAGCAGCGCGAGCACGATGGTCTTCTCGCGGGACAGCGACGCCAGTTCCCGCCTGGCGATGGTCGTCCGGGCATCCGCGAGGAGGCCGTCGTCAGACAAGGTCGCTCACCACCGTGAAGACCGTGTAGTTGTACGCGAAGTGGACGACGATGGCGGTGGTCAGCGCGGCGGCGTAGGCCCGCCGGTTCCGGCTGGCCCCGACCGCCGAGATGGCGGCGGTGACGACGTGCAAGAGCAGCGGCGCGAGCAGCGAGGCACCGAGCAAGAGCAGCGGGTCCGACCCCTGGATGAGTCCGGTCTGCAGTCCCGCCTGGCCGGTCGCGATGTCCTCCAGTCCGACCAGTTGAGCGATGGCCGTCAGCTTCTCCGCGAGGAAGAAGCCGACGCCGCTGATGGCGCCGACGATTAGTGCGGTCGTCAGTCCCTTCGAGAAGCGCCGGTGGGCGTAGCCGGCGTAGACGTGCAGGCTCTTGGCTACCTCCTCGACGACCGCCACGGCGACGAGCACGAGCGGAATCGACAGCTCCTGCAGGGCAAACAGCGTCGCGATGGCGAGCAGTTCCAGCACGAAGACGAAGGGGAGCAACAGCATCGTGAGCAGGCCGACCTGCCAGCGCGTGTGGACCCGCCCGGCCAGCGCGTCCAGCACCTTCAGCGGAATCGACCGCTGGGCGAACATGTCCTCCTCGCGGTACAGGCCGGCGCCGAGACCGAACAGCACGAAGGCGGTCAAAAGCGGCGGCGTCACGGAGAACAGGAACTCGGTCGCAGAGACCGCCTGGCCCTGCAGGTCACGAACGACGATGGTCAGCGGCGAGATGAGCGCGATGGGGTTGACGTCGGTGAAGATGGCGGGAACGAAGGCGTAGCTGGTCAGCGACACCGTGATGGTGACCGTCACGAAGGTGAGTTCCTTGAACGACCGCGCGAACATCGCGCCGAGGAACGTCGCCGAGAGAAAGAGGAGGACCACCGGGGCGACGGCGACCAGCGAGACCAGGCCGCCGAGTTCGCCCGTCGAGAGGTAGGTCAGCCCGACAGCGATGGCGCCCTCGACGAGCAATGCGCCCGCGAAGTACGGCAGCGTCTTCCCGCCGATGATGTCGAACCGGGAGACGGGCGAGACCAGCAGGAGTTCCCCGCGGCGGTTCAGCCGCTCGGAGAGGATGGTGCTGCCGTAGGCCTGGATGAGGAAGTTCAGCGGGATAATGAAGACGAACGCGAGCACGAGCGACTGGAAGGGGAAGGGCGGCGAGATGTTCGACGGCGAGTCGACGGTCGTGTCGTCGCCGGTGAGTTGCGAGCCGAGGCCGCCGAGGCCACCAGCCGCGCCGCCGGTACTGCCGCCCCCGCTGCCGCCGGCCGCGGCTCCGCTTCCACCGTCGGTTCCGCTCCCGTCACCCGAACCGCCGGTCGTGCCGTCGCCGTCAGTGCCACTGCCGCCGTCGGTCCCGCTGCCACCGTCAGTCGCACCACCGTCACCGCCGGCCCCGCTGTCGACGCGGAAGGACGTGCCGGCACCGGACTGGTCGCGGTACTGCAGCGTGACCGAGACGGGGAAGGCGGCGGTTCGGTTGTCCTCCTGTCGCAACTGCTCGGTGTTGTAGCGCTCGACAGAGTTGCGCAGTTCCTCCGCGGCCGCTTTGCTCTTCGGCGAGTCGACCGCGTAGACGTCCCGTCCCTGGACGAGCAGGTCGATGGACTCGCCCAGTTCCGCCTCCTCGGGCGGCCGGACGGCGAAGGTGTCGTCGTCCTGCACCACCTCGTAGTAGGGGCTGTCCCCGGTGACGCCGACGCGGTACAGCCCCTCGTCGAGTACCGCGCCCTGCCCGGCCACGAACGGCGCGAGCACGCCGATGAAGGCGATGGCGACGGCGGCGACGATAATCGTCCGGCGGTCGATACCGCCGGCGTTCTTGGTCACCTCCCACTTCGCGATGCGGAGGAGTTTCCTGGGGTTCACGCTAGGCCTCCGACCGCCGGCGGCCCGACTCCGCGACGTTCAGGAACACCTCCTCCAGACTCGACTCCTCGGTCCGGATGTCCGCAACCTCTCCGCCCGCCGCCTCGGCCGCCTCGCGGACGGACTCGACGGCGTCCATGCTCTCGACGACGCGGCGGTACTGGCCGTTCTCGCGGACGCTGTCGGGCACCTCGACGGTCGTGTAGACGTGGTACTCGGTGTCGCCGTACTCGCGCTGGAGGGCGTCGAGGTCGCCCTTCGCGACGATTTCGCCCTCGTTCATGATGGCGACGCGGTCGCAGATGGACTCGACGTGAAAGAGGTTGTGCGCGCTGAAGACGATGGTCTTGCCCTCCTCGGCGAGGCGCTCGGTGAACTGGATGATGTAGTTGGTCGTCAGCGGGTCCAGCCCGCTCGCTGGCTCGTCGTAGATGAGCACGTCGGGGTCGTTGATGAGCGACCGGGCGATAGCGACCTTCCGTTTCATCCCCTTCGACATGTCCCCGAGTTGGCGCGTGCGGTGTTCCAGGTCGAGTTCGGAGAGCGTCTCGTCGATTCGGTCGTCGGCCACAGAGCGGGGCACGTCGTAGAGGTCGGCGAAGAAGCGAAGATAGGACAGCGGGGTCATCTCCTCGTACAGCGGGGACTCCTCGGGCAGAAAGCCCAGGCGCTTTCGCATCTCGGTGTCCTCCGCGTCGTAGCCGGCGACGGTGGCGGACCCGGCGGTCGGTTCGAGCAGGCCGGCGAGCATCTTCAGCGTCGTCGTCTTGCCGGCCCCGTTCGGGCCGATGATGCCGAACACCTCGCCGGCGTCGACGGCGAAGGTGCTGCCCTCGACTGCGGCGAAATCGCCGTACTCCTTGCGGAGGTCACGCGCCTCTATCATCTAGGCCGTCGTTACGAACGCGGGAATGTATAGTTTGGCTCCCCCTTTTTCACGTTTGATAGCGTGATAGCTGTATGAGCCGGGACATCGGCATCGAGCGGACGCCGGACGGCAGACGACTGGTCGTCTCACGGCACGTCGACGCGGACCGGGATGCGGCGTGGGACCTGCTGACTGACACCGAGCGCTGGCCGGAGTGGGGACCGTCGGTGCGGGCCGTCGACTGCGACACCCGCTACATCGAGGGCGGGACCACCGGCCGCGTGCGGATTCCCGGCGGGGTCTGGGTCCCCTTCGAGATTACGACCTGCGCGGACTACCGGTGGACGTGGCGGGTCGGGCGGGTCCCGGCGACGGGTCACCGCGTCGAGGAGGACGGCGACGGCTGTCGGGTCGGGTTCGAGATACCGGTGCTGGCGGGCGGGTACGCGCCGGTCTGTGTGCGGGCGCTGGGGAAGATCGAGGAGAGACTAGAGGGGAGTGAGACCGCTGGGTGAGAACCGAACTCAGGGAACTTCGAGACGTACGTCGGTCACTTTGTGGATGTCCTCGCCGATGCCTTTCCCGTCGCAGTCCTCGTTCGGACAGCGATAGTGCCAGCCGTCCTCCGTGGCCGCTCGTTCCGCGAAGCGCTCGCCACAGTCGTCACAGAAGAGCTGCCCTTCCGAGCAGTTGTCCTGATGGAGTTCGAGTTCGAGTTCGGATGCAAATGTTCGCTTGCAGTCCCGGCAAGTGTGTGGCATATTCTAAATATTCTGTTCCACATCTTAAAACTGCATCGGAACGTTCACGGACGGCGGTTGCAGCACTGAGCGGGGCCGTTTCGGGGCCCGTGGCCCACAGACGGTCCCGGTATGAGTTGCCTACCGGAGAGAAAACGGGACGTACCGGCGGGCGACACTCGCACGACCGGAACCGTTCTGCCCCTCGCCGGCGTAGGTGCTTGCATGTCAACGGAAGAGAGGGTCCGGGTATGGCTGGTCGAGCGGACCTACGGCGACGACGAACAGAACCTCATCATCCTCACCTACGCCACGCCGGACGGGAGCCAGTCCTTCCGCAAGGAGCGGGCACTGACGAGTTTCACCGGCGACGAGCGCGGGACGAAAGCGGCGCTGGACGTCTCGCCGACGAACCTGAGCGACGTCACTGACGAGCAGACCCGACAGCAGTACGCCGCCGAGGCGGAGCGGATGGCCGCCAGTCACGACCCGGACGACACTATCTGAACGGGCGAAAAACGCGAGAGAAACGGAACGCGGCGGCCGACTACAGGATGTCCTCGATGTGTTCGGTGACTTCCTCGGGGGTGTCACCGACGGGGACGCCGACGCTCTCCAGAGCGTCGATCTTCGAGGCCGCGGTGCCGGTGCCCGAACCGGAAACGATAGCGCCCGCGTGGCCCATGCGCTTGCCCGGCGGGGCGGTACGGCCGGCGATGAAGCCGACGACTGGCGTGTCCATGTACTCGCCGATGTAGTCGGCGGCCTCCTCCTCGTCCTCGCCACCGATTTCGCCGCACATCACGATGGCGTGGGTCTCGGGGTCCTCCTCGAACAGTTCCAGCGCGTCGATGAAGTCCGTCCCGATGATCGGGTCGCCGCCGATGCCGACGGCGGTGGACTGGCCCAGGCCGCGGTCCGTGAGGCTGTCGACGACCTGGTAGGTCAGCGTGCCCGACCGGGAGACCAGGCCGACGTTGCCCGACGAGAAGATGTTGCCCGGCAGGATGCCGAGTTTGGACTCGCCCGGCGTGATGATGCCCGGACAGTTCGGCCCGATCATGTACGTGTCCGTCTCGTTCAGCCGGCGGTAGACGCGGCTGACGTCCTGGGTCGGGATGCCCTCCGTGATGGCGACCACGAGGTCGACGTCGGCGTCGATGGCCTCGAACAGCGCGTCGCCGGCGAAGGCCGGCGGGACGAAGACGACCGAGGCGTCCGCGTCCTCCTCGTCGGCCGCGCGCGCGACGGTGTCGTAGACCGGGACGCCGGCGACCTCCTGGCCGCCCTTGCCCGGCACCGCGCCGGCGACGACGTTGGTGCCGTACTCCATCATCTGCTCGGTGTGGAAGCGGCCCTCGCCGCCCGTGATGCCCTGCACGACCACGCGGGTGTCCTCGTCGACGAGCACGGACATTATTCGTTCACCTCCTCGGCGAGTGCGACGGTCGCCTGGACGGCGTCTTCGAGCGTTGCCTCCACCTGCACGAGGTCGGTGTTGAGAATCTCCATGCCTTCCTCCGCTTTCGTGCCGGCGAGTCGGACGACCACCGGCTTCGGAATCTCGTCGAACTGTTCGAGTGCCGTATTGATGCCCTCGGCCACCTCGTCACCGCGGGTGATGCCGCCGAAGATGTTGAAGACCACCGCGTCGACGTTCTCGTCGGAGAACACCATGTCGAGCGCGTTCGTGACGCGTTCGGCCTTCGCGCCGCCGCCGATGTCGAGGAAGTTCGCCGGCTTGCCGCCGTAGTAGTCGACGAGGTCCAGCGTCGTCATCACGAGGCCGGCCCCGTTGCCGATGATGCCGACGTTGCCCTCCAGGCGGACGTAGTCGAAGCCGTACTCGTTTGCCTTGGCTTCGAGTTCGTCCTCGGCGGCCTCCTCCTCCATCTCCGCGAGGTCCGGGTGTCGGAACAGCGAGTCGCCGTCGATGTTCATGACGGCGTCGGCCGCGACGACCTCGTCGTCGCTCGTGACCATCAGCGGGTTGATCTCGGCGTCGCTGCCGTCCTTCTCGTCCCAGAGTTCGTAGAGCGTGGTGAGAACAGACGCGACGTCGCCGGCGATGTCGCGGTCGACGCCGGCGTCGTAGACGGCCTTGCGGGCCTGGTAGGGGTGCATCCCGAAGGCGGGGTCGATGTGCTCGCGGGCGATGGCGTCGGGGTCCTCCTCGGCGACCTCCTCGATGTTGACGCCGCCGCGGGTCGAGACCATGGCGACGGGCTTGCCCTCGCCGCGGTCCATCGTGACGCCGACGTAGAGTTCGTTGACGAAGTCGACGGCCGCCTCGACGAGCACGCGGTCGACGTGGTAGCCCTTGAGGTCCATCCCGATGATGTCCTCGGCGGCCTCACGCGCCTCGTCCTCGTCGTCGACGAGTTTGATGCCGCCCGCCTTGCCACGTCCGCCGACGTGTACCTGCGCCTTGATCGCACACGGATAGCCGACCTCCTCGGCGGCCGCGACCGCCTCGTCGACCGTCGAGGCGAGCGCCGACGCCGGTGTCGGAATCCCGGCCTCCGCAAAGACCTGCTTGGCCTGATACTCGTGGAGTCTCATACGTGCTGAAGTCGGGATTGGGAGGCGCATAAAACCCGCTCATTCGCCCGTCGACTCCCGCTTTGGCGACGCCTCGGCCCGGGACTTTTCTCACCGGAACCCGTAGACTGCGGCATGGTCAGCGTCTCCGACTCGATTCGCCTCGAGGTCGACCCGGCGACCGTCTTCGCGTACCTAGACGACCCACAGGGCCACGTCGAGGTCACGCCGAGCCTCGCCGGCGTCGAGAACATCCAGCCCCTCGACGGCGGCGGGAAGCGACTCGACTTCACCTACTCCATCGCCGGCGTCCCCCTCAGCGGCGAACTCCTCCAGACCGTCTACGAACCCGACGAACGGATGGCGTTCGAGATGTCCGGTCAGCTGAACGGGACGATAACGGTCGAGATGGAGCCGACAGACGACGGTACCCGGGTCACCTACACCGGCGAGTACGAGATTCCCGGCAAGGTGCTCGCCCGCGTCGCGGAGCCGTTCGTCCGGCGGTACAACGAACGCGAGGTCAGGACGCTGCTGGCGAACCTGAAGACGCGGCTGGAAGACGGCGACGACTGGGAGTGGTAGCCGGCGTCAGGGACCGGCGCGAGGCGCGGTCGCGTCGGCCATCCCCTGCTCGTCCGGCCGCGCACGCCAGCGGACCACGGCCGCGCCGACGACGAGCACCGCCAGGTGCAACAGGACGCCGGCGAGGAACGCCACGGCCGCCGCGGCGGCGACCAGCGGCAGCGCGACGCCGCCGGCCAGCGCCAGCACCAGGCCGACCGTGACGGTGGTGACGCCGGCGTTTTTCAGCGCGCTGCCGGTCTCGTCGCGAAGGAGTTCCCGCAACGGCTTCTCGGTCGCGTCGCCGTCGATGAGCGCCCCGAAGCACATGCCCCTCCGTTAGTGGCGCTGACACAAAAGCGCTGGTCCGGTCGGCCGCGTCAGTCGCCGAGCGATTTTTCGGCGTTCCCGCCGGAGTAGCCCGTAATGAGCGACGAGACAGCGTCCACCGAGGGATGGACAGACCGGGACATCGACGCGGTCGCAGGGGAGCTCCGGGCGGCCGACCACGCCGTCGCGCTGACAGGGGCCGGCGTCAGCACGGCCTCCGGCATCCCCGACTTCCGCAGCGAAGGCGGTATCTGGGACAAGTTCGACCCGAACGAGTTCCACTACCAGCGCTTTCTCGCGGACCCGACGACGTTCTGGGAGAAGCGCGTCGAGATGCACGAGGCGGCCTTCGGCGGCGACGTCGAACCCAACGCCGCCCACGAGGCGCTGGCCGAGATGGAACGGGCCGGCGTGCTGGACGCCGTCGTTACCCAGAACACCGACGGCCTCCACGCCGCGGCCGGGTCCGAATCCGTCGTCGAACTCCACGGGACCGGTACTCGGGTGGCCTGCGAGGAGTGTGACAGCCGCTTCGACGCAGCGCCGGTCCACGAGCGGGTCCGCGACGGCGACGTGCCGCCGACCTGTGAGGATTGCGGCGGCCTGCTCAAGCCGGACGTGGTGCTGTTCGGCGAGGAGATGCCGCCCGGGGCGTTTCAGGCGGCCCGGAATCACGCGCAGGACGCCGACGTGTTCCTTGCTGTCGGGTCGTCGCTGTCGGTCCAGCCCGCGGCGTCGCTTCCGCGGCTGGCTGCGAGAAACGGGACGCTGGTCGTCGTGAACCTGGAGGAGACGCCGCTGTCGGGGACGGCGGACTACGAGTTCCTGGCCGACGTGACGGAGGTGCTGCCGGCAGTCGCCGGCCGGTTCCTATAGTTCCACGCCGCCGGGGACGAGGCTCTGCTGTCGGAGGAGTTCGCCGCCGGTGTCGTAGACGAGCAGCGTTTCGAGCGACACCGTGACGGGGGACGCGCCCGGCCGCTCGATGCGGAGGGAGTACTCGCCGGACTCCTCGCGGGCGGCGTCGACCACGGCGAGGATGTCGTCGGCGCTTGCTGCCGCCTCGAAGACGTAGTCGCCCGTGAGGCGGCGGGAGACGCTGAAGACGCCCGTCGCGTCGTCGTCGGACAGCGGTGTCTGGAGTCGGAACGCGGCGTCGATATCGGAGCGGTCGGGGACCTGGCCCGTCTCGTCTTCGAGCCGGGCAGTCAGGGTTCCGCCGGGGCCGTCGTACTGGAGGACGAGCGTCGGCACACCGTCGGCTGAGGGGTCGGTGTGCGTGGCGGTCAGTGTGAAGTGGTCGCGCCTCATCTGGCTATTCCACAGTAGGACACGCGACGCAATGAACGTAACGCCGGCGGCGCTATCAGACCGAGGCGACAGCTTTTAGCGCTGCGGTGCTGGGGACATAGCCATGTGGGTCAAGTCGGAGTACGCGGGGGAACTCGCGGTGCTCTCCGCGTGGGTGTCGATGCTGGTCCCGTGGAACGTCGCGTTTCTCACGAAGGCACCGTTCGACAGTACCGTCGTCTTTCTCCGCTTTGCCCTCTTCGAGGTGCAGTTTCGCTTCCCCTCGGAACTCGTCTTCGACGGGCAGCAACTGGACGTGGCCAGCGCCCTGGCCGAGACCTACCCCGGGACACACTTCCTCGGCGACGCCTTCCTCGCCTTGCCCACCGCCGCGATAACGTTCTACGAGTCCCCGCAACTCCAGCAGGCGGGGCTGGCTGCCACTGGCGGGGCACTCGCCTTCCTCGCCGCGCTCGCGCTGAGCGTCGCGCTCTACACCCGCGAGGACGCCGTGGCGGACGCCCTCGACGGCCGGGAGGTCCAACTCATGGGAACGCTGTTGCTCGCCGGTGCCGCCGGCACAGCCGTCGCGACGGCGCTGTACTACCTCGAACGCGGGCTCGTCGGGACGCCGATTCCCGTCGGCGTCCTCGTCGTCGGGGCGCTGGGAGCCGTCCTGCTCCGCACCGAGCGCGTCTGACAGGTGCGAATTTAAGTGCCTGGGATTGCAACCCCAGCGCAACCGCGTGCCCGCAGGCGGGCACCACCTCATCATGTCCGAGTACGACCACGAACGCGACACTCCGGCGACCAGCCCCGTCGAGGACGACAGCGAGGGGACGCTCGACGGCGTGCGCGACTGGCTCTCGCGGACCGCCCGGCTGCTCACCGGCTCGCTGGTCACCGTCACGGACTACGACCCCCGGCGACACGACCGGCTCGTCTCCTTCGACGGGCTGTCGGGGTACGAGGAAATCGACCGCTACTGGGTCGACGCGCCCTTCTCGTTCGTCTCCATCAACTACGACCCCGAGGCCCAGGAGCACTACTACTACGTCGTCGAGCCCGAACTCGACGACCTGGAGCGGGACCTGCTGGACCGGCTGTACGAGGACATCCGCGACCCGCTCCTGTACCGCGACGACGTGGAGGACGACCCCGAACGCGCGCTCCGCGAGGAACTCCGCGAGCGCCTGGAGGAGTACGGCGTCACCATCGAGGAGGAGACGTTCTACCGCCTGTTCTACTACCTGCACCGCTCGTTCCAGGGCTACGGCAGGCTCGACCCCCTGATGTACGACCCCCACATCGAGGACATCTCCTGCGACGGCCCGGGCCTGCCCGTGTTCGTCTACCACGACGACTACACCGACATCGAGACCAACCTCGTCTACGAGTCCGAGGAGCTGAACAACTTCGTCATCCAGCTCGCCCAGCGGTCGGGCCGGCACGTCTCCGTCTCCGACCCGGTCGTGTCGACGACGCTCCCCGACGGCTCGCGCATCGAACTCGCGCTCGGCGAGGAGGTCACGCCGAAGGGGTCCGCCTTCACCATCCGGAAGTACGCCGAGGAGCCGTTCACACCAATCGACCTGCTGAACTACGGCACGTTCAGCCTCCGGATGCTCGCCTACCTCTGGCTGGCCATCGAGTCCAACAAGTCGCTCATCTTCGCCGGCGGGACGGCGGCGGGCAAGACCACCTCGATGAACGCCGTCTCGATGTTCATCCCGCCCCGCTCGAAGGTGCTCACCATCGAGGACACCCGCGAACTCTCGCTGTACCACGACAACTGGCTCTCCTCGGTCACCCGCGAGCGGATGGGCGACCAGGACATCACGATGTACGACCTGCTGCGGTCGGCGCTGCGCCACCGGCCCGAGTACATCGTCGTCGGCGAGGTCCGCGGCGAGGAGGCCATCACGCTGTTCCAGGCGATGAACACCGGCCACACCACCTTCTCGACGATGCACGCCGACAGCGTGCAGACGGTCATCAATCGCCTGGAGAACGAGCCAATCAACGTGCCGCGGCCGATGGTCACCTCGCTGGATATCCTCTGCGTGCAGGTGCTGGGGCGTTCTCAGGGCGAGCGGGTCCGCCGCGCCCGCACGCTGGCCGAAATCGAGGGCATCGACCAGCGGACCGGCGAACTCGACTACTCGACGACCTACAACTGGCACGCCACCGAGGACGAGTTCTCCGAGAGCAACTCGGACCTGCTTGAGGAGATACGCGAGGAGCGGGGCTGGAACCGGTCGGAGCTACTCCGGGAACTCCAGAACCGGCGGCGGTTCCTGCGCTACCTCCAGCGGGAGGGCGTCACCGACTACCGCCGGTTCACCGCGATGGTCAACAAGTACTACGCCGACGCAGACGAGGTGATGGCGCGGATAGACAGCGCGGGTGTCGAGGTCCAGGGCTGACATGGTCGACCCCGTCTGGCTCCTGCCGCCGGTCGTCGTCGCCGTGGCCCTGGCGGCCTGGCTGGGCGCGAAGGTCGACGGCCGAATCGACCGCCTGGTCTCGCGCTTCGCCCGCCTGCTGTTCGACCGGGTCGTCTCCGAGAGCGCCGACCGCAGGCGGACGATACAGTCGGCCTACATCGACACCTCCTACCGGAGCTACGCCGCGACGACGCTTCTCTATACGGCGCTGGCGCTCGTCGCCGGGTTCGTCACCGGCGCGTACCTGACGGCGGGCGTCCTGCTCGTCTTCGAGGACTTCGTGCGCCTGCTGACCGGCCTGCCGGACACCATCGTCGTGGCACTCGGGGCCCGCGTCGATTACCGGCTGATTCTCTCCGACAGTCAGTGGTGGGCCATCGTACTCGGCGGCGGCGCCGTCGTCGCCGTCGTCGCGGCCGTCCTCGCCTACGTCCTGCGGTGGAAGCTCCCGGCCAGCGACGCGGAGGTCCGGCGGCGCAGCATCGACGAGGGACTGCCCCGGACGACCGCGTTCATGTACGCGCTCTCGCGGGGCGGCCTGGAGTTCCCCGCGATTCTCCGGTCGCTGGCCCGCAACCGCGCGGTCTACGGCGAGACTGCCGACGAGTTCGCCATCGCGGTCCGCGAGATGGACCTCTTCGGGCGGGACATGATAACCGCGCTGCGGCGGATGTCCAGGCGCACGCCCAGCGAGCAGTTCAAGACCTTCTCTGAGAACCTGGCGAGCGTCCTCCAGAGCGGGAGCAACCTGCCGACCTTCCTCAGCGAGCAGTACGAGCGCTTTCGCGAAGACGCCGAGGAGCGCCAGGAGGAGGTGCTGGAGGTGCTGGCGACTATCGCGGAGGGGTACGTCACCGTGCTGGTCGCCGGCGTGCTCTTTCTCATCACCATCCTGCTGGTCTTCGGGCTGACGACCACCGACACGCTGTGGCTGCTGATGCTGCTGGCCTACCTGATGGTGCCGCTGGCGAACGCGGGCTTTGCGGTGTTCGTCGCCCAGCGACTGGACGAACTGGGCATCGCACGCGGCGGCGGCACGGACATCCTCGACCGTCACGCGGTCCAGACCCCGGTCAGGGAGCAGCCGTCGACGGACACCCGCCGGGCCGACGGCGGCCTGGCCGAGGACAGCGAGAACCGGCGGACGCTGGCGTGGTACGACCGGCTGGCGGCGGTCAAGAGTGTCCTGCAGGACCCGCTGCGAACCGTCGTCTGGAACCCCCAGACCGTCCTCTACGTCACCGTGCCGCTGGCGCTCGTCGCCATCGCGGTTCGGCTCCCCGACGCGCTGACCGGGACCGGCGTCAACCGGCGCGTGCTCGACGACATCCTCGTCCAGTCGGCGCTGTTCGTCCTCGTGACCTACGCGGCCGTCCGGTGGCTCTACACCCGCCGCATCGACAGGATAGAGGCGGCGACGCCGGAACTGCTCGAACGGCTGGCGAGCCTCAACGAGGCCGGGATGTCCGTCGTGGAAGGGTTCTCCAGAGTAAGGGGCAGCGACCTCGGGGTGCTCACGCCGGAAGTCGACCGCATCTGGCGGGACATAGAGTACGGCTCGAACGTCGACGACGCACTCGTGCGCTTCGGCCGGCGCGTCCGGACCGCCACGGTCACCCGCGTCGTCGTATTGCTCACAAACGCGATGCGCGCCAGCGGGAACATGGGGCCGGTGCTTCGCATCGCGGCCGAGCAGTCCCGCGCGGACCTGAAACTCCGCCGCCGGCGACGCCAGCAGATGCTCACCTACCTCATCGTCATCTACATCTCCTTCGTCGTGTTCCTGGTCATCATCGTCGCCGTCAACGAGGTGCTCGTTCCGAGTCTCCCGGAGTCGGTCCCGACCCCGAGCGAGGAGGACCTCAGACGGCTGGGCGTCAGCGCCGGCATCGCCGGGCGTCTCGGCAGCGTCGACAAGGCCGCCTACACGCTCGTCTTCTTCCACACCGCGCTCATCCAGGCCGTCCTCTCCGGGTTCATCGGCGGACAACTCGGCGAGGGGACGCTCAAGGACGGCGCGAAACACGCCGCCGCGATGCTGGCCGTCGCCTACGTCGCCTTCCTGCTCATCTCGTCGCCGGTCGCCTCCATCGCCGCCGGCGACGCCGTCTCGACGGGCGACACGCTCCGCATCGAGGGGGCATCGATGTCAGACGGCGGCTACGTCGTCGTCTACGAGGACGGCATCAACTCGACGATGCTCGGCCACTCCGAGTACGTCCCGCCGGGAACCCAGGAAGGCGGCATCGTCGTGTCGCTGGACCGGGAAGTAAAGCAGAATCGGACCGTCTACGTCGTTGCACATCGTGACACCAACGGCAACCGGACCTTCGACTATCCCGGGCCGCCGCTCCCGCCACGGGGACAGAGCGAGGACGTGCCTTACGCCAGCGCCTCGGGCGCGCGCGAGTCCGGCGTCGAGGTCGAAGTCACCTACGTGGGCTGAGTCGCGGCCGAAGAGTGGGCGTTAACTGGCCGCCGCGTCTACCGCTCTCCCATGACCGTCACCCACGACGACCTGACCGTCGACTGGCTGGGCTACGCCACCCTCCGCATCGAGCACGACGAGACCGTGGTCTACGTCGACCCCGGCCGCTACGGCGTCCTCACCGGCGAGTGGACCGCCGACAGCGACGGCGCCGCGGCCGCGCACCCGCCGGCGCGGGAGTACCGACCGGAGGACGGCGACGTGGTCTGTCTCACCCACGTCCACCACTACGACCCCGACGGCATCGAACGAGTCGCTGCCGACGACGCGACCGTTCTCGCCTTCGAAGGTATCAACGTTCACGACACCCAGCGGACGGACACCCGTCTGGCCGACCTCCCCTACGAGGTGCGTGAAGTCGGCATGAACGCGGAGGGAGTTGTCGACGACGTGCTCTTCTGGACCGTCGAGGCGTACAACGAACCCGACGGCCCCCACACTCGCGGCGACGGCACGCCGATTCACCCGAAGGGGCTGGGCTGTGGCTTCCTGCTCTCGGTCGGCGGAACGCGCGTGTTCTGCCCCGGCGACACCGACGTGCTGGACGGCCACGAGGCGCTCGACGTGTCCCTGTTCTGCCCGCCCATCGGCGGGACGTTCACGATGGACCGCCACGAGGCGGCCACGCTGGCCGAGGAGATGGACCCCGACCTGGTGGTGCCGGTCCACTACAACACGTTCGCGGCAATCGAGACGGACTCGGCGGCGTTCGCTGAGGACCTGCGAGAGCGGGGCGTTGCTGTCGAACTGGACGAGACGTAGGCCGGAGAATCGCCGTCAGCCCGCTACAGCACGCCCATCTCGGTGAGCCGCTCCGGCAGGTAGGTGTCGGTCACGAAGTCCAGGCCGCGGGAGGCCAGCGACTGCTGTTCGGACTTCTTCTCGATGTCGAGTTGCAGTTCGATCTGCTCCTCCCAGAACTCCGTCTGGTAGCGGGGGTCCTCCAGTTCGGACTCCAGGGCGTTGACGTCCGAGTCGCTGAGCGGGTCCGTCGGCAGGTCGTACTCCACGATGTCCTGCGGGCGGATGCCGACGAACTGCGCCGCCGGCGTGGCGAGGTACTCCGAGAGGTGCGCGCTCTTGATAGAGCCGTAGGCGACGGAGCCGTAGATGCGGTACGACCAGGGGTCACCGTCTGTGAAGACGGCCACCGGCAGGTCGAGTTCGTCGTGCAGGCGCTTGGTGATGCGCCGGGTCGCCCGCGCCGGCTGACCCTTCAGGTGGACGATGAGGGCGTTGTAGTCCTCGTCGAAGCCGTTCTCGACGAGGCGGTCGCGCATACCGCCGGTCTCGACTGCCAGCACGAAGTCGGCGTCGTTGTCCAGAAAGTCGATGGTGTCGGGGTTGTTCGGAATCTGGTAGCCGCCCTCGCCGACGTCCTCCTGGCAGTGAATCTCGCGCTCGCCGCGGCGGGTCTGCTCGCGGAGTTTCAGCGGCCCCATGATGGTCGCACCCGATTCCTCCGGGCGCATGTGGAAGTCCTCGCGGGTGGCACCGGAGACGATTTCTAAGTCCTCCACGAGGTCGTTGGACTCGTCCTGGCTGGAGAACTGCGCCTCGTCTAAGTCCCAGGACTCGCTGAGGTAGTAGAGTTCACGCAGGGTCGACGAGCGGTCCTCGTCCAGTTGCTGGGCGAGGAAGTCGATGGTGTAGATGGCCTTCAGGAGCTTCTGCGCGCCGCGGACGCTGTTGGCCGAACGGGTCGAGGTGCGGTCGCCGTAGACCCAGACCTTCTTCTCGGCGTCGTACTCGATGTTGGACTTCGTGCGGGTCGGGACCTCCATCGAGGGGACGTCGCCGTCGGCGAACTGGTCGTAGAACTGTGCAGCGAGGTCGATGAGTTGCTCTCGCGCCTCCGAATCTGTGTCAACGCTCATTTGTCTGTCACCGTGAGTTTCTCCTCCTCGATACCATCCACGGACATGTTACAGTCGGCATCGCCGGGGAGGTCGTAGGCAAGTGTCGCCTCCTCCCCGCCGGCCACCGTGGGCGACCACTTGACGAACCACTCGCCGTCCATCTCGACGACCGTGCCGCCCTCCACGCCCTCGGGTTCGGCGGTCACGATGTCCGTTATCTCCAGGTCCGCGTTCGTGTCGTCGTTGTTCTCTACGACGAGTTCGACCGTCCCGTTCTCGCGCCGGCGCTCGACCAGGACGTTGTTCATGATGCGCGCCATCGTGTCGTCGATGTCCAGCGGTTCGTTGCCGGTCACCCTGGAGATCTTCTCGGCCATCTCCGGCAGGATGGTCGCGAGTTTGTTCTCCTTCTCGCGGCGCTGTTGCATCGAGCGGCGCTTGTTGAGGTAGCTCTTCAGGTCGCGGGCTGCCTCGCGGATGGCGAGTTCGATTTCGTCTTCGATTTCGGGAATGTTCGCCACGGCGTCCTTCGACTCGCTGGTGAAGGGCACGTTCGTCGAGGCGATGTGGACCATGACGACGGCCGGGCCGTTCGGGATGCCGCTGCCGCCGGGCTGGTCGAGACCGTAGTTGCGCCAGTTGATATTCTTCACGACGTCCGTCGTGGCACAGGCCCCGCGCTGGTAGACCAGCGGGACGCGGTTGGCGAAGCGCATCACCTCCGCCTGGCCCTCGGCCTCGACGTCGCCGCCGTAGGCGATGCCGGCCTCCACGATGAACGGGTCGCCGCCGTGGACCGCGGCGTCGCGTGTCGCCGCGGCGTAGAAGTCCGCGTCGTACTCCTTCGAGAGACCGGCCTCCACCAGGTCGGCGGTGATGGGCGAGAGGCAGTCCGTCGGCGGCGAGATGATGTCCGTCTCGCGCATCGCTTCGAGCAGGTGCGAGGCCACGTCGCGCTCGGCGGCGATGTCGTGGACGTGGGGCGGGTCGTCCGGCACCGTCTCCATCTCCGTCCAGATGGCCTCGACGACGTTCTCGCGGGCCGTCTCCCCGAAGGTGGCGTCGTCGTACTCCTCGGTATCCTCGGCGGACTTGTCGACGTACTCGACGAGTTCGTCGTGCGTGACGCGGTGACGGGTGTCCTCGGTGCGGTTCTCGAACTTCGCGGCGATGCGCTCGGCCAGCCCCTGGACGTGGGCGTCGTCCTTGCGCTTCGTCGTCGCCGCGTCGACCAGCGCGTAGATGTCGGGCGTGAGTTCCGCCGTGACGGCCTCCCACGCCGCCTCAACGGCGTTTGCCCGGACCGTGTCGCCGAAGGTCGTGTCGTACTCCGCTTCGATGTCGTCGGCGACCGCCGCGGCGATGGCGGCCAGTTCGTGGTGGGCGATGCGGTCGTGTTCGTCCACGCGCTCGGCGACAGTCGCGGCGAAGTCGGCGGTGGCCTCCGCGCCCTTGTTGGCGACGGCCTCCTCGACCGCGGCCTCGACGTCGGCGTCTTCGTGGCTCTGGGGCGACCGCCAGGTCATCCCGCGGCCGAAGTGGCGGTCGCGGAAGTTGTCGATGACCGAGTCGGAGGTCTTCTGGCCGACGCGGGTGAACTCCCCCTGCAGGAAGCCGGAGACGGAGTAGGAGTCGGTCGCCTCCAGCATCTTGATGAGCGTCCCGAGTTCGACGCCGTGGGGGTGCGGGCGAATCTCGTCGGTCTCGTCGGGGAGCTGGTCGGTCGCCCGCTCGTACTTGAAGTGCTCGCCGGGCTCGCGCATCTCGATGCGGGCGTGGGGATTGACGACCGCCGTGTGCTTGATGTAGTCGTGGAGTTGCTGGCGGGCGCGCATGTTCCCCTCCATCTCCAGTTCGATGCGCGTCCCGTGCGGGCGTTCCCAGGAGGTGGTGTCCTCGACGCTGATTTCCGGTTCGTTGGTGTCCGTGTCGACGATGAGTTCGAAGTACTCCGCCTCGGCGCTGCCCTGGGTCCGGGACGTTATTTTCGCTGGCTTTCCGGACGTTAATTGCGAGTAGAGAACCGCTGCAGAGATTCCAATACCTTGCTGGCCGCGACTGTTCTTGACGGCGAGTGCCCCTTCGTTCGCGACGACGAAGTTCTCGTCGTAGCCAGTCGCGCCTGGAACCGAGATGTCGTAGACGTACTCCGGCGGTTCGGTCTCTTCGACGGACTCGACCGGTAGCAGACACATGTCTGTCCCGGTCAGTCCGTGGAGGTTCTGTACAGTCTCCCACAGCTCCTCCAGGACAGGCGTCGGCTGGTGGGAGTCGTCGAGGAGCCCCATCTCTTTGAGGTTGTGGACGTACCGCGGTTTTTCGACGTGTTCACCGTCGAGGGCATCCTCGATGAGTGACTGATACACCGCGGCGTGGTCGAGTGAGGAGCCCACACCCGCACCCATCAACAATCCCGGAATCGAATCGGGCACCGTCCGGTTCTCGACGTCGCCGACGCGCACGTCTTCGAGCAGTGACGTCGGAATGCGCTTGTATCCCTGCTCACCGGTGTCAGTCGAGCCGCCGTAGGCGTCCAGAACGTCGACATCCGAACCGTAGACTTTCGTCCGGTACTGTGTCCTCGACGTATCACTGTACCCACCAGCGTCGTCGCTGACTTCGGTACTGGCCAGCACGCCCTGCATGTTCCACAGCACGGAGAGCTGTCGCGCAAGCGTCTCACTCGTCGTCGTGTGGGAGAGTTCGTTACTCGGGTGCGTATCGGAACCGTCTCCCTGGTAGAGAGCGGTGATGAATTGCTTCTGTGCCGCGGGGAGAGCACTGAAGACGAAGTCTGGAATTCGCTTCTCGTCGGCCTGCTCACCACAGACGTTTTTCAGAAACAGTGCAAGCGGCGAGCCGAACGCTTTCACGCGAGTGGAGTTTCGTTCCCGTTCGACGGTCGTCGTTTTACCGCCGACGCCGGCGAGTGCCCGTTCCGTCGTCTCGATCAGTTCCGACTCGTGGGAACCGAACGTGAATCCGACCTGCCGAGGTCCAGCGTGGCCCTCCGCGACGTAGTAGCCCAGCAGTTTCATGAACTCCTCGGAGACCGGGAGCGAAACTGGCAGTGTCGTCTCCTCTCCACCGACCTGGTACGTTTTGAACTGACACTCCTGACGCGCCGCTTTCTCCTCCCAGCCGAGTTCGATGACGGTCTCGGCGGGAAGGTAGCCCTTTTCCAGGTAGTTGGTTTCGAGGCTGTCTTTCAGGATATCGACGCCGTCGTAGCGGTAGTACGTCCGCTTTCGCGAGCTATCCGGAGACGGTTTCTTTCGGATACGGTCACCCTCCTGCAGTCGCTCCAGCGTCTCGCGCTCGAACCCGTAGACGTACACTCGCTTGTCGGCGAGTTGCTCGGCGTCGAGGTGTGCAAGGAGGTTCACCTCCTCGGTAGACTCCGCGAACCCGGGAAGGGTCCGAGGTGTGAGAATGGCATCACCAGCTCCGATGTCGCTGGCTTCGACTTCCGTCGTCTCGCCGTCTTTCGTCACCGAGAACAGACTGTGGTTGCCGGTGACTTCGACCGTGCGGCCTTTCTCTGTCGTTATCTCGTAGGTACGCTCGTCCGTTTCGTGGCGGATGGCGTGGGTGACTGGCTGCCAGGTCATCTCGTGTGTTTCGCGGTCGAACGACGGTACCTCGATTTCGTCCGGAACTGGCCGCGTTGCCGCACCGTCTGCAGGAAGATATGCGTCACACAGCACACCGACCGGAACGAACTCGATGGTATCGTTCCGTCGTACGAGGACCCGTTGCTCCGGCGTCAGTGATTGCTCACGCTTGTGAAAACGGCTGCCATAGAGGAGCTTCCCGAAGATTTTCGGAATCTGCTCCTTCGTGATGCCCGGCCCGTTGTCCTCGACGATGAGCCGGTAGTAGTCGCCGGCCTCCTGAATCTCGACGTAGATGTCGGGGAGGATACCGGCCTCCTCGGTGGCGTCCAGAGCGTTGTCGACGGCTTCCTTCACGGCTGTCACGAGTGCCCGGGCCTCGGAGTCGAACCCGAGCATGTGCTTGTTCTTCTCGAAGAACTCGGCGATGGAGATCGACCGCTGGCTCTCGGCCAGCTCCTCGGCGATCCCCTCTCCCTCGCCGAGCCGCGACTGATAGGAGGTCATGTGGCTATACGTTTACGACCGGAGTTTAAATGTTGTGTGGCAGCGGGGTGAAAGTGGAAGCGGCCCCTGCTGCGCGTGGCGAGGGAGGGCATCGAGTTCCCGCCCCCGGGTCGAGATAGCTACAAATACGCACAGATAGCGGTAGATAGGATATCGACACTGTCCAGCTACGGGTCGGATAGCGACGTCCGAGCGGGGGATTATGCGACACGAGCGCGTACCGCAGACGCTATGGGAGACACGCGAGAGGGGCGACAGAAGAAGGGACGAGACGAGGAGAAACGCCAGCGCGAGCGCGACATGGAGGACGACCTGGAGGAGAGCGAGGCCGAAGACGAAATAGAGGAGAGCGAGACAGAGGACGAGGAACAGGCAGACGACGAGTGAGCAGGGCCCCGACCGGACGACCGCTCGCGGTGACGGGCGCTGCCGGCGACTGAACGGGCCGTCAGCACGTAGTACCGGGGCAGTCTGTCGCGAGTTTTCGTCACACGGGAACGTACCGAGTTCAGAGAGTTCTGAACGTATCGAGGGTGAGCCACGTCTGCGCCGTGACGGTGGCTGCCGAGGGGAGGTTGCATCCGGTCGGAACAATCGTGATATTTGAGCAATGCGTCGTGCGCTCGCGCGCGCCCGTGACCTTTAAGAAACGGTGGCTACTACACAGATGTAAGATTTTCATGGCTGAGGACAGCGAGTATGGCGCAGGGCAGATTCAGGTACTCGAGGGGTTGCAAGCCGTCCGGAAGCGACCGGCGATGTACATCGGTTCGACCGACACACGGGGGCTTCACCATCTCGTCTACGAGGTCGTCGACAACTCCATCGACGAGGCACTGGCCGGCCACTGCGACACCATCGAAGTGACAATCCACGAGGATAGCTCCGTCTCCGTCAGCGACGACGGCCGCGGGATTCCCGTCGACACCCACGAGGAACACGGCAGGCCCGCAGTGGAGGTCATCATGACCGTGCTCCACGCCGGCGGGAAGTTCGACAACAAGTCCTACCAGGTCTCGGGGGGCCTCCACGGCGTCGGCGTCAGCGTGGTCAACGCACTCTCGAAGTGGCTGGAGGTCACGATAAAGCGCGACGGGGCGGTCTGGCACCAGCGCTTCGACCACGGCGAACCCGAGTTCGAACTGGAGCGAGTGCGGGACATGGACCCCGGCGAGGAGACCGGCAGCGAGATTCGGTTCTGGCCCGACGACGACATCTTCGAGACCAGGGACTTCGTCTCCTCGACGCTGGAGTCGCGGCTCCGCGAACTGGCCTTCCTCAACTCCGGCGTCGAGATAACCCTCGTCGACGAGCGCGAGGACACCGAGCAGTCGTTCCACTACGGGGGCGGCATCCGCGAGTTCGTCGAGTACCTCAACGAGACGAAGACCCGGCTCCACGAGGACGTTATCTACTTCGAGGACGAGGAGGCCATCGACGAGGGACCGGTCCACGTCGAGGTGGCGATGCAGGCCACCGACGAACTCCAGGGGTCGCTGCACGCCTTCGCGAACAACATCAACACACGCGAGGGCGGCACCCACATGACCGGGTTCAAGACCGCGCTGACCCGCGTCGTCAACGACTACGCCCAGGACAACGGCTTGCTCCGTGACCTGGACGACACCCTCAAGGGTGACGACATCCGCGAGGGACTGACGGCGGTCATCTCGATCAAGCACCCCGACCCGCAGTTCGAGGGCCAGACGAAGACGAAACTCGGCAACTCCGAAGTGCGGGGCATCGTCGAGTCGGCGGTCCACGAGGAACTGGGGACCTACTTCGAGGAACACCCGGACACCGCCGAGGCCATCGTCTCGAAGGCCGTCGAGGCCGCGAAAGCCCGCAAGGCCGCCAAGAAGGCCGAGGAACTGACGCGCCGGAAGTCCGCGCTCGACTCGACGGCGCTGCCCGGGAAACTGGCGGACTGCCAGACGCGCGACCCCAGCGAGTCCGAACTGTTCGTCGTGGAGGGCGACTCCGCGGGCGGCAGCGCGAAGCAGGGCCGCAATCCGGAGTTCCAGGCCATCCTCCCCATCCGGGGGAAGATTCTGAACGTCGAGAAGCACCGCCTGGACCGGATTCTGGAGAACAACGAGATCCGCAACCTCATCACCGCACTCGGGACGGGCATCGGCGACGAGTTCGACATCGAGGACGCGCGCTACGAGAAAATCATCTTCATGTGCGACGCAGACGTCGACGGCGCGCACATCCGCACGCTGCTGTTGACGCTGTTCTACCGCCACATGAAGCCGCTACTCGAAGCGGGTTACGTCTACGCCGCGCAACCGCCGCTGTACCGCATCCGCTATCGCGGCGAGACCTACGACGCGATGACCGAGGCGGAGCGCAACGAGATCGTCCAGGAGAAGTGCGACGGCAACCCGGACCAGGTCCAGCGGTTCAAGGGCCTGGGCGAGATGAACCCCGAACAGCTCTGGGACACGACGATGAACCCGGAGACGCGCCACCTCAAGCAGATAACCATCGAGGACGCCGCCGCGGCGGACAAGATGTTCTCCGTGCTGATGGGTGACGCCGTCGAACCGCGCAAGCAGTTCATCAAGGAACACGCGCCGGAAGCGGAGTGGGTGGACATATGAGTTCGGACGTTCCCGACCCCGAGGACGTCGACGCGCCGGCGGCCAACGTCGAGCACGTCCGCATCGAGGACGAGATGGAGCAGAGCTACATCGACTACGCGATGAGCGTCATCGCGGGCCGTGCCCTGCCCGACGTCCGCGACGGGCTGAAGCCGGTCCACCGGCGCATCCTCTACGCCATGGACCAGATGGGCGTCAGTTCCGGCTCCAGCCACCGCAAGTCCTCCTCCATCGTCGGCGAGACGATGGGTGACTACCACCCACACGGCGACTCCGCCATCTACGACACGCTCGTGCGGATGGCCCAGGACTTCTCGATGCGCTATCCGCTGGTCGACGGCCAGGGCAACTTCGGGTCGATGGACGGCGACCCGGCCGCAGCGATGCGCTACACCGAGGCCCGGATGGCCCCCATCGCCGAGGAACTGCTCGCGGACATCGAGAAGGACACCGTCGACTTCCAGTCGAACTACGACGACCGCCTCGAAGAGCCGGCGGTCCTGCCCGCGAAACTCCCGAACCTCCTGCTCAACGGGTCGTCCGGGATTGCCGTGGGAATGTCGACGAACATCCCGCCGCACAACCTCGGCGAAATCGTGGACGCGACGGTCCACCTCATCGACAACCCCGACTGTACGGTCGAGGACCTGATGGACCACGTCAAGGGCCCCGATTTCCCGACGGGCGCGAACATCGTCGGGAAGGACGCCATCTACTCGGCGTACTCGACGGGGCGGGGCCGCCTGCGCGTCCGCGCGGAGTACGATGTTGAGCGCTCGGAGAAGGGGAGCGACCGCATCGTCGTCACCGAACTCCCCTTCCAGGAGAACAAGGCCCGCGTCGTCGAGCGCATCGCCGACGACGTCAACGAGGGCAAGATAGAGGGCGTCTCCGACCTGCGCGACGAGTCCGACCGCAACGGCGTCCGCGTCGTCATCGACCTGAAACGCGGCGCGAACGTCGACGTGGTGGAGAACCAGTTGCTCGAACACCACCTCGAATCCACCTTCGGCGTCATCAACCTCGCGCTGGTCGACGGCCAGCCCCGCGTCCTCTCGCTGAAGGAGACGCTGGAGCACTACGTCGACCACCGCAAGGAGGTCGTCCGCCGACGCTCCGAACACGACCTCGAAGAGGCCCAGGACCGCGCGCACATCCTCGAAGGTCGCCTGAGGGCCGTCGACAACGCCGAGGCCATCGTCGACCTCATCACCGAGTCCGCCGACCGCGACGAGGCGCGGGCGATTCTGACCGGCGACGTGGCTCTCGCGGAGGTCGAGGACGCCGAGTTCGAGTATCCCAACGTGCAGGCCGAACTCGACTTCTCCGAAGACCAGGCCGACCACATCCTCCGGATGCAACTGGGGTCGCTCACGTCGATGGAAGCCGCCGAGATAGAGGAGGAGTACGAGGACGTCCAGGAGACTATCGACTACCTCCAGGCGGTCCTCGCGGACGAGCAGAAACTGCTCGGCGTCATCAAGGACGAACTCCGCGAGATGCAGGAGGAGTACGACGACGAGCGCCGGACGACCATCATGGAGGCCGAGGGGCAGGTCACACACGAGGACCTCATCCCCGAGGAGGACGTGCTGGTGGTCATCACCGAGGACGACTACATCAAGCGGATGCCGGCGGCCAACTTCGACCCGCAAAAGCGCGGCGGGAAGGGCATCATCGGCTCCGACCCCAAGGAGGGTGACCGGGTCTCGAAGGTCTTCCGGGCCAACTCCCACGACTACCTGCTCTGTTTCACCAACCAGGGACAGGTCTACCGGCTGAAGACCTACGAGATTCCGGAGATGAGCCGCACGGCACGCGGGAAGTCCGCAGTGAACCTCATCGACCTCGACGACGGCGAGGAGATCACCGCAGTGGTGAACACCGACGACTTCGAGCCCGAGGAGTGTATCACGATGGTCACCCGCAACGGCTACGTCAAGCGGACCTGCGCGGCGGACTTCGAGAACATCCTCTCGACGGGCATCATCGCCGCCAGCCTCGAAGCGGGCGACGCGCTCGTCGACGTCGAGGTGACCGACGGGACGAAGGACCTCGTCATCGCCACGGAACAGGGGATGACCATCCGCTTCGACGAGACGGAGGCCCGCGAGATGGGGCGCAACGCCCGCGGCGTCAACGGCATCAAACTCCAGGAGGGCGACCACGTCGCCGGCCTCGTCGCGACCGAACACGGCGACGACCGCTCGCTTCTCACCGTCACCACCAACGGCTACGGCAAGCGCACCAAGCTCTCGGAGTACCGGGCGCAGTCGCGGTACGGCAAGGGGCTCATCGACATCAAGACCGACGAGCGCAACGGGCCCGTCACGACGGTCAAGGCCGTCGAGGACGACGACCACATCGTCGTGATGAGCGCGCAAGGCCAGATTATGCGCTGTCCCGTCGCCAACATCTCGACGGTCGGCCGGAACACGAAGGGTGTGAAAGTCATGGAGGTCGAAGCCGGCGACGGCGTCGCCAGCGTGACCGTCGTGCCCGGCAACGACGAGGAATAGCCGTCGCAGCGGGACCGATTTTTAGAGGATACTGACGAGGGCGAGGGTCCAGACGGCGGCGAAGACGACGGCGATGCCCCCGAAGAGAAGGCCACGCTTCAGGAAGTGCCACCGCACCGCCGACTCGCCGCCGTCGCCGACGACGAAGGGGAACCCGAACAGGCGCTCGGCCAGCGAGCGGTCGGTCCGCTCGCGAACCACTGCGTCGGGGCCGCCGAAGCCGCCGACGGTGGGGTCGTTCGTCACAGCGGTGCCGGCCACGTAGACCGCCTCGCCGACGTCGACGCGGCTCTCGCGGAGTCGCGTCCGGTCGCCGTAGTCGAGTTCGGTGATGCCGATGTCGACGCTCCCGCTCGTGCGCTTCACGTCCAGCGCGTCGAGGACGGCGGCCGTCCGGCCGGTCGCGTCCTCGCCGCCGTCGATCTCGTCGACCGTCTCCGTGGCGAGAACGAGGTCCGCCCCCTCGGGTTCGACGCGCACCCGACCCGCGGCGGTGTCGACGACGAACGGCCGGGTCGTGGTGCGAGACTCGCGGGTCTGCCAGGACGACGTCTTCCCGTCCGTCTCGTAGACCTGCACGTCCAGTTTCGAGACGAGACACTCGGTCCCCGAGACGGCCGCGGTGAACGGCTCGGCGTCGTCGGCCGGCTGGGCCTGCCCGACCAGTTCGATCGGGCCGTCGAGGCTGGCGCGGAACTCCTCGGCACTGGACTGGCGGAGGTGCCACCACCGCGAGAGCGCGAGCGCGGCGGCACCGACGAAGGCGAGCGCGAGCACCCCGAGGACGACGAGGAGACCGACGACCAACAGCGAGGGACCACCCGCTGCGAGCGGGAGAGGGAGGGCGTCCATGCGCGAATCGAGACGGGACGGTCACTAAAGTGTATCCACACCGTCACCAGTCGACGACCTCGCGGTCGCGCCAGAAGCGCCCGGCCGGGCTCCCGGGGCGGAACTGTGCGAGCCAGACCGGCGTGTCGGCCCCCTCCGCAGGACTCCGCGGGGCAGAGGACGAGCCCATGTCGGTGCGGACCCAGCCGGGACAGGCCGAATTTGCCAGCAGGCCGTCGTCGGCGTACTCGCCGTGGAGCGCAGCAGTCAGGCCGTTTATACCCGTCTTCGAGATGCGATAGACAGGGTGGCCGCCGCTCATCCCCTCGCCGAGCGCGCCCATCCCCGAGGAGACGTTGACGACGCGTGGCCCCTGCTGTTCGAGCAACAGCGGCAGCGCCAGGCGGGTCAACACGACCGGCCCGCGGAGGTTCACGTCGAGGACGCCGTCGATATCGGCGATGGACTGTTCGTGAAGCGGCGCGGCGGACCCGCCGACGCCGGCGTTGTTCACCAGCACGTCGAGCCGGCCCGTCTCCTCGGCGACGTACTCGACCGCCGCACGCATCGTCTCGTCGTCGGTGACGTCGAGTTCCACGGCACGGAGGTCGGCGGCAGTCACGTCCGCCGTGTCCCTGGCACCGGCGTAGACCGTCGCACCCAGGTCCGCGAGCTGGCGGGCGATTTCCGCGCCGATACCGCGTGTCGCGCCGGTGACGAGTGCGACCTGTCCGTCCAGCGAATCGTAACGGTCGACGTCCATGGTTGCTGTACGGGCGAGAGCGACAAGTACCGTGAGGTCAGTCGTCGGCCGCGTCGACCAGGACCTCCGGCGCGACCGACCCGTAGCGTGCGATGGCGTCGAAGTGGTCGTCGGCCGCGTCGACCAGGACCTCCGGCGCGACCGACCCGTAGCGTGCGATGGCGTCGAAGTGGTCGTCGCCCGGCGTCTCGCCGCTCGTGATGCCGTAGACCTCGGCCTCGCCGAAGCGGTCCGCCACGAACCACTCCGCGACCAGCGCCTTCCGGGCATCGTCCTCGGCGTCGAGTTGCCACTGGGCCTCGCTGACGAGGACGGCGGCGGCCACCACGTCGAAAATCAGGTCCGCGAGGCGCTTGGCGTGGTACTGCGCGTAGTCGTCGCCCTCCGCGGCGAGCGTGGCGAGTGCGGTCTGGAGGTCGTGAAACGCCGACTCGACGGTGTCGGCGAGGTCGACGAGCGCGGGGTGGTCGGCGCTGTCGAGGTGACCGTTCACCAGCGGGACGAGCGCCTCGTGGGCGTCCTCGCGGGAGAGCGCCCGCAGCACGTCCAGCGAGAGGATGTTCGAGGTTCCCTCCCAGATTGGCAACACCTGTGCGTCCCGGAGCAACCGCGGCGTGACGTGCTCGCGGACGTAGCCGTTGCCGCCCAGCACCTCCATCGCGTACGAGCAGGTGTCGACGACCATCTCCCCCGTCCTGTACTTCGCGATGGGGACGAGCAGGCGCATCAGTCTGTAGGCGTCCGTCCCCTTGTCGTCGGGATACGCGCGCTCCCGTCTGTCGTACCACTTCGCCGCCTCGAAGGCAAACGCGGCCGCAGCCTCGTAGTCGACGGTCATCTCGACGAGGTCTCGTCGCAACAGCGGGAACTCCTGGATGGTCTCGCCGAAGGCCTCGCGGTTGGCGGCGTGGACCTTCGCCTCCAGCAGTGCCCGGCCCATGACGCCGACTGCGCCGGTGGCGTTCGTCAGGCGCTCGTAGTTCAGCATCTCCGTCATCTGGCGGAAGCCGTTGCCCTCCTCACCCACGAGATAGGCCGTCGCGCCCTCGAACTCGATTTCGCCCGTCGGAACCGACAGCGTGCCGAGTTTGTCCTTCAGTCGCCGGAACGTGGCGTCGTTGAGCGTCCCGTCGGGTAGCACGCGGGGGACGAGAAACAGCGAGAGCCCGTCGGTGCCCTCCGGCGCGTCGGGGGTGCGAGCCAGCGCGAGCGCGCCCTGGGCGTCGGTGTTCGAGCAGAACCACTTCTCGCCGTGAAGTTCGTAGGTGCTGTCCGGCTGTGGCTCCGCGCGGGTCTCCGTTGCCCCCACGTCGGAGCCGCCCTGCTTCTCGGTGAGGAACATCGCGCCCTCGACGTGGTCGTCGTAGTCGGCGGCGGTGAGCCCCTGGAAGTAGTCGTCGAGGCTCCCGTCGTCGAACTTCTCCAGGACGACGGCCGCGCCGACGGTCATCGACGCCGGACAGGCGAAGCCGACGTCCGCGTAACAGAGCAGCGTCTGCATCGTGAGGGTGTGCAGCAGGCCGACCGGTTCGTCGCGGTCCGGCGGCGCGTGGAAGGCGTCGTGGGTCAGCCGGAACTTGTCGTACGTGATGCGTTCGTTCTCGAACTGCAGCGGGTGGTACTCTACCTCGTTTTGCACCTCGCCATCGCTGTCGTAGGTGTGCAACTTGGGTTCGTGGCGGTCCACGACGTCGGAGTTGTCGGCGATGGTGTCGCCGACGACGGCACCGTACTCGTCCAGCAGGTCCTCGGCCCAGTCGAACTCGTCGTCGGGGTACGTCCGGCGGGCCTCGAAGCGGAGGGTGGGGTCCCACGCCCAGTAGTTACAGCGCCCCTCCGCCAGTTGGCCGTAGTCGAGCGGGTCCCGTAACATGGTTGCACACTACACGCGAAGCCACAATAACACTGTGGGAGAGTTTACAGCACGCTCTTGCCGAATGCGCTGGCGGTCAGTTCGCAGGCCAGTTCCGCGGTCCGGTTGTGCTGGTCGAGGATGGGGTTGACCTCGACCAGTTCGAAACTGGACAGGCGCGGGCCGGCGTGCTCGTGGACGAGTTCCATCGCCGCGTGGGCCTCGCGGTATGTGATGCCGCCGCGGACCGGCGTCCCGACGCCGGGGGCCTCGTCGGGGTCCAGACAGTCCATGTCGAGGCTGACGTGGACCTGCGAGACGCCGGCCGTGGCGACGTCCAGGGCCTCGCGGACGATGTCGGTGATGCCGCGCTCGTCGATGTCGGTCATCGTGTAGACCGAGACGTCGCTGTCGGCCACCAGGTCGCGCTCGCGCTCGTCGAGGGCGCGGGTGCCGACGAGGGCGACGTTCTCTTCGCGGACCCGCGGGGAGTGCGCCCAGGGTACCTCCGCGAACGGCCCCTTGCCGAGGATGGCCGCCAGGGACATGCCGTGGACGTTCCCGCTGGGCGTGGTCTCGGGCGTGTTGAAATCGCCGTGGGCGTCGAACCAGACGATGCCCGTGTCGCGGCCGTTCGTCGCGCCCGCCGCCGTGCCGATGGCGATGGAGTGGTCCCCGCCCAGCACCAGTGGGAACTCGCCGTCGGCGACGGTGGCGCTGACCGCCGTCGCCACGTCCTCGCAGACCTCTCTCGTCTCCCGGAAGTACTTCGCGCGCCCGTGTTCGAAGGGTTCGGTGTCTGGGTCCCGTTCCTCCGGCCGCGGCACGGCGATGTCGCCGCCGTCGACGCAGGTCGTCCCCACGGCCTCCAGTTCCTCGGCCAGGCCCGCGTAGCGGATGGCCGACGGACCCATGTCGACGCCACGGCGGTCCGCCCCGAGGTCCATCGGCACGCCGAGGACCCGCACTGTCTGGTCCATTACCTGTCCGTCTCGCGCCCTCGAATATAAGGATAGGGACGGAAGAAAAGCGAGACTGCGGAAGCAACTCGACTTACTTGTACTGGGCGCAGACGCGGCGGATGCCCTCCTCGAAGTCGATAGAGGGCTCCCAGCCGGTGGCCTCGTGAATCTTCTCGTAATCGGCGCAGGTGTCGTGGACGTACACCTCGTCGGGGATGGGGTTCTCGACGTACTCCGGGTCGACGTCGGTGCCGAGTTCGTCGTTTATCATCTCCACGACGGTGTTGAAGTCGTAGGCCTCGCCCGTGCCGAGGTTGTAGATGCCGTTGAGGCGGTGGTCCGCGGCGAGTTCGATGCCCCGCACGATGTCGGAGACGTGCGTGAAGTCGCGGGTCTGCTCGCCGTCGCCGTAGAGTTTCGGCGCGCGGCCGTGGGCCACGTCGTCGGCGAACTGCGCGATGACGTTGGCGAACTCCCCCTTGTGTTCCTCCGCGCCCCCGTAGCCCTGGTAGACCGAGAAGAAACGCAGGCCGGCGACGTCCAGCCCGTAGTGGTTGCGGAAGTACTCGCCGTAGCGCTCGCGGGCGAGTTTCGACGCCTCGTAGCCGGTGTTGACCGCCACCGGCATGTCCTCGGGCGAGGGCTCCGTGCGCGAGCCGTAGATGGAGGAGGTCGACGCGTAGACGACTGTGTCACAGCCGTCGCGGCGGGCCTGGTCGACAGTGTTGACGAAGCCCTCGACGTTGACTCGCGCGCCGCGCGTGGGGTCGTCTTCGTGCATCGCGTACGACGACAGTGCGGCCAGGTGGAAGACGACGTCCACGTCGGTCGGCAGGTCGTCGTCCAGTACGCTCGCCTCGACGAACTCGACGCTCTCGTCGAGGTTCTCCGGAGTCCCGAGATAGCAGTCGTCGACGGCGACGACGTCGTTGTCCTCGGCGAGGTGGTTGGCGAGATTCGACCCGATGAAGCCCGCACCGCCGGTCACGAGTACACGCGAATCGTCCATGAGTGGTGACGCGGACAGCGGATACAAAAGCGGTTCCAATTCAGTCCGCCGGGAGAAACGTCAGGTGAGCAGTGATTTTCTTCACCGTCGGACTTAAGGAATCGAGTATCGAATGAAAGATTATGTCATCCATAGAGCTCACGCCGAGTCAGAAGAATATTCTCCAGGAACTCGTCAATCTCTACCGGGAAGACGAGACCGCTGTCAAGGGTGAGGAGATCGCCGAGCGTGTCGACCGCAACCCCGGCACCATCCGCAACCAGATGCAGAGTCTCAAGGCGCTGCAGCTGGTCGAGGGCGTACCGGGGCCGAAAGGTGGCTACAAGCCGACTGCATCGGCCTACGATGCACTCCAGATACAGGAGATGGACCACGCCGCGGACGTCCCGCTGTACCACAACGGCGAACTCGTCGAGGACTCGAACGTCGAGGAGATAGACCTCACGAGCGTCCAGCACCCCGAAGCGTGCCGCGCCGAGGTGAAGCTCCGGGGCTCCATCGGGAACTTTCACGAGGGTGACAAGGTGACCGTCGGGCCGACACCCCTCTCGAAGCTCCAGATTATCGGCACGCTGGAGGGCAAGGACGGTACGGACAACGTCCTCATCCTCACCATCGACGACATGCAGGCACCCGTCGAAGAACCGGAACACTGAGCGGGCCGCCGACGCTCTCTGGTCCCTGCTGGTAGATATTTCCATCTCTCGTCACTTGATAACATATGGCGTCCTTCATCGGAACTTCGTAGCCTTTGTATCACCACAATCCTGAGGGGCGGGTATGACGGAGAACGTCGTCGTCCTCGGGTCGGGCTACGCCGGGGCAGGCGGAATCAAGAGCCTCGAATCGGCCCTGGACGGGGAGGCAGACATCACGTGGATTTCTGACGTCGACTACCACCTCGTCCTCCACGAGTCTCACCGCTGCATCAAAGACCCCAGCGTCCAGGAGAAAGTTACGGTCCCCGTCGAGGACATCAAATCGCCCGAGACGGAGTTCATCCAGGACGAGGTCACCGGCGTCGACACCGACGACCGACTCGTCTCGCTGTCCGAGGGCGACGACGTTCCCTACGACTACCTGCTCGTCGGCATCGGCACCAGGACCGCGTTCTTCGGCATCCACGGCCTCGAAGAGCACGCCCACACCCTCAAGAGCCTCGACGACGCGCTCGGCATCCACGAGGACCTCGCCGAGCAGGTCCGGACGGCGTCGCAGGCGGACCCGGTGCAGGTCGTCGTCGGCGGCGCTGGGCTGTCGGGCATCCAGACCGCCGGCGAAATCGCCGAGTTCCGCGACGAGCACAGCCATCCCATCGACATCCACCTGGTCGAAGGCCTCGACGAGGTGTTGCCCAACAGCGACCCGAGCCTGCAGGCCGCTCTGCGCAAGCGCCTCGAAGCCCGCGACGTCGACATCATGTGCGGGGAGTTCGTCGGCGAGGTAGACGAGGAGACCGTCTACGTCGGCGAGGACATCGAACTGGACTACGACGTACTGGTCTGGACCGGCGGCATCACCGGCCGCGAGGCGGCCAAGAACTGCACCGTCGAGCAGGACGAACGCTCCCACCGCCTGCAGGCGGGCCAGACCTTCCAGACCACCGACGACCGCGTATTCGCGCTGGGCGACTGCGCACTCGTCGACCAGCCGGGTGAAAATCCCGCGCCACCGACCGCACAGGCCGCCTGGCAGGCCGCCGAGGTGGTCGGCAAGAACATCGCCCGCGAAATCCGCGGCCAGCCACTCCAGAAGTGGAGCTACAAGGACAAGGGCACCGTCGTCTCCGTCGGCGAGTCCGCCGTCGCCCACGACGTCTTCGTCGTCCCCGTCGTCGACACGTTCGGCGGCCTCCCCGCGAAGTTCCTGAAGAAGGCCATCGCCGCCCGCTGGATTCGCGACATGGGCGGCACCGGCCGGGCCCTCAGTGCCTGGCCCGATATGTAGGAGACCCACTTTTTGCTTCGTCGGGGCTCGCAACGCGCCGAAGGCGCGTGCGGCCCACTCCTTGCAAAAACGTGGGGAAAAAGGCTGCTCGCGGCCGGTAGGCCGCTCGCAGGTGCTACGCTCTCGCGACCGCAACCCCAAAAGCCCAGTGTCTGACCCAGACCTCACCCCCGCCGCGCAGTCGCGACGACGGCCTGGCCGTAGGCGATGCCGCCGTCGCCCGGGGGCACGCGGTCGGGGGCGAGGAAGTCCAGACCCGCCGACTCGACCTCGGCGCGCAGACGTCGCGAGATGGCGTCGTTGTACGCCACGCCGCCGGAGAATCCAACTGTATCGACGCCGCGGTCCCTCGCGACCTCGACCGCTATCTCACCGAGTCCGCGCGCCAGCGCGTCCTGGGCCGTCGCCGCGACGTCTGCCGCCGGCGCGTCCAGCGCGTCGAGGTCCCTGACGAGTGCAGCCGTGTCGACGACCCGGTCGCCATCGCGTTCCGTGAACGGGACGGCGATGTCCCGGACGGTCCCCTCGCTGGCGGCCGCTTCGAGCCGCTGGGCGGGTTCGCCCTCGTAGCGCCGACGGTCGCAGATACCCACCAGCGCCGCGACGGCATCCAGGTACCGCCCGGCGCTGGTCGTCTCGGGAGTGTTGACGCCCTGCTCGGCCTGCTGGCGGACGACAGCCGCCTCCGAGCGCGAATCGACTGCACCCGTCGCGACCAGGCGGTCGTCCACCCCGTCGGTGTCGTCGAGTAGCGTCGCCAGCGTCCGCGCGGGGTACTCGACGGCCGCCTCGCCGCCGGGCAGCGCGAAGGTGTCCAGGCCGCCGACGCGCTCGAAGTCCGAAAGCGTCGCGTCCAGCACCTCGCCGCCCCAGACCGTGCCGTCGGGTCCGTAGCCAGTCCCGTCTGCGGTCACGACGACGGCCCGCTCGACGCCGTGTTCGGCACACAGCGCGGCGGCGTGGGCGTGGTGGTGCTGGACCGCGACCGGCCCGGCGAGGCCCTCGTCGGCGTACCGGTCGGCCTCCGCGGTCGTGAGAAAGTCCGGGTGCATGTCGCGAGCGACGACGGCCGGGTCGATGCCGGTGAGGTCCGTCAGGTGGTTGACGGCCTCCCGGACGAATGACAGCGTCTCGGGGCCGTCTACGTCCCCGAGGTGCTGCGTGAGGACGACCCGCTCGCCGTCGGCGAGAGCGGCAGTCGCGTCCATCTCCGGCCCAAGCGCGAGTATCGTGGGAGACTCGTCGGTCCCGGCGGGGTTGGGCAGTGCAGCGGGCGTCCAGCCGCGGGACCGGCGGACGAATCGCCGGTCGCCGTCGACCACGCGGACGACGCTGTCGTCGCAGCGGGCGACGATGTCCCGGTCGTGGACGAGCGCGCCGTCGACGACCTCGCCGAGGCGGTCGTCGATTTCGGCGACGGTCGTGACCATCGGCCGGCCCGGCATGTTGGCACTGGTCATCACCAGCGGCCCGTCGACGTAGTCGAACAGCAGGTGGTGCAGACCGGCGTAGGGCAGCATGACGCCGACGGTGTGCAGTCCCGGCGCGACGGCACCGGTCCACGGCGCGTCGCCGTCCCGGCCGAGCAGGACGATGGGACGCCTGACGTCCGTCAGCACCGCCTCGGTCCGCTCGTCGACGGCGGCGAACGACCGGACGGCGTCGACCGACGGAGCCATGAGCGCGAACGGTTTCGCTGGCCGGTGCGTGCGCTCGCGCAACCGCTCGACCACCGCCGGGTCCGTCGCGTCACAGACCAGGTGTGTGCCGCCGATGCCGCGGGCCGCCAGGATGTCCCCCTCAGCCAGGCGCTGGCCCGCCGTCTCGATGGCCGCATCGCCGTCGGCGAGGGTCTCCCCGCCGGCCTCGAATCTCAGCGTCGGGCCGCACTCGGGACAGGCGATGGTCTGGGCGTGGTACCGGCGGTCCGTCGGCGTCTCGTAGCTCTCCCGGCAGTCGGCACAGAGCGGGAACTCGTCCATCGCCGTCCGTGCCCGGTCGTAGGGCACGTCCCGGACGACGGTGAACCGCGGCCCGCAGTCGACGCAGGCCGTCGCCCAGTAGCCGTGATATCGCGAGTCGGGGTCGCGGATGTCGTCGAGACAGGCGTCGCAGACACCCGTGTCGGGTGGAACGGGAACGCCGGCGTCGCCCGAGTCGGTCGAGTCGCGTATCTCGAAGCCGTCGAGACCCTCCGGGTCTGCCCACTCCACGGTCGCGCTGTCGACACGGGCAAGCGGCGGGTTGTCCTCGTGGATAGTCTCGACGACGGACTCCACTGCGGCGCGTGGCCCCTCGAAGACGGCGTCGACCCCGTCGCCGGTGTTGCGGACGTAACCGTCGACGCCCGCGCCGACTGCCTGGCGGTAGACGAAGGGACGGAAGCCGACCCCCTGGACGACGCCGGTGACGCGGACCGCCGCGCGGAAGCGGGGGGCCATGGTCAGTCGTGGTGCGCGTGAGCGTGGTGGTGCCCGCTCGTCCGGACCTCCGCCAGGAAGTCGGCGAGCGCGTCGACCCCCTCGTCGGCGCGGGCATTCGTCTCGAAGACCGGCATATCGGGCGCGACCTCCGCCACGTCCTCGCGCATGGTCGCCACGTCGGCCCCCACTGCGTCGGCGATGTCGACCTTGTTGACCACGGCGGCGTCACAGGCCTCGAAGAGGAGGGGGTGTTTGCGCACCACGTCGTCGCCCTCGGTCGTGCTCACGACGAGGACGCGGGCCTGCGCGCCCAGCGGGAAGTCGGCCGGACAGACCATGTTCCCGACGTTCTCGACGTACAGCCGGTCGAGGGAGCCGAGGTCGAACTCGTCGATGGCGTCTTCGAGCAGGCCGGGGTCGAGGTGGCACTCCTTGCCGGTCGTGACGTTCGCGACGGCGACGCCGTGAGAGCGGAACCGGCTGGCGTCGTCGTCGCCGGCCACGTCGCCCACGACGACGCCGATGCGCTCCTCGTCCGGCGCGCGCTCGAGGAGGCGCTCGACGAGCGTCGTCTTCCCGCCGCCGGTCGCGCCCAGGAACTCGACCGCGAAGACGCCGTGGTCGTGGACGACCCGCTCGTGGAGGTCCCGCGCCTGCTCGCGGAACTGCGCGAGCACGTCGTCGGCGTCGCCATCGGTGTCGTGGCCGTCGTCACCGTGGCCGAAGCGGTGGGTGCGAGCGACCAGCGGGTCACCCACCAGCGCGTCCAGCAGGCGGTCGATGAGCGGGCGGTGCTGCCGTCGGTGCGAGAGGTAGCGTGTCATGGTCAGGTCTCGGGTGCGGTCCCCGCGGCCTCGTCGGGGACCTCGATGCTCGCCAGTCGGCACTCCTTGCCCCGCGTGAACTCGGTCTGGGAGCCACACTCGGGACAGCGGGCGCTCGGGACGGCCCCGGCGGTGCCGTCGAAAGAAGGTGGCTCGCCCTCCCAGCCGCAGTCGCAGGCGGCCTCGGGTTCGACCGTCTCGATGCTGACCGCCGCGTCCGCCAGGTCGCGCGTCTCGGCGACCGTCTCGATGCAAAAGCGGAGCTGGTCGGGGTTGACGTGCGTCGCCGTGCCGAGTTCGACGGTCAGCGCCTCGACCCCGCTGGCCCCGTAGTCGTCGGCGGCCTCGCGGGCCCGGTCGAGAATCGCCTCGGCGACGCTGAGTTCGTGCATTGTCAACAGATTCGCGGGAGCTGTTCGCCCTCCGGTTCGGTCAGGTAGCGCCGTCCTAACCCGGTGTCCAGCACGACCCGGCCGGGATGGTCGGCGGTCGCCTCGCCGACGATGGCCGCGTCCGCACCCAGCGGCTGGTCCTGCAACGCCGCCAGTACGTCCTCGGCGTCCTCCGGCGCGACGCCGAAGACGACCTTGCCCTCGTTGGCCACGTCGAAGGGTTCGATGCCGAGTACCTCGCCGGCGGCGGCGACGCTGTCTGCGACCGGGACCGAGCGCTCGTCGATTTCCGCGCCGACGTCGGCCTTCCCGACCATCTCGTTTATCGACGTGGCGAAGCCGCCGCGGGTCGGGTCCTTCATCGCGGTGACTTCGCCAGCGTCCAGTGCCGCCGCCACGAGGTCGTTGACCGGCGCGACGTCGCTTTCGAGGTCCCCCTCGAAGTCGAAGCCCTCGCGCTCGGAGAGCAGGGCGATGCCGTGGTCGCCGAGCGTCCCCGAGACGACGATGGCGTCCCCCGGCGAGAGGCCGGCGTCGGCGACGTGGTGACCCCGCGGCACGAGGCCGACGCCGGTCGTGTTGACGACCAGCCTGTCCACGTCGCCGCTGCCCATCACCTTCGTGTCGCCGGTGACGACCGAACAGCCCGCCTCCTCGCAGGTCGCCCGGGCCGACGCCAGGACGGTGTCGAGGAAGTCCATCTCGACGCCCTCCTCGACGACCAGCGAGCAGGAGAGCGCCAGCGGTTCGGTCGCACCCATCACCGCCAGGTCGTTGACCGTGCCCGCGACCGCGAGCCGGCCGATGTCGCCGCCGGGGAAGACCGGCGGTTTCACGACGTGGCTGTCGGTCGTGACGACCAGCGACTGGTCGTCATCGACCGGCAGGACGGCCCCGTCGTCCAGGTCGTGCAGGCCCACGTCGCCGGCGTCCTCGAACCGCGAGAGGACGAGGTCGCCGATCAGCGAGCGCATCTGCCCGCCGCCGGAGCCGTGGGCCGTCGTCACTACCTCGCCCGATGCCTCCGTCCCATCTGCGTCCTCGGTCTCACTCATACTGGCTCACTCCGTCGAATTGCAGTCGTTGTCCGCATGGGTCAGAGGTCAGGCTGCCCGCCGTACTCGTACCAGATCTTGCAGGTTCCCTCGCTGCTGACCATGCAGGCTCCAACCGGATTCTGCGGCGTGCACTCCTCGCCGAAGAGGTCACAGCCGTCGGGGTCGGCCTTGCCGGCCATGATGTCGCCGCAGATGCACTGCTCGGTCAGCGGGTCCTCCCCGCCGACGTCCGGGTCGATGTCGAACCGCTCGCGGGCGTCGGAGGCGGCGTACTCCTCGCGGAGCGCCAGGTTCGCGGCGGGTATCTCTGCGATGCCGCGCCACTCGCCGCTCTCGGTCTCGAAGACGTCCCACATCGTGTCGCGGGCCTGGACGTTGCCCTCCTCGCTGACCGCACGCGGGTAGGCGTTCTCCAGCCCGGCCTCGCCGTCGCGGACGTACTCCAGCAGACGCTCTAGCCCGAGCAGCACGTCCAGGGGCTCGAACCCGCCGACGACGACCGGGATGTCGTAGTCCGCCACGAACTCCTCGAAGAGGCCGTAGCCGGTGATGGTCGCGGCGTGGCCCGCGGCGAGGAAGCCGTCGATGTTCGTGTCGGGCATCTCAGCGACCACCTCCATCGCGGGCGGGACGTACTTGTGGGCCGACAGCACCGAGAAGTTCTCCGGCGGGTCGTCGCTCAGCACGGCGGCGGTCGGCGCAGCCGTCGTCTCGAAGCCCGTCGCGAAGAAGACGACCTCCTCGCCGGGGTTCTCCGCGGCGATGTCGGCGGCCTCGCTGGCGCTGTAGACCACGCGCACGTCCGCGCCGTCGGCCTTGGCGTCTTCGAGGCTGCGGGCCGTGCCGGGCACGCGGAACATGTCGCCGTAGGTCGCGACTACCTTGCCGTCCTCCGCGAGCGCGACCGCCTCGTCGACCTCCGGCATGTTCGTCACGCAGACCGGACAACCCGGGCCCATCCGCACGGAGAGGCCGTCGGGCAGGAGACTCCGCAGGCCGAACTTGGCGATGGCCTGCTCGTGGCTGCCACAGACGTGCATCACGTCCACCGGCTCGCCGATGTCGTCCATCAGCTCCTCCAGGCGCTCGGTCAGTTCCTCCGCCGTGTCCGGGTCGCGGAACTGGAGGTCCTTGTCGGAGTCAGTCGCCATCGGAGGTCTCCTCCCGGTCGGCCATCGGGTCCAGTTCGGGGTCCGGCTTGCCCATCGGTCCGGGCGTCGATGGTCCCCGCTCGATGCCGAGGTCGCCGCCCTCGGCTCCGATCTCCTCCAGCGCCTCGTCCTCGTCACCTTCGAGGAACGCCTCGTATATCTCGATGGTCTCCTCGACCTGGTCGTCCGGGAGTTTGCGGATGGCAAAACCCGCGTGGTTGAGGATGTAGTCGCCCTCCTCGACCGTCTCGCCGACGATGTCCAGCCGGACGGTCTTCTCGACGTCCCAGAACTCCGCGCGGGCCTCCATCCCGTCTATCTCGACGACCTCACCGGGGATAGCCAGACACATCACTGACCCTCCTGGCTCTCGTCGTGGACGTTGATGTTCCAGGGGTCGTTCCCGATGAGCCGTTCCGGTTGCATCGCGCCCCGGACGTGGTGTCCCTCGCGCTCGTGTTCGTCTATCTCCTCGGTCTCGATCTGGGTCTCACAGTCGGTGCAGTACCACGTTGTGTTCATGATTCACCCTCCGAACCTGTGTGCTCGGTTGCGGTGGATTTCGCGTTCGTGTCGTCTATTCTATCGATTAGGAGCTCCATCAATTCGTCGGCCGCCTCCTCGACCGCCTCGCTGAGTTCGTCCCCGATTGAGACGTCGGCGGGTTCGACGCCCAGAATCCGTATCTCGTCCGGGAGGTCGTAGACGTCACGGCCGGCGACCATCGCCTCCGTGAAGGAGACGTCGTGCATCGTCATCTCGGGGATGTCCGTCTCGAAATTGCCGTCGACACACCGGTACTCGTGGATCGTACCGGGAGTCTCGCCGGTCTGGACTGCGTCGACGACGACGGCTCGCTCGGCCCCGCTCATCCCCTCCAGCGCCAGAAAGCCCGTCGTGCCGGCGTCCATCAGGCGGACGCCGGCCGCGGAGCCGGCCGGTGAGTCCTCCAGTCGCTCGACGACCGTCGGCCCGACGCCGTCGTCGCCCATGAGCGGGTTGCCGACGCCGACGATGGCCAGGTCGGGACCGGGGGCGTCTCCGGCCGCGTCGTTCCCTCCGCTCGCCGAGCGTTCAGTCGTCATCCTTCGCCTCCCCCGGGTCGGCCTCCGCGGTCGGGTCCGCCGGTTCGGGACGGCTCTCCTCGTCGACGACCCAGGCCTCGACGGTCCCGTTCAGCATGGAGCCGAAGAAGTCCCGGTTGCCGGGGAGCACTGCCACGTAGACGTGTACCGCGATCGTCGCCAGCGTCAGGAACGTCGCGACCAGGTGGAGCTGGAGCATCCGCTCGAAGGGGAGCCACCCCTGCATGAACCCGAGCGCGGAGACCCACCAGGCGGGGTCGGTCGCGAGGCCGGCCCACAGCGCAAAGCCCGTCAGCGTGAGGAGGAGTACGAAAAACCAGAGGGCGTACCAGAAGGCCGTCTGCGCCGGGTGGTAGCCCACCCAGTGTTCGCGGTCCTCGTCGTAGGCTCGGCGGGCCTGCTTGTACCCGGGGATGTACCGCACCAGCCCCACGAGGGCGAACGCGATGACGAGTTGCTCTTTGAGCTGGCTCGTGCTCAGCAACAGCCTGTGCTTGTCGACGACCCTGTGGTAGTAGGTGAACACGACGAGCGCGACGACCGCCAGCAGTAGTCCCATCCAGACGTGAATCGTGAACGCCGTCTGGTAGCCCCCCCAGATGCCGACGTCGACGGGACCGTAGAGCCCGGTCCAGATCATGAGCCCGGTGATCGCGGCGGCGGTCATCGCGACGACCGTCACCCAGTGGGAGACGATCGAGCCCAGCCCCCAGCGTCGTATCGACTCCTTGTCGGACTCGTCGAGCGTCTGGTACCCCTCGTACTTCCTGACGAGGTCGGCCCGGATAGCCGTCAGCCGGCTTCCGCCAGGCAGGCGCTCGATGTCGATGATGCCGCCGTGGTCCATCGACTCGTCCGGCGGCCGGTCGCTGTCGACCGCACCGCCGTCGGGAACCGTGTCGCTGTTCGTGTCAGCCATCGGTGTTCACCACGCATTGCTCGTCGCCCGGTTTCGGGGGCTCGACGGTGGTCTCGTACTCCGCGTCGGGACTCCTGATGTGGACGCTGCAGGCCAGACACGGGTCGAACGACCGGATGGTGCGCATGACGTTCAGCGGGTCCTCGACGTCGTCGACCTCGTCACCGACGATGGCCCCCTCGATGATCGAGGGGTTGCCCTCTCCGTCCCGCGGGCCGATGTTCCACAGCGTCGGCGTGATTATCTGGTAGCGTTCGATCGTCCCGTCCTCGACGTCCATGTAGTGCGAGAGCGTCCCGCGGGACGGCTCCCAGAGGCCGACACCCTTGCCGGTGAAATTATCGGGGAAGTCGGCCATGAGCGGTTCGTTCGGGTCGAACGCGCCCAGCAGGTCGAGCACCCGGTCGCGGACGATCAGTGCCTCCTGCGCACGGGCGACGAGGCGGTTGAGCGTGTTGCTCTCGGCCGGCCCGCCCCCCAGGTTCGCCCGGAGGTCGAACGGGTCGTACCCCGAGATTGCCAGCCGGGCGAGCGGTCCGACCTCCATCGTCTGGCCTTCGAACCTCGGTGCTTTCCCCCAGGAGTAGGCGTTCTCCTTCTCGGGCTCTGGCTCCGGGGGTTTCGCCTCGGTCGGACTCCCGCCCGAGTCGTCGGTGTACCAGGAGTACTCCGTGTGTTCGGTGATGCCGTCGACGATCTCGTCTTTCGTCAGCCGTTCGACGGAGCCGTCGCGATACACCCCGCGCTTGAAGATCCGTTCGCCGGAGTCCGGCAGCCGGAACAGCCCGTTGCTGTAGTAGCGGTTCGGGCCCGAACCGAGGTCGGCAGTTCCCTCCCTGGCGGCGGCCACGAGAATCGAGACGATGTCGTGGAGCCCCTCGCCCAGTTCCGGGTCGAACTCCCCGTTCTGGACGTTCTCGAGAACCTCCGGGACCGCCTCGGTCGGTCCGAGCCACTCGCTGACCTCCCTGACGCGGGATTTGACGGTCTCGACAGTGGCGGCGTCCGGATGTGTCGCAACCCCGCCCGGGATAAAGGCGAGCGGGTGCGGGGCGCGCCCGCCGAACTCCGCCAGCGCCTGCATGAGCTTTCGCTGGTTTTCGAGTGCCCCCACGTAGCCAGCGCCCTCCAGCGGGTCCAGACGCTCGAAGCCCGTGTCGGCGACTGCATCGCTGTAGTCGGGACCGACCAGGGCGAACAGGTGTATCGCGTGGTTCCACAGGAAGAAGATGCCCTCGACTGCGTCCCGGAGAATCTGGGCGTTCTCCGGGGGACCGTCGAAGGCCCCGGCGTTTCTCGCGGCGTCTTCGGCGGCCCGCGCCGAGCCGATACGGTGACAGATGAAACAGACACCGCAGACTTTTCCGGTGAGCTGCGCCGCGTCCCGGGGCGACCGGCCGACGGTGATGATTTCGGCCCCCCGGAACATCTTCATCGTGCTCCTGGCCTCCGTCACCGCGCCCTCCTCGACTTCCAGCTCCATCCCGTGGTGGCCCTCGATACGTGTCGTCGGGTCGATAGTTACTTCCACCATGGTGGCTCACTCCGTTCTGTCGTCTCCGGTTTCCGTTCCCGGCTCCGTGCCGGCGTCCGGCGACGTGCGCTCCTCGTCGGTCCCGTCCGAAGTGTCCCCTTCGTCGCCCTTTTCGAACTTCCCGTATCCGGTGAGCTTCCGGGCGGCGTGTGCGCCGATGCCGACCCCCGTGGCGACGAGGGCCGCCCAGCCAGCGTCCTCGGGTGTCACCGGTCCGACGAAGGACTGTCGCTCGACCTCCTTGTCGAGCGGCTGGAAGCGGTCCCAGAACCCGGGTTCCATACAGCCGACACAGGGCGCGCCCACGTTGAGACAGACGCTCGTCCCGTCGTTCCACAGCCGGTCCTGGTCGTCACAGTGCGTGTAGGGGCCGGCACACCCCACCTTGTACAGACACCCCTTGTCGCCGGGCTTGTCCGCGAACTCGCCGCGGTCGAAGTAACCTCGCCACTTGCAGTTGTCGTGGACGAGCGGTTCGTAGAAGGGCTTCGGCCGGTTGTACTGGTCGAGTTCCGGCGTGTGGCCGTTGAGAACGGTCGCGATCGTCAACAGCATGTAGTCGGGGTGGGGTGGACAGCCCCCGAGGTTGATGACCGGAAGCCCCGACCCGGCGGTGAAATCCGGACCGAGGACGCCGGGTTGCTCGCGCTGCTCGAACTGGAGGCCCTTCGCCCCTGTGACGCTCTCGTTACCGTAGAGCCGGTTTTTGTTCTCCGCCGCCGGCCAGCCGCCGAAGGACGCGCAGTTGCCCACGCCGATGACGTACTCGGCCTCGGGGGCCAGCTCCTGGACCCAGTCGACGAGCGGCTTGCTCGTCCCGTCCGGGCGCTCGCCGAGCGTCGCGGCGGACGGCACCTCTGTCGGCACCGACCCCTCGAGGACGAGCACGTCCGGCGACGTGCTCATCGACTCGATGGCTGCCTCACCCTGTTCCGGCATGAGTGTGGGATGGAACGTGACCTCCATCCGGAACTCGCGTAAGGTCTCCTCCAGGGTCGGATACTGCCCCTGGAGCATCGAGATGGTACAGCCCGAACAGGACTGGCCCTGCAGCCACACGAGTTCCAACTCGCCGTCCGTCGCCTGTTTCAGCGCCGATGCGACCTCAGTCGAGTAGTCCGATACCACCGCACCAGCCGCCACTGTCCCCGCGAGCTTCAGGAAATTCCGTCGTGTCGCGGACGAACCCGAGGCGTCGGTTGTCTGGGACATACCTAGTTCCTATATCACGAACAATAGATATAATAGAATAATAGGATTTTCATCGTATGAGAACGTGATTTCCAGAACTGGACGTACAGGCACTAGAACGGAGCGTTCTCCGCTGCTCGTCCACAAATTTGACAGTTCAAGTATGTGTTACGGACGGCCTCGAAGGCCCCGTGGGGCAGGCGGCGGCCACCCGCCGGAACAGTCTTTTCGCTCGGCGTCGACGCGCGAACGATGGGACGACTCACCGACGTCGGCCCGGCCGGACTGGTCCCTGCGGCGTGGCTCGTGACCATCGGGGCGCACCGGTCGCTGGTCAGCGAACGGACGCTGCTGATTGCACTGGGCGTGATGGACGTGCTGTTGCTCGCCTTCATCGTCGCCTCGCGGGGCGAGATGACCGGCCCCGTTCTCCCGATATGGCGGCGCGTGCTCGTCGCCGGGTTCGCCGTCACCGTCGCGGGGACGGCTGGCCTGGCGCTCGACCCGAACCAGGCCGTGCTTACCGGCGTCGGCCTCTACGGCTGGGTAGCCCTCCCCGGTGTCGCCTACGTCCAGACCGGGCTGGCACACCCCCCGGGCCGCTACCGGCGGGTGTACCTGGCCGCGGCGGCCCTGTCGCTCGCCGGCGGCCTCGTCTACGCCGCGGGCCATATCGGGGGCATCGCACCGGAGACGACCACCGTCGCCGGACTCGCCGTCGTCGGCGTCGGACAGACCGTCGGCATCGTCGCCGCGGCGGTCCAGAACACCGGCGGTCCGTGACACACCTACCCGATACGTAACACTTACCCACCGGCGGACGACCGCTGGACAGAGTAAGCACTGTTAACGGACGGTATCGGCCGGCGTGACCGCTCTCCGGCGGGGCGCTCCTGTGGGCGTCACGACGAGTAAGCCGTCTCTGCGAACGGCCCCCCGGGGAGTAACCATCTCGTTCGGGACGAAATAATCACTTAAGTTATCTTTTACGCCTGAGTAAGCCCATCGAACTCCAAACGTGTAAAATTCGCCAGAAGAGTAATTGTACTCATACTAATTGGTTATTCGCAGGAACGTTGGCGTGCGCTCAGCGACCGGACGGTGAGCGCGGATAGGTATGAGTTACGCACGCACAACCACACGAAAGATACTCGTCGTAATGTTGGCAGTCGGCCTCACGCTCAGTATGAGTATGAGCGGGGCCGCGCTGGGGCACACCTCAGCAGCGCCGTGTCCGCCGGAGAACAGCACCCAGTCGGGTGTCCAGACGGTCACATGGACCCAATCGCAGGACCAGACTGGGGCGAACAGCACACAGATTCAACAGGTAACCGGGTCGCAAATCCGCGTTCAGGACCAGTGCGGCCTGGAGAACGCCCAGACACAGAGTCAGTCCGGGGTCCTCCTGCAGGGTCAGGACCAGGACGCTGACGACAGCCTCCAGTCGCAGGGCCAGACCATCGGCCAGGACGCCGGTCAGGACCAGACTGGCGAGGAGAACGAGCAGGACCAGACCCAGGAGAGCGACCAGGAACAGGACCAGACCCAGATCGGTGAGAGCAACGAACAGCGCCAGGACCAGACGGTCGGTCTCGCCGCCGCCCAGGACCAGGTCGGGCTCTACAACGACCAGACGCAACTGCAGAGCGTCGCCCAGTTCCAGCAGCAGCTGCAGGACGCCATAGACAGCTTCATGCAGACTGCACAGCAGTCGACGCAGGTCGACGACCAGAGCCAGGCGGGCGAGGAGAACGACCAGAGCCAGCTCGACATCATCGAGCAGATTCAGAACGCCTTCCAGTACGGTGAGGCGAACGAGCAGACCCAATCACAGAGCGCCAGCCAGCTCAAGAGTCAGACGCAGGACGGCTACAACAACAACCAGGCACAGACCCAGGAGATAGACCAATCCCAGACGCAGGAACAGTACGGTATCAACAACGTCCAGGACCAGACCCAGTCGCGCGAACAGCAGGCCCAGCAGGAGCAGGACGGCCGGTTCAGCTCCCAGGGCCAGGCGCAGGTGAGCGAGCAGGGTCAGGAGCAGACCCAGGACGCCGACAACAGCACGCAGGACCAGGAGCAGACGAGCACGCTCGACGGCGACCAGACGCAGGACGCCAACTACAGCGAGCAGCGCCAGACCCAGATTGCCGACCAGTCGCAGGGTCAGGACCAGTCCGGCGAGTCCAACGAGCAGAGCCAGACTCAGGCCGACGAGATGACGAGCGAGCAGAGTCAGGTCGGCGAGTACAACGACCAGGACCAGGACCAGGAGCTGACCCAGGAGCAGGGCCAGGACCAGTCCGGCGAGAACAACAGCCAGTCTGCCGTGCAGGAGAGTACGCAGTCACAGGAAGAAACGCAGTCGGGCGCGTACAACGAGCAGACTCAGGAGCAGTCCACGGACCAGTTCCAGGAGCAGGACCAGTCGGCAGTCGAGAGTAGCCAGGTCCAGGACCAGGACGCGAACCAGCAACAGGACCAGGAACAGTACGGCGCGAACAACACGCAGAGCCAGACGGAGTCGGAGAGCCAGACGCAAACGCAGACGCAGACGGCCGACGACAGTAACCAGGCCCAGGGTCAGGACAGCGACCGCTCGCAGAGCCAGGACCAGCTCGGCGAGAACAGCACGCAGTCCCAGACGCTGACCGACGACCAGGCCCAGACGCAGGACCAGGCCGGTGAGGACAACGACCAGACGCAGGAGCAGAACAACGACCAGAGCCAGGGCCAGGACCAGGACGCGAGCGACAGCGACCAGGCCCAGAGCCTGACGAGCACGCAGAGCCAGACGGAGACCCAGGACGGTAACGTCAGCACGCAGAGCCAGGAGCAGGACAACGACCAGACGATGAGCCAGGACCAGAGCGGCACGGAGAACGTCCAGAGCCAGGACGGCTCCGGCACGCAGGTCCAGGCGCAGGAGCAGACGGCTGACGATAGCACGCAGGGTCAGGGTCAGGCCAGCGACCAGGAGCAGGGCCAGACCCAGGAGGGTGACAGCAACACCCAGAGCCAGGAACAGTCCGACGCTCAGATCCAGAGCCAGACCCAGGACGGCGAGGACAACGAGCAGAGCCAGACCCAGGACAGCGAACAGGAGCAGGACCAGGACCAGGACGCCACGAACAGCGACCAGGACCAGAGCCAGACGACCAGCCAATCGCAGACCCAGACCCAGGAGGGCACGAACAACACTCAGACCCAGGACCAGACCGCAGAGAGCGACCAGACCCAGGACCAGACCGGCGAGAACAACGAGCAGACCCAGAGTTCGGGTATCGTCCAGACGCAGGCGCAAAGCCAGGGATAATCCACACCAGACAGTGGTAATCCCAGATTTATGTCAGGAATAAAAAACATGTACGCACGCACAACAGACACGCACCCGTACCTGGTGCTCGTGGCGACGCTGCTCGTCACGGTCGGTCTCGTGTTCGCCGGCGGCCCGCTCGGGTCGCTCGGCGGCACCGCGGCCGACAACGCGGCCAGCACGTCGCTGGACGACGGCCTCCTCGGCCAGGCATCAGGGCTGGGGAGTTCCGACGACGGCGGCGCCGTCATCTCGCCACTCGCCGACGAGAACCCGGACGACGGCAGTGAGGAGAACGAGTTCGGCGAGCGCAACGAGCAATCCACCGACGACGACGGCGGCGAGAACTCGAACGACGAGTCGGGCTCCTCGGGCGACGAGGAAACCGACGACTCGAACGACGACAGTTCGAGCGACGAGAGCGACGACAACTCGGACGACGGCAGTTCGAGCGACGACCAGACCGACCGCGAAGAGAACGAGTTCGACGACCGCAACGAGCAGGACTCGGACGACTCAGACGACTCCGACGACTCGGATGACTCCGACGACTCGGATGACTCCGACGACTCGGATGACTCCGACGACTCCGGCAGTGCCAGCGACGGGTTCGTCGTCGAGCAGGGCGACACCTGCCGCGTCGTCGAACCGCTCGGCGACGGCTCCGAGAGCGTCGAGTCGTTCTACGACTACAGCCAGTCGACCGACTTCAGTTCGGCCGGCACGATGGACCTCCAGCGCCCCGACACCAGCCTCGTCTTCCTCTACGACGGGAGCGAGGGCCTGAGCCTCGTGTTCATCCACGGGGCCTACCAGCAGGCGGGTGACGGCGGGTCCGTCTCCGTCACCGTCAGCGGGGTTCCCGGTTCGGCCGACTGGGCCGTCGAGGACGACCGGTACGACGGTCCCACCTCGTACGACGAGTGGGAACGCAGCGCGGGTCAGCGCCAGGTCGACTGGACCTGGGCCGACCAGCGGACCGACGGGGGCGCACTCCGTGGGTTCGGCGACAGCCTCGACGTGACGGTCGACGCGCAGTTCAACGAGGACGCGAAGCTGTTCGGCCAGTACTACGACGGCACCGTCGAGGAGTGGCAGCTACTCTCGGGCGACAGCTCGAACCCCGACCGGGAGACGCTGTCGATGACCGAGCAGCTGACGATTCGCACCGGCTCCTGCGGTGACGCCGGCGACGGCACCGACGGCTCCGACGGCTCTGACGGCACCGACGGCTCCGACGGCACCGACGATTCGGACGACGAGTCGGATGAGAGCTGGGACGGTCGGCCACACGACAAGACCGGCCAGAACCGCAGCCAGGACGCGAGCCACGACCAGTCCCAGAGCCAGTCCGGGATGAACAACGACCAGGACCAGTCACAGCGGAGCCTGGTCGGACAGACCCAGAGCCAGGACGCGACCGACAGCTACCAGAACCAGGACCAGACGGTCCGCAAGACCCAGTCACAGGACCAGAGCGGCTACGACAACGACCAGGTCCAGCGCCAGACGAGCGAGCAGTTCCAGCGCCAGAGTCAGTCGGGCGCGAACAACTACCAGAACCAGTCGCAGTGGGCCCACAGCGACCAGACGCAGGACCAGAACGGGACCGACAGCGACCAGGCACAGGCACAGAACGCCGAACAGACCGGGACGAACGTCCAGGACGCGACGAACAGCGACCAGAAGGCGGTCCAGACCTCCGACCAGGAGCAGGACCAGACCCAGGACGCTGACCGTAGCGACCAGGAACAGTCCCAGGACGCCGACCAGGACGCCAGTCAGCGCCAGACGGGCGACGACAACCGGCAGTACCAGTCCCAGGACAGCGAACAGGACAACACTGCCGAGCAGGCCGGCGACGACGTGACCCAGGACCAGGACCAGACGGTCGAGCAGGACAGCAGTCAGCGCCAGTCGGGCACTGACAACGAGCAACGCAAGACCCAGGAGAACGACCAGTCCCAGGAGCACGTCCAGGATGCCGACGACAGCGTCCAGACGAGCAGTCAGGACGCCACGCAGGAGGAGACGCAGCGACAGTCCGGCACCGACAACGACCAGGACCAGGACCAGGCCAACGAGCAGAACGCCGCCGGCGACCAGTCCGGGTCGAACAACGAGCAGGACGGCTCGCAGGACACCGCACAGGACCAGTCCCAGACCCAGACGGGGACTGACAACGAGCAGGACCAGTCGCAGATAACGGACCAGGACCGCGAGCAGAGCCAGTCCGGCGACGACAGCGAGCAGAGCCAGGACCAGGACAGCGAGCAGGACCAGTCCCAGAGCCAGTCCGGCGAGGACAGCAGGCAGGACCAGTCACAGCTGGTCGAGCAGAGCGCCGCGCAGGACCAGTCGGCCGACGACGCCTCGCAGGAGCAGGACCAGACGGCGGACCAGGACCAGACGCAGTCCCAGTCCGGCGACGACAGCTACCAGAACCAGGACCAGGAAGCCTCGCAGGACCAGGACAGTGACGGCGACAGCGGGAGCCAGTCACAGTCCACCGACCAGGACCAGCGCCAGGTCCAGGTCGGCGACGACAGCTCGCAGACCCAGAGCCAGTCCAGCACCCAGGACCAGAACGGTGACGGCACCGACGGCTCGACGAGCGAGCAGACGCAGTCCAGCTCCGGCTCCGGCGGCCAGGGCCAGGCACAGTCGCAGGCGACCACCAGCACCGACGGCAACGACGTCCACGTCGACGTGCAGGTGGGCGTGCAGGTCCAGGCCGGCGACCAGGTCCACGAACACACCGTCGAGGCCGGCACCCCCGACGACGGTGACGGTGCGGACAAGATAGTCCAGAACCAGGTGCAGGTTCAGGTCGGCGACAACCTGAGCCAGTCGCAGACGCAGACGACCGACCAGGCCACCAGCGGCGACGAGCAGGACATCAAGCAGAACCAGGTGCAGGTCCAGGTCGGCGACAACAGCACGCAGAGTCAGACCCAGACTGCGAACCAGACGCAGGCTGGCGCCTGACCACTATCGACACACGCTCACTTTCTTTCGGACTCGCCCCGCCAGTGGCGACGCCGCCAGCGCGACAGGAGACTCTGGCGTCAGATGCCCAGACCGGCGTGCCAGGCGTCCGCGCCGGTCTCGTCGACGCGCTCGTCCATCGCCGCGAGTTTGGCGACGGCGAGGCTGGCGGTGCGCGCCGCGCGGCGCTCGCCCTCGACGCGGAACTCGCCGGTCGTCCGGTCGGCGTAGACAGTACACACCGCGCCGGCCCGCAGACCGTAGACGTTCGCCAGCGTCAGAATCGCCGACGCCTCCATCTCGAAGTTCAACACGCCGGCGGCTTTCAGCTCCTCGATGTCCTCGGTCGCGCCGCGTGCGCGGAAGCCCTCGAACCCCTCGCGGCTCTGCCCGGCGTAGAAGGAGTCAGTCGAGGCGGTGAGGCCCACGTGGTAGTCGTAGCCCAGTTCCTCGGCGGCCGCCGCGAGCGCGGCGACGACAGCGTGGTCCGCGACGGCGGGGTAGTCCTCGCGGACGTACTCCGAACTGGTCCCCTCCTGGCGCACCGCGCCGGAGGTGATTATCAGGTCGCCGATGTCCGTCTCCTCCTGGATGGCCCCGCAGGAGCCGACGCGGAGGAACGTGTCCGCGCCGACGCGGGCCAGTTCCTCGACGGCGATGGCCGCCGACGGGGAGCCGATGCCGGTCGAGGTGACGGAGATGGGCGTGTCGTCGTAGGTGCCCGTCGCCGTGCGGTACTCCCGGTGTTCGGCGACCACCGCCGCGTCGTCCCACTCGTCGGTGACCTTCGGGACGCGCTCGGGGTCACCCGGCAGGAGGACGCTGTCGGCCACGTCGCCGCTGGCCACTTCGAGGTGGTACTGCTCGTCTTCGCGTGGGTCTTCTGCACCCGCGCCGTCCGGGGCGTCGCCAGCGTCCCCGCTCATGGCTCGACCCCCAGCGTCCCCGGACTGATTGTGTCCGGGATGAGGTCCCCGAGGCGATACGTAGTCGCCTCGTCGCCATCATCGCCCCCGTCGCAGTACACGGGAACGTTTTCGTCGCAGAACTCCGCGAGGGTCTGGCGACACATCCCGCAGGGGGTCACCCCGTCGCGGGCCGCCGAGGTCACGGCGACGGCGTCGAACGAGCGGTGTCCGTCGCTGACGGCCTTTCCGACGGCCACCTCCTCGGCGTGGAGGCTGTTGGAGTAGTTCGCGTTCTCGACGTTACAGCCGGTGTAGACGGTGCCGTCGGCCGTCCGCAGCGCCGCGCCGACGGCGTACTCCGAGTAGGGGGCGTAGGCGCTGTCGACGGCGTCGCGGGCGGCCTCGACCAGGTCGTGCATGTGCGCGGCGACGGCCGGCGGCGGGAAATAGCCACCGCCCGCGGCGGCCGAACGGCCGGGAATGGCGACCGTCGCCGTGTGACTCAAGCACACACAGGTCCAACGGAGGGGTGTGTCCCCCAGCCGTCTCGACAGACTCGCACCGCCGGCGCGACTCGTCGACTGGTCCATCCTGACGCTGGTCGCGCTGGAGGTCGGCTCCGGTCTCGTGAGCCTCGTCGCGGGCACGCCCGACTGGGGCTGGCTGTTCGTCGTCCACTCCGTCGGCGGCGTGACGCTGCTCGTCATGCTGTTCTTCAAGTTCCGGCGCGTCCGCCCGCGGGTGACGAAGCGGTCGCTGTGGGACGGCGGGACCCCGGTGTCGATACTGCTGGGAACGCTCGCGCTCGCTGCCTTCGTCACCGGGACAATATGGGCGCTGACCGGCGTCGTCCGCATCGGGCGGTACACGCTGCTGACCGTCCACATGGTGCTGGGTGTGCTGGTCGTGCCGGTCCTGCTGTGGCACCTCCGGCACCGCTTTCGCTGGCCGAATCGACGGACCGTCGACGGCCGTCGGGAGGCCATCCGCTTCACCGCCCTCGTCGGGTTCGGGGCCGTAACCTGGCGGTTGAAGGAGGTCGCGAGCAGCCTGGTCGGCCTGGCGGGTGCGGACCGCCGGTTCACCGGGTCGACCGACGCCGAAGGGGAGGGAAACGACTTCCCGGTCACCTCGTGGGTCGCCGACGACCCCGACCCCGTCGACGTGGCGGACTGGTCGCTGGCGGTCGACGGCGAGGTCGAGCGCGCCCTGGCGTTCGACTACGGCGACCTGACCGGCGTCGGCGACAGCGAGCGGCGGGCGCTACTGGACTGCACCAGCGGCTGGTACGCCGAGCGCGACTGGCGGGGCGTCCGCGTCGGCGACCTGCTGGCCGAAACCGGCACGACCGACGCGGCGCGGTGGGTCCGCTTCGTCTCGGTGACCGGCTACCGCTGGAGCCTGCCAATCGAGGAGGCGCAGGACGCACTGCTGGCGACACACGTCGACGGGCAGCGCCTGACCCACGGCCACGGCGCACCGCTGCGACTGGTTGCGCCCGGCCGTCGCGGCTTCCAGTGGGTGAAGTGGGTCGAGCGCGTCGACGTGACCCGCTCGCAGGACCTCGGGCAGTGGATTGCCATCTTCGTCAGCGGATTCGACTAGGGAGTGCCAGTGGCGTCGATAAGAACAAGAAAGGCCCCGCCCGTGTCTGCTGGGGAACGGGTCTAGACAGGAGTGGTTGTTCTGGCCTCGTGAAACCCGGGAGCCTCAGTCTTCGATAGCGTCCTCGACGACGCCGACGACGGTCTCCACCAGGTCGTCGACTGTCTCGCTCTCGGCGTAGACGCGAATGTACGGCTCCGTCCCGCTCGGGCGGACGAGCGTCCACGCGCCGCCGTCGAGGTCCAGGCGGACGCCGTGGTCGGTGTTCACGCCCGCCTCCGGGAAGGCGTCGGGCAGCGCCGTCTCCAGCCGTTCCATCGCCGCCTCTTTGCGCTCGTCGGGGCACGGAACACTCTCCTTGCGGTACGGGCGCTCTGCAATCGGCTCCCGGAGCGCGTCGAGGCCGCTGTCGGCCACGAGTCGCGTGATGACCGCCGCCGAGGCGACGCCGTCTATCCAGCCGCCGAAGGCGGGGTGGATGTGCTTCCACGGTTCCGCGGCGAAGACGACCTCGGTGTCCTCGTCCCCGGCCCCGCGGGCCTCGGCGATGCCCTCGTGGAGCGCGCCGAGGCGGACGCGCTCGACGCGACCACCGGCAGCGCGGACGCGCTCGTCGATGCGCCCGGAGGCGTTGGGTGTCGTGACGACGACGGGGTCGCCGGCGTCGCTGGCGCGGGTGTAGTGCTCGGCGACGATGGCGAGGACGGTGTCCTCGTGGACGACGTCGCCGTCGCCGTCGAGGACGACGATGCGGTCGGCGTCCCCGTCGTGCCCGATGCCGAGGTCGGCGTCGCCGTCGGCGACGAACGCGCGGAGGTCCGCAAGCGTCTCCGGCGTCGGCTTGGACTCGCGCGCGGTGAAGTGTCCGTCCACGTTGGCGTTCAGCGCCACCACGTCCGCGCCGAGGCTGGTCAGCACCTGCGGCGTGGCCAGGCCTGCCATCCCGTTCCCGCAGTCGACGGCAACGGTGAGGTCCTCGGGCGTCGCGCCGTGGCCCGCCGCGTAGTCGGCGACGGCGTCGCGGTACTCGCCCAGCACGTCGACGCGCTCGCCGGTGCCCCACGCGTCCCACTCGGCCTGTCCCTCGTCGGCGTCGACGTGGGCCTCGATGCGCCGCTCGGACTCGCTGTCGTACTCGCGGCCGTCGACGAAGAGTTTGATGCCGTTGTCAGTCGGCGGGTTGTGACTCGCCGTGACCATCACGCCGCGGCGGCCCCGCGAGGCGTAGGCGACCGCCGGCGTCGGGACCGTGCCGAGGCGCAGGACGGTCGCGCCCGCGGATTCGAGGCCCGCCGCGAGCGCGTCCGCCAGCGCGGCCCCTGTCTCGCGACCGTCCCGGCCGAGGACGAACGCGTCGCCGTCGACGCCCGCCGCACGCCCCACCGCGAGCGCGAGGTCGGGCGTCACCTCCGTGACTGGCCCTCTGATACCTGCCGTCCCGAACAGCTCCATATCCCCTGGTATATGCCGCCCCCATAAAGTCCGACCGGAGTGCCACCGGCGTCGTGTCGGTCAGTCGTCTCCTTTGGCGGCTTCCTCGCCGTCCTCGGCGTCCGCGCCGTCGCCCCCGCCCGACTCCTCGACCGCCTCCTCGACCTCGTCGAGTTTCTCCTTGACCTCGTCGACCTCCTTGCTCAGCGTCTCCTCGACGTTCTCGGCGACTTCTTCGGTGACCTCTTCTTTGACCTCCTCCGCGACTTCCTCCGTGACCGTCTCCTCGACGTTCTTCGTCACGTCCTCGGCCACTCCCTCCGTGACCTCCTCGCTCACGTTCTCTGCGACTTCCTCCGTCACGTTCTCTGCGACTTCCTCCGTCACGTTCTCTGCGACTTCCTCCGTCACGTTCTCTGCGACTTCCTCCGTCACGTTCTCTGCGACTTCCTCCGTCACGTTCTCTGCCACCTCCTCGGTCACGTTCTCCGCCACCTCCTCAGTGACGTTCTCTGCGACTTCCTCCTTCACATTCTCCGCCACCTCCTCCGTGACTTCTTCGGTCACAGTCTCGGTCACCTCCTTCGTCAGGTCCTCGGTGACGCTCTCGGCCACGTCCTCGGCGACGGACTCCTCGACGCTCTTGCTGACCTCGGCGGCCACCGACTCCTCCACGTTCTTCGTCACCGAGTCCGTGACTTCCTCGGTCACGGTCTCCTCGACGTTCTTCGAGACGGTGTCCGCGACCTCCTTCGTCACGTCCTGAGCGACCGTCTCCTCGACGTTCTTGGTGACGCTCTCGGTGACCTCGTCGGTCACGCTCTGCTCGACGCTCTTGGTGACGTTGGCTGCGACCTCCTCGGTGACCGTCTCCTCGACGTTCTTCGAGACTGTATCCGCAACTTCCTTGGTCACGTCCTCGGTAACCGACTCCTCGACGCTCTTGGCGACGTCTTCGGAGAGGTCCTCCTCGACCTTCTCGGCGACCTCGCGGGTCATCCAGTCGGGGTCGTAGCGAGCCATCTTCCAGACGACGTGCAACGCGTAGGAGACGAGCACACCCAGCCCGAACGCGATACCGATTTCCCCGCCGACCGCCGCCATCAGCGCGACGGCGACGAAAATGAGAGCACCGTACAACAGGTCGATGATGGCGTCGACGCGATTCGGATTCATCTACCCGTGGAGAGACACCCTGCAGTCATAAAAGCCGTCCGTGTCGCTCAGACTTCGACTTCGTCGAGGTCGTAGTCGGAGATGTCGACGCCGTCGGCGGTCACGTCGGCGATGAAGATGCCGTTGCCGGAGCCGGTGTCGCGCTCTGCGGCGGCCTTGATGCCGGCCGCGGCCGCGCGCTGGGCCTCCTCGTTGCTCATGCCCTCCTCGTAGCGGTCCTCCAGGGTGCCGTAGGCGACGGTCAGGCCGGACCCGGTGACGGTGTAGTCGTCCTCCATGACGCCGCCGGCGGGGTCGATGCTGTAGACGTGGCTGCCCTCCTCGTCGATGCCGCCCAGGATGGGGTTGATGGCCAGGAACGGGCCGCCGCGGGCGAAGTTGCCCGCCAGCGTCGACAGCGCGGTCATGCTCATGTCCTCGCCGCGGCGGGCCTCGTAGAGGTTGACCTCCGCGCGCAGCGTCCGGATGAACGACTGGGCACCGCCGACGGAGCCGACCAGCGTCAGCGCGGCCGTCGGGTGAATCTGCTCGACCTTCTGGACGTTCTTGTTCGAGACGAAGCGGCCGCCGAGGCTGGCGCGCTTGTCCGTCGCGATGACGACGCCCTCGCCAGTGGCGATGCCGATGGTCGTCGTCCCGGTCTTGTTGACCGCGTCCTCGTCGCGGTCGCCGCTGGGCAGCGAGCCGAGTTCTGGCTCGTAGGGGTCGTCGTGGAGACGACTGTCGAGACGGGGCGTGCTCGGTGAGAAGTTAGGGTCCTGCATTACCCTCGCCTACTGGCCCGTCGCCTAATAAAGTACTCGTTCACGACCACCGTGGGCCCGCTCGTCTCCGCACACAGCGAGAGTTCTGCATCCTCGCGGGACTGACGAAGATTGTTCGGCTGGTACTGACGGACCTGCGGGACGGGAACAGTGGGTAGCCGCGTGTGCCGGGGAGCCGACGCGACAGAGAAGGGCTGGTGGTCGTTCGAGTCTGGAGAGTCGCAGGCGGGGGCCTACGACGGCTGGGCCTGCTCGTAGGCGTTCCCGAGTCGGCGGACGACCCGGTGAACCGGGAGCCGGATTCCCAGCCGCTCCGTGACCATCGCAATCGGCAACAGCGCGATGCCGGCGACGAGGGTGAGCTGGTACAGCACGAGCAGGGTTGCGCGGTGGATGCGTTCCATCGTACCTCGATAGCCAGTCGGCGTGAGGAGACGTATAAACCTGTCGCGGAAATCCCTCACGATTTATCATCCAGGTCGAGTTTCACGGCCGCCCCGTCTTGCGATTCAAGCGAAGTTGCGCACAGGTCAAATCGAGTGGGGTCGACGGCGCAGTGACACGTAATCGAGGGGTTGGAGAGGGTCGTACTCTGGATAAGTTATAGCCATTATCGGGGTGACGTGCGCGCCGGGCGAATCCAAAAGAGACGTGTATCTGCCGGCGCTGACGTCGTGTATGAACTATCGAGTGGTACTCGAGGCGGCCTGGTTGGTCCACGACGTGGACGACATCGACGACGCCATCGGCGTCGCCGTCAGCGAGGCCGGGAAGCGCCTGAACGAGAAGGACATGGACTACGTCGAGGTCGAGGTCGGCTTCACCGAGTGCCCGGCGTGTGCCGAGCCATTCGACTCCGCCTTCATCGCCGCCGACACCGCGCTTGTCGGACTCATGCTGGAGATGAAGGTCTTCAACGCCGAGAGCACCGAACACGCCCAGCGCATCGCCAAAAGCGACATCGGCGGCGCGCTCCGGGACGTCCCGCTGACGGTCATCGACACCATCGAGTTCGCCGAGGACGACGACGCGGACGCCTGAAGCTTCCCAGCCCGAAGTTTTTTGTATTACTTGCAGTTATCCACTGGTATGGACCTGCCGACGCCGGAGGACCTGCGCGAGCGCCGGACGGAACTGGGCCTGACCCAGAGCGAACTGGCCGAGAAGGCCGACGTCAGCCAGCCGCTCATCGCCCGCATCGAGGGCGGCGACGTCGACCCGCGGCTCTCGACGCTGCGGCGCATCGTCAACGCGCTCCAGGAGGCGGAGGGCGGCATCCTGCGCGCCCGGGACCTGATGCACTCGCCCGTCGTCAGCGTCGAGCCGGACGCCAGCGTCCACGAGACGGCCGAACTGATGGACGAGAAGGGCTACTCGCAGGTACCGGTCGTCCGCGACGGGACGCCACACGGGCTCATCGCCACGTCCGACATCCGCCAGCGCGAGGAGGAGAACGTCGGCGAACTCCCCGTCGCGGAGGTGATGCACGAGTCGATGACCGCCGTCGAACCGGACGCCACCATCGACGCCGTCGACGCCCACCTCGACCACAACGCCGCCGTCCTCGTCGTCGAGAGCGGCGAGACCGTCGGCATCATCACCGAGGCCGACATCGCGCGCCACCTCTCCTGACGCGTCGCCGTCGCCCGCGCCCCAGCCCCCTCTCCATCAGTCGAGCGTCAGCACCCGGGCGGTTTCGACGCCCGTGACCTCGAAGCGCGCCCCGCCGTCGGCCCCCACGGACACGTCGACGTCCCACCCGTGGGCCTCGACGATTTCCCGGACGATGGCCAGGCCGAACCCGGTCCCGTCCTGGTTCGAAGTCACCCCCGGCTGGAAGACGGTATCGCGTTCGTCCGGCGGGATGCCTGGGCCGTCGTCCTCGACGTAGAAGCCGTGGGCGAGGTCCCCGACGCGGATAGTCACGTCCGCGCCGCCGTGCTCGACGGCGTTGCGAAAGAGGTTCTCGAAGACCTGCCGGAGGCGGTCCGCGTCGGCCTCGACGGCGGCAGCAGTCGCGACCGTCAGCGAGGCCGCGGTCCCCTCGGTGTCGACGCGGTCCCAGGACTCCGCCGCGAGGTCGGCGAGTGCGACCGGCTCCATGTCGGCGACGGTCTGTCCCTCGCGGGCCAGCGTCAGCGTCTCGTCGATGAGCGCCCCCATCCGGTCGAGCGCGTCGGCCATCGGGTCGAGGTGCTCGCCGTCGTACTCCTCGGCGAGCAGTTCCAGCCGCCCGGTGGCGACGTTCAGGGGGTTCCGCAGGTCGTGGGAGACGATGCTGGCGAACTGGTCCAGGCGCTCGTTCTGGCGCTGGAGTTGTCGCTCGCGCTCCTTGCGGTCGGTGATGTCGGCGATAATCGACACCGTACCGCGGACCTCCTCGGCCGGGCCGTACTGGGGGGCAATCGAGACGCTGGCGTCGATGACGGTCCCGTCCTTGCACTCCAGGCGCGTCTCGACGTCCCTGAACTGCGCACCGTCGAGCACCTGGGTGAACCGCTCGACGATGGGACCCTCGCGCTCGTCGGGAATAATCGGGGGCACGTCACCCAGCGCCTCCGACTCGGTGTAGCCGAACATCTCCTCGGCCGCCGGGTTCCAGGTCACGACGTTGCCCTGCGTGTCGGTGGCGACGACCGCCAGCGGCGACGCGTGGACGAGCGTGTCCAGCCGCTCTGAGGTCTTCGCGAGCGAGCGCTCGGTCTCCTTGCGGCGGGAGATGTCGCGGACGTATCCGACCACGCCGCTGACGTCGTCGAACTCGACGGGACTGAACTGCGTCTCGACCGGTACCGTCCCCCCATCGGCAGTGCGGAGCCGTAGTTCGACCGGCTCGCCGGTCACCTCGCCGTCGCCCGCCGGGACGGGAGTGAACGGTTCGACCGACTCTGCGAGGACCGACTCGAACGGCTCGCCGACCAGCGCGTCCCGGTCCCGGCCGAGCAGTGCCGCGAGCGAGTCGTTGACGAGCAGGAACCGGCCGTCCGAGTCGAGGACGTAGACGCGGTCCTGGACGGTCTCGAAGACTGTCTCGTACCGGGCGAGCGTCTGCTCGCGGCGCTTGCGGGCGGTCACGTCGCGGACCACCACCAGGCGACCCACGCGGCGGTCGAGGTGGTCGGTGAACGGTTCAGTCTGGACCTCGACGTAGCGCCGGTCGCCGTCGACGGTCACCGCCTGTTCCGTCCACTCGCCCGCCGCTGTGGGTATCGACTCCCAGTCCGCGACGACGGCGCTGACGTGTTCGCCGCGGATGTCGTCGCCGTCGACGCCGAAGAAGTCCTCGACCGCCGGGTTCGCGTCGGCGATGCGGTCGTCCCCGTCGAGGACGAAGACGCCGTCGGCCATCTCCTCGATGGCGGCGGACCGGCCGACGGGCACGGGGTCGAGCAACCGAATCCTGTAGAGGCCGATGGTGATTGCGACGCCGGCGAGCGTCCAGGCGGCGAAGCTGACGTCAACAGTACTCACGATGTCGAAGGCCTGGACGAGAATCGTCAACCAGGGGGCGGTGGCCGCGCCCAGCAGCGCCACCGCCTGCCCCCGGTTGAGATATCGTGAGCGCACGAAGAGATTGATGAAAAGTCCCGTCGCGACGACCATGAGCGCGAAGAGATAGAGGAAGTGGCCGACGGTGAGCAGGCCCGCCTCGGCACCGAAGGCCCGAATCGATCCGACGCCGGCCGTCGACGGAATCTCGTAGACGAGCGGGCGAAGGGAAGGGAACGCGGTGGCCACTGCCAGCACCGCCGGTTCGACGGCGAGCAGCCCCGTCACCGGCCGGGTCAGCCAGTCCCGGTGACCGGTGTACGCGAGCGCGACCCCGACCCAGCTGCTGACGAACGCGGACATGAGGACCAGGGAGAACCCGGTGAACAGGAACTTGGGCGTCGGCTCGCGGGCCAGCAGCGCGAGTCCGTAATCCGCGGCCCCGAATGCGAGCAGCAGGTGGTAGACGGCGACCGGGACGCCGGCGGGTTCCGCTCGCTTGCGCCACGCCAGCCCGGCCAGGCCGACCAACACCGGAACCAGCGCGAACGCTCCCCACGCAATCGTCGTCTCCGGGACCATCCGTGGAGCCCCGTTCGTCACTTCGAATAAATACGATTGATTTAGTTCCTAAAAACTGAGAATCCGTCGACAAATGCGATATAAATGTACGGATTTCCATCGAGACCGGGGCCCGGTCCCGCCGTCCGCTCGCCTGTCACTCGACCGGGTCGGTCGCGTCCGGCATCGAGAACTCGTGGGTCATGACGGTCCCGTCGGCCGCGCGGCCGAGGGCGACCACGCACTCGGGCGTCTCGACGACGACGGCCTCGCCGCCGCCGGTCCGGTGGTTGTTCCGGATGACGTTCTGGCAGACGACCGCCTCGCGCCGGCGCGGGTTGTCCTGGCGCGTGTGCCCGACGACCTGTGGCGGGGCGTCGGCGGGCATGTACTCGAAGTCCAGCCAGGCGACGCCAGCACCGGGACCGCGCCCGGTCCGACCGCCGAGGCCCAGGACGGCGGGGTAGCCGTCGATGAGTTCCTGCTGGACCGTCGCGTCGTCCGCGCTCCCGACGGCCTCACGGAGCGTCCGCGCCGCCGAGACCAGCGCGTCGTTGAGCGTGGCAGCCTCGTAGGGGTCGGGCCGGCCCGCGTGCGCGAAGGTGACGTTGTGGCCCTCGTAGGCGGCGACGACGTGGCCGTCCGCGATGCGGTCGAGGAAGCCGCGGCGTTCCTGGTTGGTCCGGTCGGTGGAGTAGCAGCCGTCCCAGCCGAAGCGGTGGGGCATCATGATGCCCATCTCGTGGTTGCCGAGCGTGACGCGCACGCGGCCGTCCGGGGCCTGTTCGAGCAGTCGGCGAACCATCTCCACGACGGCCGCGTTGTGCGGCCCGCGGTCGACCAGGTCGCCGTTGAAGACGAGGACGTAGTCGTTGCCCGCCCACTGGAGGCGGCCGGCGGCGTCGGCCGTCACCACCGGGTCGTAGTCGTCGTGGTCGGCGAGCGTCAGCAGCGCGCTCCGGGCCTCCTCCAGGTAGCCGTGGACGTCGCTGATGCTCACGATAGTCGGCGGGTCCGCGGACCCCGCGGCGAGTGCCGCGACGCCGTCGCGTACCGGCGATTCCACGGGCGCTGTCGGCCTGTCGTCGAACACAGTCACCCGTGATTCCGGTCGGAGTACAAAAAGCGCTCGGGTCGGTCCTACAACTCCAGCCCGCGAATCGCCACGCTGGCCTCGTCGTCGTCCGTCTCCTGCACCTCACCGATAATCCGCGCGTCCTCGTCGCTTTCGACGAGCGACTCTGCGTCCTCCGGCGGGAGCGCGGCCACGAACCCGGTGCCCATGTTGAACGTCCGGTGCATCTCCTCGTCGCTGACGTCGCCCTCCTCCTGGACGAATTCGAAGACGGGCTGGGCGTCGAAGGGGTCCGTAATCTCGTAGCGATGGGCCCCCATCCGGGTCAGGTTCGTCCAGCCGCCGCCGGTGACGTGGGCCGCGGCGTGGGTCTCGTGTGCGCGCAGGCCCGCGAGGACGTCCGTGTAGATGCGCGTGGGTTCGAGCAGTTCCTCGGCGACGGTCCGGTCGGGGTTCGGCGGGAACGGGTCGGTGTACTCGTGATTTCTGGTGACCGCCTCCCGAGCGAGCGTCAGGCCGTTGGAGTGGATGCCGGAGGACGGCCAGCCGACGATGGCGTCGCCGGGTTCGGCCTCGGCCGGGAACAGCGCGTCCTTGGGTGCCAGGCCGGCGCAGGTACCGGCGATGTCCAGCCCCCTGATGACGTCGGGCATCACCGCCGTCTCGCCGCCGACGAGGGCGACGCCGGCGCGTTCGGCGCCCTCGCGCAGCCCCTCGCCGATTTCCTCGGCTGTCTCGTCGTCCGGTTCCTCGACGGCGAGGTAGTCGACGAAGGCGACGGGTTCGACCCCCTGTGCGACGAGGTCGTTGACGTTCATCGCCATGCAGTCGATACCGATGGTGGAGTAGTCGTCGATGGCCTCGGCGACGAGCAGTTTCGTGCCGACGCCGTCCGCCGCGAGCGCGAGGTAGCGGTCGCCGATGTCGACCAGCCCGGCGTAGTCGCCCTCGAACTCGCCGGCTGCGCCGATGAGCGCGGCGGTCGCGGCCTCGCTCTCCGCGATGTCCACACCCGCGTCGGCGTAGGTCAGCCCCTCCTCGTCTTCGTCTTCGGTCATGTCCGAGTGTGCGCGTGAGGTCGGCAAAAGCCCATCGCTCTGGTGGCTCGCGGCCGCTCAGAGCGACAGCGTCGTCCCGCCGTCGGGGACCTGCTCGGCGAAGATGGTCTTCGTCTCCCCGCTCATCTCGACGGAGACGAGTGCGCCGTCGCGGCTGGCAGTCACGTCGTCGATGCCCTGCGATTCCGCGACCGCCTGCTCTGCGGCGGCGTTCACGACGCCCACGATGCCGGTGTCGTCGGCCGTCTCTTCGTCCTCGTAGACGCCCGTGAAGGTGAACGTCGTCGTCTCGCCGGCGACGTTCGCGCCGAACCCGACCGCGCGGATGCCGTCGACGAACTGCGCGGTGGTCGGGGCGGCACCCGACGTCAGCTCGGCGACGAGTTCCGGGTCGACTTCCCCGCCGACCTCCATCGACTGCCCGTCGAGCGCGTCCGTCAGTCGACCGGCGTACTCGCTGTCGTCGGCCAGCAGCGGCGCCTCCCCGTTCGAGGCGTCGATCATCTGCTCGACCGCGTCCCGGCCGGTGACGTCGGCCTCTGTCCCCTCGGCGGAGACGACGCCCATGACGACCGCGCCGTCGCCGACGCCGAACGTCGCGGAGACGCCGCTGTCGATGGCGGTGGGGCCGGTGACCGGCTGAGCGTTCTCGTAGAGCGCGTACCCCTCGTACTCGCCGACCTGCTCCGCGTCGCTCTCGCCGTCCTCACCCATCGCCTCGGTTATCTCGTCCGCGCCGAACTCGCCCGTGATTGCCGCGGAGCCCACCACGACGCCGGCGGTCGTCTCCGGCGAGTACTGGCCCGCACCGACGCCGGTCAGTTCGCCGATGTCCGCCGCGTCGAGCGGCGAATCCGCGTCGGTCTCGAAGTCCTCGCGGCTCGACTCGGGGAGGTACTGGCGGTTGTCGTACAGCTGTGCGTAGTCCAGCGTGCCGAAAAAGCGGTTCTGCGTCTCGACCAGCGCGGCGGGGTCGTACTGCCAGCTCCCCGACTCGTCGCCGCCGCTGGCGAGCAGGCCGCCGTCGGTACAGCCGGCCAGGCCGCCGGTGACGCCGACCAGCGCGGCCAGCCCGCCCGTCTTCAACACGTCGCGTCGTGTGGAGGTCATGAAGTGACCTTTCTGGCCCGGCTGTATGAACCTATTTCAATCGAAGTGATACGTACCTGGCAGGTACTCAGAGCAGGCCGCCGAAGAGCAGCCAGACGCCCAGACCTGCCGTCGGCACGAAGACGGCGGCGAAGACGGCCGAGTTCCAGTCCAGCACCGTCCGGCCGTCCAGCGGGCCGAAGGGTATCATGTTGAACCCCGCCAGGAGGACGTTGATGACGAAGCCGAGGCCACCGACGGCGGCGACGAAACCGCTGGCGAGCGTCGCCGGAACGAGGAAGACGGCGGCGAGCGCGACGTTGACCAGCGGCCCGGCCAGCGCGATGAGGCCGTTCTCGCGGCGCGTGATGCGGCCGCGGTGGTGGACCGCGCCGGGCGCGGCGAAGAGGAAGCCAGCCAGTCCCGCGACGACGGCAAGCCCGAGCATGCCGTAGTCGGCGCGGAACTCGGCGACCTGCCCGAACCGAATCGCCATCACCTTGTGGCCGAGTTCGTGCAGCAGAAAGCCCGTCCCGACCGTGATGAGCGAGAGGGCGAACGCCTCGACCAGTGCCGCCGGCCGGACGCTACCGTACTGCAGCCCCTGGACGAGGCCGGGGTTCAGGAAGAACGTGAAGGCCACGGCGAGGGCGAGCCAGGCGACCCCGAAGTCGCGGAGTTCCCGCTGGCTGAATCGGATGTCGCCGACCCGGTAGCCGACGCGCCGGCTCACGTCAGCACCTCCCAGATGAGTTCGGCGCTGTTGCGCGCGCCGATGACCATCTGGTCGGCCAGGCCGGAGACGCCGCCGATTTCGGTCGACAGTTGCGGCAACAACACCGTCGCGAAGAGGATGCTGGCGATGAAGCTCCCGACGTTGGTCATGCCGACGATGAGGATGAGACGGAAGAGGGGGACCTCGCGCATCTGTTTGAACAGGGTGCCAAGCGGCGTCTCCTCGTCGGAGAGCAGTTCGTTCAGCCGGCTGATATCGCCGACGTTGACGTCCAGGTACCGGAGTTCGACGTAGCCGGCGAACCAGCCGGGCGCGAGCAGCGGGTTGACGCTGGTGAGCCAGGCCACCCCGCCGCCGACGGACGCGCTCGTCCAGTGTGCCCCGGCGAGTTTCGCCAGCGCCGCGGCGATAATGCCGTTGACGAGGAACCACGCGCCAAAGAGCACGATGAGGTACTGCTGGCGGACGCCGGCCATCGCGAGCAGGACGAAGAAGACCAGGAAGCCGACGGTAAAGAGGTAGCCGAAGGCCTTGTAGAGGATGCTCCCCAGCCGGTTCCCGTCGGGCATCCCGACCAGCGACTCGGCGGGCGGGAGCGTCTCGGGGTTCTCCAGGTACCCCTCGATTCCCTCGCGGTGGCCGGCCCCGACGACGGCGACGACGCTGTAGCCGGCCTCGCGCAGCGCGACGAGCCGGTGGGCGATGAAGGCGTCGCGCTCGTCGATGAGTGCCTCCGCGCCGCCGGGGGAGAACCGGCGGAACTCCTCCATCATCGCCGTCACCACGTCCGCCTCGGTCAGTTCGTCGATGTCGAACTCGTCGACGTCCTCGGCGTCGCCCGTGGTGGTCGCGAGCACCACTGCAATCGGGATGCCGACGACCCCGGCCACGAGCGTCGCGAGGACGAGTCCGTCGAGGACCGTCAGCAGGAGGCCGACGACCCCGCCGAGCAGCGGGACGCCAACGTCGACGCTGAGGCCGGGCGGGATGAAGAAGGGGCCGGCGAGTGCGCCGCCGACGAGGGCGACCATGGTACCCAGGAAGAAGCCGACGCCGAGGCCGACGCCCCAGGGGCCGGCGGTGAGGACGGCCATCGAGGTGAACATGCTGACCTTCTCGCGAAAGCGCATGCGCTTCCAGAAGCGCTGGATGGTCAGCTGGATGTCCCGGTCGACCAGCGCGACGCCGCTGCCGACCTCCTCAGCCGTGTCGACGGCGGCCTTCATGTCCGCGCCGGGTTCGATGTCGAAGCGCTCGCCCAGACGGGTCTGGATGTACGACAGCAGCCAGTAAGCGATGAACTGGTAGACCGTCTTGCCCTTGATGAGGTCGCCGGCGTCGATGTCCTCGGGCGCTTCGCCCTGCATGCGCCGGTAGCGATTCTCGTCGAGTTCTACCGCGACGACGTCCGGCCGCTCGCGCTCGATGGTCTCCTCGACCTCCGCGACGCTCTCGTGGGAGACGTGTGCGGTGCCGACGACGGTGACCGACCCCTCTCCCGAGGGTTCGCCGGGCGGAGCCGGCGTCTCGGTCTCGATTGGGTCACCGTCGCGGCCGCTCTCGGTCATCAGTGGCGTTACTGGGTCGGACGGTTTACCGTTGTCGGCATCGTCCGGACGGGCGAACTAGGTAAGCAAGTAAACAGTTAACGTAATAAACCGGAAGCAACATATCCCCGTTGATGCACGATTTGACTGGCTTTCAGCGGGACCTCCTGGTCGTCATCACGGGACTGGACGAACCGCACGGACTGGCAATCAAGGAGGAACTGGAGGACTACTACGAGGGTGAGGTGAACCACGGGCGGCTCTACCCGAACCTCGACGAACTCGTCACGAAGGGGCTCGTCGAGAAGGGCGAGAAGGACCGCCGAACCAACGTCTACCACCTGACACAGCGTGGCGAGCGGGAACTGGACGCCCGTCAGGAGTGGGAAGCACAGTACGTCTCCGCGTGAGCGCGGCCCGAGCGACCGCGACGACGACCCGGTAGACACATCTGTCCCAGCGGCGACGTCCGGGTATGCCCACGCTGCTCGAAACGAAAGTCGAGACGCGACGCTACATTTTCCCCGGGCAGTCCAACGCGATGGGGACCGCCCACGGGGGCGACCTGCTGAAGTGGATGGAGCAGGTGGCGGCGATGGCCGCGATGCGCTTTGCCGGGAGTGAGACGGTCACCGTCGGGATGGACGACATCGCCTTCCGCCGCCCGATTCCGCAGGGCTCGATTGCGCTGCTCGACGCCTATGTCATCGAGGCGGGGTCGTCGAGCGTCACCGTCCACGTCCGCTGCTACGACGAGGACCGCTACACCGGCGAGCGGGACCTGGCGGTGAAGGCTATCTCCGTCCTGGCCGCCGTCGACGAGGACGGGGAGACAGTCTCCGTCCCCGACCTCACCGTGAAGACAGAGGTTGGCGAGCGCCTGCGTGCAGAGGCCCGCGACGCGACGTAGCCGGCGCGTGTCTTTATCTCCGGGACGACCCTACAGGGAGACATGACACTCGATGTCGAAGCCCCGGAACCGCCCGAACTCTCGCCCACGACGAACGTCGACGAGTACGACGACGTCGAGGTCCAGGGCGAGGACTACCGCCGCGACGAACTCCAGGAGTACCTCGAGGAGGGTGCCTGGGAGCGCTCGTTCGACGAGTGGGCCGAGCACACCGAACTCGACGAGTCGGAGTGGGAGATAGTGCTCGACCTCGAACTCGTCGCCGAGTTCGACTTCTTCTGGGACGACTTCGCGGACCGCGTCGGGTACCACGCGCCGGGGCTACCGGAGGACTGGCGCGAACGCGAGATACACCCCGACATCGACTCCTGGGGGACCGTCTCGGCCATCAACGCGTCGCTGACGGAGTTCGGGCAGATCGTCTGCGACGTGCTCAAAGAGGAGTACATCGACTGGGAGGGCAACTACGAAGCGCCGGACGACCTCCCCGACTACTGACCGTCACTCGCGCGGGACCGCGATGTTCTGGACCGCGCCCCCGCACGACGAACACTCCCCGATTCGCTCTTCGGATTCGATTCGCGCCCCGCAGACCGTGCACTCGTAGATGTACGCCCCCGTCGGAGTGTACGGATCATTTCTATTCATTTGTCCTGTTACTCGGCCGCGATTGACCTAACTGGGACTTTTCCGGCAATATTTGAACACCATCTTCCAATGTCGTCCGCGGACGCGGTCTCGGGCGGGCGGACGCCCCTGCCGGGGAGTCGAAACCCGTATCCACGCGCCTGCCCACGCGACGAACATGAGTCTCGACGAGCTCACCGACGACGTGGAGCAGCGGTACGCGGACCTCGGCGAGGAGCTGAGTGTCGACCTGGACCGCGAGACGCGCAACGAACTCGCCATGCTGACGGTGGCACTGGAGCCCGACGACACCGACGAACTGCTCCGGCGGGCCGTCCACATGCTCTTCCAGACGGCCGTCGAGACCGGCAATCTGGACTTCCACCTCCGCAGCGGCTACGACGCCACCTACGACGAGTACCTCTCCGGGATGACTTTCGAGGAGATGACCGGGGGCAACCAGTTCCCCCAGCCCCAGCAAAACGACGACCGGCGCTACCAGTTCTAGGTCGCGGACGCTACCGTCGCTGGCCGGTCGGTCGCAAAAAATGGAGCGGAGTCGCGACGCTCGTTACTCCGTCGCCTCGTAGCTGACCTGCACGTCGTAGGTCACGGAAACGTCGCCGCTGTCGATGGTGGTACTGGCGCTTCCGGAGTCGGCCGCCGCTGCCTGCTCGTAGGCCACGGGACTGTAGTCGCTCTGGGCGGCGTCGACCGTCAGGACGGAGGCCACGGAGAGGTCAGCGGCCGCGGCGATGGTGTCGGCCTGCTGGCGCGCGTCGTCCATCGCGTTCTGGATGGCCTCGGTTCGCAGTTCCTCGCGCTTCTCGTCGGAGAGGGTCAGCCGGACGCGGTCGACCGACGCGTCCGCGTCCGCTGCGGCGTCGACGACGCTCCCGGTCGCGTTCGGGTCGTCGAGCGTGACTTCGAAGCGGTGCACCCCCTCGTAGGTCGGGCCGCCCGACTGCTCCGGGGGCCGATAGCGCTCGTCGACGGAGTACGCGACCGTCTCGTACTCGACGCCGAGTTCGTCCAGCGCGGCGCGGAGGTCCTCGGCCCCGCTGACGAGTTCGTCACGGACCGCCGACGGGTTCTCACCCTCGGCTCTGACCGCGAGGTGGATGACGGCCCGGTCGGGGGTGGCACTCGCCTCACCGGTGGCGTCGACTGTTATCGAGCGGTTCGTGGGCTGGTCGTCTGCCGTGGCCGGGGCCGCCCCGGACGGACCGAGTCCGGCGGCGACACCGACTGTACTGAGCGCGAGCAGCAGGGCGAAGCCGATTGCTGCGAGGTACTTGCGTTGCATACAGGCAGTCAATCGGCGAGAGAGATGGTATAAAGAACGGAGAGTCAAATGACCGTTTGAGTCGACCGGCTCGTCGGCGGTCACGCGGCGCTTCCCACCCGGTAGCGTCTGCTTTGGTTACTGCCGTCAGAAGTACGTGAAGGATAACAAAATAGGAGCGACGGAAACTCCCGCAATTGACCATGCCTGACAGGATACTGGTGCCGCTGGACGAATCGGACCCGTCGAAGAAGGCGCTCGACTTCGCCGTCGAGCAGTACCCGGAGGCGACACTCGTCGCCGTGCACGCCATCGACCCGCACGACCTGGAGCCGATGACCGGCATCGAGACCATCGGGAGCTACGACGAACTGATATCGAACTACGAGAAACGAGCCAAACGGATTCTGAACAAGGCCCGGGAGACGGCCGAAGCCAGCGGCGTCGACATCGAGACGGAGCGGCTGAGCGGGCGGGCCGGCCGGGCCATCGTGGACTACGTCGAGGACAACGACATCGACCACGTGGTCATCGGGAGCCACGGCCGGAGGGGCACGACCCGCGTCCTGCTGGGAAGCGTGGCCGAGACAGTCATCCGTCGGTCGCCGGTGCCGGTGACGGTCGTCAGGTGAGCCGGGTCAGGCCGCTGTCTCGGCGGCCTCCGCCAGGAGCCCGGTCCCGAGACGTATCTCCCGGGGCGTCGCGTCCAGCGGCGGCAGCAGCCGCATCGTCTTCCGTCCACAGCCCATCGTGAGCAGTCCCCGCGACAGCGCCGCCTCCATCACCGCGTCCCGTCGGTCCGGCGACTCCCACTCGACGGCCAGCATCAGCCCCTTCCCGCGCACGTCGACGACACCGGACATCGCCGCCTGCGCCAGCAACTCCCTGGCCTGCGCGCCGCGCTCGGTGGCGTTGTCGAGCAGGTCGTACTGGTGGATGGCGTCGATGGTGAGCGCGCCCTGGGCGATGCCGAGGATGTCGCCGGCCCCCCACGTCGAGGAGAGCCGTCCCTGCTCGTCGGGGAAGACGTCCTCGCTGGCGATGGTCGCCCCCACCCGCAGCGCCTTCGCGCTGGCGATGACGTCCGGTTCGATGGCGTAGTGGTCCGAGGCCCACATCTCGCCGGTCCGTCCGAGCCCGGACTGGACCTCGTCGACCACGATCGGGATGTCGTACGCGTCTGCGACGGCCGCCACCTCGTCCATGAAGGCGTCGCTTGGGAAGCGGTAGCCGCCCTCGCCCTGGACGGGTTCCAGAATGAGATACGCCGTCTCCGCGGGGTTGACGTAGCCGCCCTCGCCGACCATCCGGCGGAGTCGCGAGGTCTCCGCGAAGAAGAACCCGCAGTCGCACGTGTCGGGGCAACAGGCCCGGTCGGTGCAGAAGGGGACGTCGTGGACGCTCGGAATCTCGGGGAACTCCCGGCGGTGAATCTCCTTCGAGCGGTTCAGCGAGAGCGCCCCGAGCGTGCGGCCGTGAAAGGCCCCCTCGCAGGTGATGGCGTACTTCCCGCTGGTGTGGTCGTAGGCGATTTTGATGGCGTTCTCGACGGCCTCCGCGCCGGTGTTCGAGAGGAAGACGGTGTCCAGCCCGTAGTGGCTGCAGGCGTCGGTCAGCCGCTCCATCAGGCCCGCCGGGCCTGGGACGTCGGGGACGGTGTCGCCGCCGGTCCCCGCCCGGGTGTAGAAGTCCTGGCCGGCGATTTTCGTCGGCTCGACGAGGTCGAACTCCGCGAGCGGGTCCAGAATCTTGGGGTTGTTGTACCCGAGCGGCATCGCGCCGACGTGGCCGGTGAAGTCCATGAGGACGTTGCCGTCGACGTCGGTACAGAAGGGGCCGATGGCGGGCGCGGTGTGGTCCCAGACGAAGTCGTAGACGTACGTACTCGGGGCGGCGTACTCGTGGTGGTACTCGACCCACTGCCGGGCGGCGTCGCCGGGGACGCCCGCAACCTGCGGCTCGGCGCTGTCGCGGTCCATACCACGACGTTGGGGCAGCCACGAGATAAGTTATGTGCCAGCACGTGACACGCACTGGCGTAGGAATCACCTCAGCGTCGTCGGGCAGCAACACGAGTCCGCGTGCCAAGTCGTGGGCCGGCGCAGGACCGCGCGGGTACCAGGACGACCCACGCACTTTTCACCCGAGACGTGGAACCGGGAGGCATGTTCGACCGGTTCGACACGTACCGGGCGGCCTGGGCTGCCGTGGGTCTCGCGCTCGCCGCGCTGCTGGCGTGGGTGGCACTGGCCTTCCTCGGGACAGTCGTCTTCGGCATCTTCCTGTACTACGCGACCCGTCCGGCACACCGGGCAATCCGCCGGTTCGTCGGCCAGCCGACGGTGTCGGCGGCGCTGGCCCTGGTCGTGCTCGCGCTGCCGCTGGTCCTGCTCGTCGCCTACACCGCCGCGGTCGCCCTCCAGGAACTCGCCACCGTCGCCAGCAACATCGACTTCGGCCCCTACGCCTCGACGATCGAGCCCTACCTCAACGTCTCGACTGTCGTCGACGACCCCCAGGCCGCACTCGACCAGGTCGGCGACCCCCAGGCCGCACTCGACGTGCTGGCCTCCGCGCTGGGCTATCTCGGCCTCGTCGGCTCCGGCCTGCTCTCGCTTTTCGTCGCCTTCGCCATCGCCTTCTACCTGCTCCGGGACGGCCACCGGCTGGCGGGCTACGGCACGTTGCTCAACGACGACCGCGGGACGCTGGAGTCCTACGGCCGCGCCGTCGACGAGAGCCTGCGTGACGTCTACTTCGGCAACATCCTCAACGCCCTCCTGACGGGCGTCATCGGCGCTATCGCCTACAGCCTGCTGAACCTCGCTGCCCCGCCGGACCTGGCGGTGCCCTCCCCCGCGCTCGTCGGCGTGCTCGCCGGTGCCGGGAGTCTCATCCCCGTCGTCGGCATGAAAATCGTCTACGTCCCGCTCGTGCTCTACCTCGGCGGGCGGGCCGCGCTCACCGGGTCCGGGTTCGGATTCGTCGCGCTCGTCGCCGTCGTCTCCATCGTCATCGTGGACCTCATACCCGACCTCGTCCTGCGACCGTACGTCTCCGGCAGGGGTCTCCACACCGGGACGGTCATGTTCGCGTACATCCTCGGTCCCGTCCTCTTTGGCTGGTACGGGCTCTTCCTCGGACCGCTCGTGCTCGTGCTCGTCGCGCACTTCGTCCGCCTGGTGCTCCCGGAACTGCTCGCCGGCGAACCCATCGAGGCCGACGCCGTCGACCCGGGTGGTCTGACTGGCGAGGCGGCACCGCCGGACAGTGGAGACACTGCCGGCGACGGAACGGACGCCGCGGTCCCGGCCGACACGTCGGACGCTCCCGAGGAGGAGTCGGCCGAGGAGAGTCCGCCCGGCACCCCCGACAGCGACCCGGCAGCAGACGGCTAGTCGAGGCGGTGGCCGTCGCGGGGACAGTAGTCGTACTCCTCGTTGCGGGTCCGGAAGCCACAGACCGGACACTCCCTGACGGGCGGTCGCTCCTGGCTCCGGAACAGGAAGGGGACGAAGGGGACGACCAGGAAGAACAGGAAGGTGTCGAACTGCCACCAGAGGATGACGCTGACCGCGAGGCTGAGCAGGAGTCCGGCGACGGCAGTGGCTGTTCGCGACGAGACCATCGAGGATGGGAGCCTCAGTAGTCGATGTACTGGCCTTCCCACTCGCGCCGGGCCTCTATCTCCCGGCGGCCGCGACGCGTCAGGCTGTAGAAGTTCGTCCGCCGGTCGCGCTGGCCCTTCTCGACGAGCCCCTTGTCGACCAGGGTGTCCAGGTTCGGGTAGAGCCGCCCGTGGTGGATTTCCTTCTCGTAGTAGTCCTCCAGTTCCTCCTTGATTGCCAGTCCGTGCGGCTCCTCCTTCCCCGCGATGACGTACAGCAGGTCACGCTGGAATCCTGTCAGGTCGTACATCGATATAGTCTGACTACCTATTCGTGTCTGATTATCTTAAATATGTCGTTCCAAATACGTGCGAGAGCTGACGGGTCAGGGACAGGAGTTGTCTCGCCAGGTTGGTGAACCATGCAAACAGTCGGAGAAGATGTCACATGTTCCTTGGTAGCAATCGACTCGAACCCGAAATTGTCGGGTCGCAGTCCGGCGAAAACGAGCGGTTTCGAGTGACGGCGAGACGTCACGCCCGGGCGAGCGGTGAAAGGGGTTCTGTCATCGCCAGGAACGGCCGTCGCGGTTTTGCCGGCAAGGCGCACGGCCCCAGAAGTAATCAACCCTGCGATAGTTCGGGATACTGTTCGCCTCTGCGAGATGTCCACGAGACGGCAATCGCCGGGCCCGTTCGATGACGAGTCGGGACCGGTGGAAACCAGACACTCTTATTCTCGCTCGCGGCTTACGTGTTCGTATGCCAGAAACTGTCCTCTTCGAGAGCGAGCGGAAAGAGACCCTCGCCGCCGTGGCGTCGTACATGCGGACGGTCGCGGACAAACTCGAATCCGGCGACCCGGTGACGCTGGAAGCCGGCGGCGAGTCCGTCACGCTCGACCCGCCGGAGACCGTCGAGTTCGAGGTCAAGGCCGAGCGCGAGGGGCCGGCCGACGGGGCCGGCGAACTGAGCCTGGAACTGGAAATCGAGTGGGACGAGAACGCCGACGGCGAGAGCGACACCTCGCTGAGTATCTCCTGAGGCGAGAGCAACGGCTCGCTGAACATCTCCTGAGCGAAGCGCTGTCGCTCCGAAGTACGTTGAAACGGAATGGAAAGCAGTTCGCGTGGCGGAAAAGGCCACGCGAACGCTTGCCGCCCTGAATTGGTCCCCGCTGACGCTTCGGCCCTCCAAGCGAAGCGTCACTTGGAGCAAATGCGGGTAGGAACTTAAGTGTAACGGCCTGACGCAAAGCGAGTCACGTGCCGACCGGTGTCGGCCGATTAGGTGTTAGCTAAGCGACAGTCATTTATTGTATTCGGGGCCGTAAGCGGTGATATGAAACTCCGCGGCGAGCGCCAGTGTACCGACTGCGGGACGCGGTGGTCGTACTACGAGACCGGCGAGATAACCTGCCCGGAGTGTGGCAGCGTGCGCAGCGTCGGCGTCGGCGACCATGCAGAGCACACGGACAGCCCGGTCGAACTGGACCTCCAGCCCGCCATCGAACAGGTCGACACCGAACCGCTCGGGACCGTCGCGGAGACCGCGGCCGACCAGGCCCGCCAGTACCTCCACAGGGCCGGGTTCGTGGACGCCGGTCGGCTGAAGCCCTTCGGCGATACCTATCTCGTCGCGGCGGAACTGCGGCGGGTCGGCGCGACGCTCTCGCGGGCGATGCGGGTCGACGACGACGAGGAACTGTACCTCCTCTCGCTGCTGCGCGGCGGCGCGGACGGCGAGCGCCCGCCGCCGGCGGAGGTCCCGGACTCGCTGCGCGCCGAGCGCGGACTGGCCGTCGCGGCCGCCGTCGACGCCTACGTCTCGGACCTGCGGCGGGTGCAGGAGGACCCTGAACGTCCCGTCGCGGAGGTCCTGTCGGCAGTGCGCGACCGGCGCAAGCGAATCGAGGCGCTTGACGGGGACGTGGAACCGGAAGAAGCAGAGCGAATCGTCCGCGCAGTCCGGGACCTGTCGGCGTACCTCCGCGAGGGCGACGAGACGGCGCTGGTCCGCGCCGGCGACCGCTTCGAGGGGAGTTAGGGGAGGGTTACCTCGACGCCGGTCTGGCGGCTGGTCGCCTTCACCGTGTTGTAGAGCAACATCGCGCGGGTCATCGGGCCGACGCCGCCGGGGACGGGCGTGATTGCGCCGGCGACCTCTCTGGCGCTCTCGAAGTCCACGTCGCCGACCAGTTCGTAGCCCTTGTCGTTGTCAGCATCGACGCGGTTGACGCCCACGTCGATGACCGTCGCACCCTCCGCGAGCATCGAGCCGTCTATCATCTCGGGGACGCCGGCGGCGGCGATGACGATGTCCGCCCCGCGGGTCTTCGCGGCCAGGTCCTCAGTCCGGGAGTGACAGACCGTCACCGTGGCGTTGCCGCCCGCGGCCTTCTGCATCAGGAGGTTCGCCATCGGCTTGCCGACGATGTCGGACCGGCCGACGACGACGGCGTCCGCGCCCTCCGTCTCGACCCCGGCGTGGGCGAGTAGTTTCTGGATACCGTGTGGCGTGCAGGGTTTGTAGCGGGCGTTACCGGCCACCAGGCGGCCGACGTTCTCGGGGTGGAAGCCGTCGACGTCCTTCTCGGGGTCGATGCGGCGCAACACCTCGCGGTCGTCGACGTGGTCCGGGACGGGCATCTGGACGAGGATGCCGTTGACGTCGTCGTCGGCGTTCAGGTCGTCGATGGTGTCGTACAGCTCCGCCGCGGGCGCGTCGGGGTCGATTTCGATGTCGATGGCCTCGATGCCGACCTCCTCGCAGTCGTCCTGCTTCATCGAGACGTACGTCTCGCTCGCGGGGTCGTCGCTCATCAGGACGGTGGCGAGTGCGGGCGTCTGGCCCGCGTCGGCAAGCGCGTCGATGGCGTCGCCGAGGCCGTCGCGGACGTCGCTGGCGACGGCGTCGCCGTCGATAATTGCTGTCATTACCTGGGGTGGGGAGGCGACCAGCCTTCAACGTCCCGGAATCCCGCGTCGCGGGACCCGGACACCACTCGGCGAAGGGCCAGCTATAGACGCGTATGGAGGGCCCTATACTCATAGGGTCACCCACCCGCGGCAGTTTGGTTATATCGAGTGTATAGCTAAGGGGAACGGAGGCCTGGTCTGGGTATGGATACAGAGGCGCGAGCGGTCGTCCCCGAGGAATCCCCGGAAACGCTCACAGAAGCCATCGTCGAGGCGGTCGCGGAGGCGGAGGGCATCGACCCCATCGAACTCCGGCCGAGCCTGTACGACGTCGTCGACCCCGACGCACTGGAACTGCTGTACGCCCAGCCCGACCGTTCCCGGGCGAGCAACCTGCGCGTAACGTTCGCCTACGGCACCTGGCAGGTCCACGTCCATCGCGACGGAACGGTGCAGTTGACCGAACACGGCCAGCCGGGGCCGGACTCCCGGAAGCACAGATGACGAAAGGCACGACAGACACCCACGACGGCGAACGCATCAGGGAGGAGTACGACGAGTTCGAAGTCGGGTCCTCGACCGTGGCCATGATTTCCGACCCGCTGAACGAGCACGCCTGGATACAGTCTACAGTCGCCGAGCGCGTGCGCCCGTAGACCAGCGCCCTGACGACTCCGGGCGGGACAGCAGGGCTGGCCGAGACTGTTATGTGGAGTCGTGACCAATTGAACCCCACAATACACGTTCGGGAGCGTGTGACAGCAGCCGGTGTCCACTGTCCAGATGCATACGACCACGACGACGCTCGACGTCCTGTACGTCGCTGCAGACGATACGAACGGGGCAGCGATAGTGGACCAACTGCGGTTCGACGAGGACGCGCTCCGTCTCACGGTCGCGACGTCCATCGACGACGCCGCCGCCGAACTGGAGCGTGGAACCTTCGACTCTGTCCTCTGTGACCCCGGCGAGGGGAACGAGTGCCTGGCACTCGTCAGGGAACTGCAGTCCGAACAGCCGGGCCTTCCGGTCGTCGTCTTCGCCCCGGACGCCACCAGCAGGTACGTGAGCGAGTTGCTCCGGGCGGGGGCGGCCGACGTCATCCAGTCCGGACCCGCCTCGACGCCCCCGTCGCTGGTGGTGACGCGGCTGCAAAGCGTCGTCGGGACGCCGGTGGCCGGAAGCATTCACCGGGAACGGCTCGAACGCTACGAGACGCTTCTGAACACGGCCGGCGACGCCATCTATCAACTGGACGCGAAGGGCACCATCGTGGCCGTCAACGACGCGACAGTCTCCCTGACGGGCTACGAGCGGTCCGAACTCATCGGGGAACACGTCTCGAAAGTGATGCGTCAGGACCACATCGAGGACGGCGAGCAACTGATACGGAGTCAGCTCCGTGCGGACGACCACCGCGTCGACACGCTGGAGATGGACCTGCTGACCAGGGACGGCCGGGCGGTGCCCTGCGAGACGCGCATCGCGGTGGTGACCGTCGGCGGGAAGCTGACGGGTTCGGTCGGCGTGATACGGGACGTCACGGAGCAGCGCGAGCGGGAGCGACAACTGCAGGCGGAGCGCGACCTCGTCGAGGGGATTCTGGACACCAGCCCGGTCGGCATCTGCGTCTACGGCCCGGAGGGGTCGCTGGTCCGCGCGAACGACCGGGCCAGGGAAGTGCTCGGGCTGTCGGCCGAGGAACTGGCCGAGCGGACGTTCGACGACCAGCAGTGGGAGGTCTACGACGCGGACGGGGAGTCGCTGTCGTCCGCCGAGTTCCCGGTCGCGGAGAGCTTCGAAACCGGAGAGCCCGCCTACGGCTACGAGGCGGTCGTCAGACAGCCCGGCGGCGACGAGCGCAGGGTCTCGCTCAACAGCGCACCGATGGTCGACGACGACGGCGATGTGACGAGAGTGGTCGTCACGGTCCAGGACGTTACCGACCGCCGGGCGCGCGAGCGGAAGATAGCCGAACAACGCGACGCGCTCGAACGACTCGACCGCATCAACGACGTCATCCGCGCCATCGACCAGGCGCTGGTCAGAGCGACCACCAGGGCCGACGTCGAACAGGCGGTCTGTGACCGGTTGACCGGCGCTGGCCGCTACGGGTTCGCGCTCGCGCTCCGGTTGCGCGGCGACGACACCTTCATTCCCCACGCGTGGACGGCCGCCGGCGAGGAGTTCGTCGAGGAGGTGTTTCCGACCGACGCGTCCAACCCGGAGACGAGTCCCGGCCGGCGCGCGCTCGAACGCGAGGAGGTGGAGGTCGTCCACTCGATGCCGGACGAAGCGGCGGCACCGTACTGGCACGCCGACATGCGCGCGGCCGGCGTCGAGTCGGTCGCCGCCATCCCCGTCACGTACGAGGGGACGCGCTACGGCGTCATCGCCGTCTACGCCGAGGAGGCCGACGTGTTCAGCGAGCGGGAACTGGAAGTGCTGGGTGAACTGGGCGACACCGTCGGTTACGCCATCGCCGCCGTCGAACGCCGGGAGCGCGAGGAGATGCTCACCCGCCTGTACGAGACCACGCAGGACCTGCTCGGCGTCGAGACCGAACAGGAGGTCTGCGAGGTCGTCGTCGACGCCGCAGCGGACGTGCTGGGACTCCCCGGCGTGGGCATCTTCCTGTTCGACGACGAGGAGAACGTGCTCGCGCCGGCGGCCGCGACGGAGACGCTCATGGAGTACTACGGCGAGCCCATCGTCTTCGGCCCCGGCCACGAGGACTCGATAGCCTGGCAGACGTACGTCAGCGGCGAGACACAGACCTTCGCGGACGTCCGGACGGACGACCGGGCTTCCAATGCCGAGACGGACGCACGGAGCGTGATGCTGGTCCCGCTCGGCGACCACGGCATCTTCGTCGCCTCGTCGCCGGAACCGGGCGGGCTGGAGGACCGCATCCAGCGGCTCGTCGGCCTCCTCGCGGCGACGACGGAGGCCGCGCTGGACCGCGTCGCGGGGCGGGCCGGCATCCGCGAGCGCGACCGCATTCTCGCCGACCGGACCGAACGCCTGGACCGCACGGAGGGCATGCTCGAGTTCGTCCGCGACGTCGACCAGTTGCTCGTCCGCGCCGGGACCCGGGAGGAAATCGAGCAGCAGGTCTGCGAGCGACTGACCGGGATGGAGCCCTACACCTTCGCCTGGATCGGCACCGTCCCGCCGGACGGCGACCGGGTGGAGCCCCAGACGTGGGCGGGTGCCGGCGACGGCTATCTCGACGCGGTGTCCCTGGCCGTCGACGGAGCCGAACCGGCCGCCAGGACCGCCGAGTCCGGTTCCGCGACGGTCGTCTCGAACGTCGCGGACGACATCCGTGGAGCAGCCTGGGCGCGGGCGGCGCTGGACCGGAACTTCCAGTCGGCGGCCGCCGTACCGCTGGTCCACGGCGAGACGACCTACGGCGTCCTCGCCGTCTACGGGACGGAGCCGGACGCCTTCGCGGAACCGGTCGCCGGCGTGCTCGGCGACCTCGGCGAACTGATTGCCTACGGCATCAACACCACCGAGACCAGGCGGGGCATCCTCGCGGAGCAGGTGACGGAACTGGAACTGCGCATCGGCGGGGCAGGGACCTTCCTGAACGCCGTCGCCGGAATCGCGGACCAGCCCGTCACGTACCGGGAGATACTGCCAGAACGGGGCGGGAGAGCGCAGGTGCTGTTCGCGCTCGCGGACGCCCCGGTCGAGGCGGTGCTGGCCCTGGAGGAGGAGTTCGTCTCCGTCGAGTCGCTCACGCACGTCGCCGCGGGCGAGGAACACCTCTTCCGCGCGACGGTCGGCGGGGAGACGGTCGCCGCCACGCTCCTCCGCTGTGGCAGCATTCCCCGCGAGGTCGTGGCAACCGCCGACGAGACACGGGCGGTGGTCCGCCTCCCCCAGGAACTGGACGTCCGGGTGTTCCTCGACCGGGTCCGGACGAGCTACCAGGACACGGAACTGCTCTCCCGCCAAGATGTCGAACGCCAGCCGCGGATACGCAGCGACGTCCGGGAGGCGCTGGAGGCGAAGCTGACCGACCGCCAGCGCGAGGTGCTTGTGACCGCCTACGAGTGCGGGTTCTTCGAGTCGCCGCGGGAGACGACCGGCGCGGAACTGGCGACGCTGCTGGGTATCTCCCAGCCGACGCTCACACACCACCTCCGCGAGGCCCAGCGCCGCCTCTTCGAGACGCTCTACGAGGAGACCGACTGACGGCACGGCCGGAAGCGACTGCCTTCCTCTAGATAGTTAGTCCCTACTCCGGGGCTGGATGCAGCATATTAGTAAGCAAGGATAAACACGTGACACTACTACCTGTAGTCGGCGGTCGGACGAGGAGTTGTGGGCTGTCGACGTCGTGTCGTACCGCCGGATGGGTTACCATACTGTCAGAGGTACGGATTGCCCCGTCGCGCGTCACCGAACTGGACAACCCCCCTCACGTCGTGTCTGGACACCACGGCACATCTCCCGAACGGGGCGCGTTGCGGGACCATACCACACTCAGTAGACCGGTGTTGGCCGACGAGGACTTGTCGCTCGACGACGAGCATCACGCCGGATACTCTCTCTCCAGAGACACCAGCGACCGCTACGGATTTTCACGGACACGCCGCGTCGGAGAGCGACTGCTGTTCGCTGCCCTGCCGGACGGCCCGCGTCGCGCCGGTGTCGAGGGACACCACCATCGCCTGCCCCCCGTAGCCGTGGGTCTGGTCGTGGCCGCGGACGACGACGCAAGTGGTCTCGGCCGGAATCTCGTAGGTGTCCGAGCGCGTGAACGGCTGGCGGGAGTGTGGGTGCGTGAGGACGCGCCGGCCCAGTCGCTCGCCGTCCAGCGTCTCCACCTGCCACCAGTTCGCGTAGCCGTCCTCGCCGTCGTCGTCGTGGTGCAGCGTCACGTCGAAGGAGACCGACCCGCCCTGGCGCTCGACGGCGACGCCGACGACGTTCGCCTCCCGGAGGTCGAGTTCGGGTGTCATAGTGGTCCCGTCGCTGGCCGTCGGCGTAGTGGTGTCGCGGTCCTGCGCCGGCGTCGCACCGTCGCCGGTACAGCCGGCGAGTGCGGCGAGAGCCGTCCCGCCGGCGGCGAGAAAGCGGCGGCGCGTTGGCCGAGTTTCGGGTGACACACCCACACAGTCGGGTCGGCGGGACAAAAAGGTCGACCTGCGGGCGAAACACCTTACCGCCCTCTCGGGCTAGAGTCGACGATGGCATCCACCCGCGCGACCGTCACCTGTCCGGACTGCGACCTCGCCGAGGCGTTCGAGAAACTCGGCCCGGCCCGCGAGCGCATCGAACAGCACCGCCGGGAGACGGGCCACGACCCGATATGGGAACTGGGTGAACTCTCGGAGGGGGTCGTCCGCGCCGGTGACGCTGCGGGGGTCTGCGGGATACCCGGGTCCGCGGACGGCTTCGCGGACCTCGGTGCCGACGACGGCGAGTAGGGAGTCGAAAATTCAAATGGCTGCGGGCCGTACCGCTGGACGCACATGGACAGAAACGTCGGCGGCCGCGACCGTATCGTCCGCGCGCTCCTCACCGCCGTGCTGACAACTGTCGCTGTCAGCGCGCTCCGCGGCGGGAAGCGCAAGAAAGGATTGCTTACCGGCATCGGCGCGCTGATACTCGGATTCACCGTCACGACGGGCTACTGCGGAGCCAACGAGGCGCTGGGCATCGACACGGCCGAGCAAAGCGACTGAACGCGACCGCGCCTTCTCCTTCGTCGCCCGACCACGAGGAGCCCCTGTGTCGTCACCGTCGGGTTCGCCTGCTACGGCGTCGGGTTCCTGGTGACCCGGCGGCACCCGGCCCGCTCGTCGCGGAGTCGGTGTGGTCACGCGCGACGTCGCCGCGGTGACGGTTGCAGTGAGTTGAGAAGCGTCGTTACTCGTACAGCGTGAACTCGTCGGTGAGTTCGGCGACGCGGTCTGCGACCTCGGCTTTCACGTCCTCGTCGTCGTGGTCGTCGACGACGCGGGCGATGAGGTCCGCGACTTCGCGGGTGGCCTCCTCGTCGAACCCGCGCGTCGTGATGCCGGGCGTGCCGGCGCGGATGCCCGAGGGGTTGAACGCCGAGCGCGTCTCGCCGGGGACGGTGTTGGCGTTGAGGACGATGCCGACCTCCTCCAGGGCCGCCTCGGCCTCCTTGCCGGTCGTGTCCGGGTGCGAGTCGCGCAGGTCGACCAGCACGAGGTGGTTGTCGGTGCCGCCGGAGACCAGCGAGAAGCCGTGGTCCTGGAGCTGCTCGCCGAGCGCGACGGCGTTGTCGACGACCTGCCGGGCGTACTCGTCGAATTCGGGCTCCAGGGCCTCCTCGAAGCCGACGGCCTTGCCGGCGACGTTGTGCATCAGCGGGCCGCCCTGCCCGCCGGGGAACACCGCGGAATCGACGGCGTCGGCGTACTCCTCGTCGCACATGATGATGCCGCCGCGGCCGGCGCGGATGGTCTTGTGGGTGCTGCCGGTCACGAAGTCGGCGATGCCGACCGGCGAGGAGTGGACGCCCGCCGCGACGAGGCCGGTGATGTGGGCGATGTCGGCGAGGTGGTAGGCGTCGACGGCGTCGGCCGCGCGCTGTATCTCCTCCCACTCGATGTCCCGCGGGTACGCGGAGTAGCCGGAGACGATGATGTCCGGCTGGAACGCCTCGGCCTGCTCGTGGAGTTCCTCGTAGTCGATGTAGCCCGTCTCGGCGTCGACGTGGTACTGCTCGACCTCGTAGGTCTTGCCCGTGAAGTTCGCGGGGTGGCCGTGGGAGAGGTGGCCGCCGTGTTCCAGTTCCAGCGAGAGAATCCTGTCGCCGGGGTCGAGCATCGCGAGGTAGACGCCCATGTTCGCCTGCGTGCCCGAGTGAGGCTGGACGTTGACGTGTTCCGCGCCCCAGAGTTCCTTCGCGCGCTCGATTGCCAGGGTCTCCACCTCGTCGGCGTACTCACAGCCCGCGTAGTAGCGCTCGCCGGGGTAGCCCTCAGCGTACTTGTTGGTGAGTTCCGAGCCCTGCGCTTCGAGGACGGCCTCGCTGACGTGGTTCTCGCTGGCGATCATCGCCAGCGTGTCGTTCTGCCGCTCGCGTTCGCCCTCCAGGGCGTCGGCGACGGCGGGGTCCACGTCACGTACCGTGTCGTAGCTCATGTGGCAAGCCAGGGGAGTGGGGGCTAAGAATCTACCTTTCCGGCCGAGAGATGCGAGGGACGTGCACGGAGAGAGAAGGTAACACACAAGCGCCGACGGTCCCTGCCCGCGACCATGGAGACGACGCGTCACTTCGTCGCGACCGTCTACGTCGTCCACGACGGCGCGACAGCCCTGCACCACCATGACAAACTCGACATGTGGCTCCCGCCCGGCGGTCACATCGACCGCGACGAGGTGCCCCACCGGGCGGCGGTGCGGGAAGTCCGCGAGGAACTGGGACTGGACCCGGACCTCGTCGCACCGGAGGAGGCAATCGAATCCGCTACCGTCCAGTCGATTCCACAGCCACAGCACTTCCTGCTCGAAGATATCAACGTCTGCGACGGCGAGGTCGGTCACCAGCACATCGACTTCGTCTTCTACGGCGCGGTCGACAGCCGCGACATCACGCCGTCCGCGGGCGAACAGCCCGCGGAGGACTGGGAGTGGTTCACGCCGGCAGACCTGGAGGAACGCGCCGAGCAACTGGCGTCGGACGTGGTGGAAATCGGCCAGCGCGCAATCGAAGCCGTCGGCAGGGAGTGAATCAATCGGCTGGAATGGTGACCGAGCGGTTCGTACGAAGGGAGTCAGTGTACAGTACAGCTCACACAGTCAGCAGGCAACTGTTGCTGATGGGCCTGAATGGCGAGTCGTATTGGCTCGTCGTTGTAACCGCGCCCTTACTTATCATGCAATATCAAAGTACTCGACCCTAACAATTTTTGAGAGCGGTGAGAGATGATATTATATGGACGAACAGCCCTCCCTGTTCCTTTTTATCGGTATGGCAGTCTTCATGACAATTGTCGCCGTTTACGTCGGTAGCAACGTTCCACTCGGTGACTCACTCCACGCGCAACTGCTGGCGTACTTATCGGCGTTTGCCATCGCCCAGACGATGGTGACGTACGTGATGATCCGGCAGTGGCTGGATTACGCCGAGAGCAACTGGATCGAGCTGAACAACAAGGAGACTACGAGCCCCACGTCAGACGATTGAACAAGGGACATACTCACCATTAGCTGACAGTATTCTCGATCGGTAGAGTCTGGGCCGGCCGCACAATATGCAACCATACTGAATGAAGGACCGCGAAAAAGGTGGTCAGTCCCCCGCGTAAGCCGCCTCGAAGGGCTTCGGCGGGAGGAGCAATTCCTCCAGGTCGGCCATGTGCTTGACGTTGTAGACGACCTTCAGTTCGTCCGTTATCGGCATGCCGTTGCACGACAGGCGAATGTTGCGCTCCATCATCTCGGTCGGGAGGACGTGGTTGACGGGCATCGACAGTTCCCCCTCGTGGAGCAAGATGGCGCAGTTGACGCAGGCCCCGCCACGGCAGGCGAACGGCCAGGCGAACCCGCGGTTCTCCGCCGCCTCCAGCAGCGACTCGCCCGGCTCCGCGTAGAAGCGGCCGTAGTCCTCCGTGTCGAGGTCCGCCGCCGCGGCCTTCTCGAAGAGGGTGTCGTCGTCGACGGCCCAGCCGTGGTCGGCGAGGACGTCGTAGTTGAGATAGGTCACCTCCGTCCTGGCCCGCCGGCGAGTGGGACCGGTCTCGGCCACCGCGGCTGGCTCCTCCGGTTCCTCGCCCGCGATGATGCGTTCGTAGGCCGCCCGCACCCGGCGGAACTCCTCGACCGACCCGCCCTGGTCCGGGTGGGCCTCCTTGACGCGCTCGCGATAGGCGCGCTCGACCGTCTCGTCGTCCGCGTCGCGGTCGATGCAGAGCACGTCGAACGGGGACTCCATTGAGATACCAGTACGGCGTCGAGCAATAAACGGTTTTCACCGTAGCGTCGCTCGGTTCCCGAGTCCCGGCGGCCTCCAGCGATGTCCCGGCCGGTCACTCGACCAGCGACTCGACGAACTGGGTCACGTGGTCGTCCATCCGGCGTTTGAACCCCGCCTGCCGCGCCAGCCGGTCCAGTTCGCGCGAGACGAGGCTGCCGTACTGGACCGCCTTCTTCTCGCGGAAGGCCAGCCGGTCGGGGAGCCACTCGCGAGCGGCCAGCCGCAGCGCCCACTTGCGCTCGCCGCGGTCGGTCACCAGTAGGTCGCCGGGCAGGGCGAGCGCCTCCTCGACCACCCGGTCGTGCAACAGCGGCGCGACGGGCTCGACCCCCGCAGCCCGCAGCGCGAGCACGTCCCGCTGTAGCTGGTCGGGGAGCGTCCCCATCACCTCCCGGCGCGCGCCGCGGACGGTGTCGGCGTCGACGCGGGGGTCGTCGGGTGCGCGGGCGACTTTCGCGTACCCGCCGAACAGTTCGTCCGCGCCCTGGCCGACCGCCAGTCGGTCGAAGCCGTCGGCAGCCACCCGCTCGGCGACCAGAAACAGCGGCAGCGCAATCTGGACCGCCATCGCGTCGGTGCGACCGATGGCGGCGACGAGGTCCGGCACCGCCGCTTCGAGGGCGGCGTGGTCGAGTTCCACCGTGCGCACGTCGCACCCGAGCGCGGCCGCGCCCGAGCGGGCGGCGTCCAGGTCGTGACTGTCCGGGAACCCGACGGCGTACAGCGGCGCGTCCAGCCGGGCAGCCAGGAGCGCGGAGTCGACGCCGCCGGAGAAGGCGACGGCCAGGCCGTCTGTCGCCACCCCCGACAGCGACTCGTCGACCGCCGACCGGACGGCAGCGACCGCCTCGTCGGGGTCGGAAACCGGGTCTGGGTCGGGGAGCGTCCAGACGCGCTCGTCGCCCGCGGCGGTGCGGACGTGACCCGCGGGGACGGCGACGGGGTCGGCCAGGTCCGCGGGGTTGTGACTCCACGTCGTCGCGTCGTCGCGCTCGGAGAACAGCGGTTGTCGCCCCAGTACGTCGCGGACGAGCCGGCCGTCGACTTTGCCGGCGAAGCCAGCGCTCCCGGGCAGCGGGTCACCCGTCTCGATGGCGGCACGGACGAGGGACGGGTCCGCACCGGCGACGTCGGCCCTCATTCGATGAGGCTGCGAAAGCGGGCGGCGACGCGGCGTTTCACCCCGCCGGCGGCCTGGCGGAAGCTGATGTGCCAGGGCGTGCGCCGGCCCTCGACGGTCGTCCGGCCGTCGACGATGGCCGCCAGGATGGCCTCGACCGTCGGCTCCGCCGCGTCGACGTTGGTGATTGCGCGCCCGACCATCTCGCTGATGTGGGCGTCGCTGCCGGCGGTCTTGGGCATGCCCGCCTCGTCGGCGAAGCGCTCGGCCTGGCGGTTCGCACGACCGGTCAACAGCCGCGAGTTGTACACCTCGATGGCGTCGGCGGCGGTGAGGTCCCCCCGGGAGATGTTCGCGAGGACGCCGCTGCGGGACTCCTGGAAGGGGTGGGGGACCACCGCGATGCCGCCGGCGTCGTGGATGCGGTCGAGCGTGTCGTGGAAGGACAGGCCCGCGGGGACCAGTTCCTCGACGCCGAGTGCGAGGACGTGGCCGGCGTCGCAGGTCACCTCCATGCCGGGGATACCGACGAGGCCGTAGTCGGCGGCGCGGGCCGCGGCGTCGAGGCTGGCCTCGATTTCGTCGTGGTCAGTCACTGCGAGGCCGTCGAGCCCGACGGCCGCGGCCCGTTCCAGCAGGCTGTCGACGGGGTCCCGGCCGTCGTAGGACAGCGACGAGTGCGTGTGAAGCTCGACCGACAGCACACGCTGGCGTAACACAGGGAGTGAGAAAAGCGCCCCGGTCCCGTCCGGCGCGGCGCGGGACGACGGCCACGCGCTGCCCGGACCGAGAGCAACCGGCGGGTGCGACGCGAATACACGGTTTTATCAGCACTGACGAAGGGACTGTGTTGTATGAGCGAGCCCACGCAGACGACCTGTTCGCGCCGCGCGCTCCTGAAGGCGAGCGCGGGCGCGACGGCAGCGGCGGCAGCGACCGGGACGGCAGTCGCACAGGACGCGCCCTACGACGGCTACCTCAGCGACGCGAACCTGTACGACGGGACCACCGTGGACCTGACCGGGCAGAGCGAGGTGACCATCGAGGTCGGTGCGGGCAACGGACTCGCCTTCAACCCGCCGGCGGTGCAGGTCGACCCCGGGACGACCGTGACCTGGGAGTGGACCGGCGCGGGCGGCAACCACAACGTGGTCGCCGACGACGAATCCTTCCGCAGCGGCGACCCCGTCAGCGAGGCCGGCACCACCTTCGAGCAGACCTTCGAGGAGGCGGGCGCGGTCAAGTACTTCTGCGAGCCCCACGGGGAGGTCGGCATGCGGGGGGTCGTGGCCGTCGGCGACACCGCCGAGGGCGACGTCAGCGCCCCGGAGACGGGCGGCGACGGTGGCAGCGGTGGCGAGGGCGGTGAGGGGAACGGCGGCTCCGGGTCCGGGACCGCGGCCAACCAGCTCGCCCTCGGGACGCTGCTGGCGATGCTGGTGATGGGGCTGCTGTCGCCCGTCGTCTTCCTGTTGCTCGCCCGCCGCCGGATGGGCGAGAGCCGGCCACCGTCCTGAGACCCGGCCGAACCCGTGGTGGAGCAGTCCTGCGTCGGGAGCCGTGTCGGAGCCGTTATTACCGTCCCGTGGAAAGACCCGGCAGAGATGGTCCGTGACCCGTTCGCCGACGAGGACATCCCCGACCTGCAGGATGTGCTCGACGCGCTGGACGACCCGGACTGCCGGGCTATCGTACGGGCCCTCGACGAGCCGATGACGGCCGACGAAATCTCCAACCGGGCCGACGTGCCGCTCTCGACGACGTACCGGAAGCTCGACCTGCTGACCGAGGCCTCGCTGCTCGAAGAGGGGACCGAGATACGACCGGACGGCCAGCACGCCAGCCAGTACTCGGTCGCCTTCGAGGAGGTCGTCATCGGACTCGCCGACAGCCGCGAGTTCGAGGTGGAGGTCACCCGGCAGCCACGGACCGCCGACGAACGGCTGGCCGACCTCTGGTCGGAGGTGCGCAAGGAAACATGAGTCCTCACGCAATCACAGTCCCGACGGCTATCGTGGTGATGAAGACGCTGACGCTCATCCTGGGGGGAATCATCACCTATCTCTCCTACCGGGCGTACAGTCGAACCCGCGCGCAGTCGCTGCGTTATCTCTCCATCGGCTTCGCCGTCGTCACGCTGGGCACGCTGCTCGCGGGCATCATCGACCAGCTGTTGCAGATGGAACTGCGGGTCGGCCTCCTGGTCGAGAGCGTCCTCATCACCGCCGGCTTCGCCGTCATCGTCTACTCGCTGTACGTCACGGAATGATTCTCATCGCGTAGAAACGCGCGGCGGCTTATATGTAGGCGAGCGTAGTAGTCGAAGCTAGTTATGAGTCAGGAAACGGCTGTGGTCCTCGTCGCCGCGAAGACGGCGACCGTCGCGTTCGGGGGTGCGCTGACGTTTCTCGCCCTCCGGGCGTACCGGCGAACCGGGTCGAGCGCGCTCCAGGCGCTGACCGTTGGCATCGGATTACTGACCGCAGGCGCGCTCGTCGGCGGCGCGCTCCACCAGTTCGTCGGGCTCTCGCTCGGACTGAGCGTCACCATCCAGAGCGTCTGCACCGCCGTCGGCTTCGCCATCATGACGTACTCCCTGTTCACCGACGTCCAGCAGACCGAGAGCCGGTCGCGGTCGAGTGCACGCACGGGCGACTGAAACCACCCCACAACTCCCCTGTCCGGCGGTCACCACACCCGGCCACGTCACTCTGAGCCACCCCGGGGCGTGTCGGACCAGTCCCGTCGCAGGTCCCACGACGGGTTATAAGAGGCTATCGCCCCGAGTAGCGGGTATGAAAATCTACACCGGACGGGGCGACGAGGGAATGACCGACCTGCGCAACATGGACCGCGTCTCGAAGGCCAGCGGGCGCATCGAGGCCTACGGCACCGTCGACGAGGTCAACGCGCTGGTCGGCGTGGTGCGCCCGACCGGCTACGACGACATCGACGAGAAACTCCGGCAGGTCCAGAACCACCTCCACATCGTCCAGGCCGACTTCGCGAACCCCGACCCGGACGAGGACGACCCGGTCGTCCGCGACGAACACGTCGACGCCGTCGAGGACTGGATAGACGAGTGGCAGGAGGAACTGGACCCGCTGGAGTCGTTCCTGCTGCCCAGCGGGTCCGAGCCGGGCGCGAAACTCCACCACGCGCGGGCGGTCTGTCGCCGGGCGGAGCGGCGCGCCGTCGCCTTCGCCTCGGAGGAGCCGTCGGTCAACGACGCGGCCATCGTCTACCTGAACCGCCTGTCTGACGCGCTCTTTACCGTCGCCCGGGTGGTAAACAAGCGCGAGGGCGTCCGCGAGGAGAGCCCCACGTACTGACGGAGTACGCGGCGGCTACTCCCCGGCACCGGGGAACTACTTTACTCGCAGGGCATGGACAACCCGGTAGATGCTCGTCGAGGTCGCCCTGTTCCTGCTCGGACTCGCCGGACTCGTCGTCGGTGCCGACCGGGCGGTCACCTCGGCGGGCGACCTCGCGCTGTACTACGGCGTCTCGCCGTTTTTCATCGGCGTCACGGTCATCTCCATCGGCACGTCCGTCCCCGAGATGGTCACGTCCATCTACGCCGCCTATTACGGGGCCGGTGATATCGTCGTCGGCAACATCGTCGGGTCGGAGACCGCCCAGATTACGCTGGCAATCGCTATCGTCGCCTTCATCGCCCCTGTCGTCGCCGAGCGGCGCAGCGTCCTCGTCTACGGGACGGCGATGCTGCTGGCGATGATAATCATGCTGCTCGTGCTCGAAGACGGCTTCATCGGCCGCTCCGAGGGCCTGCTGATGATGCTCGCGTACGTCCAGTTCATCTACACGCTGTACACGAACGAGGGCGGGGAGGAGATAACCGAGGAGGTCATCGAGGAGCCGCGCACGCCCCGCGAGACGCTGCCGTGGATTGCGGGTGGGCTCGTCCTCGTCGTCGTCGGCGGGCAGTTGATGGTCACCAACGGCGTCGCCATCGCGCGCATCATCGGGTTGCCGCAGTACCTCGTCGGCCTGTTGACCGGGCTCGGGACGACGATGCCGGAGATCGTCGTCGCGGGCATCGCGGCCTACGAGGGACGCAGCGGTATCTCCATCGGGTCGCTGCTCGGCAGCAACATCACCGACCCCGTCTTCTCGCTGGGCATCGGCGCCGTCTTCTTCGACGTGACGGTGGCGAACATCGACGCAATCCGGCCCTCGCTGGTCTACATGCTGGCCGTCTCTGTCGTCGTGCTGGCGCTCATGTACTGGCAACGCGGCGTTGACCGGCGCGGCGCGGTCCTCTGTCTGCTGCTGTACCTGCCCAGTTTCGCCCTCCTCTAGTCGCCGGCGCGCTCGTAGACCACGACGTCGCCGGACTCGCGCTGTCTGACTTTCCCGCGCGCTTCGAGGACGTCCAGGTGTCCGACCGCCTCGCTCAGCCCGGAGAACTGCTCGGTGACCGGCAGGTCGTCGAACAGCCCCTGCATCACGTCGGCCGGGACGGTCGGCCCCTCGACCAGTTCGAACACCCGTCCGGTGCGCTTCTCGTGGGCCGTGAGTATCTCGTCGATACGACCGGCGGGGTCGTCGATGCGGTCACCGTGGCCCGGCAGCAACTGGTCGTGGCCGGCCTCGCGAAAGCGCCCGAGCGAGTCGTTGTACCGCGGGAGGACGCGCGGCCGCGGTCGGCCGGACTCGGCCGGCGGCTGGAGCAGGGGGTTCGGCGTGATGTGCGCGAGAACGTTGTCCCCGACGACGGCGCGGTGCTGACCGTCGACCTCGAAGTCGAAGACGAGTTCGCCGGGGGCGTGGCCCTCCACGGCGTCGACGCCCAGCGTCGTCTCGCGGACGGTGACGTTGTCGCCGGCCGTCAGCGCGCGGTCCGTCTCCACGTCGGGCGCGTACGGCAGGAACGCGGTCGGCAGGTCGGTGACAGTCCGGGCGGTCTCGGCGGAGAGCCCACACCGCTCGAAGAACTCGCGGAAGAACCGCTGTTCGTACTCCAGCCGGCCGCCGAAGTCGGCCATGATGGCCGCGCCCGTCTCGCTGGCGAGGACGCGCGCACCCGCCTCCCGCAGCCGCGACGCGAGCCCGAAGTGGTCGGGATGCGGGTGGGTCACGAGCACCTGCTCGACGTCGCCCGGCACGAGATTCCTCGCCTCCAGACCATCCAGCAACGCCGACCAGGCCTCCTCGCTCTCGGGCCCGGGGTCGACGACCGTGCGGCCGGCGACGTACGCGTTGACCCGTCCTATCTGGAAGGGCGTCGGCACGGAAATCCGCGTGAACATGCCCCTTCCTACTGAGCCCCGCGCCATACAGTTTGTGTCACGGAGAGGCGGGCCGGGGCCCACCGGAGTGCCCCGAGGTACCTCCCCACAAGGTCTATATTTGTTGCCGCGTAATGGTCAGATATGAACAGACACTTCGAAGACACGAGATACTACCTGAAGCGGGCCGGCGAGACGGCGAAGCGGGGCATCGCCGAGGAACTGGAACCCCTCGAAGCGCGCGTCAGGAAGCTGACCGGGAAGGAGGGAGAACCGGACCCCGAGCGCCGCGACGAGCTGCGGGCCGAGCTCGCGGACCTGCAAGAGCGCGCCGAGGGCGAGGCGAAGAAAGCTATCGGCACCGCCAGGGAGAGGCTCCAGACGGTGCGCCGGGCCAGTTCAGGGTGACCGTCCGTTCGGGAAAGCAGAGCTTACCGTCCTTTCCACCAAATGAGAAAGCTTTCCATACCGGGACTCGTCGAAAGGAGTGGAAACCTTTTTATACACCCATGTAGCTTAGTCGGACCAATATGCCGAAGTTAACAGAGCGGCTTCCCAAGCATGCGTGGGCTGCGACCGGACTGCTGGCGGTGATTGCGGGGGCCGTGTTTTTCGTGCCGGTATCCGTCGGGACGGCGCTAGGATTGAGTTTCGAGCAGTTCTTTCTCGCGATGGGCGCAATCGAACTGACGTCGGCTATCGGCATCGGTGCAATCGTCGTCCACTACCGAACGACAGAGACCGAGGAGTCGGAGTCCGAGTGGCGATTCGACCCGTGAGTCCGACAGGCTCACAAGAAAATTCTTAAGTCCGGCGCGGGGGTAGCGCTTCTCGCGGGTCGGTGATCTAGTCCGGTTATGATACCTCCTTCACACGGAGGAAGTCGGCGGTTCAAATCCGCCCCGACCCATCCTGCGACGAACGAACGTGAGGAGCGGATGGGCTCGGCGGATTTGAACCCGGGAAGTCGGCGCAGTGATCGAAGCGAGCGAGCACGTCTTCACTCGGTTCAAATCCGCCGGGAGAGCAAACTCCCCGAGCCCTCGCTCACGGCGGTCGCGAGGACGCCCCGGTCCATCCGCTCACTGCCCATTTCTGAAGGAATCGTCCCGGTGCCATCTAGCAGAGGCTGTCAGTCTGTAGACGGGAGGTTAGAAGTCGAATCGCGAAAGTCAGACAGCTACGCGTAAAATGTCGGGGCTAGCGACGACCGCGGCCGCCCTTGCCGCCGGGGAAGGCCCCTGCGGCCGCCGTGGCCGCCTCCTCGTCGCAGTAGAACTCGACGAAGCTGAGGGCGAACTTGTCGGGCGCGGTGACGGTGACCATCCCGTCCGCGGCGGTGACTGCCTGGACCGTGGTGTCGCGGCCGGCCTTGACAACGGCGTAGAGCGTGCAGTACTCCGTGCCGAAGGTGGCGCTCATGGGCTCGTACATCTCGCCGTCCTTACTGGTGAAGGAGTCGGCAGCGTAGCTGACCAGCGAGCTGTCACCGGCTTCGAGGACGAAGTCGTACGCGACGCACTCGTCGTCGACCGTCTCGACGCAGTCGAACTCGTACTTCGCCAGACGGCCCTCGACGTCACACTCGGCACACTCGTCGCAGACCTCGCTCAGGATGCCCTGCAGCGTCGCGCCGATGGACTCGGCGTCGGTCTGGACGTAGTCGTCCTCGGAGGACGCCACCTGCTTCAGGAAGGCGTCGTTGACGCCGCCGCCGATACCGACGGCGATGATGCGAGTCCCGTCGCTCTTGGCGTCGGTCGCGACGCCCTCCGTCTCGTCTAACTCGGACTGGGTGATAGTCGCGTCAGTTCCGGTGGAGCCACCCGAGTACGTGTAGGTGTTCGCGCCGTCGCCCTCGGGGTCGAAATCGACGGTATCCGTCGGGACGTAGCCGGAGACGTTCCCGACCGTGCCGTCGGCTTCGTCTTCCGGCGGGGCGGCCGCGTCGCCGACGGTCCCGTTCTGGTAGTTCGGGCTGCCGTCGGTCAGGAGGATGATGACCTCCTTGCCGTCGCGTCCCTGGCCGTCGAGGATGTCGTCGGCGAAGTCCAGCGCGGCCGCCATGTGGGTCCCGTTCTCGTTCGGGGGAGCCACGGTCGGGACGACGGATTTCAGCGTCGGGCGGTTGTCGGTCCCGCCGTCCTGGGCGAGGAGGAGGTAGTCGCCGGTGCCGAAGTCGTAGGCCTTGGCGGTATCGCCGAAGGTGACGACGCCGAGCTGGTTGTCGTCGTTGAGGACGTCGATGAACGACTTCGCGCCGGTCTCGATGTCGTCCCAGAGGGCCGACCCGATGGACCCGGAGTAGTCCAGCGCGAGTACGATGTCGAGGTCGCCGCCGCAGGTCTCGATGCGGCCGTCGGTGTGCTCGTCGGCACGGGCGACGTTGGCGAAGCCGTACGTCCCGCCGACGAGGCTGAACGTACCGAGTGCGGCCGTCGAGCGGAGGACGGACCGGCGGCTGACTGGATAGTTCGCTGTCTCGGTGGTGTCTGTGGTGTGAGTCATGGTTGGTGTGCCCCGAACGCCAGGCTGCCGCTGGCAGTCGCTCCGTGGACGCAGGCCCGCGTCTCAGAACGCAGAGAAAGGCCCGCGCCAGAGTGACGCAATCGGTGCCGTCGGAGGCTACCACTATCTTGGCTCGTAGACAGTATCAGTATGCAGTCCGTGCCGAACGTTCGCGAGAACGGTTCAGAACCGTTCAAACCGGTGTACCTGGGCACCCGCACAGTGTCCACAGGAGTGATAAGTAGAGTCACAGAGACCGGGATTCCACCGACGGAACACACCTGACAGGTGAACGTGTCGTTCGACAGTCGCTCTCGCTGCAGAAGCGCTCGTTGGACGGCCCTCAGGACAGTCGAAAACGTCTCGGGACCACGACAGACCCAGCAGACGTCCGTCCAGACCAGGCTACTCCTCCTCGTCGCCCTCCTCGTCTGCCTGTGCCGCCTCGAAGCTCTCGACGGCCAGCTCGTATGTCTCCCGGAGGTCCGCGATGGGCGTCTCGGTGGCGTCGACGCGCAGGTCGTCGTAGAACGGGTCGGCCTCGCGGTCCTCCGTGGTGGTGACCTTCAGCGCGGCGGACTGGACGCGCAGTTCCTCGCGCTTGTCGCCGCCCTCGGCGTGACCGGCCGCCAGCGCGTCGATGAGGCGAGCGGCCAGCGGGGCGTCGCGTCCGCTGTCGGCGTAGGCCTCGGCGGTGGCGTCGACGACCGACTCGCCGGTGAGGAGGTTGCCGGCGACGGTGAACGTCTCCGCCTCGCGGTGGCCGTACCAGTCCTTGCACTCGTCGCCGGAGAAGGCGAACGTGCCCTCGGCGTCGACGCCGTGGAGCTGTCGCATCGGGGCCTCCTCGTCGGCGTTGAGCAGCGCAGAGAGGGCGTCTTCGACGGCGAGTCCGTCGGCGAGGTACTCAACGCCGCGCTCGCCGAGTTCGACGTTGACAAAGGACTGCGTCGCGACCGCGCCGTGCTCGTTCGCGAACGGGCAGAGCGTCCCGACAGCGGCCAGCCTGGTCGTCACGGCGACGCCGTAGCGGGTCTGGGCCCGGCCGTCCTCGTCCTCGTACTCCTCGCGGACGCAGATGCTGAATGTCACGCCCGTTGCGAGGGACGCCAGCACCAAAACTGGTAGGCCAGACGCGCCGGAGCCACGGCAGCGGGCGGGCGACCCTGGGCGGTCCCGGAAGGGCGGCAGTAGGGAGGGCTTACCGACCGCCTGGGAAGCGACGGCGAGACGGGCGGGACCGCTTCGATTGGTTCAAAGGGCCGGAGGGCCACGTCACAGCCGTGTCTCGTCGGGACCTGTTCGGCTCGCTGTGTGCGATGGTCTTCCTGGTGAACCTCGCTCGCGTGCTGTTCGCGCCGCTGGTCCAGCCGGCCGCCGCGGAGTTCGAGGTCTCGGCGGCCTCGCTGGGCGTCGTCACGAGCGCCGCGTGGCTCGGGAGCGCGGCACCGCGGCTGCCGACCGGCTACCTCCTGACGCGGGTACCCCGACATCACGTCGTCGCGGCGACTGGCGCGTCCCTCGTCGCCAGTTCCCTGTTCACTGCGGTCGCCGGGTCGGTGGCGCACCTGGCCGTGGGCGCGTTCCTGATGGGGCTGGCCAGCGGGAGCTACTTCATCGCGGCGAACCCGCTGGTCAGCGAACTGTTCCCCGACCGGGTCGGCAGCGCCATCGGAATCCACGGGATGTCCAGCCAGGTCGCGGCGGTCGCCGCGCCGCTTGCCGTCAGCGCCGTTTTGCTGGTCGGCGACTGGCGGCTGATGTTCTACGTCGTCGCCGCCGCGGCGGCCGCCGCGACGCTGGCGCTGGTCTGGGCGGCCCGCCGGACGACGCTCCCTGACGCGGGAACCGCCGACCGGAGCATCCTGGCGGCCGGCCGGGCGCAGTGGCCCATCATCCTCACCGGCATCGCCATCATCGGTGCGGCCGGGTTCCTCTGGAACGGCCTGTTCAACCTCTACGGCGACTACCTGGAGGTGGCGAAGAACATCGACCCGGGGACCGGACGGCTGTTGCTGTCGGCGATGTTCGCCGCGGGCGTGCCGGCTTTCTTCCTCACCGGCCGCCTCGCCGACCGGCTCCCGAACGTCCCGCTACTGCTGGGCATCGTCGGCTCGTTCGTGGCCTGCGTACTGGCGCTGACGGCCGTCGAGGGCATCCTGGCGGTCGCCGCGGTCAGTCTCGTCCTGGGCTACGTCATCCACTCGCTGTTCCCCGCCATCGACACCTACATGCTCTCGTCGCTGCCCGACCAGCACCGCGCGAGCGCCTACGCGCTGTTCTCGGCGTCGATGATGGTCGTCCAGGCGCTCGGCTCCGGGACTATCGGGACTGTCGTCGCCGGGGGGACGAGCTACGACGCCACTTTCCGGGTACTCGCGCTGGTGGTTGGGGGCGTCGTCACCGCCCTCTTTGGCCTCTACCGGGCGGGCCGCCTCCCGAGCGGTGGCGTGCCGGGCGAGACGCCGACGCCGGCGGAATCGCTCGATTAGGCGATGACAGACTCCAGCCACTCGACGAGGTCCTCGCCGCCGACGAACCCCTCCGCGCGGCGTCCGACCGGTTCGCCGTCGACGAAGGCCACGAGCAGGGGAACGCTCTGAACGTTGAACCGCTCGACGAGCGGCGGGTCGTCGCGGGGGTTGACGAGCGCGACAGCGACGTCGGTCGCCCGCGCGACGTTCCCGAGGACCGGTTCCATGCTGGCACAGATAGAACAGCCCTCGGTGTAGAACTCGACGAGGGCGTGGTCGTAGTTGTCGACGAAGGCGTCTAAATCCGCTTCGCCGGAGAGGTGTGTCGGACGGACCGACTCGGGGTCGTCTGCTGTCGTCATGTTGCGCGGTACGACCGGGGGAACCGTAAGCCTGCCGCGACATCCGCGCCGCGGAAAGCGGCCCCCTTTTTATTGCCCGTGGACGAAGTGGCGGACATGTACGAGCGCATTCTGGTGCCGACCGACGGGAGCGACGGCAGCGCACACGTCGCGCTCCAGGCCATCGACCTGGCCGAGCAGTACGGGGCCGAGATTCACAGCCTCTACGTCGTCAGCGACGACCTCCTCTCGATTCTGGAAGGCGGGAACCACGACGCGCTGGAGCGGGAAGGCGAACGTGCCGTCAGGAAGGTACAGTCAATCGCGGAGGCCCACGGCGTCGACGCGGTGACCGAACTCCGCGAGGGCGACCCGGCCGACACCATCCTCGACTACGCCACGGAAATCGACGCCGACCTCGTCGTCGCCGGCACCCACGGCCGCTCGGGCGTCCAGCGCCGCATCATCGGCAGCGTCGCCGAACGGCTGGTTCGCCACTCCGACTGTCCCGTGATGACGGTCCGCCTCCCGGAGACGGACGTGACCGTCGAGAACGCCGACCACGCGGAGGACCTGGCGACGAAGGCGCTCGTCGACGACGGCTACGAGGCCGCCGTGACGGGCGTCGACCGACAGTTGAGCGTCTGGGTCATCGAGGCCGAGACCGACGACCACTCCCTGGTCGTCTACGTCGACCCGGTGACCCAGCGCACGAGCGTCGTCGAACGGTCCTGACCGCCCCGACCCGCCGCGGGGGTACTCTGTTAGGTGCGGTCTTTGTATGACACCGCCGCCTCTGTCCAGCTATGAGTCAATGGACTGCCGCCGACATCCCCGACTGCGGCGAGAAGACGTTCGTCGTGACCGGCGCGAACAGCGGCCTCGGCTACGAGGCGACGAAGGCACTGACCCGGAAGGGCGCACGCGTCGTGATGGCCTGCCGGAGCATAGACCGCGGCCTCACGGCCGCCTACGACGTCCGCGACGAACTCCCCGACGGCACCGGCGGGAGCCTCCACGTCCGGCGCTGTGACCTCGCCTCGCTGTCCTCTATCGAGTCCTTCGCCGAGGGCGTCCGCGAGGACTTCGACGAACTGCACGTCCTCTGTAACAACGCCGGCGTGATGGCGATTCCCCGCAAGGAGACCGAGGACGGCTTCGAGATGCAACTGGGCGTGAACCACCTCGGCCACTTCGCGCTGACGGGGCACCTGCTTGACCTCCTGGTGGAGACGCCCGGCGAGACCCGCGTCGTCACCCACTCCAGCGGCGCACACACCGCCGGGAGCATCGACTTCGACGACCTGATGCGCGAACAGTCCTACAGCAAGTGGGAGGCCTACGGCCAGAGCAAACTGGCGAACCTCCTGTTCGCGTACGAACTCCAGCGGAAACTCGACGCCGCGGGCGTCACCGACACGAAAAGCGTCGCCTGCCACCCCGGCTGGGCCGCCACGAACCTCCAGTACCGCGGCCCCGAGGAGATGGGGTCGCGGGTCCGCTACGGGATGATGAAAGTCGCCAACGCCGTCGTTGCACAGTCCGCGGCCCAGGGCGCGCTGCCGCTCCTGTACGCGGCCACTGCACCGGACGTCGAAGGCGGCGCGTACTACGGTCCCGGCGGCTTCCAGAACATGCGCGGCCACCCCGAGCGCCAGGAGTCCAGCGCGGCCTCCCGCGACGAGGACGTCGCCGCACGGCTCTGGGACGTCTCCGAGGACCTGACCGGCGTCAGCTACGACGTCACGGCACTGGCACCGCCGGCCTGAGCGCGCTCACTCGACGTGCGGGGCGGGCATGAGGTGCTCGATGGGCTGTTCGGCCAGCCAGTCACAGAGCTGTACGAGCTGGTCGCTGGCAGCCTCGAAGAGCTGTTGACCTTTCTCCGGCGTGGCGTCGGTCTGGTCGCCCAGCACGCCGTTGTCGGTGTTGTCGATGGCGTCGAAGAAGGTGCGCGCGCCGTGTCGCCGCGCGCCGGCGTGGCTCTGCCAGTCGACCAGACCCTCGTCGCGGGCCCACTCCAGGCGGTCCTCGTGGACCAGGTCGCTGGCGATGTGCTGTATCATCGCCGTCTCCTTCGGGCCGCCGTGGGGGCCGTTCGACTCGAAGAGGTCGTCCACGAGGTTCGGGATGGATTCGTCCCACATCCACTCGATGGCGTAGGCCGTCTCCGACTCGTGGAGCCGCCGGCCCACCTCCCGGAGGTGTTCGACGTTGCCGCCGTGGGCGTTGACGTAGACGATGCGGTCGATGCCGTGGTAGGCGAGGTTCTCCGAGAAGCTCTCGACGTAGTCACGGAAGACGGGCGCGTCGACCCACATCGTGCCGTGGAACTGCCGGTGGTGGGGACTGACGCCGACGTTGACGGTGGGCGTACAGAGGTAGCCCGTGCGGTCGGCGGCCGCGCGGGCCAGCGCCTCGGCAATCATGTGGTCGGTACCCTCCGGCAGGTGGGGACCGTGCTGTTCGGTCGAACCGAGCGGGACGATAGCGAGCGACTCCTCCGCGAAGTAGGACCCGAGGTCGGGCCACGCCTCGTCGGCGAGATACATGGCCGGGTGAACGGACGCCACGGGCAAAACCGTTCGCTTCGCGGCCTCACAAAGTGCATCACCAGACAGCCTTAGGCTCGCGCGGCCCCACTAGAGCGGCATGATACGAAGCGCCACCGCTGCCACCGCTGGTGCCCTCCTGGCACTCGTCGCCGTCGCCAGCGGCCGGGCGAGCGCACACGTCGACTACGTCACCGACCCCGGGCCGCCGGGGTCGCCGGCCGACCTGTTTCGCGCCGTCCTGACCACCCCGGAGAGCGTGCTGCTGCTCGCCGGTGGCTTTCTCGCCCTCGTCGCCGTCGTCGCGGCCTATGTCCGCTTTGCCAGCGCCGTTCCGGACATCGACGTCGCGCGGGCGACCCTGCGCTCCTACCGGCCGTACCTCCCCTGGATGCTGCGGCTCTCGGTCGGCCTGCCGCTGGTGGGTGCCGGGTTCGCCGGCTACCTGTTCACGCCGAGCGTCCCCGCCGACGCGCGCCTGCTGCAGGTCGGCATCGGGTTCCTGCTGCTGTTCGGGCTCGCGACGCGGGTCGTCGCCGCAATCGGCCTGCTCACGTACGTGTACGCCCTCGTGACCGCCGGCGCGCCGATGCTGCTCGCCAGCGAGTACGTCGCCGGCTTCGTCGGCATCCTGCTCGTCGGGCCCGGCCAGCCGAGCGCCGACGTACTCCTGCGCCGCCTGGTCGTCACCGACGGCACCATCGCCAGCCGGTTCCGCGGAGTGACCACCCCGGGCGAGGTGCTCGGCCGTCTCGGACTCGGGCCGGCAGTCGCGCCGGTGCCAGTCCGGGTGTTCCTCGGCCTGAACTTCCTCTATCTCGGCGTCGTCCAGAAGCTCCTCGAACCCCAGCAGGCACTCGCCGTCGTCGACAGATACGACCTGACGGCCGTCGTCCCCGTCCAGCCGGAGCTGTGGGTCGTCGGGGCCGGTCTCACGGAAGCGCTCGTCGGCGTCGCGCTCATTCTGGGTGCGTTCACCCGCGGGACCGCCGCCCTCGGCTTCCTCATCCTCACGTCGACGCTTTTCGGCCTGCCGGACGACCCCGTGCTGGCACACGTCACGCTCTTCGGCCTCACCTCCGTCCTGCTGGTGACCGGTGCCGGCCGGCCCTCGCTCGACGGGACCGTCCTCCCGAGCCTCCGCCGTCGCTTCGACCCCGGCGCGGACCAGCCTTCGGGGACCACCGTCGACCGGCCGCTGTGACCGCAGCCCGGCACCGCGGAATCGGGCCGAGACAGTAATTTACAGAAGTGAAATCGATTAAATTTGGCTCCAGAAGCGCTCAGGACCCAATACAGCCGCCACACACGTGCGAGAGGTTCAAGTCCGTTCGGCCCCTCTATATTGTATGGACAATTCGCCCCGAAGAGCCGACGCTGAGTCCCCGCAGTCACTCGATTACGAGACAATCGAGGTCGAAACGCTGGTCGTCGGCGCGGGTGCCGCCGGCGCTCGCGCGGCCATCGAGATGGTCGAGTCCGGCGTCGACCCCGAGGACGTACTCGTCATCGGCAAGCGGGGCCACGGCGACGCCCACACGACGTGGGCACGCGGCGGCATCAACGGCGCACTCGGCACGCGGGACCCCGAGGACGACTGGACGATTCACGCCGCGGACACCCTGAAAGAGGGACACTTCGTCAACGACCCCGGGAAGGTGGAGGCCGTCGCCCGCGCGATGCCCGCGCTCCTGCGCGAACTCGACGACTGGGGGATGGCCTTCTCCCGGACCGACGACGGCGACATCGACCAGCGGTACTTCGGTGCCCAGTCGTTCCGCCGGACGGCCTTCGCCGGGGACCACACCGGCGAATCGCTGCTCGACACCCTCGTCGCACGCGCGCGAGAACTTGACATCCCCTACCGCGAGAACGTCTTCGTCAGCAAACTGCTGACCGGGGACGGCCGCATCCTCGGCGCGGCGGGCTACGACACGGACACCGGCGAGTTCGTGCTGTTCGACGCCGACGTCGTGATTCTCGCCGCCGGCGGCTACACGAGCCTCTACAGGCGACACTCCTCGCGCGACGACGAGAACACCGGCGACGGCCCCGCGCTCGCCGCGCTGGCCGGCGCGACCCTGCAGGACATGGAATTCGTCCAGTTCCACCCGACGGGGATGGTCGGTGGCCGCTACGGCGAGGAGTGGGACGGCCGACTCGTCACCGAGGCCGTCCGCGGCGAAGGTGGGCGGCTGTTCAACGCCGACGGGGAGCGGTTCATGCGGCGGTACGCGCCCGACCAGATGGAACTCGCCGCCCGCGACGTGGTCGCCCGCGCCATCGCCAGCGAAGTCGAGGCCGGCCGCGGGACGGACGACGGCGGCGTCTACCTGGACATCTCCCACCGCGAGCGCGCGTTCATCGAGGAGCGTCTGCCCCGGATGGACGAACGATTCGCCGACCTGGGCGTCGACATGGCCGAGGAACCGGTCGTGGTCGCACCGACCGCCCACTACGGGATGGGGGGCGTCGTCGTCGACGACAGCGGCCAGACCGACGTCGAGGGCCTCTACGCCATCGGCGAGACGATGGCCGGCGTCCACGGCGCGAACCGCCTCGGCGGGAACTCGCTGGCGGAGACCATCGCGTTCGGGGCGATAACGGGCAACGCCGTCGCCGCGCGACGCGGCGAGACGCGCGGGCACCGCGGCGACGAGGGCCTGCTCCACAGCCGCGCCACCCAGCACTTCGCCGACCTCGCGCGGCTCACCGACGCCGACGGCAGTCACGACCCCGAAGACCTGCTCGACGACCTCCGGGACCTCCTCTGGGACGCTGCGGGGATTCGCCGCGACGGTGCGGGTATCGAGGCCGGGCTGGACGCACTGGAGCGAGTGGCCGGGCGCGCCAGCGACCTCGCGGTCGGCGACCGCACGAGCGACAGCTTCGAGTTCGCGCTCGACCTGGGGTTCGCGCTGGTCGTCGCCGAGAGTATCCTCCGCAGCGCCCGCGAGCGGACCGAGTCACGCGGCGCGCACTACCGGACGGACTACCCGGACCGCGACGCCTCCTGGCAGCAGAACATCCGCGTCACGCACGACAGCATCGGCGCGATGCACCTGACGACCCACGCCGTCGGGACGCCGAGCCCGGCCGTCCAGCGGGCGCTCGACGCCGACTACCAGCTGGACTACCACCAGCTAGAGTAGTCAGGCGTCGTGAGCGTGGGCTTCGAGCGTCGACAGCTCGATTCGCTCCAGCGCCTCCTCGGCGGTCGCCTCCAGCACCACCGGCGGGGCGACGCCCTGTGCCTCGGCCTCCAGCCAGCGGTCGAGACAGAGACACCAGCGGTCGCCCGATTCCAGGCCGGGGAAGTCCAGTTCCGGGCGCGGGGTCACGAGGTCGTTGCCGCGCGCTTTGCTGAACTGGAGGAACTCCTCGGTGACGACGGCACAGAGTTCGTGGCGGCCGGCGTCGCCGGGAACGTGCCGGCAGCAGCCGTCGCGGAGGTACCCCGTCGTCGGGTCGGTACTGCAGGGTTCGAGTTCGGTGCCGAGGACGTTCCGGTCGTCGCTCATACCCCGCCTTGGGACGGGACCGGCTAAGGGGTTTGGACGCCGATTCGCAGGGGTGAACACGCGTGGAAATAGCACCCGCGAGTTTCCACATGATTTAACATAATTCATGATTGTTACCCGCAGAAATTTAAAGTCCATCCAGTACGCAGGACTCGACAGAACCAATGGCGACCTACCTCATCGCGAAGGACGTAGACACGGTTCCCGAAGCAGTACCGGTACACGAGTACGACGACCTCGACGAGGACGAACAGGAAGCGGTCCGGCAGCTCGTCGACGGCGAGACGGTCACCGGGACGCGGTTCGACAGCGACTTCATCCGCTACGACGGCGAGTGCTACCACATCGACCGCGTCGGCCTCCGGGCGTCTGACTGACGCGACGCTGCTCGTTTTGCGGCGTGCTGCCCCGAGTGACGGAGCAACGGCTATCGGGTGAGTGCGCGCCTGGAAAAGGTCGTTATACGAGGTGTACCGGTGCGGGCGATACAGCGTGGCCGAGTTTGGGGCTGTGTCCGTACATTATCTCACCTACGCGGTGACGCGGAACGACTCCTTCTGGATGATTTCGGTGTTGTGGCAGCGCGGACAGGCGTACTCTGTCAGCTTCGTCGTCTCGTCGTTGTAGTTCATGCGCGTGCCGCACCGGGTACACTGTGTCATTCCACTCTCCTCTACCACACGGAGATTATTAATCATTATGGTTCTACCACCGATTTTGTGTGGTATGTTATACCACGCCAAAAAGGTGGAAAACGAATCCGAAAACGGAGCGGGCGGGTCGGGGACTACGCGGTGACGCGGTAGCCCGACTTCCAGACGATGCGCGTGTTGTGGCAGTTCGGACAGACGTACTCTGTCAGCTTCGTCGTCTCGTCGTTGTGACTCATCCGGGCACCACATCGAGGACAGTCAGTCATATGACACACTACGCCGGTTGGAGTATTAATGATTAGGGTCGATATCCGGAAACTGGTAATCGACCGTCCAGTCGTGGAGACAAAACGGCGACGGACAATCGGCGCGTATCAGCTGCGCAGGACTGGTGACTGACGGCTGTCTGACGGGGGTTTACAACAGAACTGACGGATTACGTAGACGATGCCCCAGTTACAGATTCGGTTGCCGACGGAGCTCGGTAACGCGAGTGCCGGGGGACAGAGCCGGAGTCGCGAGAACGTACGGTCCGAGCCCCTCGGTCCGAACGTCGAGGGACTGGACGGCGAGACCCGGCAGATACTCCGGTGGTGGCGCTGCTGGGCGACCGGCGAAGGGTAGCTACTCCGCGAGACGGGCGGCGATGCGCTGTGCGCCGATAGTCGCCGAGAGGTCCGGTCGCTCGGCGGCGACGGCCTCGACCTCCCGCCCCAGCGCCTCGGAGACGCGCTGTTCGAACTCCTCGACGACGCCGGGGATGCAGGCCATCCCGCCCGTCAGGACGATGGGACGGTCCAGCGCGAGCTGGTAAATCTTCATGTGGTCGTTGGCCAGTTGCGAGAGGAACGTGTTGGCGAACTCGTCGACCACGTCGTCCAGATACTCGTTGCAGGCGTCCATCACCGAGCGCTCGATGGTGAACTCGTGTGAGCCGCCGCCGGGCTGTTGGATGATGTCCGTGAACGGTTCGAACTCGTCGAAGTCGGCGTGTTCCTCCTTGTACTCGCGGGCGGTCGTGATGTCGATGTTCACGCGGCCCTGGGTCTCCTCCTCGACGTAGTTGGCGATGACCCGGTCGACCTCGTTGCCCGTCACGGCCCCTGTGGTGAACGGCGAAATCTGCTCGCCGCGGCGGTAGGCCGAGGCTTCGAGGTTGGTCGAGCCCATGTTGACGGCGACGAAGATCTGCTCGATGGCCTCCAGGTCGTCGCCGAAGGCCGGAATCGAGCCACACAGCGACTCGGGGTAGCTCTCCATCAGCGCCGACCCGATGGGGCTGCTCTCGATGACGTTCTGGAGGTTCTCCAGTCCGGCGGGGTTGTCGATGGTCGGAATCGCATAGACGACGGCGCTGTCCGCGGGAATGTCGTGGGACTCGATGACGGAAGTGAAGAACTGCTCGGTGAGTTCGGCCCGGTCCTCGTCCTCGGGCAGGCCCGAGCGGAGCATGAACTGGACGCGGTCGGGGTACTCCCGGGCGGCCTCCTCGCCGTAGAGGTACTTCGTCTCCCCTGTCAGTGGGTCGTCGTAACTCGCGAGACAGGTGAGCGTCCGGATTGTCGTCAGTCCGTCGCCATCCTCGGTGGGGAAGGCGATGACCGTTCGGGTGCTTCCGAGCTTCACGCCCACCGGCACGGCGTCGTCACTGCCGCCGGTGTCGCCGCTGCCCGAGACTTCCTCCGTCTCGGTCTCGACATCGCTACTCATATCCCACGTGTTGACACGCACCCGGTATATAAGAACCGAAACGGGTAATCGAAGCGAGAAATCAGTGCATGGAGGCCAGTTTCGCGACGTAGACCAGACTCAGCATGTGGTCGTCGACGTCCAGGCTGTTGCCCTCGTTGGCCGCCTGGCCGTCGATGCCCAGCAGGTAGTCGTTCAGGGCCGCTTCGGCCTCCTCGGTCACCCACCCGATGGACTCGTAGTAGTCGAGCGCCTCCGTCGCGCCCTGGTAGCCGGCGTGCAGGAGGAGAAACTCCAACCACTCGAATATCATGTTCTCGGCCGCGTAGTTCTCGGGGAGGCTGGACAGGTACGGCTTGGTCGTCTCGCCGGAGCCGGCCTCCAGCGGGAGCAGTTCCCGGTACAGCCCCTCGCGGAACGACCCGCTCGCGGGGACGTCCTCGTCGCTGCCCCCGAGCGAGCCCAGCCCGATGTCGGGCTCCTCGGCGTCGCCGCCCCCGTTGGTCTTGCCCCCACGCTCCCGGGCCATCTTCCGGAGTTCGTCGAGGTCGTAGTCGCGCGGATTGATACTCATTCTTGTGTGACTGTTGCTCCTACTCTCTGTTAAAGGTTGTAGTCGGTCAGACACACGTCAGACACCGTTTGCACACGGATAGTAGCCGCTCTACGTCGGTTTTGTTGTTCGTGATAATCGGGAACGTATTTTTATTACCGCAGGCCACCGACGGCAAAGCAGGTGCCGATGGAACGCGACGACAGCGGTGCAAGCCGCATCTGTGTGACGAATGCGAAGGGAGGGACTGGCAAGACGACCATCGCTATCAACGTCGCCGGCGCGCTCAACGAGCGCGGCCGTGACGTGCTCTTCGTCGACCTCGACCCGCAGGGCAACGCGACCGAAGGGCTGGGACTGGTCGAGGAGTACGACAGCGGCCCGCCCACGCTGTTCGACGCGCTGACCGACCACAGCCGCCGGGAGGTCGTGAACGACCTCGTCGTCGAACACCCGGAGATGGACGTGCTCCCGTCGAGCATCGACCTGCTGCAGGCGGAGCACGAGCTGACTATCGCTGACCTCGTCGCGCGCAGCAAATCCGACCCCTCGCTTTCCGGAGCGGCGGAGGCTCTCGGCGAACTGGCGATACACGTCGACCCGGCGGCCGTGACCGGCACGCACGCGCTGGACGCACTGGAGCAGACGCTCGCGGCCGTCGAGCGGGAGTACGACTACGTCATCGTCGACTCCCCGCCTTTCTACGGGAAACTGACCGATACCGGCATCTTCGCGGCGCGCAACGTCATCGTCCCGGCGCTGACCGAGGCGACCTCCGAGCGGGCCATCGAGTTGCTCATCGACCAGATAGCCGCGCTGGAGGGGCAGGTGGGCATCTCCGTCAACACGGTCGGCGTCGTCGCGAACCGCGTCGAGAACACCGGCGAGGACCGGACGATGCTCCAGTGGCTCAACGAGGTCTTCGACGGCTTCCCCGTCTGGGAAGTTCGCAAGCGCGTGGCGCTGCAACGGGCGTTCTCGGCCGGGACGTCCCTCTTCGAGTACGAGGACAGCGTCGACATGGAGGACGTCTTCCTGGAGATGGCGGACGAACTCGACAGGCAGTTCGGCTACACTGAGGTGACAGCATGAGCGAGAACGAACGCATGGAACGAGCCAAGCGCATCCGACGGATGCGCGAGGGCCAACGGGACGAGGACGGCGACGACGCCGTCGAGGAATCGAACGACCAGGAACCCGGCGCACCGACGAACGGTGCCGGGTCGGACGCCGACGCCGAGGAGGCCATCGCCGCGACGGAGCCCACCTCGGCCGACGGCGGCACAGCGGCGGCGGAACCGACCACGACCGAACCCGCCCCCGACGAAAGCGACGGCGACGACGGCGACGACGTGTCGGCGCCGCTGGATACCGGCGGGGACACGCGGGCGGACCTCCCGAGCGCCGACGAGATGGAGGCCGCCATGGAGCAGACGATGGCGCAGGCCGAGACCGTCGACGACGCGGACGGGGACGAACCGGCCGCCGAACCCGACGACGACGCGCCAGCGGGGCCGGCCGGCATCGCCGGCGAGACGGCGGAGACGACCCAGGAGCCGGAGACGCGGGTGCTGGAGTTCACCCTGGACGACGAGCAGTACTGCCTCGACATCGAGTACATCGAGGAAATCGTCAAGCACACCGCCATCACGCGGGTGCCGAACACGCCCGACTTCGTGGAGGGCGTCGTCGACCTCCGCGGCCAGATAACGACGATTCTCAACCCGAAGGTCACCATCGACAAGCCGGACAAGACCGCCGGCGACCTCGTCGTCGTCTTCGACGCCGAGGCCTTCGAGGACCAGGGCCACATCGGGTGGGTCGTCGACGACGTGAGTCAGGTGTCGCCCGTCAGCGACGACGAGGTCAACGACCCGCCGATGAGCGACGATTACATCAACGGCGTCATCGACCGCGAGGAGGACGACGAGTTCGTCATCTGGACGACGCCGGACCTCGCGCTCGACGAGGCCGAGTAGTCACTCCAGGCTCTCCCAGACGTAGTCGCTCGCTTTCTCTATCGCACCGATGGAGCCGAGGTACCCGGCACCGACGGTCGTCTTCAGCGCCTTCGCCGCGCTGCCGCGGACGACGCTCGACCCCACCTGTGCCACGGCACCGTGGCCGACGCTGACCAGCCACCCCAGTTCCGAGTAGCGGTAGCGGTCCATCCGCGGCGTGAACGCACCGTCGTCAGTGTGCGCGACCAGTTTCGCGATGTTCGTCGCCGCGACGTCGGCCTGCCGGACCGCCGTCTGTGCGCTGGCCGGGGCCGGTTGCCCGTTCGCGTCGACGACGCGAGCGGCGTCACCGACGGCGAAGGTCCGCTCGCCGACGCGGAGGTCCGCCCTGACCTGCGGCCGGTCACCGTGCATGGCGTCCTGGCCGGCGATACCGCCGGTCCAGACGAGCTGGTCGTAGGCGACTTCGCCGCCGTCGGCGAACGTCAGCGTCTCGCCGTCGGTCGACGCCACCGCGCGGCCGGTCTCGACGTGGACGTCGTGTTTCGCAAGCTCGTCGGCGACCGCCCGCTGGAACTGCTCGGGGAAGTTGGGCGCGACGCTGTCGAGTTGCTCGACGAGACGGACTTCGACGGTCGGGCGCTCGTCGTCGTCCACGTCGGAGCCGACGGCACAGCCCTCGTCACGTGCGAGGTCGGCGAGTTCGCCGGCGACCTGGATGCCCGAGAGGCCGGCACCGCCGACGACGACGCGGCCGCCCTCCTCGCAGACGTCGAGAAAGCGGTCGCGGATGCGCGCCGCGTGGGTGAGGCGCTTGAGCGGGACCCCGTGCTCTTCGAGTCCGGGGAGGTCGTAGAAGGCGGTCTGGGTCCCGAGACAGACCGCGCCGTAGTCGTAGGACAGGCTGCCGTCGTTCAGTTCGACCTCGCCCGCGTCCGGGTCGAGGTCCGTGACCCGGGCCTGACGGTGGCTGGCTCCGTCGAGCAGGTCCGCGATGGGGACGGTCAGTTCGTCCTCCAGCGAGGGATGAGAGATGGCGCGGTGGACGAGGTGCTGGACGAGGTGGGTCTCACGCTCGTCGACCAGCGTAATCTCCGCGTCGGCCGGGAGCGTGCGCTCGAGCGTGCGGGTCAGACTGACACCGGCGTAGCCAGCGCCGAGAACGGCGACGTGCATACCCGTCGTTGGGCCGGCAGGGGCAAAAACTGTCCGCCGGACGGGACCGGGTCAGAACAGCGCCTCGTCCGCGTCGAGAATCCGGGCCGGGCCGCCGACTCCCCAGACGCGGGTGTCGACGCCGCAGTCGGCGACGACGGACTCCACGCGGTCGACGTACTCCGCGGTGGTGTTGACGTAGACGCTCGCGCCGGTGTCGACCGAGAAGTACACCGGCACGTCCTCCTCGCTGCGGAGTTCGCGCACGGCGTTGAATATCTCCAGTGTCGTCGGCTGCCAGTAGACCCACCCTGCGGGGCCGGTCATCGTCGCCGCCGCCAGCGACAGCGAGTCGTGCTCGGCGAGGTCGAACGCGCGGTCGAAGTCGGCCGCCCGGAGCGCGTCGCGCATCTCCGCTATCTGGCCGTGGATGTGTGCCAGACGCGACTCGAACATGTGACTCTCTGCCGCCTCGCGGTGGGCCGCCTCGGTCTCCTTGTAGGAGGGGACCATCCCGGCGACGACGCGGAGGTCGTCCTCGAAGTCGTCGGGCACGTCGATGCGTTTCGAGCGGCAGTCGTGGTCGTTGAGCCCGGTGTAGAGATGCGAGAACGCGCCAGTGACCGCGCGGGCAGCCGACGACGACCCGCGGCGGGCGACCGTCGAAATCTCGGGGCGCGTCATGTCGAGGCCGGCCGCCTCGACCAGCGCCATCGCCGCGGCGGCGAAGCCAGACGACGACGACCCGAAGCCGATGTTCGTCGGGAAGGAGTTCTCGGAGACGAAGCGCACGCGGTGGTCGATGCCGGCGAGGTCGCGGACGTGGTCGACGACGGCGCGGACGCGCTCGGCACCGCGGCCGTCGACTTCCTCGCCGTCGATGCGGTAGGTGTCGGCGTCCAGCGCGGGGTCGAACTCGGCGGTCGTCTTCGTGTGACTCGGCGCGGTACAGACGCTGATGGAGTCGTGATAGGGGAGCCGCAACTCCTCGTCGCGCATCCCGTGGTACTTGACCAGTCCCTGAATCGGGTGCGCCTTCGCTGTCGCCTTCATATCTCTCCCTCCGGCGGACACCACTTGGCACTTACTAAGGCGCGCTACGCGATGCCGAGCCCGCCGAGCACCAGCCTGACACCGATGAGCGTCAGCAACGCGAGGACGCCGACCCGGCGCGTCCGCGCGTCGACGGCCCCGCGGAGACGCTGCCCGAGCGCGACGCCGGCGACGGCCGGGACCGCCGCAGCGGCCGACAGGCCGACGGTCACCAGGTCTGGATACAGCCCGAACAGGCCCGCCGCGCCCACCCGGACGGCGTTGAGACCGAGGAAGACCAGCGCGACGACGCCGACGAACAGGCCGTGCGAGAGGTCACAGGACCGGACGTAGGCGATGAGCTGGACGCCGACGTTGGTCCCGCCGAAGAGGAGGCCCGAGACGCCGCCGACGCCGACCATCGCCGGCGTCGACTCGACGAAACAGCCCGCTCGCGCGCGGTCGAGGCCCGGCACGATGATGGCGTTCTGCGCGGTCACGACGAACCCAAGCGTCAGCAGGCCCAGTCCGGCCTTCAGCGGGGCCGCCGGGAGGCTGTCGAGAATCGCCATGCCGGCGACCGTCCCGACGAGCGCCGCGGCGAGCAGCGGACGGAAACGCCGGCCACAGGTCCGGAGGCTCTCGGCGTCGAGTTCCCGGACGAGAGTGAGGTTCGCGGCGAGGATGGGGAGAATCATGAACACGACCGCCACCGCGGGCGGGACCACGAACGCGAGCAGCATGGTCCCGACGAGCGCGAAGCCAAAGCCGGCGACACCGTTGACGATGCCGGCGAGCAGGACGACGCCGACAACGAGCCCCAGAAAGGCCGGCGCGAGCGAGAGCGCAGACGACACGACCGCGGGTTCGCACAGGGGAGGTATAAGTGCGACTTACCTCCGGGATAGCCCCACGGATGCAGGTTGGGGGAACCCGTTATGGGTGAGTCGGCCGACAGTGTGAGGTATGGCGTCGGAGACAGGGGAAGTTGCGCCGGCGGCCAACCGGGAGGGGGAGACGCCGGTCCTCGAACGGACTGAGACGGGCGACGAGGCGACGGTCGTCGAGGAGGGGACGGAACTGGAGCGGACCATCGGCCTGCGCGGCGGCCTCGCAATCGGCATCGGGACGATGATAGGGGCCGGCATCTTCGTCTTCCCCGGTATCGCCGCCGGTGACGCGGGACCGGCGGCCGCCGCCTCCTTCGCCATCGGGGCGGTCATCGCGCTGCTGGTCGCGCTGCCGACTGCCGAACTGGCGACGGCGATGCCCCGCAGCGGCGGCGGGTACTACTACATCTCCCGCGGGATGGGGGCGCTCTTTGGCGCGGTCGTCGGCCTCTCGCTGTGGTTCGGGCTGGTCTTCGCCTCCGCCTTCTATCTCGTCGGCTTCGGCTTCTACGCGCAGGCGGTGCTGGACCGCCTGGGCGTCTCGCTGGGCGGGTTCGACGTGGTCATCCCGCTCGCGCTGCTGTGTGGCGCCTTCCTGACCGTCCTCAACGTCACCGGGACGGAGAACGCTGCCAGCCTCCAGAACGCCGTCGTCGGCATCCTGCTCGCCATCATCGTCTCCTTTCTGTCCTACGGCGGCCTCTCCGCCGTGGGCGTCGTCGGTGCCGCCGAGCCGATCGGCGAACCGTTCCTCTCGCAGGGGGCGCTGTCGGTGCTGACCACCGCGGCGCTCGTGTTCACCTCCTACCTGGGCTTCGCGCAGGTGGCGACCGTCGCCGGCGAGATAAAGCGGCCCAGTCGGAACCTGCCGCTGGCGATGGTCGGGTCGGTCGTGGTCGTCGGCGTGCTCTACGTCGCGACCATCTTCGTCGCGGTCAGCGCCTTCGGCAGTCAACGCCTCTCGACGCTGGGCGAGACGGCGATGGTCGCCGTCGCCGAGAGCTTCCTCGGCCCGCTGGGCGCGATTGCGATTCTCGTCGGCGGCCTGCTGGCGACGGTCTCCAGCGCGAACGCGTCGGTGCTGAGCACGTCGCGTGCAATCTACGCCGTCAGCAAGGACGCACTCCTGCCGCGGTGGGCCAGCCGCATCAGCCTCCGCTACGGCACGCCCCACGTCGCGCTGGGACTTGCCGGCGGCCCCATCCTCCTGCTGGTCGCACTCGGGGAAGTCGAGGTGCTGGCCGAGGTAGCCTCCTTCCTCCACCTCATCATGTACGGCCTGATGTGCGTCGCGCTGGTGGCGCTCCGGCGGAACGAACCGGCCTGGTACGACCCGGACTTCCGGGTGCCGGCGTACCCGCTCGTGCCGGTTCTGGGCGCGCTCGCCAGTTTCGCACTGCTGGGATTCATGCAGCGGCTCTCGCAGGTCGTCGGCCTCGCCATCATGCTGCTGTCGGCAGTGTGGTACTACTACTACGCGGCGGACGTGACACTCCGGGGGGTAGTCTGATGAGCGAGGACTGGCCGGTGCTGGTGCCGGTGAAGGTGCTCGAAGGCCAGACCGTCTCCGAGGGAGTCGTCGACCTGCTCTCGACGCTGCCGGTCGTGGTCCTCGGCTATCACGTCCTGCCCGAGCAGACCGCGCCCGGACAGGCGCGCCTGCAGTTCGAGGAGCAGGCGCAGGCGAAACTGGACGACCTGGCGGCGGCCTTCCGCGACGCCGGGGGTGCCGCCGAGTCGCGGCTGGTCTTCACCCACGACGCCGAGCAGACGCTCGACCGAATCGCCGACGAGACCGGCTGTCGGGCCATCCTCATCCCCAACCCGACGCCGCCGGTGCAGCGACTGCTCGTCCCGGTCCGCGGCGAGGTGAACGTCCCGCGTCTGGCGGCGTTCGTGGCGGCGATGCGCGGCAGGCGCGACATCGACCTGACGCTGTTCCACGTCGCAGAGACCGAGGACGCCAGCGACGACGGTGAGACACTGGTCGACGACGCGAGCGCGGCGCTGCGCGAACGGGGCGTCCCGCCGACTGCAATCAGCCGGGACATCGTCGTCTCGGAGACGCCGGTCCGGGCCATCGCGACGGCCGCCGCCGAGGACCACGACGCCGTGGTGATGGGCGAGAGCGAGCCGTCGATTCGGACCTTCCTCTTCGGCGACCCGTCGGAACAGGTCGCAACCCAGTCGGTCGGGCCGGTCATCGTCGTTCGTCGGCCGAGAGACGAGAGCGAGGAAAGTGAGACAGGAGAGAACGCAGTCGAGTAGCGCGGTGGCCGGGAGCGCGTCCCGAGCGGACGAGACGGGAGCGGAGCGACCGTCTCGCACGCGAGGGCGCGCGACTCGGGGAAGGGCAGGCCCGCCGTGAGCATCCGGCGGCGGAGCCGCCGGTTCACCGTCAGAGCGAAGCTCTGACGAGCCCTCGTTCGTTCCCTGCGGTCACTCACGAGAACCCTCCGAGCGCTCTACCGAGCGTGAGGAGCCTTTTTCACTATGTTTTTGCAAGGAGCGGTGCGCCCGCGGCGAAGCTGCGGTGCGACACCCGACGCAGCAAAAAGTAGCGAAGCAAAAAGTGGTTTCTAGACGAGCATCTCGGCCGCCATCTGTGCCGTCTCCGCGACCGGACCGAAGCCGGGCACGAGGAGGACGGTCACGACGGCAGCCAGCGCGATGGCGGCGTAGAGGCCGACCGGGTAGCTCTCGATGTCGAGGTCACCGTTGGGGTCCTCGATCCACATCGCCTTGACGACGCGGGAGTAGTAGTAGAGGCTGAGCGCGCTGTTGACGACCAGCGCGACCGCAAGCAGCGCGACGCCGCCGTTGATGGAGGCCATCAGCAGGTAGAACTTCGAGAAGAACCCGCCGCCCAGCGGGAGGCCGGCCAGCGAGAACAGGAAGACGGACATCGCAGCGCAGGCGAAGGGCGCCTGCGTCGCCAGGCCGTTGAAGTCCTCGAACTCGCGACCGACGCCCCAGTACTCCGTCAGCGCGATGAACAGGAACGCACCGGTGTTCATGAACCCGTAGACGAACAGGTGGGCCATGCCCGACCCGAGGACGAACGCCGAGTCGGCGTCGCCGGTCAGCGCGGCGAGCGCGATGAGCACGTAGCCGGCGTGGCCGATCGAGGAGTACGCCAGCATCCGCTTGACCTTCTCCTGCTTGACCGCGGCGAAGTTGCCGACGGTCATCGTGACCACGGCGAGCACCTGGAAGGCGACGACCCAGTCGACAGCCTCCAGCACCGCAGTGCCGCCGAGGGCGACCGTGAACACGCGGAACGCGAGCACGAAGCCGGCGGCCTTCGAGGCCGACGACAGGAACCCGGAGATGGGCGAGGGCGCGCCCTCGTACGCCTCCGGTGCCCAGAAGTGGAAGGGCACGCTGGCGGTCTTGAACGCGAAGCCGCCGATGACCATCATGACGCCGAGGCCGAGCACGCCGGCGGCCTCGGGACTCTGCAGTGCCTCGGCGACGGCGTCGAACTGGAGCGCGCCGCCGGCGGCGTACACCAGCGAGATGCCGTAGGCGAAGATGGCCGAGGAGACCGCGCCGATGAGGAAGTACTTCAGGCCGGCCTCGACGCTGCCCTTGTTGTGCTTGAGGAACGCGACGAGCGCGTAGGAGGGCAGCGAGGCGAGTTCGAGGGCGATGAAGGCCGTCGCGAGGCTGTTGGCCGTCGACATGAGGGCCATGCCCGACGCGGCGAGCATCATCAGCGAGTAGTACTCGGCCTGGTGCGCCTCGTCCTTCACGTAGTCGTAGGACGCGAGCACGACCAGCGTGACGACGCTGGCGGTCAGCGCCGTGAAGAACAGGCTCATGCCGTCCACGACGAGGCTGTCACCGAACAGCGTGATTGCGCCGTTGCGACGGGGCTGTCCCGTGCCGGCGACGAGATACCAGCCAGTCAGAACGAGCGAGACGAGCGAGCCGGCGACCGAGATGCCGGCGAGCAGTGCGCTGTTCTCGCTGTCCGGGTCGATGGCGTCGTACAGGAACAGTACGAGCGCCGTGACGACGAACATCCCCATCGGGGCGAGCGCGGCCCAGGTGGGCAGTGCGGTGTGCGACGTCATGCGCCGACACCTCCCAGCAGCGGGTCAATCGCATCCTGTATCATGGTGTAGGCGATGTCGGGAGCCACGCCGAGCAGGATGACCAGCAGGAGCAGGATGGCCAGCGGCGCGACCTCGTGGAACGGCGCGGCGGTCACGTCGTAGTCCGTCTCCAGGCTGTACTGACCAAAGAGGGTGCGCTGCATGGCCCACAGCAGGTAGCCGGCCACGACGACGATGCCGAACATGGCGAACATCGTGTAGATGGGCGCGGCGGTGATGACCGTCGACTCGAAGGAGCCGATGAAGACCAGCACCTCGGCGGCAAAGCCGCTCATCAGCGGCAGGCCCATGTAGCCGAAGGCGGCCGCGAGGAAGATGCCGACCGTCCACGGCATCCGGTCGGCCATGCCGGACATGTCGCCGACCATCCGGGTGTGGGTCGCGTTGTAGATGACGCCGACCGCCATGAACATCAGCCCCGAGATGAGACCGTGGGAAATCATCTGGAAGGTCGCGCCGCCGAAGGCGTGTGGCGTGAACGCGACCAGGCCCAGGATGACGTAGCCCATCGAGGAGATGGAGGAGTAGGCGACGATGCGCTTCAGGTCGCGCTGTGCCAGCGCGAGCATCGCGCCGTAGATGACCGAGAGCACGCCGAAGCCAGCGATGAGGTTCGCGTTCGCGGCCGCGACGTCCGCGAGCATCGTGAAGTTGAACCGGAGCAGCGCGTAGGTCCCCATCTTCAGCAGGACGCCGGCCAGGATGACCGACACGGGCGTCGGGGCCTCGACGTGGGCGTCCGGCAGCCAGGTGTGGAAGGGAACGACGGGCACCTTCACCGCAAACCCGGCGAACATGAACAGGAAGGCGAAGGTCTTCAGCGCCGCCGCGTCGAAGAACGCGAAGCCGCCGAGTTCGCCGCCCCGGACGGCCTGCGCGATTTCCGGCAGTCCGAGCGTCGTCAGCGAGTCACCGAGCCCGAAGATGAGCGCGAACAGGCCGATGAACATCACCAGCGACGCGACGTTCGTGTAGACGAGGAACTTGATGGCCGCGTACTTCCGGCGCGGGCCGCCCCAGACACCGATGAGGAAGTACATCGGGATGAGCACGCCCTCCCAGAAGACGAACCAGAGGAAGAAATCGAGCGCCGTGAACACGCCGATGAGCGCCGCCTCCATCAGCAGCATGAGGCCGTAGAACTGCGACTGGCGCTCGTCGATGGGCGTCCACGACGAGACGAGCGCGAGCGTGGTGAGCACGGTGGTCAGCACGAGCAGCGGGAGGCTGACGCCGTCGAGGCCGACGTGCCACTGGAGCTCGTACTGGCCGAGCTGGAGCCAGGTGAACACCGTCTCGAAGGCGATGTCGCCGTCGGCCAGCAGTGCGTTGCCCGACGCCTCGAAGTTCGTCCACATGTAGAGGCTGCCGACCAGCGGGACGACGCTGAGCGCCGTCGCCAGCTTACCGGCGTAGCGGTCGGGGGCGAGGAAGACCACGAAGGCGGCGGCCAGTGTGGTCGCCAGAACCAGTTCGACCATCACCATCTAGAACCACCCCCCTGCGAGCCCGAAGACGATGAGCAAGAGCGTGAGCCCGATGGTCAGAAGCGTCGCGTAGTTGCTGACGACGCCCGTCTGGATGCGCCGGAAGCGCTCGCCCGAGAACAGGCTGACGCTACTGATGCCGTTGACGACGCCGTCGATGATACCCTGGTCGAACTTGTCGGCTGCCCGGGCGACCGGCACGGTCACGCCCTTGGCCAGCCAGACCTGATACTCGTCCTGGTAGTAGTTGTTCATGAGTAGCGTCCGAATCGAACCGAGTTTCTTCGTGTGCTGTGCGGGCGAGGGACCGCTGTAGAGCGTGTACGCGGCACCGACGCCGGCGACGGCCAGACCCAGCGAGACCAGTCCTGGCACGAGCGGCGAGAGGTCCGCGGCTGCGTACCCGGCCGCGAAGTCCGCTTCGAGGACCTCGGCGTAGTGGTGGGCGTTGAGCGACTCCAGACTCCCGTCGAGCCACTGGTGGAGGAAGTCAATATCACTGATAGATGTCAGTTTCTGCACCGGCACCATGTTGATGAACCCGACCGTCGCTGCGCCGATACCCAGCACTGCCAGTGGCGCCTTCACGTTCCAGCGCACTGGTTCGGGGTCGCGTGCGACGTCGCTCCGGGCCTCACCGTGGAAGGTCAGGAAGACCATCCGGAAGGTGTAGAACCCGGTGAAGAAGACCGCGAGCAGTCCCATCGCGTAGCCGGCGAGCAACAGCGGAGTGTTCCCGAGACCGTGGATGAGGGTCTCGTAGAGCACCTCGTCCTTCGACCAGAAGCCGGCGAAGGGGAAAATGCCCGCCAGCGCGAGCGACCCCGAGAGGAAGGTCAGGTAGGTGACCCGCATCTTGTCCTTCAGGCCGCCCATGTCCCACATGTTCTCGTTGTGGTGCATGGCGATGATGACCGACCCGGCGCCGAGGAACAGCAGCGCCTTGAAGACGGCGTGGGTGGTCAGGTGGAAGACCGCCGCGACGTAGCCACCGCCACCCAGCGCGAGCATCATGTACCCGTACTGGGAGATGGTGGAGTACGCGAGCACCTGCTTGAGTTCCTGCTTGACGACGCCCATCGTCGCCGCGAACAGCGCGGTGAACCCACCGATGAGCGCGATGATGCCCAGCGCAGTCGGCGAGAGCGCGTAGAAGCCGTACATGCGCGCGACGAGGTAGACGCCGGCCGCGACCATCGTCGCCGCGTGGATGAGTGCCGAGACGGGAGTGGGGCCTTCCATCGCGTCCGGCAGCCACGTGTGCAGCGGGAACTGGGCGGACTTGCCCATCACGCCGCCGAGCACGAGCAGGCCGATGACGGTGAACCACGCCTGCGGCCCGAGGCCGAAGAACGTCGTCACGTCGGCGGTTGCCCCGGGGTCCAGGGCGTGTTCGGCCATCGTGACGAAGGACTGCTCGCCGGCGAAGGAGGCCGTCCCGAAGGTGGCGAAGACGGCGACGACGCCGATGAGGAAGAAGTAGTCACCGAAGCGGGTGACCAGGAACGCCTTCTTCGCGGCGCTCGGCGGGCCGTCCTCGCGGAACCAGAAGCCGATGAGCAGGTACGAGCACAGCCCGACCAGCTCGAAGAACATAAAGGCCATCAGCAGGTTGTCGGCGTAGACGAAGGCGAGCATGGAGAACGTAAAGAGTCCGAGGCCGGCGTAGTACCGGGGCAGGCCCGTCTCGCCCTCGTCGTTCATGTACCCCAGCGAGAAGACGTGGACGAGGAACGAGATGAGGGAGACGATGACCAACATGAGCGCGGCCAGCGGGTCGATGAGCAGGCCGAAGGTGAGGTCGACGCCGGCGACGCCCTCCGCGCCGAGGACGAAGTCGTAGATCGTCTCGTGATACGGCTCGGAGCCGGTAAAGAGGGCCAGCGCCATCCACAGCGAGAGGACGAGCGAGCCGGCCGTCGCAGCGATACCGGCGAGCGCGCCGCCCTTCGGCATCCTGTCGCCGAGGAACAGTGCAATCAGGAACCCGACGAACGGGAGCAGTGCGATAGCCGGTGCCGCGTCAAATGGTAGTGCCATCTGTTTACCACCTCATTGTAGCTGCTTCGGTCACGTCGATGTCGTCGAAGTTGCGATACAGCACGAGGATGATGCCGATGCCGATGGCGACCTCCGCGGCGGCCAGCGCCATCGTGAACAGGCTGAAGACCTGGCCGGAGAGGTTGCCGTAGTAGTGGGAGAAGGCGACGAGGTTGATGTTGCCCGCGTTGAGCATCAACTCGACGCTCATCAGGAACATCAGGGCGTTCCGGCGGATGAGGATACCGAAGAGGCCGATGCAGAACACCAGCGCGGAGAGCAGGAGGTAGAACTGGACCGAGACGGCCATCTACTCGTCACCCCCCTCGCGTTTTGCCAGCAACAGCGCGCCGTCCAGCGCCGCGTCCAGCGCGATGGCGATGAGGATGAGCGCGACGAGGAAACTCTCGGGAACGAGCCCGGCGTCGGTGATGCCGAGCAGCGCGTTTCCGATGCCGGCGACGATGCTCTCGCCCGCCGGGAAGCCCTCTGCCACGCCGAACTCCGCGGTCACGAACACCGTCGCCATGACGACGAACAGCGCGAACGCGGCGAGACCCGGGATGGTACTCCGGTCGAAGTCGATGGGACGCGGTCTGGTCGTCATGCGGCCACCTCCTCGGTGTCCTCGCGGGTGAGCATCACGGCGAACGTGATGAGGATGAGGACCCCGCCGACGTACACTAGAATCTGCATCGCGGCGATGAACTCGGCCTGCAACATCACGTAGTGGACTGCGACGCTCAGGAGTGCGACTCCCAGCAACAGCGCCGAGTGCCAGATGTCTCGGACGAGCACGACGCCGACGCTGCTCCCCACGGTCACCATGGCGAACAGCGCGAATGCGATCCCCTCTAACGAGAATAACGCGCCTATGCTAGCCATCATTGTGTTGACTTCCATGGGGCGTGCTTTTGAAGATTCCTTTTTTGGCTCGGGAATCGACGGGGTCAACCCCCCGGTTTCCACACGGACCATTGAACCCACCCTTGATATGCAGGGTCAAAGGCCACAGGTACCGAGCACTAACCGTGACGGATTTGTCCGTGCGCGCGACACGTCGTGGTATGCACGACTTCGTCGTCGTGGGCGCGGGGCCTGCAGGCTCGCGGTTTGCGCGGCGTGCGGCCGCGGCGGGTCACGACGTCATCGCCTTCGAGCAGGGGACGGTCGGCGAGCCCCTGGCATGCTCGGGACACGTGAGCACGGATATCTGGCATTTCACGCCCGATGGGGCCCGCGACGACTTGCTGCAAAACGAGGTCTACGGCGCGCGCTTTCACCTCGGCGGCGCGGACTCCCGCGCCTACGAGTTCTACAAGGACGAGGTGGTCTCAAACGTCATCGACCGCGTCGGTCTCGACCGGACGCTCGCCGACGCCGCGCGCGAGGCTGGCGCGGACCTGCGTGAGGGACACACCGTCGTCGGGGTGGCGGAACACCGCGACCACGTCAGCGTCGAGGTGCGCGGACCCGACGGTGTCGAGACGCACCGCGGGAAGATGGTCGCCGGCTGTGACGGGCCGCGCTCGCGCGTCCGGCGGGAACTCGGCCTGCCAGACCCCGACGAACTCCTCCACGGGGTGCTGGGGTTCGACGAAGCGGCCGACCACCAGGACTTCGTGGACGTGCACCTGACCGTCCCGGGTTTCTTCGCGTGGCGCATCCCGCGCGGCGAGGCCGGCGTCGAGTACGGCCTCGGGATGGCCGCCGACAGCGAGGACGTCCGTGCGCGCTTCGACGACCTGGTGGCGGACTACGGGGCCGACGTGTCCCGCCGCTGCTCGGGACTCATCCCAATCGGCCCGCCGAAGCGCGTGACTGGTCGGCGCTCGTTCCTCGTCGGCGACGCCGCGGCACAGACCAAGCCGTTCACCGGCGGTGGCATCCGCTACGGCATGACCGCCGCCGACCACGCGGCCCGCGAAATCGACCCCGACGACCCCGGGACGCTCGGCGACTACGAGCGTGCCTGGCGCGGAGACCTGCGGACGGACATCCGACTGGGCGCGCTCGTCCGCGCCGGCTACTCGCTGCCGAGACCGCTCCAGCGTGCCGGGATGGCCGCCTTCGAAGGGGAAATTGGCGTCCACATGGACCGGCCGACGACGCTGTTCTCGCGGGACCAGCTGCGGGCGATGCTCTCGCGGTAGGCGAACAGGCGACACGACTGCTCCTGGCGGCGGTGTGTCGCGCTCCGGCTCGTCGCCGCCAGGCAAAACTCAGCGCACACGGCGTCTGGTCGCGGTTTCGGACATAAATCTCCGGACAGATGCGCGGTCCCAGTGGCCGCAGTTTCAAGCACTGCGGGCGCGACGGTAGTCGCATGGCTACGCTGACGCTCGCCGACTGCCGGGACGAAATCGAACGGCTCCACGAGTTCTTCGTCGCGTGGTACACCGGCGAAACCGGGGACTTCGAACCGATGGCCGCGGCTATCGGGTCCGACTTCGAGATGGTCAGTCCAGACGGCGACCGCATCGGCCAGGAGGCAGTGCTAGAGATGGTTCGGGAGACGCACGACGCCTACGACCCCGGCGAGTTCGATATCGACATCCGGAACGTCGAGATGGTCGACGCGGGAGACGGGTACGCCGTCCCCAGGTACGAGGAGTGGCAGACGACGCCCGAGGGGGAGAACGGCCGGCTCAGCACGGCGCTGTTTCACACCGACACCGAGGCACCAGCAGGTCTCTCCTGGGTCACCGTCCACGAAACCTGGGTGGAACGGGAAGACGAGAACTAATACTGCGGAATCCGCTCGGAACGGTCGGACCCCTCGGAGAACGGCAGCTTCGCGAGACTCGCAAGGCGCTCCTCGCCGTCGACGCGAACGGCCAGGTCGCCCCCGGTCCCGAAGTCGACGAGTGCGAGCGCGATGGGTTCGCCAAGGTCCGGACTCTCGACGGCACGGGTGACCTCGCCGACGGCCTCGTCGCCGGCGAAGACCGCCGCACCGCGCTCTGGGACCGCCTCCGTCGTGAGCCCGACCAGCTGTGAACTCGGCTGCCCGCGGTTCTCGACGCGGGAGACGACTTCCTGGCCGACGAAACACCCCTTCTCGAAGTCGACGGCGTTGCGGAGGCCGAGTACGTTGGGAATCTCGCCGTCCAGTTCCGACTCGAACAGGGGGGTGCCAGCCTCCAGCGTCAGCGTCTCCCAGGTCCGGTAGCCGAAGGGGACGGCGTTGAGCCCGCGGTTCTCCAGCGTGTCGAACACGTCCTCGGCGGCCGCCGCGGCGCAGATAACCTCGTAGCCCTCCTCGCCGGCCGGCGCGTCGGTACGGACGACGGTCACGCCGGCGTCGCCCATCGACCCGCGGACAAAGGAGAGGTGCTGGTCGGGCGTCTGCTCGTTGAAGACGCTGGCTATCTTCTCCGTCGCCTTGGGACCGTGGACGCCGAAGACGCCGAAGTCGGTGGTCGCGACGTCGATGTCCACGTCCTGGATGAAGGTCTTCTCGCGCCACTCCGCGGCGAGGCCCTCGGCCTCGCCCGGCGGCGTGAACACGAGGAGGCGCTCGCCGGCGTTGTAGACGTACATGTCCGTCTCGATGTGGCCCTGGGGGTCCAGCAGGAGTGCGTACACGCCCTCGCCGTCGGTCTGCGGGACGCGGTTGGAGACGGCGTTGTCCACGTACTCGACGCGGTCGTCGCCCTCGACCGTCAGGACGCCGTAGGCGTATTCGAGGAAGCCGACGCCCTTGCGGACGGCCCGGTGGACGCGCGCTGGCTTGCCGTAGTGGTCGACCACCTCGCGCCCGCCGCGCTCGACGTACGTTGCACCGTGTTCGTCGTGGATGTCGGCGAGAACGGTCATACCAGTGAAAAGCGGTCGGTCGCGGTTAAGTCTCCCGCACTCAGTTACCGACGACGGGCGAGCAGCAGCGTCCCGGCGAGGGCGACCAGCGCGGCCGCGATGCCGAACCCGGGACCGTCTTCACCCGGCGTCGGGGTTGCGGTCGTTTCGGTCGCCGTCACAGTCGCGGTCACCGTCGGCGTGGCCTCCTGCGCCGGCTGGACCCCCTCGACGACCGTCGACGCGCTGAGTCCGTTCGTCTCCACGGTGATGCTCGTGCTACCGGTCGACTCGATGGGGACGGTTGCCTGGCCGTTCGCGTTGGTCTCGCCGACCGTCGACCCGTTGACGCTGACGGTGGCCCCGGAGACCCGCTCGCCGTACTCGTCGGTGACGGTCACCGACGTCGACTCGCCGACGACGACGCGGTCGTTGACCGCGGTGACGCTGATTGCCTCGGTCCGCCGGATGGAGACGTTCAGCGACGCCGCCTCCTCGTCGACTTCGAGCGACCGCGTCACGCTGTCGTAGCCGTCCTTGCTCACCGTGACGGTGTAGTCCCGGTTGACCGGAACGCTCGTCGACGCGAACCCGTTGGTGAGCGTCGGCAGCGAGGCACCGCCCTGGATGTTGACAGTGGCGTTCTCGATGGGACGCGGCGTGGCGAACGTGTCGTCGGTCACTCTGAACTCCACCGGGACGCTGTCACGGCGAATCTGGACGGTCTTGTTGTTCGTCCCGGGACCGACGGTGATGTCCGTGGTGTTGGTCACGTAGCCGGCCTTCAGGACTTGCAGCCCGTATGCCCCCTGCTCGACGGGGTCCGTCGTCGACATCCCGTCGGCTCCCGTCTGCCTGGTGTCGACGTAGCGAGGCCCGCGGAAGAGCCAGACCCTCGCGTTCTCGACCGGTCCGTTCGCGTCCTCGACCGCGATAGTCGCCGTTCCCGACCGCGCGACCGAGACCTCGACAGACTCCTCCGTGACGTTCTCGACAGTGTACGGGAAGTTCCGCAGGTAGGTGTCGTCCTCTATCTGAATCTGGACGTCGGCCCCCTCGGGGACAGCAAAGCCGGCCTGGCCGTTCGGGAGTGTCGTGTCCGTGGTCGACATCCCGTCGCCCCACGTCGCGTTGACAGTAATGCCGCCGAGGCGTTCACCATCGGAGTCGACGACGGTGACCGTCAGTGCGACGTCCTCCTGGGCGGCGACGCCCCCGATTGCACCGGGCGCGAGCGCGGCAACGACGAGTACTGTCGTCGCGACAGATACCAGTAACCGTGACATATGCGACACCTCGGGAAGCGGTCTTAAATCTCTAACGGCACCTTACCTGGACGAGTCGACTGCCTCGTCGACAGTCCGCTCGATTTCCGCCCGGTTAGCTGTCATGAACGGTCCGGGGATGGTCCGGGCCAGCGTCGCCGCAGCCACCCCGTAGCTCAGCGCCTCCGGGAGGTCCGCGCCATCACAGAGCCGCGCCAGGAACCCGCCCGAGAACGCCCCGCGCTGTCCGGACTCGTCGACCGGCTCCAGTTCGGCCGCCTCGCGCTCGTGAACGACGTTCGTCCCCGGCGTGTCTTCGAGCGCGACCGCGCTGCTGGTGTTGCTCGTTATGACTACGGTATCCAGTTCGTACTCGGCCGCAATCGAGTTGGCCAGCTCGCGGGGCTTCCCGGACCGGTCGAACACCGTCCTGACGTGTGCCTCGTCCCCGATGAGCACCTCGACGTGTTCGAGCAGCGTCAGCAGCGTCTCCCGCAGCGACTCCGGCGGCCGCAGTCCCGGCTGGTAATCGACGGTTACCGCCGTCGTCGGACCGCTGCCATGGGCCGCCCGCAGCATCGCCTGGACCGTCGCTTCGGCGTTGCGAGACAGGCCCGCCGTACTCAGCCCCGAGAAGACGACGTCGGCCCCCTGGACGACGTCCATCGGCACGTCGCTGGGCTCCGCAGTTGCCGCCGCAGTCCCGTCGCGGTCGTGCCACCGCTGCGGGTCTCGCGGCGGGTGCCCCGCCTCCCGGAAGACCAGTCCCTGGCGGCCCTCACCCTCGCCGGCCCAGGTGATGGACGTCTCGATGCCGTGGCGTTCGAGTTCACCCACGACCCGGCGGCTGGGAGCCGTCGCGGGGAGTTTGGATATCCACGTGCTCGCCGTCCCGAGTTGACTCGCCGCGACGGCCGCGTTGCTCTCGATGCCGTCCGCGTAAACTGTCGTCTCGCGGGCCGTTTCGAGGCGCTCTTTCCCCGGCGGCGAGAACTGGAGGGGCGTCTCGCCAAACGTCACGAGTTCTGTCATACGCTGGCAATCAGCAGGGAGGGGCTTAAGTCTCCACTTTTTGCTACGTCCCACTTTTTGTTGCGTCGGGTCTCGCACTCGCGCCGGCTCACGGCGGCAAAGCCGCCGTTCACATCTCCGAGCCGCTCCCGGTGGTCGCGTCTCGCTTCGCTCGCGTGGAGGCTCCTCGCGCTCGGTAGAGCGCTCGGAGGGTTCTCGTGAGTGACCGCAGGGAACGAACGAGGGCACGTCAGATCGAAGCTCTGACGGTGAACCGGCGGCTCCGCCGCCGGATGCTCGTGGCAGGCCTGCCTTTCCCCGGGTTGCGCGGGTCGCATAGCGACCACGCGCTTCCCGGCCGCCGCAGTGCCGTTGCCAATCCCCTCGTTCCGCTCACCCGCCGTGCCCCGGATAGTCCCGCTCGAACCGGTTCTCCAGTTCCTCGTCGTCCAGTTCCACCACCACCGGGCGGCCGTGCGGGCAGGCGTAGGGATTCTCGCAGTCGTCCAGCCTGTCCAGCAGGTCCACCACCGACCCCTCCGTCAGCGACGTGTTGCCGGTAATCGAGGGGTAACAGGCCATGTCGGCGAGCAGTTCGTCCACCGCGGCGTCGACCGTCTCCGCGGCCGCCGCGTCGCCGCCGACGAACTCGCCGAGCACGTCCCGCACGATGTCCGGCCCGGCCGTCTCGGCGACCAGCGACGGGACCGAGCGCACCTCGACGGTCCGGTCGTCGACGCGCTGTGCCTGGAACCCGAGACGTGCGAGCGCGTCACCGTGGCTCTCGAACAGTTCGGCCTCGCGGGCGGTCAGTTCCAGCCGGACCGGGTCCGCAAGCGCCTGCGTCGTCGTCTCGCCCTCGAACTCCCCGCGGAGGCGCTCGTAGTTGATGCGCTCGTCGGCGGCGTGCTGGTCGACCAGCACCAGCCCGTCCCCGGTCTCGGCCACGATGTAGGTATCCCTGAACTGCCCGAGCACGCGCATCGGCGGGAGGCTGTCGAACGTCCGCTCGTCCGGGTCGCCGTCGGCGTCGCCGAGGCGCGCCTGGTCGTGGGCCCCGTCGAACTTCCGCCCGTCCCCCGCGGCGCGCTGGCGTCGATTCCGTCGGCCGTCGTCGACCGACGCCGCCGCTCCAGTCGAACCGCTCCCGCGGGCGTCCGATGTGCCACTCGAACGACCGGCCGACGCGCCAGTCGACGAGCGCGAGGAGGAGGAGGAGGAGGACGAGGACTGACTGGACCGGCGCGTGTCGGTGTCGGACCGCGCGGTGTCAGCATCGGCAGTATCGCTGGGAGCGTCGGCCCCGCCTCCGCCGTCCCCGCTCCCGTCGTCTCCGGGCCGAATCGTCGCCTCGTCGGCGGCGGACCGCCCGCGGGGTGCCGAGGAGCGAATCAACCCCTCAGCGAGCAGCGTCTCCTCGATGGTCGTCCGAATCTGGTCGCGGACCGCCTCGTCGTCGGCGAAGCGCACGTCGAGTTTCCGGGGGTGGACGTTCACGTCGACGGTGCCGGGGTCGACTGCGAGGTCCACGACGGCGAAGGGGTAGCGGTCGCTGGCGAGTTGCGAGCCGTAGGCCTCGACGACGGCCTCTCGGACCGTCGACGCGGTGACGTAGCGGCCGTTGACGAACGTCGAGAGGTAATCGCGCGAGGCGCGGTTCGTCTCCGGGTGGCTGACCAGCCCCGAGACGCCGTCGAGCGGACCGTCGGGGGTGGCGTCAGTGTCGACGGGGAGCATCGACCGTGCGACCTCGCGGCCGTAGACCGACATCACGGTCGCCTGCCGGTCGCCCTGGCCGGTGGTGGCGAACGTCTCCCGCCCGTCGTGAGACAGCGAGACGGCCACGTCCGGATTCGCGAGGGCGTAGTTCGTGACGACGGTATTGACGTGGGCGAACTCCGTCGACTCCTGCTTGAGGTACTTCCGGCGGGCGGGGACGTTGTAGAACAGGTCCTCCACCTCGACGGTGGTCCCGGTCGGACAGCCCGCGGGGCTCACGTCGGTCACCTCGCCGCCCTCGACGGTGAGTTCCGTCCCCGAACCGCCGTCGCGCGGCCGGGAGGTGACGGTGAGCCGCGAGACGGCCCCGATGGCGTGCAGCGCCTCGCCCCGGAACCCGAGCGTGCCGACGCCCCCCTCCAGGTCGGCGATGTCGGCTATCTTGCTCGTCGTGTGTTTCTCGACGGCGCGGCGGAGTTCCGCCTCGGTCATGCCGATGCCGTCGTCGGTGACCCGGATACCGTCGGTCCCGCCGGCGGTGACGGCGACCTGCACCCGGCCGGCGTCGGCGTCCAGACTGTTCTCGACCAGTTCCTTGACGACGCTGGCGGGCCGCTCGACCACCTCCCCCGCGGCGATGCGCTCGACGGTCTTCGCGTCGAGTTCCCGGATGTTCGTCATTGCCCCACCGTTGCACGGGCACCCTCAAATGTCCACGCAAAAAAATTCGCGCGCGTTCGTCAGTCGTCGGCCGCCAGTTCCGCGACGGTGTCCTCGACCAGCAACGCGTCGAGGGAACCGTCCTCGACCAGTCCGACGGCGATGGCGCTGTAGGCGGCCCCGCCGCTGAACTCGATGCCGTCCAGCGACAGCGCCGGCTCGCGGTTGCCGGTCGGAATCACGTCGAGGTCGTAGCTGCCGGCGTCGACCTGCTCGTAGTCGCTCGCGCTCCGGAACTGCTGGCGTTTGAACAGGTCCGGGCCGTCCCGGACGCTGATGCCGACGCGCGGGGCGTCCGGCGACGCGTGGATGAACCTGACGTGTGCCTTGCCAGTGGGGACGTCTCCGGGGTCGTCCACGAAGACGGTGGCTTCGATGTCGTCGAGCATCCCCGTCGCCAGCGCCGTATACCGGGTGTCCTCGTCGAGCGAGGCGTTCAGTTCGATGACCGTGTCTGTGCTCCCGGCCGGCTTGATGCGCACCATGTGCTCGCCCGGGGCGAGGCTGGTGTAGTCCGAGAGGTCGCGGAAGCCGACGTCCTCGAACGCCGTCTCGCCGTCGACCTGGATGTCGACGTTCGGTGCGTCGGGACTGCAGTGACCGATTCGTATCATTGGGTCTGTCATAGAGTCTTCCTCCACCGGACGGGAAGGAGCAGACCTGTTTTGTTATAGAGCCAGTATCTCGCAGACGGCAGCGGTAGGCACGGGGGAGAGTCGGGACCGGAGTGGTTACCAGCAGCAGACGCCACACAACCCGGACCTACTGTCCACTCGCGACAGGAACCCCGCAGAGAACCGCCAACAATCCGTAGCCACTCCCGACTGTCGAACGACAACATGGTGACTGCGTCGGCGACGACGCCGAGGCCGCGTCGCCGCTGGCGTCCCGGGACCGGGCGGGTAGATTACCTGTGTCCGTCCTCGCGCATCCGCTCCCACCTGCGGTCGATTGCGGACTTCAGGCTGTCGGCGGCCTCGCCCGTGGAACCGATGATGCGGTCCTCGTCGGTAATCGCGGTGGTGCCGGTGGTCTGACTGTCCATACGCCGGGTACAGCGAGGCCCGGTAAGAATGTCAGTCAGACGCGCGACGGACGCCTGCCAGGGCTCGAACGAGGGTAAGTAACTGGACTGGCCCGGCGAGAGGGGCCTGCGGGCCGGAGTTCGCCGTTATCCGGGATAGCCCGACGCGTCGCCGACGTACTCCGGTGTCAGCGCTCCCCACCGGAACAGGTGTTGGCGGTTGCAGCGGTCACAGAGGTACGCTGCCAGTTTATCGTCGGTCCACTCCGGGACGGTCGACTCCGTCGCGACGACGTGGTCGTGGTTCGGGCACTCCATCTCCACGACGTGGTCGTGCTCGGAGACGAACCACGGGGTGCGGTCGAAGACGCTGCGGAGGGTCTCAATCATGGGTTGGGCTTCCGAAGGTGAACTGAGTCGCGTTCACGTTCGCGGCTGGTGGTCTGTCCGGGGTCGTTCACGGCTACGTTCTAAACTTGTAGCTGCACAAACTTTAGCGACTCGGCAGTGTCAACGTCCCGAGAACGGGCCGTTCGCTCCACGGGTCCCCGCGAGCGCTACAGGGGAAGCAGGTCCGGGCCGGTGATGAGGACCACCCCCATGATGACCAGAACCGCGCCGAGGACGAGCCGGCGAGTGACGCGCTCGACGCGACGGAGGAAGATGAACGTAAAGAGGATGGCAAACAGCGACGTCGGCGACGAGAGGGGGTCCACGATGACGACGCGCCCGCGCGACAGCGCCTCGAAGAGCGCGAGCAGCGCGAAGGCGTTCAACAGCGCCGACCCCGCGAAGTACGCGTAGGCCCGGCGGGGTGCCGCGAGCGCGTCCCGGACGTCGTCGACGCCCGGATTGCGGACGACCAGGAACCCGAAAAGGCCGACGAGGCCGGCCGTCTCGTTCAGCGCCGCCCCTTCGAGCGGGGTAATGGCCGAATTGGTGAACGCGAAGCGGCGGGCGACGCTGCCCGCACCGAAGGCGACGGCGGCCGTGAGCGGGAAGGCGAGCTGGTGGAGGTCCCACCCCGAGATGTCGCCGCCCTCGGAGAACGCCAGGGTGATGAGACCCGCGACGACGACGAGGATGCCCAGCCCCATCTGCGGCGTCACCGTCTCGCCGAGGACGACGACGGCCAGGACCGACGCCCAGACGGGGCGGGTGTTGATGCCGGCACTGTTGATGCTGGAGCCGAGGCGCTTGACGCCGCCGAAGGCCAGCACCCGCGCCACGGCGGTGGCGACGAGCCCGGTCACCACGAACAGGGCGACGACCCACGTCGCGTTCGCGAACACGTCCGCACCGCGGCCGACGACGGCGAGCCAGTACGTGGTGGCGCTGATGGTGACGACGGTGAGCGCCACCTGGTACGGTTCGCCGCCCGCCTCCATCCCGAGTTTCGACAGTGGCGACCCGGCACCCCAGCCAGCGGCCGCCAGCAGCGCGAGTCCGACGGTCGACACGTCCATCAGGTGGGCTGATTCGGGGGTACTGGAAAAAGGTTGCTGGAGTTCGGCAGCCGCGACGGCGACAGGGTGGTGGCGTCAGCGCCGCCGTCCGGCCCGCGCGATGCGACTGGAGACAGGGGGCGACGAACCGACGGCCTCCGAACGGGACGGTCCCACCGTCCACCACACCACCCAGATGCGTGGCGGTAGTACGGGCCAGCAAGCCTCTCTGTCACTCGCTGAACTCGTAGACGACGGGCGTCCCACCACACCGCGGGCACTCCTCGATGTCGGTGCCCAGATTCTCGCCGCAGTCGCGGCACTCGCGGTGAACCTCTATCTCCTCCTTGCTCCCCATGCTGGACGAGGTGAACAACGGCAGTGGGGGGTTGAACCGCATGTCAGCGTTTCACACGTATTGACTGGGAAGTATTTTCGCACTGGTCACGGTCGATTTTGCCTCGAACCGGGTCGGCTGGTGCACTTGGCGCGGGGTCGACCGGGGCTACCCCGGGTCACTCGTCGGCGACCTGTTCCTGCCACTCCTGGACCGTCGCCATGAGTTCGACCGGCGGCGTCTCGTTGACGTCGAGGTCCCGGAGTTCGTCGAGGACCGCCGCCGTTTCCGGGTCCAGCGGCGGGTCCGCGCTCCCGTCGGTGGCGACGCGCTCGTCGCCCCCGTCGCTGTCCGTCGTGAACTCGCCGGAGCCGAGGTCGAACCGGACCTGCGTCGTGCCGTCGCTCCCGCCGTCGCCGCCACGGACCTCGATTGCCTTGTCCTCCCGCAGACGTTCGAGCACGTCCCGGGAGCGGTCGACGACCGGGTCGGGGACGCCGGCGAGGTCGGCGACGTGGATGCCGTAGGAGCGGTCCGTCGGCCCGTCGCGGATGGTCCGGAGGAACGTCACCTCGCCGTCGGACTCGTCGGCCGCGACGTGGACGTTCTCGACGCTCGGGAGTTCCTCGCCCAGCGTCGTCAGTTCGTGGTAGTGCGTCGCAAAGAGCGTCTTGGCCCGAATCCGGTTGACGATGTACTCCGTCGCCGCCCAGGCGATGGAGATGCCGTCGTAGGTGGCCGTCCCCCGCCCCACCTCGTCGAGGATGACCAGCGAGTCCTCTGTCGCGGAGTGGAGGATGTTCGAGAGTTCCTGCATCTCGACCATGAACGTCGACCGGCCCTGCGCGAGCTCGTCGAGCGCGCCGACGCGCGTGTAGATGCCGTCGACCAGGCCGACGCGGGCGCGGCGGGCGGGGACGAAGCTCCCGACCTGCGCCAGCAGCGTGATGAGCGCCGCCTGGCGCATGTACGTCGACTTCCCGCTCATGTTCGGGCCGGTCACGATGAGGAACTGCCGGTCGGCACGCGTCTGGTCCGGCGGCGAAGCCGTCCCGCCCATCCGGAGGTCGTTGGGCACGAAGTCGGTCGTCTGCTCGACGACCGGGTGCCGGCCGGCCTCGATGTCGAGGTCCTGCCCGTCGGTGAGTTCCGGCCGCGTCCAGTCGTTGCGCACGGCGTGGGCGGCGAGCGCGGAGAGCGTGTCTGCCTCTGCGAGCGCGCGCCCGACCGACTGCAGCAGTTCTGCCCGGGCAGCGACCCGGTCGCGCAACTCCTCGAACAGTGCCCGCTCCAGGTCGTGGCGGCGCTCCTCCAGACGCAACACGTCCCGCTCGCGCTCGTCGAGTTCCGGCGTCGTGTAGCGCTCGGAGTTTTTCAGCGTCTTTATCTGCTCGTACTCCTCGGGGACGGCGTCGGTCTCGCTCTGGCCGACCTGGATGTAGTAGCCGTCGGTCTTGTTGCGGTCGACCGAGAGGTGCGTGATGCCGGTCCGGCGCTTCTCGCGGTCCGGCAGCGTCTCCAGCCACTCCAGGGCCGCCTCGTGGTCCCCGATTATCTCGTCCAGGTCATCGTCGTAGCCCTCGCTGATGAGTCCGCCTTGCGTGACCGTCCCCGGCGGGTCCGCCACGAGCGCCTCGTCGAGTTCGGCGGCGAGGTCGGCCACCGCGTCGTGGTCCGGCCGGTCGAGCACGTCGGCAAGTGCGGAATCGGCGAGGCGGTCGGTCTCGGAAACGAGCTGTGCCGCCTCGGGAAGCAGCGCCATCGTCTCCGCGGCCGCCCGGAGGTCCCGTGCGTCGGCACTACCCGAGGCCGCCCGCGAAGCGAGCCGTTCGAGGTCGTACGCACCCCCGAGCAGGTCCCGGAGTTCCTCGCGGGCCATCGCCGCCTCGGTCAGCGCTGCCACCGCGGACTGGCGCCGTTCCAGTTCGCCCCGCGACTGGCGGGGGCGCTGGAGCCACTCCCGGAGCAACCGCGACCCCGCGCTCGTGACGGTGTGGTCGACGGTATCCAGCAGCGACCCCGACCGGGCGCCCTGCATCGTCTCGGTGAGTTCGAGATTGCGCTGCGTCGTCGCGTCGAGTTCGACGTGGTTGCCGGAGCCGTGGGCCTGCAGCCGGGTCATCGACGCCAGCACGCCCGCGCCGGTCTCCTCGACGTAGGACAGCACCGCGCCGGCGGCGCGGACGGCAGCCTCCTTCCCCTCGATGCCGACGCTCTCCAGCGTCTCTTTGCCGAACTGCTCGCGGACGCGGTGGCGGGCCCGGCCCGGTGCGAACGCCTCGGTGGTGTGCAGCGTCAGCATCGCGTCGGTCCGCTCGCGCAGGCGGTCGAGCAGTTCGTCGTCGGTCCGCACGTCGGGACCGGGCAGAATCTCGACCGGGGCGAAGCGGTAGAGGTCCGAGAGCAGGCGGTCGCGGGCGTCCGGGCCGGCGAGTTCGGTGACGTGGAACTGGCCGGTCGTCACGTCGGCGAAGGCGAGACCGTAGGCGTCCCCGTCGTGGACGACGGCGGCCATGTACTGGGCCTCGGCGTCGGTCGTCTCCAGCAGGGTTCCCGGCGAGACGACGCGGGTGATATCGCGGGCGTGGCCGTCGTCGGTCTCGTACTGGTCGGCGACGGCGACGCGGTAGCCCCGCTCGACCAGCGCGGAGACGTAGGGCGTAAGGTCGTCGACGGGCACGCCGGCCATCGGGTACGAGGAGCCGTGGGAGGACTTCTGGCTCACCTTCAGGTCGAGTTCGTCGGCGACCAGTTCCGCGTCGTCGCCGAAGAACTCGTAGAAGTCCCCGCACTGCATCGTCAGCACGTCAGCGTCGGTCTCCTCCTTCAGCGCGAAGAACTCCCCGACGATACCCTCGGCAGTCATACCTCCCCCTGCGTGCGTGCCCGGCTAAAACGCTGTGGGTGCGGGGCGGAAGTGGTCGACTACAATCGCTGGTTGAGTCACGACAGGGCACTTTTTAATGGGGCCTGTAGCGACGGGTGCAATGGTACGGAAAGCATTACCGCTCCTGATGGCCCTCGCCGTGTCGCTGGTGGCTGTCGGCGGCGCTGCCGCCGCCGGCGGGACCGCGATACAGACGAACGACTCCTCCTCCGACGGACAGATGGGTATCTGCGTCGTCGGTGCCGACTCGCCGTGTAACGACGAGTCCACCGACGGCGACGACACCCCGCCGACGCACCCCACGCCGGCGAACGGCAGCGACGAACTCGGTGAGGGTGACGACAGCGACGAGAACCAGATGTGGATTCCGGAAGACCAGAACCGCGACGGTGAAATCGACGAGCGGTTCCTCGGCGGCGGCCTCTCCGACCTCGCCCGCCTGGGCGACCAGCTGCTGCCGGCAATCGTCCCGTTCTGAGAGACACTCCCGTTTCGTCCCCCTGTTTTCAGTCGACTGGCGAGCGAGTGTCGTCGTGACACACCGACCACCGAAACGAACATATGAACAGTCGTTCAATCGTCTGTCGATGAGCGAGACGCGCCAACGGCTCCAGCGCCTCCTGACCGAAGAACTGGGGGAGTGCTGCGACAGCGACGTACAGGACAGACTGGACGAACTCGACCGGCTTCGCGACGACGCCTTCACCGACGGCCTGGCCCGGGACCGGGCGGCGCTGTCGACGCTGGGCGACGAGACGCGCTACCGCCTGGCCCGCCTGCTCGACACGGCCGACGGGAGCCTGTGCGTCTGCGAACTCGAACCGCTGGTGGACGTCAGCGAGAGCGCTGTGAGCCACGCGCTGACGGACCTCGTCGACGCCGGCCTGGCGACCCGCGAGAAGGAGGGGCGGTGGCGCTACTACGCCGCGACCGAACGCGCGTCTGCCGTGCTCACCGCGATGGACGAGACGCGGGGGGTGGCCTGATGCGCGTCGCCTTCGTCTGCGTCCAGAACGCCGGCCGCTCGCAGATGTCGACCGCCTTCGCCGAGCAGGAACGGGCCGAGCGCGGCCTGGAAGACGAGGTGGAAATCCTCACCGGCGGCACCCACCCCGCCGACGAGGTCCACGACGTGGTCGTCGCGGCGATGGCCGAACTGGACATCGACCTCTCGGACCGGACGCCCCGCGAGATATCGACCGCGGAACTGAACGCGTGTGACGTTGTGGCGACGATGGGCTGCTCGACGCTGGACCTCGACGCGGACACCGACGTGCGCGACTGGGACCTGCCCGACCCCGACGGGGAGCCGATGGAGGAAGTCCGCGAGATTCGTGCCGAGATTCGCGACCGGGTCAGCGGTGTCTTCGACGAGATAGCGGCCGAACTGCCCGAGCGCGCGGACTGAATCACGAGCGCGGCCCGGCCGTCGTCGTCGCCCGGCCGTCGTCGTGGCCCCAGCAGTTATCTGCGCGCCCTCGAAAGTAGGGGCAGATGACGCGCCGGGACCTGCGGAGTCTGCTGGTCTGCGTGCTTCTCGTCGGGACGCTCGCCGCCGTCGGTGTCGGCGCGGCGACACAGCCGGCCGACCGGTCGTCAGCGATCGACGCCGGGACGGAACAGGTCGAATCCGACGGTCCGACAATCGAGATTCGAACGGAGTACCGGCTGACTCCCGACCGGCCAGGCCACGTCGAGGTCCAGTGGCGGTTCGAGGTCCCGGAGAACGTCGTCAGGCTCAACACCTCGCTGTTCCCCGAGGCCAGCAAGCCCGTCGCCGACGGGTTCGAGCGGCAGCCAGACGGCACCTACGTCTGGCGCGAAGCCGAGCAGTCGACGCGGACGCCGACGCTGACGTTCTCGGTGGCGGTCAACAGGACCGAGCGGCGAGTCGGCCCCATCGGGACCGGCGGGCGGTTCACCTTCGTCGACGCCGGGGAGTGGGCGCTGTTCCGGCAGCGACCCTCGCCGAGTATCGGGTACAGTTATCGAGACGGGACGGAGAACCCTGCCACGGAGTGGACCAGCGGGACGGGCGGTCCGGGCGTCGTCGGCTCCTCGATGGTCTTTCTCGGCCCCCACGAGTCGGTCCGGCGGGACGCTCACGGCCAGACCTTCCGGCTGGTCGTCCCCGACGCCGCGACGCTGGACGAGGAGCGCGCGGACGTCTTCGCCTCGGTGACCGACGCCGCCGACCGGCTCCGGGTCGGTGACCGCGACGAGTCGGTGCTGATGATTGCCGCGCCACGTAGCGTCCCCTGGGCGGTGCGGGGCATCCAGACCGGGGACCGGGACTTCTACGTCGTCGCAAACGAGACCGTGGACCGCCCGGACAACGTCTGGGTGCACGAATACGTCCACACCCGGCAGTCCTTCCGGAACACCGACGCCACGGCGTGGTTCTACGAGGGCGGCGCGGAGTACTACGCCGCGCTCGCGACGCTCGAACAGGACAGAATCGACTTCGAGGCGTTCCAGCGGTACCTCGGCCGCGGCGCAAGCTGGCGCTACGACGACGTGACCCTCGCTGACCCTGCATCCTGGCACGACGGCGCAGAGTACCTGAAGGGCGGACTCGTCGTCGGCACCCTCGACAGACGACTGCGACTGGCGACCGACAGCCGGGAGACCTTCCAGTCGGTGTTCCAGGGCATCAACCGCGACGCCGACGCGGTGACGCAGGACGAGTTCCTGGCCCTCGTCGGGTCTGCGGGCGGCGACGGGGCCCGGGACATCGCCCGGCGGTACACGGCGACGACGGCGGGGCCGTCGGTCTGGTCGGGACGCGAACACCAGCGGGCCTTCGGGTCACTCCCCGCACGGTTCAGCTACACCTTCCCCGAGTCCGGCAGCGATGGTCTCCGCGTCGCCGGGCCGTACCGCAACGGGACGGTCGGCGACGTCGAACTCGTCCGGGGCGAGCGCCTCGTCGCAGACGTCGGCGTGGCGAACGTCGGCGGCACGGCCGGGACCTACGACCTGCTGGTGACCCGCGAGGGCGACCCTGTCGCGGCCCGCTCGGGGGACCTCGACGCGGGAGCGAACGCGACAGAGACCGTCGGCGTCGCCTTCCCGGGGCCCGGCACGTACCGGCTCTCCACCGGCGAGGACGCGCTGACGGTGCGGGTGCGCGAACCGGCGGCGCTCTCGGTCACCGGCCTCTCCGCGAACCGGACGACGGTCGAGGCGGGCGGGACGGTCCGGCTCACCGCGACTGTCGAGAATCAGTTCGCCCGCCCGGGGGCCGCGACGGTCACCATCCGACGGGGAGAGTCCGAACTGGAAAGCGAGCGCGTGCGACTGGCGGGCAACGCGGCGACGACGGTCACCGCGACGGCGACGCTGGACGAAGCGGGGACCTACGAGTTCACCGCCGGGAACGTCTCGACGACGGTGAGCGTCGGCGGTGACGGAACGACCGACGGCAGCAACGGTACACCGGGGGCGGGCGGGCCCGGCTTCGGCGTCCTCGTGGCCCTGGCCGCGCTCGGACTCGCCTCACTCCTCGCTCGCCGCGTCGAGTAGCGTGATGGTCCGGTCGGCGAGCGCCGCCGAGTCCGCCGCGAGCAGCGTAACCGTCCCGACCCGTCCCGTGCCGCCGCGGTCCACGACTGCGACGGGTCGGTCGCCGGACGCGTCGAGCGCCTCGCGAATCGCCTGCTCGGTCGGGGCGTCGGCCCCGTCGGTGGCTTCGCACTCGGCGACGGCACCGTCGAGAGCGTCGAGCGCGCCCTCGGTGTCGGCGTCCAGCCGGCAGTTGACCGCGAACTGGAGTTCGGCGTCGAACTCGCGGGCCGCCAGCAGCGTGCGCGCGACGGTCGTCGACGCGCCGAAGCGGACGCCGCGGTTGGGTGCCACGCCGTCGAGCGTCCGCGTAATCTTGCCCTCGACCGCGGCGCACTCCGTCGGGACCTCGGCGTAGGGGGTCGCACCGACGACGTTCATCCCCACGTCGGGGACCAGCGGTGAGACGTCGCGTGTGACGAACTGGTCGACGAGTTCGGCGACCCGCTCGACGGTGGGCTGGTGCTCCGCGCGGTCCCGGACGGCGACCATGTGGTGGACCGCCCCCGGCCCCTCGCCCACGTCGAGGTTGTACCGGACGGCGCGGGCCAGCAGGTCGATTCCGGTCCGGACCGCGGTCGAAAGGTCGTCGCCGTGAGCCAGTCGGGTCGCGATGGCCGAGGAGAGCGTACACCCGGACCCGTGGGTTGCCTCTGTGTCGACCCGCGGATGGCGGACGCTCTCGACGCTGTCCGCGGTGACGAGTACGTCCACCACGTCGTCGCCGGGGACGTGTCCGCCCTTGACGAGCGCGGCGTCGGCACCCATCTCGACGAGTGCCTCGCCGGCCTGCTGTGCGCTGGCGCTGTCGGTCACCTCGATGTCCGTCAGCACCTCTGCCTCGTCGGTGTTGGGCGTGACCAGCGTCGACGCGGCGACGAGGTCCTCGTAGGCGGCCTCCGCCTCGGGTTCGAGCAGGCGGTCGCCGGACGTGGCGACCATCACCGGGTCGACGACGGCGGGCGCGTCGGTCGCGGCGACCTTCTCGCGGACGAGGTCGATGACCTCGCCGGTCGCGAGCATCCCCGTCTTGACGGCGGCGACGTCGAAGTCCGAGAGGACGGCCTCGGCCTGGGCCTCGATCTCCTCGACGGGGAGGACGTGCGTGCTCTCGACCCCGGTCGTGTTCTGTGCGGTGACGCTCGTGACGACGCTGGTACCGAAGGCACCCCCGGCCTCCATCGTCTTGAGGTCGGCCTGGATGCCTGCGCCACCGCCGGAGTCGCTCCCCGCGACGGTGAGAACGACCGGCGGCGCTACCGGTGCAGGGTTCCGTGTCATACCCGGTGGTACCAGGCGCTCGTACATAGAAATGGCCATGTCCCGGACGGTCGCTGCCGGCGTGCGGGCGGCAGTGCCTCCGAACGCGATGGCGAAAGAAGAACTCGGTATAGATGGGTACCTACGTACCGACATACTAGGACCTAGAGTGAATTACCACCCATTCATTTCCCTTTCTGACTTAGTACGAAACATTTATCCACTAATTTGCTCGAACAGTGTGGTATCGGGCCGGAACGGCCCGGAGAACACATGAAATCTGAGACCGACACGACGGACGACGAGCGGTACGGGGCCATCGAGACGGGCGACGGGGACGTCGTCATCTACGACCGGACGAACGAGACAGCCTGGCTCCAGTCCGACACGGCCGTCGCCGTCGGCGAGTAGCCACCTACGACGCCCTGATTTTCGCGGCCACGACGCCGCCCAGCCCGCCGAAGACGACGGCGTAGCCGGTGCCGAAGACCAGCGCCCGCCAGAGCACCGGCCGGGCGGTGATAGTCCCCGACGCCACGACGAGGTTGACAGTCGCCGAGAACGCGAGCAGGAGTGTCGCGACGGCGACGCAGGGCAGATACCCGGCGAGGACCAGCCCGCCAGTGACGGCGCCCTCGCGCATCGAAGACACCGGCCCGGAGCGGGCGAGCCACCAGCCGGCAGCGGCGAGGCAGAGCGGCGGAATCAGGTAGTACAGCGGCGGCGTCAGCGGAATCTCGACGGCCTTGCCGGCGAGGGTGAGCACGTCGACCGTTCCCGACGCCGACACTCCCAGACCCGATGCGGTCCCGGAGAGCGGGACGCCCTGGGCGCTGAAGAAGGTCCAGCCGACCGAGCGCAGCGCCAGCGCCAGTTCGCCGCCGCTGGAGGCGACGACCTGCCGGCCACCGACGCCGACCGCCTGGTCGATAATCGTCGAGACGAGGTTGCCGGACCTCGAGTCGTTCCCGAGCGACAGCGCCCGCATCTCGACGAGGAAGGCGACCGCGGTCAGGAGGTACCCGACGACGAAGGCGGTCACGCCGGCGGCGACAGCCCGTCGCATGGAGCGGCGTTGCCACACGGGCGTCCCGCCGCCGAGACGCGACGCGACACCCGCGGACGAACCGTCGGGGGAGTCGGCCATCGTGGGGCGGTCGGTCCCGTCGGGCTGGGAGTCCATCAAATCGCCCTGACGCCACCCGGGGTCAAAATTCCCCCGTCCGGGACCACCAAGCGTTATGTTCAGGCGTTCGAAGGGCGGGGACGGAGGTCCCCGCTATGCCCGCCATCCAGACGGACGACCTGACGAAACGCTTCGGCCGCGACGTCTACGCCGTCGACGGCCTCGACCTCACCGTGGAGGACGGCGAGGTCTTCGGCTTCCTCGGTCCGAACGGGGCCGGGAAGTCGACGACGATCAACATGCTGCTCGATTTCATCCGCCCGACGAGCGGCCGCGCCGAGATTCTCGGCCACGACGCCCAGGCGGAGACGACGGCCATCCGCGAGCGCATCGGCGTCCTGCCGGAGGGGTACGACCTCTACCCGCGCCTCTCCGGGCGGACGCACATCGAGATGGCCGCCGAACTCAAGAACGCCGACGACGACCCCGACGCCATCGTCGACCGCGTCGGCCTCGACCGGGAGGACGCCCGGCGCCGGGCCGGCGAGTACTCCCAGGGGATGCGCCAGCGCCTCGCGCTCGGTATGGCGCTGGTCGGCGACCCCGACCTGTTGCTGCTCGACGAACCGACGAACGGGCTGGACCCCAACGGCGCCCGCGAGATGCGCGAAATCGTGCGCGAACACGCCGACCGCGGCGCGACCGTGTTCTTCTCCAGCCACATCCTCGAACAGGTCCAGGCGGTCTGTGACCGCGTCGGCATCCTCACCGACGGCACGATGGTCGCCGTCGACACCATCGACGGCCTCCGCGAGGAGGTCGGCACCGGGTCGACGCTGACACTCTCGCTCGACACTGTCCCCGACGTCGACATCGCGGACGTGCCGGGCATCTCGAACGTCGTCCGCGAGGATTCGACCGTCCGCGTCACCTGCACCGACCCGGCGTCAAAGATTACTGTCATCGACCGGGTGCGCGACGCCGGCGCGTCCGTCCGTGACATCGAGACGACCCAGGCCTCGCTGGAGGACCTGTTCGCCGCCTACACGGGCGAACGCGACGACGCGCCCGAACCGACGGAGGTGGAAGCATGAACCGCTCGCTGGTGGTCGCCAAGCGCGACTTCGAGAACGCCCGACGGTCCTACCTGCTGTGGGGCGTCATCGGCGTCTTCTCCGTGCTGGTCTTCCTCGTGACGGCGCTGCCCGGCCTGCTGTCGGACTCCCCCATCGGCGGGCGGGCCGCCGTCGTCCTCATCACCCTCCCGGCCGGCATCCTGGTTCCCGTCACCGCTGTCGTCGCCTCGTATCTCGCCATCGCCGGCGAGCGAGAGGCCGGCAGCCTGAAGATCCTGCTCAGCCTCCCGCCCTCCCGCCGGGACGTCGTGGTCGGGAAACTGTTCGGCCGGAGCGCCGTCATCGGCGTCGCCATCGCCATCGCGTTCGTCATCGGCGCGGTCGTGAGCCTCCTCGTCTACGGAGACCTGCCGCTGGTCCCCTACCTCCTGACGACGGGGCTGACCGCACTGCTCGGCATCGCCTTCGTCGGACTCTCGGTCGGACTCTCGGCGGCGACGAGCACGCGAACCCGGGCGATGGCCCCCGCTATCGGGCTGGTCATCGTTCTGGGCCCGCTCTGGTCCGGTATCGTCGCGGCCATCCGGTTCGTCGCGGACTTCGGGCTCTCTATCGAACTGGCCGAGGAAACCGTCCAGTTCCTGACGATACTGTCGCCCGCCAGCGGCTACGGCCGCCTGTTCAACAGCGTCATCCTGCCCGACCTGGTCGGCGGACTCGGTGCCGGCGGAATTGCCGGGAGCGCCCCCGTCAGTACCGCCGGCGCGCCGGTCTACCTCCAGGACTGGTTCGTCTTCGGGCTGATGATTGCCTGGATAGTCGTCCCCGTCGCGCTCGGCTACTGGCGGTTCAAGGGGTCGGACATCAGCTAGAAATCTCGCCCGGCCCGGGCGCGCCGCTCACCGGCCGACGCGTTCCCGGATGTTGGCCACCAGCGACTCGAAGTCGTTCAGGTCCTCGACGTCGCGGATTTCGTCGCCCACGGAGAAGCTTCCGGAGTCGGCGACGCGCGCGCAGATGCCGCCGTTCCCGTCCGCCAGCGCCCGCAACAGGCCGTCCTGGCCGGTCACCTGCTCCAGGTAGCGACAGGGCGGGCGCGTCCGGGTCCCCTCAAGTCGGGCGCTACCGACCGTGAAGCGGTGGTCCAGCAGGTCGTGGACGTCCCCGCCGCGGACGACGACGTTGCGCCGGTGCTGGCCGTCGGTCACGTCCAGCGTCGTCCGGTCGCGAATCTCCTCCAGCGCCTCTGCCTGGACGAACGTCACCTGACAGACGTCGAACGGCGAGTAGTGGCCGCGGCCGGTGCAGTAGCGGTCCCCCTCCAGACCGCCCGACACCGCGCGGACGGACTCGACGCGCTGCATGGGTTCGCCGGCGGCCTCGGCGACGTAGATGTCCTCGACGCGCATGGATTCAGTTGGGGCTGGTGACGTATCTGCCTTCGCACGGCCGACGCCGGCGGCGACCACCCGAAGTGAAAGCTATTTGAGCGCGGACGCCCGCCAGACAGCCATGGACGCGGCGCTCGGGCCACCCCAGAAGATGGCCGACCGGGAGGACGACCTGACCCCGATGATGCGCCAGTACTTCGAACTCTGCAGCCAGTACGACGACGCACTCGTGCTCTTCCAGGTGGGTGACTTCTACGAGGCCTTCTGCGAGGCCGCCGAGCAGGTGGCGCGGCTCTGCGAGATTACGCTGACCAAGCGCGAGGACTCCACCGGCCAGTACGCGATGGCCGGCGTCCCCATCGACAACGCCGAGTCCTACATCGAGCGCCTGCTCGATGCCGGCTACCGCGTGGCCGTCGCCGACCAGGTGCAAGAGCCCGAGGAGACGACGGGCGTGGTCGACCGCGCGGTGACCCGCATCGTCACGCCCGGCACGCTCACCGAGGCGGAACTGCTCGACAGCGACGACAACAACTACGTCGCCGCGCTCGCCGGCGACGAGGAGTACGCGCTGGCGCTTTTGGACGTCTCGACCGGCGACTTCTACGCGACCAGCGACCGGGACCGGGACACCATCGCGGACGAACTCGGCCGCTTCGACCCGGCGGAAGGCATCGTCGGCCCCGACGCCCCGACGGACCTGCTCGCGGACGCCTGCGTCGTCAGCCCCTACGACGAGCGGGTCTTCGACGGCGAACAGGCCCGGGAGAAACTGACGGAATACTTCGGCTCGCCGGAGTCGCTGCTGGCCAGCGACGCCGAAATCCGGGCCTGCGGGGCCCTGCTCGACTACGCCGAGTACGCCCGCGGCGGCGAGGAGGGGCGGCTGGACTACCTGAACCACCTGACGCGGTACGACCCGCGGGAGTTCATGGTGCTGGACCGGGTGGCACTGGAGAGCCTGGAACTGTTCGAGCGCCGCGCGGTCCACGGCCGCGAAGGGCTGACGCTCGTGGACGTGGTCGACGAGACGGCGTGTGCGCTGGGCCGGCGAAAGTTGACCGACTGGCTGCGCCGGCCACTGGTCGAGCGCGAGCGCATCGCCGCCCGCCACGACGCCGTGGGGGAACTCCGGAGTGCGGTCCAGACCCGCGAACGCCTCCACGAGCGGTTGCGCGACGTCTACGACATCGAACGGCTGGTCTCGCGCATCGCTCGCGGCCGGGCGAACGCCCGGGACCTCCGCTCGCTGAAGGAGACGCTCGACGTCGTCCCCGGACTCCGGGAGGCGTTAGCCGACGCCGACTGCGAAAAACTCCGGTCGCTGCGCGAGCGGCTGGACCCGCTCGGGGACGTGCGCTCGCTGATCGGGGACGCCATCCGGGAGGACCCAGAGCGGGAGATTACGGAGGGCGGCATCGTCAAGCCGAGCTACGACGACGAACTCGCCCGCCTGCGGGAGACGGAACGCGACGGGAAGGCGTGGATAGACGACCTGGAGGCGAGCGAGCGCGAGCGGACCGGCATCGAATCGCTGAAGGTCGGTCACAACGCCGTCCACGGCTACTACATCGAGGTGACCGACGCGAACCTCGACAGCGTGCCCGACGACTACGAGCGCCGCCAGACCCTGAAGAACTCCGAACGGTACTACACACCCGAACTCAAGGAACGGGAGGACGAGATTCTGAGCGCGGAGTCCCGCGCCGACGAACTGGAGTACGAACTGTTCTGTGAGGTGCGCTCGACGGTCGGCGACGAGTCCGAGCGGGTCCAGTCGCTGGCCGACGCGCTCGCGGAACTGGACGTGCTGGTCTCCTTCGCGACCGTGGCCGCGGAGTACGGCTACACGCGACCGGTCGTCGCAGACCCCGAGGCGGACGACGGTAGCGACGGGCCAGCAGTCGACGGCATCCATGTGGAGGATGGCCGCCACCCGGTGGTCGAACGCACGGAGGAGTCGTTCGTGCCGAACGACGTCCACCTCGACGGCGAGGAGCACTTCGCGGTCATCACCGGCCCGAACATGAGCGGGAAGTCGACGTACATGCGCCAGGTCGCGCTCATCGCAGTGCTCGCACAGGCCGGGAGCTTCGTGCCGGCGAGCGCCGCGCGCATCGAACTCGTCGACCGCGTGTTCACACGGGTCGGTGCCAGCGACGACATCGCGGGCGGGCGCTCGACGTTCATGGTCGAGATGACCGAACTCGCGGACATCCTCGACCACGCTACCGAGCGGTCGCTGGTCCTGCTGGACGAAGTCGGCCGGGGCACAAGCACCGCCGACGGGCTGGCAATCGCCCGGGCGGTGACCGAGCACCTCCACGACGAGGTTGGCGCGCTGACGCTCTTTGCGACCCACCACCACGAACTCACGAGCGTGGCCGAGCGCCTCGACGGGGTGTTCAACCTCCACTTCCGGACACACCACGACGACGGCGTCGTCTTCGAGCACGCCGTCGAGCGCGGTGCCGCAGCAGCCTCCTACGGCGTCGAAGTGGCTTCGACCGCGGGCGTGCCCGACGGCGTGGTCGACCGGGCGCGGGACCTCCTTGACGAGAACGACGCCGGGACGAACGGCCACCGCCGTGCCGGACCGGAAACCGGCGAGAGCGGAATCGACGTGGTCGACGGGAGACAGGCAGACAGACGGCGGGCGAACGGCGGGAGTGTGGAATCGTCCGAGGTGGATGCCGGCCCAGCGACCGGCGAGGAGATACCCGAAAGCGTCAGAGAGCGGATTCTCGGCGTCGACGTGGCGACGATGACTCCGCTCGACGCCCTGAACACGCTAGCACAGCTCAAGCGGGAACTGGACGACTGAGGCGGGGCCCCGCGGGATTTTTACCGTCCCGCGGAGCAACGGGACCAATGGCAGACCGCCGCCGGTACACCGGGACGAAGACCCTCCAGACCGGCTGGACGGCCCTCGCTGTGCTAGTTCTGGCCGTACTGACGGTCACCGACGCCCTCTCGCCGCTCCTGCTGGTCGGCGGCGTCGGGGGCGCGTGGGTGCTCGGGCTGGTCGTACTCGGGTTGCGCGAGCGCCGCCACTGGCAGCGGCTGACCGCGGCATCGTCGTTCGACGAGGGGATGGAAGCCCACACCAGCGACCTCCAGCAGATAATCGAGGGCCAGTCGGTGACGGTGACCACCGACGTGTCGGGCATCCTCTCACAGGCGCACCTGGAGGTCCGTGCGACGGTCGAGGGCGTCGACGCCTCCTTCACCATCCGCATCGAGGCCGACGGCGCGGGAGCCGAAGGGGGCGTCGCGACGGGACACCCGGACATTGACGACCGGTTCGTCGTCCGGGGAAAAGAAGGGAACGTCGCCGCGCTCCTGAGCGAGGACGTCCAGTCGGCACTGCTGGCCGTCGAGACGCCGGGCGTCGTCACCGTCACGGGCGAGGCGGTGACCTACGACATCCCGTTCACGCGCGTGACCGTCGAGGAACTGGACGCGGCCGGCGCGACCGTCGCGACCATGGCCGCCCGGCTGGAGTCCATCGGGCGCGAGCAGTCTGCAACGACGGCCGACAGCGGCTGACTACCGGTCCGCGGACTGTCCGTCTGCCGTCGGTTCGACGGAGACGAATTCGAGGCCGCGCTCTGCGAGGAGCCGTCTGGCCCGGTCGGTCACCGACGGGGCGACCAGGATACCCCGCACCTCCCGCCCGGCGTGGAGGTCCCGCTCCAGCGCGTCGACGTAGCGGGTGAGCTGGCCGACCGCGTCCGGACCGACGCGGCGGCGCTTGAGTTCGACGACCACGGCCGTCCCGTCGGCGTCTTCCCCGTAGATGTCGACCGCGCCGGCGGGGGTCTCCCGTTCGGTCGCCCGGGGCTCGAACCCGTCCTCGACGAGCGCCGGGTCCGAGAGGATGCGGTCCCGGAGGTCGGCCTCGGTCCCGACCAGCGAGAGGTCGCTCGGGTCGGTGGGGTCGAACAGCGCGGCGTGGTCGACGGACTCGAAGCGAACGACGAGCAGTTCCTCGGGCGTCTCGCGCTCGCTCCGGATGACCAGCGCGTCGCCGTCGACCGACACCGAGTGGGCACACCCCGGCGGTTGCCAGTTGACGGGCTGTTGCCCCTCGTCGGTGTGGACCAGCGCCGTGCCGTCGGGCTTGAGAACGACCAGCCGGTCACCCGGCCCGAGTGTACTGGCCGCGCGACCCTCGTAGTCGACGGTGCAGTGGCCGAACAGGGTCACGAGTGCGCCGGCCTCGATGCCGTCGCTGACCAGCCCGCAGGCCTGTTCGGTGTCGGGAGTCGTCGCCGTCCGGGGACCGTCTGTCACGCCCGCCGGTAGTCGGCCGGGACACAAAAGCGGCACTGTCCGACGCGGGGGCGAGCAGGTGGCACGCGACCGCGACGCGACGTGGTGTGCCACGCGACCGCTGGCCACGCCGCGGCAGGCGTCAGGTCACGTGCCGTCTGGCCGGCCCATCCCGTTTAAACGCTCGGGCGGAGGGAAGGGTGGGGCGACGTGGGTCTCGCGGGCGGCGAGTCCGCGGAGCCACGCCGAGATGACACACGGTGCAGCGACTGGGGGAAGGTCGCCAGCGGTCAGTGCGTCGGCGAGCGCACCCTTGAACGCCCGAAACGCCGCGCGAACGGCACGAGCGTCGTCGAGCGAGTCGACGGCGACGAGTGCACCGGCACCCGGATTCGCGGATTCGTCGACGAGTGGCACCCCGAACCACAGCGAGAGGAAGACGGTCGTCTCCGACTCACCGACCCGGTAGCAGACGCTCGTCGCGAGATAGTCGAGGTCGGCGACGAGCGCGGCGAAATCGACGCCCGCGCGCCAGTGCCGCCACTCGACGGGGAGTTCCGCAGGCGGGGTGCCGTCGGAGACGGCCGCGAGTGCGGCGTTGGTCCCACCCCACCGTGCGCGGGAGAGGTCGTAGCGCCCGTCTGCCCGCTGGCGGGCGAGTTCCGCGCGCTCAGCCATCCCACTCACAGACCGGCTCGGGTCTCGGAGACATCGCACGGGGCTGGTCCCGTCGTCGGTCAAAAACCCTCGGCCCGCGGCGTGCCGGAGAGGTGACTGTGGTGACCCGCAGGCTTAAGGCGATTCCAGCCGGTTTCCCGGCTATATGGAGTACACGCTCGCCATCGAGGGCGCGCCGGAGACGATATCCGGCGGCACGAGTATCCTGCTCGTCCACCCGAGCACCGTCGAGACGGACCGCGTCGACACGGACTTCCTGAAGACCGACACCGACCACCTGCTTGTCATCTCGACGCGGACGACCGCTCGCGAGGTCACCCAGAAGCTCGAACACTACGAGGTCGACGAGTCGAAGGCGACGATACTCGACGCGCTCTCGGTCGAGCGCGGGTACACTCGCCGCAAGAGCGAGGGGGTCCGCTACGTCTCCTCCCCGGACGACCTCGACGGCATCGTCGAACAGACCCGTCGCTTCCTCGCGGAGGAGAACGGGAAGCGGCGCGTCAGCCTCGACTCTATCACGGAGATGATTTACTACGCCGACGAGGACAGCGCCCTGGAGGCAGTCGCTGCCATCCAGGACCTGCTGGCGGAGTACGACGCCGTCGGCCTGTTCCACCTCGCCGACGAGGTCCACGAGGACGCCGTCGTCGAGGAGTTCCGGTCGCTGTTCGACAGCGTCCTCACGCTCGACGAGGACGGTTCGCTGACCGCCGAGTTCTAGAACTCCTCGACGTGGGGTCGCAGGTCCAGTTCCAGCGTCCACGCGGAGCGGTCCTGTTCGACCAGGTGCCAGTACGAGTCGGCGATTGCGTCGGGGTCGAGAAACTCCACCTCGTCGCGGTCGGGGGCCGCCTCCAGCGCGGCCGGCGTCGCAATCTGGCCGTCGATGACGACGTGGGCGACGTGGATACCCGCCGGCCCGAGTTCTCTGGCCAGCGACTCAGCCATCCCGCGAGTGGCGAACTTCGCCGCGCTGAAGCCGAGCGCACCGCCCCGGCCCCGGAGCGCGGAGGTGGCACCGGTGAAGATGACGGTGCCGCCGTCCTCGCGCATGTCGGGGACCGCCTGCTGCGTGCAGTGGAGGCTCCCCATCGGGCCGACCTGGAGACTGCGCTCGAAGGCGTCCGGGTCGACGTCGACGCCCGCCCACGACGCGCCGCTCGCGTGGTTGACCAGAACGTCGACGGGACCGAAACGCTCGCGGACGGAGTCGAACGCTGTGGCGACCTGTTTTCTGTCTGTAATGTCTGTGCCGACGGCGAGTGCATCACCGGGCGTCCCGGTGCGGATATCGTCGGCGAGGTCCTCGATGAACTCCGTCGAGCGGGCGAGCAGGCCGAGTTCGCAGCCTTCGTCGGCGAAGCGATGCGCCAGCGACGCGCCGAGGCCGGGACCGACGCCGGCGATGACAGCGGTACGTGACATACTCCTGCAACGGGCCGGGCCGGCAAAAGTGTGGGTTCATACCAAATCACCAAGCATTAAGATGGCGCGCTACTTTCGTCCGCCTGTATGCCGGAATGCCAGAACTGCGGTGCCTTCGTCACGGCTGATTATGCACGGGTGTTCACGCCGAACGGGACAGAGAAACCGCGGGTCTGCCCGCAGTGTGAAGACAAGATACGGGACGGTGCCGACGTGCGACAGGCGCGGTCGACTCGACGAAGCTGACGAACCCTCCCGGGCCGCCGAGGTCCGACCCTGGACGCCTTCTCGTCAAACCGTTGCCTTCGAGAGAAGCGTCTGTGCCTCCTCGAAGACGGCCGCTGCGCGGTCTTCCTCGCGGGCTTCCGCGGTCACGCGCACGAGCGGTTGCGTCCCGCTGGCCCGGACGAGGAACCACGCGTCGCCCCGGTCGACGCGGACGCCGTCGAGCGTGGACACAGAATCGTACTTGTCTGCAACCCGCTCGCGGACCCGTTCCATGACCGCCGCCTTGTCCGCCACATCGACGCTCGTCCGGCGGATTGGGTACGTCTCGATATCGGCCGCCCGGTCGGCCAGCGGGCGCTCGCCCGCCATCGCCGCGATCTTGCAGGCCGCCAGCGGCCCGTCGGGACACAGCGTCTCCGTCGGCCATATCCACGCACCGCTGGGTTCGCCGCCGAAGGCGACACCCGGTTCGCTCGCCGCCGCGGCCACGTACACGTCGCCCACGGGGGTGCGCGTCGTCTCGATGCCTGCCTCGGCGAGGTAGTCCGCGACGGCGAGGCTGGTGTCGACGGGGACGGCGACCGTCTCCCCGGCGTCTGCTGCCGCCCGCCCGAACAGCGCCAGCAGCACGTCCCCCGACAAAAAGTCGCCGTCGGCGGTCACGGCACGCATCCTGTCGGCGTCGCCGTCGTGCGCGATACCAAGGTCGGCGTCTGTGTTACCCACGAGCGAAGCCAGCGACTGGCAGTTCTCGGCGGTCGGCTCGCTCGGTCGCCCCGGGAAGGATCCGTCTGGCTGGGCGTTCAGCGTCTCGACCTCGCAGCCGAGTGCGGTCAGCGCGTCGACGGTCACACCCCCCGCGCCGTTGCCCACGTCCACGACGACTGAGAGGGGTTCGGCGAGGTCGACGGCGTCGACGAGTGCGTCCCGGTGTCGGGGGGTGGCGTCGACAGTGGTCCGCTCGCCGACGGCGTCCCAGGCGACGAGGTCTGCCTCCGCGGTGCGGATGCGGTCTTCGACGCGCTCGCGCAGGTCGGCGTCGTAGGCCTGGCCGCTGGGCTGCCAGAGCTTGATGCCGTTGTCCTGCGGCGGGTTGTGCGACGCCGTGATGGAGACGCCGGCGTCGGCGCTCTCCCAGGCGACGGCGCGGCCGACGGTCGGCGTCGCGGCGAGACCGAGGTCGACCACGTCGGTTCCCGACTCGCGCAGGCCGGCGGTGAGCGCGTCGGTGAGGAACGCGCCGCTCTCTCGCGGGTCGCGGCCGACGACGACCCGCTCGGCGTCGATGCCAACTGCACGCCCGACGGCGAGGGCGAGGTCCGCCGTCACCTCGTCGCCGACCGGGCCGCGGATACCGCTGGTTCCGAACATACTCCGAGTGGTGCGGGGCAGTCGCAAAAAGTAGGCGGTCGCTTCCGGCGCGCCGACCGTCACTCGTAGCGCAGCGCGTCGATGGGGTCGGTCTTTGCCGCGTTCCAGGCCGGGTAGAGTCCGGCGACGATGCCGACGAGGATACCCACGGCGGCAGCGATGAGCGTCCACTCCAGCGGGAAGACGTAGGCGTCGAAGCCGATGAGTTGCGTGCCGGCGAAGCCGACGACGGCACCGAGTGCGGCCCCGACGATTGCGCCGATGACCCCCAGAATCACCGCCTCGGTGAGAAACAGCGTCAGGATGTCACGGCGCTGTGCCCCGACGGCTTTCATGATGCCGATTTCCCGCGTGCGCTCGGTGACGGAGACGAGCATGATGTTGGCGATGCCGATGGAGCCGACGACCAGCGAGATGAGCGCGATGCCCGTGACGAACCCGGTCAGGACGTTCAACAGCTCCCGGAGCTGGTCGAGCAACTGTTCACTCGTCTGGAGTTTGAACACGTAGTCGTCGGGCAGAGAGGACGTGGCCGCCGACTCGTCCTGCAAGTAGGTCTCGACGCGCTCGGTGACCGCGTCCACGGCCTGCGGTGCTGCCGCCGTCACGACGAGGTAGAGAAAGCGGGTCTCGCCGACGGCTTCGGGGGCGGTGTAGATGCGGGGCGTCCCCTGGAAGCCCTCGAAGGCACTCAGCGACTCCGAGGAGTTCAGGATACCGACGACGGTGAGCGTCGTCGTCTCATCGCCACGGACGACGCCGATAGCGTCGCCGACGGAGACGTTTGTCTCGAACATCGCGGCGGCGTTCGGGGTGAGAACCGCCTCCGTCGTGCCTGCCGCGAAGTTCCCGCCGGCCCGGAACTCCTCGCCGGCGAGGTACGCTGGCGTGGTCGCGCGGACGGCCTCACCGCGGGTTACCGAATCACCCCCGTACGTGAGACTGTCCGAGCGGGCTATCGTGTACGGTATCGCCGCTGCGACGTCCTCGAAGCCGGCGATGCGTTCGGTGTCGTTGCGCGTGAAGACGGGTTCGGCACCGAAGCCGGGGCCCTGGTTCTGGTCCTCCGGGCCGGCCCAGACGAAGATGTCCGACGCCTCCTCGCCGCCGACCTGGCCGACGACGTCCTCCTGGAGGCTGGCCCCGAGCGTGACGAACGTGATGACGGCGGCGATGCCGATGATGACACCGAGCGTCGTCAGCGTCGAGCGGAGTTTGTGGCCGCGGATTGCGCGCCAGGAGAGGCGGAGGTTCTCGCGGAGCTTCATGGCCCCTCGCCGGGGGCCTCGCCCGCCGGCGTCGCCAGGTCCTCGACGCGCTCGATTTCGCCGTCGAGCATGTGGACGATGCGCTCGGCGTGCTCGGCGATGTGGCGCTCGTGGGTCACCATCAGGATGGTGTTGCCCTCGGCGTGGATGTCCGCGAACAGACCCATAATCTGCTCGCCCGTCTCGGAGTCGAGGTTGCCGGTGGGTTCGTCGGCCAGCACCAGCGCGGGGTCGCTGACGAGCGCGCGCGCGATGGCGACGCGCTGGCGCTGGCCGCCGGAGAGTTCGTTCGGGCGGTGGTCGAGGCGGTCACCGAGTCCGACGCGTTCGAGGACGTCAGTGGCACGCCGGGTGCGCTCGTCGCGGTCGACGCCGCGGAAGACAAGCGGCATGGCGACGTTCTCCAGTGCGGTCAGGCGCGGCATGAGGTTGAACGTCTGGAAGACGAAGCCGACCTCCTCGCCGCGGACGCGCGTGCGCTCGCGGTCGGTCATCGTCGTGACCTCCTCGCCGTTGACCTGAATGGTCCCCGCCGTCGGCGTGTCGAGACAGCCGATGAGGTTCATGAGCGTGGATTTGCCCGACCCGCTCGGACCCATCACCGCCGTGTACGAGCCCCGCGGAATCGTCAGCGAGATGCCGTCGAGGGCGTGGACGGGTTCGCCGACCTGGTAGGTCTTGCGCACCCCCTGGAGGGACACTGCGTCGTCAGTCGAGGACGTTTCCATGCCAAGAGATAGTGACGCGACAGGAAAAACCCGTCACTCCTGGCAGGAGGAGTTACGGGTCCAACCGGCAGGACGTGCCGGTCGCCAGCCCCTCCTCGTCGACGTGGGCCGCCAGGCAGCCGTAGTTGCAGTAGTACGTCGGCGACCCGCAGTCGTCGGTGCAGTCGCGCACGCAGACGGGGTCGTGGTCGAAGATGGCACAGCCGCAGTATGCACAGGCCTGGTCGGCGTCGGGCGTCTCGATGGTGGTCGCCATGGCCGGCCGTTAGCGACAGCGGGCAAAGAAGGGTGGGGCCACCGGGTTCTTTTTCCGCCCGGGGGTGGTCCCTGCTGGTATGAAACGCGGTGGTTCCGAGGCGGCGAAGCGGCGGGCGGGCGAGAGCGCAGCGGCGGCCGTCGACGACGGCATGGTCGTCGGCCTCGGCACCGGGAGCACCGCCGCCCACGCCATCCGTGACCTCGGCCGACAGGTCGACAGCGGGCTGGACATCGAAGGAATCCCCACCTCGTTCCAGTCACGGGAACTCGCCCGCGAGGCCGGCATCCCGCTGACGGCGCTGGACGAGGCGACGCCCGACGTCGCCATCGACGGGGCCGACCAGGTCGCGGACGGCGACCTCGTCAAGGGCGGCGGGGCCGCACACGCCCGCGAGAAGATAGTCGATGCGGCAGCGGACCGCCTGCTCGTCGTCGCGGACCCGACGAAGGAGGCCGAGGTACTCGACGCGCCCGTGCCAGTCGAGGTGCTGCCCGACGCGCGCTCCACGGCGGCCGACGAAATCGAGGCGGCGGGCGGGGACCCGACGCTGCGGGCCGCCGAGCGCAAGGACGGCCCCGTCGTGACCGACAACGGGAACCTCGTCCTCGACTGTGCGTTCGGGACCATCGAGGACCCGGGCGCGCTGGCGGCGACGCTGTCGGCGGTGCCGGGCGTCGTGGAGCACGGACTGTTCGTCGGCCTCGCGGACGAAATCCACGTCGGCAGCGACGCGGGCGTCACCGTCAGGCAGGTCTGAGTGCCGGACGGCGCGGCCGCTGCCGAGGTGAGAACTACTGGAGGAGAATTGTGTACTGCCGGAGACAGTACACAGTGGTCGCCTGTTTACAGGTCGCGCGGCTGGACCGTCTTGCGGTCGTTCTCTTCGGCGCGTCGCGCGGCGTCGGCGAGGAGTTCCTCGACTTCCGCGTCGAGCGCGTCGTAGAAGTCGGAGGCAACATTCATGTCGTCGAGCTCTTCCTTGACGGCTGCTTTGACAATTAGGTCTGCCATACAAGTCGTCCTATCCGGAGGGTAGTTTATAAGCCTTCCCGTTTGACGGCGCTCTCGGCCGCCTTGACGGGGGTTTGAGAGTCTTACGGCCGACCGTTACACACGAGTAGTCGGCCGCCCTGTGACCGGGCATGCGTGACATCCTCGACGCGGTGGCAGCGGGCGAGTTGAGCCCCGAGGCCGCCGAAGCGAAGCTCCGCGGCTACGTCACCGGCGAGGCCGGCCGGTTCGACGCCGCCCGCGAGCGCCGCAGCGGCGTCCCCGAGGCCGTACTGGCCGACGGGAAGACGCCCGCCGAAGTGGCCGCGCTCGTCGCGACGAGCCTCGAATCGACCGACCGGGCCATCGCAACCCGTCTGACGGAGGAGCACGTCCGCGCTGTCCGGGAACGACTCGACGAGGAGGCACCGGCGGCGTCCATCCGGCTACACGACCGGGCGGGCGTCCTCGTCGCCAGGAGTCCCGACTTCGAACCGCCCGCCCTCGACGCGAGCGTCGCCGTCGTGACCGCCGGCACGTCCGACGCCGTCCCCGCGGGCGAGGCGGCCGCAATCGCGTGTGAGATGGGCGCCGACGTCGACCGCATCTCCGACGTGGGCGTGGCGGCGCTGACGCGGCTGACCGACCAGCTGGAGCGCCTGCGCGAGCACGACGTGCTCGTCGTCGCCGCCGGCCGGGAGGGCGCGCTGCCGACCGTCGTCGCCGGCCTGGTGGACGTGCCGGTCATCGGCCTGCCGGTCTCGACGGGCTACGGCCACGGCGGCGAGGGCGAGGCGGCGCTGTCGGGGATGCTCCAGTCCTGTACCGCGCTGTCGGTCGTCAACGTCGACGCCGGGTTCACGGCCGGCGCGCAGGCGGGGCTCGTAGCGCGGCGCGCCGACGCCGCCCGCCGCGAGTGACGATGGCCGACCACTACGTCTACGTGCTCCGGTGTGCCGACGACACGCTCTACACCGGCTACACGACCGACGTGGACCGCCGCGTCGCCGAACACGACAGCGGCGAGGGCGCGAAGTACACGCGCGGGCGCACGCCGGTCGAACTCGTCCACGTCGAATCGTTCGCCTCCCGGTCGGCCGCGATGTCGCGCGAACACGAAATCAAGCAGCTCAGTCGCTCTGGAAAGGAATCTCTCGTCTCAGAGTGAGTGTCGTACCCATACCAAATATATTGGGCACAATGATATTGCCTCTGCCCAACCTCTGTTGTATTACCGGCAGTGGGTCGCCGGAGAATACAATGCCAGAGTGTAACCATTGCGGCGCGCACGTTTCAGAACGGTTCGCACGCGTGTTCGGTGACGAACGCGGAATCATCCACGCCTGTCCGAGTTGCTCCGCGAACGCGGGAATCGCTGAGGTAGCGAAACAGCGCGCACAGCGAGCCTGACCGTCGCCGCGACCGGAAGCCCGCGAGGTCTCTCCCGACCCGCGCGGCCGGGACCGGTCGCCACGGCGGCGCAGTGGGGTGACGACGGACACACTTCTTCCTGACCTCGCGCGACCAGCGACGGCAACGGCAGGCCTTTTTGTGGGCACGCGTCGCACTGTCCCACATGGGAGACGAGGCCGCGAGCGAGGCTATCTCGTTTGGAACCGACGGCTGGCGCGCGACGCTAGCGGAGTTCACCGAGGCCCGCGTCCGGATGGTCGGACAGGGGGTCGCGACGTACCTGGACGACACGGACGTGGACGGCCCGGTAGCGGTCGGCTACGACGCCCGCGAGACGTCCCGCGGGTTCGCGGAGGAACTCGCCCGCGTCCTCGCCGCGAACGGCCGGGACGTGACAATCGCCGAGCGGGATTGCCCCACGCCCGTCCTCGCGTGGACCGTCGCCGACGGGGACTACGCTGGCGGCCTGATGATAACCGCGTCCCACAACCCACCCGAGTACAACGGCGTGAAGTTCGTCCCCGCGGACGGGTCCCCCGCCCTGCCCGACGCGACGGACGACATCGAGGCCCGACTGGCGGACCCCGACCCCGTCGCGGAGAGCGAGTTCGGGGCCGTCACCGAGCGGGACCTCGTCACGCCCTTCGGCGACCACGCAGTCGAGTTCGTCGAGACCGACCTCGACGGGCTTCCAGTGGTCTACGACGCGATGCACGGCAGCGGCCGCGGGGTCACGGATGCCCTCCTGAAACGCGCCGGCGCGGACGTCGACCGCCTGCGCTGTGAGCGCGACCCGACCTTCGGCGGCACCCCGCCCGAACCGGTCCCCGAGCGGGCCGCGGAACTGGTCGAACGCGTCACCGAGGGCGCGGCCCCGCTGGGCATCATCAACGACGGCGACGCGGACCGCCTGGGCGTGGTCACGCCCGACCGCGGCTTCCTCGACCCGAACGTCTACCTCGCCGTCCTGTACGACTACCTGCTCGAATCCGACGCCGGCGACGCTGTGCGAACGGTCTCGACCAGCAGCCTCGTCGACCGCGTGGCCGCGGCCCACGGACAGGCCGTCCACGAGACGGCGGTCGGATTCAAGTGGGTCGCCGAGGCGATGGGCGAGCACGACGCCCTCTGTGGCGGCGAGGAGAGCGGCGGTTTCGGCGTCACCGCGCACCTCCGCAACAAGGACGGCGTCCTGCTCGCGCTGCTGACCGCGGCCGCACACGTCGCGGAGCCCATCGACGACCGCGCCGACAGGCTGCTGGCCGAGCACGGCGAGGTCTGCCAGAGCCGAATCAGCGTCGACTGCCCCGACGACCGGAAGGCGGCCGTCCTGTCCGACCTGGAGTCGGCCCTGCCCGACGCGGTGGCGGGCACCCCCGTCGCCGACGTCAACACGGTCGACGGGTTCAAAATCGCCCTGGAGGACGGGACCTGGCTGCTCATCCGCCCCTCCGGCACGGAACCGAAGCTCCGGGTCTACGCCGAGGCGGGGTCCGACGAACGGGTCGAAGAACTCCTGGCGGCGGGCGCGGACGTCGTCGAACCGCTCGTGTGAGTAGGAAGGGTCTACCGCGCGACCGAGTGTTGCCTACACGTCTTTAACGGGCGATTAACTAACCAGATGCTGGCCCCATGTGGGAACCCTATGGGAACTCAGGGTGTGAATCCAGCACAGCAGGACGGCGAGCGCGCCGTCTTCCAGTGTGAGGTGTGTGGCACGCGCCGCGTCGCGACCGCCATCAGGTACGACGACCTCGGGTACGCCGTCTGTCCGGTGTGTACGTACAGCCACGGCCCGTGACTCAGGCGTCGTCAGCGTCAGTCGTTCGCACGCCGCGCAACCGGTCAGCAGTCCCCTCGTGAGTCGCGTCGTCCCCCTCAACCGGGACCGCGTCGAAGCCGACCGCAGCCCAGAACGGCCGGACCCGGGGGTGGAACTCAGCCACCAGCCGGTCACGGCGCTCGGCGGCCGCCTCGACCAGTTCGGTCCCGATGCCCTGTCCGCGGCGTCGCGGACGGACCGCGACGGCGGTTATCTCCTCGCCGTCGAGTACCAGCGCGCCCAGCACCCGCCGCTCGTCGGGACCGGCGACCGCGACCAGGACCTCGCCGCGGTCGATAGCCGCGCGCAGGCGGCCGCTGTCGGTCCGCAGCGCGGCCCCGTCGAGGACGTTCAGCACGTCCGGTAGCTCCGCGACCGTCGCATCGCGGACCCGGACGTCCCCGTTCTCGGTCACGTCGTCGCACCCTCCCGCAGTCCGTCGAGTTCCGCGAGCACGTCGTCCACGTCGGGCCGGTCGAACGTCGACCGCCCGCTGTAGGTCCAGGCCACGCGTGGCTCCCCGTCGCGTGCGTCCAGGACGACGACCTCCGGCATCCGTCCCAGGAAGTCGCTGATGCTCCCCAGAAAGCCGAAGCGGACCGGCTGGTCGAAGAGGTCACCGGCCGCGACGTCGGGGTCGGCCAGCAGCGGATACGGCAGGTCGTAACTGTCCTGCCAGTCCTCGACCTTCTCGCGGGGTTCGGGGACGACGGAGACCACTTCCGCACCGCGGTCCCGGAAGTCGGCGTAGCGGTCGGCGACCTGCTGGACCTGCTTGCGGCAGTTCGTACAGAGGTGGTCCCGCTGGAGGTAGACCACCACGAAGTCGTGGTCGGCGGCGACGGTCGACAGCGACCACGGGTCCGGACCGGGACCGACGTTCGGCAGCGAGAAGTCGAGCGTGGGGCGTGGTTCGGCCATACCGCCACGTAGGGCCTGGGCCGTCAAATCCCTGCTGACCGAGGCCCCGGCCAATGTTGCGGCAAGGGTTATGCCGCCCGCCGCTTCACCGTCGGGTCCGACCGGTCGGGCCGTCACTCGGAGGAGTCGTCCGACTCGTCCCCCTCCAGCGCGTCGAGCGACGCCGAGAGGTCGTGGACGACCAGCCGCATCAACAGCCGGTACAGGAGGTAGCCGACGACGAGCAACAGCGCGAGGTCGAGGAGGTACAGTTCCAGCAGTTCGAGCGGGGTCAGCTGGCCGGCGGCGATGTCGCCAGTGACGGTCAGAAACGAAAGCGTCAGCGTGAGCACCACCGCCGGCGTCAGGACGACCAACAGCGCGATGAGCGCGACGGCGATGCGGTCCCGACTGTCGGCTGGGAGCATACCACGCGTAGGCACGGGCCGCCAAAATACCAGTCGGTCGGACGCGGCGGTCGGGCTACCCGCCCTTGATGAGGCGGATGACCCGCACCCGGTCGACCGAGTCCTCGACCGGCGCGTCCTCCGGGACCGGCGTCCCGTCGACGGTGATGGTGACCTCGTGGGTACTCACGTCGAAGGGCGCGAGCAGGTCCGCGTAGGTCCCGCCGGCGTCGACTGCGACCTCGCGGGTCTCGTCGCCGACGAGTTCGACCGTGACCATGGGAACGCTTGCACGCGCGGCAGTTTCAGCGTGTCGGGTTCCGGTGCGAGTGCCCCGCGGGCATCGGCACTCGGGGGGTTTATGCCGGCCCCGCCACTCCCCACGTGCATGAGCGAGGCCGAGCAGACGGGGACCGGTCGCGAGGAAATCTGGCTGGAGAAGTATCGGCCGCAGACGTTCGACGAGATCGTGGGTCAGGAGACTATCGTCGAGCGACTCCGGAGTTACGTCGAGCGCCGCGACCTGCCCCACATGTTGTTCGCAGGGCCGGCCGGCGTCGGGAAGACCACCGCAAGTGTCACAATTGCTAGAGAACTCTACGGCGAGAACTGGGAGGAACACTTCCTCGAACTCAACGCCTCCGACGAGCGCGGCATCGACGTGGTCCGGGACCGCATCAAGTCGTTCGCGCGCACCTCCTTCGGCGGCGTCGACTACCGCATCATATTCCTCGACGAGGCCGACGCCCTCACGTCTGACGCCCAGTCAGCACTCCGCCGGACGATGGAGCAGTTCTCGAACAACGTCCGCTTCATCCTCTCGTGTAACTACTCCTCGCAGATCATCGACCCCATCCAGTCCCGCTGTGCGGTCTTCCGGTTCTCGCCGCTGGCCGACGAGGCCGTCGCCGAACAGGTCCGGACGATCGCCGCCAGGGAGGACATCGAGGTGACAGACGACGGCGTCGAGGCGTTAGTCTACGCGGCCGACGGTGACATGCGCAAGGCCATCAACGGGCTCCAGGCCGCCGCCGTCACCGGCAGCGTCGTCGACGAGGAGGCCGTCTTCGAGATTACGTCGACCGCCAGGCCCGAGGAGATACGGGAGATGGTGACGCTGGCGCTTTCCGGCGATTTCACGGCCGCGCGCTCGCGGCTGGACCAGCTCGTCACCGAGGAGGGCATCGCCGGCGGCGACATCATCGACCAACTGCACCGCTCGGTCTGGGAGTTCGACCTGGAGGACGAGGCGGCGGTGCGCCTGCTCGACCGCATCGGCGAGGCGGATTACCGCATCACCGCGGGAGCCAACGAACGCATCCAGCTAGAGGCGCTGCTGGCGTCGCTGGCGCTGGACGAGTAGGCACACTCGCGGCGGTGTGACAGGCGCGAGTCACGGGACGGCAGCGGGGTGAGAGGACTTGTGTCGCGCGTTCGGAACAGTTTTACGCGCTGGTAGGCCACCCTAGGGCAACGAATGAGCGACCTCGAGGAGGAGTATCAACTCGACTACTTCGACGAGAACGGGTTCCACCGACTGACGTGTGAGTCGTGTGGCGCCCACTTCTGGACGCGCGACGAGACGCGCTCGACCTGCGGTGAGCCTCCCTGCGACACCTACGAGTTCATCGACAACCCCGGCTTCGACGAGGCGTACACCCTCGAAGAGATGCGGGAGGCGTTCCTCTCGTACTTCGAGGAACGGGACCACACCCGGGTCGACCCGTATCCCGTCGCCGCCAACCGCTGGCGCGACGACGTGTTGTTGACCCAGGCATCGATTTACGACTTCCAGCCGCTGGTGACCTCCGGCGAGACGCCGCCGCCGGCGAACCCGCTGTGTATCAGCCAGCCCTGCATCCGGATGCAGGACATCGACAACGTGGGCAAGACCGGACGGCACACGATGGCCTTCGAGATGATGGCCCACCACGCCTTCAACGCCCGCGAGGACGTCGAAGACGAGTACGCCTACGAGGGCGAGGTGTACTGGAAGGACAAGACCGTGCAGTACTGCGACGAACTGCTGGAGGAACTCGGCGCGGACCTCGACGAGGTCACCTACATCGAGGACCCGTGGGTCGGCGGCGGCAACGCCGGGCCGGCCTTCGAGGTCATCTACCGCGGCGCGGAACTGGCGACGCTTGTGTTCATGTCGCTGGAGCAGGACCCCGACGGCGAGTTCGAGATGAAAGACGGGAATAGCTACTCGCGGATGGACACCTACGTCGTCGACACCGGCTACGGCCTGGAGCGGTGGACCTGGATGAGCCAGGGGACGCCGACCATCTACGAGGCGGTCTACCCAGAGATGATAGCGTTCTTGAAGGAAAACGCCGGCGTCGAACACACCGACGAGGAGGCCGCCATCGTCCACGACGCCGCACGGCTGTCGGGCAACCTCGACATCGACGACGTCGACGACGTGGAGGCCGCCCGCGGCGACATCGCGGACGAACTCGGCGTCGACGTCGACTACCTGCGGGAACTGGTCGAGCCGCTGGAGACCATCTACGCCATCGCCGACCACTGCCGGACGCTGGCGTACATGCTCGGCGACGGCATCGTCCCCTCGAACGTCGGCACGGGCTATCTCACGCGGATGGTCCTGCGCCGGACCAAGCGCCTGGTCGACACCATCGGGCTGGACGCCCCGCTGGACGAACTGGTCGACATGCAGGCCGAGCGCCTCAGCTACGAGAACCGCGACACCATCCGCGACGTGGTCCGGACGGAGGTCGAGAAGTACCGCGAGACGCTGGAACGGGGCGGACGGAAGGTCGAGTCCCTGGCCGAGGAGTACGCCAGCCGCGACGAGCCAATCCCGACAGCGGAACTCATCGAACTCTACGACTCCCACGGCATCCAGCCGGACATGGTCGAGGAGATAGCCGCCGACTACGGGGCGACCGTCGACGTCCCCGACGACTTCTACGCGCTCGTCGCGGACCGCCACAGCGGCGAGACGGCGGGAGAGGAGGAGGAGACGGAGGGCGTCGACACGGAGCGAATCACCGGCCTGCCAGCGACCGAACGGCTCTACTACGAGGACCAGTCCCGGATGGAGTTCGAGGCGATGGTGCTGGAAGTGTTCGAGCGCGAGGACGGCTACGACGTGGTGCTCGACCAGTCCATGTTCTACCCGGAGGGCGGTGGTCAGCCCGCCGACCACGGGACGCTCTCGGCGGAGGACGTCACCTGCGAGGTGACCGACGTCCAGCGCGTCGGCGACGTCATCCTGCACCGCACCGACAAGGACCCCGGGACCGGCGAGTTCGTCCGCGGACAGATAAACGCGACGCGACGCCGGCAGTTGATGCGCCACCACACCGCCACGCACATCGTCGGCCACGCGGCGCGGCAGGTGCTCGGCGACCACGTCCGGCAGGCCGGCGCGCAGAAACACACCGGCAGCGCCCGACTGGACATCAAACACTACCAGTCCATCACCCGCGAGCAGGTCAGGGAGATAGAGCACGTCGCCAACGAGGTGGTCATGGACAACACCCCCGTCACCCAGGAGTGGGTCGACCGGAACGAGGCCGAGGCCGACTACGGCTTCGACATCTACCAGGGGGGCATCCCGACGGGCGAGCAGATACGGCTCATCCACGCCGCCCGTGACACCCAGGCCTGTGGCGGCACGCACGTCTCACGGACCGGCGACATCGGGGCCATCAAACTGCTCGGGACCGAGCGCATCCAGGACGGCGTCATCCGCCTGAGCTACGCGGCCGGCGACGCCGCCATCGACGCGACCCAGCGCACCGAGGACGCCCTCTACGAGGCCGCCGGCGTGCTCGACGTCAGCCCCGAGGAAGTGCCCGAGACAGCGGCCCGGTTCTTCGACGAGTGGAAGGAACGCGGCAAACAAATCGAGAGCCTGAAAGAAGAACTGGCAGAGGTCCGCGCCAGCGGGGGCGGGGCCGGCGAGGAGATAGACCTCGACGGGACGACGGCGGTCGTCCAGCGACTCGACGCAGACATGGACGAACTCCGGGCGACGGCGAACGCGCTCGTCGAGGAGGGGAAACTGGCCGTCATCGGCTCCGGTGCCGACGGCGCGAAGTTCGTCGTCGCGGTCCCCGACGGCGTCGCCGTCAACGCCGGTGAAGTGGTCGGCGAACTCGCCGGTCGCGTCGGCGGTGGCGGCGGCGGCCCGCCGGACTTCGCACAGGGTGGTGGCCCCGACGCCGACAGCCTGGACGACGCGCTGGCGGACGCGCCCGACATCCTCCGGCAGGTTCAAAACGCCTGACTGCGGTCAGTTCTCGACGTACGTTTCCTTCAGGTAGTCCAGGACCTCGTCGACGATAGCCGGCTGGAACGTCCAGAAGCCCTCGTACTCGTTGGGCCCGGTCTCGACACAGACCAGCGCGGCCTTTCGCTCGTCCCGGCCGTCGCCGTCGTGGACGACGAACCACGCCTCGGGAATCTCGCCGTCGGTCGCCGCGTGGACGTACATGCTCTCCGGCGGGGCGTCCCAGTCGGGGATGCCGTAGACGTGGACGTCGACGTCGGTGTCGACGAGTTGCCGGTAGGCCGCGTCCGTGCCGCGCTCGTCGTGGATGCGCGACAGTTCCTGGAAACCCGAGTGCAGGACCCCCCCGCCGGTCTCCAGGGCCATCCGCTCGACGTGGCGCGAGATGTGGATGAGCAGGAACTTGCTCTTGCCCGAGACGGTGAAGGTCGTGTCGTCCATGTTGGCGACGACGTCCGAGGTCTCGACCTCGGCGAGCGGGCGGGTGCCGGTGATGTACAGGTCCGAGTTGACGAGCAACAGCTGGTCGCGGACCTCGTCGAGCGTCGACGTGGCGACTGCCAGGCCTTCCTCGTCCTGCAGCATGAGGACGTTCCCCGGTGCCGCCGGCTCCGTGCCCCCCTCCCTGACGTCGACGTGCTCGGAGTCGAACATCTTCTCCAGCAGGTTCACCACCGGGTCGTACTCCTCCCGGTTGAGGACCGTCAGCGTGTGCTGACGGGAATCGACGTCGTCGATGATGTCCGCGAGCGTCATTGGGTCGGGTTGGTCCCAGACTCCCAAAAACCGTGTGGCTCGGTTATCGAACCTGGAAACGCCAGGGTTTCGGCAGCCGCCACCGAAGGCGGGGACATGCCGACGGCGACACGCGAGGGCGTCACGCTCCACTACGAGACAGACGGCGACGGCGAGACGGTGGCGTTCGTCTCCGACGTGGGCTACGGCGCGTGGCTGTGGGGCTGGCAACACGGGGCCGTCGCCGGCCCGCGCGAGGCGCTGGTGTGGGACCTCCGCGGGACCGGTCGCTCGGACGCCCCACCCGGTCCGTACGACGTGGACGCCCTCGCCGCGGACTTCGAGGCCGTCCTCGCAGACGCTGGCGTCCAGCGGACCCACGTCGTCGGGGCGGGCCTGGGCGGGATGGTCGCGCTCCGGTACGCCCGCGAGTACGACCGGGCGCGGACGCTGACGGTGTTCGGGACGGCGGCCAGCGGCGACGCCGTCGACGGGGCGGCGCTGCGGGCGCTGCACCCCGACGACGGGAGCGGCCTCGACGACTCGCTCGACGGGGCCGTTACCCCGGCGTTCCGCGAGGCCCGGCCGGACCTCGTCGAGCAGATTCGGGAGTGGCGACGCGAGGAGGACGCAGTCGGTGCAGCCCTCGACGCCCAGATGGCGGCGATGACAGGGTTCGAGGCCGGCCCGCTGTACGAGCTATCGCTGCCGGCGCTGGTCTGTCACGGCGTCGACGACCCGGTGGTCCCGGCGTCGGCGGGCGAGAGCCTGGCCGAGGACCTGCCCCGCGGACGCTACGAACCGGTCGAGGGTCGCCACCTCTGTTTCGTGGAACACTCGCGAGCGGTCACCGAGCGCCTCCTCGAACAGTTAGACGAGTACGGCGACGGTGAGTGACTCAGTCGTCCGCGCTGGCCTCTTCGTCCCCGCGGCCCGGAGTGAACACGCCAGCGAGCGGCGTCCCCTCCAGGACCTTTTCGAGAGTAAAGTCGTCAGTCGAGCGGTCGGCGTCGAGCACCGTGTCGACTGTCTCCGGTAACCGGCCCCTGACCTCCGCGACCGTGTCCGGGAGGTCCGCGGCCGTCGATTCCCCGATGTCCCCTGCGCCCTCGTCGAGTGACTGCCTGAGTCCAGTCGGCTCTCCGTCGTCCATGGTTCGTGCCAGACGCGTACCGCCGTCCCGACAAAACGCTTGTCAATTCCACCTCAGTTTATCACACCGGTGTGCCATCTCAGTTTATCACGCCGGTGTGGTCACTGGGGGCACGCGGCGGGGGGAGAGTCGGTGGCACGCGGCGGGGACAGCGACGGGAAATCACTGGAGGGCCAAACGTTTTTGCCGGCGGGTCTGTACCGCCGTGTGTCAGACTCGCACTCGGACGGCGGCCCGGCCTGTACCGGGCCGTTGCGACCACCGCCCTGGTGGGGCCCTCCCCGCTGCGGACGGTCCGAGACGACGGCGACAGGTGACCACAGATGACGGTACACACCCACGGAGCGCGACCGTACGGCTGGGTCGGGGCGATAAGCGAGCGACGGGCCGAACTGTCACCCGACCGGGTCGGCCTGGTCGACGCCGACACGGGCGCGGAGTACACGTACAGCGACCTCGACGAGCGGGCGAACCGCGCCGCACGCCTCCTCCGCGAACGCGGCGTCGAGAAGGGCGACCGCGTCGCGGCCGTCGCCCGGAACCGGCCCGAACTGGTGGACCTCTACTTCGCGACGGCGAAGGTTGGCGCGGTCCTCGCGCCGCTGTCCCACCGGCTCTCGTCCCGGGAAATCACGGAGATGCTCGACGACGTCGAACCGGCGATGCTCGTCGTCGAGGCACCCTTCGAGGAGGCGGTCGGCGAGGCGCTCGCCAGTGAGGACCGCGAGTTCGCGGTGCCGCCGGTGGTCGGCCTCGCGGACGACGGCGACGTCGCGGACCACGACTGGGACCGCTACGAGGACGCAGTGCCCGACGACGACTCCCCGGTCGAGACGGCCGACCTCGCGCTGTCGGACCCGCACCTCTTTCTCCACACCGGCGGGTCGACCGGTCTGCCCAAAGAGGTCGTCCAGACCCACGGCGGCATCATGTGGAACGCGTTCAACACCATCCTCTCCTGGGGGCTCCGGCCCGACGACGTGACCCCGATGGTGTTCCCGATGTTCCACACCGGCGGCTGGAACGTCCTGACCATCCCCTTCTTCCACCTCGGCGGGACGGTCATCATCTCGCGGGACTTCGACGCCCGCCAGGTGCTCGACCTCATCGAGGCGTACGACGCCTCCGTGCTCGTCGCGGTGCCCGCCGTCCTCCGCTTCATGGTCCAGGACGACCGCTGGGAGGAGACCGACCTCTCGTCGCTGCGCTTCGCCAAGAGCGGCGGCGGCCCCTGCCGCGACGCCATCATCGAGGCCTGGAGCGACCGCGGCATCGACCTCTCGCAGGGCTACGGCCTCACCGAGTGCGGCCCGAACAACTTCGCGATGCCCGACGACTTCCCCCGGGAAAAGACCGACAGCATCGGCATGCCGGCGCTGTACGTCGACGCTCGCGTCGTCGACGAGGATGGCACAGCGGTCGACCGGGACGAAGTCGGCGAACTCGAACTCGCCAGCCCGCACGCCGGCGACCGCTACTGGCGCAATGAGGAGGAGACCGACGAGGTGTTCGGGGAGGGGTGGGTTGCGACCGGTGACCTGGCCCGCGTCGACGAGGACGGCTACTACTACATCGAGGGTCGCAAGAAGAACATGTTCGTCTCCGGCGGCGAGAACGTCTACCCGCCGGAGATAGAGGGCGTCATTACCGACCACCCCAAGGTCGAGGAGGCAATCGTCGTGCCGGTGCCCGACGAGACGTGGGGCGAGGTCGGTAAAGCGGTCATCGAGGGCGACGACTCGCTGACGCTGGAGGAGTTGCAGGCGTTCATGGAGGGGCGGATTGCGAAGTTCAAGATTCCCAAGCACATCGCGTTCATCGAGGAGATGCCGACGAGCGGGCCGTCGAAGATAGACCGGCAGGCCATCGAGGAGGAGTACGGCGGGTAGGGTCTGGGAGTCACCGGCGAAAAATCGTGAAGGATGGGAAGCTTCTTTCCCCGGGGGCGTCCACGCCGTGGTATGACTACCGTCGGACTGACCGGCTACGGGCGGTACACGCCCGACGAGGTGGTGACGGGCGAGGAAATCGCCGAGCACAGCGGCATTCCCGAGGAGATCGTCACGGAGAAGATGGGGATGCGCGAGAAGCGGGTCTGTCCGCCCGACGACGACCACTGCACGGACATGTCCATCGCCGCCGGCGAGGAGGCGCTGGCCGGGGCCGGCGTCGCCGCCGAGGACCTCGACCTGGTGCTGTACCACGGCAGCGAGTACAAGGACTTCGTAGTGTGGTCGGCCGCGGCCAACGTCGCCGAACGAATCGGCGCGGACGAGGCCTACGCGACGGAGAGCTACACGCTGTGTGCCGGCTGTCCAATCGCCATGCGACAGGTCCGTGCACAGATGATAGCCGAGGACGTCGAGACGGCGCTCGTGGTGACCGCATCCCGCGAGGAGGACCTGCTCGACTACGAGAACGCCGACTCCTCCTTCATGTTCAACTTCGGCAGCGGTGCGGCGGCGTACGTGATGGAGGCCGACCCCGACGAGGACCGCACGCTCGCCCGGGTCCACGGCAGCGGCGCGATTACCGACGGGTCGTTCTCCGAGGACGTCGTGATGCCGGCCGGGGGGTCGCGCAATCCGGCCTCCCACGACACCGTCGAACAGGACCTGCACTACCTGGACGTGCCCGACCCCGACGGGATGAAAGAGCGCATCGCGCCGGTGTCGCTGCCGAACTACCTCTCGGTGGCCGACGAGGCCCTGTCGAAGTCTGGCTTCGAGCGCGACGACCTGGACTTCGTGGCCGTGACGCACATGAAGCGGTCCTTCCATCACACCCTGCTGGAGGAGTTGGGTGTCGACCCCGAGACGGACGGCTACTACCTCGACGAGTACGGCCACATGCAGAGCGTCGACCAGATATTCGCACTCGACGAGGGACTGGAACGGGGCCGGGTCGACGCCGGCGACGTCGTGCTCTTTCTCGCCGCCGGCACCGGTTACACGTGGTCGGCGACGGTGCTGGAGTGGCTGGGCTGAGAGAGACCGGCAACGCTGACCGACGATACGCACGTTTTTACGGGTCGAGGCGGTACGTGTGGCCGATGAGCCGACTGCGCATCGCCCTGCTGAACGCAGCCCACGACCCCGAGGACACCCGCCGGAACTTCCGGCGCGAACTGGACGCCGACCTCGTGGAGTTTCACTGTCCCTCGCGGGACCTCCCCGAGACCTTCCAGTTCGACGCCTGCGTCGTCACCGGGTCCCGGGCCTCGGTCTACTGGGACGAGCCCTGGATTGGCGAGTTGAAGTCCTGGGTGGGCGATGCCATCGAGACCGGCCTGCCGATGCTCGGCGTCTGTTACGGCCACCAGTTGCTGGCGGACGTCCTTGGCGGGTCGGTCGAGGACATGGGGGAGTACGAAATCGGTTACCGGAGCGTCGAACACGACGGCGAGAACGACCTGCTCGCCGGCGTCGACGGCGATTTCACCGTCTTCACGACCCACTCCGACCGCGTGACCGAGGCCCCGCCGGGCGCGACGGTGTTCGCCCGCAACGACTACGGCATCCACGGCTTCCGGAAGGGCCACGTCTTCAGCGTGCAGTTCCACCCCGAGTACGACATGGAGACCGCCGAGACGGTGACGACCGGCAAGGACCTGCCCGACGAGCGCATCCAGCGGGTCCTCGACGGCATCACCGCCGAGAACTACGACGCCGCCTGCGAGGCCAAGCAACTGTTCGACAACTTTACCGACTACGTCCGCCGGCACGCCCGCGACGGCGACGCGTCGGCCGTCAGCGCCGACGACTGAACCCCGGCCCGCCCGGGACCGCATTCTGGAGTACCACCTGTCGCTGCCGCCTTGCGCCGGCAGATACCTACGACGGAACTATCCGGCGTTCGGCCCGGCCGCAAAGGAAATACGCCTTCAGCCCCATCGTACACAACGTCAGAGCACATGCAGGGCCGCCCAGTTCACAGACAGCCACAGCGACCACCAGTCCGCCCCGTCGGAGGTGCGCGCAGATGACGTTTCTCTGGGGTGCCTCCATCTCCTCCCACCAGGTCGAGGGGGGCGTCGAGAACGACTGGACCCGCTGGGAACGTCGCAACGCCGACGAGTGGGCGCAACCGGGCCTGCTCGGCCGGGCCAGGCGAGCGCTCGGACAGGCGAACCCGCCGTCGGCCGCCGCAGACCCGTCGAACTACATCTCCGGGCAGGCGACGGACCACTTCAACCGCTACGAGGAGGACGCCGACCTCGCGGCGGAGATGGGGCTGAACGCCCTGCGGTTCTCGCTGGAGTGGTCGCGCCTGCAACCGACCGAGGGAGAACTGGACGCCGACGCCGTCGCCCACTACCGCGAGAAGATTCGGGCGCTGCGCGACCGGGGCATCGAACCCGTCGTGACGGTGTGGCACTACGCGCACCCCCAGTGGTTCGTCGACGACTACGGCTGGCACCACTCCCTCGCGCCGGCGAAGTTCCACGACTACGCACGGCGCGTCCACGACGCGCTGGGCGACCTGGTGACCTACTGGATAACCATGAACGAGCCGTCGGCGTACGTCCGTGCCTCGTACGTCTTCGGCGGGTTCCCGCCGGCGCAGACGAAGCTGTGGCAGGCACCGCGAGCCTGGCGGAACCTCGTCCGCGGCCACCGCCGCGCCTTCGACGCGTTGCACACCACCGACAACCTCGTCGGCGTCTCGCTGGCCGCCGGGTCGTTCGAACCCTACACCGACAACGCCCTCAACAGGAAACTCGCCTGGCTGCTGCGGTACGTCGAACACGACGGCTTCCTGCAGGCACTGTTGCCGGACCTCGACTTCATCGGCATCAACTACTACGTCGAGTACGAGGTGGACGTGCTCGGTCGGAACCTCCTGAACGGGTCGAAGCCGCGCTCGGACATGGGCTGGCCGCTCTCGCCGAGCGGGCTGGAGGCGCTGTGTACCCGCCTCGCCGCGTACGACCTCCCTTTACTCGTGACCGAGCACGGCCTGGCCGACAGCGACGACGAACACCGCGGGTGGTACATCCGCGAGTCCATCGAGGCCATCGAGCGGGCGCGGGCGGCCGGTGCGCCCGTCAACGGCTACCTCCACTGGTCGCTGACGGATAACTTCGAGTGGGACAAGGGCTTCTGGCCGCGCTTCGGCCTGGCGGCCGTCGACTACGACGACCACACCCGGACGCTGCGCGACAGCACATCCGTCTACGCAGACATCATCGACTCCCGTGACTGGGACGCGACCTGGCAGCCCAGCGGGAACGGGGCGACCGCTCAGGAGTGACGCACCGTCTCGGCACCGCACACCTCGCAGATTGCGACGAGCGCGTCGCGGTCCTCGGTGGCCTCTATGCGGACTTCCCGGCGCTCGCCACACTCCGGGCACTCCCGGAGAATCTCCGTCTCACCCGTCTCCGCAGGGGCACCGATGGCGAGTGCGACGACGCGCTCGTCGCCAGCGTTGCGCCCCAGTTGCCACTCGCCGGGCGCGAAGCGGATGGCTTCGCCGGCCCCGACGGTCACGTCCCCCTCCTCGGTCTCGAAGGTGGCTTCGCCCTCCAGGACGTAGAACAGCTCCTCCTGCTCGGCGTGGCGGTGGTAGCCGAAGCCGAAGGTCTCGCCGGGGGCGAGTTCGTAGTGGTTCAGTGCGAGGTGTTCCGCCCCGAGCGCCTTCGAGACGGACCGCTTGCTGCTCGCGGGGCTCATCCAGCTGTCGATGTCGTCGATTCGGGTCCGCTCCATGTGACAGACGTGCATCCGGGGCCGGATATGCTGTTCGTTGTCAGGGCTCGACCGCCTCGGCGAGTGCCAGCGGGCCAGGCGAGAGTGGATACGAATGGTCCAGTTGCTGAGAAAGGTGAGAAAGTTTATCCGCTAAAGCGCGTTGAGTCACAAAGGAGAGATGCCGGACGGGAACGAGCCGGAGCTGGACACGTACCAGCCTGCTGACGAGCGATTGACGCCACCGGAGTCGTTCGTCGACCAGGCCAACGTCGCCGACCCGGCGGTCTACGACGAGTTCACCGACCCGGACGCCTGGGCGCGCGCAGCCGACATGCTGGAGTGGGACGAGGAGTACGACACCGTCCTCGCCGGCGAGAGCGAACCCCTGCGGTGGTTCGACGGCGGCCGGCTCAACGCCGCCTACAACTGCGTCGACCGCCACCTGGACGAGCGCAAGAACCAGCGCGCGCTGGTCTGGGAGGGGCGACTCGGCGAACGGCGCACCTACACCTACCTCGAACTCTACCAGGAGGTCAACGAGTTCGCGGCCGCCCTCCGGAGCCTCGGGGTCGAGGAGGACGACGTGGTGACCATCTACATGCCGATGATTCCCGAGTTGCCAATCGCCATGCTGGCGTGTGCCCGCATCGGCGCACCCCACTCGGTCGTCTTCGCGGGCTTCTCGGCGGACGCACTCGCCACCCGGATGAACGCTGCCGACTCCGAATACCTCGTCACCTGCGACGGCTACTACCGCCGCGGCGACGCCGTCTCGCTGAAGAACAAGGCCGACACGGCCTGCGTCACCGTCGACGAGGACGTGACCACGGTGGTCGTCGACCGCCTCGACGGCTTCGAGTACACGCTGGGCGAGGACGAGTACGAGTACGGTCCCCTCGTCGAGGACCACCGCCGGGAGCGGGTCACACCGGTCGCCCGCGACGCCACGGACGACCTCTTTCGCATCTACACCTCCGGCACGACCGGCGAACCCAAGGGGGTGACCCACACGACGGGGGGGTACCTCTCCTACGCCACCTGGACATCTCATGCGGTGCTGGACATCAAGCCCGCGGATACCTACTGGTGCTCGGCCGACATCGGCTGGATTACCGGCCACTCCTACATCGTCTACGGCCCGCTCGCGCTCGGGACGACCACCGTCATGTACGAGGGCGCGCCGGACCACCCGGAGAAGAACAGGCTCTGGGAGATAATCGAGCGCCAGGCCGTCGACGTGTTCTACACCGCGCCCACCGCGGTCCGCGCGTTCATGAAGTGGGGCGAGGAGTACCCCGAGCAACACGACCTCTCCAGCCTCCGCCTGCTGGGCACGGTGGGCGAACCAATCAATCCCCGCGCCTGGAAGTGGTACTACGAACACATCGGGAACGGGGAGTGTCCAATCGTCGACACCTGGTGGCAGACCGAGACCGGCGGGATTCTCGTGTCGACGCTGCCGGCGGTCAAAGACATGAAGCCGGGGGCGGCCGGGCCGCCGCTGCCAGGCGTCGGCGCGACCATCATCGACGGCGACGGCGACGAGGTGGCGGCCGGCGAGGGCGGCTACCTGGTCATCGACCAGCCCTGGCCGGGGATGCCCCAGGAACTCTGCGAGGGGCGGGACTGGGTCGAGCGCGTCACCGAGGCGGCGCCGCCGCTCGACTCCTTCGACTGGGCCTACCCGACCGAGGACGGCGCACTCGCCGACGACGACGGCTACATCACGATTCTCGGCCGCGTCGACGACGTCATCAACGTCTCCGGCCACCGCTTCGGGACGATGGAGATCGAATCCGCCATCGTCGGCGTCGAGGGCGTCGCGGAGGCGGCCGTCGTCAGCGGCACCGACGAGGTGCGCAGCGACTCCGTTTACGCCTACGTCAGCACGACGGCCGAGTGCGGCGACGAGGACCGCCTCCGCGAGGCTATCATCGACGCCGTCACCGACGAGGTGGGGACGGTTGCCCGCCCGAAGGCAGTGGTGTTCACGCCGGACCTGCCGAAGACGCGCTCGGGCAAAATCATGCGCCGCCTGCTGGAGGACATCGCCAACGGCGAGGACCTGGGCGACCTGAGCGCGCTGCGCAACCCCGAAGTCGTCGGCGAGATAGAGTCGGCCGTCGACCCCGACTGAACGAGGTGTTTCGGTTCTCGCAGAGATTGCGAATCGGGTAGTCCGCCCCAGTGCGCCCGGAAAACCCGCAGGGACGCGAGGTGCTCGGCTCTGACCGGGGGCAAAATCTATATACACGGTTTCGCATATTCAACGTAGTTCGAAATATGAGCGAGGCCGCCGAGGACATTCGGCTGACCGAGCGCGAGTACGAGCAGTTGCGGCAGTCGACGGAGACCTACCGCGAGGAACTGCTCGTGCGCCTGTGCGGCGAGGTCGGCCTCCGGGCGGCCGAGATTCCGCGCGTGACGCCGGCGGACGTCACGAGCCAGGGCGGGGAGGGGCGGACGCAGTACTTCCTGGAGGTCCACGAGAGCGACGGCGGGACCCGCGAGACGTACCTGCCCTCGCGGGTCGCCCACGACTTCTGGCAGTACGTGAGGAGCAACGACATCGACACGACGGAGCCGGTCATCGACGTCTCGACCCGCCGGGTCCAGATGCTGGTCCGCGAGGTCGGCGAGCGCGCCGCCGACTGGACCGGCCGGCCGAGCCTCCAGTCGGTGACTCCCTCTGTCCTCCGGCGCTATTTCGCCCGCCAACTGCTCGTCGAGCAGGGCGTGGACCCACGCATCGTCACCGCCGTCGGCGGCTGGGAGGGCGTCGACGGGCTGTTGCCGGCGCTGGACGAGCCCACCCGCGACGAGATTGCCGCGGCGTTCGAGGGGCTGAGCGAGCCACAGGAGACCGTCAGCCGCTCGGGACGGCTCGGCGGCGTCGTCGCGACGATGGACTGCGTGGGGGAGGCGCTGTCGGCGGCCGGGTCGCGGGAGGAAATCGAGTCGGCGGTGTGTGCCACGCTGGTCGCGGACGACACGTACACCGCGGCGTGGATGACCGAGCGCGAGCGCCAGCGCGACCGCATCGTCGTCCGCGACCACGCGGGCGACGACCCCGACCGGTTCTCGGGAGCCGGCAACACCACAATCGTCAAGCAGGCGCTCCAGACCGACCGGGTGCTGGTCGCGCCGGACCACCCGCGGCCGGGAGCCGACGAACGGGGGCTGCTGGCGGCGGTCCCCGTCGTCCACGGGGAGACTAACTACGGGGCGCTCGTCGTCCGGGCCGAGGGACGCGGGGGCTTCGACGACCCCGAGCGGACCGTGCTGGCCGACCTCGGGCGGCGCATCGGGCTGACGATAACCGCCACGGAGCGCCGGCAACTCCTGCTCGGGGACACCGTCGTCGCCCTGACGCTGCGGTACACCGACCGGGAGGCGGTGCTGGTCGACCTCGCGGCGACGCTCGGCTGTGCCGTCGACCTGGAGGGCGTCGTGGCGGCCGACGCCCACTCGCTGCTGTGCTTTCTCACGGTCGAGGGCGTCTCGGGGGACACGGTGCTGGGCTGGGTCTCCGAGACCGACCGCATCGGCGACGCCAGGCTCATCCGCGGCTACGAGGACGGCGCGCTCCTGGAGGTGATCGTGCAGTGTGGCTCCCCGATGCTGGCGCTGACCGAGCGGGGCGGAACGGTCACCGAGCTAACCGTCGAGGGAGCGTCCGCCGAGGTCGTCGCGGAGTTCGCGCCCAACGTCGGAGTGCGCGCGCTCGTGGACGAACTCAGCCGGCAGTACCCGTCGATGTCGCTGCGGAGCAAACAGGAGGTGACGCCGACCGAGCAGACGCCGACCGGGTTCCGCGAATCGATGGACGAGCGGCTCACCGACAAGCAGCAGTCGGTGTTACGAGCCGCCTACCACGCGGGCTACTTCGAGTGGCCCCGCGGGTCGACCGCCGAGGAACTGGCCGAGTCGATGGACATCTCCTCGCCGACGCTGCACAACCACCTCAGACGCGCCCAGCAGAAACTCCTCGGCGTCGCGTTTGATGAGGAGTAGTTGCCACTTGCGTATGTCACCCATGTCAACCGCTACCACTAGATGTCTAGGGTAGGGTGTGCCCGACGATCTAGACGGGACCCCGAAACCACGGGTAACCCAGGGGTGGTCGCGGTGCGCAGGGCTGTACGTATAAATAACCGGTGGTAACGGCAGTATTTTGCACCATTTACAGACCGGAATTTTTCACGGAAACACGGAGGAATAATTATAGATTGGGATAATTAGCGGCGTCCATTAATATGGACGTTGCTGGATACATGGTTGCAATGTCAGATGACGACGACATCGAGGTCGAACTGGAGGCGAGGCTCGAGGAGCAAGACGAGTTCGAGCCCCCGGAATCGTTCGTCGAGCAGGCGAACGTGACAGACGAATCGATTTACGAGGAGTTCGACGAGAACTGGCCGGAGGCGTGGGAGCGTGCGGCCGACCTCCTCGACTGGGACGAGGACTACGACGAGGTGCTCGACGAGAGCGAAGCACCCTTCTACGAGTGGTTCACGGGCGGGTCGCTCAACGCGAGCGCGAACTGCCTGGACCGACACCTCGACGACCGCGGCGACGAGGCCGCCATCGAGTGGGTGGGGGAACTCGGCGAGGAGCGCACCTATACCTACGAACAACTCCACCGCGAGGTCAACGAGTTCGCGGCCGTCCTCCGCGACATGGGCGTCGAGGAGGACGACGTGGTCACGATGTACATGCCGATGATACCGGAGCTGCCCGTCGCCATGCTCGCGTGTGCCCGCATCGGCGCACCGCACGCGGTGGTCTTCGCGGGCTTCTCGGCGGACGCACTCGCCACCCGGATGAACGCCGCCGACTCCGAGTACCTCGTCACCTGCGACGGCTACTACCGCCGCGGTGACGGGCTGGAGCACCTGAACAAGGCCGAGGAGGGTCTGGAACAGGTCGACCAGGACGTCGACACCGTCGTCGTCGACCGCCTCGGCGACGAGTTCGACCACGACCTCGGCCCGAGCCAGCACGACTACCACGACCTGCTGGCCGATCAGGAGGGCGCGGACGTCGAGCCGGTCTCCCGCGACGCCGAGGACATGCTGTTTCTCATGTACACGTCGGGGACGACGGGCAAGCCGAAGGGCGTCAAGCACACCACCGGTGGCTACCTGGCCTACACCGCCTTCACGAGCCACGCGGTCCTCGACGTCAAGCCCGAGGACAACTACTGGTGCTCGGCCGACATCGGCTGGATCACCGGACACTCCTACATCGTCTACGGCCCGCTCGCGCTGGGTACCACCTCGGTCATGTACGAGGGCACCCCGGACTACCCCGACAAGGACCGCATGTGGGAGATCGTCGACGACCACGACGTCACCCAGCTCTACACCGCGCCCACCGCGATTCGCGCGTTCATGAAGTGGGGCAAGGAGTACCCCGAACAGCACGACCTCTCCAGCCTCCGCCTGCTGGGCACGGTGGGCGAACCAATCAACCCGCGTGCGTGGAAGTGGTACTACAAGCACATCGGGAACGAGGAGTGTCCCATCGTCGACACCTGGTGGCAGACCGAGACCGGCGGCATGATGATTACCACGCTGCCGGCCATCAAGAACATGAAACCCGGCTCCGCCGGGCCGCCGCTCCCGGGTGTCAGCGCCGACATCGTCGACGAGAAGGGCTCCCCGGTCGAGGCCGGCCGCGCGGGCTACCTCATCGTCAACAAGCCCTGGCCCGGCATGCTGCGGACGCTGTACAAGAACGACGAGCGCTTCATCAACGAGTACTGGGACGAGTACTCCATCCCGGAGAAGGACCAGTGGGTCTACTTCCCCGAGGACGGCGCGAAGATCGACGACGACGGCTACATCACGATTCTCGGCCGCGTCGACGACGTCATCAACGTCTCCGGCCACCGCCTGGGGACGATGGAGATCGAATCGGCCATCGTCGGCGTGCCGGGCGTCGCCGAGGCCGCAGTCGTCGGCGGCGACCACGAGATGAAAGGCGAAGCGGTCTACACCTACGTCATCACCGAGGACGGCTACGAGGGCGACGAGGACCTCCGCCAGCAGATTATCGAGTCCGTCGAGGGCAGCATCGGCCCGATCGCACGGCCAGAGGCGGTCGTGTTCACCCACGAACTGCCGAAGACGCGCTCGGGCAAAATCATGCGGCGTCTGCTCGAGGACATCGCCAACGGCGACGAACTCGGGAACACCTCGACGCTGCGCAACCCCGACGTGGTCGAGGAGATCGCGGAGAAGGTCCGCGGCAACTGACCCTCCACATACCCACGCAAGACAATGAGCGACACTGATACCGCGAGCGAAGATAGCTCGCACGAACTCGAAACGGACGGAGGTGTGGCCGCCGAGGAGGCGGACGTCAACTACCTCGAAACAGAAATCAACCTACTCAGCCCCAGCACCCCCTTCATGCGCGACCACCTGAAGGTGGTCTGGGGGACGTTCGCCGCCTGGGTGCTCATCGTCTGGGGGCCCTTTATCGCCACGTGGCTGGCCCCGGAGACGATGACGCAGACGATTCCCGGTGGCTTCCCGCTGCACTACTTCCTCATCGCAATCGGTGCGCCGACCGGCGCACTGCTCCTGGCCGGCATCTACGCCCGCCAGCGGGACAAACTCGACGAGAAGTACGGTATCGACCCCTCGAGCGTCGAGAGCGGCAGCGGCAGCGGTACCAGCGAGGAAGTCACGGCCACTGACGGGGGTATCGAGGAATGATGGAGACACTTCCCCTGCAGGCAGACGCGCTGAACATCGGGTTCAAGCTCCTGCCCGCCATCATCGTCTTCCTGATGATGGCCTCGTTCCTCGTCATCGGCTACGTGTTCAAAGTGGCCGACACCGAGGGCATGTGGGTCGCCGGCCGTGGCATCGGGAACATCGAGAACGGCATGGCGATCGGCGCCAACTGGATGTCCGCCGCGTCCTACCTCGGACTGGCCGGACTGGTCGCCCTCGCGGGCTTTTACGGGCTGGCCTTCATCGTCGGCTGGACCACCGGCTACTTCATCCTGCTCATCTTCCTGGCCGCGCAGATGCGCCGGTTCGGGAAGTACACGGCACCCGACTTCGTGGGTGACCGCTTCAACTCGCCGACCGCACGTGCGCTCGCGGCGTTTACCACGCTGCTCATCGCGTACGTCTACTCCGTCGGCCAGGCCCGCGGGATGGGCCTGGTCGGCCAGTACGTCTTCGGGCTGGACATCATCCCGATGATCATCGTGATGATGACCATCACCGTCGGCTACCTGGCGCTGTCGGGCATGCTCGGCGCGACCAAGAACATGGCCGTCCAGTACGTCATCCTCATCGTGGCGTTCCTGGCGGGCGTGTACGTGGTCGGCTTCACGCAGGGCTACTCGACGGTTCTCCCGCAGATAGAGTACGGCGCGCTCTTCAGCGAACTGGGGGCCGAGTTCTCCGAGCCGTTCGCGAACTCCTCGCCGTGGCTGTGGGCGGGCACCGCGTTCTCGCTCATCGTCGGCACGTGCGGACTCCCGCACGTGCTCGTGCGCTTCTACACGGTCGAAAACGAGCGGACCGCCCGCTGGTCGACGGTGTGGGGCCTGTTCTTCATCCTGCTGCTGTACTGGGCCGCACCCGCGATGGCGGCCTTCGGCGTCAACCTGTTCGAGGTCACGCAGGGCGTCAGCGCGTTCGCAGCAGAGGGCGGCATGAGCGGTGCCGAAGGTGACGTCATCGTCGTGCTGGCAGCACAGTTCGCGAACCTCCCCGAGTGGTTCGTCGGGCTGGTCGCGGCCGGCGCGATGGCCGCCGCGATCGCGACGACGGCGGGCCTGTTCATCACGGCCTCGTCCGCAGTCGCCCACGACATCTACAGCGAACTCATCAACGACGACGCCACCCAGCGCCAGCAGGTCCTCATCGGCCGCGCGACGATTATCACCATCGGCGCGCTGGTGACGGTGACGGCCTTCAACCCGCCTGCACTCATCGGACAGCTCGTCGCGCTGGCCTTCTCGCTGGCCGGCATCGTGCTGTTCCCGATGTTCTTCCTGGGACTCTGGTGGGAGAACACCAACCGCCAGGGCGCACTCGCCGGGATGATCTTCGGGCTCGTCCTGTGGATCACTGCGACCGTCAACAGCACCGTCCTCTCGGAACCGTTCAGCCCGCTGCTCGCGGAGTGGGTGCCGGCAATCGGTGCTGCCCTCGTCGGCACGCCCGCGGTCTTCATCGTCACCATCGCGGTCTCGCTGATGACGCCCGAACCGGACATGCGGACCAAGCGGATGGTCCGGCAGTGTCACAGCCCCGAGCCGATGGGGCAGCAACAGAGCGCAGAAGACGTCGTGACCGGCAGCGACGCCCCAGCAGACGACTAAAACCATGTACGAACACATCCTCGTTCCGACGGACGGTAGCGAAACGTCGCAGTTCGCGGTCGACAACGCCATCGACATCGCCGAGAAGTACGACGCGACGGTACACGCGCTGTACGTCATCGACGTCGACGCCACCAGCTACGGGCTGGGCACCGAACAGGTCGACCGCATCCGCCAGGGCCACCTGGACGAGATGCCCGAGGTGAAAGCGGACGCCGAGGAGGCGACCAGCTACGTCGCCGACCGGGCCGCCGAACACGGACTGGATGTCAAACAGCACCTGCAGGTCGGCGAACCCGCCCGGGCCATCCGGAAGTTCGTCGAGGAGAACGACATCGACCTCGTCGTTATGGGCTCGCACGGGCGCTCCGGCCTGTCGCGGGTCATCCTCGGCAGCGTCGCCGAGAAGGTCCTGCGGCGGACCCACCTGCCGGTGCTCATCGTCGACAGTCACGAACTGCACGACGAAGAGTAACCGACACGACCTCGATTTCGTCGGCGGAGCGGTGACGGGATTCGTCGTCTCCCGTGCGGACATTTTATCTTGGACAGTTGGCGAGCGTTCCTGCAGCAGCGCCTCCTCGAACACAGTCCGCAACCGCGTTCGTCGGGTGGCGGTCGACGACGAAGACCGCAGCCGCAACGAGTACACGACCCCGTACAGCGAGTTCGAGACGAGCGACGAGGGAGAGCACTGACCGACGGCCGGAAGCGGACGGTCCCTGCTCGCAGGGCCGATGGAGCCACAGCCACCGGTACCGATACGTTTGCCCCATCCGTTTTTATCACTCAGTGACATATTAACGATTGAATGTCCCGAATCGACGACGGAATACGAACCCTCCCGGAACCAGCACGGAGCGAGCCAACGGTGGCCGGCATCGCTGGGGCGACCGGTAGCGCGAACCAACACCAATGATAGCTGCGCCACTCGCGGACGTTGCGACGGTAGTACAGTTCGAAACGGCACTCCAGATGACGCAGTCCGAGGCCTTCGATTTCATCCACAGCGACAGCCTGCTGGCGTCGTCGCTGTGGACGAACGTCGCCCTGGCGGGCGTGTCGATTCTACTGTTCGTCTACATGGGCAGGAACATCGAAGGGACGCGGGCACAGCTCATCTGGGTCGCAACCCTGCTGGTCCCGCTGGTCTCTCTTTCGAGTTACCTCGGACTGGTCTCCGGCCTGACTGTCGGCTTCCTCGAGATGCCCGCTGGGCACGCGCTCGCGGGCGAAGGAGGGGTGTTCTCCCCGTGGGGACGGTATCTCACGTGGGCGTTATCGACCCCGATGATTCTGACCGCGCTCGGGTTGCTGGCCGGAACTGACCGGGCGAAACTGTTCACGGCGATTACGATGGACGTAGGGATGTGCGTGACCGGGCTGGCCGCCGCGCTGACGACGGGTTCCTACCTCCTGCGGTGGGTGTTCTACGCACTCAGCTGTGCGTTCTTCGTCGCAGTCCTCTACGTCCTCCTGGTCGAGTGGCCGGCCGACGCGGCCGCTGCCGGCACTGCGGAGATATTCAACACCCTCAAGACGTTGACTGTGGTTCTGTGGCTCGGCTACCCGATACTGTGGGCACTCGGCTCGGAGGGCTTCGCCGTCCTCGGTGTCGGGGTCACGTCGTGGGGGTACTCCGGGCTCGATATCCTCGCAAAATACGTGTTCGCGTTCCTGTTGTTGCGCTGGGTCGCTGCGAATCAGAACGTCGTCGGCCGCGAGACCGGAGCCACCGAACAGCCGAGTTCCGGAACGCCCGCTGACGACTGAACCCCGTTCGAGCGAGAACAGGACCGCTCTGTCCCTGTCGTGTCACTCCCGACGGTCGATGTCGAGGTCCTCCTCGACGCCGTCGAGCCAATCGGAGTCGGCGAGTTGCTCCATCTGCTCCTTGAAGTGCTCCTTGCAGACCCCGACCTTGATACCGTCTTTCTCGACCGCGATGTCCGCCGCCCGGTCGCAGTAGTGACACTCCATACGCGACCCTTCGAGAGGGACGGCATTGAAGGCTACGCATCCGACGCCGAGAGAGACGGCGAAGACGAGAGATAGAACGGGGACGCACCGCAGGCGTCGCTTCGGTGCACCCAGCGGGGAGCCGACAGGACGGTGACCGCGACACGGGGGCAGTCGAGGGCCTACACGTAGCTCCGGAAGCGGTGGTACTCGTCGCGGTCCAGCCCCGCCCTGCCGAGGACCTCGTCGTGGGCGTCGCTGCCGCCCGTGACCACGAGGTCGTACCGCTCGACGGCCCGCTCGACCGGTCGCGGGTCGACCTCGCGGCCGTAGTCGTAGTGGCGCTCGACGCCGTCGAGAGAGTCACAGAGGGCCAGCGCCCCCTCGACGTCGTCGTACCGGAAGGGATGGGCCAGCGCGACGAGGCCGCAGGCGTCGGCGAGCAGGTCCCGGCCGCGCTCGAAGTCGACGATGTCGCGGGCGACGTAGCAGGGGCAGTCGTCGCCGATGAGGTCCGCGAAGGCGTCGTCGTAGCCGTAGTCGGCGTCGCTGTCGGCGACTGCGCGGGCGATGTGCGGGCGACCGACGCCGGGTTCGAAGGTCACATCCAGCGAGACGTCGAGGCGGTCCTCGACGCAGTCGACGATGGCGCGGGCGCGCTCGATGCGGTTCTCCTGCAACCGGTCGACTTCCGCGACGAGTTCGTCGGTCCGCTCGACGCCGTAGCCCAGCAGGTCGACCTTCCCCGCCGGCGAGTCGACCCGGAGTTCGATGCCGTGGACGACGGTGATGCCGTCCACGACGGCGACCGGGGTCCGCAGGTCCGGATGGACGCGGTCGTGGTCGGTGACGGCGACGGTCCCCACGTCTGCTGCCCGGGCCGCGTCGGGGATGGTTTCGAGCGTGAGCGACCCGTCGGAGTTCGTGGTGTGGACGTGGAGGTCCGCGACGACCATACCGGCCGGACGGCCCGGCGCTACATCGGTTTTTCTGCTCGCCGTCCGGGACTGTCCCTAGTATCCACTAGAGGTCCTTTACCAGAATGAGATTATAAATAGTGAAGGTTTATGCCTGCGGATTCCCCACGGTCGTTCATGAGAATCGTGAGAGATGCAGAGGACTCGTTTGCCACGCACACGTTCCCGTCGACCGCTGCGGAGTTCGTCGAGGACCACGGCGACGTCGAACTGAAACTGCCAAACGGCGCGGCGACGCTGGGCGACGTGCTGGAGACGCTGCCGAACGAGCACTTCGAGACCGAGGAGGACGCTCGCCTCGCCATCTACGGCGCGCTCGGCGAGGAGGCCATCGGGCGGAAGGGCTACAGCGACCGCGACGCGACCCACCTCGGCGAGACGGGCCACGAACGGGTCTCGCTGTAACGCTGGCGAGTTTTACATAGCAACCTGTACCCATTTCGTGCGCGCTACCGTCGGTAGAGTAGAGTATGGAGAAGCCTCTCCTCGCCACGGAGTTTCTCGACAGGGCGCGCGAGCACTTCGGGGACCACGAGGCCGTCCTCACAGTCGACGGCGAGCGGCTGACCTACGACGACCTCGGGGCCCGCGTCGACCGGCTCTCGGCGGCGCTGCAGGACCGCGGCGTCGAGAAGGGCGACCGGGTGGCCGTGCTGGACCCGAACACCCACTACCACCTGGAGACGGCCTACGCCGCAATCCAGATTGGCGCGGTCCACACGCCGCTGAACTACCGGCTCAAGCCGGGCGAGAACGAGTACATCGTCGACGACGCCGGCATCGACGTCATCGTCTGCGACTGGGATTTCGTCGACAACGTCGACCCCATCCGCGACGCGGTGGACGTCCACACCTACATCTGCACCGACCCCGACCGCGCGGACACCGACGCCGAGTGGGCCGACTACGAGGCGGTCATCGCCGAGTACGACCCGGACGACTACGACCGCCCGGAGATGCACGAGGACGAACTCGTCACTATCAACTACACGTCGGGGACGACCGGCGACCCGAAGGGCGTCATGCGGACCCACCGCACCGAGACGGTCCACGCCTACCTGACCGCCCACCAGCAGTCCATCGAGAGCGACGACGTGTACTACTGGACGCTGCCGATGTTCCACGTCAACGGCTGGGGACACATCTTCGCGGTCACCGGCGTCGGCGCACGCCACGTCTGCGCGCGCGGGTTCGACCCGGGCACGACCTTCGAGAAAATCGCCGCGGAGGACGTCTCCTACATGTGCTGTGCGCCGACGGTGATGAACAGGCTCATCGAGTACTGGGAGGACCACGACCCCCAGACGACGGGGGACAACGACCTGCGCATCGCGTCGGGCGGCGCGGCCCCGCCCGAAGCCACGATGCGCACGCTGGAGGACGACATCGGGTGGTACTTCAAGCACATGTACGGCTCGACGGAGACGGGCCCGCTCATCGTCACCTCCGACTACAAGCGCCTGTTCGACCAGAACGACGACGCCCGCTTCGAAATCAAGAAACGACAGGGCTTCGCGATGCTCGGGACCGAACTCCGCGTCGTCGACGAGCACGGCGACGACGTGGCCGAGAACGACGAGGAAATCGGCGAAATCGTCGTCAGGGGCAACCAGATAATGGAGGGGTACTGGAACAAGCCCGAGGAGACGGAGGAGGCGTTCAACGCCCGCGCGGAGGGGTGGTTCCACACCGGCGACCTCGCCTCGGTCGACGAAGACGGGATGCTCCGCATCAAGGACCGCAAGAAGGACATCATCGTCTCCGGCGGGGAGAACATCTCGACGCTGCAACTGGAGGACTGCCTGTACGACCACCCGGAGGTCCGTGAGGTCGCCGTCGTCCCCTCGCCCAGCGAGGAGTGGGGGGAGACGCCGAAGGCATTTATCATCCCCAGAAACGGCGACCCGGAGAACCCGGGCGTGACGGCCGGGGAGATAACCGAGTTCACGCGGGAGCGCCTGGCGACCTACAAGGCCGTCCGCCGGGTCGAGTTCGTCGACGAACTCCCGAAGACATCCACCGGGAAGATTCAGAAGTTCGAACTCCGCGAGCGGGAGTGGGAGGGACACGACGGGCGCGTCGGCGAAGGGTGACTGGTTCGGGGAGCGCCGTCGTGAGCGCGCGTACTGGCGTCCAACGGCATAAACGCTCCTCGTAACCCAGGGTCGTGAAAACAGACCGGAGGAATTACGTGTCGGTCATCTGGAGGTTGCAACGTGTACCGAGTACTCCTGCCAGTCGACCACAACGAAGAGCGCGCGAAACAGGCGGCACGGGACGTGATGGGCCTGCCGAGAGACCCCGAGGACGTGGAGGTCGTCGCCCTCAACGTCGAGGAACCGTACGATGTCGGCGACGGGACCGGCCGCGTCAGTACGGAGGAACTCTTCGACGAGACGGACTACCCGGAGAGCGTGGGCACGGTCGTCGAGATGCTGACCGACGAGGGGTTCACCGTCGACAAGCGCCGCGTCCACGGCGCGGCGACCGAGGAGATTCTCTCGATGGCCGATGAGGTCGGCGCCGACCTCATCGCGATGAGCGGCCGCAAGCGCAGTCCGAGCGGGAAGGTGCTGTTCGGGAGCGTGACCCAGTCGGTGCTGCTGGACGCGACCCGGCCGGTGATGGTCTCCTCGCAGAACTGAGTCCGGTCGTCAGCGTGACCTGATTCGACCGGGCGGCGACAGCGACCCGGTCTCGGTGCCGGGTACTCGCTGCATCAAGATAGCCAGAGGTTTAGTGAGGGGCGCCCATCAGTTCGGCGAATGGACGAGACAGAACCGGACGACCGGGAAGAGCGGCTGCGAGACGCCGTCGAGCGGTCACGGAGTGGTGCGCCCGCTGTCGGGCGGGTCGTCCGCGACCGCTTCTCGACCGACGAGGTCTTCCAGCGCATCGTTGCCGCCGCCGACGAGGAAATCACCGCTGGCAGCCGGGAGCTGTTCTTCAGCGGGCTGGCCGCCGGCTTCGCCATCACCATCACGTTTCTCCTGTACGTCTCACTGACAGCGTCGACGGGCGGTGACCCGGTTCTCAGCGCGTTGCTGTACCCGCTCGGCTTCATCTACATCATCATCGGCGGGTACCAGCTCTACACCGAGAACACACTGCCGCCGGTGGCGCTAACCCTGGAGCGGGTTGCATCCGTGCCCGCGCTCCTTCGCAACTGGGTCGTCGTCCTGGCCGGGAACTTCGCCGGCGGGACCTTCGGTGCGATCGCGCTCGCGTGGGGCGGTGTCCTCTCGCCGGAGGCCGGTGCAGCCGCGGCCAGCATCGCCACGAAGGGCATCGAGACCGGGTCATCGGTGCTCTTTACGAAAGCCGCCTTCGCGGGCCTCATCGTCGCGGGGGTGGTCTGGGTCGAGTACGCCGCCCGCGACACCATCTCACGGCTGGTCGTCGTCTACCTCGCTTTCCTCTCCATCCCCATCGGCGGCCTGTTCCACGTCGTCGTCTCGTACACGGAGATGGTGTATCTGGTTCTGCTGGGCGACCTGTCGCTGCTGGTCGGAATGGTCGAGTTCGTGCTGCCGGTGCTGGTCGGGAACACGCTGGGTGGCGTCGTGCTGGTGACGGTCGTCAACTACTTCCAGACGACCGAACAGCGGCTCGAATCCGCCAGGTTCGAGGGGGCCGACCGGCGGCTGTCGCGACAGGAGTGGCTGTTCGGCGGCTACGCTGGCCGCTCGTACGTCCCGCTCATCGACACCGCCGAGCCGGCCGCCGCGACCGGCGAGGACCAGTTCCGTATCGTCGTCCCGATTACGAACCCGCGCACCGAAACGCGGCTCAAGGAGTTCGCCTGCAAGCTGGCCAGTGAGAGGGACAATGCCATCGTCCACGTGGTCCACATCGTCCAGATGCCGCGCCAGTCCTCGCGCAGCTACGGCGTCGAGCAGAGCCGGCGCATCATCGAGGAGTCGGAGGCGCTGATGTCGGACATCCACGACGTCGCAGACGGGTACGGCGTCGACTGCGACACCTCGACGGTGCTGTCACACCGGTCCTTCGAGGAACTGTTCACCGTCGCCGAGCGCAAGGACGCCGACCTCGTGGTCATGAAGTGGGGGGACGAGGGAGTGTGGAGAGCCGCCCGGGCCGACCGACCGCTCGACGAACTCACGCGACAGCTCCCCTGTGACTTCCTCGTCCTCAAGGACCGGGGCCTCGACACGTCGAGGGTGCTGTTACCGACAGCGGGCGACGCCGCCTCCGACATAAATGCCGACGTGGCACGGACGCTTCGCGCCGTCGACGGTTCCGAGGTGAGCCTCCTGCACGTGGTCGACGGCCCGGAGCAACGTGACCACGGCGAACGGTTCCTCGCCGGCTGGGCGGCCGAGCACGACCTGGAGGACGCCGTCCGGATTGTCGACGATACCGGGGATATAGAGGGCGCAATCGCCCGGGAGGCAGAGGACCACACACTCGTCTTGCTCGGGGCCTCAGAGCGCGGGCTGTTGTCGCGGCTGGCCCGCGACGCGCTCTATCTGGACGTCGTCGACGACCTGGACTGCTCGTTCGCCCTGGCGGAACCGGCGACGGACCGGGGGCTGCTCGAACGGCTGTTCGGCTGAGAGGGGGCGGGAGTCAGTCCTTCTCCAGAAAGTCGGGGCGCTCGACGGCCTCGTTCTTGTCGGGAGTCGGCCTGTCCAGCGCCTCCATCCGGTCGATTGCCTCGGGGAGGCCGTCGCGGCCACCGGTGGGAACCTCGTCCTCGTCGACGGTGACCGTCTCGCCCTCGACCAGTTCCGCCCAGACCGCGCGCTGTTCGCTCTCCGCTGCCTCGACGTCCACCTTCCGGGCCTCGTTTTTCCCCTCGTCGAAAGCCAGGTCGACGACGCTCTTGTTGTAGGCGGTGTCCATCTCCCCGCGGATGCGTTCGAGTTCGTCGGGGTGGTACTCGCCCAGCGACGCCGCGACGCCGAGCGCGTAGGCACGGTCGATGGCCCCGTCCTTGTCGAGGCCGTCCCAGTCCGTGCCGTAGGCGCGCTCGTACCTGCTCATGCTATCCCTGGACCTTCCGGTCCGGGTGGACCCGCAGCCCCTGGTCGGAGAAGCTTATCTCGCGGATGTCGCAGTCGATGGCGGTCCCCCGCATCTTGATGACCTGGATGCCGCGGGTCATCCCCGAGGAGTCCAGGAAGTTGTGGAAGAAGACGACCCCGTGGGCCAGGTAGTGCTCGTCGGAGTAGGAGGTCGGGTCGGTCATCTCCGAGATGAGCAGGATGGTCGCGTCGGTCTGTTTCAGCGCCGAGAGAAAGCCGGTAATCTCGTCGGACATGTCCGAGAAGAAGTGCTGGAGCAGCATCGTGGAGTCGATGACCACGCGGTTCACGTCGTGGGACTCGATGAAGGCGACGAGCCGGTTGGTGAGGCCGCCGTCTGTCCCGAACTGGGTGATGGTGCGTTTGCCCGACTCGGTGACGAGGTTCAGGAACTGGACGGTCTCGGACTGTATCGCCCTGTCGAACCCGAACTCGAAGCCGGACATGTCCCGGAGGAGTTCCTCCTTCGTCTCGTGCATCGTCACGTACAGGCAATCGTGTCCGTCTCTCGCCCCCTGGGCGATGAACTGCGAGCAGAACGTCGTCTTCCCGCTGCCCGGCGGCCCGCTGACGACGTAGAGCCGGTCGGCCAGCAGCCCCCCCTCGATGAGCTCGTCGAACCCAGGGACGCCACTCGGAACGCGCATGGTGAATCGAAGACTGCGTCCGGATATAGTTGTTTGCTCGCCGTTCTCAGCCGTGATACTCGGACAGTCCGTGCGCGAACGAGTCCCGGAGGGCGAGGAGCCGGCGGGTCGCTCTCTCGTCGAACCGGAGCGGCCGCCGCCACCACGGCCCCTTCCCGGAGTCACTGGAGAGGGCGGTCACGAGCGGCGAGGCGTCGGTCCCGCCGGTGGGCCGCGAGAGCGGGAGGACCCGTTCGTACAGCCGTGACTCGTCGGGGTCGCCGAGCAGGAACACGCGGGCGTCGACGGTCTCCCGGCGGACGTGGGCGTTGTTCGCGAACGGGGCGCGGTCGGCTTCGGTCAGCCTTGCGTACTCCTCGCCGGTGATGGCGTCCTGCGCCAGCCGGAAGTGACCGATGAGGAACGCGCCCCAGGCCGGCGGGAGCCACGGAGCGGGGTCGGTCACGGAGAGCGTCGCGTAGAAGAAGACGTAGTCGCCCGCCGCCAGCCCCGACAGCGGACCGGCCTTGATGCCGTGCTCGTCGCCGTAGGTGTACCGCTCGCAGTGGGGGTACTCGGGGAACTCGGGGTCCAGGTGGACCGGCGTGGCCCGGAGGTCGTCGGGAATCGGGGTGTCGAGGTGGGGCGCGAGGTCGCCGTAGGTCGGCGGGTCGCGGGCGGGTTCGGACTCGGGAATCGGGACGTACTCGAAGGTGCCGTCGGGACGGACCGGCGCGCGAAAGCCCGGCTCGTTGGTGTTGGCACCGACGTTGATGGCGATGGCCCGCATCAGGCGTCCGTCGGTCGCAGACGGCAAAAAGCGTGGCGCGTGGTCACCGGAGCGGTTCGACGCAGTTCTGACAGTAGCTGAACCCGCGGTCGTTGCGCGCGCCGCAGTGCTGGCAGTAGACGCCGTCCGCGTCCTCGGCGCTGCCGACGTCCGCCGCGGCGGACCGGCGCTCCAGCCGCTGGTACCCCGGCTCGCGGTCCCCCTCGTGGGTCGACTCGCCCCGCTGGAAGTACCGGTAGAGCACGAGCTGGAGCAGTGCGAACCCGATGAGGTAAGCGATGAGCCAGGCCCACGCGTCCATATACTATGCTAGCGGTTCCCACTACTTGGGTGTTCGGCTCGCGTAACAGGTCGGGCCGGGACAGCGCCGGTCAGGCGTCGGGCGGACTGAGGTCGCGCTGGAACTCGTCGAAGACGCGGAGGTCGTCGGGAACCTCGTACTCGATGCGACGTTGCTCGCGGCGGTCGACGTTGCCCTCGTCGAGCGGGTCGGCGACGGACTCCCAGCCGGGCTTGACGGCGATGGACTCGGCGGGCGACCCGGCCGCGATGTGGTGGTCCGGGATATCCTTCGAGACGGCTGACTTGGCCGCGAGAATCGAGTTGCGGCCGACCTTCACGCCGGCGCGGACCATCGAGTCGTAGGTGACGCGGGCGTCGTCCTCGATGATGGTGTGGTAGTTGTCGACGTGTGTCTGGTCGACGACGTCGTGGTCGTGGGTGTAGATGTGCGCGTTGTCGGAGATTGAGACGCGGTCGCCGATGGTGAGTTTCCCGCGGTCGTCGAGGTGGACGTCGTCGTGGACGACGACGTTGTCGCCGACGGAGATGTTGTGGCCGTAGGTGAAGGTGATGCCCTTGAAGAAGCGACAGCCCTCGCCACACTCCTCGAAGAGGTGCTTGGCGAGCATCCGGCGAAAGCGCAGTGCGAACTCGATGTTGTCGGCCATCGGCGTGGCGTCGAACTGCCGCCAGAGCCACTGGAGGTACTTCGAGCGCTCGTACTCGCCGTCGTCCATCGTCTCGACCTCGGCGTAGTACTCGCTCTCCAGCGTCGAGTTACAGGGGTCGTACCCCTGCAGACGGACCCGCTCGGCCGCGGAGACGTCGCCACCGGACTGCCAGCGCTCGTAGGCCTCGCGGTCGCCGTGGAGGTCGACGAGGATGTCCTCGACCACGTCACAGGTGTCCTCCTCACCGGACAGCCGCTCGTCTACCTCTGTGATGAACGTCTGCAAGCCCTCCTCCGCAGCGGGGGGAAGCGAGACGTGGCGCTTTGTCATACCCCGCCTTTGCCCGGCCGTCGTCATAGGGGTTTCCGTTACACGGTCGTCACCGGGTATCACGGAGGTGACCCGGGAACGTTAAGGTGGCCGCGCGGATGGCGACGTGCATGGACGAACGGGTCGACGGCCTCAGGCAGGTGTTCTGGAATCCGGCGGAGCGACGCCTGCGTGCGCCGGTCCGCATCGCCGCGATGTTCGTGCTCGTGGTGCTCGTCGCACAGGTCGTCGTCCTCCTCGTCGCGGGGGTCGAGGTCGTCGTGGCACTGCCCGACCCCGTCGCGAACTCGGTGGTACTCGCGCTGTTGACCGGCGCCGTCGCATTCCTCGCGGGCCTCCTCGACCGCCGCACCCTCCGGGACATCGGGCTGGGCGGCGGCCGCGCGTGGCTGGCGGAGTTGGCCGTCGGATTCGCGGTCGGACTGCTGATGGCCGTCGTCAGCGTCGGTATCCTCGTCGCCGGCGGGTTCGCCACCGTCGCGGCGGCCGCGCCGACGGACCCGAGCATCGTTCTCGGCGGCGGCGCGGCGGGAGTGCTCTACGCACTCATCTTCTTCGGCGGCGTCGGCCTCTTCGAGGAGTTCGTCATCCGTGGGTATCTCCTCGTCAACGTCGCGGAGGGCCTGCGCGGCGCGGTCGACACCGGCCGGACGGCGGTGCTCGCCGCCGTCCTCGGGACCGCCGGCCTGTTCGGCGTCCTGCACGCGGCCAACCCCGGCGGCACCGTCCTCTCGCTGGTCAACATCGCGGTCGCCGGCCTCTTTTTCGGGCTCGTCTTCGCCGTCACCGGTCGCCTGGCCTTCCCCATCGGCGCGCACATCGCCTGGAACTTCGGCGTCGGCTCCGTCTTCGGCCTCCCGGTCAGCGGACTGACGACCGACACCGCCCTGGTGACCGTGACGACGGACGGCCCGACGCTCGTGACCGGCGGGTCGTTCGGCCCGGAGGGCGGCGTCGTGATGCTCGCCGGCCTCGCCGCCGGCGTCGGCGCGTTCGTCCTCTGGACGCGCCTGCGCGGCGGCGACCTCGCCGTCGACGAACGTATCGCCGTCCCCGAGTTGTTGTCCGAGTAAGCCGCCGCGTTCCAACCCGTCCGTTTCAGCTAGAACTGCCGCGCCCTCCCGTGGTTGCCGTTCACAGGGGCCACTTTCACTCCGGTTCGTCAGACACACGTCAGGAAACGAAGAGGCGACGGGGAACGGGAGCGGACCGAGCGGCGTTACTCTTCCATCAGGCCGCCTTCCTCGACGCGCATGACGGCCTCGCCGTCGGCGAGGTTCGGCGCGTCCACGAGGCGGACGATGCGCTTGTCGCCCTTGGACTTGCGGAGGTACATGCGGAACGTGGAGGTGTGGCCGAGGATGTTGCCGCCGATGGGCTGGGTCGGGTCCCCGAAGAAGGAGTCGGGGTTGGCCGCCACCTGGTTCGTGACGACGACGGCGGTGTTGTTCAGGTCGCCGACGCGCATCAGGTCGTGGAGGTGCTTGTTGAGTTTCTGCTGGCGGTCGGCGAGTTCGCCGCGGCCGACGTACTCCGCGCGGAAGTGCGCGGTCAGCGAGTCGACACAGAGCAGGCGGACCGGGAACTCCTCCTCCTGGGTCTCGCCGGCGATTTCCTGGGCCTTCTCCGCGAGGAGAATCTGGTGGTTGGAGTTGAACGCCTTCGCGACGTGAATCTTGTCGAGGAACGCCTCCAGCAGGTCCTCCATGAGGGCGTCGTCGTCGGCGTCGGCGTCCTCCTCCTCCTCGACCACCTCGTGGGTGACCATCGCCGCCTCGATGGCCTCCTCGGGCAGGCCACGGAGCATGTCGTCGATGCGCTCGGGGCGGAACGTATCCTCGCTGTCGATGAAGATGGCGCTGCCCTCCAGCCCACCGTATTCGGCGGGGAGTTGCACGTTCACCGCGAGCTGGTGGGTGACCTGGGACTTGCCGGCCCCGAACTCGCCGTAGACCTCCGTGATGGACTGGGTCTCGACGCCGCCGCCGAGGAGTTCGTCGACCTCGTCGACGCCCCAGGTGAGCTTGCCGATTTGCTCGCGGCGCTCCAGGACCGCAGCACCGGACTCGAAGCCGCCGATGTCGGCGGCCTCGCGGGCGGCGTTGATGATGTCGGCGGCGCTTGACTCGCCGATGTCGGCGGTGTTGGAGAGTTCGCCGGGGCTGGCGACGGCGATACCCTGGTAGTTGTCGAACCCGTTGTCCTTGAGCTTCTCTGCTGTCGCCGGACCGACTCCCGGCAGGTCTTCGAGGTCTTCACCTGTGGACATACTCGTCGGTTGCTCCCCCTCGCACATAAACCCCCGTTAACAGGAGGGTGAAAGTGAAACAGAGGGACGGAAGCGGCGTGTGTCTGAGAGCCGGCAAGGGTTGAAGGGTCTGAACGGGAGTGTGTGGGCTATTCCCAGGGGTGGCCGCCGGGGGTGTCCGGCCAGAGGGGGTACCAGTAGGCCTTGTCGTCCTCGACGGTGAGTTCGCCGTCGAGAACCCCCTCCAGTTTGAACTCGACGCGCTGGTCGCGCTCCTGGGTGCCCTCGGGCACGAACGGATAAAAGGAGCCCCGCCGGAAGGAGTAAATCCAGTAGACCGTCTGGTCCTCGCGGGGGTTCCGGAAGGCGAAGACGGCCGCGAGCAGCCGCGACCCGAAGTCGAGGTCGACCAGCGTGCGGACGGCGAAGTGGATGGTCGTCACCAGGTCCTCGAAGTCGTCGTCCTCCAGAACGATCCACCGGTAGCCGTGGTCGTCCTCGTGGAGCTGTGCGATGGTGCCGGTCTCCTCGCTGCCGGCGTCGAGAATCGTCCGGATCTCGTCGACGGCCGCCTCGAACTGCGTGCTGTCGACGCCGGCGAAACACAGCCCCGCCTCGCCCGCCGGGACGTAGTCGAGGTCGGCTTCCATCGTGACGTAGGCGGTGCTCATCCCGAAGAGGTCGTCGGGGTCCGCGTCCCGCGTCGCGTCGGCGTCGGCCTTCACGCCGAGCACCTGCTTGAGCGCGTCGAGGACCCCCATCTCAGGTCTCGAGCTCCCGTTCGAGGTCGCGGAGTCGTTCGACGCGCTTCTCGGTCGGCGGGTGGGTGCGGGCGATGCGGCCGACGAACCCGCGGTCGATGGGGATGACGAAGAACGCGTTCATCTCGGCCTGGTCGCGCAGGTCCTCGTCGGGCACCTGGTCCATCCGGCCGTCGATGGTCAACAGGGCGGATGCGAGCGCGCTGGGTTTGCCCGTGATGAGCGCGCCACCACGGTCGGCCGCGTACTCGCGGTACCGCGAGAGCGCGCGCACGAGCAGGAAGGAGACGACCCACACCACCAGCGAGACGGCGATGGCGACGAAGATGGATGGGTGGCCGCGCCGGTCGCCGCCCCCGCCGAACAGCCAGCCCCAGCGGACGATGAGGAAGGCGATAGTCGACAGGAAAGAGGCGATGGTCATCACCGCCACGTCGCGGTTCTTGACGTGGGCGAGTTCGTGGGCGAGCACGCCCTCCAGTTCCTCGCGGTCGAGCGTCCCCAGCAGCCCCTCCGTGACACAGACCGTCGCGGACGACTGCGAGCGCCCGGTCGCGAAGGCGTTGGGCACGCTCGTCTCCGCGACGGCGACGGTCGGTTTCGGCAGGTCGGCCTGCTGGGACAGGCGGTCGATGCTCCGGTGGAGGTCCGGGTACTCCGACGGGCTGACCTCCTTCGCGCCCATGCTCCACAGCGCCAGGCGGTCGCTGAAGAAGAACTGGCCGAGCGAGAACGCGCCCATGAGGAGGGCAATCGCCAGCACGCTCCGGAACGCCGTCCAGAGGACGGCCATGAAGACGACGTAGAGCGCGCCGAGGAGGACGATGGTCAGGAGCATCCGGCCACGGAGCCCCCAGTCTGTGCGCCACTGCATACCCGGGTGTAGGGCCGGGGCGAACAAAAACTGCTCCGTCCGCGGACAGTCCAGAGTGACCGGGTGGCCGGGCACGAACGTGCGACTTAAACGCCGGAGCGGCCTATCGGGGGACAATGAGCCGGTCAGGGGAGTTCTGTCCGCGGTGCGGGGACCCAATCGAGCGAGCGACGTCGCTCGACGTCGATGGCCCCGACGCGGCGCTGTGCGACGAGTGCTACCTCGACGAATACGACCTCGTGGACGCGCCAGAGCGGGTCCAGGTCAGGGTCTGCAGCCAGTGCGGCGCGGTCCACCGCGGCAACCGCTGGGTCGACGTCGGTGCCGAGGACTACACCGACGTCGCCGTCGAGGAGGTCACGGAAGCCCTCTCGGTGCACGTCGCCGCCGACAGCATCTCCTGGCAGGTCGCGCCCGAGCAGGTCGACGAGACCACCATCCGGATGCACTGTCAGTTCTCCGGCGTCCTGCGGGGCACGCCCGTCGCCGAGGAGGTGACCGTCCCCGTCAAAATCGGCCGCGAGACCTGCACCCGCTGCGGGCAGATCGCCGGCGGGTCCTACGCCGCCACCGTGCAGGTCCGCGCCCGCGAGCGCGCCCCGACGGATGAGGAACTCGACCGCGCCGTCGAAATCGCGGAGGCCTACGTGGCCGACCGCGAGGGCCGGGGCGACCGGAACGCCTACATCACGGAGATCGGCGACGCGGACGACGGCAAGAACATCAAGGTCTCGACGAGCCAGCTCGGGCGGGCCATCGCCGAGCGCATCGTCCGGCAACTCGGCGGGACCGTCGACGAGTCCCGCCGCCTCATCACCGAGGACGAGGACGGCGAGCGCGTCTACCGGATGGCCTACGCCGCCCGGTTGCCGGCCTATCGCCCCGGCGAGGTCATCGACCCCGCGGACGACGAGGGGCCGGTGCTGGTCAGCAGCGTCCAGGGCAACCTCAAGGGGACCCGACTGACCACCGGCGAGCACTACGAGGCCCCCTTCGAGGACGGCGAAGCCCCCGACGCCGAGCGCCTGGGCTGGCGCGAGGACGGCGAGCAGACCACCCTGGTCGCCGTCGAGGACGACCGCGCGGTCCAGGTGTTAGACCCGGAGACCTACGAGTCGAAGACGGTCGCCCGTCCCGAGTACATGGACACCGACGCCGACGAGGTGCCGGTGCTGAAGAGCCGCGCCGGACTGCACGTCCTGCCCGACGATGAGTGACGACGCGACAGAGCTGGCGCTGTCCGCCATCGTCGAGAAGCCCCGCGCACAGGCGGCTATCGGGTCGCTGCGCGCCGAGGGCGTCTACGACGACAGCCGCTCGGTCACGGAGGCGGGCGGCGAGACGGTCGCGATTCCAGTGACGGAGACCCCCACCCAGACCGACGTACTGGAGGTCGTCCGCGAGGAGGGTGAGCCGCGCCTGCGGAGCCTGGAAGACCACCTCCGCGAGCGCGGGTGGACCGACGACGAACTCGACGCCGCGCCCGGGTCGTGGGCTGTGCTGGGCAGCGTCATCCTCGTCACGATGCCCGACGCGCCCCGACCGGCGGAGGTCGGCGAGGCGCTGCTGTCCATGCACGGCGCAGCGGACACGGTCCTCGCCCGCGGCGGCATCGACGGCCAGCACCGCCAGCCCGACGTGACCGTCGTGGCCGGGGAGGGCGACACCGAGACGGTCCACCGCGAGCACGGCACTGAATACGCGATGGACCTCGCCGAGGTGATGTTCTCACCGGGCAACAAGGCCGAACGGGCGCGGATGGGCGAGTCCGTTCGGGAGGACGATCGCGTCCTCGACATGTTCGCCGGCATCGGCTACTTCACGCTGCCGATGGCCCGTGCCGGGGCGCGCGTGACCGCCATCGAGCGCAACCCCGACGCCTTCCAGTACCTCCTGGAGAACACGATGCGCAACGACGTCGCCGACCGGGTGGAGCCGTACCGCGCGGACAACCGCGACGTGCTCGATTCCTACGAAGGTGAAAAGTTCGAGCGGGTCGTCATGGGCTACTACGAGGCTCACGAGTACCTCCCGAGCGCGCTGCCGATGCTCGAGTCGGGTGGAACGGTGCACATGCACGAAGCCACGCCGGAAACGCTGGTGCCGGACCGTCCCGTCGACCGCCTGGAGGCGGCCGCGGCCGACGCTGGCCGGTCGGTGGAGGTGCTGGACGTGCGCGAGGTCAAGGGCTACAGCGAGGGCGTCGCCCACGTCGTCGTGGACGCCCGCGTCGAGTGAAGGCACGAAACGCATAATTGTCCGGGCGGCGAGGGTGAGGTATGGACAGACAACAGATTCTCGCCATCCTGTTCGTCCTTCTGATGGTGGGGTCATCTATCGCCTACGGACTCGCCTCGTTCTTCTAGTCCCACACGTCGGAGAGCGGGTGATTCTCGCCGCTCGTTCCCGACGACTTCGACCGCCCGGAGCGCCGCGAGCGTCGCCTGGTGGTCGCACTGGACTGGCCGTCGAGCGCCGCCCCCGGCGCAAAGGCCGGCAGGTCCGGCCGTGACATCCGGTCGACCTGCTCGCGGAACCAGTCGGGCATGTCGTGGCGGGCGCGCTCGAAGAGGTCTAAAAGCGACGAGTCCGCGAGGTACGTCGCCCCGTAGTCGTCGGGTGCGCGCACGACGCGCCCGCAGGCCTGGATGACCGTCCGCAGCGCCGTCCGGTAGTACCAGCCCCACTGCCCCTCCTCCAGCCGGTGGGCGACACGGGAATCACGGGTGTTCGGATAGGGGGCCTTGCACAGCACCTGCCAGCGACAGAGGTCGCCCTCCAGGTCCAGCGCCTCTTCCATCTTCACCGAGAGGAAGACGTCGGGGTCGTCGGCGCGCTTCCAGGCCCCGAGTTGGCCGTCGCGGTCGTCGCTGTCGTGAGTCCGGACGCGGGAGTCGACGCCGAAGTCGGCCAGGAGCGCGTAGAGCTGGTCCTGAATCGCGTAGGAGTGGCAGTGGACCAGTCCCTTCTCGTCGGGGTGTGACTGCATGATGCGCACCAGCGACCGGGCGATGCCCGGCAGCGTCTCGTCGCGGTGCTCGTAGGTCATCTTCCCCTGCGTGATGTCGTACAGCGGGCGGTTCTCGACGGGGAAGGTGTGGGGCACCTCGACCAGTGCCACGTTGTCGGTATCGAGGCCGACGTTGGCGCAGAAGGCGTCCTTGTTGAGGATGGTCGCGGACAGGAGCGCGAACTTCCGGCCGCGCTCCCAGACGGTGTGGTTGAGGTAGCGCTCGGGGTTCATCGGCTTGATTGTGACCCGCGACCCCTCGCCGTCGGGCTGGTCGACCACCCAGGTCGTCGTCCCCTCGGGGTCGCGGTACTCCTCGGCAAACCACCCGAGGTCGCCGCGGAGTTCGTTCAGCCGGTCGCGGGCGGCCACCTCCTCCGGCGTGAGTTCGGCGTTGCCCCGCAGTTCTTCGAGACGGCGGTCCGCGAGCGTCCGGAGGTAGTCGGCGTACTCGACGGCGTCGTCGAGGTCGTCGATGGCGGGCGGTTCGGCGTCGTACCAGAACGGCACCGTGTCGGGGCCGAGGTCGATGGTCGCGTACATCTCGGCCCAGTTGCCCAGGCCGTGAGCCTCGTCGATGACCACCACGTCGCGGGTGCCGAACACGTCGGAGCCGGCGGTCTGCATGAAGTAGGCCAGCGTCATCGCCGCGATGGACTGGTTGGCGGCGATAGTGCGGTCCGAGAAGTACGGACAGCGGTGTTTCACCTCGCAGTCGAACTCCCGCTCGCGGGCGCAGGGGGCCTGGTCGACCGGCGTGTCCGTCTCGCCGGGGAGGATGCAGGAGTAGTTGTTCTTCCCGCGGATGATGGAGAGGTCGTCGAGCAGTCGGTCGCCGGCCACGTCGTCCAGTTGCGAGACCTGTGGCGTCGTGTAGTAGGCCCGGCCCGGCGCGGTCGGGTCGCCGCTGCCGGCGCGGCGGGCACACCCGGCGATGGCGCGGGCGAGCAGGGACTTCCCGCTGCCGGTCGGCGCGCGGACCAGTACCACGTCGTTGCCGACGTCGAACGCGTCCCTGATGTCCGCCAGCGCCTGCTCCTGCGCGCCGCGGTAGCTGGGGGCGGGGAACTCCTCGTAGATGCGGGACGTGTCCACAGGCGAAGTGGTGGCGCGCCCGGTCTTAAGCCTCCGGATACGGAGGGACCACCGGATATATCAGTCAGCCGGACAACGTCGGACCGATGACAGACCTGACGCGACGACGGCTCCTCCACCGGGCCGGTACAGCGACCGGCAGCGTCACACTCGCCGCCCTGGCGGGTTGTTCCGGCGACGGCGACGATGGCGGCGACGGGAACAGTACCGACGGCGGCAGCGGTACCGACGGCGGCAGCGGTACCGACGGCGGCGGTGGCGACGACGGACAGACCGGCAGCAGCGCCCTGTCCTACGGGACGTGGCTGGTCTCCCCGGACGAGTTCGACGAGCAGGAGCGGTACCTGTTCCAGTCCCGCCAGCCGAGCACCCTCCTGGCGCGAGAGAGCGCCCTCGGTGACGTCGACCTCACTCAGTACCAGGGGACGCTGGCACCGGGCGTCGAGTGGAGCGACGTCGATTACTTCCACAGCGTGCCCGGCGGGACCGTCGTCACCGGCGACCTCTCCGTCGGCGAGTGGCAGTCCTCGCTCTCCGAGCAGGGTTACAGCGAGGGCGAGACCTACCGGGAGTTCACGCTGTACAGGAACGACGGCAGCGTCTTCGCCTTCGGGGACGGGACCGTCCTCGTCACACAGAACACCGACCCGGTGACGAGAGCGAAGCAGAGTATCGACACGCACCGGGGAGAACGTCGCCGGGCGTCCGTGGTGAACGACGACGTCGGCGCGCTCGTCGAGGCGCTGGGCGAGGGAACGGTGGTCGTCGGCACGACGACGCCGGGCGATACGCAGCGGCTCGTCCCCGACAGCGTCGCCGCGGGCCAGCGGTTCTCCATCGGCGAGAGCGAGAGCGAGTACAGCGTCGTCGTGGTGTACGAAAGCGAGAGCGCCGTCGACGTCCAGTCGGTCCTCGACCGCGTCCAGGGCACGGCCCTCTTCGACGGTCCCGACCGGCTCAGCACCCAACAACAGGGCCGGACGGCAGTCGTCACCGGGACGCTACCCACCGGCGAGGTGTCGACGCTCAGTCCGAGTCTGGGGGGCAGCGAGGATACCGTGTCGGCACCGCAGGTGAACTTCGCCTTCGACTACGACGCCGACGCTGGCGTGCTGGAAATTACACACCAGAGCGGGGACATCGTCGGGCAATCCACGCTGTCTCTCCGCGGGAGCGGCTTCGCCGACCGGGAGGGCGTCGACATGACCGGGCCCGGACAGTGGCAGGGCAGCGCGGGCAGCGAACAGGACGGCGAACCCGCTGTCGCGGCCGGCGACGCCGTTACCGTCGGCGTCACCAGCGACTACGAGATACGCCTCGTCTGGGAGTCCGAGAGCGGGGACGCCTCGGCGGTCCTCGACGAGCAGCGCGGGCCGGACGCCTAGAGGTTCGCGACGTCCTCCGCGGTCACGTCGTGGTCGTCGGGCAGGCGCTCGATGCACTCGAAACAGAGGAAGTACTCGCTGCCGTCGGCGAGTTCGAGTTCGATGCCGCCTGTCGTGTCCTTCTCCAGCGTCCAGATGTTCGCGATGCCGCCGGCTATCGTCACCGGCTTGCCGCACCCGTCGCAGGGCTGGCGTGCCATACCCTGCCTTCGATCCGGGCGCTGAAACCACTTTCCCGCGAGTGGCGGGCAGGCCACCGAATTAAGGTGTCGGCGGCCCACTAGCAGGTATGGACGTACTCGTCACGGGTGCAACTGGCTTCGTCGGCAGCCGCCTCGTCCCCGCGCTGGTCGCGGCGGGACACGACGTGCGAGCGCTGGTCCGGGACGCCGGTCGGTACGACACCCCCGAGGGCGTGACTGTGTTCGAGGGGGACCTCCTCGACCCCGGCAGCTTCGACGACGCCCTCGACGGTGCGGAGGCCGCGTACTACCTGGTCCACTCGATGCAGGCCGGCGAAGACTTCGAGGAGCGCGACCGCACCGCCGCGCGGAACTTCGCCGACGCCGCCAGCGAGGTCGGCGTCGACCGCGTCGTCTACCTCGGCGGCCTCGGCGAGGAGGGCGAAGAACTCTCGCGACACCTCCAGTCCCGCCGTGAGGTCGAGGAGTACCTCACGGAGGGGGAGTACGAGCTGACGACCCTGCGGGCGGCAATCATCATCGGGCACGGGTCGGCCAGCTTCGAGATGGTCCGCCAGCTCGCCTCCCGTCTGCCGCTGATGGTGACGCCGCGGTGGGTGCAAAACGAGTGCCAGCCCATCGCCATCGACGACGTGCTCTCCTACCTCGTCGGCGTCCTCGACGAGCCGGAGACGGCAGGTAGCACGTACGAAATCGGCGGGCCGGACGTGCTCACCTACGGCGAGATACTCAAGCGGACCGCGCGGGTGATGGGGCGGATAACGCCGGTCATCATCCCGGTGCCGGTGCTGACGCCGCGGCTGTCCTCGTACTGGGTCGGACTGGTCACGAACGTCGACGCCGGCGTGGCACGCCCACTCATCGACGGTCTGAAGAACCCGGTCGTGGTGCACGACGACAGCATCCGCGAGTACCTCGACTTCGAGCTGACGCCGTTCGAGACGGCCGTCAAGCGGGCGATCGCGGCCCGACGCGGCGAGCGGACCTCCGGCGACGTGGCGATCGCACGCGCCGGAGGGACGGCCTGATGGGGCGCCCGGAGTACGGCGAGACGTGGGTCTACGAGAGCATCATCGGGGCGCTCCCCGGCATCGACATCGGCCCGCGGGTGGCGCTCGCCATCCAGTTCGTCGGCTTCGAGGTCGCCATCCTCGCGCTGGCGTGGTACTACGACCTCTGGACGGCCGGGCTCGCGGGCACCGTCGCCGTCGTCGTCGCCACGGTCGGGAGCGCGGAGATGCTGCGCATCGCGAAGCGCACCCGCGGGGAGACGGTCCCGGACGCCTACCGCCGGCTGCTCTTTTCCTCGAACATCGAGGTGGTGCTGGCGGTGCTGGCCTACGTCGCCCTGCTGACGCACCTGTTCGTCTGGGACCCCCGGACCTCGGCGACGCCGCTCGTGGAGACGCTGTTCGGCGAGGAACCCCCGGTGCTGGCGGTCTACCTGACGCTGCTGGTGCTGTGGGACGTCTGCTACCGCATCGGGACGGGGTGGTGGGCCAGCGTGGCGGCGGTGTGGCGGTCGGCGCGGTTTCGCTTCGACGACGGGACGCGCCGCTCGCTCCAGAAGGCCGACCTGGAGACGCTTGGCTTCGGGGTGCTACAGCTCACCTTCCTCCCCTTTCTGACGAACCAGCCGGTGCTGTTCGCGGTCGTGCTGGGCCACTTCCTGGCGGTCACTGCGGTGACCGGAACGTCCGTCCTCCTCCTGCAGCTACGCGAGCCTTCGGCCGGCTGAGGACGGCAGGTAGCTACCGCACAGAACAGCGACGGCCTCACAGCGGTACAGCGCGGAAGCCCACCGGCTTTAGCCGTGGGAGGAAGCGCGTAAACTCTGCGAAGCAACCCACCGACTACAGCATTGCCGACTCCCAAACGCTATACAAAAATGTTAATAAAGGATAGCTTTTACTGTGACGTACATGGCGTGGGAGGTGACTCGAACGGTTCGCGTCCGTCTTGGCGTGCCTGACGACCGCAAGAGCGACCTTCACGCCACCAACGACAAATTCCAGTACTGCGCGAACCGCACCGCAGACTGGGCGTGGCGCTATCCCGAGGAAGACTGCGTGACCAGCAAAAGTGACGCTGAAGACGCCATCTACGACGACCTCCGCGAAGAAACGGACTCCCTGCACGCAAATCTCGTCCAGAAAGCTATCAAACGCGCCACCGACGACATTGACAACTGCGTTGACAGGCTTGCAGACGGTGAGAACACCAGCAAGCCCCACTATAACACGTTCAGTATCGTCTACGACAAGCGGGCAGCGACCTACTATCGTGACAAAGTAAGTCTCGCCACCGTCAACGGCAGAGTCGAATGCGAATACGACCTACCTGACGACCCAGATGGGACACCACACGGTGAGTATCTGCTGAACGATGACTACGAGTTTGCGACCAGCACCGTCCACTACGACAGCGAAGCCGACGAGTTCTACCTGCACGCAGTGATGGAACGGGAACTCGACGTTGAACGTCCTGAGAAAGCCGAGCATTCGAACGTGCTTGGCGTGGACTGCAACGTCGATGACCATATCGCCGTAACCTCAACAGGTGCATTCGTCGGCAACGCCGACTATCTTAACCACCAGCGCCGCGAGTTCGAAAAACGGCGTGCCAGCCTCCAACAGACTGGAACACGGAGCGCCCATCTGACGTTCCAATGGATCGGTGATAGGTTCGGTCGGTGGAGCGAAGACTACCTTCATCGGTGTTCCAACGAGATCGTCACGGAAGCCAAGCGCCACGGCTGTACGCACATTTCCTTCGAGGACTTGGAGCAGATTCGAGAGCGTATCAGCGACGAGAAGAAGTTCCAGCAGTGGGCGTTCCGCGAACTGCAAGAACAGACCGAACACAAGGCGGAACTGGCTGGCATCGTAGTCGAAACAGTCGACCCGTCCTATACCAGCCAGCAATGCTCGAAGTGTGGCTGTACACTCGAAGAAAACCGTACCGGGCAACACTTCGCCTGCTTAGACTGTTCTTATATTGCGAACGCAGATTACAACGCAGCGAAGAACGTGGCCCGAAAACTGGCGCTGAAACTCCAGCGAGGGCAGAAGTCCCCCGCTGGAGGGGCGTTCTGTCAGTACGCCCTGAAGTCGGGGATGATGACCGTGAACGCGACTGACGTGGCGTCCGACACTCCTGTGTCGGCAGAACGGGAGTCCACCGACAAGCCAACGGCTTCAGCCGTTGGTAGCTGACTCCGACTGCATCTGCTTGAACTGGTCGAGGAGCTCCTCCGCCGAGTCGCCACCTTCGTACTCGACTGTGCCCTTGTACTCCGAGCGCTCGTCGTCGAAGCTGGCGTCGACTTCACTGTTTTTCCGCTCGCGACGTTCGTGCTCCTCGTCGTCGTATGCACCCATCGACATTGTGTACCACACTCACGCTTGGGTACTGCGTGGTATGAATGTAACGGTTACTTTCACGATAGGAACGTCCCGTAACGAGCGGCTGGCGGCCGACGGGTGCGCTCACTCGGAGAGGTCGAGCGTCGTCGTCCGCTCCCACGTCGTCTCGTCGACGACGGTGAGGGTGTCGCCGGCGAAGACGTACAGCGAGTCCCCGACGTAGCGGGCGCGGGTCGCCGGTTCGCTCGTCGGCACCGTCGTCTCGACGGCCAGTTCGCCGCCGGTGTAGTCCATCACGACGCTCTCGGTGCCCGCTGGCAGGACGAAGACGCCGTGCTTGCGGTCGATGAGGAACGCGTGGTGGGTCTCGGCGACGGCGGAGTAGCGCCGGTCCAGCACCTCGCTGTCGTCGATGGTCGGGTCGGCGGGGTCGGAGACGTCGAACAGGACGGTCTTGACGCGGCCGTCCTCCTCGCCGATGCCGAGGACGTGGTCCTCGTCGATGGGGTGGAGGTACGACGAGTAGCCGGGCAGTTTCAGTTCGCCGACCAGTGCGGGGTCGTCGGGGTCCGAGAGATCGACGACGTGGAACGGGTCGATGCGGCGGAACGTGACGACGTAGGCCGTGTCGTCGACGTACCGGACGGAGTACACTCGCTCCGTCTCGCCCATCCCCGTCACTGCGCCGCGCCGGTCCAGCGTCTCGGCGTCGAGTGTGTAGAGATCGTTCTCGCTGTCGGCGCTACCCGCCGCCGGGATGGTGGTGGCGACCCGCAGCGTGCCGTCGTACTCCGACAGCGAGAACTGGTCGAGCGGCCGGCCGGGCACCGCGCCCGTCGCGGCCACGTCGAGGGCCCCGCCGTCGACGTCGACCCGGACGATGCCGGTCTGTGTCAGCGCCCGCTGGTGGTCGGCGACGTACTCCGAGAGCCCGTCTTCGAGGTCACGCTGGACCTCGCGGCGCTGTTCGGCCGGCAGCGAGTCGAGCCAGCCACGGACGGCGCGCCACGTCTCGCGCTGTTTGGACTCGGCGGAGATGTCGTAGGACTGTATCTCGGCGATGCGCTCGGCCACGCGGTCGGGCGTCCGGTCGAACTCCTCGCGGAGGAACTCGGCGACGAGCGTCCCGCGGTCAGTGGACTTCGTGTACGTCACGTAGAGCGCGTCGTGGGACGCGTAGACGACCGTGTTCTGTCGCGTGCCGACGAAGCTCACCGTGTCGTCCACGCCGCCGTCCCCGGCGTCGAGACTGATGGCGGTGTAGGTCGCGTCGACCGGAATCTGCGTGCCGGGGCGGTAGATGTCCGTGCAGGCGACGGCGGCGTCGCCGCCGAGCGGTTCGACCGGGCAGGGGGCGTCGTAGCCGACGCCGGACGCGGTGACGACGTAGACGGTCCCGTTGCGCTCGCGGGCGGTGACGAGCGTCCCGTTCAGCGGGTGCGACCACGCCTCGGCCGGGTTCGCGGGGTCGCTCACGTCGTAGCCGGCGATGCGGTCGGACTCGAAGACGACCAGACGGTCGCCGGTCTGCAGCAGTTTCCCGCTCGTGTCGATGTGTTCGACGACCGCCGGCGCGTCGGGGTCGCTCGCGTCGACGATGTGGGTCTTCGACTGGCGGCGCTTCTCCGGCGGTGCCACGTCGCCCTCGCGTGGCTCGCCGACCACTGGTCGCGGTTCGACGTAGTACCGACGGTTCTCGGGGGCGTAGTAGAAGTGCTCGCCGTCGGTCTTGACGACGTCCGGTTCGTCCAGCCCCGCGACCTGGACGTTCGTCCCGGCGATGCGCGCGGGAGCGGTGTCGCCGCCGCTGCTCCCGGCGTCACCGCCCGCCGCGTCGGCTCTCATCACGACCGCCGGGCCGCCCTGGTCGGTGACGTTCGTCTCTGTCGGGCGACCGCCGGCGAATCGGGTACCGAGGTACCCGCCAGAGAGCCGTCGGCCGGCGCTGACGTACGCCTCGAAGGCCTCGCGGTCCGCGAACTGGGCCATCGCAGTCTGGTCGCTGGTGAGCGGGGTCGTCGGGGAGACCCCGTCGTCGACCGGCGTCTCCGTCGCGGGGCCGGTCGTCCCCGGCGCGGCCGGCCCGACCGCCGAGAGCGTGAGGCCGGCACCGGCGAGCGAACCGACGAGCAGGGCGACGACGAGACCGACGGTGCCGAGTCGATGCTGTGTCATATCCGCTACTCTGTGACAGACCTGGTAAACCGTAGCGAAGACTCAAACGACGGTTTGAGTGTGGAAACCGTGTCGCTGCGACCCACGCCAGCGATTTATGGGCGGGTGACCTACTGGGGGGTAGTGGCAGGCCCTCTCCGGTTCCGGCGCTCGACCGAACGCTGGAGCGCCGAACGTGTCGACACCCAACTCCGACAGCCGCTGGACCGTCGCTTCGGTGCCCGGCTGGAGGCGACGCGGTACGACCCGCCGCCGGGCTACGAGGCACGGCGGCTGACGATGGGCAACGGCGACCTCGCGCTCTTCGCCTGGGGCGAGGACGCCTACTGGCTGGGCAACACCGAGACGCCGGAGGTGCTGTGGCGCACCGACAAGTGGACCTTCGAGGAGGCCCCCTACCCGATGACGCGGTGGGCACAGCGGGAACTGCTGGCCGAACTGGCCGAGTCGGACCCCTGGCTGGCTGAGTACGACTACGTCGCCTGGTTCTTCCTCCCGGTGCTGTTCTCGAAGGACGGCCGCGACACGACCCGCGCGTTCTTCCGGGACCACGCCGGCGGATTCCCCGACGCGACCCGCGACGAGGGACTGGCGTTCTACGAGGACGTGCTGTCGACGGCCGACCTGGACGGCCACCGGTACACGATGGCGTCGAAACTCGGCACCAGCGAGCGGATGGACCTCGTGCGGATGCGCGCGACGATGGCGGAGTTCAACACCGCCAAACTGCTGACCGACGCCGGCTACGACTACGAGCCGGAGGTGGCGATGGACTCGGGACACGCGCTGGACTTCCGGGTCGAGACCCCGGACGTACTGGTCGAGGTGACCCGGCCCGAACCGCCCACCCGGCGGCGCGCGGGCACGCCGGCGGCCGCACTCCGGGAGACGGTCGACGGGAAGCGAAACGACCAGCTAGACGCCCACGCCGACGCCATCGTCTTCGTGGACTGCTCGTCGTTCCGCGACGACGAGTGGGACTCCGTCGCCGCAGAGCAGCCAGACGCCGGCCACGAACCCGCCGTCGTCTACCGGATGCGCCCCGACGGTACCGTCGATGGGTACACGCGCGGCGACGTTCCCCACCCGCTGACCCGGCTAGTGTAGCGGGACCCACAGCGTGGAGACATTCGCTGGATTCCAGCATACACCAGTGGCCACTTTTGAGCGGTGTTAAATACCCTCTAACGACATTGAAAACCCTGTTTTGGTGCGATTACAGAGAGATACGTAACAATCAATAGGATTATGTACGAAGTAACTGCTGATTGAAACAAGAACGTGTGACACGGGAGAGAGACGATTCACCCCCGGGCGTGTCGAGGCGTGACCTGCTCGGGGCGGGAGCGGGGCTCGCTGCGGCGAGTACCGCCGGGTGCCTCCAGGGACTCGGTTCCTTGCTCGGACCCAGCGTCGCCGGACAGCTCTCGCTGACGGTGAAGACGCTGCCGGCGGACGCCGACGCCGCGGGCACCCGCATCGCGCGCGAACTCGTGACGAACCTCCGTGCCGTCGGCGTGGACGCGCGGATAGAACTCCAGCCCGCCCGCGAACTCCAGAAGGACGTCCTGCTGGGCGGGAACTACGACATCTACGTCGGGCGGTTCCCGAACCGCGACGACCCGGACTTCCTGCGGCCCCTGCTGCACTCGGTGTTCGAGGGCGAGGCGGGCTGGCAGAACCCGTTCGGGTTCACCGACATCGCGGTCGACGACCTCCTGTCCGGACAGCGGGAGGCGGCGGGCACCGAACGCCGGCGGCTCGTCGGGGACCTCCAGCGCGAGATTGCGAGCAAACAGCCCTTCGGCATCCTCGCCTTCCCCAACGAGATATGGGCGGTGCGAAACGACCGCTTCGACGGCTGGAGTCGCTCCCCGCTGACGGAGCCGGTGAGCTACGTCGCCCTGCAGTCGGCGGGTCCGGACCGCCAACCCCGCCTGCGGGTCACGACGACCGACGCGGAACCGACGCGGAACCTGAACCCGCTGGCCGTCCAGCACCGGTCGCGGGGCATCTTCACGGGTCTGCTGTACGACCCGCTGGCACGTCGCGTCGGCGGGGCGGCGACCCCCTGGCTGGCAGCCGACTGGTCGTGGCACCGGGAGCGCGGCGACGCCGTCGGCACCGTCCGCCTCCGGCCCGACCTGACCTGGCACGACGGGACGGCGCTGACGGCCGACGACGTGGCCTTCACGTACCGGTTCCTGAACGACACGCTGCTGGGTGCCGGTGACACGGCCGTGCCTGCCCCGCGCTTTCGCGGCCGCTCGTCGCTGGTCGGGTCGGTCACCGCCGAGGACGACCATACGGTGACGCTGCGCTGCCCACAGACCAGCCCGACCGTCGCGGTGCGGGCGCTGACCGTCCCGGTGTTGCCGGCCCACGTCTGGGCCGACCGGGCCGTCGAAGCCGGCGCGAACTGGAGCGAGCGGCCCGGACCCGTCACCGAGGCGCTCCTGACGCCCAACGTCACGCCGGTCGGGAGCGGCGTCGTCCGGTTCGAGGGTCGCGCCGAGGGGGAGTCGCTGGTGCTGACCCGCTTCGAGGACCACTTCCTGCACCGGGGACGGACCCCCGAGGTGCCCGACGTCGTCGCCGACGGCGTGCCCTTCGACCGCCTCTCGGTGCGCGTGGCTCCCTCCGACGACGCCGCCATCCAGCTCCTGTCGGCCGACGAGACCGATGGGACGGCGATGCGCATCGGCCCCGACAGCGTCCCCCGCGTCGGGCAGGACGACGCGCTGACGCTCCACGTCGAGGACGGCCGGTCGTTCTACCACGTCGGGTTCAACACCCGCCGGGAACCGCTCGGCAACCCCCACGTCAGGCGTGCCGTCGTTCGGCTGCTCGACAAGGAGTACGTCGCCGAGTCCGTCTTCGACGGCTTCGCCCGCCCGGCGACGAGCGCGCTCACGGGGACCGACTGGGTCCCGACGGACCTCGTCTGGGACGGGACGGACCCGACGGTCCCGTTCGTCGGCGAGGAGGGCACACTCGACGAGAGCGGCGCGCGGGAGCTGTTCCGGGAGGCCGGGCTCGAGTACGACGACGAGGGGAGGGTCATCGACCGATGATACCGCTCGACCTGCTCGCGCGGCTGGTGCTGGTCGTCGGCGTCCTGCTCGCCGTCTCGCTCGTGACCATCGTCGGCACGCCCCAACTGCGGCTGCTACGCTGGCAACTGCGGGCCCGGCTGCGGGCCGTCTACCCCTACGTCGGGCTGCTCGCGGCGGTACTCGCGGTCAACTCCATCGCCCGTGACCTCGGGAAGGAGCTGTCCTGGCTGCTCGACTGGAACATCACGGGCGTCATCTACGCCATCGAGGGCGAGTTCGTCGCCGCCCTGCAGTCGGCGGGTTCGCCGGCCGTCACGACGTTCCTGTCCTTCGCGTACGTCTACGGGTACGTCTTCCTGCTCGTCTTCCCGATTCTGGCGTATCTCGCGCTGGACGACCTCGACTCGTTCCGGCGGCTCACGCTCGCCTACGGCTTCAACTACGCCATCGGCGTCTGCTGTTACGTCCTCTTCATCGCCTACGGCCCCCGCAACCTCATGCCGGAGCTGGTGGACTCGCTCCTGTACTCGAACTGGCCCCGCTCGCAACTGCTGACCAGCGAGGTGAACTCGAACATCAACGTCTTCCCCTCGCTTCACACGTCGCTGTCGGTGACGGTCGTGGTGCTCGCCGCCCGGACTCGCCGGAGATACCCGGCCTGGCTAGCGCTGTCGGTCCCGCTCGCCGGCAGCGTCGTGCTGTCGACCATGTACCTCGGTATCCACTGGGGCGTCGACGTCGCCGCTGGAACCGTTCTGGGAGTGGGGAGCGTCCTGCTGGCGGACTTCGTGACCGACGAGCGGGGGCGACAGCATCGTCTCGACCGCACGGTGCGGGCGCTCGTCGCGGCGGCGCGGGTCAGACTCCGGCGCGGACGGGCGTGGCTCACCGGCAGCCGCTCAAGCGAATCCTGAGCTGTCCGAGTCCCGCCGCCCGGCGCGACCGGCCCGCGTATCGAGCAGGCGGAGCCGACCGGCCGCCAGTCCGATGGCCAGTCCGGTGGCGTGGCCCAGGACCGCCGACCCCGGGCCGCTGGTCGCGAGCGTGAGGCCGATGACGACGGTCCCGAACACGACCAACTGGGCCCGGGGCGACAGCGTCAGCCGGTCCAGCAGGCGCGTCGAGACGGCGTTGCCGGCGAGCAGGTAGCCAAGCAGCGCCAGCACCGCGCCGCTGGCCCCGAGGACGCCCCGCGGCGGGCCGAGCAGCCCGCCGACGACGATTTCGCCGACGCCGGCCAGGGCACCCGTCACCACGAAGAAGATGTGAAAGCGAAGCGTCGTGGTGCGGCGGGCGACCAGCGGGCCGACCACCGCCAGCGCGATGGCGTTGCCGAGCAGGTGCGGGAGGTCAGCGTGGGCGTAGACGCTCGTCACGAGCGCCCAGGGTCGGTCGCCGACCGGGCCGTAGAGCACGAACAGGATTCCCTCCAGCGCCCCGAAGAGCCCGGCGAGTTGCTGGAGGAGGAAGACGACAGCGAGGGCGGCGAGGGTCTGGACCGTCGGCCGGCCGGTGAGCGCCATACCTGTAGTGGGGGCTGGAGCGACAAAACTGTCCGGACGCCGCGGCGCGGGATACATGCCGGTCGACCACCTACGTGGGCTATGTCCGACATTCCAGTCAGCGCCGAGTTGCCAGACAGCCCGTTCCACACGACCGGTACCGACCACGTCACAATCTGGGGGAGCAACGCCGAGGACACCATCGCATTCTACCGCGACCTGCTCGGGATGCCGCTGGTGTTGCGCCAGCCGAACCTCGACGACCCCTCGCAGACCCACCTCTTCTTCGACACGGGCGACGGGCGCATCCTCACCGTCTTCGTCGGCGACCGGCCCTCGAACCCCCGCGGACCGCAGGGCGGCACCGGCGCGGTCCACCACCTCTGTTTCAGCCTCGACCCCGCCGAGTACGAGGACGTGATGGCGGCCCTAGAGGAGGCCGGCAAGCAGTACAACGTCTTCGACCGCGGCATCTTCCACTCGCTGTACACGCAAGACAACAACGGGCTGATCATCGAACTCTCCGCGGACAAGTACGACATCCCGGACGACCGCCGCGGCGAGGTGCTGGCGACGGCCCAGCGCATCCGCGAGGAGGACGGCGCGGACTACGCCGAGGACGAGCACCTGGCAGCCGCGCTCGACGAACTGGGCATCGAGGCCGAACCCCACGACCTGCCCGACGCGGCGAGCGGCGTCGGCGGCGTCTGACCGGCGCTATCACGTTTTTATCAGCAGAAAGCCTATTGAGGGATACTGTTCTATCGCCGGGCATGGACGACACGAACGAGTCGCGGAGACGGACCGACAGGTTGCGCGGGCGACGCGGCGAGGGCCGCGGGGGCCGCGGCGGTGGTGGCAACGAGAGTCGCGGGACGCTGGTACTGAGCGACCGGGAGGGGTACGTCGGCGACACGCTCGTCCTCAAGGGTCGCAACTTCCCCCCGAACGAGCGCTTCGAAATCCAGTGGGAGTCGGTGCAGGGCCGGTGGGGCGTCCTGCAGGCCCACGAGATAGTCGGCCCACAGTTCCGACCGCGGACGGACACCATCGCGACCGTCGAGGCGGACGCGGCGGGGAAGTTCGACGAGGAGTGGACCATCCCCGAGGACTACGGCGGGACACACCAGCTATCCGTCACCGACGGCGACGGCCAGAGCATCGCCGACGCGGAGTTCGAGATACGCCCGTGGTTCGAACTGGAACAGACGACGGCCGAGATGGGCGAGTCGTTCACGCTCCGGGGCTACGGTCTCGGCCCGGACGTGATGAAGAACAACTACCAGGTGTCCTGGGACAACGGCTACGTCGGGTTCGTGACCGGCGTGCAGAACCGCGGGACGGCAACCGCGGAGATTCGCGCGGTCGGCCCGCCGGGGGAACACGTCGTCCAGGTGTGGCGCAACTACCGCGGCATCCCCTACCTCCTGAACAACACGCAGTCGCCGTTCGGTGAAGTCGCCGGCGAGCGACGGAACGTCTGGACGGTGGAGGTGACCGAACCGGAGGAACCGCCGCGGACGGCCTGGATGGACCCGCTGCTCGACGAGCAGGCACTCGACACACACCTGCCGGAGGTCGCCGACGACACGGAGGCGACGCTCGACATCACGCCCAAGAGCGGCCAGGCGGGCACGGACACGGTCATCACCGGGACGGGCTTCCCGGCGAATGAGACCGTCGACCTCACCTGGTACCGCCACGAGGGCCACGAGGGCCGGGGCACGTCGTCGACCCCCGACCCCACCATCACCCCCCGGCCGAAACCGGACGTGCTCCCGAGAGTGACGACCGACAGCGACGGCCGCTTCGAGGTCGAGTTCGAGGTGCCGACCGACATCGGCTCGACGCGGCCCATCACGGCCGCGGTCAACGGGCGCGAGGTCGCCGCCACGGGCTTCATGATGCAGCCGTCCATCGAGCGGTTCGAGCCCAGGAGCGGCCCGGTCGGGACGGAAATCGAAATCGAACTGTCCGGACTGGGGTGGACGAACTACGAGAACGCGGCGATGTTCGTCTACGACAACGACCCGCTGGGGTACGCCTGCGGGACCGGCGGCGACGACGAGACGGGGACGCTCAACCCCGTCCTGTACGCCGCCGGCGAGCCGGGCTGGCACTTCATCGACGTCTACCCCTCGCTGTTCGAGGTGGAGGAAGACGACCCGGACTTCGAGCTCCGGCCCCATCTCTCGTACCTGGACAACCATCCGGTCCGCCCGCTGCCTGCCATGCACTTCGCCTTCGAGATAACCGAGTGAATCCAGTCCCACCGCACCAGCGCAGCACACACGGCGGTCCTGACAGCCATCCCGACGAACGGAGTGAGCCCCCATCGTGAGCAATCCGCTGTTCCTCGACCCGACAGTCCTCGCCCAGCTCGTCGTCCTGGGTGTGTTGCTCGGCGGCATCTACGGGTTCGTCGCGCTCGGCCTGACCATCATCTTCGGCGTCATGGAGGTCGTCAACGTCGCCCACGGCGCGTTCACCGTCGTCGGGATGTACACCGTCTGGTACGTCTCGAACACGCTCGGGCTCTCGCCGTTGCTCGGCATCCCGGCCGCCGCCGTGGTCCTGTTCGCGCTGGGCGTCCTCATTCAGCGGACCGCGGTCGCGCCGGTCATGGACGGGCCGGAGTCCGGGAAGTTCCTCGTCACCATTGCGGTGCTGATAATCCTCGTCGCGCTCGTCGAGATACAGTTCACGGCGACCCCGCGACAGCTCGACGTGGACCTGGGCTCGACGGGCGTCCGCGGGGTGTACGTGCCCGACGGCCAACTGTACGCGCTGGCCGTCGCGGCCGTGACCTTCGCCGCCGTGTGGCTGTTCCTCCAGCGGACCCACACCGGACGGACCATCCGCGGGACGGCGGACAGTCGCCTGAGCGCGGCCTACGTCGGCGTCGACGTGGCGCGGGTCGACGCGCTGACGTTCGGTCTCGGAGCGGGGCTGGCCGGCCTCGCCGGGGCGCTCATCACGTTCGTCCAGCCCTTCGACCCCTACCTCGGCAACGAGTACCTGACCATCGCGTTCGTCGTCGTGGTCCTCGGCGGCCTCGGCTCGATTCCGGGGACGGTCGTCGGCGGACTCCTCGTCGGTCTGCTCCACGTCTTCGGCTCCTTCTACCTGCCGGGGTCGTGGAACAACGTGCTCATCCTCCTGGTGTTCATCGCGGTGTTGCTCGTCAGACCGACCGGCCTCTTCGGGGGGAGCCATGACTGACCGGCGGCTGGTGACCGTGCGGGAGCGGGCGCGCGTCGTCACGCGGCGACTCCGTCACCACCGGCGGCGGTGGTACGGGACGCCGGCGCTGCTGACCGTGACGTTCCTCGTCCTCGGCGTGCTCCCGCTGGCGCTGGACGTGCCGGTCCTGGGGCTGCGCCTCGGGTCGCTGCTGTCCGTGCACCTGCTCGTCGTGGCGCTGGTGTGGGCGACGGCGGCACAGAGCTGGAACATCGTCTCGGGCTTCGCGGGGCAGTTCTCCTTCGGCCACGCCGCCTTCTTCGGGCTCGGTGCCTACGTCCCGCTGGTGCTCGTGCGGGAGTTCGCGCTGAACCCGTGGCTGGGCATGCTCGTCGGCGGCGCACTCGCCGCCGTGTACGCGACCGGCATCGGCGCACTCAGTTTCCGGTACGACGTCAGCGGGAGCTACTTCGCGCTCGTCACGCTGGCGTTCGCCGAGTTGCTGCTGTACGTGTTCGTCAACGTCGAGGCGCTGGGCGGCGCGAACGGCTACGTCCGGCCGCTGCCGGGGTCCTACGGCAGCGAGTTCGGCCTCCTTGCCTTCCAGTTCTCCGAGCGCCTGCCCTACTACTACGTCATCCTCGCGTTCCTGGCGGTGGTCACGCTGGTCGCAGTCGCCATCAGGCGGTCCAGGGTCGGACTGTACCTCTTTGCCATCCGCGACGACGAGGACGCCGCGAGCGCCGTCGGCATCCCGACGACGCGGTACAAGCTGTTCGCCTTCGCCGTCAGCGCCTTCTTCACCGCCTGGGCCGGCGCGTTCTGGAGCATGTACTTCACCTCCATCCGGCCGCAGGTCGTCTTCGGCCTGCTCGTCAACATCGACATCCTGCTGCCGGCGGCGGTGGGCGGCATCGGCACGGTGCTGGGTCCCATCGTCGGCTCGCTCGGCCTGACGGCGGTGAGCGAACTCGGGCGGCAGGCGGTCGAACTGCCGTCGCTACAGGACGTCGTCTACGGCCTCCTGCTGCTGGCCATCGTGCTGGGCAGTCCCCGCGGTGTGGTGACCTGGCCCGGGCGCATCGCGGACTGGCTCGACGGGAGCGACGACGAGGAGTGACCGGTCACTCCGGCCTGTGGGCGACGACCGCCTGGAACTGGGTGTCCGGAACCTCGCGAATCTCGGCGTCGACGAAGCCCGTCTCGTCGAGCGCCGACAGGTACGTCTCCTCGGTGAGGGTGGTGCCGTCGGCGGGGAGCGTCAGCATGTGCACGCCGAAGCGCGCGGCCTCCGGCGACCGCCCGCGGATGCGCGTCGTCGAGACGACGGTCCCGCCGGGGTCGAGCGCCGCGAAGGCGTTCTCGTAGTACGCCCGGAGTTGCGCCGGGGTGAAGTTCACCGTCACGCGGGCGCTGAAGACGAGGTCGAACCCCTCCGGCAGCGACTCGCGGGCGTCGCCGGGAACGGTCTCCAGCCCCAGGTCCGCGTGGTGGTCGGCGAGCAGGTCGAGCACCTCCGGGAGGTCCACGAGCGTCGCGTCCGCGCCGCGGCGGACGAACTCCGCGCCGAACCCGCCAGAACCGCCTCCCACGTCGAGGACGCGGTCGGGACGCGGGTGGGCGTGCTCGGCCACCGTGACGGCCTCCCGCACCAGTTGCTCGTCGACGGTCGCCATCGCGCCCATGTAGTTCAGAAAGCCCTCCTCCGTCGCCTCCGGCAGGTCGCCGCTGCGCAGAATCTCCGGCAGTGAGAGGTACGTCTCCAGCGAGTCGAGGCGGTGGGGCAGGATGCCACGCTCCAGCGCGGGCGTGTCGGGGTCGAACGCCTGGAGTTCCTCGGCCGGCGCGTACGCCTCGCCGGAGACCTCGGCGTAGCCCAGGTCGACGAGGCCGTCGAGGACCGGTTCGGCGGCGGCCGCGCGTATCTCGCTCGCCGCGGCGAGTTCCTCGGGGGTCTTCGGTCCCGCCAGGAGCGCGTCGACGACGCCGGTCTCGCGGCAGGCCCACAGCAGGAACACGTCCAGGTGCCGGTTGTATATCGAATCCGAGTCCATGCGCTGACATTTCCGGCCCCAGATGAAAAGCGCTACGGAAGAAAGCCGAACGTAACAGCAGTTTCTGAGCCGATATTCGAGTTCAGATGTTCACGTTAGCATGCGGATACATGTGCGGTCTCACTCGGTTATCTCGAAGGCGAAGTGGAACCCGGGAAGCGGCCGGACGGGGTGGTTGTCCAGGTACGAGAGGTGGGGCTTGACCTCGAACTCGGGTTCCTTCTCCTCCATCTCGAACAGGGAGGGGTAGACGTCGATGAAGTGCCAGCCCGGTTCCCCCGCCGCGCGCAGGACGGTCCGGACGGTGGTGCTGCGGAACTCGTCGGTCAGCCCGCAGGCGTAGCCAAGCGCCTTGTTGTCGTAGACGAAGAAGGGGGAGTTCTCGTAGTTCGTCCAGCCGATACCCGACAGTTCGATTTCGATTTCCGTCCCGACCGGACCGCTGGTGGGTTCGTAGGTGGCGATGGAGGGTTGCATCATGAAACCCGTCACCGCGACGGACTCGCCGTCCACCTCGGCGACGATGGGGCGGGTCGACCCCTCGGCGACGGGAATCTCGACGTCGACCTGGAACCGACCGTCCGCGTCGGCGGTCACTGCCGGCAAGACGCCGGGCCGGGGCTTCGGTGTGACGTTGGTCCCCCTGATACCCTCGCCGACGTGCTGGTACCACTGCAGGTCGACCTCGGCCTTCGGCGGGAAGCCGGTCCCCGTGATGACGGCACTCGTTCCCGCCGTGCCACACCGTGGCGTGACGTCGAGTTCGGCGTCGGTGTCCGCGTCGAGGTCGGGGTAGTGGAGTTCGATGGGATTCTCCTCGAACAGCGGGTCGACCCAGGCGGTCTCGGGTGGCTCCTCCGGTTCGGTCACCTCCACCGTCCAGACGGACTGCCTGCCGCCGGCGACCGGCCCCATCGGGGACTGGGTGTTGTTCGCGACGTAGGGGATGCCGCGGTAGTTGCGCCACACCTGCACGACGTGTTCTCCCGGCGGGCCGACGGCCCGGATTTGTGCCGTCGCAGTCCCGCGGTTCATCACGCCCGTCATGTAGCCGACGTAGCCGTTGTCCCAGGCGATCTGGTAGTTGTTCGTCGACACGTCGGGCCCCAGGCCGTAGCCGGTGACGGTGACCATCTCGCCCATCGGTGCCGTCGTCCGGTCGAGTTCGAACCACGGCGTGACCTCGAACTCCGCCGACGCGACGGCCTCCCCGTCATCCCGTACCTCGATTCGGTGGACGCCGCCGTAGTCCTCGGGGACGGTCCACTCAGCGTCGAACGCGCCGGCGTCGTCGGTCTCCGGCGTCGCGATGGTGTCCGTCCGCGGGGTGTACTGTGGCCCGAGAATCTCGTGGGCGCGCAGGACGGCCCACTCGCCGTCGGTCGAGTGCCAGACGACCTCGTACTCCCGGTCCGGGGCGAGGTCGCGCCCCCGGAGCGTTATCGTGTCGCCGACGTACCCCTCGGCGTCGCTCAGCGCCAGTCGTCCCGGAGTGTCGTCGGTCCCGGACCGGTGCTCGCGCAACCGGTCCTCCAGGTCCGCGGAGATGCCGGAGTCGTCGTCCATGCCGGGATATGCCGAGTAGAGACAAATATAGCTTTCCCAACCCTTGTGCGCGGGCGCGTCCCCCGCTGTCGTGTTCCGGCTCACTGTCACCCCCGACGGCCGACACGTGTCGTCTGGCGCCCGCTATTTCTCGATTTCCACGTTACTGTGCTGGCAAGAAGATTCGAATCACGTCAATATTCACGATTTCGACCCAGTAATTGTCCAGAAATCTAGCATAGCTTGATTAGTCGGGATTGTAACACGACCGTCTGTGAGCGAAACGATGACAGACAGCCAGGGTGAGCAGGACGCGGACAGTCGACGGACACAGCGGAGCGACGGGGTCCCGACACGGACCAGACGGGCGTTCCTCGCCACCGGCGCGGCGGTGACGTTCGCGTCGCTGAGTGGGTGTGCCGGGGACGGCGGGGACGGCAGCGACGGTGCAGACGGCGGCGACGGTGCGGACGGCGGCGACGGCGGTGGCACGTCGACCAGCGGGACGCCGACGTACCCCGACGAGGTGGTCATCGGCTCCGTCCACCCGTTCACCGGCAGCACGTCCTACACGGGAAAGCGGTGCCACAACGCCATCGACCTGGCGGCCACGATAGCGAACGAGAACGGCGGCATCGAGTCGATGGACGGCGCGGAGGTCAGGGTCATCAAGGGCGACCACAAGAACGACCCGACGGTCGGCGGCGAGGTCACGCGGGAACTCATCGACGAGGGGGCGGACATCCTGACCGGGACCTACTCCTCGCGCGTGACCAACGCGGCCACACAGGTCGCGGAGTCCCAGGGCGTCCCGTTCGTCATCGACGTCTCCGTCGCCGCCTCGCTGCTCCAGGAGCGGGACCTCGACTACGTCTACCGAACCCAGCCCAACTCGCTGAGCATGGCCGAGAACTGCACGACCCACACGCTCGCGGGGACCAGCCAGGCCGACCTGGAAGCGGGCACCGCCGGGCTGTTCTACGTCGACACGACCTACGGCCAGGCCATCCGCGACGGCCTCAAGGCGGCACTCGGGGAGACGGACCTCGAGATCGTCGCGGAGGAGACCATCGGGTTCGGCGAGACGGCCGACACCCAGGTCACGAAGCTCCGCCAGACCGACCCCGACGTCCTGTTCCCGACGGTGTTCCCGAACCAGCTCCTCGAACTGGTCAGCGCGATGAAGGGGCAGGACTACTGGCCGGGGCTGTTCTCCGCGTGTGCCAGCGGCGGCATGAACAAGAAGAACTTCCAGCAGATAGGCGACGTCATGAACGGGGCGCTGTGGACCGGCTACCAGATAGACACTACTCTCGAAAAGGCCCGGCGCATCGACGAGCGGTTCGCCAGCACCTACGACACCGCCCCGATGGAGAGCAACCAGGGCATCGCCTACGCGACGGGTGAGGTCATGGTCGAGGCCTTCGAGCAGGCGGCCAGCGCCGACGCGGACGCGCTGAACGAGGCGCTACAGAACATGGAGTTCGCCGACCACATCATGGCGATGCCGCCCATCTCGTTTACCGAACGCGGCGAGAACGCCAACCCACTCGCCGTGACCAACCAGGTGCAGGGCCTGGAGAGCCACATCGTCTACCCCGAGCGGTACGCGAGGACCGACCTCAGAACAGCCACCATCGGCGGACTGTGAGACGGCCCAGTCGCCCCGACGGCGCGCCGGCGACTCGCTGGAGCGTCACCCGATTCCGAGGTAGAGGTCGACGAGTTCGTCGTCGTCGCGCAGCGCCGACGGCGCCCCGTCGAACCGAATCTCCCCCTGCGAGAGGACGTACGCGTGGTCGGCGAGTTCCAGCGCCTCGCGGACCTGCTGCTCGACCAGGACGACCTGTGTCCCCTGGGCGGCGAGCGAGCGGACCACCTCGGCCACGTCGGCGACGACCGACGGAGCCAGGCCGCTGAACGGCTCGTCGAGCAGGTACACCTCGGCCCCGGTCATCATCGCCCGGGCGACGCCGAGCATGACCTGCTGGCCGCCCGACAGCGAGTGCGCCGGCTCCGAGAGCGACGACGCGAGCGCCGGGAACACGTCCAGCACGCCGTCCATGCGCTCGTCGGCGACCCGGTCGTCGGCGACGGTCGTCGCCCCGAGCTGGAGGTTCTCCCGGACGGTCAGCCCCCGGAAGACCCGCTCGTTCTGGGGGACGGTCGTGATGCCCGCCGCGACCACCTCGTCGGGGTCGCTGTCCGTGAGGTCGCGGTCCCCGTAGCGCACCGTCCCCGCTCTGGCTGGCACGACGCCCGCAATCGTCTTCAGCAGCGTCGACTTCCCCGACCCGTTCGGCCCGAAGATGCAGGTGACGCCGTCGTGGCTCCGTACCGAGACCCCGTCGAGAACGGTCTGGCTGCCGTACCCGGCGACGACGTCCCGGACGACGAGGCGGTCGGTGTCGGACTCGGCGTCGCCAACGCCCTCGCTGGCTGCGGCCGCCGACGCGAACGGCCGAGCCTGGGGGGCACCGTCTCCGTCGTCGGTCGAGCCCGCGGCGGCCGCCGCTCCGTCGGACCGGCGGCCGAGGTACGCATCCTGCACGCGTGGGTCGTCTGTGACCTCGGCGAAAGAGCCCTGGGTCAGGACCCGCCCGCCGTCGAGGACGGTTATCCGGTCGGCCAGGTCACCGACGACGCCCATGTCGTGTTCGATGACGACGAGTGTGGTCCCTCCGTCGGTGAGGTCCCGCAGCGTCGCGAGCACGCGGTCCTGGATGGCCGGGTTGACCCCCGCCGTCGGCTCGTCGAGCAGGACGCAGGCCGGGTCCAACATCAGCACCCGACCGAGTTCCAGAAGCTTCTGCTGACCGCCGGAGATGTCGCTGGCGGCGTGATCGGCGACGTGGTCGAGTTCCAGCGTCGACAGCACCTCCTCGGCGCGCTCGCGGGTTTCGGGAGGGACGCTGACCGCCGACCGTCCCCGGCCGCTGTAGACGCCGAGGAGGTTCTCCCGGACGGTCAACCCGCCAAAGGGCGAGACGACCTGGAAGGTGCGGACGAGACCCCGCCGGGCGATGCGGTCGGGCGAGAGCCCGGTGATGTCCGCTCCGTCGAACCGGACGGTGCCGCGGTCCGGCGCGTGGAATCCCGTGACGACGTTGAACAGCGTCGTCTTGCCCGAGCCGTTCGGGCCGATGATGGCGTGGCACTCGCCGCGGTCGAACGAGAGCGTGACGTCGTCTGTCGCGACGACCGCGCCGAATGACTTCGTGACCCCGTCCAGTTCCAGGAGTCCCCGTGACACGCCCGCCGCTTTGGCTCCCCGAATCATAACTGTTCCTGACGGAGTGGGGGTGTCGGCGACGCCGGACCGGGACAGAGACGGGTCAGCACGGAGACACAAACTTCATGTTTCGGGTTGTCGACCTACCGGTATGTCATCTGGGACGGGGAAGCGGTCACGCCGGTTCTACATGCTCGTCGCGCTCGGCCTGGCACTGCTGTCGCAGGTGGTGTTCGCGGCCGACATCGGGACCGCCGCGAAGCTGCAACTGTACGGCGGCGTCCTCTTCGTCGCCGGGACCATCTTCGGCTACGGCGCTGCACAGCCGAAGTGACGGGGTGAGGGTCGCGCCAGCAGGCCGTGTCGCGAGCGTCAGGAGCCCGACGGTAGCCGAGTGAACCACTGAAACGGGGAACGCACCCGGTGGACAGTCCGGCGACCGGGGGTGGCCGGGGAGCAGAGGGTTTACAACGGTGCGCTCAAGATAGGGGATGATGCCGACCTTCGAAGTCTCACTCCCCGACAAACTCGAAAGCGAACTCACGAGACTCGTCGAACAGGGCGAGTACCTGAATCGGGAGCAGGCCGTTGAAGACCTCCTCACGAAGGGGCTCTCCGCGTACGACACCAGAGAGCAGCCCGCCGACGAGGGATTCAGCGACTCGTTCACCGAGAAGTTCGACGACCAGCAGGACCCGGCGCTTCAGGACGACCCGTCGGACGACGGCTACGCGTTCTGAGGCGGACTGACGCACCCACCGCGCAGCGCCGCCCGGCGTCGCTGGTGCCGTCAGCTACAAACTCGTACGGCACTACTAGGTGGACGTGACACGCGAGGCAGCACGGACGGGGTTCGAGACATTCGTCGAGGACGCCGTCACCGTCACCGCCGAGCAGTTCAGCGTCTCGCGGGCGCTCAGACAGGGCGTGCGCGGCCCCGGCGGGCGACTCGTCGACCGGCTCCTGAAGAACTCCGACGCGCTCTGGGAGCGGGTCGTGCGCCCCGAACTGGACGACTATCGCGACCAGATTCTCCGGCAGTTCGACGTGGTGCTCGACTACGTGGAGGACGACACGGGCATCGACGCCTACCGCAGCGACATCCTCGCCGTCGACTCCTACGCCGCGTCCCTCCGCGAGGACGTCGGTGCGAGCCGACGGAGCGACATCCAGGACGCGCTCGTGGCGCGCCAGCAACGCCTCGGCGACGCCGTGGAGCCACTGGTGACCGCGCCCGAGGACGAGTTCTGGGCGGCGCTGGAGACGACCTACGACCGCGAGCGGGCGGCGTCGCTCGTCGAGAACCACTTCGCCTTCACCGGCCCGCTGCGGGAGTGGCGGCCCGCCTTCCGGATGGCGACGACGTTCGACCCGGCGGACGTCGTCGGGGGGCTGGGGTCCCTGCTGGGCGGGTTACCGACCGTCGAGGTGGAGTACACCGACGAGGCGATACGCGCGATGCGCCGCGCCGAGCAGACGGTCATCGCCGAGACCAGGCGGGAAGTGGACCGGCGGCTGGGGTAGGCCGGTCACGCCGTGCCGACCCAGCACCAGGCGGCGAACTGTGCGAGCGCGAGCACCACCATCGCGGAGACTGTCGGCCAGGGGACGCGACGGCGCGTGTAGCCCGCGGCTCCGACGACGACGAAGGGAGCGGCCGCAACGCTCGCGGCGGCGACGGGACGCGGGAGGACCCCGGGCTGGAGGAGAAGGACCGACGCGGCCGCCGCCAGGGCGATGCCGGCGTAGGCAGCGCGGAGGCGGCGACGGGACCACTGGACGGCCAGCGTCCGCTTGCCGACCGCCGCGTCGGCCCGCCGGTCGGGCCACTGGGTGGCAAAGAGGTTCAGCAGGACGACCAGGAAGAAGGGGACGGAGGCGAGCGCGACCGTCCCCAGCGGCCCGCCGACGACGGCCGCGCCGTAGACGGGGAGCACCAGTCCGCCCAGCGCGGCGTTGTCGAGTTCGCCCCAGCCGCGCCAGGCCAGCCTGAGCGGTCCGACCGAGTACTGCCAGCCGAAGACGGCGATGACGCCGAGCAGCGCGAGCGCAGCCAGTGAGAGCAACCCGACTGCAGCGAACGCTGCCGCGAGTACAGTTCCGAGCGCGAGCGCGACGACCGCCGCCCGGAGGACGACGCGTCTGTCGACTCCAGCGGCCGGCAGCGCGCCGCTCCCGCCGGAGAATGGAGTCCGGTCGGTCAGCGCGTCGGTCGCGTGGTCGGCGTACTCGTTGGCGTAGTGGACGCTGACCGCGACCGGGAGCAGGGCCGCCAGCCCCGCGAGCAGGGCCGGAACCGAGAGCGACGCGCCCCAGACGAGGGCGACCTTCGCGCCGAGCGCGTACACGCCGGCGATGAGAAGCAGCTGGGACGGTCTGCTGGCCGCCCACAGCACCCACGCCGGCTCCCGTGCTGTCATCGGCCGCACTTGGTGCCGCAGTCACTTGTCCGTGCTGTCGACGTGTTGGCCCCAGAACCCCCCGTGTTTGGTCACGACGAGGTCCGCGGTCACCGGGACCTGGCAGGCCAGCCGGAGCCCGCTGTCGGTGTCGTGGGGCGGAAAGGAGAGCCGCCGCCGTTCGCGTTTCGACGGCTCCGCGACGTCGCCCTCGATGTCGACCGCGCACGTCCCGCAGGTGCCGTGACCGTGGCAGGACACCGCCGTCGGCCCGTTGTGTGGGGACAGTCCCGCCTCCAGCAGCACGTCCCGGAGCGTCGCGCCAGCCTCGCACTCGACAGTCTCACCCTGGAACTCGATCGTCGGCATGGGCAGGAGTACGGGCGCGCGGAACTTGGGTTGCGGGGCCAGGACTGGGCGTCACGGGCGCGCCCCTCAGACGCCCCAGATGACCGCGATGCCGACCGTCGTGACGACGGCGAAAAGCGCCTGGAGCGGGCCGCCGACGCGGAGGTAGTCCGTGAAGCGGTAGCCGCCGGGGCCGTAGACGAAGAGGTTGGTCTGGTAGCCCACCGGCGTCATGAAGGCCGTCGAGGCCGCGAAGGTGACCGCGAGCACGAACGAAAAGACGTTCGCGCCGAGTTGCTGGGCGGTCTGGAAGGCCACCGGAATCATGAGGACCACGCTGGCGTTGTTGCTGACGACGTTGGTCAGCAGGGCGGTGACGACGTAGAGGAGCCCGAGGACGCCGATTGGCGGCAGGACCGTCGAGGACTGGACCACGGCGTCGGCGAGCAGGTCGGCCCCGCCGGTCTGCTGGAGCGCGATGCCCAGCGGGATGACGCCGGCGAGCAGGAAGACCACGTCCCACTGGACGGCGTCGTATAGCTCAGCGGGCCGGAGACAGCCGGTCGCGACCATCGCCAGCGCGCCACCGAGCGCGGCAGCGGCGATGTGGACCGGCGTCAGCGCCGCCGCGAGGACGACGGCGACGACGATGCCGACCGCGACGAGGGTCTTCGATTCCCGGAAGTCCGGGCGCTCTATCTCCTGGGCGACGATGAAGCCGGGATTGCTGTTCAACCGCTCGATGCTCTCGGCGGCCCCCTGGATGAGCAGCGTGTCGCCGACGCGCAGTTGCAGCTTGTCCATCCGGGTACGGATGACCTCGTCGCCGCGCCGGATGGCGAGTACGGAGGCGTCGTAGCGCTGCCGGAAGTTAGAGCTGGCAAGCGACTCCCGGACCAGCGCGGAACCGGGTGCGACGACCACCTCGACGAGGTTCTGTGCCTCGTCGGCGGTCTCCAGTTCGGCCTCGTTGACCTCCACGTCGGGCAGGACGTCCAGCCCGTCGACGTCGAGCAGTTCGACCAGGGTGTCACGGTCGGTCCTGAGCGCGAACACGTCGCCGGACTGGACGACCTTCTTCCCGAGCGGTTCGAGGAAGGTCCGGTTGTCCCGGATGAGTTGCAGGAGGTCCACGTCGAAGTCGTTGGTCGCCAGCGCCTCCTCGACCGTCTGGCCGACGATGGGCGAGTCCTCCCGGACGACCACCTCGGTGAGGTACTCGCTCATGCCGAACTCCTCGGTGAGGTCGTCTTCGGGAGCGATGCGGGCGGGCGTGAGCCAGCGTCCGACGGTCATGAGGTAGGCTGCGCCGACGACGGTGACGACGATGCCCAGCGACGTGAACTCGAACATCCCGAACCCCTGGCCGGTGCCGGTCAGCCCGGCGAAGAGGTCGCTGGCGAGGATGTTCGTCGAGGTGCCGATGAGCGTCAGCATGCCGCCGAACATCGAGGCATAGGAGAGCGCGAGCAACAGTTTCGACGGGGAGTTCTTCGCGCGGTGGGCGAGGTCGGTCACCATCGGCAGGAGGATGGCGACGGCGGCGGTGTTGTTGATGAAACCCGACAGCGGGCTGATGATGCCGATGGTCGCGCCGAGTTGGCGGGACTCGCTGTCGCCGGTGAGTTCGGACACGCGGTGACCCAGGCGCTGGATGACGCCGGTCCGCTGGACACCGTCGGAGAGGATGAACATGGCGAGGACGGTGACGGTGGCGGTGCTGGCGAACCCGGAGAGCCCGTTGTCGAGCGCGGCCCCGAGGTCACCGCCGACCGGACGCAACACGTACAGCGGCTCCGCGATGAGGCCCGCGCTCGCCAGGAGTTCGCTGGTAGGGTCGAGGAGCAACAACGCGACGAGGACGCCGATAGCCGTCACGTCCACCGGTACCGGCTCGGTCGCGAAGAACACGAGTGCCAGCAGGATGAGCACGAACACCAGGAGCATCGCCGGCGTGACGGCTGCGAGTGGCACGTTCTCTCAGACTGGCGGCGTCAGTAAAAATGGCGCGACTGCGGACCGAACGTCTCGGCAGGCTACCGCTCGTCCTCGCGCAGTTCCATCCGCGCCACCAGGTCGTAGGGCGACTCGCCCTTCCGGATGCCGTCCAGCAACAGGAACGCGTCCTTCGGCGCGAGGAAGTGCCGCGTCACCGCCCGGCCCAGCGGCGTTGGCTCCAGGCCGTCGATGAACTCGTACTCCAGCAACTTCCCGAGCGCGTGTTTCGTCGGCACCTCGCCTACCATCGACTCGTTGAGACGCTTCGCGCCCGACCCGGCGACGGTGATGTTCGCCAGCGTCTCCGCGACGGCGCTCTCCTCGTCGTAGCGGGTCGTCACCGACTCCATCTCGCCTTTCAGGAGCTTGAACGCCACCTCGTCCTCTGTCATCTCCTGGGAGTTGTGGTAGACGCCGTCGGGTTCGACGAGCAGGTAGACCGTCCCCTTGTCGTGGTAGTCGGGGCGGCCGGCGCGGCCGAGCATCTGGTGGAACTCCTGGACTGTGAGCCACTCGATGCCCATCGCCAGCGAGTCGAAAATGACCTGCGAGGCCGGGAAGTCGACGCCGGCAGCCAGCGCCGCAGTCGTCACGACGGCGGCGAGGTCCTGGTCGGCGAACTGCGTCTCGACGCGCTTGCGGCGCTTGTGGTCGAGGCCGGCGTGGTAGGGCGCGGAGGAGTACTCCAGTTTCCGGGATATCTCGTGGCAGCGCCGCCGCGAGTTGGTGAAGATGATGGTCTGCCCGCGGTAGCCCTTCGAGGACTTCGCGTCGAACGCCCGCCTGACGAGTTTGTTCTCGATGTTCATCTTCTCCCGCCCCTCCGCGAAGGTGACGTGGCGTTCGATGGGGACGGGCCGCTCCTCGAACTCGATGAGCGTCGCTTCGAGCGCGGCGGCCAGCCGTTCGGGGTTGCCGACCGTCGCGGAGAGGTAAATCCACTGCGTGTCGCCCTCGCTCAACTGCTGGCAGTAGTACTTCAGGCGTGCGATGAGACCGTCGAGGCGGTGCCCGCGCTCGTCCTCGCCGAGGGTGTGGACCTCGTCGATGACGACCGTTCCGACATCGCCGATGTCGCGGCCGACGCGGAGCGCGTGGTCGACGCCCTCGTAGGTCCCGACGATGACGTCGGCGTCGGGGTCGAAGCGGTTACCGTCGTCGTTGATGCGGCTCGCGCCGACGCGCAGCGTCACGTCGACGATGTCGCCGTAGCGGTCCTGGAACTCCTCGTACTTCTGGTTGGCCAGCGCGACGAGCGGGACGAGAAAGAGGAGTTTCCCCTTCCCGTTGAGCGCCCGGTCGAGTCCGGCCATCTCGCCGACCAGCGTCTTGCCCGTCGCCGTCGCGCTGACGACGAGCTGGTCTTGCCCCTCCGTCGCGCCGTTGGCGACGGCGAGGCTCTGGACCGGCAGGAGCGTGTCGAATCTGCTCTCCAGCTTCTGCTGAATGCCGGGGTGCAGGCTCAGGTCACTCGTCGGGACGGGGTCGACATCCTCGACGGTGGCGCTGATCTCGTCGAACTTCGTCAGGTCGGGGTCCAGGTCGCCCTTCAGGAGGTTCTCGATGCGGTCGAGGTCCTGGACTTCGAGCAGGAGGTCCTCCAGGCGGGCGCGGGCGTCGCCGGTAATCTGCCCGCGGAAGGCGAGTTCGCGGTCGAGTTCCTCGCGGGCGCAGTCCGGACAGATCTGCTCGTCGTCGGCTTTGATGGCTGTCTCGGAGGTAATCGGCGAGTAGCGGCCGTCGCCGGCGCAGAACCGGCAGGTGCGGACGACCTTGGCGTCGAGCTGGTAGGCGTCGAGCATCTCGCGCAGGCGGTCGCGGGCGCTCCGGGAGGTCTGTTCGGAGATGCGGATGCGCTCGGCCCGGCGCGCGAGTTCGACGAACTCGTCGGGGCTGCGTAGCTCCTCGCTGGTCCCCTCCGTGACGCGCAGTCGCGCGGGGCGGGGGCCAGCGCCGGTCTCCTTCAGTTCGAGGCGGCCGTGGAACACCCTGTCGCCGTCGCGGGTGACGACCACGCGGTAGTCGTCGCCGTGCTCGTGGAGAAACAGGGTATCCACCCGTCCGACCTGCTGTGACACAGACAGTGGTACGCGGCGCCCGGTACTTCAGTTGCTCGAAGCCTCGTCTACGAGCTGTATCTCGTCGTCGCCGGTCGGGACCGCACAGATGAAGGCCCCCTCCTCGTCGCCCTCGTTGCGGTACCAGTGGACGACGCCGGCGGGGATGTGGAGGCTGTCGCCGGCGCTGACGGTGTGCTCCTCGTCGCCTATTCCAACGACGTACTCCCCGGCGAGGACGTACTGCTCGTGTTCGATTTCGTTGGTGTGTTTCGGCACCTCCCCGCCCGGCGCGAGCGTGAACCGGCGGATTGCGAGGTTCGGCGCGCCGTGTTCCTCGCCGACGAGGACGCCCTTGCGGAGCCCCTCCGCGGCGTCGACAGTCTGGTACTCGACGTCCGTTGCTCGGCGAATCCTGGCTGTCTCGTCCATACCGTCCGTTGGGACGCCGCCGCCGAAACCGTGTCGGTGAGTCCTGCGGGACTCCAGACCTGTCGCGAACGTTTCTGAGAGGTTCTTCCAGACGATGTGGTGAGAACGTGACAGGAGCACATATACGCACGCGAGTCGTTGTCTCACATGGTATGAGGCCCATCCCACACCACGGAAACAGGGGAGAGGAGACAGACGAGCGCGTCCGACTGACGACGCGCCGCGAGGCCGCCGAGAAGCTGGAGGACGACGAGACCTGGATCGCCGTCCAGGAGTTCTGATTGGGAAAGTTCCGTCTGTTTTTTGTCCCGCCACCCGAGCACCGTGGCTGGTCTCGAAATAAGTATAAGAAAATTTAGGAGTCCGGGTGCGAGAATCGAACCCGCGTCTCAGCCTCCACAAGGCTGAAGGATAGTCCACTACCCTAACCCGGACACGCACTCTGTCGTAGCCCGGTGGCGCAAAAATACGTTACGACTCTGTCCCGAGACACCGCGGCGTTTTTGGTCACGTCGCTCCTCCGTCCGATAACGTGGCGATTACGGACAAGATATACATCAAGAACCACCGGCAAATCGTCTCGCAGCTAGAGACGTCCTTCCCCAAGGGCGCGTTCAAGGGCGCGACCCTCGACATCCTCTTTCAGGGTGAGGGGCTGGCGAAACTCGACGACGCGACCCAGGACCGGGTGCTCGACTTCGCCGAGGACTTCCTGGACTGCGACTGCGAGGCCAACCCCCACTGTGGCTGCGCCGAGCGGAAGTTCGTCCGCTACCTGCTGGAACTGCGCGAGCAGGGCCTGGGCCCGGACGCCATCGTCGACGTGATGGGCGACGACTACATGCTCTACGCGTACCCGGGCGACGTACTCTCCTTCCTCGACGACAGCGTCCGCACGCTCGAAGCGGTGGAGACGCTGGCCGACGTCGAGGGACACACAGAGGCCGCTCGGCGCGCTCAGCAGACGAGACAGAACCTGGTGCGGTAGCCGAGAAACGGGTCGCTCAGAACTGCGAGTCGTCGAAGCTACTGCCGATGCGGTAGGATGGTTCCTCGTCCTCCTCGCCGTCGAGGTCCTCCAGTTGGACGACGTCCTCCTGGTCGGCCTCGTCGAGTTCCTGACGGAGTTTGGTCACGTAGCGCTTGTGCTCTTCGAGCTGTTCGCGGAGGTGTTCGGCCTCCAGTTCCAGGCGCTCGTGCTCGCGGACGAAGCTCTTTGGCACCTCGACCTTCGGCGGGAAGCTCTCGGCGGTCCCGCTCGACGACTGGGACTCGCTCACCTCGTGTTCCGGGACCACCTCGACCTGTCCGTCGTGGGCAACCAGCATGTCCACGTAGTCCCTGAAGACGGCGGACAGCGAGATGTCGCGCTCCTCCGCGATATCCCGGAGGGTCTCGAACTTCTCCTGGCTCACGCGGAAGGAGATAGTCTTGTTTTTGTTGCCCATCGCTAGCGTAGCGTCGTCGTTCCTGCTACTTAACGGTTTGTCAGACGCTGGTACCGAGGGAGAGAGTTTGAAAAGAACCCGAGGGCGCCGGGGTCGCTAGTCGGCGCTGGCTTCGGCCTCGTCGGCTTCGAGGCTGGCGAGTGCCTCCTCGACGGCCCGCTTGTAGGTGCCGACGTCCAGGTCGTACTCCTCGTGGGCCATCTCGACGTACTCGTCGATGGTCTCGTCGTCGGCGCTGTAGGCCTGGATGCGCTCCAGGGTGCGCTCGGCCGTCTCGACGACCCAGCGGTCGCGGGTGGCCTCGTCGACCCGGCTGATGGACTCGGGCCGGACGGAGACGTTCACGTCGCCCTCCTCGGTCTCGTAGGTCCGCGGTTTGCCGACCACGGCGACGTACTCCGGCGGTTCGAGTTCCCGGAGCATCGAGGCGGCGTCGGGCTGGTACTGGCCGGCGTAGGTGAAGAACGTGTCACCGTTGGGGTCGACGATGCGACCCTGCCAGTACTCCGAGTCCTCGCCGACGTCCTCGGTCTCGGTGAGCGTGCCGACGAGGAACACCCGGTTGGCGCGCTGGCCGGTCGGCAACAGCACGTAGACGGGCGCGCGCTCGTCGTCGGACTCCTTGAACGTGTACGTCGCGTCGTTGAACTCGCGTGCGAAGACGCGGCGGGCGACCTCGCGGGTGGGTGTGCTCGACATTATATCGACCTCGCTTTGATGAGGACAGCTTCAGGGTCGACGGGTTCGGTCAGCTGGTCGGTCTCGTTCGCCAGGACGTAGCGCCCGAGCGTCGGCCCGGTCACCCGGTAGTACCGGCCGAGCGTCTTCTCGCGCATCTCGTCGGCGACGACGGACGTATCGAGCGCGTCCATGGCCATCTCCTTTGCCTGCTCCAGCGTGATACCGGTGAGGTTCTCGGTCGCCTCCTGGTCGAAGATGACCTCGTGGACGTCCTCGCCGTCGTCGAGCACGCCCTTGATGCGGAGGTCGAACTCGCCCTCGACCTCGCCGTGTTCCGAACAGCGGCCGTTCTGGAGCACGCGCGTGCAGTCCTCCTCGGGGCAGCGCTTGATGAGACCCGACCCGGACTGGATGTCCACGAGCGCGCCCTCGACCTCGATGGCGTCGTCGCCGACCTCGATGTCCTCGTCGACCTCCTCGATGGTCGTGGTTCGGTTGAGCTTCACCGAGAAGCGACCCTGGTACTCGTCGGTGACGACGTTCCGGAGGCTGTACACCTTCCCCTCTTCGAGGGTCGGGAGGTCGGATTTCGACCACTTGGTGAACTTCACGGTCCCGGTCTCGTCGCCGAGCAGGCCGACCTGGGCGACGGCGTCGCTGGTGGCGTCCCAGAGGTCGACGACCTTCGCCGTGAGGTCTATCCACTCCTCCGGGGCGTCGATGTCCCGGACCTGCTTGACCTCGTTGCCGCCGCTGCTGGCCAGGTCGTCGCGGTCCATCCCCGCCTCGTCGAGGTAGGTGTTGGTGACGCTCCGGCGCGCCTCGTCGAGGGGCACCTTGTAGTCGTCGACGAGCGTGCTCAGCCGCTCCTCGACGTCGTCGACGCCGATGTCGAGCTGGTCTGAAAACTGGTCGTGTATGTCTTCCGCGTGGGTACGCAAATCTGTCTCAGTCATGGCGTTCACTGTCTCCGCTTCGTTTTCAGTGGGAGACATAGGCGAGTTGGTTCCCGGTCCTATAAAAACTTCCGCGACCGGGGTGAAAGTGGTGCCGTCGGGGACTCGCCGCCAGCGGGCAGCGGGGCGGGTCGGGCGGGTGGGGCGACGGGATTTTGTGCGCGCCGGCCCAAGCGGGGCCAATGACCGACCGGGACCGGCTCCGTCGCTTCCTGCGGACCACGCTCTACAGCGCAGGCAAGCAGTACGAGGAGGCCAGGCGCGCCTACGCCAGCGCCCGGACGAGCGCCCTCGCGGAGTTGCCCACCGACGGCGACGGCCGCGCGCGCATCGTCTGTCGCCGCCACGCCGAGCAGCGCGCGGTCCACCTCGACGCGGACGCCCGCCCGGAGTGTTTCGACGCCGGTCACCCCGACTGCGAGGGCTGCGTCGAGGACATCCGCGACGGCCTCGTCGAGACGTGGTAGCGGGCCTGGGTACCCGTCGTTTACTCTTTTGTGACCCGGCCGCATGGGTCCGGTATGGACAGGCCGCTGGTCGCCGTCGTCCTCGCCGGGGGCACCGGCACGCGACTCTACCCCGCCACCAGCACGGACCGGCCGAAACAGTTCCGCTCGTTCGGCGGCGACCGCTCGCTGCTCGCCCGGACCGTCGACCGCGCGGGCTTCGCCGACGAGACGTACGTCCTGACCCGCCCCGACTACGCCGACGCGGTCCACGACCACGCCCCGGGGGCCGGCGTGCTGACCGAACCCGAACCGAAGGACACCGGGCCGGCACTCGTCTACGCCGCCCACCGAATCCGCGAGCAGGTCGGGGACTGCGCCATCCTCGCACTCCCCAGCGACCACCTCGTGGAGGGCGACTTCGCCACGACAGCGCGGACGGCTGCGACCGTCGCCGTCGAGACGGAGGGGCTGGTTACCGTCGGCATCGAACCGACGCGCCCGGCGACGGGCTACGGCTACATCGACCCCGGCCCGTCGGCCGACGGCTACGCGCCGGTCGAGCGGTTCGTGGAGAAACCCGATGCAGAGACGGCCGAGTCGTTCCTTGACGCGGGCTACCTCTGGAACGCCGGCATCTTCGCGTGGACGCCGGCGGCGCTGCTGTCGGCCGCGCGCGACTCCCCGCTGGCCCCGCTCGTGGCGGCGCTGGACGAGGGCGACCCCGACCGCGGGTTCGCGGCGGTCGAGTCAGTGAGCGTCGACAACGCCGTCCTGGAGACGGCCGACGACGTCTACGTCGTCCCCGCTGGATTCGACTGGGACGACATCGGCTCGTGGGACGCGCTCGGCCGGATTCTCGACACGGATGCCGACGGCAACGCGACGCTCGGCGACGCACTCGCCGTCGACGCGACGAACTGCGTCCTCGCGACGGACGGACAGGTCAGCGTCGTCGGCGTCGAGGACCTCGTCGTCGCCAGTTTCGACGGGCGGACGCTGGTCGTGCCCCGCGACCAGGCCCAGCGCGTGCGCGACGTGGTCGCCCGCAGGCGGGAGTGAACCGCCGTGCGAGCGGGTCTACGACCTGAGAAAAGTATTTGTGAGATCGGAGACATTATTCGCCGATGCACTACCTCGCCCGGTTCTGGGTCCTCGTGCTCGCCCTGGTGACGGGCCTGTCCGCACTCGGGTACCTCACGCTGTCGTTCGTCTTCCCCGACCTGGGACCGTTCGCAGTCGGCCCCACCGAACGGCTGCTGGTCGTGCTCGTCGGTGCCGTCTCCATCGGCGTCGTGGTCTGGGCCAGTACGACATCCGTCGGTCTGGTCTCCGAGGAGCCCGACGACCAGTAGCGCCGGTCCTGCCGCGGCGGAAGGGAAACATCCTTTACCGACAGCGAATATAGCTCGACACAGGCGCCGGTGGTGAGCAGTTCCGTCGGAATTGCGACCCACGGGGCGTGAACGAGCGAAGCGAGTGAGCGCCGGTGGTCTAGTGGTAGGACATGAGCTTCCCAAGCTCATAGCCCGGGTTCAATTCCCGGCCGGCGCATACGACGGCGCTGCCGTCGTGCGGTTTTTTGCGTCCGTCTGGAGTCAAACAGCATGGACGCCAAAGCTTACAAAGTGGGTTCAAGAATTGACCCCGACGCCGTCTTGCGGGTTTTCCGAAGTGTCCGGCTTACAGAACGAGAACAGTGCCAAAACCGCCAGCGGGCAGTACAATGGGGTGAGCCGATGACGGAAGACGCGACCGTGAACGGAATCAAAGTCGTCAACGCGCCCACGCGGGTCACACAAGTCGCACAGAAGACCGGCCGCTTCTACGGATGGCTCTGGAATGAGCGGGACACCTTGGTCATCAGTCCGGAGGAACACAGTCAACACCAACCAGTGGCTGTGTGGTTTTCGACAGCGCATGGCTACAATCGTCTCACAGTGGGTTGATGAACGATCTACCCAGGCCAAGAACGAGGACAGCGAGAGGATGTAACTAGCCAAGTACGGGACTACCTACGGGTCCAGGTCACTGAATCGGCTACTCAAAGACTTGTGTGAGCATGCTGGTATCGCCAAGCAGGACCGAACGTGGTACTCAATCCGTCGGAGCACGGCTAACGTCGTCGCGACAAACGCCTCTGCCGAACACGCACGAAAGCAGATGCGACACAAGCAGGTAGAGAGGACGATGCGGTATATTCAGCCCGACGAGGAAAAGACCCGTGAGGCACTGAATAGGGTAGGATGACAAGCGACGGAACAGCGACGATCCAGGTTTTGGTGATGTGAATTCGTCTCAACAACTGCATGCCAAATTGCGTGGTGCCGGACCAATGTGACGTATCGGTTGAAGCTAACCAAACACTACGACAGACAGACAGAGGAGCGAAAACAGGGAATACGGCGCGGTTATCAGGACGACAGATAACTTCCCAGACACCAACTCCTGATCGCTGAAGTCCCAAACACGGAGTTGCCTGCCCACTTACTCTAACTCCGTGTGATGAGCGTGAGAGACTAAGTTCCAAGTGTGGCAGCAACAAAGGTTTTAAGGAGAAGGCACGCGCAACATGCTGGTAAGGAGTCATGAGAATTATCGGGCGACCCCGCTCTCCAACAGGATTCGCCCGATGGCTCCGTGATGGAAGCCATGATCAGCTACGGGAATATCGATGAAAAAGGTGCCGATGAGCCAGATCCGGCTTATATGCACCACTGTAGAGAGTTCGAACTGAGAAATGACAACACTGCCGGTGATGGACTGAACGGATCTATCCGACTGGACGAAAACGATCTGAAAGCAGTTGGGGCCGAACCGGGAGATCCGGTCAGGGTATACGCCGAGGCAGACGGGCGCTGGATACTGTACGAGCGCGATACATACACCGACCGGGCAGGAATTGGTATGCCCAAAGGCCACCGTGAGAAACTGGGGCTGGACTCAAACAACAGGACAGTAGAACTTTGGTTGGATGAGGCAAAGTCCGAACCAGACGATACCTCGGACGAAGACGAAAACACTGGAAAACAGGTGTCGCTGACCGGTGAGGAAGCGAAAGAACGGGAATACGTTCTAATCCCGGACGACAGTCCAATCAAGTACCACCATGTTAGTTCTTCGGAAGACAACAAAACGGAGTGCGGAATAAGCTTCCGAGGCCGAGAATATCGTCGGTTTAGCGACCCCGGTGACGCCCTTGATCAGTGTAGCGACTGTGCCATCCGCTCCTCGGACGACATGACCAACAAGGAACTCGTGGAGTGGCTTGGCGAGCAGGCCGGATTCGAAGCTAACGAGGGAACACCGGCGTACTTAAGCAAGGGACAGCTCGTCGCTCTCCGGGATTATGTACTCGAACTGCAAGAGGAGCAGACGGACGAATCAGCAGATGAGAATACGGCCAATGCATGAGCACATCTGATCCACTCGTTTCAGTCTCGGAGATGCCGAAGGCGGTTCAGCCGACAGTAGAGATCTCTGATGCGAAACGAATTCCCCTGTCCGAACTCGGTACGATGCGAGCGCGGGGTGGGCCGGGCAGCATCGAGAATCACATCAGGGGGATTATGGGCGAGTTCGCCGTGGCGAAGTTCTTCGGCGTGCCTGAAAAAGTCGATGACGAAATATACGAACATGGCGACCCCGGATATGACCTTCAGATCGACGGCAAGACCATCGATGTGAAAACAGTTGATCCGAGGGCCAACAATCCCGGCCTGATGGTCGACGCTACCCGGAACATCGAGGCGGACTACTACGTCCTTGTTCAGGAACTGAACGCGAACACCTACCGAATCATCGGGTACGCGCCCGCGCCTGTTGTCAAAAATGCCGATGTCCGTCCACTGCGTCTCGACGGATACGCCAAGAGGCTCAGAGTTGTCGAACAGTACGATCTCTTTCCGATTCCGTCCTACATTGGAGTCTCCGAGCGGCCCTAATTCTTAATCGGTCTACCTCAGCAAAGGCGAACATTGGTTGACCCTTGCCGAGAGGTACTCCTTCGTCCGGGCAGTGAGGAGCGGATGCGATAGAAGGGAATCGTCCGCTGCGTCCCGCGTGGAGTGACCGAACGTCCACTGACACAGCGGTGACGGGCGATATTTGGCGATGCAGCCCCAACGACGGGTATGACCGACGTAGCGCGGACGGAGAACCCGCTGGACCTCTCGCTGTCCGACGACGAACTCGACGCGTACCGCGACCACATCACGACGTTCATCACGGAGACGGTCGAGGCCGCCGGTGCCGACGAGGCGATCATCGCGCTCTCGGGGGGCATCGACAGCACGCTCACCGCCCACCTCGCCGTCGAGGCGCTGGGGCCGGACACGGTCTACGGGCTCGTCCTGCCGAGCGAGGTCAACCGCGAGGGCAACATGAGCGACGCAGAGCGCGTCGCCAGCGACCTGCTCGGCATCGAGTACGAGGTCGTCGAGATAGAGCCCCTCGTCGAGGCGGTCGTCGGTGCCGTCCCGGAGGCGATGACCGCCGACGACCCGGACCGCTACCGGACGGCCGTCGGCAACCTCCGCGCGCGCCTGCGTGCCGTGTTGAACTATTTCGCGGCGAACAACCGCGGCGGGGTGGTGCTGGGCACCGGCAACAAGAGCGAGGCGCTGGCGGGGTACTACACCAAGTACGGCGACGGCGCGGTCGACTGCCTGCCGATCGCGCCGCTGTACAAACAGCAGGTCCGCCAGCTCGCCCGCCACGTGGGCGTCCCGGAGGACCTCGCCGCGAAGACCGCCAGCGCCGAACTGTGGGCCGACCAGACCGACGAGGAGGAACTGGGGCTCGACTACGACACGCTGGACTCGATTCTCGCGCTGCACGTCGACGGCCCGCTGTCGACGGCCGCCACCGCGCGTCACCTGGCGGTCGAGGAGTCACTCGTCGAACGCGTCAGGGGTCTCTACGAGCGGAGCGCGCACAAACGCGAGTTCCCGCCGGGGCCGGACCCGCTGTTCTAAGCCTCGGTCTGCACGACGATTCGAATCCGGTCGCCGGCGCTGGGGTTCTCGTCGCTCGCCCCCGAGAGTTCGTAGCTCGCGGGGTCGACCGACTCGCCGTCGACGGTGACGCTCACGTTCGTGCCGGGGTCGCTGTCGCTGTAGGTCGTGCCCTGGAAGGTCACGCTGTCGGCGGTGACGCCGATGTCCAGCGTCGCCATCGCGTACTCCAGGGTGACGCCGTCCGCGTGCTTGTGCCAGACGCGGCCGTCGCCACCCTCGAAGTGGAAGGCGGCGAACTCCCGCGGGCGTTGATACTCCGGCCGGCTGAAGTCGACGCGCTCGCCTGCGATGGTGACGTTCGCGAAGCCGTGGCCGTGGGCGCTGCCGGTCACCGCCCCGGGCGTCTGTGCCACCGCGATGCCGTTGACCGCGGCCCCGCCGCTGCCGCCGCCGGTTCCCAGGAGCACGTAGGCGACGACGGCCACCGCAAACAGCAGAACGCCGCCGAGCACGAGCGGTCCCGTCGGCACCCCGTCGGCCTCGCCGGAGCCGACGCGGTCGTCGACCCGCCGCCTGTCGATAGCACCCAGTTCCCCCTCGTGTGCGTCCGCGAGGTGGTCGAGGTACGCCTCCTCGTCCGCGAAGTGGTCCCCGCAGTAGTCACAGTCCGGCATCTGGCGCTCCGTTCGGCTCGCGCCTACTCAGCGGTTTCGGTCGTCGGGGTCGAAGTCGGCGATACGCTCCGCGAACGCCGCCGCCTCGCGGCGTTCCCGCGTCTCGCGGTCGCCGTCCGCTCGCAGCAGCCGTTTGATTGTCCGTAGCGTCGCCGCGTCGTTGTCCGCAATCGTATCCGCGACCGAGCGCGGGTCGTCGACGATGCGACTGACCAGCCCCATCCGCAGCGCCGCGTCGGCGTCGACGGTCCGCCCGGAGAGCGCGACGTCCATCGCCTCCCCTTCGCCGACGACCCGGGGCAGGCGGGCGGTCCCGCCCCACGCGCCGAACAGGCCGAGGCTGACGCCGGTCTCGGCGAAGGTGGCCCGCGGCGTCGCCAGCCGGATGTCACACGCAAGCGCCAGTTCGACGCCGCCACCGCGGGCCGGTCCGTCGACGCCGGCGACGACCGCACCGTCGTAGTCCGCGAGCGCCCGCGCTACCCGCTGTCCGTGACGAGCGAACGCCTCGGCCTCGTCCGCATCCAGGTCCGCAACCACGTCGAGGTCCGCGCCGGCGGAGAAAGCACCGCCGGCACCGGTGAGATAGACGACCGGTTCGGTGGCCTCGGCCAGGGCCGTCTCCAGCGCGTCGAGTCCGTCGGGCGTGAGAGCGTTGCGCCGCTGTGGCCGGTCCATAGTGACCGTCCGCAGGTCGTCGTCGACCGCGGTCTGAATCATGTCGTGGGGGTCGCCGGACGTTTCCAAAGGTCTTTGCCTTTCCCGCTGCTATGGCGTGGTAATGGAGGACGACGCGGCGGTTCGAGGAGCCGCGCTGGACGCCATCGAGGATATCGAGCCGGAACCCCTCCGGGAACGTATCGCGGCGCAACTCACCGGGGGGTCGATGGCCCCCGGCGTCCTGACGATACGTACGGTTCGGGCGCTCAAGGACGGCACGGGTGCGGTGGCGACCAGCGACGGCACCCTCCTCGACCCGGTCGCCGAGCGTGCGGCCGGTGTCCAGCTCATCTACGACGGGTTGCAACTGACCAGACAGCTCTCCCACGAGGAACCGTGGGTCGACGGCGACCGGGAGGCGGCGGACCTCGCCGTCCTCGCGGCAGACGTCCTCGTCTCGCGGGGATTCTACCTGCTGGCACGGACGGAAGCGGCCGAGGCGGCGGTCGCGGTCGTCCGCGCGTTCGGGAGCGACCAGACCGTCCGTCGGGAGACCGACGACAGTTCGCTCGACCGGAACCTGGAGGCGGACGTGCTCGAACTCGCCGTCGTCGCCGGCGCGACGATGGGCGACGGGACCGCCTCACCACGCCTGCGTGAGTTCGCGTCGGAGATGGTCAACGGCGAGCCCTTCTCCGACCCGGACTCGTTCTTCCCCGAGACGCTCACGGAGACGCTGAGCACGCTGGTCACGGAGACCGGCACCGGTCATGGTGTCACCACCTCGGCCGACCAGTGAATCGAAACGCCTAAAGACAGTACGGGGCAACGGACGTATGCGCGCCTGGGTAGCTTAGCGGTAAAGCGCGTCCTTGGTAAGGACGAGAGCCCGGGTTCAAATCCCGGCCTAGGCTTGCAGCTAAACGTTGAAAGCCCCTGTCAAGCTGTACTACAGATTCTTCGGGCTTCGACGTCGCACACGTTGACCAGAACCGTCTGTGCGCGCCACGGGGGTGGTCCATGACCGCCGGACGCGACTCCCTCCCGGCGTGTCACGAGATTATCGACAATCACGACGACCGGCGCGCGGCGACCGACGCTGACCTGAAGAAGCGCGGGCCCCCGTCGCGACTGCTTCCCCGAGTGCGAGACGCCGGCAGATATCGACGCACCGCTGGCACGGCTGGTGACGGCTGACTCTCGCTCGGGGCGGGTCGGCCACATCCACGCCGACCTGGGACCCGCCACGCGACCAGTCGACGCTTGCGGGCCAACTCGCCGCAGAGGACTACGGGCTCGAAGACCTGGGCCTCGACCCGCTCGCAGGATGTGACGAGAGTACTGTACTCCTCTCTGTGGGGTTTCACCGAGTCGTCACTGTGACCGCCGGCAGTGACCAGTATCTTCAACAGGCCCCCGTCGAACCCATGGAACGATGGCACTGTCGACGGATACCCTCCTGTTCAGTATCGTGATGATGCTCATGGCCGTCCAGATCGAGGCCTCTGGATACGGGTCCTCGGACCTGTGGGTCCTGCTGGGACTGACAACCGGTGCGTTCGGGTTGCTGGGAAGCCTCGCGTCGGCGCTGCAGACTGTGGACGAGGCCACTACCGGGTCTGACTGAGTCGCCGGCGAGAAGGCCCTCCCAGGTCGAAACGGGTATGAGCCGGAGAAGACTGGACTGAGGATAACCGATTCGCGTCTTGTAACGTAGCTCGACTCTCTCATCAGGGGCCAGTCATGGAGGTACGACCGTTCACTGCGAGTGATGCTGATGCCGTCTTCGAGTTTGAACGGGCGAGCGAGTACGGACTCGGTAACGAGTACGTGCTGACGAAGCGTTCATGGTCAAACAGTGACACGACGGCGCGTTAGATGCCGTGCCTGGAATCGTCGCCTATCGACCGGAACTCCATCAGACAGAGAATTAACGCATCCCTCGGAGAGAACCGGCAGTCACGGCAGAGATATATCTCACTGCCCAGAAAATTCTTTCCGCCCCCGTAGGATCGTATTGCGTAAGCGCGGCAGATAATGGGTGAGATTCGTCGTCGTGATGATGCCGACGAGGTCGCCATTGTCAACGACAGGGAGCCGACGGATCGACTGCGTTCGCATCTTGTCGGCTGCCGTGTGGATACTCTCCGAGCTGGCGATAGTGATGACCGGAGCGGACAGGAATGATTCGACACGGATAGATTCGATATCAGCGCCTGCCGCAACTTGCTGCATGATATCTGATTCGGTGACGATGCCGATGACCTCGTCCGTCTCGGGCGCAACCACCACTGCAGAACCGATTTCGTGTTCTGCGAAGAGGACAGCAACGTCACACGCCGTCATCTCCCCGGTAATTGTGTGCACCGAGCGCGTCATCACGTCCCCCACAGATTGTTCAATCATACTACCAGTTCGTACCGGGCATGGATAACCTTGTTGCGGGCAGCCGAGGACACAGCAGGTGGGCCACACATGGCGACAGAACACGCGTGCTGCATCCACACTCTGTATGCAACCCGCCTTCCGACGAGACTGGTAGTCCATCGCACAGGCGCGGGTACTCTCCAGGCGCGACGGCCTGGCACTCGCAGAGCGCCTCTACGACCGGCCGGAGAACCTGTGGGATGGCGACCTGGCAGTATCTGACAATTCCGGGAGGTCGACGAGGTCGGCCAGCGCCCGTGCGCCTGTCGCCAGGAGAGTGCGCTGGACCCCTCTCGTCCCGAGGGCGGTGGTCGTACGCTGTGACCGTCGGTGGAGCGTGTGTGTCATCGTCTGGCTCGCGGTTCCCGGAACTGCCGTCGTGGGAAACGGGACGCCGTAGCGTCAAGATGCTGCGGTACAGAACCGCTCCGGACGCTCAGTCACCGCGGGAGCCGTTCACGGTGCCGGCACGTCGGGAACACCCGGCTGACCGCCTGGCAGCCAAGAGGGGGCGGCCGTGAACGACCAGTGTATTGTGTAAGAAATACACAATCCACCGAGGCGAAGATAGTGGCCTGTATCCGACGATTGCCGGCGACAAATGTGTCGAGCGAGTGCTATCTGGAAAAGTTCGGTTTCAGAACCCCTAGAACTTCAATCCGAATGTGGTTAATGATAGTGATTGTTATTGCCCAATCAGAATCCGGTGACTAACTAATACCACGGCTGGGTAAGCATTAAACGGTGTTGCACTATGAGTGAACTACTCTCCGGGAAGACGGCGGTCGTCACCGGAGCCATGAGCGGGAACGGACGCGCGATAGCCAGGCGATTCGCGGAAGAAGGTGCGGACGTCGTCGTCGCAGACATCCGCGAGGAGCCACGGGAAGCGACAGTCCCGACCCACGAGGTAATCGAAACGGAGACAGACGCTCGGGCGACCTACGTCGAGTGCGACGTGACCGACAAAGACGACCTGGAGGCGGCGATGGACGCGGCCGAGGAGTTCGGCGGCGTCGATGTGATGGTGAACAACGCGGGCATCTTCCGTGGCGAAGAGTTCCTCTCGGTCTCCGAAGACGAGTTCGACCAGTTGATGGACATCAACGTCAAGGGAGTCTTCTTCGGGACGCAGGTCGCTGGCGAGCGGATGACCGAGAATGACGGCGGTTCCATCATCAACCTCTCCAGCGTGGCCGGACTCGAGGGGACGGGCGAGTACGTCAGTTACTGCACGTCGAAGGGCGCGGTCCGCCTGATGACCTACTCGACGGCGGACGCGCTGGGACCGGACGGTATCCGGGTCAACGCAATCCATCCCGGCGTCATCGAGACGGCGATGACGACCGACGACGTCCCGATCGTCGGCACCGAAGAGGGCGAGGCGTTCCTCGAAGCGATTCCGAGCCGCCGGTTCGGCCAGCCGGAGGACGTGGCGGACGCCGCGCTGTTCCTCGCCAGCGACCTGAGCTCCTACGTGAACGGGGAGTCGCTCGTTCTCGACGGCGGGATGACGAACACCGGATAAACACCTCATCCAGTACCCCGCTCTCGCTGTGATTCTCACGGCAGGGCGGGGAATCATGGGGCTCGGGGCAACCGCGCGGGTGACGCCCGACCACGGCGAGAGCCGGGAAGACGGCCGGGCCAGCTATCGCAGACGGGCCAGGCCGGACCCGCCGGTATCGTTCACAAACGGCGAGACGTGACGGCGAGATGCGAGACGCACCCGAGACGTCAGAATACGGTGCCTGGGTCGAGAGTCACCAGCGTCACGCCGACGACGACGAGCACCGCCCCGACGACGATTCCACGCGTGACCCGTTCGAGGTCACGCAGGAGGAAGTACGCGAAGAGCGTGGTGAAAAGCGGTGCCGTCGAGCCCAGCGATTCGACGATAGCGACGCGTCCCGCTGGCAGCGCGAGGGCGGCGAACACGGAGAGGAGGGCGACGGCGGTGAGTGCGCCGCTGGCGGCGAAGTACCCGTACGACCGGCGGTCGGCCGAGCGGAAGCCGGCGGTTCCCCGGACGGCGGCGTAGCCGAGGAAGACGAGCAGGGCACCCGCCTCGTTGAGTGCGACGGCCTGGAGCACGTCCGCCTCGCCCGTTCCCAGCCCGAACCGTCGGAGGACGTTCCCGAAGGCAAAGAGCGCACCCGACGCGAGCGGGAAGAGCAGGTCCCGGGGACTCCACCCGGAGATGTCCCCGCCCTTTGCGAGACTGAGCATCACGAGGCCGGCGACGAGCACGACGATGCCGGCGCCAGTCTCGACGGAGACGGGTTCACCGAGCAGCCCGAAGGCGAACACGGTCGCAAACAGGGGTCGAGCACTCACGACGGCACTGTTGATGCTCGCGCCGACCCGGTCGACGCCGACGAAGACGGCGAGCCGCCCCAGGGCCGTCCCCGTCGCCCCGGCGAACAGGAACAGCCCCGCCACGGCCGGGTCTATCCCCGCGAGGAAGTCCGCTCCGTGGAGCGCGAACAGAGCGACGAGGAACAACGAGAGGTCGACGACCACCACCACCAGCGACGCCTGCAGGGCAGTCCCGTCCAGCGACATCCCCCGTTTGTCGAGCACGGGCGTGAACCCCCAGATGACGGCCGGGACGAGCGCGAGGAGATAGACTGTGGCGTCGGGGCCGAGAAACATACCCACCCTGCGGGCGGCCCCGATATGAACGTGCCTCTTCGACCGACGGGGAGAAAACCGCCCACCCGACCGGTGACGTCGCGTAGCGCCGGGTCGTGCTGCCGCTACGCGCGGCAGCGGTAGCCATTACGCGCGTTCAGTCGTGGTGGTGTACCCAGTCGGTGAGCGCGACGAACGAGGACTCACCACACCCGCCGCACGACTCCGGGGGTTCGAAGCTGTGCTCGCTTGCGGACGCGTGAATCGGCGTCCCCGCGTGGGTTATCTGGCAGTTCGTACAGACGTAGCGCTTGGGCTCCTCTGGAACGTGGGCCATGTGAACCGTTCGGCGAGTTAACATATAACACTGCCGCCGATGCGCTCGCGCGCTCCCTCGTCCACGTTCTCCCCAGTCAGGGCGCTGAAGTGGCATCGCCGAACGTAGAATAATCCCGAGTCGTGCGATATTCGTAGTAAAAAGACGATTTTAGATTTGTACGACTGTTAATATTTCTATATGGGCTCAAATATCCCTTATTTGTTCTCAAAAAACCCCCTTCTATTTGTTTTACGTGTTTTTCTCACCTTAAAATCCGCTATTTCAGAGTATATTGGGTTTTACGTACTTGTATTTGTTTTCTGCTTCGGAGATTGCCAATTCGAACATCGGTGACGGCCTGCGTGGACGCACATCGGTCGAACACTGGAGGGGGAAAACGAGGCAGCGTCCGGTTCGGGTTACGTCGTCGTACCTAGCCCGGTAGTAGAGAGCAAATATTTTTGTCTATTCGAGACCCGGTTACTGGTACCAATGTTCGACGAGGACAATCTCGACGAGATACGCAAATCCCGCGAGGAGTGGGAGGCGGAGACGCTGGAGCCGTTTCTCGAACGGGGCGAGCGCAAGGACCGCTTTGCGACCGTCTCGAACCACGAGGTCGACCGGCTGTACACCCCCGAGGACATCGCCGACGTCGACTTCGAGGACGACCTCGGGTTCCCCGGCGAGGAACCGTACACGCGGGGTCCCTATCCGACGATGTACCGGGGGCGGACGTGGACGATGCGCCAGTTCGCCGGGTTCGGAACGGCCGAGGAGACCAACGAGCGTTTCCACTATCTCATCGACGAGGGCCAGACCGGGCTCTCGACGGCCTTCGACATGCCCAGCCTGATGGGCATCGACTCCGACAACCCGATGAGCGACGGGGAGATCGGCAAGGAGGGCGTCGCCGTCGACACGCTGCGCGACATGGAGATTCTGTTCGACGGCATCGACATCGGCGACGTGTCGACGTCGTTCACCATCAACCCGAGCGCGGCGGTCATCTACGCGATGTACGTCGCACTGGCCGACCGGCAGGGCGTCCCGCGCGAGGACATCCGGGGGACCCTCCAGAACGACATGCTCAAGGAGTTCATCGCACAGAAGGAGTGGGTGCTCCCACCCGAGGCGTCGCTCGACGTGGTGACCGACACCATCGAGTTCGCCATCGAGGAGACGCCGAAGTTCCACCCGGTCTCTATCTCCGGCTATCACATCCGCGAGGCAGGGTCGACGGCGGCCCAGGAGGCCGCGTTCACGCTGGCCGACGGGTTCGCCTACGTCGAGGACTGTCTGGAGCGGGGTCTCGACATCGACGAGTTCGGCCCGCAACTGTCCTTCTTCTTCAATTCGCACAATTCGATTTTCGAGGAAATCGCCAAGTTCCGGGCCTCGCGCCGCGTCTACGCCCGTATCATGGACGAGTGGTACGACGCCGAGAACCCGGAGTCAAAGCGGATGAAGTTCCACACCCAGACGGCGGGGCAGTCACTCACCGCCCAGCAACCGCTCAACAACATCGTCCGCGTCACCATCCAGGCGCTCGCCGGCGTCCTCGGCGGGACGCAAAGTCTCCACACCAACAGCTACGACGAGGCGCTGGCACTCCCCAGCGAGGAGGCGGTCCGCGTCGCGTTGCGCACCCAGCAGATAATCGCCGAGGAGTCGGGCGCGGCGGACATCGTCGACCCGATGGGAGGCTCCTTCGCCATCGAGAAACTGACCAACGAGATGGAAGAGGAGATCATGGCCTACATCGGCGAAATCCGTGAGATGGGCGACGGCTCCGTCCGCGACGGCGTCCTCCACGGCATCGAGGACGGCTACTTCGACCGCGAGATTCAGGACGCCTCCTACGAGTACCAGCAGCGCGTCGAGGCGGGCGAGGAAGTCGTCGTCGGCGTCAACGAGTACACCATCGAGGAGGAGACCGACCCCGAACTCCTCCACGTCAGCGACGAGGTCTCCGAGACACAACTGAACCGGCTGGAAGAGGTCAAGGCTGAGCGCAACGACGACGAGGTACAGGAGCGACTCGACGCCCTCTCCGCGGCCGTCGAGAACGAGGAGAACGTGATGCCGCCGATCATCGACGCGGTCAAGGCCTACGCCACGATGGAGGAGATCATGAAGGTGCTCGAAGACCACCACGGGGCCTACAAGAGCAGTCTCCTGACAGCCTAGCGGGCGCTTCTTTTCCCGGGTCTTGCGGCGGCCGGTCGCACCGTCTAGGGCGAACTAGACGCCAGGACGGGAGGAATTATTATATACCGAGATAGCAAAGCGTGAACCGCCGCGAACAGAGCGGCCGAGGCCGGCCACCACGAGCCTCGTCGAACCCCCACCCAACCAGAGCCCGGTTCAAACGTGTCGTTCGAGTTCCGGTGGTAGACACTCTCCCCCTCGAACCGGGTACGGTGACATGTAACGACGAACCGACCGCCCGCTTCGCGGTCGGTTCACCCGCGCTGCCGACGAGCGGCGGTGCCGCGCCGGCGCCACACAGTGTGCGATGCACCAGGACTCCGTAATGACAAAGGCGATAGCGGGCGTGGAGACCAGCGTGTACGAACATATCACCTACGCCGTCGACGGCGGCGTCGCGACCCTGACCCTCGACAGACCGGACGTCTACAACGCGTTCACCGAGGCGATGATAGAGGAACTGAACGACGCGCTGGGGCGCACCAGGCGGGACGACGCGGTCTACGCGCTCCTGCTGACGGGCGAAGGCGACGGATTCTGTACCGGTGCCGACGTGTCGACGATGCCCGACTGGTCCGCACAGTCCAAGGCGGAGTACGGGGCCTTCCTGGAGAAGGTCCAGGCCGTCGTCCGACAGCTCCGCTCGCTCGGGAAGCCGAGCGTCGCCGCGGTCAACGGCCCGGCCATCGGGGCCGGCTGTGACTTCGCGCTCGCCTGTGACGTCCGCTACGTCGCGCCCGACGCCTACTTCACCGAGGGGTTCGTCACCGTCGGGCTGGTGCCCGGCGACGGCGGCGCGTGGCTGCTCCCGAAGCTCATCGGCGAGTCGAAGGCCCGCGAGTACCTGCTGACGGGCGAGAAAATCACGCCCGAGGACGCCGAGGACCTGGGACTGGTCAGCGGCGTCGCCGAAGACGTCGTCGGGGCGGCGCGGGAGTTCGCCGAGACGGTGACCGACAAGCCGGCCGTGGCCGTCCAGCGGACGAACCGGCTCGTCGGCGCCGGCACGTCGTTCGCGGACCACTGCGAGCGGGCAATCGACTACCAGTGGGAGTGCGTCAACGACCCCGAGCACGAGGAGGCGGTCGCGGCGATGCAGGAGGGCCGCGACCCCGAGTACGACCGGTAGCGGGGTCGCCTACGCTTCGTCGCCCGGCGAGCCACACGTCAGCACCGGCCGCTCGGCGTTCAGTATCACCGACTGTGAGACGCTCCCGAAGAGCGCCTTGCCGGCCGGCGAGCGTTTCCGTCCGGCGATACATATCAGGTCGACGTCCAGCTGTTCCGCCATGTCGAGTATCGACTGCGCGGGGTCGCCGCTGCCCTCGCGGAGAGTGACGGCGGCACCGGCGTCCTCCAGGATGTCGCGTGCGCGCTTGACCGAATCGACCTGTTTGACGGACGCACCCTCCGGGTTGTCGACGAAGTCGTGGAGCAGATTCGCGTCGAGGTCAGTCGCGTCGAACAGGTCGAGCATCGTTTCCGCCTGGGTCACTGCGCGGTCGACGTTCTGGTCGATTCCGAGTAGGACGTCGGTCATGCGTGTCCGTTCGGCCAGCCGTCTCAAATACGTATCGGCTGTGCAGATGGTCGAAACGCGGGGCGGGTCCGCGCTTCAGGAGACGGCTTCCGCGAGCAGTTCCGTGAGACCGACGATTTCGAGGGCGTCCTCGTAGCCGCCGGTCTTGCGGCCGTCCTCGTACATCGTCATGCACATCGGGCAGGCGACGACGAACTTCTCGACGGCCGCGCCGGCGTCGGTGTCTTCGAGGGCCTCCCGCAGGCGTTCCTCGCTGGGTTTCGATTCCTCCTCGAGGTCCATCCAGAGGCCGCCGCCACCGCCGCCACAGCAGAAACTCTCCGCGCGATTGCGCGGCATCTCGTGCAGGTCACAGCCCGTCGCTCGCACGAGTTCCCGCGGCGCTTCGTACTCGTCGTTGTACCGCCCCAGGTGACACGGGTCGTGGTACGTCACGGTGTGGTCGAGCGAACCGGGCACAGACAACTGGCCAGACTGGACGAGGTCCTCGACGACCTGGGTGTAGTGGTGAACCCCGATTTCACCGTCGGCGTTCCAGTACCCCTCGACCGGCGCTTCCAGCATCGGGTCGTCCGCGAATTCGGCGAAGTCGATGTCGGAGTACTCGTTGGTGATGGTGTTGTAGGAGTGGGGGTCCGTGCAGACGACGTGCTCGAACTCGCACTCCTCGAAGGCGGCGATGAGCTGTGACGCCTGTTCGACGTACAGCAACTCCTCGCCCAGCCGCCGGATGTCGTTGCCGTCGTACACCTCGTCCTCGTAGAGGATGCCGTAGCTGACGTCGGCCGCCTCGAAGACGCGGGCGAGTGACTTCGCAACCTCCTGATTCCGGCCGTCGTAGCTTGGGTAGTCGCCGACGTACCAGAGGAACTCGACTTCCTCCTCTCGCGCGTCGGGAATCTCGAAGTCGAGGTCCCCGGTCCAGTCGGGCCGCGAGCGGGCGCTGTCGCCGAAGGTGTTGCCCTGCTGCATCACGTTCTGGTAGACGTCCTGGACGTTCCCGTCGACGTCGCCCTGTTCGGTGAGCTGGCGGTTCATGTCCGTGAAGTGGGTCAGGTGCTCGATGTCCACCGGACACGCGTCCATACAGGCCATGCAGGCCATACAGGACTCCATCGTCTCCGACGCAATCACCGAGGTACCGCCGTCGGCGATGATGGGCAGCTCCTCCCCGCCGGCGTCCCGCTCCTCCCGGTAGGTCTTCAGATCGAGGATAACCTCCTGGGGGTCGAGCGGCCGACCGGAGGCGTTCGCGGGACAGACCGACGAGCAGCGGCCACACTTCGTGCAGGCGTCCTGGTCGAGCAGTTGCTTCCAGGAGAAGTCGTCGACGTCCTCCAGCGCCGTGTCCGCGGCCGGGTCCAGCGGCACGCCGGGCAATCGCCTGCCGGCGTCGTCGTCGCTGGCCATGACGTTCGCCGCCGAGGCCAGCATGTGGAACGGTTTGCCGTAGGGAATCCACGCGACGAACCAGAACGCGAGCAGTGCGTGGGACCACCAGACGAGCGGATAGGCCGCGGTCGCGGTGCCCTCGGAGATGCCGGCACCCGCCCCGAGCATCGCGAGGAAGTAGCCGACGAAGCTCACCGTCTCGAAGTCGGGGAACCCCTGGCCGAGAATCCGGAGCCCCTCCAGCAGGTAGCCGCCGACGCCCAGAACGAACAGCGTCCAGAGGAAGAGGACGTCCTCGCGCCCGCTGTAGGGCCCCCACAGGCGGTCGAGCGAGATTCCGTGCCGGCGGTAGATTGCGGTCGCGACGCCGACGACGAACAGCAGCCCCATCGCGTCGACGACGAACGAGTACGAGAGGTAGAAGTCGCCGACGAAAAAGGAGTCGCCGGTCAGCGGCCGGTAGATGTCGATGTCGATGGCGAGGATGGTCGTCGCGATGAGCAGCGTCAGAAAGCCCCAGAACACGAAGACGTGCCAGAGACCGGCGTAGAAGTCCCGGTCGAACAGTTTGACGTTCGTGACGAGCGTGACCGCGCCGCCGGTGACGGTCCCCGGCAGGTCGCCGATACGTGGAATCGGCTCCTCGCTGGCACGCTGGTAGCGGCGGATTCGCTGGGCGACCCCCACGACGAAGACCAGCACGGTCAGCGCGGCTAGGAAGTAGAAGACGGCCTTGCCGGTCGTACTGATTTGCCAGTACGTCGGCCGGGTCACCTCTGTCTGGAGTATCGGCAGCACCATGGCGCGTGACTACCCCTCGACGGTCTCGATGAGTTCCGGCACGACGTCGAACAGGTCGTCGACGATGCCGTAGTCGGCGATGTCGAAGATGGGCGCGTCCGGGTCGGTGTTGATGGCGACGATGGTTTCGGCGCCCTTCATGCCGGCGACGTGCTGGACCGCCCCGGAGATGCCGATGGCGATGTAGACGTCCGGCGTGACCACCTTGCCCGACTGCCCGACCTGGCGGTTCTTCGGCAGCCAGCCGTTGTCCACGATCGGCCGGGACGCAGCCAGTGTCGCACCGAGGGCATCCGCCAGGTCCTCGATGAGTGCGATATTCTCCTCCTCGTCGATGCCCCGGCCGACCGAGACGATGAACTCCGCCTCGCCGATGTCGACGTCCCCGCCCGCGACCTCCTCGAAGCCGTTGACGGTCGTCCGGACGGCCCCGTCGTCGATGGACGCGTCGAACGATTCGACGGTCGCGTCGCCGGGTTCCTCGGCCACCGGCCACTCCGCCGGGCGGACGGTCAGGACGGCCCAGTCGTCCTCGACGTCGACGGTCCCCTCGACCTTGCCGCCGTAGAGTTCCCGGGTCACCGTCAGACCGTCGTCGTAGTCGAGACCGACGACGTCGGTCGCGAGCGGGCGGTCGAGACCGGCCGCGACCGCCGGCGCGTAGTCCATCCCGTTGACCGAGTGCGGGACGAGCAGGAAGGCCGCGTCGACGGCCGCCACCAGTTGCTCGACGGCCTGGGTGGAGACGTCGTGGTTGAACTCGTCGCCGTGGGCGACGGTGTGGATGGCGTCGACACCCTCGCGGTCGAGGGCGTCCGCGTATTCGTCGACAGCGCCACCGACGACAGCCACGTGGAGGTCGCCGCCGGTCTGTTCGGCCAGGTCACGGCCCGCCGTGACGAGTTCGAGGCTCACGTCGCGGAGTTCCCCCTGGCGGTGTTCCGCGACGGCGAGGACGTCGCTCATCCGTCGACGACCCCCTTGTCCGCGAGCAGGTCACCCAACTGGTCGGCGGTCTCGCCCGCGTCGCCCTCGAAGACGGTCGCGTCGGACTCCGTCTCCGGTTCGTACACGTCGGTCAGCGTGAGGGCGTCGTCCAGCGCCGCGACGTCGATACCGATATCGTCGGTCGTTCGCACGTCGAGCGGTTTGGACTGGGCCTGGCGGATGCCGCGCAGGCTCGCGTAGCGCGGGTCGTTGATACCCGTCTGGATGGTCAACACCGCGGGGAGGTCGACGTCGGTCAGCTCCTCGACGCCGCCTTCGAGTTCGCGGTGGACGGCCGCCGTCTCGTGGTCGTCGCCCACGTCGAGGTCGTTGACGACCGCCGCCCAGGCGTAGTCCACCTCGCGCGCGAGCGCGACGCCGGTCGCACCGTAGGCGTCGTCGCCGCCCTGGACGCCCGTCAGGACCAGGTCCGGGTCCTCGTCGGCCACGACGGCCGCGAGCAGGGTCGCCTTCGTCGCCGGGTCGAGCACGTCCAGGTCGGCGAGGCTGTCGTCCCACACTCTGATGGCGCGGTCGGCGCCCTTCGCGAGCGCCTGGCGGACCGTCTCCTCGCTGCGCTCGGGCCCGATGGTCGCGACGACGACTTCGACGTCGTCACCGGCCTCGGCGAGCTGGACGGCCTCCTCGACGGCGTAGTCGTCCCACTCGTTGAGTTCGTAGGTGAGATACCGGTCGTCGATGCCGAGTCCGTCGAGTTCGAACTCGTCACCGACGACTGCCACTTCCTTGACTGTGACTAGCACTTTCACATCAATGAGGCCGTGTCCGTTCCGATTAAATATTGCGTTTCCGGGGTTCAGAACCGTCAGCCGGTGGCCGGTTCCGTCGCGACTAGGGGAACCGGTCGTCGAGGTTGAGAGACTGGGGGACGCCTCTGATATCGACCACCTCGCCGGTCACGTACGACGCCGCGGGGCTGACCAGGAACTGGACGAGGTCCGCGATTTCCTCGGGATAGCCGACCTGCCGGTCGACGGTCCCCCTGTCCGGCACGTCGGAGACGTCCCTGTCGAGGACGTGTTCGACGCCGGGCGTGAGGACGACGCCGGGCGCGACGGCGTTGACCCGGATGTCGTCGTCGGCCCACTCGTAGGCGACCGTTCCCGTCAAATGGGAGACGGCCGCCTTCGCCGCGCCGTAGTGGCTCTGGCGCGGCGAGGGAAAGTGCGTGACGAAACTGGAGAGGTTGACGACGGCTCCCCCGCCGCCGGCACGCATCTCCGCGCCGACCGCCTGGAGGCAGTTGACGGTGCCCGTGAGGTTGATGTCCAGAATCGTCTCCCAGCCGTTGGGGCTGATGTCGTCGAACTCGCTGGCGAAGTTCGTCCCGGCGTTGTTGACGAGGACGTCGACGCCGCCGAAGGCCTCGACGGCCGCATCGACGAGCGCGTCGACCGCCTCCCGGTCGCGCACGTCGCACTCGACTGGGTGAATAGCACCGGCGGTATCGTCGGGCAGGTCGTCCGCGACGCTGTCGACGCGCGCCTGCTCCCGCGAGCAGATGACGACGTTCGCGCCGTCGGCGACGAACCGCTCCGCGATTGTGCGGCCGATACCGCTGGACCCGCCGGTGACGACCGCCGTCCGGTCGGCGACGCTGAACTGTGAGGTCGGCATAGCGGCGGGTTGCAGTCCTGTGCTCTTATCTGCACCGGCGGTCGGGAGCGGTTCCGGGCGCGCCTCGACGGAGTCGATTCCGGCCGGGAGACGGTCGCCCGCCTCCGTGTCCCGTGTACTGTGCCGGTCGGCTCAGTCCGACACCGCGCGGATGGCCTCGCCCGCCGCCTCGATGGTCTCCCGGACGTGGTCGTCGGTGAGGCTCGCGTTCAGCAGATTCGCACGCGGGAACTTCGAGACCATCAACACGCCGCGGTCTATCATCTCCCAGCGGTACTCGGTGAAGCGCTCGTCGTCGAGGTCGAGCAGGTCGCGGTACTTCGTGACCGGGCCCTCGCCGAAGTAGGTCGCGAAGATGCCGCCGTACTCCTGGACGAACCCCTCGACTCCGGCGTCTGCCAGGTGGTCGCGGATGGCGTCGGCGAGTCTCGTCCGCACCTCGTCGAAGCGGTCGTGGACGCCGCGTTCCTCCAGTTGCGTGATGGTCTCCACGACCGCTGCCATGCCGGCCGTGTGGGCGTTGTAGGTGCCCGCGAAGTAGACGCTGCCGCCGCGCTCGCCGGGGCCGAACTGGCGCATGTACTCCTCTCTGCCACACAGCAGCGAGACCGGGTACCCGTTCGCGACGGCCTTCGCCATCGTCGTCAGGTCGGGGACGACCCCCTCACGTTCCTGGACGCCGCCCATCCCGTGGCGAAAGCCCGTGATTATCTCGTCGAAGATGAGCAAGGCCCCGTGCTCGTCGGTCAGGTCGCGAAGCCCCTGGAGGTAGCCGTCGACCGGCGGGATACAGCCCATGTCGTGTGCGACCGGTTCGAGGATGACGCCCGCAATCTCGCCCGCGTGTTCCTCGAAGGCCGCCTCGACGGCGTCGAGGTCGTTGTACGGCAGGACGATTGTCTCCTCGGTCGCCTCCGGGAGCAGGCCGGTCGTGATGACGTCGTGCTGGCCGAGGTTCTCCCGCGCGGAGATGTAGTTCAGCGCGACCGGGTCGTACCAGCCGTGGTAGTTGCCCTGGAACTTGATTATCTTCTCGCGGCCGGTCTCCGCGCGGGCGGTGCGAATCGCGTGGGCGACCACCTCGGACCCCGTCGTCCCGAACTGCACCTTGTCGGCACTCGGGACGCGCTCGGCGACGAGTTCGGCCGCGCGGACTTCGAGTTCGCTCGTGCTCATCCCGACGATGTCCCGTCGCTCGCTCGCCGCCGCGACCGCCTCGTCGACGTCCTCGTCGCAGTGCCCGAGGATTATCGGCCCCCACGCGTTGTTGTAGTCGATGTAGCGGTTCCCGCTCATGTCGATTACCTCCGCACCGCTCGCGCGCTCGAAGCAGACCGGGTTCCCGTCCCGGTCCTCCATCATCTGCGTCCGCGACGTCGAGTTGATACCGCCGGGTGTCACACGCTTCGCGCGCTCGATGAGGTCTGCCGACTCCTCGTGCTCTCGCTGGCTGCTCATACGCCAGCAAGGGGTGAATCCGGTATTAACTCTTGGGTCACGTTGACACGCGACGCGGAGACGTCCGCCTAGTCGAAGCGGGCCGTCGCCGTCCCGTCGACGGCCGTCTCGCCGTTTTCCTTCGTGAGTTCCACGGCGAACTCGACCAGCCCACCGCCGTCGCTCTCCGGCGTCGTCGCCTCGACTGTCGCCGTCGCCGTCACCGTCTCGCCTTCGAACACCATCGCGTGGAATCGCGTGTCGAAGCTCTCCAGACGCGAGGGCGCGGCCGCCTCGCGGAGGATGGGGTGGAGCATGTAGGCGAGGTTGGCCGGCCCCTGGTTGAGCAGTCCCGGGTAGCCGAGTTCCTCGGCGCGCCGCGGGTCGTAGTGTGGCGGGTAGGGGTCCTGCAGGAGCGCCGCGATGAGTTTCATGTCCTCGCCGCGGAGGTCTTCGACCGTCGTCACGAGTTCGTCGCCGACGGAGAGGTCGTCGAACCCCATCTCAGGCGTCCTCCATGAGGACCATGTCGGCCGCCAGGTCGTACACCGGGTCGCCGTCGGCCGTCGACACGGCGTACTCGTGGGTGACGATGGTGAGACCGCCGGAGGAGCCCTCCTTCTCCACCACGTCGGTTATCTCTCCCTCGACGCGCAACGTTGTCGCCGTCTCTATCGGCCCGTGGAAGTCGACGCGCAGGCCACCGAGTGCGGCCCCGCTCTTCCAGTCGTCCGTGAGTCGGCTCATCGTCGCCTCGATGCCGCCGGTGGCCTCGAAGACGATGTGCTGGCACATCGAGTGGGGCACGAGCTGGCCCGGCTCGCCTTTCGCCTCGGCGTCCTCGTCGTACCGGAACGCATCCTCGTCCTCGCGGGTCGCGTCGGCCCAGAGGTGCGCCTTCCAGCCCTCGACCTCGAACTCCCCGCCCGGGATTTCCGTTCCCGCTAGCTCGCTGGCTACCATGCTCGGAGCGTCGGGCGTCACCGTCTTAAACGTGTCCGGAAGGGGGACGACCGGACGTACGTCGTGGTGGGCGAGTGGCCGGCGGCCGCCGGGACGGACTTTCGCCACCTGGGGCTGCTCGGGCGGCGTGCGCGTCTAGGTCAACGGGCAGGTCACCTACGCCGGCGGTACGTTGATGACAGCTGGAACAGGAGTCGGTGTATGGGAAACGATAGCAGAGCACTCGCTGTGATGCCGTCGGAACTGGCAACGAAGGAGCGCCAGCGCGACCCGTATCCCTGGTTCAGAGAGATGCGGGCGGAGGGACCGGTCCGCTACGACGAGACGCGCGGGACCTACGACGTCTTCCACTACGACGAGGTGGTCGAGATGACCGTCGAGTACGAGCGCTTCGGCAAGGAGGGGACCTCCTTCCTCGACGGGGCGTGGATGAGCCGCGACCCGCCGATTCACACGGAATTGCGGAGCATGGCGGAGAACTACTTCCGGTCGTCGTACGTCCAGGAGAACTACGGCCCGGCCGTCGAGAAACACGTCGAAGCGCTCGTCGACGACGCCGTCGCCCGCGACGGTTCGTTCGACTTCGTCGAGGAAGTCGCCAAACCGCTCCCGATACTCGTCATCGCCGAGATTCTCGGCGTCCCCGGCGAGAAGATGGACATGTTCCGGGACTGGTCGACGTCGCTCATCGGCGCGCCCTCGGAACCGACCGAGGAGGCCAAACAGGCAGTCCAGGAGCGCATGATGGCTGCCATCGACAGCCTCTACGACTTCTTCCACGACGCCATCGAGCGCCGCGAGGAGACCCCGAAAGACGACCTCATCACGAAGTTCGTCCAGGCGGAGAAAGAGTACGACCGCATCGAGCGCGAGAACACCGTCGCCTGCTGTGGCATGCTGCTCGTCGCCGGCAACGTGACCACGACGGCGTACATGACCAGCGCGCTGTGGACGTTCATCGAGGAGGACACTATCCCGGAGTTGCAGGGGGAGACGATACCCCTCGGGGACGCGCTGGAGGAGGTGCTGCGCTACCGGACGCCGGTGATGCCACAGAAGCGCATCACGCAGCGCGACACCGAACTCGGCGGCGTCGAGATTCCCGAAGGCGAACTCGTCGCTGGCTGGCTCAGTTCGGCCAACCGCGACGAGGACGCCTTCGAACGCCCCGGGCAGTTCGACCCGACCCAGACCTACCACGAGGACCCCATTCCCTTCGGCAAGGGCATCCACTACTGCCTCGGCGCGCCGCTGGCGAACCTGGAGGCGGAGACGCTGTTCGACGAATTGCTGGACAGAATCGAAGGGGCGTCGCTCGCGACCGACGCGATAGAGCCGTACTTCAGCCCGGAGATTTACGGCGCGGCGGAACTGCCGGTGACGCTCCAGACCTGACTACAGACCGAGCGCGAACAGTCGGTTACCGAGGATGAGGAGGAGACAGACACCGAGCAGTCCCGCGACGAGGCTGTAGGCAGGTATCCACCCGCTCGCGTCGGCCACCGTGCCGACCGCGACACTTCCCGACGCGCCCAGGAACATGTAGACCGTCCTGACGAGACCGAAGCCGTAGCCCCGTTCCGACTCGCCGAGCAAGTCCATGAAGCGGGCCTGCAGCGGCCCCGGGAACGAGAGGCCTGTGCCGAGAACGACCGAGCCGACGAGCGCGCCCGCCAGCGACTGGACGGTCAGCAACACCGTGAGGCTGGTGACGAGGAGCACGATGCTCACGACGAGCATGCCGTCTCTGGAAAAGGAATCCGAGAGGCGGCCGGCGACTGGCTGGGCGACCGAGGAGACGCCGAGAACCCCGCCCAGCATCGCACCGGCGACGCCGCGGTCGATGCCGTGATACTCGAAGAGGAAGGTCGGGTAGAACGAGGAGAGTCCCTGGAACGTGAAGATGAACACGACCGCCATCGCAATCGTATAGAGCAGCGCGGGACGGGCGAGCAGCGCCCGGTACTCGCCGAGGTCGATACTGTCCCGGAGTGCGGTTCCGTCGTTGACCGGCGGGACACGGGGGACGACGCGTGCGGTGGTGAGGATGACGACGCCGGTAAACACCGCCGTGAGCGCGAGAACGACGCGCCAGCCGACGTGCTCGGCCGCCAGCCCGCCGACCGCGGGGTAGACGAGCCCTGCGAACGTCCCGAACGCGGCGAGCGTCCCGATTGCGCCGCCGTGGTCGTCGTAGAGGCGGGTGACGAGGACCGAGGCAGGCGGGTAGAACAGCCCCGTCCCGGCCCCGAGAACGAGCAAGAGCAGGGCGAAGAGGGGCAGGGACGGCGCGACGGCGACCAGCACGACGCCCACGGCAGAGCCGGACAGCCCGAGCAACAGCAACTGCCGTTCGCCGTACTGGTCGGCCAGTACCCCGCTGGGGAACTGGAACAGCGCGTAGACGGCCCACATCCCGGTGAGTGCCAGGCCGATGCTCGCCTTCGTCGTCTGGAAGTCGATGAGGATGAACGGCACCAGCGCGCCGATGAGGATGCGAGTGCCGAACTGCGCGAAGTTGCCACTCGCGAGAACGTACAGCGTGCGGCGGCGGCCGTCGTTCTGTTCGTCTCCCACGGGCTAGCCCCACTCCCGGCGAACATAAAAGAGTCGCACGTGCGAGTGGGGCACCGGTGGAGTCGCCGACGCGCGGGTGGAGTCGCCGACGCGCGTCTAGTCGGGGGACACGCACGCCCAGAGCGGCGCGAGACCCATCTAGGAAGTAGATTTATTAACTCACTGTCTCGACGTAGAGTATGTCAGAGACTGACGAGCGTGGCGAGGCTGGCGGCGAGAAACCGTGGATTCCCCACGAGATAGCCGACAGGGAGGGCCAGCTGAACCCGTATCCGTTCTTCGCCGAGATACGCGAGGAGGCACCGTTGCGCTACGACCCGCAGCGGGACACCTACGACATCGTCGGCTACGACGCCGTCGTCGAGTCCATCACCCAACACGAGCGGTTCACCCGCCGGAACACGTCCTACATCAACGGCTCGCTGTTGAGCACCGGCGAGCCGATTCACTCCGAACTCCGCGGGATGGCACAGGACTACTTCCAGCCGGGCTTCCTGAAGGAGCGCTACAGGCCGAAAATCGAGGCCCGCGTCGACGAGTTGCTGGACGGGGCGCTCGCGGGCGACGACCACATCGACTTCGTCGAGGAGTTCGCCAAGCCGCTCCCGATTCTGATCATCGCCGAGTTGCTGAACGTCCCCGCGGAGAGGATGGACACGTTCCGCAAGTGGTCGGCGACGCTGGCGACGGCCCCCGAGGACAACAGCCCCGAGGCGTTCGCAGCACTCGAAAAGAAACAGGGGAAGGCCATGGGAGAACTCCAGGAGCTGTTTCAGGCCGAAATCGACCGCCGGGAGGCGAGTCCGATGGAGGACATCATCATGAACCACATCCGGTCCGAGCGGGAGTCTGACCTCGTCGACCGGAGCAACGTCCTGGCGAACCTCTCGATGCTGCTCATCGCGGGGAACGTCACGACCACGCAGTACCTCGCCAACGCCGTCTGGACGTTCGACGAGGAAGACATCGTCGAGGACCTGCAGACCGGCGAGATACCGCTGATGGACGCACTGGAGGAGGTCCTGCGCTACCGGTCGCCCGTGATGCCGGGCAAGCGCATCGCGACGCAGAACACCGAAATCGCGGGGGTGCGAATCGAGGAGGGACAGCGCATCGTCGGCTGGCTCAGCGCCGCCAACCGCGACCCGGAGGTGTTCGACGACCCCGACGAGTTCCGGCCCGGCCGCACCTACGAGAGAGAGCCGATTCCCTTCGGCAAGGGCATCCACTACTGTCTCGGTGCGCCGCTGGCGAACATGGAGGCGCGGGTGTTCTTCGAGAAGTTCCTGGACCGCGTCGACGGCTGGGAGGTCACTGCTGACGAAATCGACCCCTTCGTCAGCTCCGAGATATACGGCCCGCGGCAGCTACCGATTCGCGTCCGGAGTTGACGCCGCCCCCACCTAGACGGCCCTCCCGGCCCCGAAGTGTTTATGACGCTGTCGAGAGCTATTCGAGCTATGAGTGACCCGGCACGGGAGGCGCTCGACCGCCTCGAAATCCACGAATTGCGAGGCGCGTACAGCCGCGCCATCGATTACGAGAACTACGAGCGCGCCCACGACATCTTCACCGAGGACGCCCTCGTGAAGTACCGCGCCGGCGACAGACACGGCGCGCAGGAGGTCTACGAGTACTGGCGGGACAACGTCGAGTACGAGTTCAGTCTCCACACCGTCCAGATGCCCGAGATAGAACTCGACGGGGACGAAGCCACCGGGAAGTGGTACATGCTCGTCTTCTACGTCGCGCCCGACGGCTCCGAGGGTCACGTCATGGGCTGGTACGAGGACGAGTACCGCCGGGTCGACGGCGAGTGGAAGATTTCGGCGATGGACATGGGCATCGAACACGACACCGCGGGCTATCACGTCTGACCGGCGCTCGATATGACTGACTACAACTTCGACCTCGGCCTGGAGGACACCGAATCGTTCGTCCGGCAGTCGCGCTCGTTCACGCTGGGCGACCAGCTCCGCAAGACCGCCCGGATGCACCCCGACCGCGTCGCCGTCGACGACGGCAGCCTGGCACTGACCTACGCCGAACTCGACGAACGCTCCGACCGCCTCGCCAACGCACTCCGGGACCGCGGTGCCGTACCCGGCGAATCGACCGTGGCCGTGCTCTCGGAGAACCGCGGCGAGACGGTGGTACTGGCCTACGCCTGCGCGAAACTGGGGTGCCTGCTGGCGACGCTGAACTGGCGACTCGAACGCGAGGAACTCGTCCACTGCGCCGACCTCGTGACCCCCGACGTCCTCTTCGTCTCCGAGCGCTTCACCGAGCAGGCCGACTGGGTCGTCGCCGACGGCGAGGCCACGCCGGAGGTCGCCGGCTACGACGGCGACGGTGACGTCTCGCTGGACACCCTCGTCGAGAGCGGGGCGGCGACCGACCCGCTGCCCGACCAGCGCGTCGACCCCGAGCAGGGCTTTGCCGTCCTCAACACCTCGGGGACGACCGGGCTCCCGAAGGGCGTCGTCGTCAGCCACCGCGCGATTCTGAGCCGCGTCGTCCAGATAACCATCGACTACGGCCTCGACCGCGGCGACAACTACCCCGCCTGGGGGCCGATGTTCCACCCGGCGGGCGTCACCTGGATTGGACTCACCGCCGTCCACTGTGGCACCTACTACCCCATCGACGGCTTCGACCCGGAGCGCATCACCGACGTCGTCCGCGACTCCGACCGACCCATCAGCTGGCTCTTTCTCGTCCCGGGCGTCGTCGAACGCCTGGCCGACCACGTCGACGAGCGCGGCCTCGGCCCCGACGACTTCCCCGAGATACGGACGATGGGCGCGCTCCCGGACATGATAGAACCGGAGCGCATCAAGCGCATCACGGAGACCTTCGACGCCCCGTTCCAGAACACCTACGGCGCGGCAGAGGACGGCCACGCGGCCTCGGGGAGCAAGATTCCCGTCGGCGTCGCCCCCGACGAGGAGGTGCTGCGGAAACACGAGACGTCGTTCATCGACGTGACGTTCGTCGACGACCGCTGGGACGAGACCGACGCCGAGGAGGCCGAGATGGCGGTCCGTGGGCCGTCGCTGTGTAGCGGGTACGTCCGCAACGCCGACGCCAACGGGGAGGACTTCCGCGACGGCTGGTTCCGCACCGGCGACGTCTTCCAGCGCCACGACGACGGCACCTACAGCTTCGTCAGCCGCCGGAAGTACCTCATCAAGCCGGGCGGGGAGAACGTCTACCCCGCGGAACTCGAAGAGCTCCTCATCACTCACGACGCCGTCGAGGAGGTCATCGTGGTGCGTGCGGACGACCCCGACTGGGGGGAGGTGCCCCGGGCCGTCGTCGGGGCTACCGACGTCGAGGACCCCGACGCGCTCCGCGCCGAACTGATGGACCTCGTCGAGGCCGACCTGGCACGCTACAAGCTTCCCCACTACATCAAGTTCGTCGACCCCGGGACCTTCGACCGGTCCGCGACGGGGAAGATCGTCCGCGCGGAAATCGAGGAGTGGGACGTCGAGGAGAGCGAGCGCGTCCGGGAGGTGTGAGACCGCAACCGGCCGCCGGGAATCGCCACGACAAACGCTTATTGTTTTTCGGCACAACTCTCCGGTGACTGCTATGGACTTCGGTCTCTCCCAGGAACACGAGATGATGAAGAGTGCGGTCCGAGATATTACAGCAGACTACGACAACGACTACTGGCAGGACGTCCACGAGAAGCGACGCCCGCCGGAGGAGATTTTCGAGGACCTCGCTGCCGGCGGCTGGTTCGGCGCACCCCTGCCCGAGGAGTACGGCGGCCAGGGACTGGACCTGCTGGATACGGTCGTCATCATGGAGGCGCTGTGTGAGGGCCACGCGTGGGAGACGACGTTCCGGTTCACCATGAGCACGGTCTTCGGCGGCATCAGCCTGGTCGAGAACGGGACGGAGGCACAGAAAGAGGAGTACATTCCCGGTATCGCCCACGGCGAGGACGTCTGGGCGCTGGGGATGACCGAACCCGACGCCGGGCTGAACTCCTCGCGCATCTCCACGATGGCCGAGAAGGAGGGCGACGAGTACGTCATCGACGGCCGCAAGCAGTGGATTTCCGGGATGGACTTCGCCGACCACCTCCTGCTCATCGCCCGCACGAAGCCCTTCGACGAGGCCGACTCGAAGTTCGACGGCATCACGATGTTCATCGTCGACCCCGAGGCGGACGGCATCGAGTACAGCGAGATTCCGCTGGACATCTACTACACGGAACCGACCTACGACCTGTTCATCGAAGACTTGCGCGTCGACGAAGACCAGGTGCTCGGCGAGGTCGGGAAGGGGATGTACCAGATGTTCGGCATGCTCAACGTCGAGCGCATCACGGCGGCGCTGTCGGCGTGGGGTGCCGGCAAGGAAGCGCTGGACAAGGCCGTCCAGTACGCCAAGGACCGCGAGGTCTGGTCGGAGCCCATCGGCGCCCACCAGGCGATTCAGCACCCGCTCGCCGAGTCCCACGCCAAGATGGAGTCGGCCCGCACGCAACTCCGCAAGGCTGCCTGGCAGTACGACAACCAGGTCGGCGACGTCGGCGAGGTGTCGAACGTCGCGAACTACCTCGCCTGCAAGGCCGCCTGGGAGGCCTGCGAGGCGTCGATGACGACCCACGGCGGCATGTCCGCCAGCTCCGAGATGGGCATCTCGGCCGCCTGGGGCGTCGCCCGCCACCAGCGCACCGGGCCCGTCTCCGAGGAGATGATTCTCAACCACATCGGCCAGCACTCCCTGGGCCTGCCGCGGTCGTACAACGACTGATACTGTTGGTTATAACTACGTGAAGGATTTCGACACCATTGGGTGGCGGAAATCTTCACGCGCTTATAGCCGACAGTATGAAAAAGCAGCGCCGCAGCGCTATTTTTCCGCCATGTCGAGGCCGGCGAGGTAGCCGTAGGTCAGCGACCGGGCGTTCTGGAGGCCGCTCTGGTAGCCGACGCCCCACTCGACGGGGGCCGTGACCGACCCCGTCGCGTAGAGGCCGTCGATGGGTTCGTCGTTCCAGTCCAGAACCGCGCCCGCGCGGTCGGTGACCAGTCCGGTGTTGCTCATGCTGGAGAGGCCGACGTACAGCCGCACCGCGTAGTACGGGGGGTCGTCGAGCGGCCCCAGGTTCGGGTTGGGCTCGTGGTCCGGGTCGCCACACCAGACGTGAGCCCACTCGTTCTCGCCGCGGCCGAAGTCGGGGTCGGTACCCTCGCGTGCGTGCTCGTTGAACCGGTCGACCGTCGATTCGAGCGCGCCCGTGGGGACGTCGAGCTGGTCGGCCAGCCCGGCGAGGCTGTCGGCCGACCCCGCGAGGAACGACTCGGGGTAGTCGGTCCCGGGCCGGTAGTTCCCGAGCCCGTAGGTCTGGCGGTAGGTCTCGTCGAAGACCATGTAGTGAGGGAACGACTCGTACTCGCCGGTCGGGTCGTAGAACTCGCCCGCCTGTTTCGGGTAGAACGACTCGTCACAGAACCGCTCGCCGTCGCTGTCGATTGCCAGCGCGTGGGGCAACCCGACGTTGTAGCAGTAGCGATACAGCGGCGCCCCGAGGAACTCCCGGTCGGGCACCTCGATGAAAAATCCCTTCGCGCCGCCGACCGGCGGGTAGACGCCGAGTTTCGCGCCCTCCAGTGCGGCCATGCGCAGGCCGTCGCCGGTCGCAGTCGGCATCGCGGCCGACACCACGTCGTCGGCGGGCGTGCCCTCGAAGTTCTCGACCATCGCCTCGTTCCAGTCGTACGCGCCGGTGTTCAGGAGGACGCCCTCGCGCGCCAGGACGCGCTCTGGGCCGTCGTCGCCGTCGACTTCGACGCCGACGACCGCGTCGCCCTCGGTCAGCAGGCCGGTGACGCCGGCGTCGGTCCGCACGTCGACGTCGTGTGCATCGGCCGCCCGGAGGAAGTAGCCGATGAGCGCGGTGCCCATCGTGACGACGCCGTCCGCGCGGCGCTGCTGTATCGTGTCCCAGTCCCACGAACCCGGCGTGAGCGCGCCGCCCCACGCCAGAATCTCTGTCGTCGTCACGCCGCCGGGCAGGTGCGGCGAATCGGGGAGGTCCGCCCAGTCCGGTACCGCCGCGCTGTCGAGCGGTTCCGGTTCGAGATAACGCCCGCCGGCTTTGGCTCCCGCCGCGTCCGTGTGATAGTCCGGGATGCCCTCGATGATCTGGACGTCGAGGTCGGCCACGTCGTCGAAGTACGTGATGGCCTCGCTGGCGTGCTCGGCGAACCAGCGTGCTGCCCCGGGGTTCTCGTAGAACGACCCCGCGAGGTCGCCGAGGTAGGCGACGGCCTGCTCGACGGAGTCGTCGATGCCGCGGGCCTGCATCAGGTGGTTCGCCGGCACCCACAGTTGCGCCCCTGAGAGCCCGCTAGACCCACCTAGCACGGGTGCCTTCTCCAGCACGGTAACCGAGCAGTTTCCTTCGACGGCAGCAGTCACCGCACAGGCCATACCACCGACGCCAGACCCGACGACCACGACGTCCCGCTCGGCGTCTCCGTCGGCCGTCATTGCGCCTCGAGATGCTCGCGGACCGGAACCGTGTTCTCCGCGGCGCGCGCGATGGGGTCTGCGACGTGTTCCGGGTCGATGCCCGGCGCTTCGTGGTTCGGCCGGTCGAAGACCTCGGCGACGGCGTCGACGAGCGCCGCCTCGTCGGTGGGGTCCAGCCCCCGCAGTTCGTATTCGAGCGTCTCGATGATGCCGGGTGCTGTGGCAGTCGGCTGGGGCCGGACGTACATGTCGCCGGAGATCGTGATGTCGTGAATCAGGCCGTCGTCGTCGCGCACGAGGCTGATGTTGATGAGTTTGCGCGCCTTGTAGGCGGCCTCGCCGAACTCGAAGTCGGGGTCGACGTTGTGACACATCCGCGTCGAGGAGACGCGGTTTATCCAGGTGTCCGTCTCGAAGTAGGGTGCGAGGCGTTCGATGAACGCCGCCTCCTCGTCCGACCACTCCGCCTGCGTGACCTCGGCGTCCTCGCCGATCGTCGCCGCGACGTTCTCCGCCACGAGTTCGTCGATGATGGCCTCACGGGTCGTCTCGACGCCGAGTTCGTCGAGTACCTCCGAGAGCGGTTGCATCCGCCCGGTGAGCGTGTCGGTGTCCTTGTCCTCGAACTTCTCCGGCGGCACGCTCAGCGCCTCGTCGAGAATCCGCCCCTCGGGCGGGAAGTCCCAGATGACCGAGTCCGTCGACACCCAGAGGTCGGAGTGGTGGTAGGTCGCGGCCGACCCGGCCATGACCTTCACCTTCATGTCGTCTTTGACGATTTCCACGTCACCGATGGAGTCGTACTCGGCTTCGAGTCCGACCGTCTCCAGCGCGTCGACGTTGGCGTAGCCGCTCCGGTCGGCCTCGGTGACGATGTCCGTGTCCTCGGCGCGGTAGTAGAGCATGTAGTTCGGAAAATCCGGCGTGTGGACGGCCGTTCCGCCGGCGAACGCGTAGCGCCGGCCCACGGCGAACCCCTCCTCGCGCGCCAGGTCGACGTCTAGGCGGGCGGCGTCCTCGTACGTCCCGAGGTCTAGGCAGGGAGTGTCCGCGTCCCAGTGCATCACGACGACGGTCGGTTCGAACGTGCCGTCGTACATCTGCTTTGCCATCAGTTCGTCCATGGCGGCCCAGTACCCGACAGTCTCCCCGGAAACGTCGATACGTCGTACCATAACGGCTAGACACTTTCGTGGTTCGACATTAAACCTTCTGCCAGGCCGTTCCCGTCACTCACTCCTCGTAGAGCACGACCTCCTCGCAGGGGATGTTTATCTGGGGAGATTCCATCGTGAAGTTCGGCCCGTCTTCGAGCATTCGCTGTCCGGCGTCGGACTCGAAGGCCTCCTGCATCGCCTGCGGCGACTCGAAGTAGAGTTCCGCGACACCGTCCCACTCCACCTCCTCCGGTTGTAGCGGCTCACCGAGCGTGTACTTCTGGAGTCCCGGAAGCTCCTCGACGATTTCCGCGTGGTCGTTTTTCCAGTACTCCAGTACCTCCTCGTGGGACATGTCCTCGACGCCTTTCGCCAGGTAGACAACTTTCATGGTCCAATCGTCACATCATCTGACAGCTTCTTAAATGTGTGGTATGTGTTCACTGCGCATAGTTATATGTGTCAGCGGGTCGTCCAGTCACACGGAGAGTTAACACATGGACGTTGGACTCGGCACGTTTACGGCTGATAGGCACCCCGACGACGACAGGTCACACAGCGAGTTGTATCAGGAATCGCTCGACCTCGCACAGGTCGCGGAGGACAACAACTTCGACTGCGTCTGGGTATCGGAACACCACTTCACCGACGGCGGGTACAATCCGTCCGTAACCAGTTTCCTCGCTGCGCTCGCCGCAGCGACCGACGACATCGAAATCGGGAGCAACGTCGCGCTCGGACCGATGTACAAGCAACCGGTGCGACTCGCCGAAGACCTGGCCGTCGTCGACAACATCGCCGACGGCAGACTGACCTTCGGCGTCGCCAACGGGTATCGCGTCGAGGAGTTCGACGTGATGGACGTGCCACTGGAGGAACGGCCGCTCCGACTACACCACCTGGTTCAGATTCTCCGCAAAGCCTGGCGGGACGAACCGCTCGTCCACGACGGCCACGACCGACTCGACGAGTCCTGGGAGTTCGACGGTGTCGACGTGACGCCCAAGCCCGAACAGGACGGCGGCCCCGACATCGTCCTCGGCGGGTTCGCCGAACCCGCGGTCGAGCGGGCCGCCCGCATCGGCGACGGCTACTCCGTCGGCGCGCTGACCGGCCTGGAGATGGCCGAAAACTGCACCGACGTCTACTGGAACGCCGTCGACGAGGCCGACAAACCCCGCGACGACCAGCAACTCGTGCTCTGGAACTGCGGCTTCCTCCACGACCGCAAAGACCCCGAGGAGGTCGTCGGCAAGCACTGGCAGCAGTTCAAAGACCAGTACGGCGACTGGTACTACGAGGCCGGCCAGATCGACGACCCGCGGGCGCTGCACGACGCCTACGACGCCAACGCGATGTTCTACTCCGACCCCGACGAGATGGCCGAAAAGATCAACGAGTACAAGGACATCTTCGGCGAGGACATGCACTTCATCTACCAGGCTGCCTTCCCGAGCCTCGACTACGAGGACTTCAAGTACTCCATCGAACTGTTCGGGCAAGAGGTCGTCCCGCAGATTACCTGAGTGCTGCCCTCACTGCCCGGCTATTCGCTCCAGTTCGGGGACCAGTTCCTCGGGCACCGGCACTGGCGCTTCGGTCTCCGTATCGATGTAGACGACCGTCAGTTCGCCCTCGAAAACGGGGTCGCCGTCGACAGTCCCCGTAAACGCGTGCGTCACGGACGTCTCTCCGATGGTCGGGGTCAGCGCGATGGTCAGGTCGTCGTCGACGCGAATCGCGCCCAGGTAGTCGATGTCGATGTGCCGCGCCGGCGGCACGACGGGGCCAGTTTCGAAGCGTTCGTTCGGAAAGCCGACGCCGCCCCGGAACTCACCGAGGGTCTTGATGACGTAGTCGATGACGACCGGGGTGTAGATGCGACCGGAGTAGTCGGTGTCGCCGGCGTAAATCGTCCAGGTGCTCTCGTAGGGCATCTGTCGGAGGGAGACGACCGCGGTGCAAAGGGATTGTGTTCCGGTGTGCTGTCGCCCCGCTGGTCCGCCCTGTCGCTCCACCGCGTCGGCCCCGGGACACCTAGGCGACCCCGTAGGCCACCACTAGGCCAAAATCGGCGTTTCAGCGGCGCTGCCGTGCCAATCCACCCGAAAGTATAACAATTGTTCACATCCATCTCTGTCCGAGGCGCTCAGACAATGGTTAACAGGAGACAGTATCTCAGAGGTGTGGCAGGCATCGGGACGGTTGCTATCGCAGGCTGCTCGGGCGGTGACGGCGGCGACGGTGGGAGCGGTGGCGACGGCAGCGATGGCGGCGATGGCGGCGACGGCGGCAGCGGGACGACCGGCGGTGGCTCGACGGACGAAATCGTCGTCGGTGCGTCGATGTCCCTGAGCGGGAGTTTCTCGACCAACGCGATACACGTCGGGAACTCCTACCGGCTCTGGGAGAAACAGGTCAACGCGAACGGCGGCATCGACGGGCGCAATGTGCGCCTCGAAATGCAGGACGACCAGAGCAAGACGGAGAACGCCGTCAAGACCGTCCAGCGCGTCATCGAACAGCAGGACGCCGACGCGATTCTGGGGCCGTTCTCGTCCGGCGTGACCGCTGCGGTCATGGGAGCCGTCGAGGAGTTCGGCGTGCCGATGATTGCCCCGATGGCCAGCAGCCCGTCGATATTCTCCGCAGACAAGAAGTGGTCGTTCATGGGCTACCCGATGGCCGGCACCAGCTGGGGGCCGGACGCCGACCTCCTCGCCGAGGAGGGTGCGAGCAAGGTCGCTATCCTGCGAACAGACGTCGCGGTGCACGAACTGGAGGCCCAGGGCGCGAAGGAGGAACTCGACGCCAGGGGAATCGACCACCAGACGTGGACGAACCAGTTCGGTGCCGAGGACCTCTCGACCCAGGTCAGCGAAATGGTCGGGTACGACCCTGACTCCGTCTATCTCATCACCTACGGCGGGACCACGCTCGCCGCCATTCGCGAGCTCATCAACCAGGGTCTCGACCCCGACCACATCACGGGGGTCACGACCGGGGGCGAGAGCTTACAGGACACCATCGGAGCGAACGTCAACGGCATCTTCGGTCACGCACCCTGGAGCACCGACCTGGAGACAGAGACTGCGACACAGATTATCGACGCCTACGTCGAGGAGTTCCAGATGCAGCCGACGTTCCACTTCGCGCTGGGCTACTCCAGCGGCCAGGCCTACCAGAAAGCAGTCGAGAGCGCGGGTACAGCAGAGAAGGGGGCCGTCCGGGACTATCTGGAGAGCAACGCCATCGACGGGACGCTGACCGGAACCTTCGAAGTGAACGACGAGCATCGGCAGGTCGGGTACGACTGGCTGACGAGCCAGTGGCAAAGCGGCACCAAGGAGATACTCTTCCCGGAGGGGAAGGCGACGACCGACGAGGTCGTCTGGCCGAAGCCGGACTGGGGTGTCTGAACGGCGTGCCACAGAAGAGTCGACCCCGAACGAACACACACTGGTGGTGCCAGTCCAAACCATGTCACCGACACTGTCCATCGAGAACGTGACGAAGCGGTACGGGGCCCTGACGGCCGTCGACAGCGTCGACATCCGCTTCGAGAGCGACCGGAAGTACGGGCTCATCGGGCCGAACGGGGCCGGAAAGACGACACTGTTCGACCTCATTTCCGGCGTCCAGCGGCCCGACGAGGGGGAGGTCGTCTACGATGGAACGCCGATAACGACCGTGCCGGCCCACGAGATTACCGAGCGTGGGCTGGCCAGAACCTTCCAGGAGGGGGATGTCTTCGACGACATGACCGTCATCGAGAACCTGCTCGCGGCCTGGCCCGGGCGGCTCGAAGAGGGTGTGCGGACCGGCGACGGTCTCCTGGAACAGTTCGAAATGGCGCACACGAGAGACCAGCCGGCAGGCGACCTCAGCGGCGGGCAGAAGAAAGTCATCGGCCTCGTCCGGACGCTGATGACCCGGCCGGAGTTCGTGCTGCTGGACGAGGTGCTGGCCGGCGTCAACCCGACGCTTCAGCAGACGGTCCTCGATGACCTCGACGACATGCACGAGAGCGGCACCACGTTCGTGATGATAGAACACGACATCAACGCCATCATGGAGTTCACGGATTACGTCTTCGCGCTGAGCGAGGGGCAACTCATCGCGGAGGGGACGCCCGAGGAGGTCAGAAACGACGAGACTGTACTCGCGTCGTATCTCGGTGAGACCGCATGAGCGGCGACCAGTCGGACCCGATTCTTCGGCTCGACGACGTCCGCGCGGGCTACGGGAGCGCCGAGGACATTATCAAGGGAGTCAGCCTCGCCGTCGAGGAGACGGAGATCGTGACCATCATCGGCCCGAACGGGGCCGGGAAGAGCACGCTCCTGAAGGCAATCGGCGGCTCGCTGGCCCCACGCGACGGCAACGTCTACTACCGCGGCATGGACATCACGGGACAGGCGACCCACGAGTTGCTGGACGCGGGGCTGCTGTACCAGGCACAGGGGCGCAACATCTTCCCCGAGATGACCGTCCGCGAGAACCTGCTTATGGGTGGGTACACCCTCGACGACGGCGAAATCGAGGCCGCCGTCGACCGCGTCTGTCGGCACTTCCCGGCGCTGACAGAGCGCATCGACGTCGACGCCAGGATGCTGAGTGGGGGCGAACAGCAGATGCTCGAGATGGGCATGGGGCTGATGGTCGACCCCGACGTCCTCTTGCTGGACGAACCGTCTGCGGGCCTCGCGCCGGTCGTCCAGTCGGACATCTTCGACAAAATAGAGGAACTCAACCGAAACGGGGCGTCGTTCCTGATGATAGAGCAGAACGCACGGCAGGCGCTGTCGATTTCAGACCGCGGCTACGTCCTCGCACTCGGGACCATCGAACTGGAGGACGACGCGGCGGCGCTGCTGGAGAACCCTCGCATCAGGGAACTGTACCTCGGTGGCGAGGCGGAATCGAGACCGTAGATGACGGTTCGCAGCCCTGCTTCTGTCAGGGTCTGATCCGGTCGACGACCCGCTGCACGCGGGTGGAGGTCGCAACCTCGTAGAGGCCTCCGGGGCTGAAGAGCACGACGAGAATGAGGAACGTCCCGAGTGCAATCTGGAAGACTTCGGGAGCGCTGAGGACGAGCACCTCCGAGAGGAGTCCGAAGACGAACGCGCCGACCAGCGGGCCGGCGATGGTCCCGATGCCGCCGATGATAGTCATCACCGTCATCTCCAGCGTGAAGCGCAGGTCGAAGACGACGCTGGGGTCGATGTATGAGATGGTGAAGGCATAGAGCCCGCCGGCAATAGCCGGGAAGAAGGCGCTGACCGCGAAGGCGAATAGCTTCGTTCGGGTGGTGTGGATGCCCATCGACTCGGCGACGTGCTCGCGCTCGCGGATGGCGCGCATGTGGAGTCCGACCTTGCTGTTGACTATTAACGTCGAGACGACGACGGTCACGACCGCGAGGATTCCGAGGGAGTAGTAGACGACCTCCACGCTCGGGCCGGTGAAGACCGTCAGGCCGTGGGTCCCGTTGGTCAGCGGTTCGAGCGGTCCCTCGGCGACGAGTTTCGCCACCTCGTTGAGGACGAGCATTGCGATAGCGAAGTAGACGCCCTTGATTCGCAGCGACGGAATCCCGACGAGGAGGGCGAACGCCGCCGCCAGCATTCCCGCAGCGAGCAAGGCGAGCACCCAGTGAATCCCGTAGCCGCCGAAGAGGATGAACGTCGTGAACGCACCGATGCCGATGAACATGCTGTGGCCGAACGAGAGGTAGCCGGTGAAGCCGCTGATGAGGTTCCACGACTCGCTGAGGACCACGTAGAAGTACGCGATGGAGAACACCGTCATCAGGTAGTTGCTGCCCTGCATCGGAACCGCCAGACCACCGAGCACCAGCAGGCCACCGAGCGCGAGACGACGCCTGTTGAACGGACGGCGCTCCGGAATCCGCTGGAACAGCGACCGGACGTTCATCAGTCCCGCCTCCCGGGCGTGCCGAACAGTCCGCTGGGGAAGAACACCAGGACGACGAACACCATGCTGAGCGCGAGGATGTTGCCCGTCGTGATGTCGAACAGGTGGCCGCCTAGATGGTCGACGCTGCTGTAGAGAATCGCCCCGACGAACGCGCCGAAGAAACTCCCGAGGCCACCCAGAATCATCACGACGAAGGAATCGAGCACGAACTCGAAGCCCATGTTCGGGGTAATCGAGCGGAACATCGAGAGGAGGATGCCGCTGCTGGCTGCCAGGACGCTGGCGAGGACGAACGTCTTCGCGTCGATATTTCGGACGTCGATACCGACGCGAGTCGCCTGCTCGCGGTTCTGTGCGGTCGCCCGAATCGCCCGCCCCAGTTGCGTCCGGTTGAGGACGAGATAGACCGCTAGGTAGAGGGCCACCGCGAAGGCGCCAGCGAGCAGGAGCGACTTGCCAAAGCGCACCCCGAGAAACTCGTAGCTCCCGACGAGGAACTGGTAGCTCCGTCGGTTCGGCTCCCACGCGAGCCGTGCGACGTTGATGAGGATGATGCTCACTCCGAAGGTAATCAGAAGCGAATCGTTCTCCAGCGACTCCCTGTCCATGATTCTGCTTAGCAACCCGCCGTAGAGCAGGTAGCCGACGAGGCCCGCCAGCGCGACGAGCGGGAGAAAGGCCAGCAGCGGGTTGATCCCCCACCAGGTGTAGAGCCAGAACGTCCCGTACGCGGAGAGCATGATGAACTCGCCGTGGGCCACGTTGACGACCTTCATCACACCGAAGACGAGCGACAGCCCGACAGCCGCCAGGGCCAGCAACAACCCCACCATAATCCCGTTTACCAGTACCTGAAGCGTGACGCTCAACTCGGCCATGTCGTTAGAGACCATACCGCTTACCGCTTATAGACCTTCCTCCGACCAGTCGAGGGTGGACCGCTACCTAGAGCCTGTAGGTGGCAGCACCGCCGAGGGTGGCCGTGGCAGACCGTAGCAAAGTGTTTTATCGATAGTTGCGTATACCGGTGCATGGACACCTCGAAACCAGGCCAACGTGGTGCATTCGAAATTCCGGACGGCGTCGCCGACGACGAGGGACAACTGAACCCGTATCCGTGGTACGACGAGATGCGAGAGAACGCACCCGTTCGCTTCGACGACGAACGGCACGTCTGGGACGTATTCCGGTACGACGATGTCGAGCGAGTCATCTCGGATTACGGGTCCTTCTCTTCCGAGAGCGGCGCGACGAACACCATCGACATGCTGCTCAACGCCAACGAGAAGACGGAGACGACAGACACGCTGGCGAGCGTCGACCCGCCGACACACACCGAGTTCCGTGGCATCGTCGACGACGTGTTCCGCCCGGGCTATCTGAAACGGTACCAGGAGACCTTCGAGAATATGGCCGAGGATTTCGTTGCAGATGCTGTCACAGGCACGGACGAAATCGACTTCGTCGACGACGTCGCCTGGCACTTCCCGGTCACTGTCATCGCGGAGATTCTCGGAGTGCCACCGGCGGACCGCGAACAGTTCAAAACCTGGTCGGACGACCTGGTCGCCGCCCCGGACGAGCGGACGCCGGAGGCTAAACAGCGGGCCCACGAGAAACGCGTCGAGGTACACCAGGAGATGACCGACTACTTCGCCGACATCGTCGCCGAACGCCGCGAGAACCCGAAAGACGACCTCGTCACGACGATAATCGAGGACGGCGACGGGATTCTGACCGGCCAGGAGATGTACAACTTCGGCCTGTTCCTGTTGCTCGCTGGGAACGTCACCACCCGCCACATCCTGACGAACGCCATCTGGACGTTCGTCGACCAGGACATCGTCGGCGACCTCCAGGACGGGTCGATTCCGATGGACCGCGCCGTCGAAGAGGTGCTTCGCTACCGCACCTCCGTCCACGTCATCCGCCGACAGACCTCGGAGGACGTCGAACTGCAGGGCGAGACGATTCCCGCGGGGGATTTCGTCGTCGCGCATCTCGGCGCGGCCAACCGCGACCCACGCCAGTTCGACGACGCGGAGACGTTCGACCCGACCCGTCAGCCGAACAAACACCTCGCATTCGGCCGGGGGCCCCACACGTGTCTCGGCGCGCCCGTCGCGCGGATGGAGGCCGAAATCATGCTCTCGGCGTTTCTCGACCGGGTCGACACCGTCGACATCGCCACTGACGAACTCGAGCCCTTCTACGGGAGCAACGTCTACGGCCTCGAATCGCTCCCGCTCTCGGTCTCCACGTGAGCGGCGGCCGGCGTGCACCGGACTGTCGCACACCAGAAGTGTGCGCCCTGTCGCGGGGCCGTGCGGACCTAGTCCAGCGAGGCGGAGGTAATTATAAGCGGGTCCCGCCTCACTCCGTAGACGAGTATCATGCTAGTCCAGGACAAGGTCGCAGTCATCACGGGTGCAGCCTCCGGAATCGGCGAGTCGACGGCGCTGCGGTACGCCGAGGAAGGTGCGAAGGTCGTCGCGGCGGACGTAGACGTCGAGGCCGGCCAGGCAACGGTCGACGAAATCGAGGACGACGGCGGCGAGGCGACCTTCGTCGAGACCAACGTCGCCGAGGAAGACGACGTGAAGGAGATGATAGAGACGGCGGTCAGCGAGTACGGCGGCATCGACGTCCTGTTCAACAACGCGGGCATCGAGGGCCCGCTGTCGACGTTCGCGGACTACGACATGGACTCCTTCGACCAGGTCGTCGCCGTGAACCTCAGGGGCGTCTTCATGGGAATCAAGTACGGCATCGAGGCGATGCTGGCCGACGGCGGCGGGTCGATAATCAGTACCTCCTCCATTGCGGCCGACTCCGGCGTCATGGGTCGCAGCGCCTACAGCGCGACGAAGGCCGGCGTCAACGGCATGACGCGGGTCGCCGCCATGGAGTACGCGGAGGACGACATCCGCGTGAACACGGTGTTGCCGGGCATCGTCGAGACGCCGATGCACCACCGCGCCGCAGAGCAGAAACCCGACCGCGTCACACGCTTCGAGGTCTCCGAGGCGATGCAGGGAAAGGGCCAGCCGGAGCGCCTGGCCGACGCGGTGCTGTTCCTCGGGTCGGACCTCTCCGCGCGCATCACCGGCGTCACGCTCCCCGTCGACGGCGGGTTCCTCATCAAGCCCTGAGGCGCGCACCAGTCCGGTTCCGCCCCAGTTCTCACACCCTTCTTGCCGGTCGGGTTCACGCCACCGGAACACTTTCAATCGCATAGCGTCACCTTGCACCTGACGCATGCCACGCATCGTAGACATCCACTCGCACCTGTGGGCGGAGGACTGGCTCCCGGAGCGGTTCTGGGACGCCTTCGTCGACATCGCCGTCCGGGAGAACGAGAAGAAGGGCAAGACCGTCGACCCCGAGCGCATCCGGGAGTCGTACCTGCCGACGTACTGGGATCCGACCGGCGAGGCGCTGCTCGAACGCATGGACGAGGCCGGCATCGACCACCAGAACGTCTTCGGCGTGGACTTCGGCGTCGGGCTGGGCGACCCCGAGACGCCGATTCAGGAGGTCAACAGGACGATTGCCGCCTTCCGCGACGACCACCCCGACCGCATCTCCGCGTTCGCGACCATCGACCCCCGCCGCCCCGGCGCGGCCGACCACATCGAGACGGCCTTCACCGACCTCGACATGGACGGCCTGAAGTTGCACCCGACGGCGGGGTTCTATCACCACGACCAGGAGACCTACCGGCTCCTGGAGATTGCCCGCCGGCACGACGTCCCTGTCCTGACGGACACCGGCCCAATCTTTGCCCCGCTGTACAGCAAGTACTCCCACCCGAGCAACCTCGACGAGGTGCTGAGTGACTTCCCAGACCTCGACATCGTCGCCGCGCACATGTCCTTCGAGTGGTGGGAGGAGCTCCACGCCGTCGCCCGCTCGAAGGTCAACGCCCGCCTGCACGTGGACATCTCCGGCTGGCAGGAACGCTGCAAGGAGGACCCCGAGGAGTTCGCGACGGCCGTGCGGAAACTGATGGACGCCGTCGGGAGCGACCGGATGCACTTCGGGACCGACGACCCGGCGTTCGACCCGGTACACCCGAAAGAGGAGTGGATAGAGAACGTGCAGTCGCTGGCGGACAGGGAGACAGCACCGACGTTCTCGGATGCCGAAATCGAACAGTTACTCGGGAAAAACGCCGACCGGCTGCTCGGCCTCTAGCCGCCGAGGTAGGTGTCGCGGATGTAGGTGTCGCCTTTCATCTCGTCTGCCGGTCCGGATTTGGCGACCTCACCGTTTTCCAGCAGATAGATGCGGTCGGCGTGGTTCAGCGCGAACGTGACGTTTTGCTCCGCGAGGAGGATGGTCACGCCGCGGTCCTGAATCGGGTCGAGCGCCTCGCTGATGTCGTCGATGATGACCGGTGCGAGCCCCAGCGTCGGTTCGTCGAGGATGAGCAGTTCCGGGTCGCCCATGAGCGCCCGCCCGATGGCGAGCATCTGCTGTTCGCCGCCCGACATGGTGCGGGCCTCCTGGGACCGGCGCTCTTCGAGCCGCGGAAAGAGGTCGTAGACGAACGACAGCAGTTCGTCGACGGTGTCGCGGCTCCGGTAGCCCCCCATCGTGAGGTTCTCCTCGACGTCCATGAACGGGAACAGGTCGCGCTTCTCCGTGCAGTATATCATCCCGTCCTCGACGAGGGTCGACTGGTCGACGTCGCCGACCTCCTGTCCCTTGTAGGAGAGTTGTCCCGAGTAGGGGAGAAAGCCCGCGGTCGTGTCCGCGAAGGTGGTCTTCCCGGCCCCGTTGGGTCCGATGAGCGAGACGATTTCGCCCTCGTCGATAGTGAGGTCGATACCGCGGAGCGCCCTGACCTTCCCGTAGGAGACGGAGATGTCGCTCGCTTCGACGATGGAGTCGCCCGCCGCCCGGGTTTTCGTCGTCTGGCCGCTCATATCTCCGACCCCCCGAGGTACGCTTCCTGCACCGTCGGGTCGTTCTTGATCTCCTCGGGACTCCCGTCGGCGATGCGCTCGCCGAAGTTGATGACCACGGCCCGGTCGATGAGGTTCAACAGGCCGCGCATGTTGTGGTCGACGACGATGAGCGTCATGCCCTCCTGGCGGAGGTTCTCGAAGAGTTCCGAGAGGCCGCGGACTTCCTTGCCGGAGAGCCCGGCGAAGGGCTCGTCGACCAGCAGGAGGTCCGGGTCGGTGGCGATTGCCCGCGCGATTTCGAGGCGAATCATGCCGGCGTGGGGCAGTTCGTCGGGCATCTTGTGCATGTCGTCGCCGAGGCCGACGCGCTCGCAGATGTCCGCCGCCTCCGCCGCCGTCGAGCCGAACAGCCCAGAGAGCGTCACCAGCTTGTTGGAGACGTTCGCCAGTTCGACGTTCGAGAGGACGTCGCGGTCCGGGAGCGGCCGGAACGTCTGGAAGGTGCGGGCCATTCCCTTCTGGACCATCGTGTGTGCCGGCAGCGCGGTGACCTCCTCGCCGTTGAAGCGGACGGTGCCGCTCGTCGGTTTGAACGTCCCGAAGATGCAGTTGAACGTCGTCGACTTCCCCGCGCCGTTCGGGCCGATGAACCCGAGTATCTCCTGTTTCGAGACGTCGAAGGAGAGGTCCGAGACGGCAGTGAGTCCGCCGAACCGCTTCGTCATATTCTCGACTTTCAGAATCGTCTCCGCGTCCGCCGACACGTCCGTCGCAGCCGTGGTCTGTGGTGAATCGGTGCTCATCTGTTCCTCCCGTTGAATCGGTCTCTCATGTCGTCGTAGCTCTCGCGGTACGTTTCCAGGACGCCGTCGAGGCGCGAGCGCCCGCCGTCAGTGACGGCCTGGGGGTCGCCGCCTCTGGCGTAACTCAACACCCGTCTGCCGTTGCGCGTCGCCCACGGCAGCACGCCCTCGCGCAGGTACATCAGCAGTGCCAGCATCATGAGGAAGAACAACACCTCGTCGACCTGGGTGACCGGCACGTCGAGCACCGGCACGAGGTAGTCGAGGCCCTCGAACCAGTCGGTGACCCAGAAGAAGAAGAAGCCGCCGAAGGCCGAGCCCGTGATGGTGCCGAACCCGCCGAAAATGGCGGCGATAAGCACCTCGATGATGACGACGAGGTCGAGCAACTGGGTCGGCGACGGACTCCCAGCGGGCGTGTGGACGAACACGGCACCCCCGAGGCCGCCGAGTGCCGCACTCAGCGTGAACGCGTAGAGCTTGAACTTGTCGGGGTTGATGCCCGCGCTGGACACCGCGTCCTCGCTCTCCTTGATGGCCGTGAATATCTCGCCGGTGTCCGACCGGGTAATCACGAACGTGAGCAAGAAGACGAAGAGGAACAACCCGAACGCGAGGTAGTAGTTCGCCTCCGCCGTCGCGACGAAGCTGTCCATCTGGATGAGGTTCTCCGGGTTCGGGAGGCCCCGCGTGCCGCCGGTCTCCTCCCGGAACAGCTGGAACATCCGGAGCAGGATGAGCGGGGGCAGGAGGGTGAACAGTGCGAGGTAGTGCCCCTCGATGCGGAGTGCCGGGAACCCGATGAGCAGGCCGGCCACTGCGGCGATGGTGACGCCAACCAGGATGCCGAGGAACGGGTCGACGCCGAAGTCGAGGTTCAGGATGGCCGTGGTGTAGCCACCGAGTGCGAAAAACAGCGTGTGGCCGAAGCTGACCATCCCCGTGTAGCCCGAGACGAAGTCCCAGCTGATGACGAAGACGACGAAGAAAAACGCCGCCGACATCGTGAGGACGTCGAGGGTTCCAATCTGCGTCGGCAGGACGGCGAGGCCGACGAAGAACAGGAACCCGAGCCAGTAGCGAACCGGAACCTCGCTGAGCCGGTCGAGAGACAGGGTGCGTTGGTCCGAACTCATTCGTTACTCCTCCCCCGGACGGCCGAACAGCCCGTGTGGTCGAATCATTATCACGAGGAACATGACTGCCAGTGAGATGATGCCGGTCATCCGTGCGTCGATGAGTGTCGTGGTGACCGTCTCCAGCGACCCGATGATGTAGGCCCCGACGACGCTCCCCTTGATCGACCCCATCCCGCCGAGGATGACGATTGCGAACGCGAGCAACAGCGGGTCGAGCCCCATGTTGTAGGACACCGACTGCGACATGCCGAAGAACAGGCCGGCGAGACCGGCCAGCCCGCCGGCAATCGCGTAGGTGTACGTCGTCGTGCGCTCCGTGTTGACGCCGACGAGGTTCGACCCTCGTTCGCTCATGCTGAGACTCTGTATGCCCCGGCCGATCCAGCTCCGGTTGGTGAAGACGATGAGACCCAGGATGAGCGCCCACGAGAACAGGAACAGGAACGCCGAGTTGTTCTGGAGGGTTATCCCGGCGATCTCGGTCTGCCCGGGGAAGAGGTCGGGGATGACCTTCGAACTCGTCCCCTCGACGAACAGGAAGATGTTCTCTGTGAGCAACAGGATGACGAGTGTTATTATGACGATAAATATCTCGTCCTCGATTCGTTTGACGAATACCTTGTACACGCCCACGCTGAAGACAGCGGGAACGACGATGGCGAAGACTAACCCCAGCCAGATGCTCTGGTCGAGCAGCGACACCGTGTAGAAGGCTGCGAACCCACCAAGGATAATCGCTGCTCCGTGAGCAACGTTGAGTATATCACCCACGCCGAAGATCATCGTGAACCCGATTGCAACGAGGGCATAGAGCGCACTCAGAGTGAGTGCACTGATGACTAGATTGGTGACCTGTACCATGGTCAACTCGTGCCTCCCGACCTATTTAATACTTGTTGTCAGCCGGAGCGACGTCCCGCGACTGGCGGGCAGCCGTCCCGGGGTCGAGACCGACCGACCAGCCCTGTTCAGTGACACTCCCGACTGGTTCACGGCGGATGCGAACTGGTGGTACGACGGCGCGTGCGGGCGCGAGGAACCGAACGGCGAAATTGCCGGCGCTGTCGCCGGAGCCGTGCCTAGACGACGATACGATTCCTCCATACATTTTTGTAGGAGGGGATTCCTATCGGTATTGTATGTCAAATATTGACGGAGGCAGTGCTGACAAAACTCGCACTACGGGGAGGCAACTCAACCGCCGAAAGTTCCTGGCGACGACCGGGACCGGCGCACTCGCACTGGTGGCTGGCTGCAGCAGCGGCGGCGACGGTGGTGACGGCGGCGATGGCGGCGACGGCGGGAGCGGCGACGGTGGCTCGACCGGGGGCGGGAACATCAGCGGTCCGATCAAGCTCGGTGCACTGGCCCCCCTGCCGGGGAACTTCGCCGGCGGGACGGCACAGCAGCAGGCGGCCGAACTCGCCGTCAAGCAGGTCAACGACAACGGCGGTCTCCTGGGTGCAGAGGTAGATCTGACGGTGAAGGACTCGCAGCTCGACCCGGCGACCGCCCGGAAGGCCTACCGCGAACTCATGCTCGAAGAGCAGGTCGACGCGACTATCGGACTCTTCGGCAGCGAGCCCGGACTGGCCGTCTTCGACGAGATGCAGCAGTTCGGCAAGGTCCACGTCGCCGGTGGTGTGTCGACGACCGAAATCAACGACCGCATCAACGAGAACTACGAGACCAACCGCACCTGGTTCCGGGCGATGCCGAACTCCTACCAGTTCGGGTACAACCTCGGCCAGCACGCCCAGGCCAAGTTCGAAGACTGGGGCTTCGAGCGTATCGGGCTGGCAATCGAGAACATCACCGGCTTCCAGGAGATCTGGGAGACGGCGGTCGACAATCTGCCGGACTCGGTGGAGGTCGTGTTCACCGAGCAGTTCTCCTCGGACACCAAGGACTTCTCGCCGATCCTCAACAAGGGCGAGTCGGAGGACATCGACCTGATGTACTCGTTCCTCTCGCAGGGCGGTATCGGCCTCGAAATCCAGTGGGCGAAACAGAAGCCAAACTACTCGCTGGGCGGCGCGGACATCTTCTCAGCGATTCCGAACCAGTGGGAGAACACCGACGGCGCAGTCGAGCACGTCTGGTCGTACATCCCCGGCAGCGGCCCCGGCTTCGAAATCAACCAGACGACCAAGGACTTCATCTCGGCACACCGCGACGAGTACGGCGGCCCGCCGCCGCACTCCCAGGCGTACACGATGTGGGACGCCGCACAGACGTTCTTCGAGGGCGTCCAGGCCACCGGGTCCCTCGACACGGACGACCTCGTGCCGGCAATCGAGGACGACCTGGACTTCGAGGGCGCGACCGGTCAGATAGACTACGCCGACAAGGGCGAGGAGTACGTCCACGACCCCATCTACGGGCCCGATGGTGTCCAGCCACCCGTGATGCAGTGGCAGAAAGTCGACGGCGAACCCACGCAGGTCGGTCTCTGGCCCGACCGGGTCGACAAGGGCGACTACGTCTCGCCGCCGTGGATCGACAACTGACACAGTCCCGCTGACTCCAGTCGACTCCAGTCACGACGTCCCGTCGTTCCGTCGTCCCGGGTGTATTTTTCGCGTCGATTCGTGGGCGTGTTTTCTGCGTGTCTCCGGGAGTTTCGGGTGTCCTGAACACTATCGCTTCGCGCGCTCGCCCACGCGCATCGCTGACGATATCAGACCTAGGCGGCCAGCCCTCCATCAAGTATTTTTGAAGTAGCCTCGTCTAGGGTGACGGACCCATGACGACAGTTCGCAAACTCGACCAGACGATAGAGCCCGACAGCTATCCCGCACTCGAACGGACGCTCATCGACAGCGTCGCCGCGGGGGAGGCCCCGCCCACGGTCATGCAGTGGACGTTCGACGACGACCTCTTTCTCGAACTCGGGCCAGTGGAGGACGCGTCGCTCATCGACCGCGAACGCGCCGACGAGGCGGGAGTCGCCTACGGACGTCGGTTCAACGTCAGCGGCGGCACGGGCTTTTTCCAGGGGGACAACACGCCCGTCCTCTACATGTTCTTCCAGGACCGCGGCGAGCACACGATGACGGAGTACATCGACCTGGCTGGCGAGGCGATGGCGCAGTCCCTGCGCGACGCGGGCGTCTCCGATGCCGTCTACCGCGACGGCGGCGACATCGAACTCGAACCCGAGGAGGAGGGCGGACAGTACGCCAAAGTCGGCGTCTCGGGGGCCGGCTACCAGAACGGCGTCTGGGGCGTGTTCATGAACCTCATCAACTGGACGTTCGACCCGGACGTGTTCGGTCTCATCGACGAGGTGCTGAAGCTCCCGGAGGAGAAGTTCGAGGACAAGGAGACCGACAGCGCGGCCGGACGGATGACCTCCCTCTCCGACGTCGCGCCCGACGCGGACGTCGACGCCATCATGGCCGAGGGGGCGGAGAACCTCGCGGACCTGGTCGACGGAACGGTCGAGGACGGCGAACTGAGCGACGACGAACGGGAGGCGCTGGCCGAACACCGCGAGTACTACGGGTCCGCCGAGTGGTTCGAACACTACTCGACGAGCCGCGTCTTCGAGAACGCCGCCGACGGGGACCGGGTGGCAGAGGTGGCCTACAAGGGACGGAAACTCATCAAGGTGAGCGTCCTCGTCGACGCCGAGGACACCATCCGCGACGTGGAGTTCACGGGCGACATGTACCACAAACCCGCATACGAGGCGGTCGACCGGCTGAACGACGCCGTCGTCGGCGAGTCCATCACCGACGAGGACGCGTTACTCGCCGCGATAGAGACCGAGTACGAGGCCGACGACTTCGAGATGCCGTGGCTCCCGCCGGAGGACTTCCTCCAGCCTCTGATTCGGGCACGGGAGAACCTCGGCCCCGTGTCCGAGTTCGGTCGGGACTGAGCGGTCGTTCCGTGGCGCTACGTTCGAATCGATAAAAAGCAGTCGAGGACCTAGTCCGCCGAGAAGACGCACATCTGCTGGAACTGCCCCAGGTTTGCACCCCAGGATTGCGCCAGCCCCAGTTCCGGGTTCCCCGCAACCTGGCGCTCGCCAGCCTCGCCCATCAGCTGAAGGACGACCTCGGTGTGCCGGGAGAGCGACGCGCAGATGCCGGAGTTCGTCGCGAGCGTCCCGCCCGAGCAGTTGACCGGCAGTTCGCCGTCGCGGGCGGTCACGCCGTCGCGGATGAGGTGTTTCCCCTCGCCCTTCTCGCAGAAGCCCATCGCCTCGTACTCTATCAGTTCGAAGGGGATGTAGGGGTTGAACGTCTCGCAGACATCGAACGCGTCGAGCGGGTCGTCGATGTCCTGGCGCTCGTAGATTCTGTCGGCGAGCGTCTCGAGTTTCGGGAACCAGTCCATCGTCCGCGGCCCCGTCTCGAAGGTGTTCGAGATGGAGTCGATGTCCTCGACCCAGACCGGATTGTCGCGGTGCTCGTAGGCGGTCTCCTCCTCGGCCATGACCATCGCCGCCGCGCCCGACGAGACCGGACAGGTCATCGCGCGCCGCAGCGGCCAGCAGACCATCGGTGAGTCGAGCACTTCCTCGACCGTCTTGCCCTCGTTGCGGTGGGCATAGGGATTCTTCGCCGCGTTCTGGTAGTTCTGGGCGGCGACTTTCGCGAAGTCCTCCAGCGTTGCCCCCGATATCTCCATGTAGCCCGAACTCGGCAGCGCGCCCATCTGGATGGCCGTGACGAAGTTCCGCTCGAACAGCGGGTCCGCGTTCGTGTTCATCACGGGCTGGGCCTCGACCACCGAGTCGAACGAGGGTGAGCCGTAGATCAGCGCCGTGTCGTACTCACCCGAGGCGAGGTACTCGTAGGCGACTTTCACGCCGCTGCCGCCGGCCGTGCCGCCGGTGTTGATGCTGATGACCGGGATGTCGTTGCCCATCCCCATCACTTCCAGCGTACGCTCGACGCGGAACGTGCCCTCGAAGCCGTCGACCGTACAGAACAGCGCCACGTCGATGTCGGCGGGGTCGGCGTCGGCGTGCTCCAGGGCCGCCGTAATCGCCTCGTGGGCCTGCTCCTCCTTGGACATCGTCGACAGCCGGTAGTCGGTGAACGTCTCGGGGTCGGAGTAGCCCACGCCGATTGCGCCAGCCTTCCGGGTCATGCTGGTGCCCCCTCCAGGACGAGCACGGCGTCCGTCCGGGCCGGCTCACCCAGGTGCATGTCGTTGTCCCACAGGAGGACGCGCTCGGCCGTCTGCTGGCCGAGTTCGCCGTCGAGTTGCTGACAGGCGGCGATGGCGCGGTACACGCCGCCGGCGTTCGGCGGGCTCGTCGCCACCGGGCCGCCCGACGCGTTGACCGGGAGCGACCCGTCGATGGCCGTCGTCCCGTCCCGGACGAGCGACGGCCCCTCGCCGTCGTCACAGAAGCCGAGTGCCTCGTACCCCAGCAGTTCGAAGGACGGCGCGTGGGTCGCCATCTCCGCGGCGTCGACGTCGTCCGGTGCGATACCTGCCTCCTCGTAGGCGGCCGACGCGGCGTCCCGCAGCGTCGGCTGGTGGAGTCTGTCAGCCATCTCCCGGTACTTGTACTTGGCCGTCGCCAGGCCGGTTCCGGTGACCCAGCCGCGAACGTCGTCGAGTTCCGCTGCGACGTCCTCGTTGACCAGTACCAGCACGGCAGCGCCGTAGGACATCGGCCCGAGCATCAGTTCCGTCAGCGGCCCGACGACCGGGTCAGAGTCGAGTACCTCCTCGGTCGAGAAGGCCTCCTGCCGGTGGGCGGTCGGATTCTCGGCGGCCGCCTCGTAGTTCTTGGCCGCCGTCGCCGCCAGGTCCTCGCGGGTCACGTCGGTGCCGTCGAGGTAGTTCTGTGTGAAGAAGCCGTAGGACTTGCGGTTGTTCATGCCGAAGGGCCGGTGGTACAGCGCCTCCTGGGAACTCCAGGAGAGGGTCGTGGGGTCGGCGGTCACGAAGTCGGCTGCGACGACCGTGACCACGTCGGCCTTCCCGGACCGTATCTTCGCCCGGGCCTGGTGAACCGCCGCGCCGCCGCCGCTCTGGAGGCGCATAATCGGTTTGCGGTAGGCCGCGCTGGTGGCTATCTTCTGGCCGTCGCTGATGGCGGCCCCGTCGTAGGGGTCCTGGCCGGTGAACATCACGCTGTCCAGTTCCTCGTGGGTGACGCCCGCATCGTCCAGCGCCGCCATGTTCGTCTCCAGCACCAGTTCGTTGCCCGACTTGTCCGTCTCGCCGGTGAATCCGCTCGTCGCGTACCCGGCAATCGCTACCTCAGTCATCCGTCGCCCCCTCCGTGGGGTGGGTTGTGTCCATGCTGAATCCACCTCATTCCGCCAGGCGCCAGTGGTCCATGTCGAAGATGTCGCCGTTGCGGTCGTCGGACCACACCGGTTCCACCTCCTGGCCCTTCTCGAGTTTGTCGACCAACTCCATCGGCTCGTCGTACTCGATCTCCTCGATGAAGTGCATCATACAGATTGCGGAGTCGTCGACGCGGATGACCCCCGTGATATACGGCGGTTCGGGCATCTTCCGGAACTCGAAGAAACAGACCGTGTAGCTCTCGAGTACACCTTTCTGTTCCACTTCGACCCACTCGTCGGTCTTCTCGTAACACTCGACACAGACGGACTGGGGCGGGACGAAGACGTCACCGCACTCCGGACATTTCGTCCCCATAATCCGTTTGTCCTCCAGTTCGTCGAAGAACCGTCTGTTGACCTCGCCGATGTTGAGCGAGAAGTCGAGGTCCCAGTGAAAGGGATATTTGTACTCCGGATTGACCTCTTCCGTAGAGACCGACTCGTCAAGTTCGTTATCCATACGTCTCACCGTAGTTCTTCAGTCGAAGGAAATAAAGGTTGCCCCGAGGGCGGTTTTCCACCCGCGCGCCACCGACCACCTAGACCGGCCACAGACCTGCAGAGACCGGACGCGGTCGCCGCGTCGCTGCCGGCGAGAGCGGCGGTGGCGGGGTCGCGCCCGACAAAAGGTATAAGCGCGTCGTACCGTAAATATCGGTATCACTGACTACCGATGACAGACTCTACTACGCGGCACACGATCGGTCTAGAACCGCACCACCACGACTTCCGCGACCGGGTCAGGTCGTTCGTCGAAACCGAAATCGAACCGCTCGTCGACGACTACGAGGAGCGCGGCAAGTTCCCCGTCGACGTCATCGACGAACTCGGCGACGCCGGCCTCTACGGCGTCACCGTCCCCGAGGAGTACGGCGGGGCCGGCCTGGACCACCGCTCTTTCGTCATCGCGGTCGAGGAACTGGCGCGGGTCTGGAAGATTCCAGCGGGCGTCGTCTCGCTGTCCTGTGGTCTCATCGGCAACACCCTGGAGAAGTTCGCCGACGACTGGCAGAAGGAGGAGTGGCTGACCGACATCTTCACCGAGAACCAGATTACCGCCGTCTCCCTGACCGAACCCCAGGCCGGCAGCGACGCGAACAACCTGGAGACGACCGCCGAGAAGGACGGCGACGAGTACGTCCTCAACGGACACAAGGTCTGGACGTCCCACGGCGAGGTGGCCGACCTCGTCTTCGTCGTCGCTCGCACCGAACAGACCGGGAGTCACGACGACGTGAGCATCATCGGTGTCCCGAACCCGCAGGAACGGGACGGCTTCGAGGTCGTCCGGGACATCCCCTGCATGGAGGGCGACGCGGTCATCGAGAGCGAAATCGAGTACGACGACCTCCGCGTCCCACAGGAGTTCCTCGTCGGCGAGGAGGGCCGGGGCTTTCGGTACATCATGGAGGCGCTCGACCTCGGGCGCATCGGCGTCGCCGCACAGGGCGTCGGCATCATGCAGGGGTCGCTGGACGCCAGCGCGGAGTTCGCGGACGAGCGCGAGCAGTTCGACCAGCCCATCCGCGAGTTCCAGGGCGTCTCGTTCAAACTGGCCGATATGAAAATGAACCTTGAGGCCGCCCGCCTGCTCGCCTACCAGGCCGCGGCCCGGCTAGACGAGGGCGAGCGCGTGACGCAGGACGCCGCTATCGCGAAGACGTTCGCCTCGGACGCCGCGATGGAGGCCGCGACGGAGGCCGTCCAGATTCACGGCTCCCGCGGGTACTCGACGGACTACCCCGTCGAGCGGTACATGCGCGAAGCGAAGGGGGCACAGATCTACGAGGGGACCAACGAGGTCAACCGGTCGGTCATCGCCAGACACCTCTACGAATAGCCCGGCTCAGAGTTCTGCAACTGCGTCTTCGATTTCGTCGACGGGCGGCGGCGAGACGGTGTCCGGCGAAATCCAGCGGTACTGCACCTCGCGGTCGGCGTCGAGAACGAACACCGACCGCTGGGGCGTCGTGACGTGAGCCATCCCGTCGCGCTCGATGCGCAGGTCGAACTCGTCGGTCACGTACCCGTCGACGTCCGCGTAGACGCTGAACGGGCTGTCGATGCGTCGCAGGAAGGCGTTCTGTGCGAAGGGTCCGTCGCGGCCGACGCCGACGACCGGGACGCCATCGAACTCGTCCCACCCGCCGCGATCGAAGCGTTTCCACCAGTGGCGTGCAATCGCGCTGAACACGAAGCCCTGGAAGTAGAGGACGGCACCGCGGTCGCCGAGGGCGTCGTCGACGTGGGTGTCCTCGAACACTTCGCCGTCACAGAGGAGCGCTTCGAAACCTGGCGCAGTCTCGCCGTTTTCGGGAGGCATGCGACGATGTACTTCGAGCGAGCGTATAAGTATTCCCCACACCGACGTGGCCCTCGCGCCCCGCGACATCTTTTTGAGGGGCTGTGAACAACGGGAACACGAATGTCCCGAACACTGTACCGCCTCGAAGGCTGCCCGTACTGCGAGCGGGTGGTCGACCGTCTGGACGAACTGGGCATCGACTACCACAGCATCTGGGTCGAAGCGATGCACTCCCGGCGCAACCGCGTGAAGGAGGTCTCCGGGCAGCGCCAGGTGCCCGTGCTGGTCGACGACGAGTACGGCGTCACGATGGCCGAATCGGCCCGCATCCTCGAATACCTCGACGCGTCCTACGGGGATCAGGCGAACTAGGACAGGTCGTGGGGGTCGATGACGTCGTCGCCGGCGTCGGCCGGCGCGCCGAGTGCCAGCACGACGCCGTCCTCGTCGCCCACACACCGGTGCCCGTGGGGTTCGTACGGCCCCGCCGCGAAGAACGTGCCCGGCCCGACGGTGACGTACTCCGGGTCCTCGGCGTCGCCCAGCTTCAGCGAGAACTCCCCCTCGATGACGTAGTAGAGTTCTTCCTCCTCGGGGTGGGCGTGGAAGCCGACTTCCTCGCCGGGTTCGAAGTACCAGAGTTTCGCGGCCATCTCCCCCAGGTCTAACACCTCGTCGACCGGACGGATGGAGACAGTCGGGTGTACCTCGTCGACCTCCGATAAGTCGACGAGCGGGACGTCGTCGGCGTGGACGACTTTCGGGTCCGCCTTCTCGATGTCGTCTTCGTCGATGAACTCCATAGTCGTCTCTCGCGCTCCCCCGATAAAAACCTCGGCGTCACTCGGGCCAGATTTCCTCCAGGTCGTCGCTGCCGCAGTAGGGGCACGTGTAGTCGTCGACGCCGACGTCGTCGGGCATCTCGTGGGAGTGGTGAACCTCGAACATGTCCATCGCACAGTCCGGATTGTGACAGACCACGTCGTGTGGTGGGCGCGGCATACCAGCCATACGACGGGTCAGTGTATTAAAGGCTCGTACTGGGGTGGTACCGGGCACCACAAGACCTAATTGCCAGCCACCGTATTCGCTACTGTATATGTTCGCGTACCCAGACCGACGGGCAGGGCGATACCGATGAGTGACGAGATGGAGTTCGGCGTGATGCTCTCGGCGACGAGCAACACGTACGGCATCCCCGACGAGGACCTCCCGGAGGTCTTCCGCCGCAGCGGGCAGGTCGCCGAAGACAGCGGGTTCGACGTCGTCGTCGCCGGCGACCACATCGTCTATCCCAAGGAGATTCCGAGCGACTACGAGTACTCCTCCTCCGGCGAACCGCCGTTCGACACGGAGACCAGCGTCTTCGACGTCTTCCAGGTGTTCGCCCACCTCGCCGCGGTCACCGACGACATCGACCTCGGGACCAACGTCGTCGCCGCGCCGTACCGACATCCGCTCGTTCTGACGAAGAACATCCTCAGCATCGACGCGCTCTCGCAGGGCCGCTTCGACTTCGGCGTCGCACCCGGCTGGATGAAGACGGAGTTCGACGCGCTCGGCACGCCCTTCGAGGAGCGGGGCCGGCGAACCGACGAGTTCCTCGAAATCTTCGAGCTGGCGTGCGAGAACGGCATCGCGAGCTACGAGGGCGAGTTCTACCAGTTCGACGAGGTCGGCTTCCACCCGCGACCGGCCCACGACATCCCGGTCTGGATCGGCGGGAAATCCGGCGCGGCCATCCGCCGCGTCGGGCAGTTCGGCACCGGCTGGTCGACGCTGTGGGACTACCCGGACGACGTCGCGGGGACACGCGACCGCATCATGAACGCGTGGACGGACTTCGAGCGCGAGGGGGACCCGGAAATCGCCGTGCTCCGGCCGGTGAACCTCAGCGCCGACGCCGACCCGGACAGACTCCTCTCCGGGGAACCGGCGGACATCGTCGAGGACGTCGAAACGTACCGGGACGCCGGTGCGACCCGGATAATCGTCGACTTCTTCACGACCGACATCGACGAGCAGGTGCGGCTGATGGAACAGTTCGGCGACGAGATTATCGACGCGTTCTGAGCGTCACTCCTCGTCCAAGTCCTCCTCGAAGACGGCGTCGTTGCGGAGGTTCGGTGCGCCGACGGCGAAGATTTCGGTGTCTTCGAGGGCGTGAATCTGGCGCATCGGGCCGGGGTCGACCACCACGAAGTCGTTGGGTTCGAGTTCGAACTCCTCGCCGCCGACCTCCATGACAGCGTGGCCGGACAGGACGAAGAAAATCTCCTCCTGTTCCTTCTGGTAGTGGCGGCGGACGGTGTCGCCCTCGTCGTAGTAGAAGTAGTTGAACCGCATCTCGTTGGGCCGGTCGTCACCGCGCGTCTTGAGGTCGTAGCCGATCATCTTCACCGCCGGCTCGGCGTCTGTGCGTGTGCTCTCGTCGACCTCCTCCAGGTTGATTTTCGAGTAGGACATACGTCCGTCACTCTGCCCCCGCGGTCATAAAACCTCGCGGTCGGTGCCCCGCACCGGTAGGGTTAAACGAGTCGTCTCCGACGTGTAGGAACATGCAACAGCGAGGGAGCGGTCCATGGTAGCGGCAGACGGCGACATCGTCGACATCTGGTGTAACCTGTTCACCAGGGAGGGGATGGAGATTTACTTCGACTCGGAGGCACAGACCGTCGCGGCCCGGATTTTCGGGAAAGAGGACATGTACGACCCCGAGAAGGGGATGGACGCCGACGCGTTCGTCGACGTGATGGACGCAAACGGCGTCGACACGGTGCTGATTCCCGCGCTCAAGTTCGGCGCTCTGGAGGGCGGGATGCAGATAGACGTCCCCCACGACCTGGTCGCCGACGTCGCGAGCGAGTACCCCGACCGCATCAAGGGGCTGGCGGGCATCAATCCCCGCGAGGGGATGGACGGGGTCGCCAGGCTGGAGGAGTACGTCGAGGACCACGGGTTCGTCGGCGCGCTGCTGGAACCGTACGGCTGGAACCGGCCCATCAACCACCGGCAGTACTACCCGTTCTACGCGAAGTGCGCCGAACTCGACGTCCCCGTCGTGATGCAGGTCGGTCACTCGGCGATGAAGATGCCGAGCAAGATGGGCAAACCGCTTCTGCTGGACGACATCGCGCTCGACTTCCCCGACCTGCAAATCGTCGGCGGCCACACCGGCTGGCCGTGGTCGTCCGAACTCGAAGCGCTCGTCTGGAAACACTCCAACCTCTACCTCGGCGCGACGGCGCACGCACCGAAGTACTGGGACGAGAACATCGTCCAGTTCATCCGCACCCGCGGCAGGGACAAGGCCGTCTTCGGGACCGACTACCCCGTGCTGGAGTACGAGGAGACGCTCGCCCAGGTCGAGGCGCTGGACCTCGGCGCGGACGTCGAGCGGAAACTGCTCTCGGAGAACGCACGGGACCTGTTCGACCTCTAGGTCGGCGGTTACCCGTAGGTGAGGTTGAGTTCGACGATGTTCGACGCGCTGAGCAGGAGGTCGGGCAGCGTCTCCTCGAAGCGCTCGCCGCGCATCCGGTTCGCCGGACCGCCGACGGCGATGGCGCCGACGACCTCGCCGCGGTCGAGGATGGGTGCGGCGACGCCTTTGACCCCCTCGACGAGTTCGTTCGTGTCCGTCGCGTACCCCTGGCGGCGGATCTCCTCCAGTTCCCGCTTGAGTGGCGTCGGGTCGGTGATGGTGTACGGCGTGTACGCTGTCAGGCCGCGCTCCTCGATGATGGCGTCGATGCGTGGCTTGGGGAGGTGCGCCAGCATGACTTTGCCCGCCGCGTTGGCGTGCAGCGGGGTCGGCCGGCCGGCGTAGGCGTCTAGATTGACTGCGTTGGCCCCCTTCGCGACGTGCAACAGGACCGCGCGGCCGCGCTCCTCGATGGAGAGACTCGCGTGCTCGCCCGTCTCCTCCGCCAGGTCCTCCACCTCGGGTCGGCCGGCCTCGTATATCGGTTGCTGCCGCCGCGCCTGGGCGCCGATTTCGAGGAACCGCGAACCGACCCGGTAGACGTTGTCCGTCTTGACCACGACGCCCATCGACTCCAGCGTCCGGAGATGGTCGTGGAGCGTGCTCTTGGGCATGTCCATGTGGTCCACCAGTTCCGTGAACCTCGCCCCCCCGAGTTCGAGCAACGCCTCCACGACGCCGAAGGCGACTTCGGTCGTTTTGACCGGCATTCGGTTGCTCATGGATTGTGGCATGTTGTGGAGTCTCATAAATCTATCCGAAATAGCCGGAATAGTAACGAGTCAGGACCGAGACCGGTGTCAATTACGCCCTTTTCGAATATATGTACAATAATCACGTAGAATCGGTGTGAAGTATGCTCTATAGCGCCGTATCGTGTGATATACAGATATTCAGCTGAGACCTGTCTACTGACAAAATCCGAACCTGGACAATTTTGGTAACAAGTCACACACTAACGCGCAACAGTATTCTTCCGGGGTAGCCGGAGAGAAAATCTGGCGGTCGTAAGCGAGCGACACGAGCTATAGGCCGATTTGCGACCACTAATCGAGAGAATATGTGCAGAAATGGGATTCGGATAACCCGGAGACAGCAGTGACAAACGACCCACGCCCCCGCGACGGTCGGACCTGTCACTGGGCGACAAGCTGTCACGAACCCCATTACAGTCGTATGTCTGTAACTGACGTCCGCGGCGAACAACGCTCAGACAGGTGTACTCCCCGAGTCGCCCCCCATTACAAACATATGGTAGTCACCGTGGGGACTGTCGAGCAGGAACTCCACCCGGCCCCGCCCCTGCGAAGGGGTGGTTGCTGGTCTGACGTTCGCGGTGCCCGGCAAAATTTTCCGAGTTGGCCGGACTGGGGGTGACGGCCCTTCCCGACACCGAGATACCGCGGCAAATGCTGCCAGACGCTCGAACTCGAAAGCGAAGTGCCACCGCAAGGCTGGTTTCACTCCCGGCCCACGGTCGACAGGACAGTGAAGTGAGAAAATCAGAGGCAAAAATTTCCCCCAGCCCCATTTCCAGTATATATATGTGCCGGATTCCGCCCACGCGTTCGGATATACCGGAACGCGGCAAATGTTGTGTCGAACGTCCACGCGAAGATGGCCACCCGCAGACACCGATGGAAACAACCGGCGTTGTATTCCTCATGGTTTATTATGTCTAATTCGCCGACACGTCCCGGCCCAGCCCACGGCAGGCGCGGGTGTGATACCGCGTGGCCGACGGGTGTTTCCTGACTCGGGTCGGCGAGCCACCTGACAGCCACCAGGAACGACCTCCGACAATCTCGAACGGGTCGTTTCACCCCTGCGTGGGGGGTCGCCGGGGCCAGATAGATTTACAAGTCTGTTGCTGTTAGCTTCGCTCGCGAATGACTACGACAGATTTCACAGTCCGTGGCTCGACGGCCGTCGTCACGGGGTCGTCCTCCGGTATCGGTCGCGCAATCGCAGAACGCTTCGCCCGCGACGGCGTCGACGTCGTCGTCTGCTCGCGGTCACAGGAGAACGTCGACCCCGTCGCGGAGGCCATCAACGAGGCCGACCACGACGGGCGCGCGCTCGCCGTCGAGTGCGACGTCACCGAGTGGGACGCCATCGAAGCGCTCGTCGAGGCGACGACGGACCACTTCGGACCCATCGACGTCTGGGTGAACAACGCCGGTGCGAGCTTCGTCGCCCCCTTCGAGGACATCAGCGAGAACGGCTGGAAGACCATCGTCGACATCAACCTCCACGGCGCGTTCAACTGCGCGCAGGTCGTCGGCGAGCAGATGCGCGACCGGGGCGAAGGGACCATCATCAACATCTCCAGCGTCGCGGCCCGCGACGGCGCGCCGGGGATGGCCCACTACGCGGCGTCGAAGGCCGGCATGAACAACCTCACGCGGACGCTTGCCTACGAGTGGGCCGAGTACGGCGTCCGCGTCAACGGCATCATGCCGGGCCTCATCGCGACGGAGGGCCTGGAGAGCCAGGAGGGAATCGGCGCGGACGACATCGACAGGGAAGAAGTCGACCGGCAGATAGGGACCCCGGACGAACTCGCCTCTGTGGCGCAGTTCCTCGCCAGTCCGGCGGCGAGTTACGTTCTCGGCGAGACGATTACCGTCGAGGGCGTCCCGCGCATCGCGCGCACGAGCCACCACGAGGAGTGACCGCGCTCAGGCCGACGGCCTGACCTTGAACCCGTAGCGGGTGACGCCTTCCTGCGTGTAGATGCGGCGAATCGTCATCTCCACCTCGTCCCCGACGGCGACGTCCTCGGGGTCGACCTCCACGAACAGCGCCGGGAGACTGGCCGACCCGCCGTCCGGCCCGTCGAAGGCGACGATACCGGTGGCGTACTCGCCGGAGCGCCCCTGCAGTTCCGCGAACTCGGGTGGCGCACCGCCCTGAGAGATTATCGACGAGGCTTCCACGCTCCCGGTCCGCGAGAGTTCGACCGGCTCGTACTCCGCCAGCGCGTTGCAGTGGCTGCAGGCACCGCGCGGTGGCATGTTCAGCCGGTCGCAGGCCGGACACCGACCCGCTTCGAGCCGGTATCGCTGGGCGAGCGAGCGGTGCCACGCGGGCAGGCTGACGTAGCCGCCACCGCCCTGTGGCGCGCCGCCGGTCACCTCGCCGCGCTGGCGGAGGTACGAAGCGTAGTCGAGGTCCACCTCGCCGTCGAGCGAGACGCCGGTCGGGACGGTCTCGGTCACGTCGATGGCAACCGCCTCCGCGGTCGCACCGGACCCGGCGGCGACGCCGACGATGCCCGACACGTCGTCCGACAGCGCCATGGCGATGCTGAGCGGGACGCTCGCCGCGCCCGTGTCGCCGAGCGTGTGGACGGTCGCGTGTGCTTTCAGGTCCTCCCCCGAGACCGGGAGCGCGCCGGTCACGCGGTACGGCTGCCGGCCGTCCGTCGCCTGGACGGCGGCGGCGTCGACGGCCGCCTCGTCGTAGTCGAGCGACCCCAGCGCGCGGGTGACGGTCGACTCGAAGGCCTGGCGGTCGAAGGGCGTGATACCCAGCCCCGCCGAGCGGTCGCTGCCGCGCTCGCGAAAGCGCGTGCCGGCCGCCGGTTCCGCGACGGACGCGAACGCGTCGAGCGTCGCCGCACCGTCAGCGGTCACGACGAAGGCAGCCGCGCCGGCACCGGCACCCTGTTCGAGCGCCTCGTCGAGCGCCCCGCGGGGCGCGTCGCTGGCGACGACGAGCGCCGGCCCCGTCGAGTCGACCGCCCGGGCGGCCGCCCGCAGCGCACGCACGCCGGCGGTCAGCGACCCCGTGAACATGGTCGTCTCGGCCGTCTCCGGGACCGCCAGCATCTCGCCGAAGCGCGGGAGCAGCGCCTCCTCCTCGACCGGCGGGTTCGTCGTCGCGAACCCGACCCAGCCGACGTCCGCACCCGAAACTGCGGCCGCGTCAAGCGCGTTCCGGGCCGCCTCGTAGCCCATCGTCAGCACGTCCTCGTCGGGACCCGGGACGGCCGTCTCCTCGATGCCGCCGGCCTTGAACTGCCCCCACGCGTCCGCGATGGCGTCGCCGGTGAGACGGCTCCGGGGCGCGTAGGCTCCAGCGGCAGCGATGCCCGGCGTCATGCCGACCCCTCCCGTTCGAGGATGTGAACGGTCGCGGCACCGCCGCTCCCGCCGATGTTGTGCGCCAGGCCGACGGTGGCGTCCGCGACCTGTCGGTCGCCGGCGTGGCCGCTCAACTGCTCGAACACCTCGACCATCTGGCTCGCGCCGGTCGCGCCGATGGGGTGGCCCTTCGACTTCAGCCCGCCGGAGGTGTTGACGGGGAGGTCCCCGCCCAGCCTGGTCTCACCGCTCTCGGCGAACGCGCCGCCCTCGCCGGGGTCGCAAAAGCCCAGGTCCTCGTACGCGACGATTTCCGCGATGGAGAAGCAATCGTGGACCTCGGCGAAGTCCAGGTCGTCGGCACTGATACCGGCCTCGTCGTAGGCTGCCGCCGCTGCGTCCCTGGTCGCCGGAATCGACGTGTAGGAATCGCGCTCGAACAGGCCGATTCCGCCGCTGGCCGCGCCCGCACCGGCGACGCGAATCGGGTCGTCGGTGTACTCGTCGACGACGTCCTCGCTGGCGACCAGCACCGCGGCCGCGCCGTCGGACATCGGACAGCAGTGGTAGAGACCGAGCGGCGCGGCGATAGTGGGCGCGGACTCGGCGTCTTCGAGCGAGCACTCGTAGCCCAGATGGGCGTGCGGGTTCTTCGCGCCGTGTTCGTGGCTCTTGACCGCAACGTGGGAGAGCTGTTCGCTGGTCGTCCCGTACTCGGCCATGTGGGCGCTGGCAATCTGTGCGAACACGCCCGAGAAGGTGGTCCCGGCCATGCGCTCCCACTCCATCTCGCCGCTGACCCCCAGCCAGTAGCGGGCGCGGTCCCGACCGAGGTCGTTCATGACCTCCGTGCCGCCAGCGAGCGCGACGTCGGCCATCCCGCTTCTGACCGCCTGAATCGCCTGTCTGACGCTGTACCCGCTGGCAGCGCAGGCGTTCTCCAGGCGGACGCAGGGAACCCCGTCGAGGCCGACGTGTTCGGTGACGGCCGGGCCGGGGAGGCCGATCTGTCGGCCGCCGATGCTCACCATGCCGATGTACGCCTCGTCGATGTCGTCCCGCGAGATGCCCTTCGGGACGCTCGCAGTCGTCTCCTCGAACGCAGTGCGAAACAGCGACCGGTAGCTCTCGTCGGGAAAGGCACCGAAGTCACTCTGCCCTGCGCCAATCAGATATGCGTCGCGCATGGTTGAGCGAGTCCGCCTCGGAATGTAAACCTGTCCCTCAGTCGCGGTGTCCCGCCCGGAAAACCCGCACTCTCGATGGCTTTTTGTATGCTCTGCTCCGACTACCGGACAGCAATGTTCGACCTGACTGACGAACAGGAGATGGTGCTGTCGGCGCTGGAGGATATCGCACGACAGGAGTTCGCCGACAGGGCCTTCGAGTGGCACGGCGAGCCCCCGTGGGAGAACGTCGAGTTGCTGGCCAAGCAGGGCTTTCTGGGCATCAACTTCGACGAAGCGTACGGCGGCGGCGGGATGGGCGAGTTCGAGGCCATGCTCAGCATCGAGGCGGTCGGGAGCGTCTGCCCCGACACCGCCGAGTTCCTCTACAACCAGCAGATGGTCGCCCCCCGCGCCATCGAGATGTTCGGGACAGAGGAGGCCAAAGACCAGTACATCCCGCCGGTCATCGACGGCGAGACGGCCATCGCCATCGCCATCTCCGAGCCGGAATCCGGCTCCGACGTCGGGTCGATGCGGACCAGCGTGAGCGACGACCTCGTCCTCAACGGCGAGAAGATATGGGTCAGCAACGTCAAACACTCCGATGCCGCCGTCGTCTGGGTGAAATATCCCGAGGGACTCGGCTCGCTCATCATCGAGTTCGACTGGGACGGCGTCGAGATTCAGGAGCACTACACCAACATGCACGGCGGGACCCAGAGCCAGATTCGCTTCGACGACGTCGACGTCCCGGAGGAGAACATCCTCACCCGCGGCAAGGACGGCTTCGTCGACCAGCTCAAGGCGCTCAACTGGGAGCGGCTGGGGTGTGCGACGCTGGCGAACTCCTTCTCGCGCAACGCCCTGGAGAAGGCGCTGGACTACGCCCAGCAGCGCGAGCAGTTCGGCCAGCCCATCGGCGACTTCCAGGGCATCGAGTGGAAACTGGCGGACATGCTCACCGAACTCGAAGCCGGCCGGATGCTGACCTACCGCGCGGCGATGAACGCCCACCAGCAGGGTCGGGTCCCCGACCGCCTCGACACGTCGATTGCGAAACTGTTCTCGACGGAACGGGCCGAGCACATCGTCAGTGAAGCCCTCCAGATTCACGGCGCCAACGGCTACCAGCAGGGCCACCCGCTGGAGTATCTCTACCGGATGGCTCGCGGCCGCCGCCTCGCCGCCGGCACCGACGAGATCCAGAAGAACCAGATCGCGTCGGTGATGAAGGAGTCCGGCCTCCCGGACCTCGTCTGAGCGGGGTCGTCAGTCGGGCCGGGGGAACGCTTATACCCCTCCTTGGTGTGCGGTAGCACACGATGTACAAGCTCGTGGTCTTTCTCGAAAAGCAGGCGGACATGACACACGACGAATTCCTGGAGCACTGGCACGGCCCGCACGTCGAGATGGCGAAGGAGATGCCGAACCTGCAGAAGTACGTCACCTCGGTCCCGGTCGACCCCGAGGAGTCGATGTACGACGGCATCGCGGAACTGTACTTCGAGAGCCTGGCCGACGCCGAGGAGGCGGGCGAGTCCGACCTGCAGGAGGAGGCAATCGAGGACTCGAAGACCTTCCTGTCGCAGGTGCCGGCCGACCGGATGTTCGTCGAGCCGATCGTACAGTTGGACGAGACGGAGTAGCGCTACTTCCCGGTCCACTCGGGTTCGCGGTCCTCCAGGAACGCGGCGATGCCCTCGGCCTTGTCCTCGGTGGCGAACAGCTGGACGAACAGCTCCTTCTCGTACTCGATACCGGCCTCGAGGTCGAGCCGCGAACTCGCCGCGACCGCCTCCTTCGCGTATTCGAGCGTCAGCGGGCTGTGCTGTGCGATGCCGCCGACGAGGTCCGCGACCGCGTCGTCCAGGGACTCGTCGTCGGCGAGGACGTCGACGATGCCCAGTTCCGCGCCCTCCGCAGCGGTGATGGCCTCGCCGGTCGTAATCAAGCGCATCGCCTGCCCTTGGCCGACCAGCCGGGGGAGTCGCTGCGTGCCGCCACCGCCGGGGATGAGCCCCAGCCCGATTTCGGGGAACCCGATGCGGACGTCGGCGTCGGCGACGCGCATGTCACACGCGAGCGCGAGCTCCAGCCCGCCCCCGAAGGCGTGGCCGTTGATGCGCGCGACGACCGGCTTGGACAGCTCCGAGACCACGTCGTAGACCTTGCGCCGGTTGCTCCAGGCGCGCTGTTCGACGACCGACCGGTCCTGCAGGTCTGTCAGGTCGGCACCGGAGACGAACGTGCCGGTGTCGGCGGACCCGGTGAGGACCACCGCGCGGACGTCGGAGTCGTCGAGCGCGTCCAGCACCGCCTTCAGTTCGTCGCGTAGCTGGTCGTTCATCGCGTTGCGCGCCTCCGGTCTGTCGATGACGACGGTCGCCACGTGGTCGACCGGGTCGTCCGCTCGCAGAACAATCGTCTCACAGTCCGCTGCTGTGTCTTCGGGTGTCATCACCTACACTCAGTCGGGGCTCCCTCAAAGAACCTTGCCCGCCGTCAGCCGATGCGGGGAATCTGCCCGTAGGCGTCGTGGTCGACCAGTTCGTACTCGTCGTACCCCTGCGCCTCGGATTCGAGCGTAATCGAAGCGAACTTCCAGTCGCCGTCGACCAGCCGGTAGGCGTCCGTGTAGCGGCCCTGGCGCCACTCCATCCGACCGTCGTCATAGGCCATCAGCGCCTCCAGGAGCCAGGTGCCCGTGGCCGTGTCGCCGTCGACGTCGATGGTCGGGTGGTGGAACAGGTGACAGGAGTAGACGAAGTTCGCGGCGATGAAGTCCTCCGCCAGTTCGCGGAGTCCGTCGTGGCCCTCGAAGGTCCCGACGCCGGCGTAGGTACACGTCGCGTCGGTCGTGAACAGGTCGACGAAGTCGTCGAACCGCTGGTGGTCGATGCAGAGGCCGTACTCGTAGCGCAGTTGCTTGATGGCTTCCCGGTGTTCCAGTCGCTGCACTCGCTGTTCGAGACTCATACACGTCCAAGACTGTCCCTGACGACAAATGTGTTTCCCAGGGTCGACAACACGAAACAGTAAACGAGCAGGCAGGCGGGGCAGAGACGGCAGGTCAGGCGGTGCTCGCCGAGTGGATGCGCTCGACGACTTCGTCGATGTCGGTGGGGCCCCCGTTGGTGATGCGACCGGTCACCAGGTCGAGGAGGTTGAGGTCGCACAGGATGGTCCGCGTCGTCGACCGGTCGAGACCGAGTGCAGACTGCGTCTCGTACAGCGTCCGCGAGCGGCGGACGGCGTCGACGAGCGACTCCATCGAGACGCCGTCCGGCAGTCCGTAGCCGTCCGCCTCGATGGTGACCGAGTGCGCGTCGTCGCGGGCGTCCACGTCGGACTCGTCCTCGTCGTCCTCGTTCTCGTCCGAGGTCGGGTGAATCCCGTGGTTGACCATGTGTTCCCGGACCGTCGCCGGCGTGACGTCGACGCCCAGGGCCTCCGTCATCTCGGCGAAGGTGTCGTACTCCTCGTAGACCTCGGCGAGCAGGTCGTAGTTCTTGTAGTATGGAACGTCGTCCGCGCCGTCGCTCTCCTCCGACCGCTGGGTCAGCGTCTGGACGTCCGGCCGCTCCGACTCCGCCGCGTCCCGTGCGGCGGCGCTCTCGTCGTCGCCGACAGCCGACTCCTGGCCGTCCGACAGCGTCGTGGTGGCCGACTCGTCGCCGTCGACGGGAATCTCCACCACGAACGTCGTCGTCACCTGGCCGTCCTCGTCCGCCGCGTCGCAGGGACCGATTTTCACGTTCTGGTTCGTCGCGACTCCGGAGAGGTTGTTCAAGCGTACCGTGAGTTCCACGGACAGGTCGCCGCCGGAGACGAGCGAACTGCGCTGTGCTGCCACATCGAGAACAGTCATCTCCTGGGCCTCTAGTTCGTCGATGACTGTGCCTAGGTTCTGGAATGCGCTACCACGTATCATAGTCTCCCCTTGACAGTCAAGACACCAGCAAGAGATAAATAGATTAGGGGACGTGGCAGCTCTCTGTAACGTTCTGGCTGGACACGCGCGGAAGCGACCTAGACGGCGACCCCGGCCCCGAAGCGGACCCCCAGACCGGAACGCGCCGGGTGCCGGAAGGCGACCTGCACCCTGTACTGCCGGTCTGCGAGTGTGCCCCTGTCAGCGGTCGGGGCGGTTCTCGCGGACGAAGTCGACCATCTCGTCGATGGACGCCCCGGGCCCGAAGATGGCGTCCACGCCCAGGTCGAACAGTTCGGGCTGGTCGTCGTCGGGGATGATGCCGCCGACGACGAGCAGCGTGTCCTCCAGCGCGCCGTAGTCGTCGAGTCCGTCGACGATTTTCGGGACGAGCGTGCCGTGTGCGCCCGAGAGAATCGAGACGCCGAGGACGTCCACGTCCTCCTGGACCGCCGCCTGGACGATGGCGTCGGGGGACTGGTGCAGTCCGGAGTAGATGACTTCGAAGCCCGCGTCCCGGAAGGCGCGCGAGATGACGTGTGCCCCCCGGTCGTGGCCGTCGAGGCCGACCTTCGCAATCAAACACCGAGTGCTCCGCTGTGTCTGGTCGCCGCTCATGTGCAGATTCGTCGAGGTAGAGGCTGATTATTCTACCGGTCACCCGCGCCGTGGCTCCCGGCGGTCCGGCTAGTATCGCTCGTCGACGACCGGCACCACGTCGCCGAGTTCGTCCACGAACTCGATGTCATCGGGGGTGATGAGCAGTTGCTCGTGGAGTTCCTCCCGGACACGCGCCGGGTCGGCCTCGCCCTCGACGGTGAGCGAGACGTGGTCGGTGTTCTCCGGCCTTGTCACCCGGAGCTGGTAGTTCGTCGAGACGCCGTCGATACCCGCGAGCACGAGCAGGATGCCGCCGGGATAGACCTTCACGCCCTTTATCTTCAGCTGCCCGTCAGTGCGTCCGAAGACGCCTTTCGGCATCATCACGGTCGAGCCGTCGACGTGTGGACTGGTTCCCGCTTCGAGCATGCTGAGGTCGCCGGTCCGGTACCGGAGCAGGCCGCCGGCCTCGCGGTCGACGTGTGTCAGGACCACCTCGCCGCGCTCGCCCATCGGCAACACCTCGCCGGAGTCGGGGTCGATTATCTCGGCAATCATGTAGTCGTCGATGACGTGCAGCCCCGACTCGGCGGCGCACTCGACGGAGACGGGCCAGGCCTGCCGGAGCCCGAAGTAGTCGACGGCGCACTGGAGGTCACCGAAGGCGTCGTGGACGCGCTGGCGCTGCCCCGGGATGCTGGTGAACGGCTCGCCGCCGCCGATGAAGACGTCCAGCGCCTCGCCACCGTACTCCGCGATTTCGAGCGCGAAACTCGGATTCCCCCAGAGGATGTCCACGTCGTACTCGTCGATGGTCGCGGCCTTCTGTTCGGCCTCGCCGGGGCCGGCAGGGATGACCTCGACGCCGTTGTCCTCCAGGGCGCGATGCAGGAGATAGCCCGTGCCGAAGCCGTGGTAGCTGAGCGCGACCATCGCCCGCATCCCGGGTTCGATGCCGAGGCGGTCGAATATCTCCCCGTGGACCTCGGCGTAGCGGTCCAGGTCCCGCGGCGTCTCGAAGACCGGCAGTTGCTCGTCGCCGGCCGGCGTGAACGATATCATCGACCCGGGTTCGTACAGCGAGCCCTCCGGAGGGCGCTCGTGGACGTCGTCGAGCAGGTCCTCCGTCTTCGTAAAGGGGAGCTGCCGGAACTCCGCCCACGAAGTGACGTCGTCCGCTTCGAGTCCCGCTTCGGCGAAGACGTCGTCGTAGAGTGGGTTGTCACCGAACCGTCGCAGTTGCGCTTGCAGCGCGTCGAACGTCTCCTGGCCGTAGCACTCGTAGAGCTTCATGCCGCATCAGTCCAGTGTCGCATGTGTACACACAGCCCGGCTTCGCCCATTAAACACTATGCAAGATTTCCGAGAGGAGCGTCTCTGACCGGACGGCGGCCCTCGCCCGGCTAGACGGTCGTGGATTATATATGCTCGCCAGTCGAGTGGTACGACGATGCAAACCTACGACGATTTTGCGGACTTTACGTTCGAGTGGGACGACCAGGAGGACTGGCTCCTGCCGACAGTGCTGGAGACGCAGGCCCGCGAGCGCGCCGACGAAACCTTCCTCCAGTGGGAGACGACCGACGAGACGGTGACCTTCGCCGAGACGAACCGCATCGTCAACCGGCTCGCGCACGGACTCCGCGACGCCGGCATCGGGAAGGGCGACCACGTCCTGTTGATGCTGCCGAACTCCCTGGAGTACCTCTATCTCTGGTTCGCGCTAGCGAAGATCGGGGCGGTCGAGGTGCCCGTCAACACCAGCTACAAGGAGGGGACGCTGACCCACGTCGCGAACCTGACGGAGGCCGAGTTCGGCGTCTTCCACGACTCGTTCCTCTCGCGCGTGCTGGACGTGGAAGCGGACCTGGACTACCTGGAGCGGGTCGCCGTCCTCGGCGACGAAGCCAGCGAGGATACCGGCGACAGCGACCTCGGCGTGCTTGCCTACGACGACCTCGTCTCCGGCGACGACTCGAATCCCGACGCGGACCTGCACTTCGACGACGTGGCCTCCATCATCATGACCTCGGGGACGACAGGCCCGTCGAAGGCCATCCAGAAGACGTACTCCCACCAGTACTTCTTCTCCGAGCAGTGCCGGAACCTCGTCCAGTTGACCGACGAGGACGTCTACATGACCGGCAACCCGCTCTTTCACAGCAACGCGCAGGTGCTCGTCGTCTACCCCGCGCTCATCGCCGGCGCGACGGTCTGTCTCTTCGAGAAGTTCTCCGCGTCGGCGTGGGTCGACCGCCTGAACGAGACCGGGGCGACGGTCTGTAACTTCCTCGGGTCGATGATGGACTTCGTCTACCAGCAACCCGAACGCGACGTCGACGACCAGAACGACCTCCGGTGTCTGTTCGCCGCGCCGACCGCCTACGGCATCCAGGATGAGTTCGAGGAACGCTACGGCATCGAGTACACCACCGAGGTCATCGGAACGACAGAGACGTGCATGCCGGTACTCGCGCCTTACGGCGTCGAGCGACCGGAGGGGGCCGCTGGCCTGCTCCTCGACGAGTACTACGACGTCCGCCTGGTCGACCCCGAGACAGACCAGCCCGTCGAGACCGGCACGATGGGCGAGTACGCCATCCGGCCGTCGATTCCGTCCATCATGACACCGGGCTACTACGGGATGCCCGAGAAGACCGTCGACGCGATGAAGAACTGCTGGTTCCACACGGGCGACGGCCTCCGGCGCGACGAGGACGGCTGGTTCTACTTCGTCGACCGGATGGGCGATACGCTGCGCCGCCGCGGCGAGAATATCTCCACCTACGAGGTCGAGCAGCCGATTCTCGAACACCCTGCGGTGCAGGAAGTCGCCGTCGTCGGAGAAACGGCCGAGGAGGAGGGCGGCGAGGACGAGGTCAAGGCCTGGGTCGTCTTCGAGGAAGGGGCCTCGGCGAGCCCCGAGGAGCTAATCGAGTGGAGCAACGACCGGATGCCCTACTTCATGATTCCGCGGTACCTGGAGTACGTCGACGAACTCCCGAAGACGGAAAACGAGAAGATACAGAAGGCCAAGCTCCGCGAGTGGGGCAACTCCGCGGACACGTGGGACAGAGAGGACTCCGACGTGACCATCACGAAGGACTGAGACGGGGTCGCATCCGGGGAGTCGACGGCGGCCACGGCGTCTAGGTTCGCTTTCTCACGACGTTGGCGTCAATTCCGTCGAAGGCACCGACCTAGATTGCCGCGGCCACATCCGCCGCCACCGGGGAAATCACTAAGTAGCGGCCGGGGGTTGGAGACAGTCGATACCAGTCCACTGACGAGCGTCGTGTCGACGTTGCTGTCGAGGTGTCGGTCCGGTGTGACTGGTCGAAGCCACCCCCACCATGCACGTACACGACGCGATTATCCAATTTCTCGACGCACAGGACGTCGACACGGTGTTCACGCTGATGGCCGAAGACATCATGGGCCTCACGTCGACCATCGAGTCGGAGTGGGCGGCGGACATCGAAGTCGTCGAGGCGCGACACGAGCAGGCAGCGGTCGCCATGGCCGACGGCTACGCGCGGGCGTCCGGCGACATCGGCGTCGCCGCAATCGGCCGCGGGCCGGGCATCGCACAGACGGGAACGGCCATCGCTACCGCGCGCGAGAAGGGCTCGAAGGTCCTCCTGGTCGTCCCCGAGACGCCGCTGTCGGCGACGAGCGACGTCAAATCCTTCCAGCAGCAGAGCTACCTCGACACGATGGTCGGCGCTGTCGAATCGGTCAGGGACACCGGAACGCTCGTCCCCACGTTCGCCGACGTCGTTCGCCGCCTCCGGCACGAGGGCGGCCCCATCGCCGTCCAGATTCCGTGGGACGTCATCGACGCGACGGTCGAACTGGACGACGACTGGCGGGCGGGGCCGCTGGGGTCGCCGGAGACGACGGCGGCACCGACTCGCTGTCCGCCCCCGGAGACGGACGTCGAGGCGGCAGTCGAGGCCTACCTGGACTCTGACGCGACCGTGCCGCCGGTGGTTCTCGCTGGCGAGGGGGCCGTCGAGGCGGACGCCCGCGAGGAACTGGTCGCCGTCGCGGAGCGGACGGGCGCGCTGCTGGCGACGACGCTGCAGGCGCAGGGCTACTTCGCCGACCACCCCTTCGGCATCGGCTTCGTGGGCACCTTCGGGACGAACCTCGCCAACGAGTTCCTCGCCCGGAGCGAGTTCGTCCTCGCCGTCGGCTGTAGCCTCAACGAGCACACGACCGACGACGGGCGACTCGTCGCCGACGCGACGGTCGTCCACGTCGACAGCGACCCTGCGAGCATCGGTCGCTTCACGCCGGTCGACGTGCCCGTCGTCGGCGACGCGAAGGCGACGGCCGCCGCGCTGCGGGCGAAACTCGACCGACGTGACATCGACTTCGGCGACGCGTTCTGGACCGCGAACCGGAAGCGGCGAATCGCCACGACGTCGCCGTTCGACCAGCGCACCTTCCCGGAGAGGGAGGGACGTGTCGACCCGCGCGACGTGATTCCGAAGTTCGACGCACACCTGCCCGAGGACCGGTTGCTCGTCACCGACGGCGGCCACTTCGTCAACTGGGTCCTCGACGGCATGACCATCGCCCACCCCGACGACTACATCTGGACCATCGACTTCGGTGCGGTGGGGATGGGACTGCCAATCGGCCTGGGCGCGGCGACGGCCGTCACCGACCGCACGCCGGTCATCGTCTGTGGCGACGCCGGCTTCACGATGACGCTCCAGGAACTGAACACGGCGGCCCGCCACGGAATGTCTACCGTCATCCTCGTGATGAACGACGACGCCCTCGGCTCCGAGTACCAGCAACTCGCCGCTCGCGACGGGTACACGGACGCCGCGCTCGTCGAGACGCCGGACATCGCCGCCGTCGCCGAGGGCTTCGGCGCGACGGGCCACACCGTGACGGCACCCGGCGACGTGGACGACATCGCCCCCGACCTCTCGTCGCCGGAGGGGCTGGTCGTCGTCGACTGCAAGGTGAACCCGGACGTGAAACACCGGTTCTACGACTCCTTTCACGAGTAGGGAGCGTCACGTACAGCGGTCACGAGCCGTAGGGCCGTCACGCACAACGGGTGACACAGCGCGGGCGGGTCGCCCGGTCGGCACCGAGCGTCGTCGACAGTAACAGTGTGCCACGGTGACGATGACCAGCAACGTTTTGGGCTCGCTCCGAAATGAGGTAGTATGGAGCATCGACACATCAATCCAGAGTCAGCACCGGACTCGACCGAACACGGCTACAGCCACGCGATCGTCGCCGACGGAACGTTCTACATCTCCGGGCAGGTCGGGATGGACGGCGACCGGAACCTCGCCGGCGAGGACATCACCTCCCAGACGCGACAGGCCTTCGACAACGTCGAGGCGATTCTGGCCGAAATCGACCGCGACCTGAACGACGTGGTGAAGGTCAAGGCACACATCGTCGACCCCCACGACCGCTTCGCGGACTACAACGAGGTCTATCAGGAGCGGTTCGCCGCGCCGTATCCCTGCCACACCGTGCTGGGCGTCGAGCAACTGGCGGGGCCGGAGTACCTCGTCGAGATAGAGGTCGACGTCCCCGTGGAGGACTAGATGCCGGTGGCTGTGCGCCGGCGGCGGGAGGGGCGTCGATGACGACGACGCGCGCCGCCGTCCAGACGGCCGCGGAGGAACTCGAACTGCGCGACCTGGACGTGCCCGACAGCGTGAGCGGCGGCGAGGCGCTGGTCCGCGTCGAGGGCTGTGGTATCTGCGGTGCCGACTACGAGCGGTACGTCGGCGAGATGGACGACAGCGGCCTCTTCGAGTACCCCGTCGTCCTGGGCCACGAACCCGTCGGCGTCGTCGAGGAGATCGGTGCCGACGCCGGCGACCGATGGGGCGTCGACGCGGGCGACCGCATCGCAATCGAGCCGTTCGCGCCGTGTGGCGTCTGCGAACACTGTACCCGCGGCGAGTACACCATCTGCGACCAGCGGTTCATCTACGGGACGACTTCGCTGTCCGTCGGTGCGGGCATCTGGGGCGGCTTCGCCGAGCAAATGCTCTTGCGACCGGGAACGGTCGTTCATCAGCTCTCCCACGACGTCTCCGTCGAAGATGCCACATTCTTCAACCCCCTCGGTGCGGGGTTCGAGTGGGTCTGTCGCGCGGGCGGGGCAGAGGTCGGTGATTCGGTGCTCGTCATGGGGCCGGGCCAGCGCGGCCTCTCGGCGGTCATCGCCGCCGCGGAGTCGGGCTGTGGCCCCATCGTCTCGTCGGGGCTGGCAGCCGACGCCGAGCGACTCGCTATCGCCGACGCTTTCGGCGCGACCCACACCGTCGACGTTGCGACCGAGTCGCTCGTCGACCGCATCGACGACATCACCGACGGTCGCGGCGTCGACGTCGTCGTCGATACGACCCCCGGCGCGACGGAGGCGGTGGTGGACGCCATCGAGGCCGTCCGACCGGGTGGAACCGTCGTCCTCGCAGGGACGAAAGGAATGCGGGAAGTCGAGGGGTTCGTCTCCGACAAAGTCGTCTTCGACAACGTCAGCATCGAGGGAACCCTCGGCACGCGCGCCTGGTCCTTCGAGCGAGCCATCGACGTCATCGAGTCCGGCCGGTACGACCTCGACCGGCTTCACTCCCACACGCTCGGTCTCGCCGACCTCGAACGAGCGATACAGCTCCAGGGCGGCGACGCCGACGAGGATGCGTTTCACATAACCATTACACCGAACGATGACTGACGAGCCACCGCCGGAGCGGAACATCTCCGACGACCAGTACGGCAGCAACACCGGGTTCAATCCGTCCGGGGACAATCCCCTCGAACAGCTCCGGGAACACGCCGCCGAGCATCCGCTCATCGACGAGATGGGCATCACCTTCGAATCGTTCGAAGACGGCACGCTCAGGGCGTCGATTCCCCACAACGACCAGTGGTCGAATCCGGGGATGGAGGGCGCGCTCCACGGCGGGATGGTCGTCGCCTACCTGGACACCGTCATGGGCTTTACAATCATGGCGAGCGTCGCCGACCAGCCGCTGACGAGCGGGCCGACCATCAACCTCAACACGAACTTCCTCTCACCGGCGAACGACGCACTGTTTGCGACGGGCGAAATCGTGCGCACGGGAGCGTCCAGCGCGGTCGTCGACGGAACGCTCGAAAACGCCGACACCGGCGAGGCAGTGGCCACCGCACAGGGCGTCTGGCGCGTCTACACCGACGACTGAGAGCAAACTGTTAACCGACGGCTCGCCCACGTTCCTCGTATGACCGACGCCGACCGCCTCCAGCGTCTCGAAACCCGTGAGGAACTGAAAGAACTGCGCGCGAAGTACTGCTACTACGTCGACGAGCAGGACTGGGGACCCTTCTTCGACCTGTTCGTCGACGACCCGACGCTCGATTTCGGCGGCATGGGCGTCTACGAGGGGCAGGAAGGGCTCGAACGGTTCGCCGCCGAGTTCGTCGAAGCGCAACTGGAGAGTTCCGCACACATGCTCTCGAACCCGATTCTCGACGTGGACGGCGACGAGGCGACGGGTCGCTGGTACGTCGAATCGCCGCTGACGTTCGCCGACGGCAACGGCGCGTGGCGACAGGGCTGGTACCGCGACGAGTACCGCCGGGTCGACGCCGAGTGGCGCATCGAACACATGGAGATGCGGTTCGTCTACACCGCCGATTACGACGACGAGACGGGCTGGAGCGACCTCCGCGTGCTCTAGGCGGGGAAGGATTTAGTACGTGAACGAGTGACGTAGAGCTATGACTGTCCAGCCACCGGACACGTGGGACGTATCGACAGAGGTCGCGGTCGTCGGGTCGGGCGGTGCGGGGCTCGTCGCGGCACTCGCAGCACAGCCGGGCGACGTGCTCGTCGTCGAGAAAGCGCCGACGGTGGGTGGGACGACCGCCGTCTCCGGCGGTGGGCTGTGGCTCCCGAACAGCCGCCCGGTCGTGGAGGCAGTCGGCGAGCAACCGCCGGAACAGGCCGAAGCCTACATCCGCCGTGTGGCCGGCGACCGGGTGAGCGACGACCTCATCGAGACGTTCGTCGACCTCGCGCCCGGCGTCGTGGATTTCATCGAGGAACAGACGAACCTGGAGTTCCAGTTCGCCGGATATCCCGACTACCACACCGACTGGGCGGAGGCCAGCGACGACGGCAACATGATAGAGCCCACCGTCTTCGACGGCTCGCGCCTCGGCGACGATCTAGACGACGTTCGCGACGACCCCCACCACGAACTCCCCGTGCCGGCGAGTGAGGTGTACGAGGCGGGCGGCCACGCGAAGTTCCCCGAGGTCGCCGATTTCGAGCAACTCCAGCGACGAAAGGAGGAAGGCAAACTCGCGACGGGACGGGCACTCGTCGCCGGCCTCTACGAGGGCTGTCTGGACGCCGGTGTCGACTTCGAGACGAACACGGCCGGCAAAGAACTCGTTACCGAGGGCGACAGGGTGGTCGGTCTCATCGCAGAGCAGGACGGCGAAGAACTGGCTATCGAGGCGAGAGCAGTCGTGGTCGCCGCGGGCGGCATCGACTGGGACGAGGACATGCGCGAGAACTTCCTCCGTGGCCCCGTTGACGCGCCGATGACGCCGCCGGACGTCGAAGGCGACGGCGTCAAACTGGGGATGGACGTCGGTGCGGACATCGGCAACATGAACGAGGCGTGGTGGTTCCCCGCGGGACGTGCCCACGGCCAGCAGTGGGAAGATGGCTCGCCGCTCTACAAGATGGTCTGGGGGCGGACGCTGCCGGGGTCGATTATGGTCAACGAAGACGGCGAGCGCTTCTGCAACGAGGCAGGGAACTACCACGACCTGACGAAGACGTTCCACGACTTCGACCCAGAGAAGTACGGCGCAGCGAACGTTCCCGCCTACCTGGTCGTCGACCAGACCTACCGCGACCAGTACCGCCTGCTGTCCGTCGGGCCGGACGACGAGACGCCGGACTGGCTGGCGACCGGGGAGACCCTGCGGGAGTTGGCCGCGGACATCGGCGTCGACCCCGACGGCCTCGAAGCGACCGTCTCGGAGTTCAACGACCACGCCCGCGATGGCGAGGACCCCGCGTTCGGCCGCGGCGAGACCACCTACGACAACTTCGTCGGCGACCCCGACGCCGACCATCCGAACCTCGGCCCACTCGACGACCCGCCGTTCTACGCGATGGAGATTCACAGCGGCATCATCGGCACGAAAGGGGGTCTCGTGACCCGCCCGAACGGGGCCGTCGTCGACGTCCACGGCGACGCGATTCCGGGACTGTTCGCGGCCTCGAACAGCACGGCCCACGTCATGGGGATGGGCTACGCCGGCGCGGGCGCGACGCTCGGTCCGAACGTCGTCTTCGGCTACCAGGCCGCCCGTCACGCCAGCGACGCCGCTGGCGAGTGACGCGGTTCTAGGTCTCCCCTCTCGGCCGTGCAACCGACCGATTGGACTATGTAGCAGGCCCATCAATCCGGGAGTGGTATGTCATCACAGGTCAGTACCAGCGACCAGCTACACGAGTTGTTACAGGGCACGTACTTCGATTCCATCGACGCCGGCGACGCCGAGACGGCGGTGACGGCGATGCACGAGGACGTCGAGTGGGTGCACACGCAAGTCTGGGAGCACGACGGCCACACGGGGACGAAATCCGACACACACGACGGACGGGAGGAAGTCTTCGACTTTCTCGACGGACGCATCGGCGAGATGCAGGCGGAGGG